>NZ_JBXAMR010000005.1:0-563672 GCF_058800845.1 Variovorax sp. GW822-FHT04E09
CAGTGCAGCCTGACCAAGAACAACAGGGATCGCAGCAGAAGAGACAGACAGCGTGCGCGGCATCGACGACTTCCTTGGGAGGAAAACAGGTCGCGCAGTTTGCGAGTCGCCTCGCGATCACACTGATAACAATCGTCAAACTCCACGCACCCCTTTCGCCATGCGTGGGATTTGTCATTCGTCGTGAAGAAGGATGAGCCTGTTCCAGGCCGGGAAACAGCGCCTCATCGAAGACGCAAGAAAGGAATGCTGCGCTCTGCCTTGAGCGTGATTCACAGCGGGCACAGCGCCCGCACGCATCAACTCTTGTACTTGATCGAACACCCGTACGGCCGCGTGCTCGCCATCGACACCGGCTTGCCGCCGGTCACTTCGCCCAGCGCCTGGTTCACGTAGTTGGTGGCGGTCTTGATGTCGTCCACACGGGCCGAGGCGATGCTGTCGATGCCGCCGGCATACACCAGCGTGCCCTTGGGGTCGATGATGAAGATGTGGGGCGTGGTGCGCGCACCGTAGACCTGGCCGATCACGCCGTCTTCGTCCATCAGCACGGCGGTGGGCGCGGCTTTTTGCGACTTCATCCAGGCGTCGAGTGCGTCGGCCTTCAGGTAGTCGCTGGCGGCGCGTTCGGTGGAGTTGATGGCGAGCCAGACCACGCCCTTGTCGGTGGCCGCCTTCTGCGTGGCCGGCATGTTGCCGCTGCCGTAGTGCTTGCGCACGAAGGGGCAGCCGGGGTTGGTCCATTCGAGCACCACGAACTTGCCCGCGAAGTCAGACAGCTTGTGCTTGGCACCGGTGGTGTCGACGGCCACGAAGTCGGGCGCCTGCTGGCCCACGGCGGGCGCGGCGAAGGCGTTGGTGCCCATGAGGAAGGTGGCGCCCAGCGCGACGGCGGCGGCCACGACGGCGCGGCGGGAAGCGCGGCTGAGGGCGGCGCGCGCCTGGCGCGCGGCGCGAAGGGAGCGTGAGTCGACAGTGGGCGAGAGCGTCATGGCCAGCTTGAACTCCAAAAAAACAAAATTCCAAACAACAACTGCAGCTTAGAACGGTTTCTTCAAGTGCGTGTGACAACCCATGACAGCGGCGTTGTCATCTCGTTTCAATTCACCGCATCGGCGCTCAAAGCGCTGCCAACGCGGCGCGCACCTCGTCTTTGCTGAGGATTTCGGTCAGCACGACGGGCGCCTTGCCCGGTGCCTGCAGCACGTACACGGGCACGCCGCTGCGGCCCAGCGCGGTGAGCGCGGCGGTGATGGCGGGGTCGCGGCGGGTCCAGTCGGCGCGCAGCATGGCGACCTGCTTCGTGTCGAAGTCGGCGAGCACCTCGGCGTCGGCCAGCGTGCTCTTCTTGTTGTACTGGCAGGTCACGCACCAGGCGGCGGTGAAGTCGATGAACACGGGCCGGCCCGCGGCCGCCATGTCGCTCACGCGCTGGGCCGACCACGGCTGCCAGCGCTCGCCGTCGTTCGGTGCTGCCGAGGCCAGCTTGGCCGTCGGCTCGGGCACCTGCACGATGTTGCGGCCGATGGTGCCGGCCAGCACGGCGGTGAAGGCGATCATCACGGTGGCGATGACGACGCGCGTGCGTCCGGTCAGCGTGAGCGCCCAGACCACGGCGGCCAGGCACACCAGCAGCGCGAGCAGCGTGCCAGCGCCGTCGATGCCGCTTTGCTGGCCCAGCACCCAGACCAGCCAGGCCACGGTCGCGAACATCGGAAAGGCGAGCAGGCGGCGCAGCGTGTGCATCCACGGGCCCGGCTTGGGCAGCAGGCGCGCCACGGCCGGCACGAAGCCCGCCACCAGGTAGGGCAGCGCCAGGCCCAGGCCCAGCGCGGCGAACAGCAGCAGCGCCTGGGCCGCCGGCAGGCCGATGGCAAAGCCCAGCGAGGCGCCCATGAACGGCGCGGTGCAGGGCGAGGCGATCACCACGGCGAGCACGCCGGACAGGAAGTCGTTGGCCAGCGGATGCTTGGCCTGCGCGCTGCACACCGATTGCGGCGCGGCGCGGCCGAACTCGAACACGCCGGCCAGGTTCAGGCCGAGCAGGGTGAAGAGCGCCGCCAGCGCCGCCACCACGCCGGGCGACTGCAGCTGGAAGCCCCAGCCGAGCTGCGCACCGGCCGCGCGCAGCGCGAGCATGGCGCCGCCCAGCGCGAGGAAGGACAGCATCACGCCGCCCGTGTAGGCCAGGCCCGCCTTGCGGTGCGCGCTGGCGTTGCCCGCCTGGCGCGCGAAGCCCAGCACCTTGATCGCGAGGATCGGGAACACGCAGGGCATGAGGTTGAGCAGCAGGCCGCCGAGCAGCGCGCCGAGCAGGGCGACCATGAAGGTGCCGGCGGGCTGGGCCTGCGCAGCGGCAGCGGGGGCCGCCGCCTGGGCCGCGTTGGCGGCCAGCGCCGCCTGCAGCGCGGGCGACACCTCGGCGGCGCGCGGTGCGGCGGTGGCGGCGGGCCAGGTGCCCGACACCGGCGCCTCGGCGCGCCAGGCCACGGGCTGGCCGGCCTGGCGGTCGGCCTCGGCCAGCGCCACCACCACGGGCATGGCGGTGGGGCTTTCGCTGCGCTGGTCGGCCAGCGGCACGGTGGCGGTCCAGGTCGCGCCGTCCCAGGCCTGCGTCCAGTCCTTGCCGGACACGGCGGCGGTGCGGATCACCTCGGGCGTTTCGGGGAAGAACTCGAGCGTCTTGCCGCGCACGGCGGCGGGCAGGCCTTCAAGGCGCACCTTCAGCTGCTGGCCCTCGACGGCGATGGTGCCGGGCGCGCCCAGCGGCTGCGGCTGTGCGGCCTGCGCGGTGTCGAAGGCCGACTTGTTCAGCGCGGTCGAGCCGCGCGTGGCCAGCGAGAGCGTGAACTCGCCCTCTTCGGGAATGCATTCCTTGCGGCAGACCAGCCAGGAGGCCTGCAGCTTGATGTCCATGGCGGGCGAGCCGCCGGTGAGCGCCACGTCTGGCTTGTAGAGCGTCGAGACCTCGAGCGGCACCGGCAGCAGCACGGTGTTCTCGTAGCCGTAGTTGGCGAGCGTGCCGACCGGGATCTTCTTGGGCACCGGCCAGGCGATCTCGCCGGTCGAGACGCCGGCGGGCAGCGTCCATTTCAGTTCCGTCGGAAGGCCCGAATCGCCCGCGTTCTTCCAGTAGGTGTGCCACTCGGGCTGGTGGGTGATCTGCAGCCCGACCCAGACCGGCGCGCCGGGCGCCACGCCCTGGGGCGCATGGGCGACCAGTTCGGCGCGCACATGGGGGGTGGTGACCACGGCCCCGGTTTTCGGGGCCAGCTGGGCCGCAGCCGGCATGCAGGCTGCGGCGGTAGCTATCAGAAAAGTAGCGAAAGAGATGCGCGAAAAGGTCATGCCGGTCAGTCGGAGCCAGAGGGCGGGGCGAAGTTCCTGGGGGCCGGGTCTTTCCGGGGGCTCAGACGGCGGAGGCCGCGGGCCAGCCCAGCACCACGCGCCGGGTGGTCGCGCTCTTCTTCTCGATCTTGGTGACGACCATGGCGCCGATTTCCGCCGTGTTGGCCACGTGCGTGCCGCCGCAGGGCTGGAAGTCGATCGACGGCGCGCCGCCGTCTTCGCCCGTACCGCCGATGCGGATGGTGCGCACCGTGCCCGTGCCGCGCGGCGGCTGCACGCTCATGCTCTTGACCAGCGCGGGGTTGGCGTCGAGCTCGGCGTCAGTGATGGCGCCCACGGTCAGCGGGTGGGCGGCCTCGACCAGCTTCGCGAGGCCGGCGGTGAGCGTTTCCTTGTCGAGCGGGTCGGTGATGTGGAAGTCGATGCGCGCGTACTCGGGCGTGATCGAGCAGCCGTTCACCGGCACCGGCACGAGGTGGCACAGCAGGTGGCTGGCGGTGTGAAAGCGCATCAGCCGGTGGCGGCGCTCCCAGTCGAGGCGGGCGGTGACGGTGTCGCCGGGTGCCAGCGCGGCCAGCAGCTCGGCCTGGTCGGGCGCGGGCACGTGGACGAATTCGGCGGTCGGCTGGCCCTCGGCGTCCTTGGCCTTGCGGGTGTCGGCGATGGCGATTTCGCGGCCGTCGGCGAGCACCAGCGCGCCGGCATCGCCGGCCTGCCCGCCGCCCAGCGGATAGAACACGGTGCGGTCCAGCACGATGCCGGTGTCGTCGATGCGCAGGATGCGGGCTTCACAGGTGCGCAGGTAGGCGTCGGCGCGGAACAGGTCGTCGGTCATGCGGCGATGGTAGCGACGATGCGCGAAGGAGGTGCGCGCACGCCGGAAAGCGCCCACGACCGACACGCCCGCGCCGTGCGATTGCGCATGATCCGGCGGTCTGCGGCCGCCTGCCGCGCAAGGAATCCGCATGAACGCATCGCCGCACCTTCCCGTCCGCCTCGCTCTTTCTGCAGCGGCCGTGGCCGCCGTGCTGCTCGTCGCCGGCTGCGGCGAGACCGCCAAGCTCGCGCCCGAACTCACGACCGGCCCCCGGCCCCAGCTGGCCGATCCGAACAAGACGCTGATCCCCACCGTCAACGTGGCGCCCGCCGTCGGCTGGACCGACACCGCCGGGCCCACGCCCGCCGAGGGCCTGCGCGTGACGGCGCTGGCGCGCGGGCTGGACCACCCGCGCTGGGTCTACACGCTGCCCAACGGCGACGTGCTGGTGGCCGAGAGCAACAAGCCGCCCAAGCCAGAAGGCAGCGGCGCCGGCGGCCCGGTGGCCACGGTGCGCAACTGGGTCATGGGCAAGGTGATGGGCCGCGCGGGCGCCGGCGTGCCCAGCGCCAACCGCATCACCTTGCTGCGCGACGCCGACGGCGACGGCCTGGCCGAGGTGAAGCAGGTGTTCCTGGCGAACCTCAGCTCGCCCTACGGCATGGCGCTGGTCGGCAACGAGCTCTTCATCGCCAACGCCGACGCACTCGTGAAGGTGCCCTACACCGAGGGCCAGACCTCGGTCAGCGCCACGCCCACCGTGGTGACGGCGCTGCCCGCCGGTATCAACCACCACTGGACCAAGAACGTCATCGCCAGCGCCGACGGCAGCAAGTTGTACGTCACGGTCGGCTCCAACAGCAACATCGGCGAGAACGGCATGGCGGCCGAAGAGGGCCGCGCCGCGATCTGGGAGGTCGATGCGAAGAGCGGCGAGAAGCGCTTGTTCGCGAGCGGCCTGCGCAACCCCAACGGCCTGGGCTGGGAGCCCGAGACCAACGTGCTGTGGACCGTGGTGAACGAGCGCGACGAGATCGGCAGCGACCTCGTGCCCGACTACCTCACCTCGGTGAAGGACGGCGCCTTCTACGGCTGGCCCTGGAGCTACTGGGGCGGCGTGGTCGATGCGCGCGTCACGCCGCAACAGCCCGAGCGCGTGGCCAAGGCGCTGGCGCCCGACTACGCGCTGGGCGCGCACGTCGCGCCGCTGGGCCTGGTGTTCTCGCACGCGCGCGGCATGCCGCCCGAGTTCGCGAGCGGCGCCTTCATCGGCGAGCACGGCTCGTGGAACCGCAAGCCCAAGTCGGGCTACAAGGTGGTGTTCGTGCCCTTCATCGGCGGCAAGCCGAGCGGGCCGCCGGTCGACGTCCTCACGGGCTTCCTGAGCGCCGACGAAAAGGCGCACGGCCGGCCGGTCGGCGTGGCGCTCGACAAGAACGGCGCGCTGCTGGTGGCGGACGACGTGGGCAACGCGGTGTGGCGCGTGTCGAAGGCGAAGTAGCCCGGCGCGGTCGTTTCAGCGCCGCGGGTTGCAGATCCGGAACAGCCGGTGGCCGCGCAGCGCATGGCCCTCGGGCACCGCCGGATGCTCGAAGGCGCCGGCCACGTCCTCGTGCATGCCGATGCGTGCCATCACGGCGGCCGAGCGCAGGTTGCCGTTGGCGGTGAACGCCACGATCTCTTCGAGCCCGAGCCGTTCGAAGCCGACCTGCAGCGCGCCGCGCGCGGCCTCGGTCGCGAAGCCCTGGCCCCAGCTGGCGCGCGACAGGCGCCAGCCGATCTCCACGCAGGGCGAGAAAGGCAGCGTGGCCATCGGCACGTTCAGGCCGGTGAAGCCGATGAACTCGCCGGTGTCCTTGCGCTCGACGGCCCAGAAGCCCCAGCCCTTCTGCGCGATGAGCGCGCGGGCACGGTGGGCCGCTGCGTCGCTCTCGGCGCGCGTGGGCAAGGGCAGCAGGAACTCCATCACCTGCGGGTCGCAGGCCAGCGCGAAAAATGGCGCGAGATCGCTCTCGCGCCATTGGCGCACCCGCAGGCGCGGGGTCTCGAATTCGATGAGGGGCGGGTGTGTGCTTTCTTCGGTCATGCGACCGATTGTGCGCAAATCAGAACCCGGCCAGCACCACCTTGCCCTGCGCCTTGCCGCTCTCGATGAGCGCATGCGCCTTGCGCAGGTTCGCGGCGTTGATGGTGCCGAAGCTCGCATTCGCCGTGGTGCGGATGCGGCCCGCGTCGACCAGCGCGGCCACCTCGGCCAGCAGCTTGCCTTGCTCGGCGATGTCGGGCGTGGTGAAGCGCGAGCGCGTGAACATCATTTCCCAGTGCAGTGAGATGCACTTGGTCTTCAGCGGCATCGCGTCGAGCACCTTCATGTCGTCGATCACCGCGAGCTGGCCCTGGGGCTTGAGGCTTTCGATGAGCTGCGCGTAGTGCTGGTCGGTCTGGGTGAGGCTGGCGACCATGTCGACTTCATCGATGCCGGCGGCCTTGAGTTCGGCGGCGAGCGGCTTCGAGTGGTCGATGACGACGTGCGCGCCCAGTGCCAGGCACCAGGCGCGCGTTTCGGCGCGCGAGGCGGTGGCGACCACGCGCAGCTTCGTGAGCTGGCGTGCGAGCTGGATGAGGATGGAGCCCACGCCGCCCGCACCGCCGGTGATCAACAGCGTCTGGCCTTCGCCGCCGCCCTTGGGCACCTGGAGGCGGTCGAACAGCAGTTCGTAGGCGGTGATGGTGGTCAGCGGCAATGCGGCGGCCTGCGCGTCGTCGAGGCTCTTCGGGGCGAGGGCGGCGATGCGCTCGTCGACCGCGTGCAGCTCTGAATTGGCGCCGGGGCGAATGATGGAGCCGGCGTAGTAGACGCGGTCGCCGACCTTGAAGCTTTGCACGTCGCTGCCGATGGCTTCGACGGTGCCGACTGCGTCCCAGCCCAGCACCTTGGCCTGGCCGGCTTCGGGGGCGGCGTTCTTGCGGACCTTGGTGTCGACCGGGTTGACCGACACGGCCTTCACGCGCACCAGCAGGTCGCGCGCGCCGGGCACGGGGGCGGGGAGCTCGATGTCCTGCAGCGATTCGGGGTTGTCGATGGGGAGGGGCTGGTGGTAGCCGACGGCTTTCATGGGAAGAGACCTTCTTTCTGGAACGATGGCTGGACTGTAGGATGACAACGTCTGTTTGATAAGACGGGCTGAATCACCAACACTTTCAAATGAAGATTGAAAATATATCGGACCTGCAGGTGCTCGTGCAGACGGCGCGTGGCGGCACGTTGACGGCGGCGGGGCACGCGCTGGGGATCACGCCCGCCGCGGCGAGTGCGACCTTGAAGCGGCTGGAGGCGCAGTTGGGGGCGCGGCTGTTCGAGCGGTCGACGCGGGCGATGCGGCTGACGCCGCAGGGGCAGACGCTGCTCGACTATGCGGTGCGTGCTTTTGAGCTGCTGGATGAAGGGGAGTCGCTGGTCACTGCGGATCGCGGCGAACTCGTCGGCACCTTGCGGGTGGCCTCGCCGTCGGACCTCACGCGCAGCACCTTGTTGCCCTGGTTCGACGAGTTCCTGGCGTTGCATCCAGGGGTGCAGTTGTCGCTCTCTGTCGGGGATCGGCCGCTGGACGTGATGCGCGACGAGGTGGATGTGGCGCTGCGCTACGGGGCGCTGGCCGATTCGCGGTTGGTGGCGCGGGCGTTTGCGCTGACGAATCCGGTGCTCACGGCTTCACCGGACTATCTGCGTCGGCATCCCTTGCCTCGGGTTCCGCAGGATCTGCTGCAGCACAACTGTCTGACGTTCAACCGGAGTGGGCGGCGGCACCGGGTGTGGCGGTTTGCGCAGTTGGGGCAGTGGACGGAGGTGCGGGTGAATGGGGATCGCAGTGTGGATGATGCTTCGCTGGCGCGGGAGTGGACTGTGGCGGGGTATGGGATTTCGCTGAAGTCCGCTTTGGATGTGCGTAATGACATTCGGGAAGGTCGTCTTGTGCGGCTGCTGCCTGACTGGGAGACGGAGCCTTATCCGTTGCATGCGCTGTTGCCTAGTGGGCGGTTTGTGCCGGCTCGGGTTCGGGGGTTTGTGGATTTCCTGGCGTTGAAGTTCGAGGGATTGTTGGCTTTGGGCTGAGGGGTTGCTTTCGGGGGCCGGGTCTCGCCCCGGCGGGCGACTCACTTTCTTTTGCTTCGCCAAAAGAAAGTAAGCAAAGAAAAGGCGACCCCACTGTCCGCGTCCCTCCGCTTCGCTGCGGGCAACCTGCGGTGCTCGCGTTTCGCGGGGTCTCGCCCAAACTCGCTTCGCTCAAACAAGGGCGAGCCCTGATCCGCGAAACGCTGCGCTCCTCGGCGCGGCCAGAGGGGAGGGGGAACGGGCGGGCCGTCGCTGCGCTCGGCTTGGGGGTCGCTTCACTGCGTTCGCTCCCTCGTGCTGCTCGTTGTCAGATCATCGGGGTCACTGCGCCATCCATCGCCACGATCGCGCCGGTCACATAGCTTGCCTTCGGCGACGCCAGGAAGAGCACGGTGTTGGCGACTTCCTCGGGCGTCGCGATGCGGCCCAGCGGCAGGCGTGCGGTGGCGCGCTCCAGCGCTTCGTCGGTGTCGATGCCCTGCAGTTTCGCGTCAGCCTTCATCCCCTCCTGCAACCGCGCGGTCAGCGTGAGGCCGGGGTTCACGGCGTTCACGCGCACGCCCTTCGCGGCGTAGGCGGCGGCCATGCCGGCGCTCACGAGCATCAGCGCGGCATTGGCGGCGCCGCCGGCCATGTGCACGGGGCTGGCGACCTTGCCGCCCTGGCCGATGACGTTGACGATGGCGCCGCGGCCGCGCGTGCCCATGCGCTTCACGACCGGGTCGATCATGTGGATGTAGGTGAAGTACTTGGCGTCCATCGCGTCGTGCCACGCAGCGGGCGTGAGCTCGTCGGGCGGAGTGCGGCGCGCGGCGCCTGCCGAGTTGACGAGCACGTCGACGGGGCCGAAGGCCTGTTCGGCGGCGTCGAGGGCGGCGACGGCACTGGCGGGGTTCTTGAGGTCGGCGGCGTGCAGGCTGACGCGGCCTTCGGCTTGCGGGAACGCGGCGATCAGTGACTGCTGGCCCTGTTGCAGGTTCTGCAGGTCGCGCGAGACCAGGCTCACGCGCGCGCCTTCGCGCAGGAAACCGAGCGCGCAGGCCAGGCCGATGCCCTTGCTGCCGCCGGTGATGAGAACGTGCTGGTCCTGGAGCTGGAGGTCCATGTCGGGGTCCTTGGAAGAAGGTGAATCTGTCTGCGGCGTTGCCGCCGCGCGATTGAATCACCGCCCCGAAACCCCTGCAGCGACGCGGCCGAAAAGGCCGCGCCGGTTGCCCTTGCGCGTCAGGCCTTGCGGCGCTTGGGCTGCGTCGTTTCTTCTTCGAGCGCGGCCGGCGCGGTGTCGGTGGCGTCGCGCAGCTGGCCGTGGTGATCGTGGTGCGCCAGCAGCTGGCGCGTGCGCTGCCAGGTCGACAGGCGCGCGGGCGCGACCTCGATGTACGACGCCAGCGCGAACAGCGACGACTGTTCCTTCTCCGGCGGCGTCTCGCTGCGGTGCTGGCGGCGGCGCAGCGGGCCCATGATCAGCATCGAGGCGAGGATCACACCGATGACGATGGCGTACAGGCCCAGCAGCTGAAGCACCTCGGGCTGGGAGCGCGCACCCATCACGTAGGGCCAGGCGTACCAGATGGCGCAGAACCAGATCGCGACGGTGATCGCGGGGCGCAGCACGCGCAGCCACAGGTACATGGCCAGGGTGCGCGCCGGCGAACGGCCGTTGCCGAAGGCGTGCAATGGAATGCGCGCGGCGTCGATGATGGGTTCGTCCACCGCGGGCTGGCCCCACGAACGGGTGCGGGGCGGCGGGGCTTCGTGCAGCGCCGGCGAAGAGAGCGGGTTCTCAGGATGCATCGGAAGAAACTCCTCGGTCAGGGCTCGTCCACACCGCGCGCTTGCCGCGACGACGCATCAGAGCGTTGGGAAGGGCGACCACCGTGGTGGCCATCGTGATCGTCCAGAACGCGATCGGGTACCAGATCGTTCCGGCGAAATAGCGCATGAGGTCGCGGTCGTAGCGACGGTCGATCCACAGGCTCAGCAGCATCTGCAGGATGCAGGTCATGGCCAGCAGCGTGCCCTGCCAGTGCGGCAGCAGCGCCGAATGCCAGGCCGACTCGTGCGGCAGGAAGGGGCGGATGAAGCTGATCAGCAGCACCAGCGCCATCGCATAGGCCCACACCACGCTCACCATGTACTCGCTGTAGATGAGCCACAGGCGCCAGCTGCGCAGGCGCAGGATGGACGGCGTGATGCGCAGCATGGTCTGGATGCCGCCGACGGCCCAGCGCAGGCGCTGCTTCCACAGGCCGCGCAGGGTCTCGGGCATGAGGATCCAGCACAGCGCGCGCGGCTCGAAGCGCAGGCGCCAGCCGGCGAGCTGGAGCTTCCAGCTCATGTCGATGTCCTCGGTGAGCACGTCGGGGCTCCAGAAGCCCACCTCGAGCACGGCGCGGCGGCGGAACATGGCCAGCACGCCCGACACCGTGAACAGCGTGCCGATGAGCTGCTGCGAACGCTTGATGAGGCCGATGATCGACGAGAACTCGCCCACCTGCATGCGCCCCAGCAGCGTGGTGCGCGTGCGGATGCGCGGGTTGCCGGTGACGGCGCCGATGCGATCCGAGGCCAGCATGCGCTTGAGCATCCAGGCGATGGCGTTGGGGTCGACCAGCGCGTCGCCGTCGATGCCCAGGATGTACTCGCCGCGCGCCAGCTGGCAGGCGGTGTTCAGGCCCACGGCCTTGCCCTGGTTGCTGGCGTTGTGGATCACGCGCAGGCGGCTGAACTCCTGCGTCATCTCGTCGAGCAGTTCGCCGGTGCCGTCGGTGCTGCCGTCGTTGACGGCGATCACCTCGTAGTTCGGGTAGCGCGTGCGCATCAGCTGCTCGATCACTTCGCGCAGGTGCGGCGCCTCGTTGAAGCAGGGCACCACCACGGTGACGAGCGGCTGCGAGGGCAGCAGCGGCAGCGGGTCGACCTCGACGTCGCGCTTGCGCTCGAACGACCACGCGTGCGAGAGGCCGCCCGCGATCCACACCCACGCCATGAAGAACGGGTAGTAGAAGACGAAGCCGAAGAGCACCGGTGGAATCAGGTCCACCAGCATCTGGAGCGTGTTCATCGGGGCTTCCCTCCTTCAGGCGGCAGCGTGGCGGCGTCGTGGTTGCGCCGGGGGGCGCGCGACAGCAGCGAACGCACCGAGATCGCGCGGCGCACGGTCTCCAGCGAGGGCTGGTTGTTCAGGAAGTCGTCGGGGTAGTAGCCCAGGTGGCGCACGCCGGCACGCTGCAGCAGGGTCCACTGGCGCGTGAGCTCGGCGTCGGCCACGGGTTTCCCGGTGCGCCAGTCGCGCGCCTGCAGCTCGAACACGGTGCGGTCCAGGCCATGCGGCGTGGCGGCCGCGCGCTGCGCCAGGCGGCCCAGCCAGGCGTCGCTGTCGGCCGGGGTGCGGGCCTCCTGCTCCATGCGCGGCATGGCCATCAGGCCGACGTAGTCGTAGGCGGCAAGCGAGGCTTCATAGTTTTGGGCAAACCATTGCTCGGCCGCGGGTTCGAGCACCGGCCGCGCGTAGAGGTTGCGCGCCGTCTCCAGCGCAGGGCGCCAGGTGCCCACGCGCGCCGCGAGTTCGTGCGTGAAGTCGATCAGGTAGCGGGTCTTGGCGCTGGTCCAGCGGGCCATGAGCGCGGGGTCGGCGCGCAGCGCGGCCACGTCGGCCGGCAGGCCCCAGCGGCGGTAGGTGTCGAGCGCGGCGGGGCTGGCGTCCTCGTCGTCCGAGAGCATGGCGTCGTCGTGGAACAGCAGGCCTTCGAAGAAGGTGTGGCGGCCCAGGTCTTCGTACAGGTCGCCGACCAGCGTGCGCACGGCCGGGTCGAAGGGCGAGAGCCGGTGGTAGCGGTCGGCCGGCGCGTCGCCCTTGAGCGTGCGCACCGTGTGCGTGGCCAGCGGGTTCGACGCCGGCAGCCGGTAGGCGGTGACGGGCATCCAGGCGTAGACCTTCACGCCGGTGCGGCTGCGCAGCTGCCAGGCGGCGCGGGCGAACAGGTCGGCGCGCATCGGCAGGTGGCGGTTGGGAAAGTACAGCGCGTCGGCCACGCCGTCGCCGTCGGGGTCGGCATAGGCCTGCAGGAACACCGAGCGCGGGCGCACGGCGGCCACGCGCTCGATCAGCGCCGAGAGGTTGCGCTCCTGCTGGGCCGGGTCGGCGTCGTACACGTAGTCCAGGTCGACGTGCATCACGCGGTTGATCGGGCGCACCTCGCCGCCCACCGGGCTGCGCAGCATCTGCACATAGTCGGGCGCCTCGTTGTCGTAGGCGGCCAGCGCGCGGCGGATGCGGTTGAGCGGAATCTCCTTGGTGTTCGCGCCGTCGTCGAGCGTGAAGGTGATCGGCATGCCCACGCGCGCCGAGGCTTCCAGTGCGGGCGTGTTGTAGGCGCCGTAGGGCCACACGGTGGCGCGCACCTTGGCGCCGGTGCGCTTCTCGATGAGCTCGCGACTGCGGCGCAGGTCGGTCTCGATGCGGCGCAGGTAGGCGGCGTCGTCCTCGTAGCGGCCGGTCTTCGGGTCGTAGCGGTGCGTGGCCGCGGCGGGCAGCATGTTGCCTTGCGGGTTGGCCTGGATGCCGGTGTGCATCGCGTCGGTGTGGCTCGCGAACTCGACCAGCGGCGAGCGCGCCATCTCGGCGGCTTCGCGCCACAGCAGGAAGTTCTCGCGCGGCGCGGGCTTGTCGCCCCAGTGCACGGGCTGGCCTTCGGGCACCTCGAGCCAGCTCGTCACGAGCGCGAACAGCGCCGGGTAGTTGAAGCGCTGGAGCAGCGGGAACACGTGCGTGTAGGCACTGCGGTAGCCGTCGTCGAAGGTCAGCAGCACGGGCTGCGAGGGCAGTGGCTTGCCGCCGCTGCGCGCATCGATGATCTGCTGCAGGCTGACCGGGTGGTAGCCGCTGTGGCGCAGCCAGGCGAACACTTCGGCGAGCGTGCGCTCGTCGATGGCGGTTTCGTCGGGCGAGGTCTCGAAGCTGGCGCGCACGTTGGGGCGCACGTCGTGGAACGAGATCACGCGGAAGTCGACGCCGTTGTCGGGGTCGGCGGGCAGCACCGGCGCCGCCAGTGCGGGCAAGGCCGCCGCCAGCAGCAGCCCGAGCAGGGCCGCGCGCAGCCGGAGGAAGAAGGTGGGGGCTTGCATCACGGACATCACTGCAGGGGCATCGAAAGGTTCAGGAACACGCCGCGCTGTTTTTCGCGCACGCCGTCGTAGGGGTGGCTGCCGAAGGTCAGGCCGTAGCGCAGCGTGAGCTTCTGGCCCAGGGCCCAGCGGTGCTCGTAGCGCAGGTTCCACAGCGGGCCGCTGCCGAAGCCGGCCTGCTGGTAGCTGCCGCCGCCGAGTTCCAGCACCTGGAAGAACTGGCGGTCGTCGCTTTTCCAGGTGAGCCACTGGCCGCGCACCGACAGCTGGGCGCTGGCATCGCGCGAGGGGCTGAAGTAGCGCACGTCCTGCAGGCGGCTGCGGCTGGCATCGACGCCCAGCCGCGTCTCGATCTGGAAGCGCGGCGTGCTGACCCAGCGCTCGCGCCAGCCGAAGTCGAGGCCGTCGCGCAGGTTGCCGTCGCTGAAGTCGAGCCGGCGCCATTGCAGGTCGAAGCGGCGCGACTCGTTGACGACGTAGGCCGCGCTGGCGCCGAACTCGCGCGCGCCGATGGCCTGCGCGCCGAAGGGCACGGCGCGGGCCTTCCAGGGCAGTTCCTTGCTGTCGCCGTCGTAGGTGGCCGACAGGCGCCAGGCGTCGCTCGCGCGGTAGTCGACGCGGCCGGCCACGCTGTTGCGGTAGCGCCCGCTGTTCGCATGCTGCAGCACGCCTTCGGCCAGCCAGCGGCCTTGTTGCCAGCTCGCGCCGAGGCCGCTGCGCGCCCACTGGGCGGTGCCTTCGGAGGTGTAGCCGCGGCCCAGCGTCTGCGCGTAGAACACGCGCCATGCGTCGCCGATGAGGCCGGAGCTGAGCCGGCTGTCGACGCGCCATTCGCGGCTGGCCAGCGTGCCGCCGCCGCGCGAACCTTCGGCATCGATCTCGAGCTGCGGGCCGACCAGCGAGCGGCGCTTGCGCGCCATCTCGCGCACCTCGGCGGCGTCGGGCGCATCGGCCTCGAGTGCTTCGGCGCGCAGCCGCGCGGCGCGAAATTCGTCGGCGTCGAGCAGCGCTTCGACATGGCCGGTGCGCACGCTCAGGTCGTCGGGGTGGTCGGCGCTCAGCGCCTCGAAGCGCGCCACGGCCGCCTCGGGGTGCTCGCGCAGCCGCTCGGTGAGTGCGGCGCCGTAGGCGTAGCCCGCGTTGAGCGGGGCTTCCTGCGTGAGCGTGTTGAAGCGCGGCTGAGCAAGCTTCGGCCGGTCGCCGTACAGCTGCAGCAGCGCACCCAGGCCGCTCACTTCGGAGAACTGGTCGTTGGGGCGGCCGGCCTCCGGCGCCAGCCGCATCAGCACGGGCGTGGCGCTTTCGATGCGCTGGAGCAGCGCCTCGGCCTCGTCGAAGCGGCCGGTGTCCAGGTAGGCGTAGACCAGGCCGAAGTGCAGGCTGTCGGGCATCGGCAGGTCGACGACCGCCTTCTCGAACAGCGGCACGGCATCGGCCGAGCGGCGCTCCTGCGCCAGCGCGCGGGCGGCGGTGCCGAGCGCGTAGGGCGGCAACGCGGTGCCGTCGGCACGCAGGCTGTCGTACAGCGCGATGGTGTCGGCGGGGCGGCCGCGCTCCAGCAGCGCCATCATGCGGTCGGACTGCAGCCGCGTACGCAGCGTGCGCCAGGTGTCGGCGTCTGGCGGGGCGGGCTGCGCGAGCGCGGCGTCGACGCGGGCCAGCGCGGCATTCTGGGCGGCCAGCACCTTGTCGAGGTCGGTGACGCGCGCCGCGCCCAGGCGCTGGTCGCGCGCCTTCACGGCCCAGCGCAGCTGCTGCGCCAGTGCCTGCTGTTCGAGCAGGGCGAGCGTCAGCGGCGCGAGGCTGCCGGGCTGCTTGCGTTCGGCCGCCTGCGCGTCCTCGAACGCGGCGGTGGCGCCGCCGTACTCGGCCAGCAGGAAGTCGGCGTCGCGCTGTGCATCGCGGCGCTGGGGCTGCAGCGCGGTGATCTCGCCGTAGGCCGTGAGCGCCTGGAAGGGCTGGCCCTGGGCACGCGCCAGCGCGGCGCGCAGGTCGAGCAGCGCGACGCGGTCGGCGACCTCGGTGGGCGCGGGCTGTGCGAGTGCGCGGTAGAGGGTTTGCGCGCCGGCCGTGTCGCCGCTGGCCAGCCGCCAGAAGGCTTCATGGATGCGCGGTTCGCGGGCCGCCGGCTGGCGCGCGCGCCAGACCTTGACGGTGTCGCCTTGCAGGGCGATGTCGCCCGTGCGCCGCGCGGCACCGGCCAGCGGGCCGAGCGCGTAATCGCCCAGCTCGCTCGGCGGCACCTGGCGGCCCACGGCCACCGCGTCGGCGAACTGGCCGTCGGCCACCGCGATCGCGATGGCGTCGGACGCCACGCGGCGGCGCTGCTCGTCGGCCAGCGGCGTCGCCAGCCATTGGCGCAGCTGCTGCAGGGCTTGGGCCGGTGCGATACGACCGGCACGGCGCGCGACGATGAGGGCGTCGTGCTGCGAGGCGTCATACGCCAGCGCGCTGCCCAGGGGGGCGGCCGGCGAGGGCGCGACAGTGGATTCCGCGTACGCGGTGCTGCTTCCGAAGACCAGCACGCACACGATCGGCGGCAAACCCCGCACGGCTCGTGCGAGATGGTGAGGCAATGCCTTGAAGGGCGCGACTTTGCGCCCGGCAACGACGGTGCCTCCATTTTTTTGTGGATGGATGGACACGCTACTCCCTTTTGCGTGAACTCTCCTGGGCCGTGACAAGCCGTGGCGGAAAGTTCGTGAAAAGGGACTCTAGGCCAATTTGTAAACAATAGGACCGAACATCGGGAAAGATGAGAACTAATCGTGAACAGATTCGCGATCAATTCATCCGATGTTGGCAAGTTGTATGCAAGTGTTGCCCCATGCGCCGCCCATGGCCCCGTCCTAAGATCGCGGCATGAACGCACTTCCGGTCTCTTCGCCCCGTTGGCCCCGTTTCTGGTCCCAGTTGACGACGCGCGACTTCGCCGCGCTCGACGCGGCGACCACGGTGGCGGTGCTGCCGCTGGGCGCGACCGAGCAGCACGGCCCGCACCTGCCGCTGGGCGTGGACACCGTGCTGGCCGACGGCATCGTGGCCGCGGCGCTGCCGCTGTTGCCGCCGGAATTGCCGGCGCTGTTCCTGCCCACCCAGCAGATCGGCCTGAGCCCCGAGCACGCGCGCTTCGCGGGCACGCTCACCTTCTCGGCCGAGACGCTGATCCGCATGTGGAACGAGATCGGCGCGGGCGTGGCGCGCGCCGGCGTGAAGAAGCTGGTGCTGTTCAACGCCCACGGCGGCCATGTGGGCGCGATGGACATCGTGGCGCGCGAGCTGCGCGCCGCGCACGGCCTGATCGTCTACAGCGTGAGCTGGTTCAACCTGCCGCTGGGCGATGCGAACGCGCAGTTCAGCGCCCGCGAGCATCGCTTCGGCGTGCACGCGGGCGAGGTCGAGACCTCGATGATGCTGGCGCTGGCGCCCGCGCTGGTGCGTATGGGCGAGGCGAAGGATTTCAGTTCCACCTCGGAGCAGCGCGCGGCCGACTGCGCGATCCTCGGCAACGGCAAGAGCGCCAAGCTCGGCTGGGCCATGGAGGACTACAACGCGCAGGGTGCGGCGGGCAATGCCGCAGCAGCCACGGCCGCGAAGGGGCAGGCGGTGATCGATGCGGCCGCGCAGCAGTTGGCGCTGCTGCTGGCCGAGGTGTCCCAGCTGCCGCTGAGCACGGCGAACACAGGGCCGCTGCCCTGAGCGCGGATCAGGCGCTGCGCCCCAGCACCCCGGCGAACATGTCCGCGTCGACATTGCCGCCGCTCAGCGCAACGCCCACCGTCTGCCCGCGCCAGCGTTCCTTCTGCTGAAGCGCCCCCGCCAGCGCGGCAGCCCCCGCGCCTTCGGCCACGTTGTGCGTGTCGCTGAAAAGCACGCGCATCGCTTCGGCCACTTCGTCGTCGGTCACGGTGATCACGTCGTCGGCTTCGCGCAGGATCACCTCCAGCGATTCGGGCACCGGCGTGCGGCAGGCCATGCCGTCGGCCAGCCGCGTGGTGGCGGGCGACTCGACCGCACGGCGCGCGCGGAACGAATCGCGGTAGGCCGTGGCATGCGCTGACACCACGCCGATGAGCTTCGTCGACACGCCGCAATG
Organism: Variovorax sp. GW822-FHT04E09; assembly: GCF_058800845.1. Taxonomy (NCBI): domain Bacteria; kingdom Pseudomonadati; phylum Pseudomonadota; class Betaproteobacteria; order Burkholderiales; family Comamonadaceae; genus Variovorax; species Variovorax sp. GW822-FHT04E09. Next base: position 17,503 of record NZ_JBXAMR010000005.1, read on the forward strand.
CGCGCGCGCCGCCGCCGCGCCGGCAAAGCCGGAGCCCAGGCCGATGGGCACGAACAGCACGTCGGGCGGTGAAGCTTTCAATGCGCTGAAGAACTCGACATACGCGGTCGACACGCCGCGCACCAGTTCGCGATGGAACGAGGGCACGCGGTGCAGCGCGTCGCGTTCGGCCAGCACCGCGGCGTACTCGGCCGCGGCCTGGAAGTCGTCGCCATGCTCGACCAGCGTCACGCCGAGCGCGCGCATCGCGGCGTTCTTCTCGCGCGAATTGCCGTGCGGCACCACGATGGTCGCGGCCAGCCCGTGGCGCTGCGAGGCGAAGCCGACCGACTGGCCGTGGTTGCCGCGCGTGGCGCTGATCACGTGGCGCACGGCAGGCTGCTCGCGCGCGAGGGTCTCGAAGTAGGTCAGGCCGCCGCGGATCTTGAAGGCGCCGACCGGCGTGTGGTTCTCGTGCTTGGCCCAGACCGTGGCGCCCAGGCGCTGCGACAGCTGCGGCCAGGTGTACTGGGGCGTGGGCGGCATGGCCGCATGCACGGTGCGCTGCGCGGCTTCGATCTCTTCGCGGGTGAATCGCATCGACGTCCTTCTTGTTGCTTACTTGCGTTCGGTGAGCGCCACGCGCACGGCCAGCGCGGCCAGCACGCTGCCCATGATGTAGCGCTGCGCGCGCAGCCAGCCCGCGCTTTGCGACAGCACGGCCGTGATGCTCGCGGCGCCGACGATCATCACGGTGTTGACCAGCGCGCTGCTCGCCATCTGCGCCATGCCCAGCTGCAGGCTCTGCAGCAGCACCGAGCCGCGCTCGGGATGGATGAACTGCGGGAAGAACGACAGGTAGAACATCGCCACCTTCGGGTTCAGCAGGTTCGTGAGAAAGCCCATGCGAAACAGCTTGGCCGGCGGATCGGCCGGCAGCGCGCGGGCCTCGAAGGGCGCGTTGCCGCCGGGCTTGACCGCCTGCCACGCGAGCCACATCAGGTAGGCCGCGCCGGCGAAACGGATCGCGTCGAACGCGACCGGCACCGCCAGCAGCAGCGCCGTGAGGCCCAGCGCCGCGGCGAACAGGTGCACCAGGAACGCCATCAGCACGCCGCCCAGCGAGATGAGCCCCGCGCGGCGGCCCTGGATCAGCGTGCGCGACACGCAATAGATCATGTTCGGCCCCGGCGTGAGCGCCAGCAGCAGCGAGGCGAGGGCGAACCAGGCGATTTCGGTCAGGGTGAGCATGGGGTCAGAGTCCTTGCGATTCGAGGGTGACGGGGCCGCGCGGCGTGTCGAGCACGGCGACGAGGTTGGGCGGGCCGGCATCGACCGGCAGGCCGCCCATGCCGATGGCCGTGAGCGCGGCCGACAGCGCCGGCGCGCGCGGATGCGCCACGCGCAGCGAACGCAGCGCCAGGCCCGAGGCGGGCATGGCGTCGGTGGGGTGCACCGCGCCCCACTGGATCAGCGTGGGCAGCGCGCCGTAGAACAGGCGCTGGCCGTCGTCGCGCACCGTGATCTGCCATTCGAGCCGGCCGGCCGGTGTGTCCCGCGAGGCTTCGAGCAGGTGGCCGCGGTCGATGTGCGCATGTTCTTCGCGTGCAAGCGCCTGCGTGGCTGCGTGCGCGTCGGGCACGCGCGCCACGAAATGGATCAGCCGCGGGCCGCGCTGCACGAGCGCGGCCTGCAGCGCGGTGTCGTCGAGGTCGAACCAGCGGTGCGTCTTCGGCCGCGACGGCGCCTTGCCGGGCTCGATGGCGATGATCTCGGCATAGGCGCGCGGGAACGCGCCGCTCGCGATGTTCAGCAACCGGTTGTGCGTGCCCATCAGCGGATGCACGCCGCCGGGCGCGGGCGTGACGCCGAGCGTGGCCTCGCACCACGCCACGCCCTCGGCCAGCGAGGCGGCGGCGATCACCAGGTGGTCGATTTCGGCGGGGGCCATGGCGTGCCTTTGTTCAGAGGGTGACGTGGCCGTCGACGCAGGTCACGGCATCGCCGCCGACCCAGATCGTGCCGTCGCTGTCGCGCTCGATGTGCACGCGGCCCGCGCGGCCCAGGCACTGGCCTTGCGCGGCCAGGTAGCGCTCGGGCATGTGGCCGTCGGCGATCAGCCATTCGGCCAGGCTGGCGTTGAGGCTGCCGGTGACCGGGTCTTCCTGCACGCCGATGGGCTCGGCGAAGGCGCGCACCTCGAGGTCGATCTTGGCGCCGTCGTCGTTCGGCGTGGCGGGGCGGTTGCCGAAGGCGCGCGCCTCGCGGTTCGAACGGCCGATGAGCAGCGAGGTGTCGTGCGCCGAGGGCACGCCGGCCACGCCGGCCTTCACGCCCAGTTCCTTCAGCGCGCGGTGGTCGGGCTGCAGCGCCAGCACGGCGTCGGCGTCGTTCAGCAGCAGGCCGAACCAGACCGGGCCGTTGTCGAGCACCTGCGCCGCGATGACCTGCTGCGCCTTCAGGCCCAGCGCGCCGGCCACCTTGGCCAGCAGCGCGGGGCTCGGGGCGCTGCGCTTGAGCGGCGGCGCGGCAAAGGCCAGGCGCTCGCCGTCGCGCCGCAGCGGCACGAGGCCCGCGCCGCACTGCTGCACCACGCGGCCCGCCACCTTGGGCTTGCCGCCGGCCTGCAGCCACGCATGGCAGCTGCCGATGGTCGGGTGGCCGGCAAAAGGCAGCTCGCCGCCGGGCGTGAAGATGCGCACGCGGTAGTCGGCGCCCGGGTCGGTCGGCGGCAGCAGGAAGGTGGTCTCCGACAGGTTGGTCCACTGCGCGAAGCGCTGCATGGCGGCGTCGTCCAGGTCCTGGCCGTCGATCACCACCGCGAGCGGGTTGCCGTAGTAGGCGGTGGCGGTGAAGACGTCGACTTGCTTGAAGGGGCGGGATTTCATCAGGGTCATTCGAGGGAAAGATCAAGCACGCCACGCGTGCCCGGACGGGAAAGCAGGTCGGCGTACCAACGCTCGACGTTGGGCCAGACGGGCCGGCGGTACTCGGCGCCGGGCAGGCCGAACCAGCGGTGCGCCTCGCAGCCGATCGGGATGTCGGCCATGGTGAAGCGCTCGCCGGCCATGTAGGGGCGCTGCGCGAGGTGCGCATCGAGCATGGCGAACAGCGCCTCGCTCTCGCGCACCGACGCGGCGATCAGTGCGGGCTGGCGTTCCGAGGGCGCCGTGCGCACCCATTGCACGAAGGCGTCGCGGCTGGCGCGGTTGAGCGTGGTCTGCTGCCAGTCCATCCAGCGCTCGGCGTCGAAGCGCGCGGGCAGCTCGCTCGGGTAGAGCGTGCCGTGCGAATGCCGGGCGCAGAGGTAGCGCACGATGACGTTCGACTCCCACAGCGTGACGCGCTCGGCGCCTTCGCCGTCGTCGATGGTGGGCACCATGGCGTTCGGGTTGAGCGCGCGGTATTCGGGCGTCTGCACCACGCCGAACTTGCCGCCGGCCTCGGTGCGCTGGAAGTCGAGCCCGAGCTCCTGCGCGCACCACACGACCTTGCGCACGTTGATCGAACTGATGCGGCCCCAGATGTTGAGCATGGTGTTCAGTGTCCTTGTGCGCAGAGGGCGTCGGCCGTGGCCGATGGCCGCGTCTGCAGGTACGGTTCGATGTTGCGCATCGCGCGCGCCACGTAGTCGTCTTTCTCGCCGACAGGCGCGACGTAGTGCAGCGCGCTCTTCGCGGCCTCGAGGCCTTCGGTGCGCGCGATGAGCCAGGCCGCGAGGTAGGGCGCCGAGAAGCAGCCGCCCGCGGTGGCCACGTTGCCCTGCGCGAAGAAGGGCTGGTTGAGCACCTCGACGCCGGCTTCCTGCACCCAGGGCTTGGTCGTGAGGTCGGTGCAGGCCGGCACCGTGCCCAGTAGGCCGAGCTTGGCGAGCAGCAGCGTGCCCGAGCATTGCGCGCCGATGAGCTGGCGCGACGGGTCGAGCCCGCGCAGCACGCCCATGAGGCCCGCATCGGCGGCGATCTCGCGCGTGCGGATGCCGCTGCCGACGATCACCGCGCCCGCCTCGCAAGCCGACTCGAGCGTCGCGGTGGCGTGCACCGTGACGCCGTTCATCGAGGTCACGGTGGCGCTGGGCGAGGCCAGCGTCACGCGCCAGCCGGGCTTCTTCACGCGGTTGAGCACACCGAGCGCGACCAGCGAGTCGAGCTCGTTGAAGCCGTCGAAGGTGAGGATGGCGATGTGCATCGTCGTCGGCCTTGTCAGGCGTGGGCGGGGGCCAGCAGCGCCAGCTCTTCGCGCAGCGTGACGGCGAGCGCGGCGATGGCGGTGTCGATCTCCTCGACGCTGGCGGTCACGAACGACAGGCGCAGCGTGCGCGGATCGCCTTCGCCCGCGTAGAACGGCGCGCCGGGCACGAAGGCCACGTTGCGCTCCACGGCCTTGGGCAGCAGGGTCACGGTGTCGATGCCCTCGGGCAGGCGCGCCCACAGGAACATGCCGCCCTTGGGAGCGTTGAACTTCACGTCGAGGCCGGCCATCTCGCGGTGCAGCGCGGCGATCATGGCGTCGCGCTGGCGCTTGTACAGCGCGCGGATGGTGGGCACGTGGCGGTCCAGGAAGCCGTCCTTCATCACGGCCGAGACCATGCGCTGCGTGAAGATCGGCGTGTGCAGGTCGACCGCCTGCTTGGCCTGCAGCAGCTTGGGGAAGATGGCCTTCGGCGCCACCAGGAAGCCCAGGCGCAGGCCCGGGGCCAGCACCTTGGAGAACGAGCCCAGGTAGATCACGCCCTCGGGGTTGCGCGCGGCCAGCGGCAGCGGCGGGGCTTCGTCGAACCAGAGCTCGCCGTAGGGGTTGTCCTCGACGATCGGCAGGTTCGCGGCGGCTGCGGCAGCGGAGACGGCGGCGCGGCGCGCCTCGGTCATGGTGCGGCCGGTGGGGTTCTGGAAGTTGGGCAGCAGGTAGACGAAGCGCGCGTCGGCCGCCTTGCTCACGAGGTCGTCGACGATCACGCCGTCGTCGTCGCTGGCCACGCCCACGGGGTGCGGCTCCATCGGGCCGAAGGCCTGCAGCGCGCCCAGGTAGGTGGGCGTCTCGACCAGCACCTTGCTGCCCGGATCGATCAGCACCTTGGCCACGAGGTCGAGGCCCTGCTGCGAGCCGGTGGTGATGAGCACCTGCGAGGCGTCGACGTCCCAGGGCAGCATGTCGGCCACGGCCTGGCGCAGCGGCGCATAGCCTTCGCTGGCGGCGTACTGCAGCGCGGCCTGGCCGTCGTTGTGCAGCACTTCGGCGCAGGCGTCGGCGAACTCCTGGATCGGGAAGGTCTTGGGCGAGGGCAGGCCGCCGGCCAGGCTGATGATGCCGGGGCGCTCGGTGACCTTGAGGATTTCACGCAGCACCGAAGGATTCATCTTGGCGGCGCGGGCGGCGAGTTTCCAGTTCATGGGAGGCTTTCTTCTTTCTGGCGAATGAGAGGTGAGTCTGAGTGTGTCGTCAGGATGGCGGGATGTCGCCACGGTGCACGACATGGATTTTGTTGCCGTCCGGGTCGCGCAGGTAGGCGCCGTAATAGCCCTGCCCGTAGCGGGGGCGGGGACCGGGCGCGCCTTCGTCGCGGCCACCGTGGCGCAGGGCCGCCTCGTGGGCGGCATGAACGGCCTGCGGCGAGGGCGCGCAGAACGCGACCATGCTGCCGTTGCCGGCGCTGGCGGGTTCGCCGTCCAGCGGGATGTACACGTAAAAGCGCGGCAGCGTCTGGCCCGGCACGATCCAGCAGGCGGCGTCGGGGCCGCCATCGGGCGTCACGGGGCGGCGGATCAGGCCGAGCGGCGCCAGCACCGCGTCGTAGAAGGCGGCGGCGCGCGGCAGGTCGGTGCAGCCGACGGTGACATGGCTGAACAGCGTCATGGTCGTCAGCTCCTGGCTTGCGGCTCGGCGCCGCGTGGAACGGCAGGCGCCGCCGGTTGCGACAGCCGCTTGCCCGCGACCACCGTGGCGACCACGGCGGCGGCGAAGCCCAGCGTCACCAGGTCGAGCGGCTCGCCCAGCAGCGGGATCGACGCGAGGATCGACAAAAAGGGCTGCAGCAGCTGCGTCTGGCTCACGCGCAGCGCGCCGCCCAGGGCCAGGCCGCGGTACCAGGCGAAGAAGCCGATCCACATCGAGAACATGCCCACGTAGGTGAAGCCGACCCAGGCCGAGGCGGCCACGGGCTGCTGCGGCCACAGGGCGATGGTGGCGGGCAGCGTCACGGGCAGCGCCATCACGCAGACCCAGCAGATCACGCGCTCGGCGCCCAGCGACGGCGTGACCTGCGCGCCGTAGATGTAGCCGACCGAGGCCGCGACGACCGCGCCGACCAGCAGCAGGTCGGCCCATTCGAAACCGAAGCCGTGGCCGCTCTGCTGCGCGCGCAGCACCGAGAACACCACCACCAGCAGGCTGCCCGCGATGGCGCAGAGCCAGAAGCCCAACCGCGCGCGCTGGTGCAGCACCCAGGCCGCGACCGCGGCCGTGACCAGCGGCAGCAGCGCCGTCACCACCGCCGCATGGCTGGCCGTGACCACGCGCAGCGCAAAGGCCAGCAACAGCGGAAAGCCGATGCAGTTGCCCAGCACCGCCATGCCCAGCGGCTTCCACTGGTGCGGCGCCGGGCGCGGCGAGCGCGTGACCAGCAGGAAGACGGCCGACAGCACGCCCGCCAGCGCCGCGCGCCCGAGCGTGACGAACCACGGCGACAGCTGCGGCGCCTCTTGCGTGCCCGTGGCCAGCCGTGTCATCGGCAGCGTGATGGCGAACAGCGCCACGCCGACCACGCCGAGCCACATGCCCAGCGTTTCGTCCTTGATGGCGAGCTTCATACGCCCACCATCCACCAGGCCGTCAGGACCAGGATGAGGCCCATCGCACGGTTGAACCACAGCAGGCGCCGGCCCTTGGCCAGCCACTCGCGCAGCAGCGCGCCGACCAGCGCATAGGCGAAGTTGCTGGTAAAGGCGTAAGTCAGCATCACGGGCGCGACGATGGCGAAGCGCGCGAGCGCGTCGGGCTGGCCGGCGATCCAGCCCGCCACCAGCGTGAGCGCCAGCAGCCAGGCCTTGATGTTCACGAACTGCAGCATCACGCCTTGCCCGAAGCCGACCGAGAGGCGGGCGCTGTCAGCCTTGCCGAGCTGGGCGCTGCCGCTGAGCTTGTAGGCCAGCCACAGCAGGTAGGCGATGCCCAGGCCCTTGATCGCCAGGCGCAGCGGCGGCATGGCCACCACCAGCGCGCCGAGGCCGGCCGCGCAGATGGCGAGCAGCAAGGTCCAGCCCACCGGCACCGCGACCACGAAACGCATCGCACGCGGCAGGCCGCCGTTGGCCGCCAGGGCGGTGGAGAGCGTGGTGTTGGGTCCGGGCGAGAAGCTCATCGCCGTGGCCAGCACCAGCAGCGCGGTGAATTCTTGCCAGTTCATGTCACAGACTCTAAACTTTGGACCATTACAGTTCCAGTACAGATGATCGAACAAATCTGAAATCTGTATTGGTCATTCCTTCGACACACGCCGCCCTTTTCTTGCTCTCTGTGCGATGCAGTCCGACCCGATGCTGACCCGAACCTCCACCCAGTCCCTGACCGGGCAGCTGGCCGACCGCCTCGCCGAGCGCATCCGCAACCGGCTGTTGGCACCCGGCGCGCGCCTGCCCTCGGTGCGCGAATGCGCGCGCCAGCAGGGCGTGAGCCCGTACACCGTGGTCGCCGCCTACGACCAGCTGCTCGCGCAAGGCCTCGTCGAAGCGCGCCGCCAGCGCGGCTTCTACGTGCGCGACGCGGCGCCGGCGCCCGAGAGCTCGCGCAATCCGGCGCATGCCGTGCCCGCGGTCCCGCCGATGATGGCCTCGCGCGTGCCGGCCGACGCCAGCTCGCTGATCCGCAGCATGTTCCACCGCCCGAGCGACAAGCCGCAGCCGGGCATGGGCGTGTTCCCGCCCGACTGGATGGCCTCGACCTTCCTGGCGACCGCGGTGCGCCGCGTGACCACCACGTCGGCGCTGCAGGAGTTGTCGCTGCAATACGGCGAGCCTTCGGGCGATCTCGCGCTGCGCCGCAGCCTGTCGCAGAAGCTGGTGCGCATCAACGTGCCGGCTGGGCCGGACCAGATCGTGACCACCATCGGCGCCACGCATGCGCTGGATATCGTGAGCCGCACGCTGTTGCGCGCGGGCGATCCGGTGATGGTCGAGGAGCCCGGCTGGGCGCTGGAGTTCGCGCGGCTCGAGGCGCTGGGCATGCGCATCCTCCCCGTGCCGCGCCGCGCCGACGGGCCCGACCTCGACGTGATGGCGCAGTACTGCAAGCTGCACAGCCCCAAGCTGTTCGTCAGCGTGAGCGTGCTGCACAACCCGACCGGCTACAGCCTCACGCCGGGCAGCGCGCACCGCGTGCTCAAGCTGGCCAACGAGCACGACTTCCACATCGTCGAGGACGACACCTACAGCCACCTCGCGCCCGAGCACGCCACGCGCCTGAGCGCGCTCGACGGGCTGCAGCGCACCATCTACGTCAGCGGCTTCGCGAAGATCCTGGCGCCCAACTGGCGCATCGGCTTCCTGGCCGCTTCGCCCGCGCTGAAGGAGCGGCTGCTCGAGACCAAGCTGCTGGCCACGCTGACCTCGCCCACGCTGTTCGAGCGGGCGCTGTCGTGGTGCATCGACCAGGGCCAGCTGCGCCGCCATTCGGAGCGCGTGCGCATCCGCCTGGACGGCGCGCGCGGCCGCGCGGTGAAGCTGGCCATGTCGCACGGCTGCACCTTCGCCTCGGAGCCGGCGGGGCTGTTCGGCTGGGTCGACACGGGCGTGGACACCGACGCGCTCACGCAACGCATGCTCGACCAGGGCTACCTGCTGGCGCCGGGCTCGCTGTTCCATGCGCGCCGCCCGCCGAGCACGATGATGCGGATCAACTTCGCGACCTCGCAGGACGCGAATTTCTGGAAGGTTTTCAGCCGGGTCAGGGACGAGCTCTGATTCGCTTGCAAAGGGCTTGGAGTAAGCTGGCAGCACAAGAAAACCCAGCCAGGAGACCTCCCGCATGAGCAACGCCAGCAAACCCTTCGACTTCAGCCAGTTCGTCCCCGGATTCGACTTCCTGAAGAACCTCGCCGGCGGTGCCGCCGCGGGCTCCGGCTCGGTGCCCGGCATCCCCAGCTTGGCCAGCTGGGTCGCGCCGACCATGAGCGTCGAAGAGGTCGACAAGCGCATCCAGGAACTCAAGACCGTCCAGTACTGGCTCGAACAGAACGGCCACGCGCTCAAGGCGACCATCCAGGCGCTCGAGGTGCAGAAGATGACGCTGTCGACCCTGCGCGGCATGAACGTGCGGATGGAAGACATCGCCAGCGCGTTCACCAAGCAGGCCGCGGCCATGGCGCCGGCACCTGCACCGGCTCCCGCCCCGGCCCCCGCACCCCGGCCCGAGCCGGAGCCGGAGCCGGAGCCCGTCGAGGAAGAGGAAGAAGAGTTCGACGAGGCCGAGGAAGAAGCGGAAGAAGAGGAAACCCCGGCGCCGAAGAAGACCTCGCGCGCCAAGCCCGCAGCGTCCAACGGCGCCGCCGGCGTGGTCGACCCGATGCAATGGTGGGGCTCGCTCACCGAGCAGTTCCAGCAGATCGCGAGCACCGCGCTGCAGGATGCGGCGCAGCTCAAGGTGCCGGCCATGGCACAGCCGCTGGCCGACGCCGTGGGGCAGGTCATCGGCAAGGCAACGGCGGCGCGCAAGCCGGCCGCCAAGACCGCCGCGAAGAAGGCCGCCGCGAAAAAAGTCGCGCCGGCACCCGCCGCGCGCAAGAAAACCACGTCCGCCGCCGCGCGCAAGCGAACCTCCGGCCGGCGCTGACGTCTTACAGACACCTTTCCAGACGACGACGCACGGGTCGGTACGCACCATGAAACTGTTTCCCACCGGCCATGCCACCCACCCGCAATGGCGCATGGCCGCCGGCCTCGTGCTGGCCCAGTTGCGCGCGCAGATGGCGCTGCCCGACTACGCGTCGAACCCGACGCTCGGGCTGCTCTACATCACCGACCACTACGCGGCCGAGGCGCAGGAGATCCTCGATCACCTGAGTGCCGAATTGCCCGAGGTCACCGACTGGTCGGGCACGGTCGGCATCGGCGTGTCGGCCAACAACGCCGAGTACTTCGACGAGCCCGGCCTGAGCCTGATGCTGTGCGCGCTGCCCAGCGACCAGTACCGCGTGTTCTCGGGCGTGGCGCCGCTGGGCAGTTCCGAAATGAGCGGCTTCGAGGCGCACACCGCGCTCGTGCACGCCGACCCGGCCACGCCCGATCTGGGCGAGCTCATCGGCGAGATGGCGGGCCGCACCGACACCGGCTACCTGTTCGGCGGGCTCTCGTCCGGCCGCGGCGGGGCGCTGCAGTTCGCGGTCGGCGGCAATGGCAACATCCGCGGCCACGGTGCGGCGGGCGGTGTGTTCTCGGGCGGCTTGTCGGGCGTGGTGTTCGGCGAGGGCGTGCGGCTGGTGTCGCGTGTCACGCAGGGCTGCCAGCCGCTGCGCACGGGCGGCGCGCGCGAGCGCGAGATCACCGAGGCCGACGGTAACCTGCTGCTGTCGCTCGACGGCGAGCCGGCGCTCGACGTGTTGCTGGCCGACCTGCAGGTGTCGCTCGACCGGCCGCAGGAAGCCATCGACGCCGTGCGCAACACGCTGGTCGGCCTGGCCGACGCGGGCAGCGACGGCATCCGCCGCACCGGCGACCTGGGCGCCGACGTGCTGGTGCGCCACATCATCGGGCTCGATCCGACGCGGCGCGGCATCGCCATTGCCGACAACGCCGAGGCCGGCATGCGGCTGAGTTTCTGCCGCCGCAATGCGCAGGCGGCGCGCGCCGACCTGATGCGCATCTGCGCCGAGATCCGCGAAGAACTCGAGCCCGAAGAACAGACGCTGGCCACCGCACGCGCCGTGGCGGCGGGCGAGGCCGAGGCCGCACCGCATCCGGCGCGGCGCATCGCGGGCGCGGTGTACGTGAGCTGCTCGGGGCGCGGCGGCCCGCACTTCGGCGCACCGGGCGCCGAGCTGCAGATCGTGCGGCATGCGCTGGGCGACGTGCCGCTGGTCGGCTTCTTCGCCGCCGGCGAGATCGCGCGCCACCACCTGTACGGCTACACCGGCGTGCTGACGGTGTTCACCGCGCCGGACTGACTGACGGGAAAAAACGACGCGTGCATCCGCGCACTGTGTTCGCAGGCGCTTCGCGTCGCTAGAATCCGCCCGCTTTCTTGAATCTCTGCTGCTGCAAGAAAGAGTGATCCGCGCGCCCCGAGGCACGCGGTCGATCTCTTTCGCCCCGCCACGCGATGTGACGGGGCCCGGAAACCGACACGGTTTCCCCGAATGGAATTGCAGCCATGGGCAGACCCACCAATAGTCATTTTTCGAGACTCCAGCGCGCCTTTTCGCGCGCCCACATCGCCGTCGACTACCGCGACGGCATCTATCACCTGCGCAACGAAGCCGCGCAGGCGACCGTGCTTCTGCCGCAGAGCCTGCCGCTGGAAGAAAAAGCCGTGAGCCAGCTGCTGGCCTTCGCCAGCGTGCGCTCGCCCGACGGCGCGCACGGCGTGTGCAAGGCCTGCGCGACGCCGGACTTTCATCCGGGCTCGGTCGCGCCGGTGGGCAGCGTGGTCGCGACCGATGGCGACTTCGTGATTCCCGCCGCGGTCGGCACCGACATCAACTGCGGCATGCGCCTGCTGACCACCGGCCTCACGCTGGACCAGGTGGCGCCGCACAAGACGCAGCTGCTCGCGCGGCTCACGCGCAGCCTGCTCGACAACGGGCGCGACGTGCCGGTGCACACGGCGGCGTTTCGTGCGCTGTTCGACGAAGGGCCGGCCGCATTTTTGGACGCCGTGCGTGGCGACGGGCTCTGGGCCGCGTGCGACCGCGACCGGCTGCAGGCCGAGATCGGCGCGTGCATCGGCCTGGCGAGCTTCGGCGGGCAGTCGCGGCACGCACCGCCGGCCTACACCGGCGTGCGCCACGAGGTGTTTCGCGACCCGTGCCTGGGCACGCCGGGCAGCGGCAACCACTTCGTCGAGTTGCAGGTCGTCGACCAGGTGATGGACCGGCACGCGGCCTACCGCGCGGGCCTCAAGGCGGGCGAGGTCGTCGTGATGATCCACAGCGGCTCGCGCGACATCGGGTTCCACGTCGGCGGCCGCTGGATGGACCGCGCGCGGGCCGAGTGGCCGCAGGGCCTGCGCCATCCGAAGAGCGGGCTGTACGGCCTGGCCGGGCCGCTGGCGCAGGAGTACCTCGAAGCCATGGGTGTGGCCGCGCGCTATGCGTGGGCCAACCGCGTCGTGCTGGCCGAGCTGGTGCGCAAGGACTTCGCCGAGCTGCTGGGCGCCACGGCGTCGACGCTGGTGGTCGACGTGCCGCACAACGTCGTGCTGCGCGAGCACGGCATGAACATCCATCGCAAGGGCGCGACGCCGGCGCATGCGGGCGACCTGGCGCTGATTCCCGGGTCGATGGGCGATCACTCGTACCTCGCGACCGGGCTGGGGCATGAAGACTGGCTGTGGTCGTGCAGCCATGGGGCCGGCCGGCGCATGCGTCGGCAGGAAGTGCGCGCGATGCGGCCCGCACCCGGCGACGCCGATGCCAGCTGGCAGTGCGTGACCTTGCGCGAGGAGCGCCGCATCGAGGAGGCGCCGCAGGCCTACAAGCCGATCGGTGCGGTGATCGAGGCGCAGGAAAGCGCGGGGCTCGTCCGCTGCGCCGTGCGGCTCAAGCCCTGGGTCACGTTCAAGGCATGACCCGAGGGCGCGTGTCGTGTCAGCCCAGTGCGGGTTGCACGGCGCGCGGCGCGGGCGCCGGCATGCCGGCGAACGCGAAATCGACCTCGGGCGCCAGCCCGCTCACGATGCGCGCGATCGACTTGCCCGAGCCGCAGGCGTGCGTCCAGCCGAGCGTGCCGTGGCCGGTGTTGAGGAACAGGTTCGGCAGCTTGGTCTTGCCGATCAGCGGCACGTTGCTCGGCGTGGCCGGGCGCAGGCCGGTCCAGAACTGCGCGCGTTCGGTGTCGCCGGCGCCGGGGAAGAGCTCTTCGACGCGCCGCACGATGGCTTCGCAGCGCACGCGGTTCAGGTCGCGGTCGTAGCCGTTGAGCTCGGCCGTGCCGGCGATGCGCAGGCGGTCGCCCGACTCGGAGGTGTAGCGCGAGAACACCAGCTTGTATTCGTCGTCGGTCAGCGAGACCTGGTGCGCCTTCGACGCGTCCTTCACGGGCAGCGTCACCGAGTAGCCCTTGGCCGGGTAGATCGGCAGGCGGATGCCCAGCGGCGCGGCGTACAGCGGGCTCAGCGAACCCATCGCGAGCACGAAGGCGTCGCCGCGGATGCGCTGGAAGCGGCCTTCGTTGTCCGTCGCCTCGACGTGGTCGATGCTGCCGCCGGCTTCGCGCAGCGCGGTCACCGTGTGGCTCATGAGGAACTTCACGCCGGCCGCCTCGGCCAGCTTCACGAGCTCGCGCGCGAAACGGTTGGCGTCGCCCGACTCGTCTTCGGCGGTGTAGGTGGCGCCGGCGAGTTGGGAGCGGATGTGGGCAAGGGCGGGTTCGATCTTGATGGCTTCGTCGGCCGAGATGACCAGCCGCTCGCAGCCCAGGGCACGCATCTGCTCGGCGGGCTTGAGGGCGCCGTCGAATTCTTTTTGCGTCGTATAGAAGTGCAGGATGCCTTGCGTGCGCTGGTCATAGCTCAGGCCGGTGTCTCGACGCAATTGCTGCAACATTTCCCGGCTGTATGTACCGAGACGAACGATCTGTTCGATGTTGTGGCGGGTGCGCGCGGGGGTGCATTCGCGCAAAAACTGCAGGCCCCAGAGCCACTGGCGCATGTCGGCGCGGATGCGAAAGAGCAGCGGCGCATCTTCCTTGCCGAGCCATTGCAGCACCTTCAGCGGTGCGCTCGGATTGGCCCAGGGTTCGGCATGGCTGACCGAGATCTGGCCGCCGTTGGCGAAGCTGGTTTCGGCGGCCGGGGTGGCCTGCCGGTCGATCACGGTCACCTCGTGGCCGAGTTGCTGGAGGTAGTAGGCCGAAGTCACGCCGAGCAGGCCGGCGCCAAGAACGATCACACGCATTGCAAGTACCTTTGAGTTTGCAGCGCTTGAACGGCGGGCGTGGAGTGCTATTGAACCAATAGCAAGCAACCGGACGACCGATGTCCAAGTTGCCGCTCCCCCTGTCCTCGGTACCTGAGAGATTCACCCTGCTGCACCCGCAGCGGGTTTGCTCCTTCGGTGCGCCACATGGCGTGGCGGCTCTCCAGACGGCTGTATCGATGAGTGCAGTACTGACCCCTTGCCGAAGTTCCTGGGCGTTGCCTGGAATTTCGTCGGGCCGACCTGAGCGTTTATGGGAGTTTGCGCCTTCGGTAGGGCCTCCGTGGAGGCCCGCTCTCCTGCAATTGTTGGCGATTGTAGGCGGGCCCCGCAAGCCGGCCAAGCCCTGTACATCGGCACTTCACACCGATGGGATAATTGAATGTTGATTTTTGGTAAAGCAAACTTTTTTCTACAGGTGGGGACCTCATGATCCTGGTTACCGGCGGCGCAGGCTTCATTGGCGCCAATTTCGTACTCGATTGGATCGCACAGGGCAACGAGCCCGTCGTGAACCTCGACAAGCTGACCTACGCGGGCAACCTCGAGACCCTGGCGTCGCTCAAGGGCAACGCGAACCACGTCTTCGTGCAGGGCGACATCGGCGACAGCGCGCTGCTTGATCGCCTGCTGGCCGAGCACAAACCCCGTGCCGTTGTGAACTTTGCCGCGGAATCGCATGTGGATCGCTCGATCCACGGCCCGGAAGACTTCGTGCAGACCAACGTGCTCGGCACCTTCCGCCTGCTCGAATCGGTGCGCGGCTACTGGAACGCCCTGCCGGCCGACCAGAAGGCCGCCTTCCGCTTCCTGCATGTGTCGACCGACGAGGTCTACGGCTCGCTCTCCAAGACCGACCCGGCCTTCACCGAAGAGAACAAGTACGAGCCCAACAGCCCGTACTCGGCCAGCAAGGCCGCCAGCGACCACCTCGTGCGCGCCTGGCACCACACCTACGGCCTGCCGGTGGTCACCACCAACTGCTCGAACAACTACGGCCCGTTCCACTTCCCTGAGAAGCTGATCCCGCTGATGATCGTCAACGCACTGGCCGGCAAGAACCTGCCCGTGTACGGCGACGGCATGCAGGTGCGCGACTGGCTCTACGTGAAGGACCACTGCAGCGCCATCCGCCGCGTGCTCGAAGCCGGCAAGCTCGGCGAAACCTACAACGTCGGCGGCTGGAACGAGAAGCCCAACATCGAGATCGTCAACACCGTGTGTGCGCTGCTCGACGAACTGAGCCCCCGCGCCGACGGCAAGCCGTACAAGGAACAGATCACTTACGTCACGGACCGCCCGGGCCACGACCGTCGCTACGCCATCGATGCACGCAAGCTCGAGCGCGAACTCGGCTGGAAGCCCGCCGAGACCTTCGACACCGGCATCCGCAAGACCGTCCAGTGGTACCTCGCCAACGGCGAGTGGGTGCGCAACGTGCAAAGCGGTGCGTACCGCGAGTGGGTCGAGAAGCAGTACGACGCCGCACCTGCAAAGGCTTCCGCATGAAGTTGCTGCTGCTCGGCAAGGGTGGACAGGTCGGCTGGGAGCTGCAGCGCAGCCTCGCGCCGCTCGGCGAAGTGGTCGCGCTGGACTTCGACAGCACCGACTTCCACGCCGACTTCAGCCGCCCCGAGCAGCTGGCCGCCACGGTGCTGGCGGTGCGCCCCGACGTCATCGTCAATGCCGCCGCGCACACCGCCGTCGACAAGGCCGAGAGCGAGCCCGACTTCGCGCGCAAGCTCAACGCCACCTCGCCCGGCGTGGTGGCCGAGGCCGCGCAGCAGATCGGCGCGCTGATGGTGCATTACTCCACCGACTATGTCTTCGACGGCAGCGGCACCCGACCCTGGAAAGAAGACGACGCGACCGGTCCGCTCAGCGTGTACGGCCAGACCAAGCTCGAAGGCGAGCAGTTGGTGGCGCAGCATTGCGCGAAGCACCTGATCTTTCGCACCAGCTGGGTGTACGCCGCACGCGGCGGCAACTTCGCCAAGACCATGCTGCGCTTGGCCAAGGAGCGCGACAAGCTCACGGTCATCGACGACCAGTTCGGCGCCCCGACTGGTGCCGAGCTGCTGGCCGACATCACCGCGCACGCCATCCGCGCCACGCTGCAAGACCCGGCCAAGGCCGGGCTGTACCACGCCATCGCCGGCGGCGAGACCACATGGCACGGTTACGCGCGATTCGTGCTCGAGATGGCGCAGCAGGCTGGCGTCGAACTCAAGGCCGGCCCGCAGGCCGTGGAGGCCGTGCCCACCAGCGCCTTTCCGACGCCCGCGAAGCGGCCGCACAACTCGCGGCTCGAGACCACCAAGCTGCAGACCACCTTCGGTCTGCGCCTGCCGCCATGGCAGGAAGGCGTGGCACGCATGCTGCGCGAGACGCTCTGACCGACTGATTTTTCCTGCCCCTCACAGAAGAAGACTCCCATGACGCAACGCAAAGGCATCATCCTTGCCGGTGGCTCCGGCACCCGCCTGCACCCGGCCACGCTCGCCATGAGCAAGCAACTGCTGCCGGTGTACGACAAGCCCATGATCTATTACCCGCTGAGCACCCTGATGCTCGGCGGCATGCGCGACATCCTGATCATCAGCACGCCGCAGGACACGCCGCGCTTCCAGCAGCTGCTGGGCGACGGCAGCCAGTGGGGCAT
The DNA here is from genome assembly GCF_058800845.1 of Variovorax sp. GW822-FHT04E09. Taxonomy (NCBI): domain Bacteria; kingdom Pseudomonadati; phylum Pseudomonadota; class Betaproteobacteria; order Burkholderiales; family Comamonadaceae; genus Variovorax; species Variovorax sp. GW822-FHT04E09. The sequence goes on from NZ_JBXAMR010000005.1 coordinate 34,266, forward strand.
CAACCTGCAGTACGCGGTGCAGCCGAGTCCCGATGGCCTGGCGCAGGCGTTCATCATCGGCGACAAGTTCGTGGGGAACTCGCCGAGCGCACTGGTGTTGGGGGACAACATCTTCTATGGGCATGACTTTGCCCATCTGCTGTCGGACGCTGATGCGAAGCAGAGTGGTGCGACCGTGTTCGCATACCACGTGCATGACCCGGAGCGTTATGGCGTGGTGGCCTTCGATGCCAACGGCAAGGCCAGCAGCATCGAAGAAAAGCCCGTGAAGCCCAAGAGCAGCTATGCCGTGACCGGCCTGTACTTCTACGACAACCAGGTCGTCGACATCGCCAAGGCCGTGAAGCCGAGCGCGCGCGGCGAACTGGAGATCACGGCGGTCAACCAGGCGTACTTGGACCTGGACCAGCTCAACGTGCAGATCATGCAGCGCGGCTATGCTTGGCTCGATACGGGCACGCACGAGAGCCTGCTCGAAGCCGGCCAGTTCATCGCGACGCTGGAGCATCGGCAGGGGCTGAAGATCGCCTGCCCTGAAGAAATTGCGTGGCGTAATGGCTTCATCGACAGCGCCCAACTCGAAAAGCTCGCTGCACCGCTGCAGAAGAACGGGTACGGAAAGTACCTGAAGCACCTGCTGACCGAAGAGGTGCGTTCGTGAATGTCATCCAAACCGAGATCCCCGACGTTCTGATCATCGAGCCGAAGGTCTTTGGCGATGCCAGAGGGTTTTTCTACGAGAGCTTCAATCAACGCGCATTCGAGGAGGCGGTTGGATCGAAGGTCGACTTCGTTCAGGACAACCATTCAAGGTCTTCCAAGGGCGTGCTTCGGGGGTTGCACTATCAGGTTCAGCAAGCGCAAGGAAAGCTGGTGCGCGCGGTACGCGGCGCGGTGTTTGATGTGGCCGTCGACATTCGGCGCTCTTCGCCCACGTTCGGGCGTTGGGTGGGCACGGAGTTGAGCGAAGGCAATCACCGACAGTTGTGGGTTCCGGCGGGCTTCGCGCACGGATTCTTCGTTCTCACGGACTCCGCGGACTTTCTGTACAAGACGACGAACTACTACGCACCGGAGCACGAGCGATGCATTGCCTGGAACGACGCGAGCCTGCAGATCGCGTGGCCTGACATTGGCATGGCGCCGCAGTTATCCAAGAAGGATGCCGAAGGCAAATCGCTTCAAGCGGCGGACGTCTTCGAGTAATCAAATTTTTTTGGACGAGGCACCTGAGTGCCAGTCGAATTCGGTGCTTTCGTTTTTTTGATCGCACATCAAATGAACAAATGCCGAAAGTGAGATTCTTGTCTTCTCGCTGTATTTGAAATATTCCTGCTGCCTGTGAATGTGGGTTGCTTCTGATGGAGTGAACCGAACGACTCCGGCCTCATGCGCATTCGATCGATGAACAGAGACCTGAGCGTGTGAGCGCAAGGAAGCGCATCAATTTTCATGAAACCCGGAATGAATTTCAAAAAGCTACTGAAGCGCAGCGCTCAACTTGTGAACGAGTATCGCGATGCCGGTCTGCTCCGGCAGTCGGATCTGTTCGACAAAAAATGGTATCGGGAGCGCAATCCGGATGTTCCGGAAGGCGCTGAGATCCAGCATTTCCTTCGGTTCGGCGGCAGGGAAGGGCGTGCACCGAGCGAAAAGTTCGATGCAGCAGGATATCTGGAGGCCAACAAGGATGTGGCGTACCGGGGCCTCAATCCTTTGGTGCACTACCTCAAGTGGGGCAAAGAGGAGGGGCGGAAGATTGCAGTTGCCCACCCACCGATGCGCGCGTCCCTCTCCGAGAAGCGACGTTCGGTGCCAGCCATCGATCTCAGTCGCTATTCAAGAAACGGCACGCTGCTCGTCACAGAGCAGGAGATTCGCGATCTCGAATTGCTCCACGAAACCGACCTCTTCGATGCCGGGTGGTATCTCGAAAACTACCCGCATCTGAAGAATCAGGACCCTTACCTTCATTTCCTGCGGCATGGCGGTTTCGAGGGATTGAAGGCCAGCGAGAACTTCGATTGCGAGTGGTATTGCGACATCTATCCGGATGTCGTCTTGCACGGCGTACACCCACTGCTTCACTACCTGAAGCACGGTATGAAGGAAGGTCGCTTCAAGGGCATGTCGCCCAAGATCGCATCGGTCGTCAAGCGGACCGTTGCCGACCTGATGGCGCTCGACCCCGAAATCGAATCGTGCCATCCGTTGCACGGCAAGCACTTGAGGCTGCGCCCGAATTTCAGTATCCCGACCGATGAACTCGGTGCAGCGTGGACTGAAATTTTTCATGACCTGCCTGCCGGAATCCGGCACGTCGTTTTCATGCCGTGGCTCGTCAAGGGCGGGGCGGATCTCGCCGGGGTCAACATCCTGCGTGCAGCGCAGGAGGCGGTCGGCGTTTCTGCCACGCTGCTCGTCTTGACCGATCATGACAAGGTGGATGCCTTCGACTGGCTGCCCTCGGGGTCGCAGGTGCTGGTTCTGTCCGATTACGACGCCGATCTCAATCAGCGGAACAGACAACGCATTGTCGAGGCGCTGATATTCGCGCTTCAACCCGAGTCGATCACGAACGTAAACAGTTTGGCGTGCTGGGCCGCTCTGGTTGAAAAGGGCAAGGCTTTCCAGTCGATATGCAAGGTCTACACGACGCTGTTCTGCCGCGACTTCACGGAAGATGGCCGCGGGGCGGGGTATGCGGATACGCACCTTCGGGCTGCGATCCATAACGTCGACAAGATCTATTTCGATACCAACGTCTTCCTTGAAGAAGTGGTGGCGAGGTATGGATTTACTCCTGCATTGACGCAGAAGCTCCAGTTCTTGCCTCAGCCTGCATTGGACGATCTGCGAGAGATTTCCAAGAAATCCCAATCCGACGAACAGCGACCGGCCATCTTCTGGGCGGGCCGGTTCTGCCATCAGAAAAATACGGAGTTGTTGGGGCGGATCATCCGGTCTCTGCCGGAGGTCGCGCTGGACGTCTACGGCGGCGGTGAGCCTCAGCGCGAAGCCGAATTGGCGGCGCTCGCAGACACGCAGCCCAAGCTTCGTCTGCTGGGGATGTTCGCCTCGTTCAGCAAGCTTCCCCTGGAGCGGTATGCCGCCTTCCTCTTCACGTCGCGTTTCGAAGGCATGCCGACGGTCCTGATCAATGCCGCCGCCGCAGGCGTCCCCATCATCGCAAGCAATGTCGGAGGCGTCTCCGAACTGGTGACCAACGAAACCGGATGGCTGATCGATACCCTGGACGACGAGCTCGCTTACTGCGCGGCCATCCAGGAAATTCTCGACAATCCGGAAGAGGTGGAGCGTCGCCTGCAGGCCATGAGGAAAAAGTTGGGCCTCGAGCGTTCTTGGTCCGCATTCACAGCAGGACTCCCTTTCTCATCCATGTCCTCCAGCGAGGCTGAGCATGTCTAAGTTTCACGTCACGGCGATCGTCAATGCGCACAAGGAGGGCCTGTGGCTCAAGCCGGCATTGGACAGTGTCTGGGCGTGCTTCGAGGCGGCCCGGGAACGGGGTTTGACCACCGAACTGCTCGTCGCGATGGACCGCGCGGACGCACTTTCTGTCGAGATCGTCAGCGACAGCGTCGCAAGATTTCCCCATGTGCGCGTGGTTCCCATGAACCATGGTGATGTCGGGCATGCCCGGAATCAGGCGGCATTGATGGCCGAGGGCGAGTACGTGGCGTTTCTCGACGGCGACGATCTTTGGGGCCCTGCCTGGCTTTCGGACGCCTATGCCATGGCGAGTGCGGACGAGCGGGAACTCGTGCTTCACCCGGAGGTGAATGTTTATTTCGGGCACGACCCTCATGTTTTTGTGCATATCGATGCCGAAAGCAAGAATTTCGACACGGCTGCACTTGCATTGGTGAACTACTGGACGTCACTTTGTTTTGTGCGCAGGGAATTTCTTGTGGAGAATCTCTATCCAGAAACAGATCTGGCAGCACAAATAGGCTACGAAGATTGGGCCTGGAATCTCAAGGTGATGTCTGCGGGTGCCGTGCACAAATGCGTTCCAGGAACCGGGCATGCCATCCGGATGAAGAGAATTTCTTTGGTTCGTCAAACAAGTTCGGCAGGTTGTATCGCGGCGCCCAGTGATATTTTCAGGAAAGTCCTGAAAAATCAGAAAAGAAGACCTGATTCGAAGCTTCGCATCGCAGTTTAGTTCGCGCTTCCCGAGAAGCTTTTTAATTTGGCTTCAATGTGTGATGGAAAAAACAAAATTCAAAATTCTTGACGGGTGGGAGAGCACTCATGTCAAGTTGCTGTTGATCGTATTTGGTGCAGCGCTGATTGCAAAAGGCGGGGTTCTGGCGCGCGGTTTTGCCGTCGATGACTACGCGTTCGGGCAGGGGTTCACAAAGGGCGAGCTGAGCACATTTTTGACGCAGGGCCGGTTCCTGCTAGGAGGCATTGACAGTTTCATCGACTCCCTCGGTGTGAACATCAATGACTTGTACGTGTCGCTCGGCGTCTGCGCACTGCTTCTTCAGGCCGTGCTGGTCGTTTCCATCTTGCGATTCGTAGGTGTCGCGAATGCGCGAGGTGCGGCGTTGGTGGGCGCTGTCATGGTGGCCCATCCATATCTGGCGGAAATACTCACCTTCCGCATGGTGTTGCCTGGATATTGCGTGGCGGCGGCGTTTTCCATCGTGTCGCTGGAGATGATTTCGAGAAAGCCGTTGAGGTGGCCGTACATCGCGATTGCACTGGCTGCCACGGTCGGCATGCTGTTCATCTACCAGGGGTTTCTGAACTATTTTTCCGCAGCCATCGTTTTTGCCTATCTGTTTGGCGCAATTTCCTGGAAGCGGATCGGTTTTGAAGTAACTGATGGACAGGATCTCAAACGACGCGCTGTGGTGTTGATGCTCGTTTGCCTTGTTTCTGCGCTCATTTTCTTGGCCATTCTCAGCGTATCGAAGAGCCTGGGATGGATCGAGCTGACAGGAAGAGCGAACTTCATTGAACGCGGGTTCATTGCGGAGAGAATGGGGCAGATCAAGGATCTACTGCTTCGGATCTACTGGTCGGGTGAGCCGGTGTCCCCTCGGTGGTTGAAGGTTCTTGTTGCCGCGATGATTTCTATCGCCGTGATCTTGACCGCAAATATTTTCTGGTCTCAAGAAAAAAATTCAAAGAAGCCGCTTGATATTCTTGGCATTGCATTGGGTTTGCTCTTGCTGATTCCAGTGACTGTGGGCGTGATTGCTCCATTCAAGGACTGGCATCCGGTGCCGAGAGTGCTTCCCCAGGTTGCATTGATTGTTGGATTGTTTCTGCTCGTCGGTTATTCGGCGGTGCGAGGGTTCTTTGGAAAAATTCCGGGAGATGTTTTCTCGGGTTTGTTGGCTGTTTTGCTGGTGGTGTTTGTTTTTGTAAACAATCAGATATTCGCAGATCAACAAAGAATCAATTCTTGGGACGGAGCTGAGGCGAATCGAGTGATTGCTCGTCTTGAGCAACAAGAAGAGTTCTCGAAGATTGAATACATCTTCGTAAGCGACGGTGGCTGGCGCCATCCTTCCCGGTTGAGCACGATTCTAGGGGATATGAATATTTCGGCTTTTTCTCCAGAGTACTCAAGGGTGCCATTGCTGGTTGAAATTTCTGGTTATGCCTTCAAGAAATCCTCTGGTGATAAAAATCTGATTGGCGAAAGGTATTGCGAAAAATCCAAGCCATGGCCAAGTCGGGAGTCTGTTTTCGTTATTGAAAATCTGGCTATTGTTTGCTTGAAGAAGTGAGCTTTTGGTTTCGACAGGAGTTTCTGACTTGAGTTCTATTTCAATGGCGAAAAATTAAACTGTTAGAATTATTAAAATGAACAGGTTAGAACGAGTTTCCATAGTGATCCCGGTTTATTCGGGGGAAAAGACGCTGCCAATTCTCGTGGCCGAAATCGAGAAACTGACGCACCCGCAAGTCACTGCGGCCGGAAACTCGTTCGTCGTCAGCGAAGTCGTGCTGGTCCACGATTGCGGCCCGGACCGATCGGACCTCACCATGACCGCGCTCGCGGAGAGCCATGCCTTCGTTCAGCCGGTATGGCTGTCCCGAAACTATGGACAGCACGCCGCCACCATGGCCGGCATGGCCAGCGCCACGGGGGACTGGGTCGTGACCATGGACGAAGACGGCCAGCAGGACCCCACGAGCATCGGTGCGATGCTGGACCTCGCCCTGAGTGCTTCGCTCCAGCTCGTCTACGCTCAGCCCACGAATCCGCCGCCGCATGGCTGGTTGCGCAATCTGATGAGTCGGACGGCGAAGGGCATCAGCACGCGTCTACTCGGCAACAAGACGATTGGTCGCTTCAACAGCTTCCGGTTCATCGATGGCGAAATTGCCAGGACGTTGTCCGCCTATTGTGGCAACGGTGTCTATCTGGATGTCGGACTGTTCTGGATCACGGGCCGTGTGGGGCACTGCCCATTGCGTCTCAGGGAAGAACTGGGCCGCCCTTCGGGTTATTCCTTCCTGTCGCTGGTCAGACATTTCTGGAGCCTGGTGCTCACGACCGGCACCCGACCGCTGCGTCTCATCACCATCATGGGATTCTTCTCGATTCTGTTGGCGATGGGATTTGCGATCTATGCCCTCTACGAGAAGTACACGGGGCAGGTGCCCGTCGAAGGGTGGACATCGCTCGCCGTCGTGGTGGCATTTTTCTCTGGGGTCATCCTGACAGCGCTTGGCGTGATCGCGGAGTACCTGGCGGTGACGATGGGCATCGCAATGGGCAAGCCGCTCTACGTGGTGAGCTCGAAGCCGACCCGGTCGAACCGCCCATGACCTTGACGTGGGTCCTCGGTAGCCGTGGTTTGCTGGGCTCCGCTTTTTGTCGTGCCCTGCAACTCGGCGGGTCTGAGGCATTCGTTCCTGCCGAGCATTTCAGCTGGGGGGACGAAGCGCGGCTCGCGTTGCAGATCGAGGCCGCAGTCGACGCTTTTTCGTCCCAGGCGCGTCAAGCATCCAAGTGGGAGATCTACTGGGCCGCCGGTGTCGGAACGATGGGCAGTGCCGAGGAATCACTTGAGCCTGAGGTGCGGGCGCTCGCGTTGCTTGTCCGACTGATCGAGTCGAACGACGTGCTGCTGGCGATGCCGGGTGCGCTGGTGCTTTCGAGCTCTGCCGGAGCCATCTACGCGTCGTCCAAGGACGAAGTCATCACCGAGAACTCCGTACCGGCGCCCAACAGCGCCTACGCGCGAGCGAAGCTGCGCCAGGAAGACCTGCTGCGCGATTTTGGGGCTGCACACCCGCAGATCTGCGTGTTGCTGGCCCGGATATCGACGCTCTACGGCGCGGGGCAGGCCATTGGCAAGGCGCAAGGGCTCTTGACGCACATGGCCCGCAGCATCGTGCGCAATCGCCCGGTCGGTATCTATGTTCCGATCGACACCATCCGCGACTACATCTCGGTGGACGATGCGGCATCCGAGATCATTGGCACCCTGCGTGAACCGGGTTTCTGGCCGGGCGTGCTGCTGAAGATCGTCGCATCGGGACGGCCGACAACGATCGCCGAGATCATTTCCATTTTCAAGAGAATTTCCAGAAAGCCGCCCAAGATCACGACGGGTGCCAGCAAGGTTTCCAGCCTCTATCAAAGAAAAATTCAATTCCGGTCTGTCGTTGGAAATGGAAGACGGTTATCGCAGGTACGCAGCCTGGGAGTTGGAATACATCAGATCCTCAGTGCCGAGCGGGCCGCACATGCCAATCCGGAGAGACTCCTTCGATGACGGATTTTCAATTTTTGAGTGCTTTTCGGATTTGTAGGCGGGAATTGGTATGAAGAGGGGTGAAATTTTTTCCTTTCAGTTCGTTCGATTTCTCGTGGTTGGTGTTGTCAATACATTGGTTGGCCTGTCGATAATCTATTCCGCCAAGTATTTTCTCAAAGCCGGCGATGTCGCCGCCAATGCCATCGGCTACGGGGTTGGAATCTGCGTGAGCTTTATCTTGAACAGCCGATGGACATTTGCATACAGCGGCCTCATGGTCCCTGCGGCAGTGAAGTTTTTTTTAGCCACAGCGGTGGCATACGCAGCCAATTTGTTGACGGTCATGACGGCAATCGATGGGTTTGGTATAAATACCTATCTGGCTCAGGCGCTTGGCATGCCGGTCTATACGGTCGTGGCGTACCTGATAAGCAAGTACTTGGTGTTTCGTTTGAAAATAGAATAAACACCATGTCTTCATGGCGTGTGAAACGGAAAACTGAGTGTTTATTTGTAGAGGTTCGGTTTAGGTCGATAAACCTTGGCTACTCCGCCAAAAGGTAGGGTCGATTTGATTTTCTCTCTCGCGATGTTGCATATTCCGACGATCTCTCATGTCGGGGTTTGATAAAGAAAAACAGGAAACAAAAATGAGTATGCGAGGTCGACGCTTCGTGGAGTTCTGGAGAGAGCACGGAACCCGAGCGGCTGCAAGATTGATTCGCGAAAAATTGGGGGACGCCATCGCCGGGCGCGCCGTGTTCACGAAGGTGGAAGTCGCGCCGGCCATCGTCGAGCGCGGCGGGACGGTGCCGCAAATCTGCGGGCAGCGCTTTATTTCGCAGCAGCCCCTGCAAACCTATGTCATTCCGCAGCCTTCGCTGCCGCGTGTCAGCTTGGTGACGGACAGCATCGGCTCGGACAGCCTGTTCGGGGGCGTGGGTACGGCCTTGCTGTTTTCGGCCCAGTTGGCCAATCGCATGAACGCAACGTTGCGGGTCGTGACCCGGACCGAAGCCCCCATTCCCAGCAATGCCTGGCAGATCCTGAATGCGTACGGCATCGAACTCCAACACGAAATCCAGTTCGCTTTCGCACCGCTCTCGGACATGAATCCGGATGCAAGCCAACTGGGCGAAACGGTTTCGCCCGGCTTGGACATCCACCCGGACGAGACCTTCATCACGACCTCCTGGTGGACGACGGCCGCCGCGTTGCCGAGCGTTCCGCATGCATCGATCATCTATCTCCTCCAAGAGGACGAGCGCATGTTCTATCCGTTTGGCGAAGAGCGGGTGCATTGCGAACAGGTCTTGCGCACCGAAGACATCCGCTTCGTCGTCAATACGCAGTTGCTCTATGACCACCTGATTGCCTCCGGCCTCACGCACCTGAGCCGCACGGGGTGCTGGTTCGAGCCGGCGTTTCCGAAGTCGCTGTTCCATGTGCGTGATCGTGAGCCGGGAGGCAAGAAGCGCTTCTTCTTCTACGCCCGCCCCAACAATCCGCGCAATCTCTTCCATGTCGGCCTGACGCTCCTCGATCGTGCAGTCAATGAAGGCATTCTCGATCTCGAGCAGTGGGATGTGTTCCTCGTAGGCAAGGACATTCCGAACGTGTCGTTCGCCGACGGCAGCAGGCCGCAGCGATGCGAGGGGCTCGGTTGGAAAGCCTATGCCGATCTCGTGGGCACCATCGATCTGGGGCTCAGCCTGATGTACACGCCGCATCCAAGCTATCCGCCATTCGATCTCGCAGCCAGCGGTGCGGTGGTGGTGACGAACAGGTTCGCCAACAAGCAGGATCTTTCAAACTATTCGCCGAACATTCTTTGCGCGGACCTGGACACGGAGGCCTTGCTCGACGCTCTACGGGAAGGGGTCGCACTGGCAGGAGACGCGCAAACGCGCAGTCGCAACTACGCCGCGAACGGGTTGGGCACGGATTGGGCGCAGGCGTTCGAAGCTGTCCTTCGAGCGCTCACGGCGGCACGCTGATGTTTGCTCTGGACACACCCAGCGTTCCCTATGCGGACCCTTGGCTTCTGCCGGTTTCCGCACGCCTGGCCATGTTGCATAGGCGTTCGGTGCGTGTGGCGTACTTCTATGAGGAGCCCAACAACAGCACGTTCCGCTACCGGGCCTACAACATGGCCCAGGTGCTCAATGAACTCGATGCCGGCAGCCATGTTTCAGCCAGCTACTTCTTCTTGTCCGACAGTGCACGTTTCGACGAGATCGCCGATGCCGCGGATGTGCTGGTCATCTGCCGCTCGCGCTATTGCCACCAGGTCAACGGCCTGATCACCAAGTTCCGCGCGCGCCGCAAGCGTGTGTTGTTCGACGTCGACGACCTGGTGTTCGACACGGACTATGCCCATCTGGTGGTTGCGACCCTGGGCCTTGATGTCGCGCAGAAAGGGCTGTGGGACGACTGGTTCGCCATGATCTCCCGCATGGGGCAGACGTTGAGACTGTGTGACGGTGCCATCACGACCAATGACTTCCTGGCTCGGAAACTGGCGGACTATTCGGGTCTTCCCGTGTCCGTGGTGCCGAACTTCATGAACAAGGAGCAGCTAGGGCTTGCGGAGAAGGTCTTTGCCGAGAAGCAACGCATGCGCTTCTCGGGTGACGGCAAGGTCACCCTGGGCTACTTCAGCGGTTCGCCTTCGCACCGCCTGGACTACGCCATCGTGGAGCCGGCGCTGGCGGAGGTGCTGGCGATGCGGCCGAATGTCGAGGTGATGGTGGTCGGCTACATCGACCACGGGCTCGCGATGCGCGCCTTCTCGAATCGCGTCAGTCGGCAGCCGTTCCATGACTACGTGAACCTGCAGCGGCTGCTTGGAACGGTCGAGTTCAATCTCATGCCGCTGCAATCGAATGCTTTCACCGACTGCAAGTCCGAACTGAAGTACTTCGAGGCGGCGAGCGTGGGCACCTTGAGCATCGCTTCGCCGAGCTTCACCTATCGCCGCGCCATTCGTCACGGCGAAAACGGCTATATCGCGAAGGCCCATGAGTGGGCCTCGGCGATCCTGCAGGCGGTGGATCGCAGTGCCGAGAGCTATGAGGCGATGGCGACCGAGGCCCGGTGCGATGCGCTGCAGAAGTTCGGCTGGCAGCACCAGACCGAAGCGATCCTCAACGCATTGCAGATCGCCTGACAGGGCCGAGCATTTCCGGGGCGCGCTTCTTCAGCGTTCGACGATCCGCCCGTGTTCCATATGGATCACGCGATTGCACTCCTTGGCAATCAATTCAGGCGAGTGCGATGCCAGCACCAGGATGCCCGACTTGGACACCACGTCGCGCATCCGCTTCTCTGCCTTCTCGGTGAAGGCGGCGTCGCCCACCGACAGCCATTCGTCCATCAGCAGGATGTCGGCTTCGACGCTGGTCGAGATGGAGAACGCCAGCCGCATCATCATGCCGGTCGAGTAGGTGCGAACGGGCATGTTGACGTACTCGCCCAGGCCGCTGAACTCGCAGATGTCGGGCGTGAGCCGGTCGACCTCTTTCTTGCTCATGCCCATGACGAGGCCGCGCAGCATGATGTTCTCGATGCCGGTGGCGTCCATCTCGATGCCCAGTGCGGGGTCGATCAGGCTCGCCACGGAGCCCTGGCGCGTGAACTCGCCCGACGAGGGCTCGTAGACGCCCGCCAGCGTGCGCAGCAGCGTCGACTTGCCCGCGCCGTTGTGGCCGATCAGGCCCAGCCGGTCGCCGCTCTTGAGCTCGAGGTTGAGGCCGCTGAGCGCCTGCACCACGGTGACGCCGGTTTCCTTGCCGAAGCGCCCGCCGGTGACGGAGGCCGCCAGCGTCTTCTTGAGTGACACCGAACCTGCCCCGTAGATGGGGAAGCTGACCGAAACGTTCTTGAGTGAAATGGATGCCATGGATCAGAGCCAGTAAACGACGCGGCGACGGTATTTGACGAACATCACGCTCGCGGCGGTCAGGCACAACACGGTCCACAGACCGATACCGATCCAGCTTTCGAGGTGGGCCACGCCGCCCATCAGCGGCGTGCGCAGCAGGTCGAGCATCTGTGCGAAGGGGTTCCACAGCACGTACTTGGCGCGGCCCGGGAGGTTCTCGGGAAGCCAGAACACGGGGGTGAGGAACATCAGCATCTGCATGATGCTGGTGATGATCTGCGTCACGTCGCGGTAGCGGGTGCAGATGAGGCCCAGCAGCAGGCCGAGCGCATGGGCGTTGACGATGAGGATCAGGAAGGCCGGAATGACCAGGAGAACCGACCACGACAGCGAGACGCCGGCCCAGAGGGCGACGGGGATGTACAGCACGATCTGGTGGGCGAACTGGATCAGGTTGCGCCCCAGACCTCGCCACACGAAGAGGCTGATGGGAAAGTAGCCCTGCTTCAGGTAGTTGGAGGCGCCGACGAAGGCGTTGCAGGCATCGGTGACGATCGCGGAGAAGAAACCCCAGAAGATGACGCCGAGCGCCAGGTGCGGGAAGAACTTGTCCAGCTGGGTGCCGAAGAGCGAGGCGTACAGCGGGCCCATGCCGCCGATCATGATGCCCATGCTCAGCGTGAGCCACAGCGGCCCCAGCATGGAGCGGCGATAGCGCAGCACCACGTCGAACCAGGCCAGCGTCCACCAGATGTCGGTGCGGCGGGTGCCTTCCCACCAGTCGGCCAGGGCGCTTCGATGGAGATTGGAATGAACTTGGCTCATGCGTGTGCGTCAGTGTCTTTGTCTGCCATGCGGATGCCGATGTGCAGGGTCAGGTTCCCACCGCCGCGTGAAACGGCGATGAGCAAAAGCGCTTCGTGGCCGAGGGGGTCAAGCGGGATTTCTTGGAGGGCTATGGCCGTAAGGGCCGGGACGGTGCTCGTGCGAGCCCGCGCATTTTATTCAGAGTATCAACTGAGAGATAATTTTACCGGCTCCGGTTCCCCTGCAATTCGTAACCATGGAAGAGCCCACCGCTCCCCCGATCGGACGGGCTGCGGCTGCCATCGGCAGCATGCCCGACAGAAAAACGATCCACCCATGCGCAATCCCCGTCCTCTCGAAGTCTCCGTCGCCCTGTGCACCTACAACGGCGCCCGCTTCCTGCGCGAGCAGGTGCGCAGCATCTGCCTGCAGACCCGGCCGCCGGTCGAGATCGTGCTGTCCGACGATGCCTCGCGCGACGGCTCGGTCGATGTCGTGCGTGCCACGGTGGCCGAATGCGCGGCGGAGCGCCCCGGGCCGCCCATCGCCCTGCGGGTCTTCGAGAACCCCGTGGCCCTGCGGGTCGTCAAGAACTTCGAGCAGGCCATCTCGGCTTGCACCGGCGACCTGATCGCGCTGAGCGACCAGGACGACGTGTGGGTGCCCGACCGGCTCGAGCGGATGGTGGCGCCCTTCGTGCAGGACGACAACCTCTGGTTGCTGCATACCGATGCGCGCCTCGTGGATTCCCAAGGCCGCGACCTGGGCAACACGCTGTTCCACGCGCTGGAGGTCACACCGTCGGAGCTCGAGCGGATTCACACCGGGCGGGCCTTCGACGTGTTCCTGCGGCGCAACCTCGTGACTGGCGCCACCACGGTTTTCCGTCGTGCGCTGCTCGCCGATGCGCTGCCGCTGCCCGTCGAGTGGGTGCACGACGAATGGCTGGCCATCATCGCGTCGACGACATCGCGGGTCGACCTGCTGGAAGAGTCCCTCATCGAATACCGCCAGCACGAATCCAACCAGATCGGTGCCCGCCGCGACACCTTCAAGGAAAAGGTGCGCAAGGCGCTCGCCTCGCGCGGCAACACGCACGTCGAGCGCGCGATCAAGGCCGAGCTGTTGCTGGAGCGTCTGCTCCAGCTCGGCGATCGCGTGCCCCCCGAGATCATCGACAAGGTGCGCAGCAAGATCGTGCACCAGCGCTTCCGCGCCGCCTTGCCGGCCTCGCGCCTGGCCCGGTGCGTGCCGATCCTGCGCGAGGCCATGACCGGTCGCTACGACAAGTTCGGCCGCGGGGTGCGCGGCGTGGTCCGCGATCTTTTCGAATCCGTCTGACACAACAACAATGAACCCAACCAACGTCCCCGCGAACTCATCCCGGCCCGGCGAGCCGACGGCCTGGCCGAACGTCGTGGTCATCATTCCGTTCTACAACGGCGCCGATTTCATCGAGCGCTCGGTGAAGAGCGTGTTCGAGCAGTCGGTGCCCGCGCACGAGGTGATCGTGGTCAACGACGGCTCTCGCCCGGAGGAGCGCGCCGCGCTCGACGGGCTGGCGGCCCGCTACCCGTTCCGCATCCTCGACAAGGAGAACGGCGGCCAGGGCTCGGCGCGCAATGCGGGCGTGGCGGCGTCGACCTCCGACTACATCTGCTTCCTGGACCAGGACGACTTCTACCTGCCGAACCACATCGAGACGCTGGTGTCGTCGATCCCGTGGGACGACCGCCTGTTCGGCTACATCTACGCCGACCTGTACGAAGCGGACGGCGACGGCAATGTGATCCGCACCGGCGTCATCAAGGACCACGCGCAGCACCCGAAGCGCAGCATCTTCGACCTGCTGCGCTACGACATGTTCGTGTTGCCCTCGGCTGCGCTGGTGAGCCGCAAGGCCTTCGACGCGGTGGGCGGCTTCGACTCGCAGTTCATGGGCTATGAAGACGACGATCTGTTCCTGCGCATCTTCCGCAAGGGCTACAGCAATCACTTCGTGGACAAGGCGGTGACGGTCTGGTGCATCCACACGGCCAGCACCTCGTTCGGCATCCGCATGGTGCGCAGCCGCTTCAAGTACTTCAAGAAGCTGCTGCAGATGTTCCCCGACGAGCACCAGCGCGGCCGCTACTACCTGCGCGAATACCTGATGCCGCGCTTCCAGCTGTTCTTCGTGAACGAGGCGATCGAGGCCATCAAGAAGGACGACCAGTACCGCAGCGAGATGACGGCGGTGCTGGACGACTACGCGGCCATCGTCTTCGCGAACCCGTATGTGGGCCGCAAGAAGAAGCTGCGGTTGTGGATCACGCTGTTCCTGCTGCGCCGGAGCACGCCGGGCATGGTGCGCTTCATCGGCGCGCTGACGAAGCTGCCGGGCATCCGCAGCCTGCGCAAGGTCTACAAGTCCTGATGCGCGCCGCGGCGGCCCGCAGGCCGCCGCAGCCTGGTCCTCAGCGGGCCGGCGCCGACGTCATCGCCGGGTCCATGTAGGTGGCGTGCGAGCGCACGTACTCGGCGCGCAGGTGGCCCGCGTCCTTGTAGATCGGCGTGGCGTCGGCATCGGCGCGGGTGCACCAGTCCTTCTGGCACAGGGTCGGGATCGGGTCGATCACGATGGCGCCGCTGCGCTGCGCGATCTGCCGCATGCGCTCGTGCAGCGCCTTCTGCCTCGCGTCCCAGGGAGCGGTGGGCGACATCTTGCCCACTTGCATGTCGCCCAGGCGGCCACCCTTGATGAACTCCTCGGGGCCGAAGCCCTCGCCGACCGGGTTGTCCAGCAGCAGGTAGACCTGCTTGTGCTTGGCCAACGTGGTCAGCACGGTCTCGAGCATGTTGAGCGAGAAGTCCACGCCGCCGCCGCCCATGAAGCGCCGCTTGTCCTTGCCGTCGAAGAAGTAGTAGCGGTCGGCCGCTGCGTTCTCTGCGTTGGGCTTGCCGGTCTCGGTGAAGTAGCAGTTCCAGCAGCCGCCGAAGACGACGGCGTCGAACCGGTCGCTCATGGCCAGCCGCATGCCGCCGTCGCGGCGTTCGCCGCAAAGGTTGTTCTGCTCGTCGACCACGTTGGGAATCGGCGGGCACGCGCCCCAGGTCACGAAGGAGAGCGAATCGAGCGTGCCCGGCGAGGTCTTGGAGAGCTCGACGGCGCGCGGCCCGTACTGCTCGACGTGGCTGTCCCCGAAGAACAGCACCCGTCGCTTGCCCTGCCCGATCTGCTGCAGCACCTCGCCGTCGACCTTGATCGGGCTCAGGCCGTCCGGGTAGGCCCAGTCCTTGGCGGCGGCGGCGGTCTTGTTGAAGTACGGATCGCTGTGGCGGCCGACGTAGTAGCGCGTGGTCGCCAGCAGGCCGAGCACGACGAAGCCGATCATCACGGCCACCAGCCCCGCCGTCACCGTCGGGTTCTCGCTGCGGCGCGTGTAGCGCTCGACGAACCGGTAAGTCAGCCACGCGAGCACGAACGACGCCACGAGCATCAGCGCGCGGATGCCATCGGAAGGCAGCTTGCCTTCCAGGATGCGCGCATAGGCCAGCAGCGGCCAGTGCCAGAGGTAGAGCGGGTAACTGATCAGCCCGACCCAGACCA
This sequence comes from Variovorax sp. GW822-FHT04E09, assembly GCF_058800845.1. Lineage (NCBI taxonomy): Bacteria > Pseudomonadati > Pseudomonadota > Betaproteobacteria > Burkholderiales > Comamonadaceae > Variovorax > Variovorax sp. GW822-FHT04E09. Next base: position 50,299 of record NZ_JBXAMR010000005.1, read on the forward strand.
TCGGCCTGGACGCGAGCACATAGCGGTTGAGCACGCCGCTCGGTCCGGCGGCGATGCAGAAGAAGGCGCCTACCGACGGCAGGATGGCCCAGAACCCGGGAAAGGCCTTACCGCCGCGGATGTAGCACAGGCCCAGCACGATCAGCACGAGGCCGGCGATCGACTGCGCGTGGCGGCTCCAGCCTGGCTTCGGTGGCGGGCGGTGCAGCCGCGCGTAGGCCAGCATGCCGCCGATCATCAGTTCCCAGAAGCGCGACAGCGGCGAATAGAACGCGGCCGTGCGGTGGCTGTGGATGGTCGTCACGTTGAGCAGGAACGACATTGCCGCCACCGTGCCGAGCACTGCGAGCATGCGCCACTTGCGCTTCCAGGCCAGGCCCAGCAGCACGGGCCAGAAGATGTAGAACTGCTCTTCGATGGCCAGCGACCACAGGTGCAGCAGCGGCTTGGTCTCGGCGGCGTTGTCGAAGTAGCCGGCCTCGCTCCAGAAGGCGAAGTTCGAGACGAAGCCCGAGCCCGCGGCCACGTGCTTGCCCAGCTGTTCCCATTCGTGCGGCAGCAGGGCGAACCAGCCGAAGGCCATGGTGGCCAGCAGCACCAGCGCCAGCGCCGGAAAGATCCGCTTCACGCGCCGCGCATAGAACTCGCGGTAGCTGAAGCCGTCGCCCTGGAAGCTGCCCAGGATGATGGTGGTGATCAGGAAGCCCGAGATGGCGAAGAAGATGTCGACGCCGATGAAGCCGCCCTTGATCCACTGCGGGAACGCGTGGTAGCCGAGCACCGACAGCACCGCGACGGCACGCAGCCCGTCGATGTCCGGGCGGTATTTCGGGTGAACCAGGTGGGCGTGTTCGGGGAGGGAGGTCGGGCTGCTCGTGGTCGTCATCGTCGGTGCTGAAAGCGGCGCTTGCGGGCTTTTCGTGCGGGGCTTTTCGGCCCCGATTGTCCTCGCAAACGCTGCCGTGCCTTTTTCAGGCGGCGGCGCGCTGCAGCCGCCAGTAGCGCCAGAAAGCGCCCGACAGCCACACCTTGAGCAGGCTGGTCAGGTGCCAGTACAGGTACTTCTTGCTGCGGTGGCTGGCGCGCTGGGCGTCGTGGCGCGCGCGCAGGTCTTCGGTCACCTGGAGCTTCCAGCCGGCCAGCCGGGTGCGGGCGCAGATGTCGAAGTCTTCCCCGTACATGAAGAAGCGCTCGTCGAAGCCGCCGATCTTGCGGTAGGCCTCGCTGCGAAACAGCATGAACAGGCCCGGAATCCAGGCCGGCACGGCCGGCGGCTGGTAGCCGGGCTTCTTGCGGCCCAGGATTTCGAAGGGGGTCAGCAGCGCGCGGTGCGGTTCGGGCTCGGGCCGGCCCGACTCCAGGATGCGCGGCGTCATCAGGCCGGCGTCGGGCGCGGCCTGGGCGAGCATCGGGGCGAGCACGTCGGCGTCGAAGCGGATGTCGGGGTTGAGCACCAGGAACCAGGGCGTGTCGCAGCGCGCGAAGGCCTGGTTGTGGTTGGCGCCGAAGCCCAGGGGCGCCGCGTTCTCGATGCGTTCGATGGCGAAACCCCACTGTCGTCCTGCGAGCAGGTCGGCCTCGGGAATGTTCAGCGTGAGCACGACCTTGGCGATCGCGTTCCGGCTGTGCCGGTCGAGCTGCTCGAGCAGCGGCAGCACCAGCGCGAGCTGGCCGTGGCTCACGATCGACAGGGTGACCGGGGCGTGGGGTGAAGAAGGGGGCGTGGGCATGGTCTAATTTCGCTCGGGAATTCTAGGGTTCCCCCAACCCCACTCATGATTGCCCTGATCATCCTCAGTTTCTTCGTCTCCGCCATCGCGGTGCAGCTGTTCATGCGCCGCGCGCGCAGACACGCGCGCCGCTACGGCGCCGACATGCCCCAGCGTTTCCACAAGGGCCACGTGCCGCGCCTGGGCGGGGCCGGCATCATGCTCGGCATGAGCGCGGCCTGGCTGGGCGCCGGCCTGATCGAGCCGCTGAACATCGCCTGGCCGCTCAAGTCCTCGATGCTCACGCTGGTGTGCATCCTGCCCGCCGTGCTCGGCGGCATCGTCGAAGACGTGACGCAGCAGGTCAAGGTGCGCTACCGGCTGGGCCTGACCATCGGCTCGGCGCTGCTGGTGTGCTGGGTGCAGGGGCTGGGCGTGGCGCGCACCGGCTTCGAGACGCTCGACGGCTGGCTCGCGCTGCTGCCCTATGCCTCGCTGGTCTTCGCGGCCCTGGCCATCGGCGGCCTGCCGCATGCCTTCAACATCATCGACGGCTACAACGGGCTGGCCGGCACCGTGGCCGTGCTCGTGTGCCTGGCGATCTCGCACGTCGCGCTGCAGCTGGGCGACCGGCAGCTGGCCGCGATGGTGATCTGCCTGGTCGGCGCCACTTTCGGCTTCCTGGTCTGGAACTACCCGCGCGGCAAGATCTTCGCCGGCGACGGCGGCGCCTACGTCTGGGGCATGGTGATCGCCGTGGCCTGCGTGACGCTGGTGCAGCGCCACCGCGTGGTGTCGCCGTGGTTCCCGATGCTGCTGTTGATCTACCCGGTGTGGGAGACGCTGTTCTCCATCTACCGCAAGCTGGCCCGGGGCCAGTCGCCTGGCACGGCCGACGCGCTGCACTTCCACCAGCTGATCTTCCGGCGCATCGTGCGCGTGGCCTTCGCGGACGACGAGGCGCGCCAGCTGCTGGCGCGCAACAACCGTACCTCGCCGTACCTGTGGATGTTCGCCGCGCTGTCGGTGGTGCCCGCGGTGCTGTTCTGGAACAACACCTTCGTGCTGATGCTGTTCTGCCTTCTGTTCGTCACGACCTACGTCGGGGCGTACCTGATGATCGTGCGCTTCAAGGTCCCGCGCTGGCTGCGGCCCTGACCGCCGGCGCCGCCTTGTTGCGAGAATTCTTCCCATCGTCCACCGCTTTGGAGCCTGACCGCCCATGACCGACCCCGTCCTCAACATCCCTCCGCGCGACAAGGCCGAGATCCTGGCCCAGGCGCTGCCGTACATCCGCAAGTTCCACGGCAAGACCATCGTCATCAAGTACGGCGGCAACGCCATGACCGACCCCGCGCTGCAGGCCGACTTCGCCGAAGACGTGGTGCTGCTCAAGCTGGTCGGCATGAACCCGGTGGTGGTGCACGGCGGCGGCCCGCAGATCGAGGCCGCGCTGAACAAGCTGGGCAAGAAGGGCAGCTTCGTGCAGGGCATGCGCGTGACCGACGCCGAGACCATGGAAGTCGTCGAATGGGTGCTGGCCGGCGAGGTGCAGCAGGACATCGTGGGTCTGATCAACCAGGCCGGCGGCAAGGCCGTGGGCCTCACGGGGCGCGACGGCGGCCTCATTCGTGCGCAGAAGCTCAAGCTGGCCGACCGCACCGACCCGAACGTGCACCACGACGTGGGCCAGGTCGGCGACATCGTCTCCATCGACCCCAGCGTGGTCAAGGCGCTGCAGGACGACGCCTTCATTCCCGTCGTGAGCCCCATCGGCTTCGGCGAGGAGAACGAGAGTTACAACATCAACGCCGACGTCGTCGCCGGCAAGCTGGCCACGGTGCTCAAGGCCGAGAAGCTCATGCTGCTGACGAACACGCCCGGCGTGCTCGACAAGAACGGCAATCTGCTCACCAACCTGAGCGCGCGCGAAATCGACGACCTGTTCGCCGACGGCACCATCTCGGGCGGCATGCTGCCCAAGATCGAAGGCGCGCTCGACGCGGCCAAGAGCGGCGTGAACGCGGTGCACATCATCGACGGCCGCGTGCCGCACGCGATGCTGCTCGAGATCCTGACCGACCAGGCCTACGGCACAATGATCCGGGCGCGCTGAGCGCCCTCCGCGTGCCTTCCGTCGGCGGAAGGCGCGCGCTCACTGCGCTGTGCGAGAATCAATTGATTACATCTTTGCACGCGCTCCCATGCAGAACGAAGAGACAGCTGCCCCCGGCGTAGAGACCCCGGCCGACACGCCCGCCGCCGCACCGACGCGCAAGCGCCCCAAGCCGGGCGAGCGGCGCGTGCAGATCCTGCAGGCGCTGGCCGCCATGCTGGAGCAGCCCGGTGCCGAGCGGGTCACCACCGCCGCGCTGGCCGCGCGGCTCGAGGTGAGCGAGGCGGCCCTGTACCGCCACTTCGCGAGCAAGGCCCAGATGTTCGAGGGCCTCATCGACTTCATCGAGCAGAGCGTCTTCACGCTGGTCAACCAGATCCTCGAGCGCGAAGGCGCCACCGGCAGCCAGCAGGCGGCCCGCATCCTCGTGCTGCTCGTGCAGTTCGCCGAGCGCAACCCCGGCATGACGCGCGTCATGGTCGGCGATGCGCTGGTGTTCGAGAACGAGCGCCTGCAGCAGCGCATGAACCAGTTCTTCGACAAGATCGAGGCCACGCTGCGCCAGGTGCTGCGCGGCGCGGCCGCCGCCGACGGCTCGGCCACGCCCAGCGTCGATGCCCAGGTGCGCGCCGCGGCGCTCACGGCCTTCGTGGTCGGGCAGCTGCAGCGCTTTGCGCGCTCGGGTTTCCGCCGCGCGCCGTCCGAACACCTGGAAGCCACGATCGCACTGATCGTTTGACGGCAAGGCTGGCTGGTCCGGCGCAGCCATGCTGAACTCGACGCGGCCCTTTGCGGCGCGTACGATCGATTTCCTCCCTTGCCGCCACGCGGTGCCGCGGTGACAAGCCCGTTTCGCATGACCTCTGGATCGGAGGCTCGCATGAGTGCTTGTCCTTCCCGCCGCCGCTGGCCTTCCGGGGCGCGCCATGCCTGACGCCGCCGCTGCCCGCCCGGCCCCTCTCCTGCACGCCGTTGCGCTCACCGCCGTCGCCATGGTCGCGTTCGCGGCCAACTCGCTGCTGTGCCGGCTCGCGCTGCAACACGGCGGCATCGACCCGGCCAGCTTCGGCAGCATCCGGCTCGCGTCCGGGGCGATCACGCTGGCGCTTGTCGTGCGTTTCCGGGCGCAGCCGTCCGCGCTCGGGCGCACCGGCTGGCTGCCGGCCGTCATGCTGTTCGCGTACGTCGCGTTCTTCTCCTTCGCCTACCTCAGCCTCCCGGCGGGCACTGGCGCGCTGATCCTCTTCGGCGCGGTGCAGCTCACGATGCTGGGCGCGGGGCTGGGCGGCGGCGAGCGCTTCGGGGTGCTGGCGTGGTGCGGCTTTGTCCTCGCGGCGGCCGGGCTCGTGTACCTGGTGTCGCCGGGCGTCGCCGCGCCGCCGCTGCTGGGCGCCGTGCTGATGGCGGTGGCGGGCGTGGCGTGGGGCGTGTATTCGCTGCGCGGCCGGGGCGTGGCCGATCCGCTGGCTGCGACCGCGCGCAACTTCCTGCGCGCCGTGCCGCTGGCCCTGGCACTGAGCCTGGTGTTCGCCATGCGCGCGCACGCCGATGCGCGCGGCGTCGCGCTGGCCGTGGCCTCCGGTGCGCTGACCTCGGGGCTCGGCTACGTCGTCTGGTACGCGGCGCTGGGCCGCCTGTCGGCCTTGCGGGCGGCGACCGTGCAGCTGTCGGTGCCGCTGCTTGCAGCGTTCGGCGGCGTGCTGTTCCTGTCGGAAGCGATCACGCCGCGGCTGGCGCTCGCCTCGGTGGCGATCCTCGGCGGCATCGCGCTCGTGCTGAGCCAGAAGTCGCGCCAGGCGGCGCGGCGCTAGGCGACGGCCACGCCCACCTTCGCGCCGGCGGCGACGATCTCGCCCCAGGTCGCGTCGTCGACCCACACCCCGTCGCGCCGGCGTGCCGCGCGCGCCTGGCGCTCGGGCTCGCCCGCGATCTGCACGGCCTCGAAGCCCTGGCCCGGCGGGCTTTGCCGCAGCCAGCCGATGAACTCGCGCGCCTCCTCGTCGAAGGCCTTCTGCGTGCCGAGCTTCACGGGGTCGATCAGCACCGTCAGCATGCCGTTGAGCACCGTGCGCGCCGTGTCCGCCGGCCGGTGCCAGGTGCCGCCGCCCGTGAGCGCGCCGCCCAGCAGCTCGCAGGCCACCGCCATGCCGTAGCCCTTGTGTTCGCCGAAGGTCATGAGCGCGCCGAACAGGCCGTTGCCCTGCGGCACCACGACCACGCCCGGGTCGTTGGTGGGCGCACCGCGCTCGTCGATGAGGTAGCCGTCGGGCACCTGCTCGCCCTTGTTGTGGGCCACGCGCATCTTGCCCTGCGCCACGCGGCTGGTCGCGTAGTCGAGCACGAAGGGTTCGGCGCCCGCCAGTGGAATGCCGATGCAGCACGGGTTGGTGCCGAAGCGCCCGTCGCCGCCGCCCCAGGGCGCCACCACGGGCCGCGAGAGCACGTTGACGAAGTGCATCGCCACCAGCCCCTGCGCCGTCGCCATTTCCGCGAAATGGCCGATGCGCCCCAGGTGGTGCGCGTTCGCGAGCGTGAAGATGCAGCTGCCGTGCTGCTTCGCGCGCGCGATGCCGAGCTCCATCGCCTGCACGCCGACGATCTGCCCGTAGCCGTGCTGGCCGTCCAGGCCCATCAGCGTGCCGATGTCGAGATTGACCTTCACGGCGGCGTTGGGCACGAGCCCGCCCTCGGCCACCGCATCGATGTAGCGCGGCAGCATGCCCACGCCGTGCGAGTCGTGCCCGCTGAGGTTGGCCAGCACGAGGTTGGCGGCCACCTGCTGCGCTTCGGCGGCGCTGCTGCCCGCCGCTTCGAGGATGCGGGCGACGTTGGCTTGCAGGCCGTCGGCCGGCAGGGTTCTGGACATGGATCAGGCTCCTCTTGCGTTCAATGGGATGGCGTGGCCGAAGGGGCGGGTGGGCAGGGGCTGCGCCTGCTTCACATCACCGCGCCGACTTGCCAGGGCACGAACTCGTTCTGCCCGTAGCCGTGCTGCTCGCTCTTGGAGTGCGCGCCCGAGGCCGTGGCCAGCACCAGCTCGAAGATGCGCTGGCCCATCTCCTGGATCGAGGCCGTGCCGTCGACGATCTCGCCGCAGTTGATGTCCATGTCTTCTTCCTGCCGCTGCCACAGCGCCGAGTTGGTCGCGAGCTTGAGCGAAGGCGAGGGCGCGCAGCCATACGCCGAGCCGCGCCCGGTCGTGAAGCAGATCAGGTTGGCGCCGCCGGCCACCTGGCCCGTGGCGCTCACCGGGTCGTAGCCTGGCGTGTCCATGTAGACGAAGCCGTGCGCGGTGACGGGCTCGGCATATTCGTACACCGCCTCGAGGTTGCTGGTGCCGCCCTTGGCGACCGCGCCCAGCGACTTCTCGAGGATGGTCGTGAGCCCGCCCGCCTTGTTGCCCGGCGAGGGGTTGTTGTTCATCTCGCCCTCGTTGATCTCGGTGTAGTGCTCCCACCACTTGATGCGGTCCACGAGCTTCTGGCCCACCTCGCGCTTCACCGCGCGGCGCGTGAGCAGGTGCTCGGCGCCGTACACCTCGGGCGTCTCGCTCAGGATGGCCGTGCCGCCGTGCGCCACCAGCAGGTCGACTGCCGCACCGAGCGCCGGGTTCGCGCTGATGCCCGAGTAGCCGTCCGAGCCGCCGCACTGCAGCCCGATGGTGATGTGCGCCGCGCTGCACGGCTCGCGCTTCACGGCGTTGGCGCGCGGCAGCATCTCGTTGATGAGCGCCACGCCCTTCTCGACCGTCTTGCGCGTGCCGCCCGTGTCCTGGATGTTGAAGGTGCGGAAGTTCTCGCCCTCGGCCAGGTGGCCGGTCGCGAGCCATGCGTTGATCTGGTTGGCCTCGCACCCCAGCCCGACCACCAGCACGCCCGCGAAGTTCGGGTGCGTGGCATAGCCCGTGAGCGTGCGCTCCAAAATCTGCATGCCCATGCCCTGCGTGTCCATGCCGCAGCCCGTGCCGTGCGTCAGCGCGACCACGCCGTCGACGTTCGGAAACGCCGCCAGCGCCTGCGGATTCGTCTTGCGAGAGAAGTGGTCGGCAATCGCGCGCGCGGCCGTGGCCGAGCAGTTCACACTGGTCAGCACGCCGATGTAGTTGCGCGTGGCCACGCGGCCATCTGCGCGCTTGATGCCCATGAAGGTGGCCTCGCGTTTCGCGGGCGCGGGCTTCACGTCGGCGCCGAAGGCGTAGTCGCGTTCGAAGTCGCCCTTGTCGGGGCCCATGTCCAGGTTCTGCGTGTGCACGTGCTCGCCAGCGGCAATGGCCTTGCTCGCGAAGCCGATGATCTGGTTGTAGCGGCGCACCGGTTCGCCCTGTGCGATGGCGCGCATGGCGACCTTGTGGCCCGGCGGGATCAGGCCGCGCACGGCCACGTTCTCGACGAGCGTGCCGCCCAGCAGTTGCGAGCGCGCGATGACGACGTCGTCGGCGGGATGGAGTCGGATGTAGGGGGTCATCGTGGGTATCGTTCTCGGAGCCGGCGCGGGTGCGCCGGCGGTGGTCGTTACTGCATGATCTTCGGCAGCCACAGCACGGTGGCAGGCCAGTAGGTGATGATGCCCAGGCTCAGCAGCAACGGCACCAGCCAGGGCAGGATCGCCATCGTCGTGCGCTCGATGCTCAGGTTGGCGATGCGCGCCAGCACGAACAGCACCATGCCCATCGGCGGGTGCAGCACGCCGATCATGAGGTTGAGCACCATCACCACGCCGAAGTGCACCGGGTCGATGCCCAGCTGGTTCGAGATCGGCAGCAGGATCGGCACCAGGATCGTGATGGCCGCGGTGGTCTCCAGGAAGCAGCCCACGAACAGCATCAGCAGGTTCGCCAGCAGCAGGAACACCCAGGCTTCCTTGGTGAAGTTGAGCACCCAGCCCGCGATGTCGGCCGTGACACCGGTGGCCGTCAGCATCCAGCCAAAGATCGAGGCGGCCGCCACGATGAAGAGCACCGTGGAGGTCGACTCCACCGTCTCCAGGCAGACCTTGACGAACATCTTCCACTGCAGCGTGCGGTACCAGAAGAAGCCCAGCACCATCGCCCACACGCAGGCGGCAATGGCGCCTTCGGTGGCGGTGAACAGGCCCGTCGCCATGCCGCCGATGAGCAGCACCGGCGTCATGATCGGCAGCACCGCCTCGAACTTGAAGACCTTGTCGGCCGCGAAAAGAATCACCAGCGCAATGGCCACCGCCGGTTGGGCCGGCGCGCCGAACTTGTCGACTGCGAACCACAGCAGCGTGGGCCACAGGCACACCACCAGCAGCTCGACCAGCGCCTTCATGAGGCGCGGCCACTGGAACTTCACGTCCGCGCCCCAGCCGTTCTTGTGCGCGTAGTAGGCCACCGTGAGCATCATGAGCAGCGTCATGATCAGCCCCGGCATCAGCCCCGCGATGAAGAGCGCGCCCACCGACACGTTGGCCATCATCCCGTAGATCACGAAGGGCAGGCTCGGCGGAATGATCGGCCCCAGCGTGGCCGAGGCCGCGGTCACGCCGACCGCGAACTCGGTCGAGTAGCCGTGCTCCTTCATCGCCTTGATCTCGATCGTGCCCAGGCCTGCCGCGTCCGCGATCGCGGTGCCGCTCATGCCCGAGAAGATCACCGAGCCCAGGATGTTCACGTGCCCCAGGCCGCCCTTGAGCCAGCCCACCAATGCGAGCGCGAAGTTGTAGATGCGGTTGGTGATGCCGGCGTTGTTCATCAGGTTGCCGGCGAGGATGAAGAAGGGAACGGCCAGCAGCGGAAAGCTGTCGACGCCGCTCACCATGCGGTGAATGACGACGAAGCCTGGCAGGTTGCCGCTCCAGAGGATGTAGACCAGCGAGGCACCGGCCATGGCCACGGCGACCGGGATGCCGGCGCTCATGAAGAGCAGGAAGGCGATCTTCAGCATGTTGTTGTCGTGATGGAGTGGGGTTGCGACCTCAGCGGTCGTCGATCGTGGATTCGGGCCGCTCCAGCACGCAGTAGCCGCGGCGCCAGTGCACCACGCTCACCTGCACCGAGCGCACGCACATGGCGACGAAGCCCAGGAGACACACGCCGTAGACGATGTTCATCGGCAGGTCGACGATGGTCATGCTCGCGTTGTTGCCGATCTTGAGCATCATCTGCACCGTCATGACCACCGCCGCCGCGAAGAACGCCGTGCGCAGTACGTCGACGAGCAGGCCCAGCGCGCGGCCCATGGCCGGCGGCATGTGGCGGTAGAAGAAGTCGACCTGGATGTGGTTGTTGCGCGCCACGCCGATCGACGCGCCCACGAACACCGTGCCCACCAGCAGGTAGCGCGCGATCTCCTCGGTCCAGGAGGCCGAGTCGTTCAGCACGTAGCGCGTCACGAACTGGTAGAGCACCGTGAGGCCCAGCACCCAGAAGATGCCCAGGGCGGCCCAGGCCTCCACGGTGGTGCCGGACAGGTCGACGGCCTCGTCCTTGGCGTGGAACTCGCCGTCGTCGCCCAGCAGCTTGTCGTCGCTCATCGTGTGGCCTTACTTGATCGCGATGATGCGGTCGTAGTCCTGCTGGCGGTAGCCGTGGTCGGTGGGCTTGGTGTTCTTGAGCACGGCCTCGCGGAACGCGCCCTTGTCGACCGTGATCACGTTGTTGCCCTTCTTCTTGAACTCCTCCACCAGCCGGGTCTCGGAGGCGATGATCTCGCGGCCGGTTTTTTCGGCGGCTTCCTGCATCACGTCGTTGAACATCTTCTTCTCGTCGGCGCTCAGCTTGGCCCACAGCTGGCCCGAGACCACGGTGAGCAGCGAGTCGACGATGTGGCCGGTCAGCGAGATGTTCTTCTGCACCTCGTAGAACTTCTTGGCCTCGATGGTGGGCAGCGGGTTCTCCTGCGCATCCACGGTGCCGCTTTGCAGCGCGAGGTAGACCTCGGCGAAGGCGATCGGCGTGGCGTTGGCGCCCAGCGACTTGGGGAAGGCCAGGTAGGCCGGCGCGTCGGGCACGCGGATCTTCAGGCCCTTCATGTCCTCGGGCTTGCTCACCGGCTTGGCCGCGCTCGAGGTGACGTGGCGCGCGCCGTAATAGTTGAGCGCCGTGATGTGGTTGCCGGTCTTGTCGTCGTAGCCCTTGGCGAGCTCCTTGAACACGTCGCTCCTGGCGTACTTCAGCTGGTGCTCCGCGTCGCGGAAGATGAACGGAAAGTAGGTGATGGCCAGCGGCTTGTAGCTGTTGCCCGCGAAGCTCGCGCCGGTCAGCACGATGTCGACCGTGCCCAGCGTCAGGCCCTGGTTGATGTCGGCTTCCTTGCCCAGGCTGGAGGCCGGGAACACCTGGATGTCGTACTTGCCGTTGCTGCGCTTCTTGATCTCCTCGGCGGCCCACACCGAGTACTTGTGGAAGGGCTCCGAGGTCTCGTAGACGTGCGCCCACTTGAGCTTGGTCTGCGCCGAGGCGATGCCCGTCGCGCCCAGCGCGCCGGCCGCGAGGGCGCAGGCGGCCAGGGCCTTGAGGGCGGTGCGTTTGCTGTTCTTGCTGCTGCTGATCATGGGGTGTGTCTCCGTTGTAGTGAACTGGCAGGAAGGCTGGCGAGGAATCAGGCGGGCTTGGCGCGGCGCCAGCTCGCGCTGAAACGGTGGTGCGAGTTGTCCATGTGCGTGTGCATCGCACTGCGCGCGGCCTCGGCGTCGCGCGCGGCAATGGCGTCGCGGATCGCCTCGTGCTCGGTGATGGCGGCGCGCCACGAGGTCACGGTCTCGAAGTAGCCGCCCAGCCGCGTGAAGATCGGCCCGCGGCGCGAATCCCAGAAGCCCTGCACCGTCTCGACCAGCACCACGTTGCCGCTGGCGCCGACGATGGCCAGGTGAAAGGCGCGGTCGCCGTCCAGCGGCATGACGTTGCGGTCGGCCATCTCGCGCATGGTGGCGATGGCGCGCGTCATCGCGTCCACGTCCTTGCGCTTGCCCGACAGGGCGGCGATGGCGGCGGTCTCGCCCTCGATCACGCGGCGCGCGCGGATCAGCTCCAGCGGCCCCCACTCGGTGGGCGCCACCGGCGCGCTGGCACGGTGCGAGCGGTCGAGCACGTACACGCCCGAGCCGGTGCGCACCTCGACCCAGCCCTCGACCTCCAGCGCGATGAGCGCCTCGCGCACCGACGGCCGGCTCACGCCCAGCTGCTTGGCCAGGTCGCGCTCGGCGGGCAGGCGCGCGCCCACGTCGAATTCGCCCTTGGCGATCAGCCCCCGGAGCTGGTCGGCAATCTGGCGATAGAGGCGTTGGGGTTCGACGGTCTGGAGCGGCACGGGAGCAGGCAGTGGGTGTGGGCGAGGCGGTGGATCGGCTTAAGGGTTGTCCTGAATTGGACAAGTGGTAAGGCCAATTCAGAATACGGCGATTCACAGATGTCACCCATCGGGCCTAACCCGAACCCACCCCGCATCCGCAGAACACCCCAGGAGACACCGACCATGAGATTGAAGGGAAAGACCGTGCTCGTCACCGCCGCCGGCCAGGGCATCGGCCGCGCCAGCGTGCTGGCGCTCGCGGCCGAGGGCGCCCATGTGTGGGCCACCGACGTCAACGAGCAGCTGCTGTCGGCCTACGCCGGCGTGGCGAACGTCACGGCCCTGAAGCTCGACGTGCTCGACAAGGCCGCCATCGGCGCGGTCGTGGCGCAGCTGCCCACGCTCGACGTGCTGTTCAACTGTGCGGGCGTGGTGCACAACGGCACCATCGAGCAGGCCGGCGACGACGACCTCGACTTTGCCTTCCGCCTCAATGTGCGTGCGCAGATGTGGACCATCCAGGCCGTGCTGCCCGGCATGCTTGCGGCCGGGCGCGGCAGCATCATCAACATGGCCAGCGTGTGCTCCAGCATGAAGGGCCTGCCCAACCGCTTCGTCTACGGCACCACCAAGGCGGCCGTGCTCGGCCTCACCAAGAGCGTGGCGGCCGACTACGTGGCCCGCGGCATCCGCTGCAATGCCGTGTGTCCGGGCACGGTCGACACGCCCTCGCTGGGCGATCGCATCAACGCCAACGCCGACCCCGAGGCCGCGCGCAAGGCCTTCGTGGCGCGCCAGCCCATGGGCCGGCTCGCGCAGGCCGAGGAGATCGCGCCGGTGGTCGTGTTCCTGGCCAGCGACGAATCCATCTTCGCCACCGGCCAGTACTTCACGGTCGACGGCGGCATCACGATATGAACCGGCTCGATTTCGAAGGCCGCCACGCCGTGGTCACGGGCGGTGCCACGGGGCTGGGCTTCGGCATCGCGCAGCGGCTCGTCGCCTCGGGCGGCAGCGTCACGCTGTGGGACCGCGACGAGGCCGCCGCGGTGCGCGCGGCTGAAGCGCTGGGCGCCAAGGCCTTCGCGTTGAAGGTCGACGTGACGCAGCAGCCGTCGGTCGCGAAGGCCGTGGCCGCCACGCTCGCGCACGCGCCGCGCATCGATGCGCTGGTCAACAGCGCCGGCATCACCGGGCCCAACGTCAAGCTGTGGGACTACCCGGTGGACGACTGGCGCCAGGTGATGGAGGTCAACGTCAACGGCGTGTTCCTGTGCTGCCGCGAGGTGGTGGCGCAGATGCGCAGGCAGGGCGCGAAGGGCGAGGGCCGCATCGTCAACATCGCCTCGGTGGCGGGCAAGGACGGCAACCCCAACGCCAGCGCGTACAGTGCGAGCAAGGCCGCCGTCATCGGGCTCACCAAGTCGCTCGGCAAGGAGCTGGCCGACACCGACATCCGCGTGAACTGCGTGACGCCCGCGGCGGTGAAGACCGCCATCTTCGACCAGATGACCCCCGACCACATCGCCTTCATGCTCTCGAAGATTCCCATGGGCCGCTTCGGCACCGTGGAAGAGGTGGCGGCGATGGTCGGCTGGCTGTGCACCGACGATTGTTCGTTTTCCACCGGCGCCGTGTTCGACCTGTCGGGCGGCCGCTCCACCTACTGATTCCCCATTCAATGCACTGAAAGGAACGCATGAAACTCGTCCGCTACGGCAACCCCGGCAAAGAAAAGCCCGGTCTCATCGACAACGAAGGCAAGCTGCGCGACCTGAGCGCCGTCGTCAAGGACATCGGTCCCGACCAGCTCGGCGATGCCGCCCTTGCCAAGCTGCGCAAGACCAAGGTCGACAAGCTGCCGCTGGTCAAGGGCAAGCCGCGCTTCGGTAGCCCCGTGGCCAACGTCGGCAAGTTCATCGCCATCGGCCTGAACTACGCCGACCACGCGGCCGAGTCCGGCCTGCCGGTGCCCAAGGAACCCATCGTCTTCATGAAGGCCACCAGCTGCATCCAGGGCCCGAACGACCCGGTGATGCTTCCCAAGGGCTCGGTCAAGTCCGACTGGGAAGTCGAGCTCGGCGTGGTCATCGGCACGAAGGCGCGCTATGTGTCGCAGAAGAGCGCACTGGACTACGTGGCCGGCTACTGCACCATCAACGACGTGAGCGAGCGTGAATACCAGATCGAGCGCGGCGGCACCTGGGACAAGGGCAAGGGCTGCGACACCTTCGGCCCCATCGGCCCCTGGCTCGTCACGCGCGACGAGATCGAGAACCCGCAGAAGCTCGCCATGTGGCTCGACCTGAACGGCCAGCGCGTGCAGACCGGCAGCACCAAGACCATGATCTTCAGCGTGGCCAAGCTCGTGAGCTACGTGAGCCAGTTCATGACGCTGATGCCCGGCGACGTGATCACCACAGGCACGCCGCCCGGCGTCGGCATGGGCATGAAGCCGCCGCTGTTCCTGAAGAAGGGCGACGTGATGACGCTGGGCATCGAAGGCCTGGGCGAGCAGCGCCAGGACGTGGTGCCCTTCAAGCTCTGAGCACGCGCACCAGCTCGTCGTACACCAGCCGCACGCGCGCCGGCACCGGCGCGCGCCGCGGGCGGTAGACGTGGATCGGCCAGGGCTCGGGCGCCTCGGCCGCCAGCACCTCCACCAGCGCACCCGACTGCAGCCATGGCTGCGCCAGCGGCCCGATGAGCTGGCCGAAGCCGATGCCCGCCAGCACCGCGGCGCATTCGGCGTCGATGTTGTCCGTCACGAACGCGGGCGACGACACGGTGAACACCCGTTTCTTGCTGAAGGCCCAGGGCCAGGGCCGGCCCGAGCTGTGGTCGATCAGCGCCGTCACCGGCAGCCCGGACAGCGCATCGACGGTGCGCGGCGCGCCGACCCGCTCGATGAGCGCCGGTGAGCCCACCACGCACAGCGACATCTTTCCCACGCCCCGCGCCACGAAGCGCGCGTCGCGCATCGGGCCGACGCGCACGCCGAGGTCGATCTGCTGGTCGACCACGTCGGCATGCTGCTCCGACAGCCGCAGGTCGAGCACCAGCCCGGGATGCTGCGCCAGCAGCGGCGCCAGCGCCTGCGGGATCAGCCGGGCGTACACATGCGGCGCCGTGACCCGCACCGTGCCCGTGTGCTGCGACAGCGCGCGCCGGTCGATGCGATGAAAGAGTTCGTCCACGCCGCCCACGGCCACGCGGGCGCGCTCGGCGAGCTGGCGCCCGAAATCGGTGAGCTGCACGCCGCGCGTGCTGCGGTGAAAGAGCGGTTCGCCCAGCTCTTCTTCGAGTTCGCGCACCGCGCGCGTCACCACCTGCGGCGACACCGACAGGCGCACGGCCGCCTCGCGGAAGTTGGCGGCATCGGCGGCGGTGAAGAACACGCGCAGGGCTTCGAGGCGGTTGGACATGGGGTGTTCCTTTTTTGGGAATTCTGAAGTCGCCAGAGTTTCATTTACTGGAACGCGTGGATTTTCCACACTGCATGCACCTCTTCAACACACCCCCCAAGGAAATTCCATGACCTCCATTCAAGACAACATCCAGGGCAAGGTCGCCATCGTCACCGGCGCCAGCAGCGGCCTGGGCGAATCGACGGCCCGCCACCTGGCCGCGCGCGGCGCCAAGGTGGTGCTCGCGGCCCGCCGCACCGACCGGCTCGACCAGGTCGTCGCCGAGATCCGCGAGGCCGGCGGCGATGCCATCGCCGTGGCCACCGACGTGGCGAAGCGCGCCGACCTGGAAAAGCTCGCGGCCGCCACCGTCGAGGCCTTCGGCCGCATCGACGTGCTGGTCAACAACGCGGGCGTGATGCCGCTGTCGCCGCTGGACAAGCTCAAGGTCGACGAATGGGACCGCACCATCGACGTCAACATCAAGGGCGTGCTCTACGGCATCGCCGCCGTGCTGCCGCGCATGCAGGCGCAGGGCAGCGGCCACATCGTCAACGTCGCGTCGATCGCCGGGCTGAAGGTGTTCACGCCCATCGGCACCGTCTACAGCGCGACCAAGCACGCGGTGCGCGCCATCTCCGAAGGCCTGCGCGTGGAGGTGGGCAACAGCGGCGTGCGCGTGACCATCGTGTCGCCCGGCGCGGTGGACTCGGAGCTGAAGTTCGGCAGCAGCGACGCCGAGAGCGCCGCCGGCGTGAAGGCCTTCTACGACGCCAACCAGATTCCGGCCGACTCGGTGGCGCGCGCCATCGTCTACGCGGTCGAGCAGCCGGCGAACGTGGACATCAACGAGGTCGTGCTGCGGCCTGTGTCGCAGGAGTTCTGATCCCGCCGGGGCAAGGGTGCGGCCCCCTGGCGGCCGCCCCTTGCTTTGGCTAACCTTTATTAACCTACCGCCGCCCAAGGTCATTTGCGGTCAAAAGTGCAAAGCCCCTGCAAAATAGAACGACCGTTCGTTTTATTCGGAGCTTTCACGATGTCTGCCACCGCCGTTCCCGCCAAGCCGGCCCGCGCCGCCCCCAAGGGCCAGCAGACCAAGGCCATCATCGTCGACGCCGCGCTGGCGCTGGCCGCGCAGATCGGGCTCGAGGGCCTGTCGATCGGCGCCGTGGCCGAAATCACCAAGATGAGCAAGTCGGGCGTGTTCGCCCACTTCGGCTCGCGCGAGGAACTGCAGATTTCGGTGGTGCGCGAATACCACGCCCGCTTCGAGCAGGAGGTGTTCTTCCCCGCCCTGCAGGCCCCGCGCGGCCTGCCGCGCCTGCGCGCCATGTTCGCCAACTGGATGAAGCGCACCTCGACCGAGATCGACTCGGGCTGCATCTACATCAGCGGCGCCTCCGAATTCGACGACCGCCCGGGCCCGGTGCGCGACGCGCTGGTCGAGTCGGTCAGCATCTGGCAGGCTGCCGTGCTGCGCGCCATCGTGCAGTCCAAGACCGAAGGCCACCTGCGCGCCGACGCCGACGAGCGCCAGGTCGGGTTCGAGATCCACGGCCTGATCCTCGCGCTGCACTACGAAGCCCGCTTCCTGCAGGTGCCCGGCTCCATCGGCCGCGCCAACGTCGGCTTCGACAACATCCTCGCGCGCGCCGCCACGCCGGACGCGCCGCCTGCTTCCAACGCCGCCGAGTCCGCGCCCGCCGCGCGCGGCACGCGCCGGCTCAAGACCGTGCGCTGAGCGCCACGGTTGCCCGTTTCGTTTTTCCGTTTTCGTTTTTTCCAATCTATCTAGCTTCGACCAGGAGAGTCCCGGATGCCTACCTACAACCCCCCCGTGCGTGACATGCAGTTCGTGCTGCACGAAGTGCTCAACGTCGCCGAGGAACTCAAGGCACTGCCGGCCCACGCCGAGACCGATGCCGACACCATCAACGCCGTGATCGAAGAGGCCGGCAAGTTCGCGGCCGAAGTCACCTTTCCGCTGAACATCAGCGGCGACGAAGAAGGCTGCGTGCTCGACAAGGCCACGCACGAAGTCAAGACGCCCACCGGCTTCAAGGACGCCTACGCCAAGTACGTCGAAGGCGGCTGGCCCGCGCTGTCGTGCGACCCGGCCTTCGGCGGCCAGGGCCTGCCGTTCGTGGTGAACCAGTGCCTGTTCGAAATGCTCAACAGCGCCAACCAGGCCTGGACCATGTACCCGGGCCTGTCGCACGGCGCCTACGAGGCACTGGCCGCGCACGGCACCGACGACCAGAAGAAGACCTACCTGCCCAAGCTCACGAGCGGCGAGTGGACCGGCACGATGTGCCTGACCGAACCCCATTGCGGCACCGACCTGGGCCTGCTGCGCACCAAGGCCGAGCCGCAGGCGGACGGCACCTACCGCATCACCGGCAGCAAGATCTTCATCTCGGCCGGCGAGCACGACATGACGAGCAACATCATTCACCTGGTGCTGGCCCGCCTGCCGGACGCGCCCAAGGGCAGCAAGGGCATCAGCCTGTTCGTGGTGCCGAAGTTCCACGTCAAGGCCGACGGCTCGCTGGGCGAGCGCAACCCGATCTTCTGCGCCGGCCTGGAGCACAAGATGGGCATCCACGGCAACGCCACCGCACAGATCGTGATCGAAGGCGCCACCGGCACGCTGGTGGGCGAGCCCAACAAGGGCCTGGCCGCGATGTTCGTGATGATGAACGCCGCCCGCCTGGGCGTGGGCAACCAGTCGCTCGGCCTGACCGAAGTGGCCTACCAGAACGCCCTGGCCTACGCCAAGGACCGCATCCAGATGCGCTCGCTGTCGGGCGTGAAGGCCAAGGACAAGGAAGCCGACCCCATCATCGTGCACCCCGACGTGCGCAAGATGCTGCTCACGGCCAAGGCCTATGCCGAAGGCGGCCGCGCGCTGCAGATCTTCTGCACGCTGCTGCTGGACAAGGAACACAACCACCCCGACGAGAAGGTGCGCAAGGACAGCGGCGAGCTGGTCGCGCTGCTCACGCCCATCGTCAAGGCCTTCATCACCGACAACGGCCACATCGCGACGAACTCGTGCATGCAGGTCTTCGGCGGCCACGGCTTCATCAAGGAATGGGGCATGGAACAGTTCGTGCGCGACAACCGCATCAACATGATCTATGAAGGCACCAACACCATCCAGTCGCTGGACCTCTTGGGCCGCAAGATCCTGGGCAACAACGGCGCGTCGCTGAAGAAGTTCGGCAAGCTCGTGGCCAAGCTGGTGGAAGAAGAAGGCGTGAACGAGAAGATGGCCGAGTTCATCAACCCGATCGCGATGCTGGGCGACCAGCTCACCAAGTTCACGACCGAGATCGGCTTCAAGGGCTTCCAGAACCCCGACGAAGTGGGCGCCGCCGCCGTCGACTACCTGCGCGTGGCCGGCCACTTCGTGTTCGGCTACCTGTTCGCCCGCATGGCGCAAGTGGCCCTGCGCGAAATCGCCGCCGGCAACAACGATCCGTTCTACGTCGCCAAGCTGCAGACCGCACGCTTCTACTTCGCCAAGCTGTTCCCCGAGACCGTGATGCTGATGCGCACCGCGCGCGCCGGCAGCAAGGTGCTGATGGACACCGACGCAGCACTCGCTTAAGCGGCACACAGCCTTTCTTCATCGACCCACCGGGAGCCCGCTCATGAAAGCAACGCTTGCAGCCGTCTTGTTCACCGTCACCGCCGTCTCGGCCATGGCCCAGAGCACGCCGATGGGCCTGTGGCGCAACGTCGACGACAAGACCGGCGAGGCCAAGGCCGAGATCCGCATCGCCGAGACCAACGGCGCGCTGCTCGGGCGCATCGAGAAGTCGTTGAAGAAAGACACCAAGCCCGACGCCACCTGCGACGAGTGCGCCGACGACCGCAAGGGCAAGCCCATCGCGGGCCTGGAGATCATCCGTGGCGGCAAGAAGGCCGAGGGCAAGGACGTCTGGGAAGGCGGGAAGATCCTCGACCCCGAGAACGGCAAGGAATACCGCGCGAGCTTCACGCCGATCGACGGCGGCAAGAAGCTGGAAGTGCGCGGCTACCTCGGCCCCTTCTGGCGCACCCAAACCTGGAACCGTGTGCAGTAACTCCGCGCACAACCTATCCAAGAAATACCAAGCAACATGTCCCGATTTCAAGTGAAGAAGGTCGCCGTGCTCGGCGCCGGCGTGATGGGCGCGCAGATTGCCGCCCACCTCGTCAACGTGCGCGTGCCTGTCGTGCTGTTCGACCTGGCCGCCAAGGAAGGCCCGAAGAACGGCATCGTCACGCGCGCCATCGACAACCTCAAGAAGCTCAAGCCCGCGCCCCTGGGCGACGTGGCCGACGCGGGCCTGATCGAGCAGGCCAACTACGAAGACGACCTGGCCAAGCTCGGCGAATGCGACCTCATCATCGAGGCCATCGCAGAGCGCATGGACTGGAAGCTCGATCTGTACAAGAAGATCGCGCCTCACGTCGCCAAGCATTCGATCCTGGCCTCGAACACCTCGGGCCTGTCGATCACCAAGCTCAGCGAGGCGCTGCCTGAAGCCCTGAAGCCGCGTTTCTGCGGCATTCACTTCTTCAACCCGCCGCGCTACATGTTCCTGGTGGAGCTGATCAACACGCCCACCACCCAGCCCCAGGTGCTCGATGACCTCGAGGCCTTCGTCACCAGAACGCTCGGCAAGGGCGTGGTGCGCGCGCACGACACGCCCAACTTCATCGCCAACCGCGTCGGCATCGCCGGCATGCTGGCCACGCTGAAGGAAGTCGAGAAGTTCGGTTTGACGCCCGACGTGGTGGACGACCTCACCGGCAAGAAACTGGGCCGCGCGAGCTCGGGCACCTTCCGCACCGCCGACGTGGTGGGCCTGGACACCATGGCCCACGTCGTGAAGACGCTGCAGGACAACCTGAACGCCGAGACCGACCCGTTCTACGCCAACTTCGCGACGCCGCCCGTGCTCGCCAAGCTGCTGGAGCTGGGCAACCTGGGCCAGAAGACCAAGGCCGGTTTCTTCAAGAAGGCCGGCCGCGACATCCTGCGCTTCGACCTGAAGAGCGGCGAGTACGTGCCCGCCGGCGCCAAGGCCGACGAGGTGTACGGCCGCATGCTCAAGAAGCCCGCGGGTGAACGCCTGAAGCTGCTGCGCGAGAGCGAAGGACCGCAGGGCCAGTTCCTCTGGGCCATCCTGCGCGACGGCTTCCACTACGCCGCCGTGCACCTGGCCGACATCGCCGAGAGCGCGCGCGACATCGACTTCGCGATGCGCTGGGGCTTCGGCATGAAGCAGGGCCCGTTCGAACTCTGGCAGGAAGCCGGCTGGGCGCAGGTCGCCAAGTGGGTGCAGGAAGACATCGACGCCGGCAAGGCACTGAGCACCGCACCGCTGCCGAAGTGGGTCTTCGAAGGCCCGGTCGCACAAGCCGGCGGCGTGCACACGCCCGAAGGATCGTGGAGCGCCTCGCAGAACAAGTTCGTGCCGCAGCGCAAGCTGCCGGTGCACGACCGCCAGCTGTTCCCCGAGAGCGTGCTCGGCGCGAACGCGGCCGATGCCAACACGGCCGGCACGACGATCAGCGACGAAGGCGATGTGCGCGTGTGGACGCTCGACGGTGAAGTGCTCATCGCGAGCATCCAGTCGAAGATGCACGCCATCAGCCCCGACGTGGCCGAGGCGCTCGGCGCCGCGGTCGACCTGGCCGAAGCCGAATACAAGGGCCTGGTGATCTGGTCGCCCGACGAGGTGTTCTCGGTCGGCGCCGATCTGCAGGCGATGCTGCCGGCCTTCGTGGTCGCGGGCATCGGCGCGGTCGAAGGCGCGGAGGAAGAGCTGCAGAACGTCATGCTCAAGATCCGCTACGCCAATGTGCCGGTGATCTCCGCCGTGCGCGGCATGGCGCTGGGCGGCGGCTGCGAGCTGGCCATCCACTCGGCCAAGCGCGTCGTCGCGATGGAAAGCTACATCGGCCTGGTCGAAGTGGGCGTGGGCCTGATCCCCGGCGCGGGCGGCCTGACCTACATCGCTCGCCGCGCGGCGGAAAACGCATCGGCGTCGACGGGCACCGACCTGCTGCCGTTCCTCACCGAAGGTTTCACCGCCGCGGCGATGGCCAAGGTCGGCACCGGCGCGCTCGACTCGAAGAAGCTGGGCTACCTGCTCGACAGCGACGTGATCGTGCCGAACAAGGACGAGCTGCTCTACGTGGCACTGCAGCAGGCCAAGGCCATGGCCGACGCCGGCTACCGCCCGCCGCTTCGCCGGACCTTCCGCGTGGCGGGCCGCAGCGGCGCCGCGACGATCAAGGGCCAGTTGGTGAACATGCGCGACGGCGGCTTCATCAGCGCGCACGACTTCCACATCGCCAGCCTGATCGCGAACGTGGTCACCGGCGGCGACGTGGACGCGGGCTCGCTCGTGACCGAGGAATACCTGATGACGCTGGAACGCAAGGCGTTCTGCTCGCTCATCGTGCACCCCAAGACGCAGGAACGCATCATGGGCATGCTCAGCACCGGCAAGCCCGTGCGCAACTAAGGACAGATTTCATGAGCAAGCAAGTACAAGACGCCTACATCGTCTCCGCCACCCGCACGCCCATCGGCAAGTCGCACCGCGGCTACTTCCGCAACTACCGTCCCGACGACCTGCTCGCGACCACGCTGAAGGCCGCACTCGCTGCCGTGCCGGGCCTGGACCCCAAGGCCATCGAAGACATCATCTGCGGCTGCGCGATTCCCGAATCGCAGCAGGGCCTGAACGTCGCGCGCATCGGCGCGGTGCTGGCCGGCCTGCCGACCAGCATCGGTGGCATCACCGTGAATCGCTTCTGCGCTTCGGGCCTGTCGGCCGTGCAGATGGCGGCGGACCGCATCCGCGTCGGCGAGGCCGACGTGATGATCGCGGCCGGTGTCGAGAGCATGAGCATGGTGCCGATGATGGGCAACTCGCCCTCGCTGTCGCCCTCGATCTTCGAGCGCGAAGGCGACGTGGGCATTGCCTACGGCATGGGCCTCACGGCCGAGAAGGTTGCGCAGCAGTGGAAGGTGAGCCGCGAGGCGCAGGACGCGTTCGCGCTGGCCTCGCACCAGAAGGCACTGGCCGCGCAGGCCGCCGGCAAGTTCGCCGACGAGATCACGCCGATCGAAGTGACCGACCGCACGCCGAACCTGGAAACCGGCGAGTCGATCGCCAAGACCCGCACCGTGAGCCTGGACGAAGGCGCACGCCCCGACACCAGCATCGAAGGCCTGGCCAAGCTGCGCACCGTGTTCGCCGCGCGCGGCACGGTGACGGCCGGCAACAGCTCGCAGACCTCGGACGGCGCGGGCGCGTTGATCCTGGCCAGCGAGAAGGCCATCAAGCAGTACGGCCTCACGCCGCTCGCACGCTTCGTGAGCTTCGCGAGCAAGGGCGTGCCGCCGCACATCATGGGCATCGGCCCGATCGAGGCGATTCCGGCCGCGCTGCGCTATGCAGGCCTGAAGCACGAGGACATCGACTGGTTCGAACTCAACGAAGCCTTCGCCGCGCAATCGCTCGCGGTGATGAACACGCTGAGGCTCGATCCGTCGAAGGTCAACCCGATGGGCGGCGCCATTGCACTGGGCCACCCGCTGGGCGCGACCGGCGCGATCCGCGCAGCCACCGTGGTGCACGCGCTGCGCCGCGAGAAGCTGAAGTACGGCATGGTCACGATGTGCGTGGGCATGGGCCAGGGCGCTGCAGGAATTTTTGAACGCGTCTGATCCGTCCGACCCCGGGACGCCCTAGCAAGGGGCCGCAGAACGAAGGAGACCACGGAATGCAAGCCCTGCAACTGCCGGTCGACGCCGGCGCCCACGTGGCGGTGCGCCGCTACGACCCCGCCGGCGCCCCGCGCGCCAGCATCGTCATCGGCGGTGCGATGGGCGTGCGCCAGTCGTTCTACGAGCCCTTCGCGCACTGGCTCGCGGGGCAGGGCCTGCGGGTCTGGACCTTCGACTACCGCGGCAGCGGCGACTCGCTCGGCGATGCGCCGCTGCGCGGTTTCCAGGCCGACCTGTTCGACTGGGCGCGCGACTACGAGGCGGTGATCGACGCCGCGAAGGTCGCGCTGCCCGACGAACCTCTGTACCTGCTGGGCCACAGCCTCGGCGCGCAGCTGCCGGGCTTCCTGCAGCGGCCGGGGCAGGTCGACGGCCTCGTGAGCATCGCGGCCGGCAGTGGCTACTGGCGCGAGAACGCGCCGAAGCTGCGGCGCAGCATCCTGTATTTCTGGTTCGTGCTGGTGCCGCTGGCGACGCGCCTGTGGGGCTACTTTCCGGGCCGCAAGCTGAAGAAGGTCGGCGACCTGCCGCGCGGCGTGATCCTGCAATGGCGCCGCTGGTGCCTGAACCCGCGCTACAGCGTGGGCGCCGAAGGCGAGCCCGCGTTGCAAAGCTATGCACGCGTGCGCTTCCCGGTGCTCGCGCTCTCGATGACCGACGACGAGCTCATGACGCACGCCGGCACGCGCAGCCTCGTGAGTTTTTATGCAGGCGCGCCGAGTGCGGTCGAGCGCATCGCGCCGGCCGACGTGCAGGCGCGGCGCATCGGCCACTTCGGTTTCTTCCGCGAGCAGTTCAGTCAGAGCCTGTGGCCGAGCACGCTCGACAAGCTGCACCGGCTTGCCGCGCTGACCGCGCCTGCGGCAGTGCAGCACGCCAACGTCCCGCACACGACTGCGTGACGTCATCCTCCGCAGGCACACTGGCGATCACCATGAGCAGCACGACCCCACACCCCCTC
Organism: Variovorax sp. GW822-FHT04E09; assembly: GCF_058800845.1. NCBI lineage: Bacteria > Pseudomonadati > Pseudomonadota > Betaproteobacteria > Burkholderiales > Comamonadaceae > Variovorax > Variovorax sp. GW822-FHT04E09. The sequence continues at coordinate 74,542 of NZ_JBXAMR010000005.1, forward strand.
GACAAAGCCCTGGCCCTGCACCACAGCGACATCCGCGTGGGGCACTTCACGGGCACCACGAGTCCCGACTACTGGAACATGGTCGGCCCGTTCGGCGGCACCACCGCGGCGCTGGCGCTGCAGGCGGTGCTCAAGCACCCCGACCTGCTCGGCACGCCCATCGCGCTGACCGTCAACTACGCGGCCGCGCTCGGCGAGGGCGCGTTCGACATCCAGGCCACCGCCGTGCGCACCAACCGCTCGACGCAGCACTGGACGGTGACGATCACGCAGCCCGGCGCTGACGGCACGGCGAACATGACGACCACCGCCACCGTGGTCACGGCCGCGCGCCGCGACACGTGGAGCCAGGTCGACCTCACCATGCCCGAGGCGCCCAAGCCCGAGGCGGTCGATCGCATCCGCATCGGCCCGTCGGGCGTGGCCTGGCTCGAGCAGTACGAGATGCGCCCCTTCAGCGGCGGCATTCCCGCCAAGTGGGACGGCAGCCTGCAGCACAGCGAAACGCGCCTGTGGGTGCGCGACGCGCAGGCGCGCCCGCTCGACTTCGCCTCGCTCGCCGCGTTGAGCGACGTGTTCTACCCGCGCGTGTGGCTGCGCCGCGCCACGCACGTGCCCGCGGGCACGGTGTCGATCACCACCTACTTCCATGTCGGCGCCGCCGAACTGGCCGAGGTCGGCACGGGCTACCTGCTGGGCTGCGCGGCGGGGCAGCAGTTCTTCAACGGCTTCTTCGACCAGAAGGCGCAGCTGTGGAGCGAGAAGGGCGCGTTGCTCGCCACCTCGAACCAGATCGTCTACTACAAGGAATGACCGTCATGGCGCTCACCAAGGCTGCATTGATCGTCGGCGCGGGCGACGCCACCGGCGGCGCCATCGCCCGCCGCTTCGCGCGCGAGGGCTACGCCACCTGCGTCACGCGGCGCAGCCTCGACAAGCTGCAGCCGCTGGTGGCGCAGATCGAGGCCGACGGCGGCCGGGCCCACGCCTTCGCCTGCGACGCACGCAAGGAAGAAGAAGTGGTGGCGCTCATCGAGCAGATCGAATCGACCGTCGGGCCGATCGAGGTGATGGTGTTCAACATCGGCGCGAACGTGCCCGAGAGCATCCTCACCGAAACCGCGCGCAAGTACTTCAAGGTGTGGGAGATGGCCTGCTTCTCGGGTTTCCTCAACGGCCGCGAAGTGGCCAAGCGCATGGTGGCGCGCGAGATGCCCGCCGGCGGCCACCGCGGCACGATCATCTTCACAGGTGCGACGGCCTCGCTGCGCGGCGCCGCCAACTTCGGCGCCTTCTCGGGCGCCAAGATGGCCCTGCGCGCGCTGGCCCAATCGATGGCGCGCGAGCTGGGGCCGCAGGGCATCCACGTCGCGCACGTCGTGGTCGACGGCGCCATCGACACCGAGTTCATCCGCAGCAACTTCCCCGAGCGCTATGCGCTGAAGGACAGCGACGGCATCCTGAACCCGGACCACATCGCCGACAGCTACTGGATGCTGCACGCGCAGCCGCGCGATGCGTGGACGCACGAGCTGGACCTGCGCCCCTGGTCCGAGAAGTTCTGACCGGCGCCGCGCTACGCATCGCGGCGCGACGCACAGCCACAAGGAGACACCCATGACGAAATCCGTCGCGTTCTATTTCGACGTCGGCAGCCCCGCCGCCTACCTGGCCGCCACGCAGCTGCCGCACGTGTGCGCCGACACCGGCGCCGAGCTGGTCTGGAAGCCCATGCTGCTGGGCGGCGTGTTCCAGGCCACGGGCAACCATTCGCCCGCCGAGATCAAGGCCAAGGGCCCGTACCTCACGACCGACCTGCAGCGCTTTGCCAGGCGCTACGGCGTTCCCTTCGTGCACAACCCGCATTTCCCGATCAACACGCTGCTGCTGATGCGCGGCGCCACCGGCGTGCAGATGAAGATGCCCGAACGCTTCGGTGCCTACATCGACGCGGTGTTCCATGCGATGTGGGTCGAGCCGAAGAACCTCAACGACCCCGCGACCGTCGGCGCCGTCTTGCAGAATGCAGGCTTCGACGCCGCGGGCCTGCTCGCGCTGGCCGGCGCGCAGGAAGTGAAAGACCGCCTCAAGGCGGTCACGCAGGAGGCGGTGGAGCGTGGCGTGTTCGGCGCCCCCACCATGTTCGTCGGCGACCAGATGTTCTGGGGCCAGGACCGCCTCGATTTCGTCCGCGAAGCCATCGACGCTTGAGCGCGTCGCCCCCGTTTTACCTACCCAAGGATCTTTCCATGAGCGACATCCTCGTCCACACCGAAGCCGGCGTGATGACCATCACCTTCAACCGCGTCGACAAGAAGAACTCGATCACCAGCAACATGTATGCCGCGCTGGCCGACGCGCTCGCCACGGCCGAGAGCGAAGCGGCCGTGCGCTGCGTGCTGATCCAGGGCGACCCGACGATCTTCAGCGCCGGCAACGACATCGGCGACTTCCTCAACGGCCCGGCCTCCACGCAGGAATCGCCGGTGTTTCGCTTCCTGCGCGGCATCGCCACCTTCCCCAAGCCCATCGTCGCCGCCGTGTGCGGCCCGGCCGTGGGCATCGGTACCACGATGCTGTTCCACTGCGACCTCGTCTACGCGGGCGACAACGCGGCCTTCTCGATGCCTTTCGTCAACCTGGGCCTGTGCCCCGAGGCCGCGTCGAGCCTGCTGGTGCCGCAGATGCTGGGCTACCACCGCGCCGCCGAAGCCTTGCTGCTGGGTGAGCCCTTCATGGCCGAGGCCGCGCTCGAAGTGGGCCTGGTCAACCGCGTGGTGCCGCCGACCGAAGCCAACGGCATCGCGCAGACGCAGGCCCGCAAGCTCGCGGCCAAGCCGTTGAGCGCGCTGATCGAGACCAAGCGCCTGCTGAAGAAGGCACAGATGCCTGCCGTGCTCGAGCGCATGGGCGAAGAAGGTGCGAGCTTCGGCCGCATGCTGCGCGAGCCGGCTGCCAAGGAAGCGTTTGGTGCTTTCATGGAAAAGCGCAAGCCCGATTTCTCGAAGGTCTAAGCCTTCCGTGGACTTGCCTGCGGACGGTGGCTGCGTACACTGTTCCTCGTGCCTGCTCCAGACATCAACCTGCCCACAACGCCCGCCACGCGGGCGATGCGTGCTACTGAAAAAGTAGCATTCGGGCCGACGCGCCGGCATGCTTTGGGCTTACTCGCGGGCTCGCTCGCGGCGCCCTCGCTGGTGCTGGCGCGTGTGCGGCCGTTGCGCATCGGGGTCATCGGCTCGTGGTCGGGGCCCTATGCGGGCGGCGGGCGCCAGTTCGACGCCGGCATGGCGGTCTGGCTGGCCGACCACAAGCAGCAGATCGCGGGCCGGCCGGTCGAGCTGCTGCGCCGCGACGTGCCCGGCAGCGCGCCCGAGCAGGCGCGGCGCCAGGCGCAGGACCTCATCGAGAGCGAGCGCGTCGACCTGCTCACGGGGCTGGACTTCAGCTCCAACGCCTACGCCGTCGGCACGGTCGCCACGCAGGCGCGCGTGCCGACCGTGATCATGAACGCCGCCTCCTCGGGCATCCCCGGGCGCTCGCCGTTCATGGTGCGGGTGTCGTTCACCATCGCGCAGGTCACGGCGCCGCTGGCGCGCTGGGCGCTGCAGCAGGGGTTGCGCGACGTGTGCACCGTGGTGGCCGACTACGCCTCGGGCGTGGACGCCGAAAGCGCCTTCGTCTCCGGTATCACCGCGGGCGGCGGGCGCGTGGGCGCGATGCTGCGCGTGCCGCTGAACACGCTCGACTATTCGGCCTACATGCTGCGCCTGCGCGAGCTGAAGCCGCAGGCCGTGTTCTTCTTCCTGCCCTCGGGCCAGATGCCGGCCATCTTCCTGAAGTTCTGGCGCGATCGCGGCATGGCCGACACCGGCATCCGCCTGCTCGCCACGGGCGACGCCACCGACGACCACTACCTGGACGGCATCGGCGAACTGGCCGAGGGGCTGGTCACCAGCCACCACTATTCCTTCGCCCACGAGTCGCCGGCCAACCGGCGTTTCGCGGGCGCCTTCGAGACCGAGTACGGCAGCCACCTGCGCCCGGGCTACTTCGCCGTGGCGGCGCACGACGGGCTCGCGGCCATCGACGCCGCATTGAGCGCGCCGGGCGCGCGCGGCGGCAAGGCGGGCGCCGAGCGGCTGGTGGATGCGTTCCGCGGCCTGCGGCTGGACAGCCCGCGCGGGCCGGTCGAGATCGACGCCCACACGCGCGACGTGGTGCAGTCGGTCTACATCCGCCGCGTGGAGCGGCGCGACGCGCGCTGGATCAACCGCGAGTTCGAGTGCTTCGAGCGCGTGCGCGACGCCGGCATGGGCGTCGCCTGAAGGCGGCTCAGGCCGCCGGCTGTTCGATGGGGCGGGGGCGGCCGTTGTCGTCGATGGCGACGTAGGTGAAAGTGGCCTGCGTCACCTTGATGTACTCGCCCTGGGCCCGGAAGCGCTCGGCGAACACCTCGACCGTCACCGTGATGGAGGTGCGGCCCACGCGCACCAGCTTCGAATAGAACGAGAGGATGTCGCCCAGCCGCACCGGCTGCTTGAAGATGAACTCGTTGACCGCCACCGTCGCCTGGCGGCCCTTGGCGTAGCGCGCCGGGATCACCGAGCCGGCCAGGTCGCACTGCGCCATGACCCAGCCGCCGAAGATGTCGCCGTTGGCGTTGCAGTCGGCCGGCATCGGGATGACCTTGAGCACCAGCTCCATGTCGGTGGGCAGGCTCTTGAGGGTGGCGGCGGCCGCCGCTGCGGCGGAAGCGGCACTGGAAGGGGAGGACATGGGCACAATCTGAAGCAACAACAACACCCACGATTGTCCCCCATGCGCCGAAGCGGCGAAGCCCTTTCCTCCTCTCCCCATGCGCCTGGCGGCCATCCGCCGGACCGCTCCGACCGTTCCGACTGGGCGACCCTGCGCCGCCTCTTTCCCTATCTCTGGCAGTACAAGTGGCGGGTGATCGCCGCGCTCGGCTTCATGATCGCGGCCAAGGTGGCGAACGTGGGCGTGCCGGTGCTGCTCAAAAACCTCGTCGACACGATGACGCCCAAGCCCGACATGGCGCAGGCGCTGCTCGTCGTGCCGATGGCGCTGCTGGTGGCCTACGGGCTGCTGCGCTTTTCGACCTCGCTCTTCAACGAGCTGCGCGAGCTGATTTTCGCCAAGGCCACCGAAGGCGCGGCGCGCAGCATCGCGCTGCAGGTGTTCGGCCACCTGCATGCGCTGAGCCTGCGCTTTCACCTGGAGCGCCAGACCGGCGGCATGACGCGCGACATCGAGCGCGGCACGCGCGGCGTGCACTCGCTCATTTCGATGTCGCTGTACAGCATCGTGCCCACCATCATCGAGCTGACGCTGGTGCTGACCATATTGGGCGTGAAGTTCGACGCGCTGTTCGTGTGGATCACGGGCGCGGCGCTGGTGCTGTACATCGTCTTCACGGTCACTGTGACCGAGTGGCGCACGCAGTTTCGCAAGACCATGAACGAGCTCGACTCGATGGCCCAGAGCCGTGCGGTCGATTCGCTGCTGAACTACGAAACGGTCAAGTACTTCAACAACGAAGACTTCGAGGCGAAGCGCTACGACGCCAGCCTCGACCGCTACCGCAAGGCCGCGATCAAGAGCCAGCGCACGCTGAGCATGCTCAACACCGGCCAGCAGCTGCTGATCGCCGTGAGCCTGGTGCTGATGCTGTGGCGCGCCACCTCGGGCGTGGTCGAAGGGCGCATGACGCTGGGCGACCTGGTGATGGTCAACGCGTTCATGATCCAGCTCTACATTCCGCTCAACTTCCTGGGCGTGATCTACCGCGAGATCAAGCAGAGCCTGACCGACCTGGACAAGATGTTCGTGCTGATGGAGAAGGAGCGCGAGGTGCGCGACGCGCCCGGTGCGCAGCCGCTGGCGGGCGCGGACTCGACCGTCCGCTTCGAGGACGTGAGCTTCGCCTACGAGCCCGATCGCCCGATCCTCAAGCACGTGAGCTTCGAGATCCCCGCCGGCAAGACGGTGGCCGTGGTCGGCCCGTCGGGCTCGGGCAAGTCGACGCTCGCGCGGCTCCTGTACCGCTTCTACGACGTGCAGCAGGGCCGCATCACCATCGGCGGCGAAGACATCCGCGCCGTGCAGCAGGCCAGCGTGCGCCGCGCCATCGGCATCGTGCCGCAGGACACGGTGCTGTTCAACGACACGGTCGAATACAACATCGCCTACGGCCGCCCCGGCGCCACGCGCGAAGAGGTCGAAGGCGCCGCGCGCGCCGCGCGCATCCACGACTTCATCGCCGCCACGCCCAAGGGCTACGAGACGACGGTGGGCGAGCGCGGCCTGAAGCTCTCGGGCGGCGAGAAGCAGCGCGTGGCCATCGCGCGCACGCTGTTGAAGAACCCGCCGATCGTGATCTTCGACGAGGCCACCTCGGCGCTCGACTCGGCCAACGAACGCGCCATCCAGTCCGAGCTGCGCAGCGCCGCGCAGGGCAAGACCACGCTGGTCATCGCGCACCGTCTCTCGACCGTGGTCGAGGCGCACGAGATCCTGGTGCTCGAGTCGGGCGTGATCGTCGAGCGCGGCACGCACGCCGATCTGCTCGCGCAGCAGGGCCGCTATGCCCAGATGTGGGCTTTGCAGAAGAGCGAAGCAGTGCCGATGCTCTAGCCCGATCATTCACCCCTTCTTTCTTTTCACCGACCCCAAGAGTTCAGACGTGTCGACCAAGATTCCCCTGCTGGTGCTCAACAGCCTCTCGAGCGCCCACCAGGCCCAGATTGCCGAGGTCTACGACATGACCTACGCCTTCGGCGACGCCCAGCGCGCCGCCGCCATCGCCGAGCACGGCAGCAAGTTCCGTGCGGTGCTGACCATCGGCGTCATCGGCCTCACGCCCGCCGAGATCGACGCCATGCCGGCGCTCGAGCTGGTCTGCTGCATGGGCGCGGGCTACGAGGGCGTGCCGCTCGAGGTCACGCGCGCACGCGGCATCGCCACCGCCAACGGCGCCGGCACCAACGACGACTGCGTGGCCGACCATGCCTTCGGCCTGCTGATCAGCATCGTGCGCGAGTTCCGCACGCTCGACCGGCTGTGCCGCGAAGGCGTGTGGCGCGAAGCCATTCCGCAGCCGCCGAACGTGTCGGGCAAGAAGCTCGGCATCCTGGGGCTGGGCACCATCGGCCAGAAGATCGCCAAGCGCGCCGCCGCCTTCGACATGGCCATCGGCTATCACAACCGCAAGCCGCGCGAAGGCGCCACGCACCGTTACTTCGACGACCTGAAGTCGCTCTCCACCTGGGCCGACTTCCTGATCCTGGCCGCGCCGGGCGGGCCGGCGACCAAGCACCTGGTCAACGCCGAAGTGCTCGACGCGCTGGGGCCGCAGGGCTACCTCGTGAGCATCGGCCGCGGTAGCGTGGTCGACACCGAGGCGCTGGCGAAGGCGCTGCGCGAGCGCCGCATCGCGGGCGCGGGCCTGGACGTGTACGAGAGCGAACCCAAGCGCCCCGAGCCGCTCATCGGCCTGGACAACGTGCTGCTCACGCCGCACATGGCAGGCTGGTCGCCCGAGGCCACGCAGAAGTCGGTGGACCACTTCCTCGCGAACGCCCAAGGGCACTTCGCGGGGCGCGGCGTGCTCACGCCGATCTGATCAGATTCGATCAGGACAGGGCCGGCGGGCGCCGCGCCGCCCAGCCGCAGGCCTGGTCGTAGGCATGGCCCAGCCGCAGCACGTCGAGGTCCGCATGGATCGGCCCGGCCAGCTGCAGGCCCATCGGCAGCCCGCCGTCGCCGAAGCCCGCGCGCACATTGAGCGTGGGCAGGCCCGCCAGCGTGAAGGGCGTGACGATCTCCATCCAGCGGTGGTAGGTGTCGCTCTTCACGCCGTTCACCTCGGCCGGCCAGTGCAGCTCGGCGTCGAACGGGAACACCTGCGCGGTCGGCGCGACCACGAAGTCGAAGCGCTCGAAGAGCTTCAGGAACGCGCGGTACACGTTCGAGCGGTAGTGCGAGGCCTGGTACAGAGAGGCGGCGTCCAGGTGCCGGCTCTGCTCGATCTCCCATTGCGCCTCGGGCTTGAGCTGGGCGAACAACTTCGGGTCGCTCAGGTAGGCGCCGAGCTTGCCGCCCACCAGCAGTTGGCGCAGACGCAGCCAGGCGCTCCAGTTGTGCTCGCGCGGCACGTCGAGCGTGCAGGGCTCGACTTCGCAGCCGATGGTGCGGAAGGTGTCGAGCGCTTGCTCGCCGAGTTCGCGCACGCCCGGCGCCAGCGGCAGTTCGGGCCAGAGGCTGCCGAGCCAGCCGATGCGCAGGCCGCGGCCGTCGCCGTCCAGCTGCAGGTCGTCGGGCGAGGGCAGGGCGTGCGGCGACGACAGCGGCACGCGCGTGTCGAAACCCGCTTGCACGGCCAGCAGCCGGGCCGTGTCTTCCACGGTGCGGCCCATCGGGCCCTCGCAGCCCAGCTGCTGGAAGAAGAGTTCCTGCTCCGGGTCGCCGGGCACGCGGCCGCGCGAGGGGCGCAGGCCGATCACGTTGTTGAAGGCGGCGGGGTTGCGCAGCGATCCCATCATGTCGCTGCCGTCGGCCACGGGCAGCATGCCCAGGGCCAGCGCCACGGCCGCGCCGCCGCTGCTGCCGCCCGCGCTGCGATCGGGCGCGTAGGCGTTGCGCGTGATGCCGAACACCGTGTTGTAGGTGTGCGAGCCGAGCCCGAACTCGGGCGTGTTGGTCTTGCCGATGACCACGGCGCCGGCCGCGCGCATGCGCGCCACATGCAGGCTGTCGGTGCGCGCGGGCGAGCGCGGCGACAGCGGCGAGCCCATCGAGGTCGGCAGGCCGGCGGCGTGGCTCAGGTCTTTCACGGCCAGCGGAAAGCCGTGCATCCAGCCGCGCCGTTCGCCGCGCGCCAGCTCGGCGTCGCGCTCGTCGGCCTCGGCCAGCAGCTGCGCCGCATCGCGCAGGGAGACGATGGCGTTGAACCGCGGGTTGAGCGCGTCGATGCGGGCGAGCGCGGCCTGCATCACCTCGCGGCAGGACACGTCGCGGGCCGCGATCTTGCGCGAAAGTTCGGTGGCGCTGAGGTCAGGCAGGTCGTCGAAAGGCATGGCGCATGCGGGAAAAGGAGGGGGCGCCCAGTATGGCGCGGCGCTCGCATAATCGCCGCGTATGGAAACAAAGTGGCTCGAAGACTTCATCAGCTTGGCGGAAACCCGCAGCTTCAGCCGCTCGGCCCAGTTGAGGCACGTGACGCAGCCGGCGTTCTCGCGGCGCATCCAGGCGCTCGAGGGATGGGCCGGCACCGACCTGGTCGACCGCAGCTCCTACCCCACGCGCCTCACGCCCGCGGGCCAGACGCTCTACAGCCAGGCCATCGAGATGCTGCAGTCGCTGCAGAGCACGCGCGCCATGCTGCGCGGCCACTCGGCCGCCGGCCAGGATGTGATCGAGATCGCCGTGCCGCACACGCTGGCCTTCACCTTCTTTCCGTCGTGGGTCACCAGCCTGCGCGAGCACTTCGGGCCGATCAAGAGCCGGCTCATCGCGCTCAACGTGCATGACGCGGTGCTGCGGCTGGTCGAGGGCAGCTGCGACCTGCTGATCGCCTACCACCACCCCTCGCAGCCGCTGCAGCTCGATGCCAACAAGTACGAGATGGTCAGCCTGGGTGAGGAAACCGTCGCCCCCTGGGTCAAGGCCGATGCCGAGGGCGCGCCGCGCTACCGGCTGCCGGGCCGCCCGGGCCAGCCGCTGCCCTACCTGGGCTATGCGCCGGGCGCCTACCTCGGGCGCGTGGTCGACCAGTTGCTGAAAGAGTCGGGCACCGCCATCCACCTCGACCGCGTCTACGAGACCGACATGGCCGAAGGCCTGAAGGTGATGGCGCTCGAAGGCCACGGCATCGCCTTCCTGCCGCAAAGCGCGGTGCGCAAGGAGATCAAGGCGCGCAAGCTGGTGAGTGCGCTGCCGCCCGAGATCGACAGCCTCGAGGCCAAGATGGAAATCCGCGCCTACCGCGAGCGCCCCAGCGCGCCGGTTCCGGTGAAGGGCGGCACCGGCCGCTCGGCGGCCCGGGCCGGGCTGTCCGAAAGCCTGCAGCCCAAGCGCACGGCCGACGCCCTGTGGTCCTACCTGGTCGGAACCCAGCCGCCGCAGTGAACGGGCGAGTGTGAATGGTTGTGGATTTGTGCGCTGCACAATCTATAAGCACCACGCATACGACCCCCCGCAATCAGCATTGGCGGCCCGGCCACGGCGCCACTACAGTCGCGGCAGTTTTTTTCGGCCGTTGCACGCCGGGGATCGCCGGTCGCTGCTTGCGCCACGCGCAGCCGCCCGAATTCCGGGCACAAAGGCTGCTTAGTGAAAGTCGGACAATGCGAAATGTCTGGATTGCACCAGGCTGGCGCCCCGATGGGCGCGGCCGGTGCGAGGCGGGCGGCGATGCCCGTGGAATGCACCGGGTTGGTCCGGGTATCCCGCAAAATGCGAGTGTCTAGAATTTCGTTCTATTTGTTTCAGTCACCCTCAGGAGCTTTTCGTATGAAAAAACAAGTATTGGCATTGGCTGTCGCAGCGCTCGCCACCAGCGGCGCCTTTGCACAGGCCAATGACACCCTGGCCAAGATCAAGGCCTCGGGCACCATCACCGAAGGCGTGCGTGAGTCCTCCGGCCTTTCGTACACGCTCGGCAATGGCCAGTACACCGGCTTCCATTACGACGTCTGCGCCAACATCATCAAGGACCTGGAGAAGGCCGCCGGCAAGAAGCTCGAAGTCAAGTACCAGCCCGTGACTTCGCAGAACCGCATCCCCCTGGTGCAGAACGGCACCGTGGACATCGAGTGCGGCTCCACCACCAACAACGCCACCCGCCAGAAGGACGTGGCTTTCGGCGTGACCACCTACGTCGAAGAAACCAAGATCGTCGTCAAGGCCAACTCGGGCATCAACTCGCTGGCCGACCTGAAGGACAAGACGGTCGCCACCACCACCGGCACCACGCCGCTGCAGACCGTGCGCAAGCAAAAGCGCGCCGAGAACCTGACCTTCAAGGAGGTCTACGGCAAGGACCACTCCGACAGCTTCCTGCTGCTGGAAACCGGCCGTGCCGACGCCTTCGTGATGGACGGCTCGATCCTGGCTGCCCTGGCCGCCAAGTCGAAGTCGCCCAAGGACTACAAGATCCTGAACGACGTGCTGGCCGTGGAACCCATCGCCATCATGATCCGCAAGGACGACCCCGCCTTCAAGAAGGCCGTGGACGACAGCATCAAGGCACAAGCCAAGTCGGGCGAACTCGCCAAGCTGTATGACAAGTGGTTCCTCAAGCCGATTCCCCCGGCCAATGTGACCATCAACCTGCCGCTGGGCGAAGCCACCAAGAACGCGTGGGCCAACCCGAACGACAAGCCGGCCGAAGAGTACGTCACCAAGGAATAAGCGCGCGTCGCTGCGTGAATGGACGCCCACCTTTCGCGGTGGGCGTTTCTTTTCAAGGGACGGTTTTTCGAAAAGAAGCTGAAGGAGTAAACACACATGGGAAACTGGGATTGGCAGGTCTTCCTGCAAGACCCCGGGGGGGAATATCCGAGCTACCTGCAATGGATGCTCTCGGCCTGGGGCTGGACGGTGTCGGTTGCGCTGCTGGCGCTGATCGTCGCGCTGGTGCTGGGCTCGCTGATCGGCATCATCCGCACGCTGCCCGACAGTCCGTGGCTCGTGCGCTTCGGCAATGCATGGGTGGAGCTCTTTCGCAACATTCCGCTGCTGGTGCAGATCTTCCTCTGGTACCACGTGATTCCGGCGCTCATCCCCGTGATGAAGGGCGTGCCGAGCTTCATCCTCGTGGTGCTGGCACTGGGCTTTTTCACCTCGGCGCGTATCGCCGAGCAGGTGCGCTCCGGCATCCAGGCGCTGCCCAAGGGCCAGCGCTATGCGGGCATGGCGGTGGGCTTCACCACGCCGCAGTACTACCGCTACGTGATCCTGCCGATGGCGTATCGCATCATCATCCCGCCGCTCACGAGCGAGACGATGAACATCTTCAAGAACTCGTCCGTCGCGTTCGCCGTGTCGGTCACCGAACTCACCATGTTCGCCATGCAGGCGCAGGAAGAAACCTCGCGCGGCATCGAGGTCTACCTGGCGGTGACGGCGTGCTACGTGGTGTCGGCCCTGGCCATCAACCGGCTCATGGCGTTCATCGAGAAGAAGACCCGCGTGCCGGGCTTCATCGTCTCGGCCAGCGCTGGCGGCGGAGGACACTGACATGATGAATCTCGACCTGTCCTTCTACAACTGGGACGTCATCAGCAACTTCGTCATCAAGGGCTTCTACTTCAGCATCATGCTGACGGTGGTGGCCACCATTGGTGGCGTGATCTTCGGCACGATCCTGGCGCTCATGCGCCTGTCGGGCAAGAAGTGGCTCGATGCGCCCGCGGCCCTGTACGTCAACGGCATGCGAAGCATCCCGCTGGTGATGGTGATCCTGTGGTTCTTCCTGCTCGTGCCGGCGTCGTTCTATTCGATGTTCGGTTCGCTCGGCTCGAACTACCGCTCCGAAATTTCGGCGGTGATCACCTTCGTGGCGTTCGAGGCGGCCTACTTCAGCGAGATCATGCGCGCGGGCATCCAGTCGATCCCGCGCGGCCAGGTGAACGCGGGCCAGGCGGTGGGCATGACCTACGGCCAGAACATGCGTCTCGTGGTGCTGCCGCAGGCCTTCCGCAACATGCTGCCGGTGCTGCTCACGCAGACCATCATCCTGTTCCAGGACACCTCGCTGGTCTACGCCATCGGTGCCTACGACATGCTCAAGGGCTTCGAGACGGCCGGCAAGAACTTCGGCCGTCCGATCGAGGCCTACCTGCTGGCGGCGGTCGTGTACTTCGCCATGTGCTACGCCCTTTCCTGGCTGGTGAAGCGCCTGCACAAGAAAATCGCCATCATTCGCTGATTGAGTGGCTGAACTGAACCGGAGAGAAACAAATGGCCGAAAAAATGATTGAAATCAAGAACGTCTCCAAGTGGTACGGCCCGGTGCAGGTGCTCAACGACTGCTCGGTGAACATCTCCAAGGGCGACGTGGTGGTGGTGTGCGGCCCGTCGGGTTCCGGCAAGTCCACGCTCATCAAGACCGTGAACGCGCTCGAGCCCTTCCAGAAGGGCGAGATCACCGTCAACGGCATTCCGCTGCACGACCCCAAGACCAACCTGCCCAAGCTGCGCTCCAAGGTCGGCATGGTGTTTCAGCACTTCGAGCTGTTCCCGCACCTGTCGGTGACCGAGAACCTCACGATCGCGCAGATCAAGGTGCTGGGCCGCACGCCCGACGAAGCCAAGACCCGCGGCCTGAAGATGCTCGACCGCGTGGGCCTGATGGCGCACAAGGACAAGTTCCCGGGCCAGCTGTCGGGCGGCCAGCAGCAGCGCGTGGCGATCGCCCGTGCGCTGTCGATGGACCCGATCGTGATGCTGTTCGACGAACCCACCTCGGCGCTCGACCCCGAGATGGTCGGCGAGGTGCTCGACGTGATGGTGAGCCTGGCCAAGGAAGGCATGACCATGATGGTGGTCACGCACGAAATGGCCTTCGCCCGCAAGGTCGCGAGCCGCGTGATCTTCATCGACGTGGGCGGCAAGATCCTCGAAGACTGCCCGAAGGACGAGTTCTTCAATCATCCGGAGAACCGTCAGCCGCGCACCAAGGACTTCCTGAACAAGATCCTGCAGCACTGATTCGCTGCAGCGCCCCAAGCAAAAAGCCACGCTGTTCGCAGCGTGGCTTTTTTCATGGGACTTGCCCTGAGCCTCAGGGCAGCCGCGCGATGTGCTCCGTCAGCAGGTCGAAGAAGCCCTGCGCATCGCCGTCGACGACCCACTGCACGTTGGCGGGCCGCTTCAGGCTGCCGTGCCAGTCGGCCACGGTCTGGCCGAAGCCCATGCCTTCGCGGCTGTCGATCTCGACGTGGATGCGGCGGCCCTGGAACAGGTCGGGCCGCAGCAGGTAGGCCGTGACGGTGGCGTCGTGCACCGGGCCGCCCGGCATGCCGTAGTGGGCCATCTCCTGCGGCGCGTAGGCGTCGAGGATGTCGGCGACGATCGCGCCAGCGCGGTTGCCCAGCTGGCGCAGCCGCGCGATGCGCGCGTCGCTCGTGAGGATCTTGTGCGTCACGTCCAGCGGCAGCATGGTGATCGGCACGCCGCTCTTGAGCACCGCCTCGGCCGCATGCGGGTCGGCGAACACGTTGAACTCCGCCACCGGCGTGATGTTGCCGCCGTTGAAATGCGCGCCGGCCATGAGCACCAGCTCGCGCAGGCCGCGCACGATGTCGGGCGCCTGTGCGAGCGCGAGTGCGAGGTTGGTCTGCGGGCCGAGCATGGCGAGTGTCACGCTGTGCTCGGGCGCTGCGCGCAGCGTACGGACAAGGTAATCGACCGCATGGCCTGCGGCCAGCGGCACGGCGGGCTCGTGCACGGCCACGCCGGTGAGGCCTTCGCGGCCGTGGATGTTGGCGGCGTAGATGGGTGTGCGCTGCAGGGGCCGCTCGGCGCCCGCATAGACCGGAAGCTCCGGCCGTCCGGCCCATTCGCAGGCCAGGCGCGCGTTGCGCGAGGTCTTGGCCAGGGGAACATTGCCCGCCACCGTGGTCAGCGCCTGAATCGCCAGCGATTCGGGCGCCGCCAGGGCGAACAGCAGTGCGATCACGTCGTCCGCGCCGGGGTCCGTGTCGATGATCAGGGTGTGCATGGCGACATTGTCATGCCGCCCCCGATCCACGGCGATGCGCGGCGGCTTACTTCGCGCGCGCGGCGATGGCCTTCTCGGCCTTGGCCACCAGGTCGACGCCGACGGTCGACTTCCACTTGTCGTACACCGGGCGCGTGGCCTTCACGAAGGCGTCGCGCTCGGCCGGCGTGAGGTTGGTCACCGTCACGCCCATGGCTGCGATGTCCTTCAGCACGGGTTTGTCGGCTTCGACCAGGCCCTTGCGCGCGATGGCGATTTCCTGCTTGCCGGCGTCGAGCGCGGCCTGGCGCACGATGGCCTGGTCGGCCGGCGTCCACGAGGCCCAGATTTCCTTGTTCACGACGAACACCAGCGGGTCGGCCACGTAGCCCCAGGTGGTGACGAACTTCTGGCCCACCGTGTGCATCTTGAGCACGGTGAACAGGAACAGCGGGTTCTCCTGGCCGTCGACCGCGCCGCTGGCGAGCGCGGGCTGCGCGTCGGCCCAGCTCATCTGCGTGGGGTTGGCGCCCAGCGCGGTGAGCATGTCGGAGTAGATGGGCGAGCCCACCACGCGGATCTTCATGCCCTTGATGTCGGCCGGCGACTTGATCGGCTTCTTCGAGTTGGTGATTTCGCGGAAGCCGTTCTCGCCCCAGGCGAGCGGCACCACGCCGGCCTTGTCGAGCGTCTTGAACATGTCCTTGCCCACTTCGCCTTGCGTGAGCGCGTCGATGGCCGCGTAGTCGGGCATCAGGAAGGGCATGGAGAACAGGTTGAGCTGCTTCACTTGCGGCGACCAGTTGATGGTCGAGCCCACGGCCATGTCGATCACGCCCTGGCGCAGCGCGCTGAACTCGCGCGTCTGGTCGCCCTGGATCAGCGACACGCCCGGGTACAGCTTGATGTTGATGCGGCCCTGGGTGCGCTCCTTCACGAGATCGGCCCAGATCTTGCCGGCCTGGCCCCACGGCGTGGGCGGGCCCAGCACCAGCGACATCTTGTACTCGGGCTTGTAGGTGGCCTGCGCCATCGCGCCGGTCGAGAACAGGCCGAGCGTGGCGGCGACGGCGGCAAGGCCCAGCAGGGTGCGGCGGAATTTCATGAGAGAGGTCTCCTCTTTGACTGTCGATGGATCGAAAAAATCAGTAGCCCAGCTTGCGCGGCAGCCAGAGCGCGAGTTCGGGGAAGGCGATCACCAGCACCATCACCACGAACATCGAGAACAGCATCCAGCCCACCCACTGCACGGTTTCTTCCATGCGCACCTTGGCGATGCGGCACGAGACCATGAGGTTGACGGCCAGCGGCGGCGTGAACTGGCCCAGCGCGACCTTCAGCGTGAGGATCACGCCGAACCACACCGGGTCCCACTTGTAGTGCTGCACGATGGGCAGCAACAGCGGCACGAAGATCAGGAAGATCGACACGCCGTCCAGGAACATGCCCACGGTGATCAGCAGCAGGATCAGCAGTGCCAGGATGCCGTACTCGCCCAGCCCCGAATTCACGATGGCGCGCGTGACCGGATCGATGACGCCCAGCGTGGAAAGCGAGTACGCGAAGATGCCCGCCAGCGACACCACCAGCAGGATCACCGCCGACAGCTCGCCCGACTCGCGCAAGATCACGAACAGGTCGCGCACCTTGATCGTCCGGTGGATGCACATGCCCACGAACAGGCCGTAGAACACGGCGACCACGGCCGCTTCGGTCGGCGTGAACCAGCCCGCGCGCATGCCGCCCAGAATCAGCACCGGCGCCGCCAGGCCCCAGATCGCTTCGCGAAAGCTCTTCCAGAACGGCGGGCGCGGCAGCGTCGATTCGAGCGCGCCCATCTTGTGCTTGCGCGCCAGCCACACGGCCGGAATCATCAGCGCCAGGCCGGCCATCACGCCGGGGATCATGCCGGCCGCGAACAGCGCCGGCACCGAGGCGCCGGGCACCAGCACCGAGTACACGATGAACGCGACCGACGGCGGAATCAGGATGTCGGTGGCCGCCGCGGCACCCACCACGCTGGCCGAGTAGGCGGCCGGATAGCCGGCGCGGCTCATGGCCGCGATCATCACCGCGCCCACGGCGGCGGCGTTGGCCGGGCCCGAGCCCGAGATGCCGCCCAGGAACATCGCCACCGCAATCGCCACCAGCGGCAGCATGCCGGGGCCGCGGCCCACGATGGCGATGGCAAAGTTGACCAGGCGCAGCGCCACGCCCGAGCGGTCGAAGATGGAGCCCACCAGCACGAACATCGGAATCGCCAGCAGCGGGTACTTGCCCAGGCCGGCGTAGAAGTTCTGCGGCACGGCCAGCAGGCCGAACCACTGGGCGTCGGCGTTGGCCAGCGCGATGCAGGCGGCGCCCGCCAGGCCGAGCGCGGCGCCGATGGGCACGCCCACCAGCATCATGAGCACGAAGGCGACGAAGAGCAGGGTGGCGATCACTTGGCATCGCCCTTCTTGCTGCTGCTGTTGTCGTCAGACTTGTAGTTGGTCTTGCGGCCACGGCGGACCATCAGGCCGATGGCGCGCCCCGCGATCGCGAACGACACGATGGGCAGCCAGATCGAATACCACCAGGCCGGCAGGCCGATGCCGGGCGTGGTTTCCTCGAAGCGGTAGTCGTCCCAGACCATGCGGATGCTGAGCGCGCCGATCAGCGCGAACAGGATGGCGATCATCAGCGCGCCGAACTGGGCCAGGCGCTTGCGCCGCGCCATGGAGCCGCTTTCCGAGAAGTACTCGATGCGGATGTGCCGGTCGCGCGCCACCGCGGCCGAGCCCGCCACCAGCGCCAGCATGATCATGAGGAACACCGAGAACTCCTCCGTCCACGCGAAGGACGAGTCGGTGAAGTAGCGCACGATGACGTTGGCAAACGTGATGAGCGCCAGCGCGCCCATGATGAGGACCGTGAGCCAGTCTTCAATGGCGAGGGGAACCTTGGTGGGTTCGTCGGCGGCTTCGATGTCGGGGGGGAGGGGACTGGCGGCGTCCAGTGTGGGGCCGGACTCGGGAGGAGTTGTCATCGCAGGAAAGGGCAGCTGAGGCAGGCGCCAGGTCACCGGGCGGACGCCGGGACGCGATCCGTACACCTTGACAGGCGAGCAGCGCTCGATGCTAGGGGGTCAATGATCATTCATATATCGGGGGTTTCCTTAGCTGTGGCGGTGTGTTGACGGCCTTGGTCGGGGGCCTTCAGGGTGCGTGCACAGGACACCGGGTACTCCCCTCCGCGAATGTCCCCCGGCCTGCGGCCTCCTCCTTGATTTCGCTGCGGGGAGTACCCGATGCCCTGCGCACGATGAGTGCGGTTGTGGGGTTGGTGGTTCGACCGCTGCGGTGGATTGCAGATGGATGTGCGGGGCGTACCACTGAGCTTTCGTGAGCGACAGGCACTGGCGAAGCAGAAGCCCGAAGGGCTGGTGCCGGATGCGGTCGACATGGACAGGGCTGCGTTCAATTTCGAATCACGCTGATCAGGCCCACCTTGCCCTAACAGTGCGAACAGAAGACCAAATGGTCCTCGCCTGTGCTGGCGTGCGCATCATGGACTGCGACGATGGCCCCGATAGCATCGAGGTGAACGTCTTGGGCATTTCCTACCCGGCCTATGAGACGTTGTTTTCCGAGCACGTCGCAGCCTATGAGCGACAGTGGAGCTGATCACGTCGGCTTTCCGCTGCGAACTCGGTCACGACGGCAGCGCGACTGGCTGCAGTCGGCCAAAACCAGTCGCTCAACCTTGTGGCACGATTCATCAAATGAACTGCCGGATTTGTGGTCGTGAGCTCGGTCGAGAGGATGACCCGCTGTCCTTGGATTGCGGCGGGGACTGTTGGGGCTGCATCGGTGAAATCGAGGCGGAGATGGGTTCGGAATCGTCCCTCGCACGGATTCGCGAGGAAGCGGCCCAAGGTTTCCGGCCAAGCTGGAAGGCCCCGGCTGAGCAGCCGCCGTCGGCCAGAAGCTGACTTTCCGAGAAGCCTTACAGAAGCGAAGCTGCGGCGACTCCAATCTCAGGAATCAGTGGGACATTGCAATGGATCGTGTAACCGCCCTCAATTTCTTGAAGACCCTCACTCGGACGGAACTGGCTTTGCTCGTCGCGGAAGCGGCCGAAAAGTGGACGGTCGGAGATTTAGCGGATGGGCGCTCAGTCGTTCGACTTGCGGAGTGCTTTGTCTACAGGGCCGTTGGCGAACAGCGCGCTGAACCAGCCTTCCTGGCTTTGGTCGCCTATCCGGCAGAATCAGAACACTACACAGGTCACGATTGGGTTGAACAAGGTGGCTCGTGCTCCACATGCGGCGTGGACGTTTATTGTTCAGAAAAAGTGGCCATTTGCCCGGTTTTCGGTGGAGAAGTGCTTTGCACATGAGTGGGTCATGATCCCTCTCATCAAGAATTGAGGGGCTGCTTCCAAGGAGGACTTCGAGCCCCGCCGCGATGGAGTCGCGACCGGCTAGAGCCGGCCATAACCTGACGTTCGCGTACACCGGCAGATTCAGAGCCAAACGTGGCGCTACCGACGCATGACCAAGCTACTCGACATCGACCTGCGCAGCACCGTTCCAGGGCCTGAAGCGCGCCCACATCAAGCAGATCTGAATCGGCTGTTTGACGATCCTGGATATGGCCTGTGCCGAGGGCAATCGCAAGCATCACTTTGGGGGCGCGTCCGAGTGTCCCTGGTTGATGACCGTGAAAGCCCGCCAGGGCTGACAGACTTCATGCGCACCGTTCCGTTCTACATCGTGTCTCGACGGTTCGTTGACGTGCTGCAGCGGCACGACTGCAAATGCGAATACCTGCCACTAGAAGCCACATACAAGCGCAAGGAATTACCTGGTGAGTTCTGCGCCCTCAACGTCCTCAAGATCCAGAAGTCCGCAGCGGACCTCGATCGCTCGGTGTTCGATAAGCGGCACTTTGAGTTTGGGTTGATGGAGGATGTGGAGAAACTGGTGCTCAAGGACGACCCCTTGGCGGGCGCACCGTTGGCATATCTGCGGGAGATACTTCAGATCGCGGTAAGCGACGACTTAGCAAAGGATCTCGCTCAGCTTACTGGTGTGCGGCTCGTCGATCCGCAGGCATTCACCAGCTAACCCATAGTCAAAGAGGCGGCTGCAACGACCGCTTTGGAGGGCAGCGCACAGCCACTTTGGGCCCGTTCAGGAACACGGCGCGACCGGCTACAGTCGGCCAGAAGCAGGCGGCCGCTGCGGCAGCTAAATTTGGCCAAAACGCTTATCCATTCAATGTCCAAAGACCACCATGACGGTCTTTCATCACGAAGGTAGGAACCAACCATGGGAATGCTCACCGACTTCTTTGTCGCGTCTGATGAGGATGCAGGCGCATATGAAAGTCGCCTTCTTGCGGACGATGAATCTTCTGAAGATGACCTGCGCTCGTTAGAGCGGGTTGAGCACAAAGGTCTTACCGGAATTGAACTCGGGGCTCTTTGGGCTCTTCTAGCCGATAAGAAATTTTCTTATCCAGAGTTCGGTTTGCAAGTAGGTCCTATGACCGAAGAAAGTGAAGGCATTCTGGAGGCGTTTCCTTCTGACTTCACACGTCGATTGGCGCAGCTTCCCCAGGGTTCAATACCCGGTCTTAGCGCGGGCTGGGCAGATGTCGACGGTGTGCCTCATGAAGCTGATGAGCTGGTGCCGATTCTGCAAGACCTCACACGCTTGGCACAAGCGGCGCAAAGCACTGGGAAATCGCTCTACATCTGGTACTCAATCTGAACGCCGGAATCATCTGGCGCTATCGGTCAGAACCGGACACCTAATGAACCTTGAAGAATACTTTGCCGAGTTCAATGCGGCGGTTAATGTGGACGCAGGTTCTGGCATCACAGTGCATGTCGCAGCTGAAGTCGCCGCAGGTCATGCGATAGGACTTACCGTCGCGCAGATGCATGCTTTCCTTGCTCGACGTACTCAGATAACGAGCGTTGCCGTCGCCCTGAAGAGCCACTTTCTATCTCCAGAGCAGATTGCCAGGATGGATTTGGCACGAGCTGAAGGTGCGGTCGAGCCCAAGGAAGTAATTCTGAGAGCCTTCACGCCGGAGGAGGTACGCCCGGACCTCCTGGCCAAAATCTCCGCATAAGAAACAAGGTCTGCTTCGGAGAAGAGTGAACTTCGGCTTAGGGCCCATTGCTGAAGTCAACCTGCAGCCCACAGAAGCGTCGAAGGCTTCTGGAGCCCTTCATAATCAAAATCTGCCCCCCGCTTGTTTGAGATACCGATCTTTCGTCATGGATAAATTCTTGCTGCAACAGCAGGTGCTGGAACGGCTCGCCGAAGACCTGCTGCAAGTCGAACAGGCAGTGCGGGCAGCCCATGAAACGGCGACTCATGAAGAGAACATCGCCGAAAACAAATACGACACATTGGGACTCGAAGCCGCCTACCTGGCCACCGGCCAAGCTCGGCGCGCCGAAGCCATACGCCAGGCGATGGCCAATTGGCGCCAATTCCGCCCGCGTCCCTACGACGCCAGCATAGGAATACGGCTCGGCGCGTTGGTCTGCCTGGTCGATTCCGACGACAAGCAGCAACAGCTCTTTCTCGGCCCGGATGGAGGCAGCATGACGTTGGTCAGCGGCACTCAGCTTGTTCAGGTCATCAGCAGCGAAGCCCCTTTGGGTCGGGCAATGCTGGGCAAATGCGAGGGTGATGAGGTGTCGATACAGGTCGCTCCAATCCGACAGCAGTTTGAGGTGCTGCGGGTTCTTTAAGCCGCGACTGGACAGAAGCGGCACGCGACGTTGAGAGTCAGTCGAAGTCGGCGGACCTCGACCTGCATGGACGCGAGCTAGGGTCTCGACGAACGTTCCTCGAAGATGGGCCCCGATTTTCCAGTTGTAGATTTCAGCTGCGCGTTGGCGAGATCTCCAAGACTCCTGATAGCCCCTTCCAAGCGCGGGTCGCCGAGATACCCGTAGTTGATGCGCAGGTGCCGGGTGTATCGGCGGTCGGCTGAAAACAAATGGCCCGGCGCTACGCCTATGCCGAGCCGAAGAGCGTCCTGGTGCAGTGCGAGCGAGTCGACACCTTCTGGCAGCGCGAGCCACAGGAAATAGCCACCCTCGGGGCGCGTGACCCGCGTTCCAGTCGGAAAGTATCGATCGATAAATCGCAAGCATGCAGCCTGCTGGCGGCTGAGCGAATGCCGCAGGGCGCGCAGGTGACGATCGAAACTCTTGTGTTGCAGGTACTCCTGCAACGCCAGCTGCGAGGGGAGTGCCGTCGCCAGCGAGCTCATCAACTTGTTGCGACCCAAAGTGGCTGCAAAGCGACCGCCCGCTACCCAACCGATGCGATATCCGGGGGCCAGGGATTTCGAGAAAGAACTGCAGTGCAGCACCCAGCCATCCCGGTCCCAGGCCTTGGCTGGTGGCGGTCTCCGAGCCCCATGCGCGAGCTCGCCGTACACGTCGTCTTCGATCAGCGGTATGGCGCGGGCGGCGAGCATGCTGACCAGTTGCTCTTTGGCTGCGTCGCTCATGGTGCAGCCCATTGGATTCTGGAAGGTCGGCATGAACCAGCAGGCCTTCACCGGATGCTGGTCGATCACGCGAGCAAGAGAGTCGAGATCTACGCCTGTTCGCGGGTGGGTCTCTACCTCGACCGCGCGAAGACCGCGCCGCTCCAGTGCCTGCAACGCACCATAAAAGGTTGGCGTTTCGATCGCCACGAGGTCGCCTGGCTGCGTCACCGATTCGAGCGCAAGATTGAGTGCTTCCATCGCCCCGCTGGTGATGACCAGTTCAGACGCAGGAACATCCATCCCGATGCTGCCGTAACGCAGGGAGATCTGATGGCGTAGTAAGGCGTTTCCTGGCGACAAATCCTCGACGGTCTGCCACGGATCCATCCGCTTGAGCGCTCGCGTCAGGCCGGCGGCAAGTTGCTCGAAGGGAAACAGCTCTGGCGACGGAAAGGCCGAGCCGAGCGGGACCATATCGCGCTCGCGAGCCTGCGCAAGGACCTGAAAGACAAGCGACGAGACGTCGACCGACATGGACCGCAGGACAGGCTCGCTGGCGGCGAGTTCGTTGGCCGGCATTTCCGCGCCCGCTCGAACGAAGTACCCCGACCGCTGCCGCGCTTCGACAAGCCCTTGCGCCTCCAGCAGGTAATAAGCAGAGAACACGGTGGACGCACTGATGCCCATTTGCGACGTCAGTTCGCGCACGGAGGGAAGGCGATCGTTCGCCTTCAGGCTACCCGCGCGAATACGCTGAGCGATGTTGTCGGCAAGCTTCTCGTAGCGGTTCATGGGCATCTCTTTCTGATACGGTCGTTCTGGACCGCTCCAGAGATTGTCATATCAGACGTCGGCGTGCCCCGGAGCGACCACCGGCTTCCTTGCATCTGATATGGAAATTTCCAGATGATCTGGTTCTGTACGTATCAGCCTGGAAGATGAACACTCGACAGCACGATGAGAGTGCTTCTGTGGTGCAGGCAGACTGCTCCGCCTTTCGACGCGTCTTGCGGACGCCCATTTAGCTGACCGTTACCGTTTCGTTAGATTGATTGATTGACCGTTTCTTCATTGGTCTATTGAGCTAATCGCCGCACTCGAGCACTTCGCCGTCTTTCACCATTGATATCCCTTCAATCATGAATTCAATCCCTATCTCTTTTGTTATCTTCAAGGTTCTCGTGCTCAGCGTGGGCATGTATTTAGCCGTCAAGTGGCATTACGAACGGGGACAGAAGGACAAGAATCAGAAGACAGCTGCAGTGGTACTGACATCCATCAAGGTGGGCGGGGCGTTCGTCGCTTCTGCGTTCCTCGTGCTCTTCCTCACCTTTGAATTTTGCAATTGGATGGGTCTGGACCTGGCCATGCAGTGATTGGAAGTTTTCGGTCGATAGCCCGGATACGGTGCGACTGACGGCACGACCCTTTCAGAGACGGACATCGACACGATGGCGCGGTATTTGGCTGGCATGCCGACATGCGAGGCGAGCTCGCCGATGGCAAAGTTCTCGCCCAGAATTCATGTCAAGTGATCGCCCGGCTGCATAGTCTCTGCTCCTGCGCCAACCTGCGTTAGTGCCAGGCATCAGGCCAGCTACCTTCTTGCCAGCAGCCTTGAGGCGGCGCCGGAACTCGATCTGGCAATCTTCGATTTTCATATTCGATGAGCCCGCCGAGTGGCTGCTTGTGGTCGCAACGAGCCCTGGTCATCGACCTCAACAATCTGAGGCCCCAATCGACTGAGCTCGTTCCGCTGACTCTCGGTGAAGGTGCGTCGCGCGAGCACAAGCGACTGCAACCCGGTGATGCCTGCCAATGCCGCGATGGTCGCTATGGAGAGCCGCGAGGCGTCGAGCGCAATTTGCTGGATGCCTCGCAGACCGCAAAGCGGAATGACTTTATCGTCCGCCAAAGATACATCCATAAGAGTGACCGCAAAGACCTCCGCGTCCCACACGTAGCCGCCACCGACGGCTTCCACGCCGTCGAGAATCGACTGATTGGCTTGGCTTTCTTCAGGCGTCATTTTCGGTTCACTGTATTGAAGGCGGCGGGAAGCAGGCGCGCCCCGTCTGGAAAGCTGAGAGGCGCCGACGAACTTCCGCTCTTGGCCGACTGTGGCCGGTCGCCTTGCCATCGCAAAGGGCGCTGCTCTCGACAATTTCGCGCGATCATGAAAGCTGGAGCTGGAATGGATTGACACACACCCGAGGCAATGGAAAAGGCCCATTTAGGATGTGTGAATCCCCGTCCCACCATCAAAAATTCCTACGGATTTCGACTGGGGCCCAGTGTCGATTCATGTACTTCATTGTGAAGATGGGCCCTTCGATAATCCGGAGACGGACAACGTGCGTCTGATGAGTTCGCGCACATGAGATTAACTAAATAGAAACAACGCTTGTGGAGCAACATCGCTTTGGGCCTATGCTGCCACCGTACCTCCAGGTTTCGCGCGAAGGCCGTGTGCAGCACTTGGCCGAACACAGCGGCACCTGCCGCGGTGCAGTCCTGCGCATTGCATGCAACGGAATCGATGGCTTTCATGCCGGGATGGCAGCCAAGCAGTACGGCCACGCGTGTCCTGGCATCGAGGACACGGGGTGGGGCACGCGTGAGGTGACAGTTCGGCATTCCTTCGGGAGTCGGTTGACGTTTGCCAACGCAGTGAGCACGTGACGGGCCGTCCGAATGCCCCGAACCGCCGACGGCCGTGGCTACAGTCGATGGCAGCCCTCGCCGTCGCGACCTTGATCGGCTGGGGGTGCCTTATTGGAGCGATCGAAGTGGTGGAAAGCGTGCGCACCGGGGTGCTCAACAACCGCAAAGGACCTGACATCCTTGCCGTCGAGCAGCCTGTCCTTTACTGGGCCCTGATCAGCTTCTACGCGGCGGCAACCCTGACCGCCGCCGGCTTGGCGCTTTTGGTGATGACCATTGCCGTGCGCGATCTGATCAGTGCAAGAGGCCTTGAGCGATGAATGCGTCGTCTACGCGCTTGGCGACCTGCGTGCGCGTTGCCGAGGTGTAAAAGTGGCGCGATCTTTCCTATGCCGACTGGAGCGCGAGATTCCGGCTTGAAGATGGCCCGCGGACCTCGAAGGGTCGAGGTGGCGACGCCGAATGACTGCTTCTGTCCGAAGCCGGGCTTCCGCTGATTCACAGAAAGATGGTGTGAGGCTGCAGTTTCACTCCTTCTTGCATACGCACTCACAAAGAGTTGACGACTTGTCCGTTCGCTGCAATTTGTCAGTGCGCCGAGAGCAGATATTTCATGCCCTGCGTAAAGCCACGCGGCGCGACGGTGAGATGGTCCTCGTCGTTCAGGACCGCTGACTTCAGCTTCAAGCCTGGGTACTTTCTGTTCTGTAGCACCGTCTCCAGCGCCTAGTTGTCGGCAACCATGTCTACCGTCTGGTTGTAGCGCCGAACACCTTTGCGCAGCGCCTCATAGGCGCCGACATAAAGATAGACATTCGCCGTCAGGTCCCGATTCTGTTTGGCGTAGCTCGCTTCGAGCTTCAAGGCATGTCGCTTGTCGTACCAGAGAGATGGGCTGCCGAGGATATAGCCGTTGAACAAGCCGGGCTCGGTGAAAAGGATCTGCATCCCAAGCAGGGCGCCGTAGGAGTGGCCGAGAAACATTGCTCTGGCCGGGTCGGCCCGGTAGCGAGCGGCGATGAACGGCTTTACCTGGTTGCGCAGATATTCTTGATAGGCGCGCGCCTGACCGTGGACCGCATTAGCAGGCGCGGTGCTTGGGCCGTTCGGTGTCGGTGTGTAGTCGCGCTGGCGGCTGAACGCCCCGTCCTCGCCCTTTGCGTAAGACAGGCCGACGAGGATGAATTCCTCGATCCGAGGCCCTTCAACGTTCAGGCGGCGCCCCAACTGCCGGACGATCGGGAAAGCGTAGTCGGCGTCAGTCACATACAGCACGGGGTAGCGCTGCCGGGGCTGCTTCGCATAGGACGGCGGCAAAGCAACGAAGACTTGGTAGCCGCGGCCTGAAACCGGATCGGGCACGTCCCATACCTCGCTGTCGACAATCTCGTAAGGCCGCCCCTCGCCGGGCTGCACCTTGGGCGTCGTTTGGGCCTGGGCGCGTACCGGATCGCCAGAGATGCCGAAGCTGGCGATGAGGGCAGCCAGCAAGGCATTCAGAAAACGTTGTTGCATGTGATGAGGTCTTCGCAGATCGGGGGAAATTCTGGTGCAGACCGAGAGGATGGCTTTCGTTCGACACCTGTCCCATGTTGAGTGTCTGCTTGTGACCGAATCGTTCCGGCGCAAAAAAACGGACGATTGTTGGCCCCTGGTGACCTTAGGGTGTTCGCGAACTGGGCGGCGTGAGCGAAGGTCCGGTTCTGGCCGATAGCACTCATTCGCGCGAGGCCAGAAGATGTCGGCAACCGCTGCATACCCGTCCTTCGTGTGCGCCCACTTCAGACTGTTGCGAGACAGGCCTGCACGCCTGGCTATCTCGCGAATGCACAACCATTCATTTCATTTGCATCTTTTACTCAGAGCAAATCAGCCGGCGCATCATGCCTTGTGCATGTCGTATGGATGCACTTTGGGTCTCGGCTCGACCCACCCGGCCGCTCCGGTATCCAACTACTTCAATTGGAGACCCAAATGAAAAAATTCATTCCCAGCGCCATCGCCAGCCTCCTGATCGCAGGGGCAATCTTGCCGGCCGCCGCCAAGGAGAAAGTCGTCGACCGGAGCATCACGGAAGCGGAAGTCCTGGGGGCCCAGCAGGCCTGGTGCAAGGCGCTGGTCGACATCAGCGCTGCGAATTCCAGCGGAGGGCAGCCGGCCGCCAGGGCGCTGGCCGAGAAGGTCATCGACAGCGCCTACGCCTACCAGTTGGGTGCAGTGCTGTTCAAGCCGACGCTCACGACATCGCCGCAGACCTTTCGCACCGCTCGCGACGGCGCGCTGGCGTACTTCGTGGGCGGCAACCCTGCCTTTCCCAACGACACCGGCTTCGCCCTGAAGGGCTGGACCAAATGCGAGATTGCCAACAGTGCCGTGCTCATCCACGGCGACGTGGCCAGCACGCTGGGTAACGTGCTCTTCACTGACCCGGACGGCAAGGTCACCACGGTCGACAAGACCTGGACTTTCGTGAAGGACGGTGCCGGCAAGCTGCGCATCGTCGTGCATCACTCGTCGCTGCCGTACGCTGGCCGTTGAACACCGTGTTCGAGCGCCGGCAGGCCCAGGCTCTAGGGCGGCGCCTTCAAGGGGCCTTCATCGGATGATGAAGGCCCCTCGGAGGACCGTCATTGGTGGCTCAAAGGCGCGAATCGGTGGCAGCACGCCGTCGTGGCGCTCGACCTGCACCGTAGTGCGTTGCCCCGCGCAACCCTGCGCCAGCGATGAGGTGCCGATGTCGCGCGTCAACACATTGGGGTTGCCGTGCACGCTTGCACTTCGAGCGGCAGTGGCCAGAGTGGCTGAACGCCTGTCTGTCTTGGGTCAGTAGGCACCCATGTAGTCGCGCTTGCCGATCTCCATACCGTTGTGGCGCAAGATGGCATAGGTGGTGGTCACGTGGAAGAAAAACTGCGGCAGTCCATAGTGCAGAAGGTATGCGCTTGCGGTCAGCTTCTTTTCCTTGGGGGTGCCGGGGCGCAATACGATCTCGCGGCTCTCGCTGGAATCGAATTGCTCAGGCTTGAAGGAGCCGATATGGGCCAGAGCTTTGGCGATCAACGCTTGCAGGTCGGCGAAGCTGACCTCGGTGTCGGGCCAGGACGGCACCTCGGCACCCGCCAGGCGGGAGGCAATGCCCTTGGAGAAGTCTGCGGCGATCTGTACCTGACGCACCAGCGGAAACATGTCAGGGAACAGCCGCGCCTGCAGCAGCGCATTGGGATCGATATTCCTTTGCGTCGCCTGGTCTTCGGCCTTCTTGAGCACGTCGGACAGGGCGCGCAGCATCTGCTGCATGACGGGAACGGAGGCGTTGTACAGCGGGCTGGTCATGGTGAGTTCACTTCAAAAATTTTGGGCACGATGGCCGGAGTTGGCGTGGCAGAGGCCCTGCCGACCATGCAAGGCTAACAGCACAGGGCGAACTGAATCGCCCCGGTTTTTGTGGCCAGCTTTTCTTCCCGCTGGTGGTCGGAGCAGCCGCGTTGAAGGGCAGTTCACTGGCAAGAAGCGGAGCGCGCCGCGAACCCAGCAGCCCGCAGACCAGCCGCTAACCGCCGGTCTCAAACGCTGTGCGTCGCGCCATCTCGCTCAGTTGAAACAGCTCCCCCGCCTTGCGAGCGAGATCAGCCGCAAGCCAAAGCACGTTGTCCAGCTGTCGAGGCCCGTCACCGCTGCACCAGTCGATCTCTTCCCCGTGGCAGACCCACAGGAGCGCTTCGAGTTGCGAGAGTGTGTTTTCGAGAAGATCCGCCGGGTCTTGGGCGTTGTCTTCGGAAGCTACCGGCGTAGTTGGCCGGGCTATAGTCTTGGTAGCCATTTTTGTGCGTTCCTTCCAAGGCGATTGCACGAACTTGGTTAGACGGCTGGGGTGCTAGTAACACCTCGGCCGTCGCCTTTTGATACCTCGCATCTGCATCGCTGCTTTCGCACCGATGACCTGCCGCGAGGCAAGCAGCCTTCAAACATCTCGATGGTGGTGGGGGTGTGGCGCCTTTCTTCTTCCCTTGGTGGGGTGTCGAGTGACAGGGGCATTCACTCTAGAGAAGAACCCGGCGAAGTGGCCGGTTCATGCGGCACGAAGTCTCGGCGAGCGCCAACAAATGCAGCTTCTGCGATGCGCTGAGCACGGACCTCGTGGGCCCGTGCCGCGCCAGTCCGAAGCGGCTCTGAACGCTCCCGTCGGCGGGAGCGCGGCAGAGCTTCAGTTCATCCAGCTGCGGGCGCGGTCCAGATGCTCACGGCACTCGCGCACCATGCGTTCCAGCAGTTCCGCGCAGGTCGGGATGTCGTCGATCAGCCCGATGCACTGGCCGGCCGAGACCACGCCGTTGTGCACCTCGCCCGACTCCAGCGCCGCGCGGCCGCGCGCACCCGCCACCAGCGGGCGGATGTCCTCGAACTCGCAGCCGCCCGGACGACGTTCGGTGGCCACCACTTCTTCGGAGATCGCGTTGCGGAACACGCGCGCCGTGTTGTGCAGCGTGCGGAACATCAGCTTGGTGTCGCGCTCGGTCGCGGCCACCAGCGCCTGCTTGATGTTGTCGTGGATCGGCGCTTCCTGGGTCACGCAGAAGCGCGTGCCCATGTTGATGCCCTCGGCACCGAGCGCCAGCGCGGCAGCCATGCCGCGGCCGTCGGCGATGCCGCCCGACGCGATGATCGGAATGCGCAGCTTGCGCGCCGCCACCGGCAGCAGCACGAGGCCGGGCACGTCGTCCTCGCCCGGGTGGCCCGCGCATTCGAAGCCGTCCACGGACACCGCGTCGACGCCGTTGCGCTCGGCCGAGAGCGCGTGGCGCACCGAGGTGCACTTGTGGACGATCTTCACGTCGTGGCGCTTCAGGGCCTCGATGAAGTCCTTCGGGCTGTTGCCCGCGGTCTCCACGATCTTCACGCCGCTGTCGATGATGGCCTGCACGTACTCGGCGTACGGCGGCGGCTTCACCGCCGGCAGGATCGTGAGGTTCACGCCGAAGGGCTTGTCGGTCATCGTGCGCGTGCGCGCGATTTCTTGGCGCAGGTCGTCGGGCGTGGGCTGCGTGAGCGCCGTGAGAATGCCCAGGCCGCCGGCGTTCGACACGGCGGCGGCCAGCTCGGCGCGGCCCACCCATTGCATGCCGCCCTGGATGATGGGGTAGCGGATGCCGAGCAGTTCGGTGATGCGGGTCTTCATCGTCGCAGCCGCTTACAGCGTGGTCACGAGTTCCGGCACGGCCGTGAACAGGTCGGCCACGAGGCCGTAGTCGGCTACCGAGAAGATCGGGGCTTCTTCGTCCTTGTTGATCGCGACGATGACCTTCGAGTCCTTCATGCCGGCCAAGTGCTGGATCGCACCCGAGATGCCCGCGGCGATGTACAGCTGCGGCGCGACGATCTTGCCCGTCTGGCCCACTTGCCAGTCGTTCGGGGCGTAGCCCGCGTCGACCGCGGCGCGGCTGGCGCCCAGGCCGGCGTTGAGCTTGTCGGCCAGCGGTGTCATCACTTCGGTGAACTTCTCGGCGCTGCCCAGCGCACGACCACCGGAGACGATGATCTTGGCGGCCGTCAGTTCGGGGCGGTCGCTCTTGGTGACTTCACGGCCCACGAAGGCGCTCTTGCCGCTGTCGGCCACGCCTTCGGCGGTTTCAACGGTGGCGCTGCCACCGGTGGCGGCTGCGGCGTCGAAGCCGGTCGTGCGCACGGTGATCACCTTGGTGGCGTCGGTGCTCTGCACGGTGGCGATGGCGTTGCCGGCGTAGATCGGGCGCTCGAACGTATCCGGGCTGTCGACCTTGGTGATGTCGGAGATCTGCGCCACGTCGAGCTTGGCGGCCACGCGCGGAGCGACGTTCTTGCCGTTGGCGGTCGAGGGGAACAGGATGTGGCTGTAGTTGCCGGCGATCGCGAGCACCTGGGCTGCGACGTTCTCGGCGAGGTTCTCGGCCAGCGAAGCGCTATCTGCAGCGATCACCTTGGACACGCCGGCGATCTGCGCGGCGGCCTTGGCGGCTTCGGCGGCGTTGGCACCGGCCACGAGGATGTGGACGTCGCCACCGCAAGCCAGAGCTGCGGTCACGGTGTTGAGGGTGGCCGGCTTGATGCTGGCGTGGTCGTGTTCGGCAATGACGAGTGCGGTCATGTTCGTTTCTTCCTCAGATCACTTTGGCTTCGTTCTTGAGCTTGTCCACCAGGGTGGCAACGTCGGGCACCTTGATGCCGGCGCCACGCTTCGGGGGCTCGCTGACCTTGAGGGTCTTCAGGCGGGGCTTCACGTCCACGCCCAGGTCTTCCGGCTTGAAGGTGTCCAGCTGCTTCTTCTTGGCCTTCATGATGTTGGGCAAGGTGACGTAGCGCGGCTCGTTCAGGCGCAGGTCGGTCGTGATGACCGCGGGCAGCGTGAGCGTCAGGGTTTCCATGCCGCCGTCGACTTCGCGTGCGACGGTGACCTTGTCGGCTGCCAGATCGACCTTCGAGGCGAAGGTGGCTTGGGGCAGGTCGGCCAAGGCAGCCAGCATCTGGCCCGTTTGATTGGCGTCGTCGTCGATGGCTTGCTTGCCGAGGATGATCAGCTGGGGCTGCTCCTTGTCGACCAGCGCCTTGAGCAGCTTGGCAACCGCGAGAGGCTGCAGCTCTTCGCTCGTCTCGACCAGGATGCCGCGGTCGGCGCCGATGGCCATCGCGGTGCGCAGGGTTTCCTGGCACTTGGCATCGCCGCAGGAGACGGCGATGACTTCGGTCACGATGCCCTTTTCCTTCAGCCGCACCGCCTCTTCGACAGCGATCTCGTCGAAGGGGTTCATGCTCATCTTGACGTTGGCAATGTCCACCCCGGTGCCGTCGCTCTTGACGCGCACCTTCACGTTGTAATCGACGACCCGTTTGACAGGCACCAGAACTTTCATGGCTGCTCCTCTTGAATGACAAAAAATGGGGAAGGGGTTATTCGAGCTTGGCGCCCGACTGCTTGATCAGGCGCTCCCACACGGGGCGCTCCTGCTTCCAGGCCGCGGCAAAGAGTTCGGGCGAGCTGTCCTTGATCTCGAAGCCCATGGCCGCCACGCGCTCGCGCACGTCGGGCTGCTGCGTGGCCTTGCGCACTTCGTCGGCGATGCGGTCCACGATGGCCTTGGGCGTCTTCGCGGGTGCGGCGATGGCGAGCCAGCCGGTCACGCGGTAGGCCTCGTCCTTCAGGCCTTGCTCGGCCAGCGTGGGCGCGTTGGGCAGCGTGCTCATGCGGCGCTCGCCGGTCACGCCGACGGCCTTGAGCTTGCCCGCGTCGATGTGCGGCTTGGCTGCGAGCGCGCTGGCGTAGGCCATCTGGATCTGGCCACCGATCAGGTCTTGCACCATCGGCGCTTCGCCCTTGTAGGCGACGTGGTTCATGTCGGCCTGCTGCGTGAGGCTCATGTGCGCGCCGGCCAGGTGCGGGTAGGCGCCCACGCCGTACGAACCGTAGGCGACCTTGCCCTTGTTCGCGGCCACGTACTTCAGCAGCTCGGGGCCGGTCTTGGCGGGCACGCTGGGGTGCACCACGAGCACCAGCGGCGCCATCGCGATCTGGTAGACCAGCGTGAGGTCGCGCTGCGTGTCGTAGGGCAGCTTCTCGTAGAGGAACTCGTTGGTCATGAGCGAGTTGCTCAGCGACAGCACGATGGTGTAGCCGTCGGGTGCGGCCTTGGCGACCGTGTCGGTGCCGATGATGCCGGCCGCGCCGGGCTTGTTGTCCACCACGATGGGCTGGCCCATGCTGGCCGACATCTTCTGGCCCAGCACGCGCGCCAGCACGTCGGTCGCGCCGCCGGCCTGGAAGGGCACGACGAGGCGGATCGGCTTGTTCGGGTAGGGCGCCTGCGCATGTGCGGGGGCCAATGCGAACAGCGCGGCGGTCGAGGCTGCGGCGCACAGCAGCGCACGGCGGGTCGAGGGTTGATGGGTCATGGTTTGTCTCCCGTTCGGTTTCAGAAAATCGTGTCGAAGAAGAAGCAGGCGGGTCACTTCAGCGCGATGCACGTCTTGAAGGGCAGGGGCTCCAGGGCTTTCTGCAGCCGCTCCTGCAATGCAGCGGCTTGTGCGCCCGTTGCAGCGGCGTCGATCTGCACGTGCACGAGGCTTTCGCCTTCGGTACTCACCGCCGGCCGGGCCGCATCGTTCACGCCGAGTGCGGCGCAAACCTCGGCGACCGTGGCCGCCACCACCTGCCGCGCGGCCATGGCGCGCAGTTCGGGCTTGTAGATCTTGCCGACGTTGGTCATGGGCATCGTGGCGATCACCGACACCCACTTGGGACGGGCCGGTGCCTCGTCCACGCGTGCAGAAGTGAAGGCCAGCAGTTCCTCTTCGGTGGCCGAGGCGCCGGGCACCAGCGTCGCGAAGATCACGGGCAGTTCGCCCGCGTAGGCGTCGGGCGCTCCGACGGCGGCGCACAGCTGCACGGCGGGGTGCGCGCCCAGCGCGTCCTCGATGGTCTTGGGGTCGATGTTGTGGCCGCTGCGGATGATCAGGTCTTTGGAGCGGCCCGTGAGGTGCAGCCGCTCTTCGGCGTCCATCCAGCCCAGGTCGCCGGTCGCGAGCCAGCCGTCGGCGGTGAAGGCCTTGGCGTTGTCGGCCGGATCGACAAAACCCGAGAACACGTTGGGCGACTTGAACAGCACCATGCCGGTCTCGCCCTGCGCCACTTCGCGGTCGCTGGCGTTGCCGTTCTCGTCGAGCGCCACGATGCGCACCTGCGCATAGGGCAGCCGAAAGCCGACGCAGCCCGCGGGCCCGTTCACGCCGGGCGGCGTGATGGTCGAGATGCCGGCCATCTCGGTCATGCCCAGGCTCTCGTGCACATGCAGGCCGAACAGGCGCTCGAAGCGCGCGGCCAGCTCGGGCGCGAGCACGGCGGCGCCGGTGCGGCAGTAGGTGATGGAGGAGATGTCGGCGCCGTCCAGCGGCACGTTGGCCAGCGCGGCGAGCACCGTGGGCACGGCGGACAGCGAGGTCGGGCGGTACTTCTCGACCAGCTTCCAGTAGTTGGCCAGCACCTCCTTGTTGCGCAGCAGCGAAGGCGTCGGAATGATCACCTCCACGCCCGCCGACAGCGACGACAGCGAGGCCGGCAGCACGCCCGCCACATGGAACAGCGGGTAGCCGTTGATCGAGATGCCCTGCTCGTTCATGCCCGCGAGCTGCACGCTGGCCCAGGCGGTGAACACCTGCGCGCCGTGGCTGTGGCGCGCGAGCTTGGGCGCGCCCGTGGTGCCGCCGGTGTGGAAGTAGGCGGCGATGTCGGTGGGGGCGATGTCGCGGCCGCTCACGAGGCGGTCCGAAGGTTGCGCGGCGCGCAGCACGTCGAACTCGGCCACGCCTTCGGGGAGCGTGCCGGCCGCGCCGAGCGCTTCGTCGTGCGGCGCCACGCGCAGCACGGTGGTGAGCGTGGGCACTTGGCCGCGCAGGCGCATCGCTTTCGACCACATGCCCGACTCGGTGTCGGAGCCGTAGGCGATGAGCACCTTGGCGCGGCCCGCGGTCATGAGCGCGACCAGCTTCTCGTCGGTGAGCAGCGGGTTCAGCGGCTGCACGATGCCGGCGGCCTCACCGCCCCAGAGTGCGAGGTGGTACTCGAGGCAACCGGGCAGCAGCACCGCCACTGCATCGTCAGGCCCCACGCCCAGCGTGTGCAGCAGGTTCGCGGTCTGGTGGATGCCCGCGAGCAGCTGCGCATACGACCAGCGGATGGGTTCGTCCGCCGGGTTGCCGCTGCGCAGGAAGGTGAGCGCGGTCTTGTCACCGAAGGCCGCGCCGGAGTTGCGGAAGAGCTCGTAGGTGCTGCGCACCGTGAGCGCTTCTTCGAGCGGCGTTTCTTCCAGCCGCCGGATGTCGGCGAGACCGCGCACCGGAAACAGGGGGCGGAACGGCGCGCTGGCCGTTCCCGTGGGGTTGTTCTTGTCGTTGCCTGTTGTCATGTTGTCTCCTTGAGGGGGGCTTGCCGGCTGCGGACGGAGGCCGTGTCTTACTGGTTCGTGATCTTGTTGTCGCGAATGACCTTGCCCCAGCGCTCGAAGTCCTGGCGCATGCGCGTGGCGGTCTGTTCCGGCGTGCCGTAGGCCGCGAAGGAGCCCACGCTCTGCAGCTTCTCGCCGACTTCCTTGTCGGCCAGCGCCTTCTTCAGCTCGGCGCTCATGCGGTCCACCACGGCCTGCGGCGTGCCGGCCGGAGCCAGCAGCCCGCCCCACGAGGTGGCGTCGAAGCCGGGGAAGCCCTGCTCGGCCACGGTCTTCACGTCGGGCAGCAGGCTCACGCGCTTGCCGGAGCCCACGGCGATGGGGCGCAGCGTGCCGGCGCGGATGTGCGGGATCACGGCCACGAGGTCGGAGAACATCGCCGGCACCTGGCCGCCGATGAGGTCGGTCACTGCCGGGGCGCTGCCGCGGTAGGGCACGTGCTGCATCTCGAACTTGCCGATGTTCTTCAGCTGCTCGGTCGTCAGGTGGCCGAAGCTGCCGGCCCCGGCGGTCGTGTAGTTGAGCTTGCCGCCGTCGGCCTTGGCCTTGGCGATCAGGTCCTGCAGGCCGTTCACGCCGGGCAGCGCCTTCGGGTTCACCACCATCACGATCGGCAGGTCGTACACCGTGCCCACGGGCGTGAAGTTCTTGAAGATGTCGTAGGGCACGGTGCCGTACAGGTGCGAGGCCAGCAGCGTCGGGGTGGCCAGCATCACGAAGGTGTAGCCGTCGGGTGCGGCCTTGGCGGCAAAGGCCGCGCCGATGGTGCCCGAGGCGCCGCTGCGGTTGTCGACCAGGATGTTCTGCTTGAGCGACAGCGACATCTTCTGCGCCACGATGCGCGAGGCCACGTCGGTCGGGCCGCCGGGCGGGAAGGGCACGACCAGCGTGATCGGCTTGGTCGGCCAGGCCTGGGCGAAGGCGCTGCCGGCCAGCAGGGGAAGGGCCAGCGCGAGCAGGGCGCGGCGCACGGGGTTGCGGGGGGTACGGAGGAACGGGGAGGCCATGGATTTCTCTTCAGGGATGCGGGCGTTGTCTTCGCGTGGTGCGATCAGACGACGCCGTTCGTTTTCAGCGCTGCCAGCTTTTCATCCGACAGGCCGAGCAGGGACTTCAGCACGTCGTGCGTGCCTTCGCCCAAAGTGGGCGGCGCGCTGCGCACGGGCAGGCGCTCGCCATCGAAACGGTAGGGCGGTGCCAGCACGTTGACCTCGCCGGCCACCGGGTGCGGCTGCTTGGTCACCAGGCCGGCGTCGGTCGCGCGCGGGGAGTTCAGCGCCTCCAGCAGGCCCAGCACTTCGCCGCAGGGAATGCCCGAGGCGTTGAGTTTCTCGAGCAGCGCAGCGCGCGGGCGCTTCGCGAGTTCGGCGGTCAGCTCGGGCAGCAGTGCGGCGCGGTTGGCCGAGCGCAGGATGTTGGTCTTGAAGCGCTCGTCGGCCGCGAGGTCGGGGCGCTCGATCACCTCGGTGCAGAAGCGCATGAACTGCGCGTTGTTGCCCACGGTGATCACGAGCGGGCCGTCGGCCGCGTCGAACACGCCGTAGGGCACGATCGACGGGTGCGAGTTGCCATAGCGCGGCGGGTCTTCGCCCATCAGCAGCGCTTCGAGGCCGTAGTAGGCGGTGATCATCAGGCCGCAGTCGAACAGCGCCATCTCGATGTGGCGGCCCGTGCCGGTCTTCTCGCGCTGGTAGAGCGCGGCCAGCACGGCCTGCGCCGAGTACATGCCGGTGAACAGGTCGACGGCGGCCACGCCGAACTTCAGCGGGGGCTGGTTCGCTTCGCCGTTCAGCGCCATCAGGCCGGCCTCGCCCTGCACCACGAGGTCGTAGCCGGGGCGTGCGGCCTCGGGGCCGGTGCGGTCGTAGCCAGAGATCGAGCAGTAGATGAGGCCCGGGTTCTCCTTGCGCAGCTGTTCGTAGCCCAGGCCCAGCTTGTCGATGCCGCCGAACTTGAAGTTCTGGATCACCACGTCGCACTGCTTGGCGAGGTCGCGTGCGATCTGCTGGCCTTCGGGCGTCTGCAAGTCGAGCGTGACCGAGCGCTTGTTGCGGTTCACGCTGTTGAAGTAGGCGGTTTCGGTCTTGCCCACGCGCAGGCCCCAGTCGCGCGTGTCGTCGCCGCGGCCCGGGTGCTCGACCTTGATCACCTCGGCGCCCATGTCGGCCAGCACCATGCCGCACCAGGGGCCGGCAAGGATGCGGGACAGATCGAGGACGCGCACGCCGGCGAGCGGCAGCGAGGAATTCAGCGAGGGCATGGGAACAACTCCAGGAAAACGAAAGACCCCCGCATCTGCATCGGCATGCACGAGCGGGGAGGGGCTCGGCGCGTCAGGACGCGTCGGGCTGGGGCGCGTGGCGCAACGCGACGAAGTCGGCCTTGCGCTTGCCGAGGAAAGCGCCGATGCCTTCGGCGGCTTCGGCGTCGGCCTGCGACGTCACCATGTAGATCGCTTCGGCCTCGAGTTGTTCCTCGAGCGTTGCACGATGGGCCTGGCGGCACAGCGTCTTGATGCGTGCGCTCGCGCGCTGCGGGCCGTTGGCCACCTTGGCGGCGAGGGCGATGGCCTCGGCCAGTGCGCCGCCCTTGTCGGTCAGGCGGTTCACCGCGCCCATCGCGTGCAGGCGCTCGGCCGTGAGGCGGTCGCCGGTGAGGCACAGCTCGGTGAGCAGCTGGCGCGAGACGAACTCCGCGAGGAAGGCCGTGGCGCCGCCGTCGGGCGTGAGGCCGACCTTGACGTAGGCCACCGTGTAGAACGCATCGCGCGCCGACACCAGCATGTCGCAGGCCAGCGCCATCGACAGGCCCGCGCCGGCCGCGCCGCCTTCGACCGCCGCGATCACGGGCTTGCCGCAATCGCGGATCGCGCGGATCAGGTCGTGCAGGCCTTCGAGCTTCTCGCGGCGTTCGGCCTCGGGCAGTTCGCGGCGCTTGGCCAGCAGGTTCAGGTCGCCGCCCGAGCAGAAGAAGTCGCCCGCGCCGGTGAAGACGATGGCGCCCACTTCGGGGTCGTTCTGCGCGTCGGCGAGCGCGGCGGAGAGTTCGGCGTACAGCGTCGGCGTGATCGCGTTGCGCGCGGTCGGGTTGCTGTTGGTCAGGATGCGGACGGCGCCTTCCTGGCTGATCAGCACGGTCTTGTTGTCGCTCACGACGCCAGCTCCTTGCCGGACTCTTTGCCCAGAGCGATGTAGCGCTGCAGGTGGTGGTCTTCGTCGCCGAGCTGGTGGTCGATCATCACGAGGCGCTTGGCGTAGTGGGGCAGCGGCAGCTCCCACGTCATGCCGATGCCGCCGTGCATCTGGATGCTTTCTTCGGCCACCAGCGCACCGATGCGGCCGATGCTGAACTTGGCGGCCGACAGTGCACGCTCGCGCGCCACGCGGTCGCTGCCGTCGATGGCGGCGGCGGCGTTGATCACGGCCGAGCGGGCCTGTTCGATCTCGAGCAGCAGGTCGGCCATGCGGTGCTGCAGGGCCTGGAAGCTGCCGATGAGGATGCCGAACTGCTTGCGCGTGCGCAGGTACTCGAGCGTGGCGGTCTTGGCGGCTTCCATCGCGCCCAGGGCTTCGGCGCACAGCGCGAGCACGCCGCGGCCGATGGCGCGTTCCAGCGTCGCTGCGCCCTGGCCTTCGGCGCCCAGCAGCGCGTCGGCGCCGAGCGTCACGCCGTCGAGCGTGAGTTCGGCCACGCGGCCCCCGTCGATCGCGGGGCAGCCGCGCACGGTGAGGCCGGCGGTCTTCGCGGGCACGAGGAACAGCGAGATGCCGGCTTCGTCATCGACGTTGCCCGAGGTGCGGGCCGAGACCAGGAACAGGTCGGCCTGCTCGCCTTGCGGCACCACGGCCTTGGCGCCCTTGAGCACCCAGCCGTCGCCGCTGCGCTCGGCCTTCGTGGCCACGCGCGTGCGCTCGTAGTGCGTGTCGGCTTCGTCGTGTGCAAAGGCCGCCACGGTCACGCCGTTGACGATGTCGCCGATCTTTTCTTTCTGCGCATCGCTGCCGGCGGCGCTGATCGCCTCGCCGACCATCACGGCGCCCAGCAGCGGCTCGACCACGAGGCCGCGGCCCAGTGCTTCGAAGACCACGGCGATGTCGAAGCCGCTGCCGCCGAAGCCGCCGTCGGCCTCGCTGAACAGCGCGCCGATCACGCCGAGCTCGGCGAAGTTCTGGAAGATTTCCTTGCTGAAACCGTGCGCCGACTTCGCGATGCGGTCGCGCGCATCGAAGGCGTACTGCTCGGCGATGAAGCGGTTCAGGCTGTCGGCGAGCATGCGCCGGTCTTCGGTGTGTTCGAAGTTCATGTGCGTGTCTCCTTTACAGCCCGAGGATCATCTTGGAGATGATGTTCTTCTGGATTTCGTTCGAGCCGCCGAAGATCGACAGCTTGCGGTTGTTGAAGTAGCGCGAGGCGGCAGCCTTGGCATAGGCCGGGCCGAAGGTCTCGCCGGTGAAGCCATCCTGCAGCGCTTCGGCGACGAAGGGGCGGCCGTACACGCCCATGGCGCGGCGCGCGAGCGACGAGATTTCCTGGCGGATCTCGGTGCCGCGAATCTTCAGCATCGAGCTTTCCGCACCGGGCACGCCGCCGCCGGCCACCGCCGCGATCACGCGCAGGTTGGTGGTCTTCATGTTCTCCAGGTCGATCTCGACGCGCGCCAGGCGTGCGGCAAAGGCCGGGTCGTCCGCCAAGGGCTTGCCGTTCTTGGTCTGCGAGGCGGCGATGCCCTTGAGCTGTTCGAGTGCGGCCACCGAGAAGCCCACGCCCGCGATGTTGGTGCGTTCGTAGGTCAGCAGGTACTTGGCGCAGGTCCAGCCCTTGTTCTCTTCGCCCACGAGGTTCTCGGCGGGCACGCGCACGTCGGAGAAGAACACCTCGTTGACTTCATGCTCGCCGTCCAGCGTGATGATCGGGCGCACTTCCACGCCGGGCGAGGTCATGTCGACCAGCAGGAAGCTGATGCCTTCCTGCTTCTTCGCCTCGCGGTTGGTGCGCACCAGGCAGAAGATCATGTTGGCGTGCTGGCCCAGCGTGGTCCAGGTCTTCTGGCCGTTCACGATGTAGTGGTCGCCCTGCGCGTCGATGCCGCGCACGGCCGTGGTCTTCACCGCGGCCAGGTCGGAGCCCGCGCCGGGTTCCGAGTAGCCCTGGCACCACCAGTCGGCGCCGCTCAGGATGCGCGGTAGCCAGTAGCTCTTCTGCGCTTCGTTGCCGTACTTGATGAGCACCGGGCCCAGCATGTTGACGCCGAAGGGCACGATGCGCGGCGCGAAGGCCAGGGCGCATTCGTTCTCGAAGATGAACTTCTCGACCGCGGTCCAACCCGGGCCGCCGTACTGCTCGGGCCAGTGGTTGGCGAGCCAGCCGCGCTCGTTCAGGATGGCGTGCCATTCCTGCATGTCGGCCTTTTCCAGGATCTTGCCGCTGCGCACCTTGTCGGACAGCCGCGCAGGCAGCTTGTTCGCCAGGAAGGTGCGCACTTCGCTGCGGAAGGCTTCTTCTTCGGTCGTGAAGTTCAGGTCCATCGCGGACTCCTCAATGAATCAATAAATTTCGAACAGGCCGGCCGCGCCCATGCCGCCGGCGATGCACATCGTGACCACGGCGTACTTGGCGCCGCGGCGCTTGCCTTCGAGCAGCACGTGGCCCGTGAGACGCGCGCCGGTCATGCCGAAGGGGTGGCCGATGGAGATCGCGCCGCCGTTCACGTTCAGGCGTTCCGACGGAATGCCCAGCTTTTCCTGGCAGTAGATCGACTGCGAGGCGAAGGCTTCGTTGAGTTCCCACAGGTCGATGTCCTGCACCTTCAGGCCGTGGCGCGCGAGCAGCTTGGGCACGGCGAAGACCGGGCCGATGCCCATCTCGTCGGGTTCGCAGCCGGCCAGCGCCAGGCCCCGGAAGGCGCCCAGCGGCTTCAGGTTGGCGCGCTCGGCGTCCTTGGCTTCCATCATCACGCAGGCCGAGGCGCCGTCGGACAGCTGCGAGGCGTTGCCGGCGGTGATGAACTTGTCGTCGCCCATCACGGGCTTGAGCTTGGCCAGCGCCTCGTAGGTGGTGCCGCGGCGGTTGCAGTTGTCTTCCGTGGCGGTGACTTCGCGGTGGGTGACTTCCTTGGTCTCCTTGTCGGTCACGGCCATCGTGGTGGTGCAGGCCACGATCTCGTCCTTGTAGCGGCCGGCCAGTTGCGCTTCTTCGGTCTTGCGCTGGCTCTCGGCGGAGAAGCGGTCCTGCGCTTCGCGGCTGATGTTGTAGCGCTTGGCGACGATGTCGGCGGTGTCGATCATCGCCATGTAGAGCTCGGGCTTGTGCTCGACGATCCACGGGTCCAGGCTGAGGTCGCCACCGTCGCCGGGGCTGCGGCCGCGGATCTGCGAGATGCTTTCCACGCCGCCCGCGATCATGGCCGGCGCGCCGTCCACCACGATGCGGCCCGCGGCCATGGCGATGGCCTGCAGGCCCGAGGCGCAGAAGCGGTTCACGGTGGTGCCGGCGATGCTGATCGGCAGGCCCGAGCGGATGATCGACTGGCGCGCGATGTTGCGGCCGGTGGTGCCTTCGGGGTAGCCGCAGCCGAGGATCGCGTCCTCGATCAGGGCCGGGTCCAGGCCCGAGCGCTCGACCGCGGCCTTCACCGCGAACGAGGCCAGCGTGGCGCCGGAGGTGATGTTGAATTCGCCGCGGTGCGCCTTGGTGAGCGGGGTGCGGGCGGTAGAAACGATGACGGCTTCACGCATGGGTTTGTCTCCTGGACGGTGGGCTCTAACGGTTACTCGGATTGATTCAGGCTGGCGAAATCGGCGCCACGTTCGACCAGCTCCACGAGCAGCGGCGACGGCTTCCAGAAGATCGGGTCGGCCTTGGCGAACTCGCGGATGTCGGCGAGCACCTTGGGCAGGCCCACGGTGTCGGCGTACTTCATGGGGCCGCCGCGGTGGCGCGGGAAGCCGTAGCCATAGAGGAAGGTCACGTCCACGTCGAGCGGGCGCAGCGCGATGCGCTGCAGCACGACGTTGGCGCCTTCGTTGACCATGGCGGCCATGTAGCGGCGCATGATTTCTTCTTCGGTGAAGGTGCGCGGCGTGATGCCGGCGCGCTCGCGCTCGGCGTCGATGATGGCCAGCACCTCGGGGTCGGGCACGCCGGTGCGCGCGCCTTCGGGGTACAGGTAGTAGCCGCGTTGCGTCTTCTGGCCGAACCAGCCGCGCTCGCAGATGCGGTCGGCCACCTGCACGTAGCGCGCCTGCGGGTCGCGCGTGGCGGCCTTGCGCTTGCGCGTGGCCCAGCCGATGTCGCCGCCGGCCAGGTCGGACACCTGGAACGGGCCCATCGGGTAGCCGAAGTTGCGCACGGCCGCGTCGATGTCGTAGGGCGAGGCGCCGTCTTCCATCATGTGGTCGGCGGCCTGGCGGTACACGGCCAGGATGCGGTTGCCGATGAAGCCGTCGCACACGCCGGCGCGCACGGGCACCTTCTTCAATTTCTTCGCGAGTTCGAAGCCCGTGGCGACCACGTCGGCGCTCACCTTGGCGGGCACCACGATCTCCAGCAGCTTCATGATGTTGGCGGGCGAGAAGAAGTGCAGGCCCACCACGTCCTGCGGGCGCGAGATGCTGGCGGCGATCTCGTCGATGTCCAGGTACGAGGTGTTGGTGGCGAGCACGGCGCCCTTCTTGCACACGCGGTCGAGTTCGGCGAACACGGCCTTCTTGACGCCCATCTCTTCGAACACGGCCTCGACCACGATGTCGACATTCGCGAAGGCGTCGTAGCTCGTCGAGCCCGAGAAGCGGGCCATGACGGCGGCCTTGGCCTCTTGTGTCATGCGGCCCTTGGCGATGAGGCCGTCGTACACCTTCTCGACGTGCGCACGGCCGCGCGCCAGGCTGGGCTCGTCGCGCTCGACCATGGTCACGGGCAGGCCCGCGTCGAGCATGGCCACGGCAATGCCCGCACCCATGGTGCCGCCGCCGACGATGCCGGCCGAGGTGAGCGGGCGCGGGCTGGCCGAGCGGGTCTCGGGCGCCTTCAGCACTTCGCGTTCGGCGAAGAAGGCGTGGATCAGGCCGGCGCGCTGCGGGCTGTCGATGCACTGCAGGAACAGCTTGCGCTCCAGTGCCATGCCTTCGTCGAAGGGCAGCGTGAGCGCGCCTTCGACCGCTTCGACGATCTTCATCGGCGAGAACAGGCCGCGGCTCTTCTTGGCGGTGTCGGCGCGCGCGGCCTCGAGGGCGGCGCGGGCTGCGTCCTTGTCGGCCAGGCCGGCGGCTTCGCGCGTGCGGCGCACCGGGGCGTGGGCAGCGACCAGCTCCTGCGCGTAGGCGAGGCCTTCGGCGCGGGCATCGGCTTCAGCGCCGAGGCGGTCGACGAGGCCGAGCGTCAGCGCTTCCTTGGCGCCCGCATGGCGGCCGCTGAGCATCAGTTCGAGCGCGGGCTTCACGCCGATCAGGCGCGGTGCGCGCTGCGTGCCGCCCGAGCCGGGCAGCAGGCCCAGCGCCACCTCGGGCAGGCCCAGCTTGGCGGTGGGCGCGGCGAGGCGGTAGTGCGCCGACAGGGCAATTTCCAGCCCGCCGCCGAGCGCCGCGCCATGGATGGCGGCGACCACCGGCTTGCTGCAGTTCTCGATCTTCAGGCAGACCTCGGGCAGCGAGGGCTGCTGCGGCGTCTGGCCGAACTCGCGGATGTCCGCGCCGGCGATGAAGTTGCGGCCCGCGCCGACGATCAGCACCGCCTTGGCGCCGCTGTCGGCCTCGGCCGCGTCGATGGCGGCGGCCAGGCCGCGGCGCACGTCCACGCCCAGGGCGTTGACGGGCGGGTTGTCGATGGTCACCACGCACACGTCGCCTTGACGCTGGAAGGTGACGGGACCGTTGGACGTGGAAGGGCTGGGAGTGGGGGTGGCCATGTGCGTGTCGCTTGTCTCTTGCTTGCGTGGCAGGCCCTCGTGAAGCCGAGGGGTCCGGGGCTCTGGGGAGCCCTGCATTCTTGGCCGGCATCGCTGCTTTGACAATTG
The DNA here is from genome assembly GCF_058800845.1 of Variovorax sp. GW822-FHT04E09. Taxonomy (NCBI): domain Bacteria; kingdom Pseudomonadati; phylum Pseudomonadota; class Betaproteobacteria; order Burkholderiales; family Comamonadaceae; genus Variovorax; species Variovorax sp. GW822-FHT04E09. Next base: position 118,417 of record NZ_JBXAMR010000005.1, read on the forward strand.
CATAGGTGGTTGACAGACTGTCAAAGAATTTTTGACACAATCCGCCCATGGACCTGCAATCGCTCACCCTGCTGGTGGAAATCCTTGACGCGGGCAACCTGAGCGCGGCGGCGCGCCGGCTCAAGATGACCCGCGCCAACGTCAGCTACCACCTGAACCAGCTGGAGCGCTCGGTGGGCGCGCAGCTGATCCGGCGTACCACCCGGCGCGCCGAGCCCACCGAGATCGGGCTGCGGCTGTACCAGCACGGCGTGGCCATCCAGGGCGAGCTGCTGGCGGCGCGCGAGTCGGTCACCGCGCTGGGCGAGGGCCTGCAGGGCCGCGTGCGCCTGAGCGTGCCCAGCGGCTACGGCCAGCTCGTGATGGCCGACTGGCTCATCGACTTCAAGCGCCAGTACCCCGGCATCGTGCTCGACGTGGTGTTCGAGAACCGCATCGAAGACCTGCTGCGCGACGAGGTCGACATCGCCATCCGCGTGATCCCCGAGCCGCCGCAGAACCTCGTGGCGCGCGAGATGGGCCCGGTGCGCTACGTGGCCTGCGCCACGCGCGCCTACGCCGAGCGCCACCCGCTGCCCGTGCAGCTGGACGCGCTGCGCGCCACGCCGGTGGTCACGGCCGCCGTCATCGGGCGGCAGCTGCGCATCTCGGCCTACCAGGGCGAGACGCGGCGCGAGGTGATCCTGGAGCCGACGCTGATCTCGGAGAACTTTTTATTCCTGCGCCAGGCCATCCTCGCGGGCCTGGGCGTCGGCCTCGTGCCCGACTACGTGGTGCAGGAAGACGTGCGCCGCGGCGACGTGGTGACCACGCTGGACGACTGGCGCCTGTCGATCTTCGGCACCCAGATGTTCATGCTCTACATGCCGAACCGCCAGCACACGCGGGCGATCCGGACGTTCATCGATTTCATCCTGGCGCGGGTGCGGCCGGAAGAAGCCGAAGAAGCTCAGTCGCAGCGGTAGACGACTTCTCCTGCCGGCACACCTTCTGCCGGCACCTCCGACAGCGTGCTGCTCAAAAAGCGCATCGGCGCGCCGAAGTTGCGGCAGTAGTTCTCGGCGTCCTGCGCGGTGGGCGACTTGAACACGCCGTCGGCCAGGAAGGTGACGCGCGGCGCGGGTCGCGAGACGCAGCCCGCGCCGATGAGTAGGGCCGGAACGAGGACGGAGACAGCAGCGAATCGGCGCATGGGGCAGGGCGGAAAGAAGAGGCCGCGACTGTAGCCGCTCGCCCGCGTCAGTCGGCCAGCCACACGCTGCCGTCCGCCGCCTCGCGCAGCGCCAGCGGCGTGAGGCGCGCGCCGCGGCAGGGGCCGCCCACGCAGCGCCCGGTGTCGGGCTCGAAGATCGCGCCGTGCCGCGCGCACATCAGGTAGCGCCCGGAGCTTTCGAGGATCTGGCCTTCGAAATCGAGCGGGCCGCCGGCGTGCGGGCACTGGTTCAGGTAGCCGTGCACGGCGCCCTGCCAGCGCACCGCGAAGGCCGGCGCGCCGCCGGGCGCGGTGAACAGGGCCGCGAGGCCGCCGTCGGCGAGTTCGGTGGCGATGGGCTGGGCGGTCGGGGCGGGCGCGGTCATGGGGAGCGAGCCTACCAAGGTCCGCCGCAGGGCTGGCGCCCGGGGGAAACCTCCGTGGCATCACATGTTCCGGCTATGTCATCCGACCAATAGACGCAGGGGCGTGCCGTTTTCACAATGCATCCGCTCGCTTTCCTTCGTCCGTGCATCCTTGTGTCAAGGGGGATTCCCACCGATGAGCACGCTGAAACAGGGCTGGCGCGGGGCCGATGTCCGTCGCCTGCAGGAGGCCCTGAACCGCAAATTGCAGCCCAGCCCCGGCCTCGCGCCCGACGGCGACTACGGCCCCGTCACCCGGGCGGCCGTGCTGCGCTTGCAGGCCGCGCACTGGCTGTGCGAGGACGGCGAAGCCGGCCCCTGCACCCGCAACGTGGCCTTCGACAACGAAACCCACGCGCCGCTGCTGCACCCCGTGGCGTTGATTCCGCAGCCCGTGCCCGCGCTGTGCTGGGCGGCGGCCACCGCGATGCTCACGCGCGCCACCGTGCAGACCGTGGTGGCGCGCACGCCCTCGGAGCTGATGGGCGCCGACGGCGCCTTGCGCCGCCGCGTGGACAGCGACCGCCATGCGCAGGGCAGCGACCCCGATGACGACGACAACCGCCGCTTCGCCGCTGCGCACGGCCTCACGCTGCGGACCCACGGCCCGTGGACCGTCGCCGCGCTGCGCACCGCGCTGCACGCCGGGCCGCTGATGTTCGACCTGCGCTGGGGCGCCAAGGGCGGCGCGCCCGCCGGCCAGCCGGGCCACATGGTCGTGCTCGCGGGCATTCGCGGCGACAACGACCCCGGCGGGGGCGGCACCACGCTGCGCCTGTTCGATCCCTGGCCGCCGGGCCGGGGCGCGCGCAGCTCGACCAGCCACGTGCGCTGGATGCAGGCCGTGGCCGACCGCGTCTGCGGGGTGTTCCAGCGGTAGCTGTGCCTCATGCGGGTGGGCGTTGCCGCGAGGGCATGAAAAAATCCTGACTTTCCGCGAACCGTTTCGGCGGGTGGCCGCCTCTTTCCATGCGGGAGGGGCGTTCTGCTCCTCCCGCATTCACACGTCACGGATCGAAGGAAACCACCATGCTCTACGTCAAGAATGTTCCCGGCTGGGAACGCGCCCTGCGCATCGCCCTGGGCCTCGCCGGCCTCGCCTTCGCCGCCATGAACTGGCCGGCGGACGTCCTGGCCGTCGCGGTCGGCCTCATGGGCGCGATGCTGGCCCTCACCGGGCTGGTCGGCTTCTGCCCGATGTGCGCGATGGTCGGGCGCAGGCTCGACAAGGGCCGCTGACCCATGGCCACCGCAGCGATCGACCGCACCTGCCTGATCCTGGCCGCGCAGACCGGCGACCCCGTCGCCCTCGAGGGCCTGCTCGCCGCCTGCCAGACCGACGCGCGCCGCTACGCCCGCCGGCACTGCCAGGCCAGCGACGTGGACGACGCCGTGCAGGAGTCGCTGCTGGTGGTCGCACGCCGCGTGCGCGGGCTGCAGGCGGCCGCGGCGTTCTCGTCGTGGCTGTTCACCGTCATCCGGCGCGAATGCCTGCGCCTGCAGCGCGCCATGTTCCGCCACGACCCGCTCGACGAAGACACCGTCGAGCGCCAGCTCGCGGCCCGCAGCGACCACGCGCTGCGCATCGACCTGGCCCATGCGCTCGAATCGTTGCCGGCGCACTACCGCGAGGTCGTGCTGCTGCGCGACTTCGAGGAACTCACCATTGCCGAGATCGCCGAGCGCCTGGGCGAGCCGCCGGGCGCCGTGAAGAGCCGGCTGCATCGTGCGCGCCTGCTGGTGCGCGAATACCTGCTGGGGTAGGGCCCGTCTCAGGGGGCGATGCGACAATTGCGCCCGCCATGACAGACACCCTCACGATCACCCGCCCAGACGACTGGCACCTGCACGTGCGCGATGGCGCCGCCCTCGAAGCCGTCGTGCCCCACAGCGCCCGCCAGTTCGGCCGCGCGCTGATCATGCCGAACCTGCGTCCGCCCGTGACCACCGCCGCCCAGGCCGTGGCCTACCGCGACCGCATCCGCGCCGCCGTGCCCGCGGGCACGTCCTTCGAGCCCGTGATGTCGCTCTACCTGACCGACAAGCTGCCGCCCGAAGAAATCGCGCTGGCCGCCGAAGCCGGCGTGCGTGCGCTCAAGCTCTATCCGGCCGGCGCCACCACCAACAGCGATGCCGGTGTGACCGACATCCGCAAGACCTACAAGACGCTCGAAGCCATGCAGAAGCACGGCCTGCTGCTGCTGGTGCACGGCGAAGTGACCGACCCGGCCATCGACCTGTTCGACCGCGAAGCCGTGTTCGTCGACCGCGTGATGATCCCGCTGCGCCGCGACTTCCCCGAACTGAAGGTGGTGTTCGAGCACCTCACCACCAAGGAAGGCGCCCACTACGTGCGCGACGCCGACCGCTTCACAGCCGCCACCATCACGGCGCACCACCTGCTGTACAACCGCAACGCCATCTTCACCGGCGGCATCCGCCCGCACTACTACTGCCTGCCCGTGCTCAAGCGCGAAACGCACCGCGTGGCGCTCGTCGAGGCCGCCACCAGCGGCAGCGACCGCTTCTTCCTGGGCACCGACAGCGCGCCGCACCCCGCGCACCTGAAGGAGCACGCACTGGGCTGCGCCGGCTGCTACACCGCGCTCACCGCCATCGAGCTGTACGCCGAGGCCTTCGACAGCGTGAACGCGCTCGACAAGCTCGAAGGCTTTGCCAGCTTCCACGGCCCCGACTTCTACGACCTGCCGCGCCACACCGACACCATCACGCTGAAGCGCGAAACCTGGACCCTGCCCGAGACCGTGCCCTACGGCGAAGCCACGCTCAAGCCGCTGCGCGGTGGCGAGACGGTGAACTGGAAGCTCGCATGACGGCGCCGGTGCCCCTGTCGTCGCTGCGCGTGATGCTGCTGATCGACGCCGACAACGTCTCGGCCGACGTGATCGAGCAGGCCGTGCAGCGCACGATGGAGGACTACGGCGCCATCCACGTGCGCCGCGCCTACTGCAACGCCGAGATGGCCGTGAACCGCCAGGCGCTGTTCAAGCGGCTGTCGGTGCGGCCCATGGTGAACCTGTCGGCGGGCAAGAACAGCACCGACATCGCGCTGGCCGTCGACGCCATCGACCTCGTGATCGCCGAGCGGCCCGACGTGGTGGTGCTGGTGTCGTCCGACTCCGACTTCGCGCCGCTCGTGATCCGCCTGCGCGAAAAGGGCTGCCGCGTCTGCGGCATCGGCCAGCAGGGCAAGACCGGCGAAGAGACCGTCGGCATCTACGACAGCTTCATCGACCTCGCGCACCACGGCATCAAGCCGGCCGTGCGCACCGCGCCGGCCAAGAAGGTGGCGGCTGCGAAGAAGACGCCGGCCGCGAAGACCGCCCCCGCGAAGAAGGCTGCGGCCAAGACTGCGCGCAAGACGGCGGCGAAGACGGCCAAGCCGGTGGCACCGCCACCGCCGCAGCAGCCTGAAATCTCCGAAGCCGCCGAGTTCATCCTGCAGGCCGTGCCCGCGCTGCGCCGCGGCACCGACGTGCCGCTGAACGACGTGGCCAAGGCCCTGCGCACCGCCGGCCTGCTCAGCAAGAGCGGCAGCTCGCTCAAGCTCTTCGACAAGCTCACGGGCGAGTTCGCGGTGATGCAGCACCCCGACCGCATCCGATGGACGGGGGCGTCCGCGCCTTGAGCCCGGGCCTGCCGGCGGTCGCGGCCATCGATTGGGCCGCACCCTGGCTGGCACCGTACCGTGATCCCGGCGAAGCCGTGGCGCGGGCCGTTGCACACAGCGGCACCGTCGCCGCCGCGCTGCAGATGGCCAAGCCATCCGCCGTGCCTGACTTCGTCACGCAGGACGCGCTGCCCGAGGGCCAGGCCTACGAGGCCCACATCTTCCGCACGCGCACCGTGCCCACGCGCGACAACCTGCACGACTTCTTCAACGGCCTGGTCTGGCTGGCCTTTCCCGAAACCAAGCGCCGGCTCAACGAGCTGCAGGCCACCGAGATCGCACGCGCCGGCGTCGGCGCCACGCGCGGGCCGCTGCGCGATGCGCTCACGCTGTTCGACGAGAACGGCGCGGTGCTCGATGCACCGCCCGCGCTGTGGGAGGCGCTGGTGGCGCGCGACTGGCAGGCGTTGTTCGTCACGCGGCGCGCGCTCTGGGCGCAGGCGCGGCTGCGCGTGTTCGGCCATGCGCTGCTCGAAAAGCTGGTGGTGCCGCGCAAGGCCGCGACCGCGCATGTGCTGCTGCCTTCAGCCGAAGGCCCGCTCGGCGATGCAGCCTTGGCGCGCTGCCTCACGCCCGAATACATGGCACGCAAGCCCTTCGCACCGCTGCCGGTGCTTGGCGTTCCGGGGTGGTGCGGCGCCAACGAAACACCCGATTACTACGACGATCCGAAGGTCTTCCGGCCCCGTTCGTAGAACTTTTACTCCTATCATTGCTCTACCGCACGCCACCGCGCCGCGTCCGTCACAACCTACGACAACAGCGGTCACCCCGGCCGGACAGGCTTGAAGCGGGCCTTGTGGCCCTCATCTGGTCGGCAGTGTTCCCCACGGAGAATTCAACTTGAAACGTATCCTTCTGTTTGTCCTGACCAACGTGATGGTCGTCGCGGTGCTCGGCGTGGTCGCCAGCCTGCTCGGCGTCAACCGCTTTCTCACGGCCAACGGGCTCAACCTGACGGCGCTGCTCGGCTTTGCGCTGGTCATGGGTTTCGGCGGCGCGATCATCTCGCTGCTCATCAGCAAGCCCATGGCCAAGTGGACGGCCGGCCTGCGCATGATCGACAACCCCCAGTCGCCCGACGAGGCCTGGATCGTCGGCACCGTGCGCAAGTTCGCCGACAAGGCCGGCATCGGCATGCCCGAGGTCGGCATCTTCGAAGGCGAGCCCAATGCCTTCGCCACCGGCGCGTTCAAGAACTCGTCGCTCGTGGCCGTGTCCACCGGCCTGCTGCAGGGCATGACGCGTGAAGAAGTCGAGGCCGTCATCGGCCACGAAGTCGCGCACATCGCCAACGGCGACATGGTCACGATGACGCTGATCCAGGGCGTGATGAACACCTTCGTCGTGTTCCTCTCGCGCGTGATCGGCTACGCGGTCGACAGCTTCCTGCGCCGCGGCGACGACCGCTCGTCGGGCCCCGGCATCGGCTACTACGTGAGCACCATCGTGCTGGACATCGTGCTCGGCTTCGCCGCCGCGATGGTGGTGGCCTGGTTCTCGCGCCAGCGCGAGTTCCGCGCCGACGCCGGCGCCGCCGCACTCATGGGCAACCGCCAGCCGATGATGAACGCGCTCGCCCGCCTGGGCGGCCTGCCGGCCGGCGAGCTGCCCAAGGCTGTGGAAGCCATGGGCATCACGGGCGCGATGGGCAAGCTGTTTGCCACGCACCCGCCGATCGAAGAGCGCATCGCGGCGCTGCAGAACGCGCGCTGAGCAAGTTGCAGGCACGGCGGCCAACGCCGTCGCCCATGAAAAAAGCCGCCACAGTGATGTGGCGGCTTTTTGCGTTGGGGCGGGCGTGTGGTGTCAGTCCGCGGCGGGCGCCTCGGGGGCGGCCGGGGCGGCTTCTGCTTCGGGCGCTGCCTGCGCTTCAGGCGCTGCGGCTGCTGCCGCTTCAGCGGCCACCGCCGCGGCAGCGGCTGCGGCCTCGGCCCGCTTCTTGTCATCCCGCACGCGCTGCAGCGTGCGCGTCACGTCGCCGGGCTTCATGCCGTACATGTCGGCGAACTCCTGTTCGCTGCGGCCGCTGGCTTCGAAGGCGCGCAGCAGGGCTTCGCGCTTGGCGGCCTGCTGGGCGAGTTCGGCCAGGGCTTCGTCGACGACGGCGTTGTTGTTGGCGTCGCGCGAGCGCACCAGCACGGCATAGGCCTCGTGGTCGAGGCCCGAGGCTTCGATGGCCTTGGCGATGCGCGTCACCAGCTGCGGACGCAGGTCTTCGCCGGGGTTGCGGTGCGAGCGGCGGCGGTGCAGCTCAAGAATGGCGTGGTGCACGTGCTCGGGCGCGACCGGGTCGAGCGCATTGCCGTCCAGGTCATGGCGCGCATGGCCGGCGGCCACGCTCTCGAGGTAGCGCGTGGAGCGCGCATGCTGGCCCATCGCGATCTTCAGGTCTTCGGCCTTGAAGTCTTCGGGGTGGCGCGCGATCAGCTCTTCGTACACGCCGAGCTTCAGCGGCACGAAGCGTGCGCCGAACAGCTGCGGGTACAGCGCGAACAGGCGCTCGAGCACCGGGTTGACCTTGCGCGGTGCGCGCTGGGCTTCGGGCTGTTGTTGCTGTTGCGGCTGCTGTCCGCGCGGCTTGCGCCCTTGCTGCGGCTGTTGCTGCCCGTGCGGGCGCTGTTGCTTGGCGCGCGGCGGCCGTTGTTGCTGCTGCTGTTGCGCGGGGGCGGTGGGCTGCGTTGCCGACGCGTCAGCGCCTGCGTCGGTGCTGCCCGCGCCGGCCTTCAGCTGCTGCAGCTGCTCGGCCATGTCCGGGCGCTGGCGCCGTGCGTTGCGCGAGTTCGTGTTCGGGGCGGCGGTGGATGCGTCGGTCATACGGAAGGCTCGGCGATGGGCGCGAGGGATGGAAAGGGAAGAAAAAGAACAACCGGTCCCGCGCGGTCAGCGCGGCCGGAACATCCTGCGGGTATTGTCAGGGCGGATCGTCATGCGTGTGCAGCGCCTCGGTCAGCGGCTTGCCGCCCGATCAGCAGCCGGAACGGCAGCAGCATCAGCACGCCGACACCGAGCTTCACGCCCAGGTCGCCGAGCGCCCAGGTGAGCCAGGGGCCGTCGGTGCCCGCGAAGGCGATGCCCCAGAAGACGATGCTGTCGAGCACGGCCGCGATCACCGTGGCCACCAGCGGCGCGCGCCACCACAGACCCCGGCGCAGGCGGTCGAACACGCGGATGTCGAGCAGCTGCGAGGCGATGAAGGCCAGGCCCGAGGCGGCGGCGATGCGCGCCGGTGCCAGCAGCAGCGACACCGCCACCGCCACCGCGAAGCCGACCCAGGCCACGCGGCGCGCCATGCCAGGGCCGAAGCGCCGGTTGACGAGGTCGCTCACGAGGTAGGCCACCGGGTAGGTGAAGGCGCCCCAGGTGAGCCAGTCGTTGATGGCGAACTGCACCAGGAGGTTGGACGCGAGCACCACGGCGGCCATCGCCAGCGTGGCGACGGCCAACTGGCCGGTGGTGGGGCGGTGGAAGTGCATCGTCAAACGGCGCTGCCGAGCACGCTGCGCGCCACGGCCTCGGCCACCTTGATGCCGTCCACGCCGGCCGACAGGATGCCGCCCGCGTAGCTCGCGCCTTCGCCGGCCGGGTAGAGGCCGCGCACGTTGAGGCTCTGGAAGTCGTCGCCGCGCGTGATCTTGATCGGCGACGAGGTGCGCGTTTCCACGCCGGTGAGCACGGCGTCGTGCGTGTCGAAGCCCTTGATCTTGCGGCCGAATGCCGGGAAGGCCTCGCGCATCGCCTCGATGGCGTAGGCGGGCAGGGCCTGGTGCAGGTCGGTCGGTGTCACGCCGGGCTTGTACGACGGGATGATGCTGCCGAGTGCGGTCGACGGCTTGCCGGCGATGAAGTCGCCCACCAGCTGGCCCGGTGCGTGGTAGTTGCTGCCGCCGAGCACGTAGGCGTTGCTTTCGAGCTGGCGCTGCAGCGCGATGCCTGCCAGCGCATCGCCGGGGAAGTCCTTCGGGTCGATGCCCACCACGATGCCCGCGTTGGCGTTGCGTTCGTTGCGCGAGTACTGGCTCATGCCGTTAGTGACCACGCGGCCCGGCTCGCTGGTGGCCGCGACCACGGTGCCGCCGGGGCACATGCAGAAGCTGTAGACCGAGCGGCCGTTGCTGGCGTGGTGCACCAGCTTGTAGTCGGCCGCGCCCAGCAGCGGATGGCCCGCGTGGCGGCCCCAGCGGGCGCGGTCGATCAGGCCCTGCGGGTGTTCGACACGGAAGCCGATCGAGAAAGGCTTGGCCTCGATGTGCACGCCGCGGGCGTGCAGCATCTCGAAGGTGTCGCGCGAGCTGTGGCCCAGCGCCATCACGACGTGGTCGGCGCGCAGCTCGCTGCTCTGGCCCGTTGTCTGGTCGAGCACGGTGAGGCCGCGCAGGTGGCCGTTTTCGATGTGCACGTCGGTCACGCGCTGCTCGAAGCGGATCTCGCCGCCGAGCGCGACGATCTGCTCGCGGATGTTCTCGACCACCTTCACCAGCTTGAAGGTGCCGATGTGCGGATGCGCGACGTACAAAATTTCGGGCGGCGCGCCGGCCTTCACGAACTCTTCCATCACCTTGCGGCCGAGGAAGCGCGGGTCCTTGATCTGGCTGTAGAGCTTGCCGTCCGAGAAGGTGCCGGCGCCGCCTTCGCCGAACTGCACGTTCGACTCGGGGTTGAGCACGCTCTTGCGCCACAGGCCCCAGGTGTCGCGGGTGCGCTGGCGCACGGTCTTGCCGCGTTCGAGCACGATGGGCCTGAAGCCCATCTTCGCGAGCATCAGCGCCGCGAAGATGCCGCAGGGGCCGAAGCCGATCACCACGGGCCGCGTGGCGTCCGCGGGCGCCTGGCCCGGCGGCGTGTAGCGCATGTCGGGCGCGGGCTGGATGTGCGGGTGGCTGGCGTGCTTGGCCAGCAGCGCGGCTTCGAGCGCGGCGTCGGTCAGCTGCACGTCGCAGATGTAGACCGTGAGCAGGTCGACCTTGCGGGCGTCGAAGCTGCGCTTGTAGACGGTGTGGGAGGCGATCGCTTCAATCGGAACGTCGAGCGTCCGGGCGATCAGGGTGGCCAGCGCCTCTGGGGCGTGGTCGAGCGGGAGTTTGAGTTCGGAGATTCGCAGCATGTCGTGGGGCTTGTGGTTATCAAGCAGACCGACGATTTTAAGCGCCCGAGGCGCTATGAAACTTGTAGCTGGATCAGGCGGGCAGGAAGCCTTCGACGGAGAGGTAGCGCTCGCCGGTGTCGTAGTTGAAGCCCAGCACCACCGCATCGGGCGCCAGCGAGGGCAGCTTCTGCGCAATGGCCGCGAGCGTCGCGCCCGACGAGATGCCGACCAGGATGCCTTCCTCGACCGCGCAGCGGCGCGCCATTTCGCGCGCCGGTTCGGCGTCGACCTGCAGCACGCCGTCCAGCAGCGAGGTGTCGAGGTTCTTCGGAATGAAGCCCGCGCCGATGCCCTGGATGGGGTGGGGCGCCGGTGCGCCGCCCGAGATCACGGGCGAAGCCACCGGCTCCACCGCGAACACCTGCAGCTTGGGCCACTTCTTCTTGAGCACCTTCGCCACGCCGGTGATGTGGCCGCCCGTGCCCACGCCGGTGATGAGCACGTCGATGCCTTCGGGAAAGTCGGCCGCGATTTCCTCGGCCGTGGTGCGCACGTGCACGTCGACGTTGGCGGGGTTGTTGAACTGCTGCGGCATCCACGCGCCCGGCGTGCCGGCCACGATTTCCTCGGCGCGGGCGATGGAGCCCTTCATGCCGTTGGCGCGCGGCGTGAGGTCGAAGGTGGCGCCGTAGGCCAGCATGAGGCGGCGGCGCTCCACCGACATGCTGTCGGGCATCACCAGGATCAGCTTGTAGCCCTTGACGGCCGCGACCATCGCCAGGCCGATGCCGGTGTTGCCCGAGGTGGGCTCGACGATGGTGCCGCCGGGCTTGAGCGCGCCGCTCTTCTCGGCGTCTTCCACCATCGACAGCGCGATGCGGTCCTTGATCGAGCCGCCGGGGTTGGCGCGCTCCGACTTGATCCAGACCTGCTGCTTCGCATGGCCGAACAGGCGGTTGATGCGGATGTGCGGCGTGTTGCCGATGGTCTGGAGGATGTTCTGGGCCTTCATGGAATCTCCTTGGATCAATGCGGTTGTTCGGGCGGACAGCGCGCATTGTGAGACCAGCCCGCGACTGTTTCAGCGCAGGGCCTTGCTTCCCTCAGGCCTCCAGGGCTTCGAGCGGCCCGAAGAACTCGTAGCGAAGCTGCTGCTTCGGCACGCCGAGCGCCAGCCCGTTGGCATACACCGCCTGCATGAAGGGCTTCGGTCCCAGAAAGTACAGGTCGACGTCGCGGTCTTCCGGCAGCACTCCGGCCAGCAGTTCGCGGGTGACGAAGCCGGTCGCGTGCGGCGTGTCGGTGTCGCGCGGCGCGTCGTAGACATACAGCGGCTTCACGTTCGCATGCCGCTGCGCGAGTGCGTCCACGCGGGCGCGGAACGCATGCGCGCCGCCGTGCCGCGCCGCATGGACGAAGTGCACCGGCCGGCCGGTGTGCGCCACCGATTCGAGCATGCTCATCGCGGGCGTGATGCCCACGCCGCCCGTCACCAGCACGAGCGGGCGCGCCTGCTCGCCCGCGGGCTGCAGCACGAAGTCGCCGCACGGCGCCTGCACCTGCAGCCGCGTGCCGACCGCGGCGGCTGCGTGCAGCCAGTTCGAGGCGCGGCCGCCTTCTTCCTTCTTCACGCTGATGCGGTACCACGGCTTGCCCGGCGCGTCGGACAGCGAGTAGTTGCGGCGCACCGGCTGGCCGTCGATCTCCAGCACCAGCGTGAGGTACTGCCCCGGCGTGAAGGCCAACAGCGCGCCGCCGTCCACGGGCTCCAGGTAGAACGAGGTGATGACCTCGCTTTCGTCTTCGCGCCGGGCCACGCGGAACTCGCGCGTGCCGCGCCATCCGCCGGGTTGCGCCGCATTGGCGCTGTAGACGGCTTCTTCCGCGTCGATGAGCAGGCCCGCCAGCGATTCGTAGGCTTCGCGCCAGGCGGCGATCACCTCGTCGGTCGCGGCGTCGCCGAGCACCTCCTTCACGGCGCGCAGCAGGTAGTGGCCGACGATCGGGTAGTGCTCCGGCAGCACGCCCAGCGCGGCGTGCTTCTGGATGATCCGGGGCAGGGCGCCGGCGATCGCTTCGAGCCGGTCGATGTGCGCGCCGTACGCGATGACCGCCCCCGCCAGCGCGCGCGCCTGCGTGCCAGCGGCCTGGTGCGCCTCGTTGAAGAAGGCCTTCACCTGCGGATGGCCCTCGAACATGATCTTGTAGAAGTGGCTGGTGATGGCCTCGCCGTGGGCCTGGAGCGCGGGCACGGTGGACTTGACGATGGCGATGGTTTGCGGGTTCATGGTCTTGCGGTCCTTCGGTTGGAGATGCCTGTTTCATCTCACGATCCGTGCCAGCCGGAAGGCAGCTGCAAGTGCTTGACGCCATTGGGGATTTATCAGGTGTGGTCAAATTCACAACAAATTCAGTGTTGTATTTATGACCACAATGCGTGTCGATTCGACCACCGAGGCCTCACCACCCGAGCCCGAAGCCGAGGCCGCCCGCTACCGGTCGCTGCTCGCCGCCGCGCGCGGACTGGTCCGCTGCGATGCCGCCGCGCTGCTGCAGCTCGACGTCGACGTGCTGAAGCCCGTCGCGGTCGATGGCCTGAGCGATGAAACCCTGGGGCGCCAGTTTCCCGTCGCCGCCCATCCGCGTTTTGCGCGCCTGCTCGCCAGCGAACGGGGCCTGCGTTTCGCCCACGACAGCAACCTGCCCGACCCGTACGACGGCCTCGTCGCCGGCCAGCCGGGCATCCTGCCAGTGCACGACTGCATGGGCGCGCCGCTGCGCCTGCGTGGCGCCGTCTGGGGCCTGCTCACGCTGGACGCCCTGGAGCCGCACGCCTTCGACGCCGTCGGCCCGGCGCAGATGGAGGCACTGATTGCGCTTGTCGAAACCGGCATCGAGGCCGCCGACACGATCCGCGAGATGCAGGCGCGCGCGATGCGCGAGCAGGCCGTCGCGCAGGCATTGCGCGCAGGGCGCGGCGCTCCCCGCGAGCTGCTGGGCAGCAGCCCGGCGATGAAGCAGCTGTGCCACGAGATCGACACGGTCGCCGTGTCCGACCTCACGGTGCTGCTGCTCGGCGAAACCGGTGTCGGCAAGGACCTCGTCGCGCAGCGCCTGCTCGCGCGCTCGCGCCGCAGCGAGCAGCCGCTCGTGCAGGTCAACTGCGCGGCGCTGCCCGAGTCGCTGGCTGACAGCGAACTCTTCGGCCACAAGCGCGGCGCGTTCACCGGCGCCGTGCAGGACCGCGACGGCAAGTTCGAGATCGCCGATGGCGGCACGCTCTTTCTCGACGAGGTTGGCGAACTGCCGCTGAGCGTGCAGGCCAAGCTGTTGCGCGTGCTGCAAAGCGGCGAGGTGCAGCGCCCCGGCAGCGACCGCATGCGCAAGGTCGACGTGCGCGTGATCGCGGCCACCAACCGCGACCTGCCCGCGGCGATCGCGCAGGGCCGGTTTCGCGCCGACCTGTACCACCGGCTGTCGGTCTATCCGCTCGTCGTCGCGCCGCTGCGCGAACGGGGGCGCGACGTGCTCGTGCTCGCCGGCAGCTTTCTCGAGGAGAACCAGCACCGGCTGGGCGCGCGCAACCTGCGGCTCTCGCCGGCGTCGAAGGCCGCCATGCTGGCGCACGGCTGGCCGGGCAATGTGCGCGAGCTCGAGCACGTGATCAGCCGCGCTTCGCTGCGGGCGTTCAGGGAACAGCCGCGCGGCTCGCGCTGGACGGCCATCGAGCCGCATCACCTGGCGCTGGACAGCGCTGCCGGCGTGGGAAGCGCCGTGGCGGCGCCCGTGCAGGCCCCGGCGAACGAATACGCGGGGCCTGCCATTGCTGGTGGCACGTTGCGCGAGGCGACCGAGGCCTTCCAGCGGGCCTGGCTCTTGGAACTGCTCGCCCGCCACGGCGGCCGCGTGGCCAGCGCCGCGCGCGAGGCCGGCATCGACCGCAGCAACTTTCACCGGACCTTGCGCAAGCTGGGCCTGGTGCAGGCCGGCGAACACGAAACGCCCGGCTGACGACCGGCGCGCGACACCGCTCGAAGGGTCATTGATGGGGCGGGCGATAATCGAGAGGTGAAGCACGCCAGACCGCCGCTGGTGCAAGCCCGAAAGGGACGATGCTCTGCCTTCGGGCAACAGCATCGGGTCGAAAGATCGCACTGGAGGAACGTCCGGACTGCACAGGACAGCGCAGGAGTTAACGACTCTCCACCGTGAGGTGAGGATCAGAGCAACAGAGACGAGCCGATTCAGTTCGGGTGAAACGGGCAATCTCTGCGCGCAGCAACACCAAGTAGGCCAGTATTGAGGTGGTTCCGCTGAGCTGGCGGGTAGGTGGCATCGAGCCGTTTGGCGACAAACGGCCCAGAGTAATGGCGGTCACGCCGGGGTCTTCGCAAGAGGGCCCCGGTGCACAGAATCCGGCTTATCGGCGAGCTTCACACTTTTCTTTCCCTTCCCCCTTTTCCCTGGGCCGCGCGCTGATGGCGTGCGCGGCCGCGTGCAAGACTCGGTAGAAACCCGTACAATTGTTAGCAAGCTAACTAATTGATAACGCCGTGGCCGATACCGAACCCATCTCCCCGTTGCGCGAACACGCGCTGATGCGGCTCGGCACCTCGCTGTCGGTGCTCCAGCGCGGCTACCGCGCGGCGGCCGACAAGGCGGTGGCGCACGTGGGCCTGTCGCAGACGCTGGCCTGGCCGGTGGTGGTGCTCGGGCGCATGGAAGACGGCGTGCGCCAGGGCACGGTGGCCGAGGCGCTGGGCATCGAAGGGCCGTCGCTGGTGCGCTCGCTCGACCAGCTGGTCGAGGCCGGCCTCGTCGAGCGCCGCGAAGACCCGGCCGACCGCCGCGCCAAGACGCTGCACCTCACGCCCGCCGGCCGTGCCGTCTGCGAGCCCATCGAGGCCGCGCTGCGCCAGATGCGCGCCGCGCTGTTCGAAGGCATTCCCGACGAGGACATCGCCGCCACCTTGCGCGTCTTCGGCGCGCTCGAGGCCAAGCTCGGCCGCAGTGCCGCCGGCATGCAGAGCCTGCAGCAGGAAGGGCGCGGCCAGTAAATGGCAATGTCGATGGCCCTGCTGCGCTTCACCCGCGCGGAAGTTCTCTTTTCCGTCAAGAGCTTCGCCGCCGCGATGCTGGCGATGTACCTGGCCAGCCGCGCCGGCCTGCCGCGCCCCTTCTGGGCGCTCATGACCACCTACGTCGTCGCCCATCCGCTGGCCGGCGCCGTGCGCTCCAAGGCGGTGTTCCGCTTCTGCGGCACGCTCATCGGCAGCGTCGCCACCGTGCTCATGGTGCCCGCGCTGTCCAACGCGCCCGAGCTGCTCACGCTGGTGCTCGCGCTGTGGGTCGGGCTGTGCCTGTATGTGTCGCTGCTCGACCGCACGCCGCGCTCGTACGTCTTCATGCTCGCGGGCTACACGGCGGCGCTGATCGGCTTTCCGTCGGTGCAGACGCCGCTCGTGCTGTTCGACACCGCCGTGGCGCGCGTGGAAGAGATCGGCCTGGGCATCTTCTGCGCCACGCTGGTCCACAGCCTCGTGCTGCCCGCCGGGCTCGCGCCCACCGTGCTGGGCCTGCTCGACCGCACGCTGAAAGACGCGCGCCAGTGGCTCGGTGACCTGTTCCAGCCCGGCGACCGCAGCACCCCCAAGGACGCCGACCCCAAGCGCCTGGACGACGACCGCCGCCGCCTCGCCGGCGACATCACGCAACTGCGCCTTCTCTCGACCCACGTGCCCTTCGACACCACGCACCTGCGCTGGACCGCCGGCGCGATCCGCGCCATGCAGGACCGCGTGGCGGCGCTCACGCCCGCGCTGTCGGCCGTCGAAGACCGGCTGCAGGCGCTGGCGCAGGCCGAGGGCCGCCTCGCGCCGGACGTCACCGCCGTGCTGGCGCTGGCCGCGCAGTGGCTGCGCGACGAAAGCGATCCGGCCGTCGATGCCTCCACCCGCCTGCAGGCGCTGCGCCAGGCGATCGCTGCGCTGGGCGGCGCGCAGGACGCGGGGGTCACGCCCTGGGCCCGTGCGCTGCGCATCGGCCTCGCGGGCCGGCTCGAAGAGCTGGTCGACGGCTGGACCGCCTGCGCCCGGCTGCGCCGCGACATCGACGAAGGCCTGAAGGGCGGCGCGCCGTTGCGCCGCACGGCCGCGCTGGGCCAGCGCGCGATGCACCGCGACCACGGCATGGCGCTGCTGTCGGCGCTGGCCGCCGTCATCGCCATCTGCGTGTGCGGCGCGTTCTGGATCCTCACGGGCTGGACCATGGGCTCGGCCGCCACCATGATGGCCGCCGTCTTCTGCTGCTTCTTCGCCACCATGGACGACCCCGTGCCCGCGATGCACGGCTTCCTGAAGTGGACGCTGTGGTCCATTCCCATCTCGGCCGTCTACGTGCTGGTGCTCATGCCCACGGTGCAGGACTTCGGCATGCTCGCGCTGGTCTGCGCGCCGCTGTTCCTGGTGCTGGGCCTGTACCTGCCGCGCCCGACGCACTTCATGGCCGCGATGGCGCTGGTCTTCGGCGTGTCGGGCACGCTGGCGATGCACGACACCGCCAGCGCCGACCTCGTGAGCTTCATCAACAGCATGACCGGCCAGATCGTCGGCGTGGTGATGGCCGCGCGCGTCACGCGGCTGGTGCGCTCGGTGGGCGCCGACTGGAGCGCGCGCCGCATCCAGCGCGCCACCTGGCGCGAACTCGGCGACATGGCCGCTTCCACCCAGCCGCAGTACGCGCAGAGCGACGCTTATGCCGTGCGCATGCTCGACCGCATCGGCCTGCTGGCGCCGCGCATCGCGCAGGCCGGTGGCACTGTCGAGGGCGTGGCCGCCAACGACGCGCTGCGCGACCTGCGCATGGGCGCTGACATCGCCGTGCTGCAGCGCGTGCGCGCCCAGCTGCCGATGGCCACCTCGGCCGCGCTGCTCGGCGGCATCGCGCGCTTCTTCCGCCAGCGCGGCGAAGGCCGCATGGCGCCGCGCCCGGCGGCGCTGCTGCCGCAGATCGACGAGGCGCTGGCGGCGGTGCTCGCAGCACGCGACAGCTCCACCGCGTCGCGCGCCGCCGTCACCGCGCTGGTCGGCCTGCGCCGAAACCTGTTCCCCGACGCGCCGCCTTCGCTGGCAGGCGTGTCTTCCTCTTCACCGCAAGGAGCTTCCGCATGATCGGCGAAGCCAGTTTCTACGGGCTCTACGTGCCCTGGCTCATGCTGCTGGCCGGCGCCGCGCTGCTCGCCCTGTGGGGCGTGCGCCGGCTGCTCGCCGCCACCGGCCTGTACCGCTGGGTGTGGCACCCGGCGCTGTTCGACATGGCGCTGTACCTGCTGCTGCTGTACGGCCTGAGCCGCCTCACGGCGCACCTGCAATGACAACGCAAACCACACAGAGATTCCCATGAAAGCCAACCCCTTCGCAGACAACCCTCGGGCCCAGAGCCTGCTGCGCGTCCTTCTCACCGTGGCCGTGGTGGCTGCCGCCGTCTGGGCGGGCTTTCGCCTGTGGGACCACTACGAGCTCGCACCGTGGACGCGCGACGGCCGCGTGCGCGCCAACGTCGTCCAGATCGCGCCCGACGTCTCGGGCCTCGTCACGGCCGTGCCGATCCGCGACAACCAGCCGGTCGCCGCCGGCACGCTGCTGTTCGAGGTGGACCGCGCGCGCTACGACCTCGCCGTGCGCCAGGCGCAGGCCGCGCTCGCCGCGCAGCGCGCCGTGAGCGCCCAGGCCCAGCGCGAGAACGCGCGCAACACGGGGCTCGACGAGCTGGTGTCCAAGGAGTCGCGCGAACAGACCCGTGCCCGCGTCGAGCAGGCCCAGGCCGCCGTCGCGCAGGCCGAGGTGGCGCTCGATTCGGCGCGCCTGAACCTGCAGCGCGCCGAAGTGCGCGCGCCGGCCGACGGCCTCGTCACCAACCTCGACCTGCGCCAGGGCAGCTACGCCGCCGCCGGCCGGCCGGTGCTCGCGCTGGTCGATGCGCAGTCGTTCTACGTCGAGGGCTATTTCGAAGAAACGAAACTGCCGCGCATCCACCTGGGCGACCGCGTGCGCGTGACGCCGATGGGCGGCGGCGCGGTGCTCGAAGGCGCGGTCGACAGCGTGGCCGCCGGCATCGCCGACCGCGACCGCTCCACCAGCGCCAACCTGCTGCCCAGCGTGAACCCGACCTTCAACTGGGTGCGGCTGGCGCAGCGCATCCCGGTGCGCGTGAAGCTCGACCCGCTGCCCGAAGGCGCGCGCCTCGTGGCCGGCCAGACGGTCACGGTGCAGGTCCTCGAACACGACGCGGCCCACGCGGCCGCCACGCCGAAGAAGGGATGACCGCCATGACCCGCTTCGCCTTTCGCATGGCTTCGCTCGCGGTCGCGGCCGGGCTCGCGGCCTGCGCGGCGGTCGGCCCCGACTACCGGCAGCCGCCCGAGGCGCTGGCCAGCCAGCCCGCTGCCGGCAAGCCTTTCGCCGAAGCTCCGGCCCATGCTGCGCCGCTGCCCGCGCACTGGTGGCGCCTGTACCACGACCCGCTGCTCGACCGGCTCGTCACGCAAGCGCTCGCGCACAACACCGACCTGCGCCAGGCCGTCGCCAACCTCGAGCGCGAACGCGCCATCGAAACCGAAGTGGCCGGCGCCAAGTACCCGACGATCGGCGTGAACGGCGGGCCCTCGTTCGGCCACGTGTCGGGCCTGTCGCTGCTGCAAAAGGGCTACGAGCCGCCGAACACCTTCAACTACAGCGCGGGTGCCTCGCTGTCGTACCAGGTCGACCTGTTTGGCCAGATCCGCCGCGCCATCGAGGCTTCGGCCGCCAGCAGCCAGGCCGCCGAAGCCGCGCTCGACCTCGTGCGCGTGAACGTCGCGGCCGGCACCGCGCGCGCCTACGCCGAAGCCTGCTCGACCGGCCTGCGGCTGCAGATCGCGCAGAAGTCGGTCGCGCTGCAACAAGACGCCGTGAACGTCACCGAGCGCCTGCAGCGCGCGGGCCGCGCCGGCGCCATCGACGCCGGCCGCGCGCGCGCCCAGCTCGCGCAACTCGACGCCGCGCTGCCGCCGCTGAAGGCCCAGCGCCAGGGCGCGCTCTACCGCCTGGCCACGCTCACCGGCGCACTGCCGCAGGACTTTCCGCGCGAGGTGGCCGACTGCACCACGCCGCCGCGCGTGGCCGGCGCGCTGCCGGTGGGGGACGGCGCCGCGCTGCTGCGCCGCCGCCCCGACATCCGCCAGGCCGAGCGCAGCCTCGCCGCATCCACCGCGCGCATCGGCGTGGCCACGGCCGACCTTTATTCGAAGGTCACGCTGGGCCTGTCGGGCTCGTCGGCCGGCCATGCCACCGGCTTCGGCCGCCAGGACACGCTGGCCTGGAGCGTCGGCCCGCTGATCTCGTGGACCGTGCCCAACACCGGCGCCGCGCAGGCCCGCATCGCGCAGGCCGAGGCCGGCACGCGCGCCGCGCTCGCGAAGTTCGACGGCACCGTGCTCACGGCGCTGCGCGAGACCGAGACCGCGCTCGGCACCTACGCCCGCGAGCTCGACCGCCGCGCCGCCCTGCAGGCCTCGCGCGACGAAAGCGCCAAGGTCGCCGCGCAGGCGCGCCAGCTGTACCGCAACGGCCGCACCGCCTACCTCGACGCGCTCGACGCCGAACGCGCACTGGCCGGCGCCGACGCCGCATTGGCCGCCAGCGAGGCGCAACTGGCCGACGACCAGGTCGTGCTGTTCATGGCGCTCGGCGGCGGCTGGGAGCCGGCCGATGACGCGCTCGCACAAAGCCAACAAGGCAAGCCCGCCACGACCGTCCGCTGAGCGGCACGTGCCGCTCGCCGGCCGCAACGCTCAGCGCGTGAACAGCCAGCCGCCCTTGGGCTGGCGCGTCAGCTCGTGGCGCTTGATGGCGCGCTCCTCGCCGTCGTCGCCCACGTAGACCACGTCGAAACGCAGCAGCCGGGGCGACACCAGCTTCCAGTTCTGGATGCGCTGCACCGTCACGCAGGCGGTCTTGTCGTGGTACTGCATCTCGGCCATCGGCCCGCCCTGGAAGCCTGTGCCGTCGAACAGCCGGCCGGGCGCCGCGAAGGGGTTGAGCACCGCGCCGTTGCGCGCCGTGATGCAGCCTTCGGTGCGCAAGAAGGATTCGATGGTCGGCGACGCGCTCCCCACCACCTTGCCCACCGCGGGGCTCGGGGGCTTGCCGCCGACGGCTTCGCGGATGCGCTCCACCTGCACCGCGGTGATCGGCGCGAGGCCGTCCTTGGAAACCACGGCGGGCGGGGCGGCTGTCGTCGCTTCTGTCGGCGAACCGACCGGCGCGTCGGGGAACAGCAAGGCCGTGAGGTAGCTGCAGCCCGCCAGCAGCGTCAGGGGCAGGGTGCAGGCCAGGGTGCGGATCGGTGTGCCGAACTTCATGGTGCTGGTATCTCCCGTGTGCGGCGCGGGGCCGCTGTCTTCAGGTGGCAGTTTGCGGTGCTGCCTCGTCGTCCTCAAGCCGCTTTCAAAAACGCTCGTGCGGCGCCAGGTAGCGCCACTGGCCCGGCTGCAGCCCGGCCAGCGAGACACGGCCCACGCGCAGGCGCCGCATGCCGACGATGCGCAGGTTCACGCCGTCGCAGATGTGCGCGATCTGCCCGGGCCGCGCGCCCTTGAGTGCAAAGCGCAGGCCGGTCTGCTCGGGCGACTGCCGGCCGATGCTCACGCGCGCGGGCGAACGCTCCAGCCGCGCCAGCACCTCGGGGCTCACCGGGCCGGCCACGTCGACCATCACTTCGTGTTCGAGGATGCCCGCGTCTTCCTGCAGTTTGCGCTCGATGCGCCACTCCTGCGTGTAGGCCACGAGGCCGCTGGCGCCGGTTTCGAGCGGCGTCATGCAGCGCTGGCCGCGCGCATGCGCCGGCAGAAAACGCTGGCCCTCGCGCTCGGGCTCGTGGTGGTTGGCGGCCACCAGCAGCTGGTGGGCGTTGTCGGTCGGCATGCCGGCGGGCTTGTAGAGCACCATCGTCACCGGCACCACGGGCTCGGGCCGCGCGCCGGCGGCGATCTCGACCTGCTGGTGCGGCTGCACGCGCGACTGTGGCAGCAGGGCGGGCACGCCGTCCACGCGCACCGCGCCGTTTTCGATGAGCAGCTCGGCCTCGCGGCGCGACACCTGGGCCATGGCGGCCACGCGCTTGGCCAGGCGCACGCCTTCGTCGTCGGGTGCCGAGGGGCGGTTCGAGCGGTTCATCGCGCGTCAGCCAGTTGACGGATGCGCGCCACGTGCGCCGCCAGCGAACGCGCGGCCACCGGCCACATGCGCTCGGGCACGTCGTCGTAGGCGAGCGGCAGCCACTGCTCGGGCGTGCCGTCGGGCAGCCGCTGCATCGCGGCGGCGATCTTGGCCTCGCGCTTGAGGCGGTGCGCCTTCAGGTGCGCGATGGCGGTGCGCGCAAAGCCGATCACGTAGCCGTGCGCCGGCAGGATGAAGTCGATGCCGCCGGCCGCGCAGGCCGCGTCAAGCTTGTCGAGCGAATCGAGGTAGGCCGTCATGTCGCCGTCCGGCGGATCGACCACCGTCGTGCTGCCGTTCAGGATGTGGTCGCCCGAGAACAGCAGGCCATCTTCTTCGAGCACCAGGCACAGGTGGTTGGCCGCGTGGCCGGGCGTGTGGATGGCGCGCAGCGTGTGCGTGAGTGGCGTGCCGTCGGGCGCGGTGCCCGAGAGCACCAGCCGTTCGCCGTCAGCCAGCTCGCGCTCGGCGCTGAAGCGCGCGGTGGAACGGGCCGTGGGCGCCGACGACAGCCCGAGGATCGGCGGCTTGCGCCCCGCCGCGCACAGCGCCTGCAGCGGCGCGGCGCCCGGCGAGTGGTCGGCGTGCGAGTGCGTGCAGACGATGAGGCGGATGTCGCCTTGCGTGGCTTCGATCAGCCGTGCCAGGTGCGTGGCGTCGTTCGGGCCCGGGTCGATCACGAGGTAGCCGGTGGCCGCGTCGCCCACGAGGTAGGTGTTGGTGCCCGGGCCGGTCATGGCGCTGGGGTTCGGCGCGGTGAGGCGCTGCACGTTCTTCAGCAGCGCCACGGGCTGCGTGCTCTGCCAGTCGAGCGCGTGCGCGATCTGGCCGTCGGGGCACACCAGCGCGAGCTCGCCGAAGGGCGACTCGTGTTCCATGTAGCGCGCGTCCTCGCCCTTGAGCAGGCCGGCGCGCGGGCAGCTGGTCCACAGCGGCTTCTCCTGGCCGTCGGCTCCGGGCGCGCAGGCCGCGAGCACCGCGTCGACCGTCGCGTAGGCCGCCATGCGCTGCAGCGTGCGGATGGTCGGGAAGATCATGAAGAAGCTGCCCGCCTCGTGGCGCGCCAGCGCGTCGGCCGGGCGCACCCAGCAGGGCTCGAACTGCTCGCTCTCGTCGGCCGTGGGCACCTGGCCCTCGGGCATGCGCGCCACCAGGAAGGGCACGTCGAAGCGCTTGGGCAGGTCGCGGTCGGTGATCCAGTGCGCGAAGGTGAAGACCTGGTCGGCCGACAGCACCAGGCCGCGCGCGGCGCACTGGTCGGCGAAGGCCGTGCCGGCGGTGGCGTTGCGGTCCATGGCGGCGACCTCGCCGGCGCTCACCGCGCGACCGTCGGCGTGGCGGGCCAGCAGGATGCCGAGTTCTTCGAAGGCCTCGCGGATCGCGGCGATGGCCTGCGTGTGCTGCGTGTCGCTCTGCGTGGCGCGGCGTGCCGCGATGCGCGCGGCGGCGGCGTCGGCCGCGTCGATGTGGCCCCCCGGAAAGACGTAGGCGCCAGGTGCGAAGCTCGCGGTGGCCGAGCGGCGGGTCATGAGGACCTCCAGGCCGGCGTCGGTGTCGCGCAGCAGCAGGACGGTGGCGGCGGCGCGCACGGGCACCGGTTCGCGATGGGTGTGGAGTTGTTGTGTGGGGCGGACCATGGAGCGATTATGGAGAGGCAAGGGGCGCGGTGCATAAGCACATGTGCAAACAGATATCAGCCGCGCGCCACAATCGGCGCCTGCACCGTCCGCCTCGAAGAAAGACCGACATGGCCCATTCTCCCTTCCCGCGTCGCGCCCTGCTGGCCGCAGGCGCCTTGCTCTGCACCGCCGCCGCATCGACCCTGGCGCTGGCCCAGCCCGATTGGCCGCAACAACCCGTCACACTGATCATGGGCTTCCCGGCCGGCTCGGGCGTCGACGTGGTCGCCCGCGCCATCCAGGAGCCGCTGTCGCGCCAGCTCGGCAAGCCCGTGATCATCGACTACAAGTCGGGCGCGGCCGGCAACATCGCCAGCGAGTACGTCGCCCATGCCAAGCCCGACGGCTACACGCTCTCGTTCGGCACCGCCGCCACGCACGGCAGCAACGCGGCGCTGTACAAGAAGCTGCCCTTCGACGTGGAGGCCGACTTCGTGCCCGTGGCGCCCGTGCTCGACGTGTCGAACGTGCTCACCATCAACCCCGACGTGATCAACGTGCGCACGCTCAAGGAGTTCGTCGAGCTGGTGAAGGCCAACCCCGGCAAGTACAACTACGCCTCCACCGGCAACGGCGCGGGCACGCACATGGCCTTCGCCGAATTCAACTCGCGCCTGGGCCTGAACATGGTCCACGTGCCCTACAAGGGCGGCCCCGAGGCCATCACCTCGGTGGTGCGCGGCGAGACCTGCTGCATCATGAACCAGGTGCAGACCGTGCTGCCGCACTACAAGGCCGGCAAGGTGCGCCTGCTGGGCGTGACCACCGCCACGGCGGTGCCGGCCGTGAAGGAGGTGCCGACCATCGCCTCCAGCGGCCTGCCCGGCACCAAGGGCTTCGACAGCGCCATCTGGTTCGGCATCTTCGCGCCCAAGGGCACCGACGCGCACATCGTCGACAAGCTCAACGCCGCCGTGAAGACGGTGCTCGAGCAGCCCGAGATCCGCGAGCGCTTCGAGAGCCAGGGCAACACCGTGCGCATCGAGTCGCCCGCGCAATTCAAGAAGACCGTGCACGCCAACCGCGTGAAGTGGGCCGAGGTCGCCAAGGCGGCGAACATCAGCATCGACTGATCACAAGGTCTTGGTCAGCGTGAGGATGAAACGGGCCTTGTTCGGCGAGTAGGTCGTCTGGCCGACGGTGCCGAAACCGTAGTCGTAGCCCGGGTTGGCCACCGAAACGTACGAACTCTTCTTGTTCGCGCCCTGCACCGAGCCCGTGAGCGTGAGGCCGCTGCCGAAGTCGTAGGTCGCGCCGACGTTGTAGTCGACATAGCTCCTGTAGCCCAGGCTGCGGATGTCGCTCGACATGTTCGTGTAGCCCACGGCCGCCTTGAGCGTGACCTTGGGCACGATCTCCTTGCTGTAGGCCAGGTTCAGGTAGCCGGTGTTGCGGCCCGTGCGGCCCGAGCCGGTCTTGGCGCCGGCATAGCCGAAGTAGTCCTTCGACACCGTGTGCGAGTACTTCAGCGTGAACGACCCGAGCGTGGCGTCGGTGTAGCCCGCGCTGGCGTACAGCTCCGTCGTGTTGCCCGTCGAATTGCCCGGGTACAGGTAGGTGAGGGCGCCCACGTCCATGTCGAGCGGGCCGGCCTTGAACTTGTAGCCGCCGTACAGGTCGCTCTCGAGGCTGTTGCCCTTGAGCCAGTTGACGCTCGAATTCCAGTTGCCGACGTAGAAGCCGCTGTCGCCGAAGGCGTAGTCGAAGCCGCCCTGCACGGCGGGCTTGAAGCCGCGGGTCTTGGCGTAGTCGTTCTTGCCCAGCATGTCCTGGTCCTGGCCGCGGAACTTGTAGTTCGTGGTCAGCGCCACGTTGCCCGTGAGCTGCGCATTGGCGAGCACCGGCAGGGCAAAAAGGGTGGGAAGAACGAGCACCGGCAGGGCGGTGCGAAGGAGGTGTTTCATCGAAAGAATTCGCTAACGGATGGAGGAGCCGGCAGCGTAGAAGCGCGGGTCTAAAAGCCGCGTAAAAAACGAAGGCCCCGGCGCAAAAGTTGTGTGTCGGGCATCGACATCGCGACCACGCCCACCACCACGCAGGCCAGCCCGACCCACGCCGTGGCCGCCAGCGTCTCGCCCAGAAACACCACGCCGATCGTCACGCCGATGGGCACGCGCAGGTAGGCCTGCGCCGAGGTCGACATCGGCCCCAGCGTCTTGATGAGCCGGAAGTAGATCGTGAAGGCCAGCGCCGTTGAGAGCACCGCCAGCGCCAGCACGGCGAGCATCGAGGCGGCTGAGGGGGTGAGCGTCCAGGGCCTGTCGATCGCCAGGCTCGCGGGCACGAGCAGGGCCGCGCCGCTCAACAGCGAGCCGGCCGCGGGCACCATCGGGTCCAGGCCCTTGAACACGCGGCCGAACATCGCGGCGCAGCCGTAGCAGACGGCGGCCACCACCAGCGCCAACTGCGCCAGCAGCGAATGACCCAGCCCCTGCAGGGCCTCGAAGCCCACGATCAGGCAGATGCCCGCCAGCCCCGCCCCCACGCCGAAGAGCCGCTGCAGCGTGGGCTTGCCCGACCCGCCCAGGCCCCAGCCCAGCAGGAAGATGAAGATCGGCGAGGTCGAGTTGAGGATGGTCGCCAGCCCCGCATCCACGCTGCGTTCGGCCCACGCGATCAGCGTGAACGGCAGCACGCTGTTCAGACAAGCCTGCAGCGCGAAGCGCCGCCATGTCGCGCCGTCTTTGGGCAAGCGCACGCCGCGCACGCGCAGCACCGCGAGCAGCAGCAACCCGGCGATCAGGGTGCGTGCTGCGATCAGCGTGACCGGCGGGATCGTCGCCACGCCGATCTTGATGAAGGTGTACGAGGCGCCCCAGCAGGTCGCGAGCACCGCGAGCAGCGCCCATTCGAAAGCGGGAGTGTGGGGTCGGACTGAAGCGGCGAGCGGGGTCGTTGGCATGGTGCGCCGATCTTCGCGAGACCGGCCCCTCGACACTTCGCTCGTGGACGAAATGTGGGCGAAACGTGCGCGCGAAGCCTCAGTGATCGTGCCCGTGGCTTCGCGCCGGCGCAGCGCCGTTCAGCAGCGCCGCCAGGTCGACTTCCTGCTCCGCCGCCGCGCCCGCGATCACGCGCTGCTCCAGCTCGTCCAGGTGCTCCAGCGCCACGGCCAGCGCGGCGTCGAGCGAGTCGCCCATGAGCGCTTCGATGATCTGTTCGTGCTCACGCGGCGCGCAGCTCGCGGCCTCGGCCGAGTCGTACAGCGCCTTGTACAGCTCGGTGTTCGCAATCAGCCGCCGGATGTACGACAGCAGCTCGTCGCTGCCCGCCATCTGCGCCAGCAGCAGGTGGAAGTCGCCGGCCAGGCGGATCGCGTCCTCGCGCCGGCCTTCCTTGAACGCCTTCTGCTCCGCCTGCACGTGCTTGCGCAGCGCGGCCACCTGCTCGCGCGCCAGCCGGCCGAACAGCGTGGCGACCAGCCCGGCTTCCACGATGCGGCGCGCGCGGTAGATGCCGCGCATGTCGTCGATCGACGGGTTGGGCACGAAGGCGCCGCGGTTGTGCTCCAGCACCAGCCGCTTCTCGGAGCCCAGCCGCGCCAGCACCTTGCGCACCGCGCCGCGCGTGCAGCCCAGCGCCTCGGCCAGCGCGCGCTCGCGCAGCGGCGTGCCGGGGCGCAGCTTGCCGCTGAGCAGCGCCTTGGACACGGCGGCGTAGACGCGCTCGTCCACGTTCGCGTCGTCAGCGGACTCGATGGGTTCGGTCGAAGGGGCGGGCGCGGCGGATCGGCGGGTGGCGGCAGGCATGGGCCTGCGGATTATTGCCTGCACCCCGCCACCTCCGGGAAAGCCCCCGGATTGACGCGGCCCGCCCGGCTCCGTACCATTTGCGCCGTTTGGTTAACCAAAATACATAAAATGGTTAACCAAAAGAAGATCGAATTTCCAACCACCCGAACACACAGAGACATCCCATGAAACTCGCCAAATGGCTGGCCCTGCTGCCGGTCGCCGCCTTCTTCAGCGGGGGATGGCTGTCGTCCGTCGCGCCCACCTTCGTGCTCGGCATGCCCTTCCTGATGGTCTGGAACGTGAGCTGGCTGGTGCTGACCTCGCTGGTCATGGTGGTCATCGACCGCGCCGAAGGCGACCTCGACGCGCAGGATGCGCAGGCTGCCCAAGCCGCAGGAGACGCGCGATGAACGCCGCACTCGGCGTGATCGCGCTCTTCGTGGCCGGCGCCCTGGGCCTGGCCGTGCTCGCGCGGCGCGGGCGCACCATGAGCCTGGAGCAATGGGCGCTGGGCGGGCGCGGGCTGGGCACGATCATGGTGTTCCTGCTGATGGCGGGCGAGTCGTTCTCGACCTTCACCTTCCTGGGCGCCAGCGGCTGGTCGTACAGCAAGGGCTCGCCGGCCTTCTACATCCTGGCCTACGGCGGCCTGGCCTACCTCATGGCCTTCTGGATGCTGCCCGCCATCTGGCGCTACGCCACCGCGCACAAGCTGGTGTCGTTCTCCGACTTCTTCGCCCACAAGTACGACAGCCGCCCGCTCGGCGTGCTGGTGTCCGTCGTGGCGCTCATGGGCATGGTGGCGCTGCTCACCATCCAGTTGCGCGGGCTGGGCATCATCGTGTCGGAGGCCTCGTACGGCTCCATCGCGCCGCAGGTGGCGATCTGGATCGGCACACTCGTGATGGTCAGCTACATCCTGTTCTCGGGCATCCACGGCTCGGCCAGCATCGCCATCGTGAAGGACATCCTGATCCTCGTGCTCGCCGTGTTCCTGGGCGTGTACCTGCCGTGGCACTACTACGGCGGCGTCACGCCGATGTTCAGCGCCATCCACGCGGCCAACCCCAGCTTCTTCGAGTTTCCGAAAGAGGGCCTGAACCTCACCTGGTACAACTCGACCATCCTGCTCACGGCGCTGGGCTACTACCTGTACCCGTTCAACCTGACCTCGGTGTACGCCGCGCGCAGTGCGAGCGCGGTGCGCCGCAACACCATCCTGATGCCGCTGTACCAGGTGGTCATCGCCTTCCTGTTCCTGGTGGGCTTCGCGGCCATCCTGCAGGTGCCGGGGCTCAAGGGCTCCGAGGTCGACCTGGCCCTGTTCGGCCTCGTGAAGCACACCTTCGACCCGTGGTTCGTGGGCGTGATCGGCGGCACGGGCGTGCTCACCGCGCTGGTGCCGGGCTCGATGATCTTGCTGACGGCTTCCACGGTGATCGGCAAGAACGTCTACAAGGAAGGCTTCGCGCCCCATGCCACCGACAAGCAGGTCTCGCGCGTGGCGCGCGGCGTGCTGCCCTTGTTCGCATTGGTGGCTGTGTACTTCGTGCTGCGCGGCGGCACCACCATCGTGGCCGTGGCCATCTTTGCGTCGAGCCTGCTCACGCAGCTGCTGCCCTCGCTGCTGTTCAGCCTGCTGAAGAAACCCTTCGGCAGCAAGCACGCGGCCTTTGCGGGCATCCTCGCGGGCGGTGCGGTGCTGGCCTTCACGATGACCACCGGCGCGAACCTGGGCACGCTGTTCCCGGCGGCGCCCGTGGTCTTCAAGTCGCTCAACACCGGGCTGGTGGCGCTGGCGGTCAACGCGCTGGTCTTCGTGGCGGTGGCGCTCGTCACGCCGCGCGTGCTGCCGCGCACCGTGGCGGCGCAACCCGCCTGACCGGTCTTCTCTTGCCCCTGACCCACGAACGAAACCGAATGACCTCGCAGCTCCTGATCCGCAACGTGCGCCCCCTGGGCGCGTCTCCTGTCGACGTGCGCGTGCACGACGGCCGCATTGCCGAGATCGGCGCGGCGCTGGCCACGCCGGCCGGCGCCACCGTCGAAGACGGCGAGGGCGCCTTGCTGCTGCCCGGCCTCGTCGAAGGCCACACCCACCTCGACAAGACCATGTGGGGCATGGACTGGTACCGCAACGAGGTCGGCACGAACCTCACCGACAAGATCGAGAACGAGCGCGCCTTCCGCCACGCCAGCGGGCACGACGCCGCCGCCCAGTCGCTGGTGCTGGCCAAGGCCTTTCTCGCGCTCGGCACCACGCGCCTGCGCACGCACGTCGACGTCGACACGCAAGCCGGCCTGCGCCACCTCGAAGGCACGCTGCGCACGCGCGAGACGCTGCGCGAGGTGCAGCAGATCCAGGTCGTCGCGTTTCCGCAGTCGGGCCTGCTCGGGCGCGCCGGCACCGCTGAGCTGCTCGACCAGTCGCTGGCCCTGGGCGCCGACGTGCTCGGCGGCCTCGACCCCTGTGCCATCGACGGCGACCCCGTGAAGTCGCTCGACGTGCTCTTCGGCATCGCCCACAAGCACCAGCGCCCCGTCGACATCCACCTGCACGAGCCCGGCGCCATGGGCGCCTTCTCGCTCGAGCTGATCCTGCAGCGCACCGAAGCGCTCGGCATGCAGGGCCAGGTCGCGATCAGCCACGGCTTCTGCCTGGGCGACGTGAGCGAACGCGAGCGCGACGCGTTGCTCGCGCGCATGGCCAAGTTGGGCGTGGTGCTCATCACCAGCGCGCCGGCCTCGCGCAACGTGCCGCCGCTCATGGCGTGCCGCGCCGCCGGCGTCACTGTGCTCGGCGGCAACGACGGCATCCGCGACACCTGGTCGCCCTACGGCAACCCCGACATGCTCGAGCGCGCCATGCTCATCGGCCTGCGCTACAACCTGCGCCGCGACGACGAGCTCGAAGTGGCGCTCGACACCGTCACCCATTCCGGCGCGCACGGCTGCGGCTTCGCGGCCTACGGGCTCGACGTGGGCTGCCGCGCCGACCTCGTGCTGGTCGACGCGCAAACGCCCGCGCAGGCCGTGGTGGGCCGCCCGGTGCGCAAGCTCGTGGTGTCGGGCGGCCGCGTGGTCGCGCGCCACGGCACGCTCGTGCCCGGCGCCGTGCCCGCGTGAGCCGCGCCGCACGCCCTGCAACCGACAGCTCGCGCACCGGCGCGGGCCCGGTCTTCTTCGCCTGCGTGGTCGTGCTGGTGGCGCTCAACCTGCGCGCCTTTCTCACGTCGAGCAGCCCCTTGCTCGAACCGATCCGCGCCGCCACCGGCATCGGCTTCCATGCCGTCGCGCTGCTCACCGTGCTGCCGATGTTCGCGATGGGCGCGGTGTCGCTGTCGGGCGCGGCCGTGGGCCAGCGCCTGGGCGCGCGCGGCGGCATCGCGCTCGGGCTCGGCGCCATCGCGCTGGCCTGCGCCGGCCGCTACGTGGCGGGCGGCGCCGCGGCGCTGCTGTGGAGCGCTGCGCTCGCGGGCGCGGGCGTGGGGCTGGTGCAGGCGCTCATGCCCGGCGTGGTCAAGCAGGCCTACCCCGCGCGGCTGGGCCTCATGACGGGGCTCTATTCGGCCGCCATCATGGGCGGCGGCGGGCTCGGCGCCATGGCCAGCCCGTGGCTCGCGCGCGCCGTGGGCGGCGATGCGCAACTCGACTGGCACGCCGGCCTCGCGATGTGGGCGGTGCTCGCGGTCGTGGCGCTGGCGGCCTGGCTGCGCGGCGCGCGGCAGCTGCCGTCCGCGTCGTCATCTGTGCGCGCCGCCGACCCCTCGCTCGACCGCGCCTGGCTGCGCTGTTTTGGCCACCGCCGCGCGTGGCTGCTGGCGCTGTGCTTCGGCCTCATCAACGGCGGCTACACCAGCCTCGTCGCGTGGCTGCCGCATTACTTCCATGCCGAGCGCGGCTGGACGGCGCAGCAGGGCGGCGCCGTGCTCGCGCTCATGACGCTGGCGCAGGTCGTCGGCGCGCTCACCCTGCCGGCGCTCGCGCGGCGCGGCGGCCAGCGCGACCTGCGGCGCTGGCTGGTTGGCGCGCTGCTCGCGCAGCTCGCGGGCTTTGCGGCGCTGGGGCTTGCGCTGCCCGTGCCGGCGGCCGTCATCGCCGTCGTGCTCGGCGCCGGTTTGGGCGGTGCGTTCTCGCTGTGCATGGTGCTCGCGCTCGACCACCGGCCCGACCCCGCGCAGGCCGGCGCGCTCGCGGGCTTCATGCAGGGCGTGGGCTTCATGATCGCGGCGCTCGCGCCCTTCGTCACCGGCTGGGTGCGCGAGCAGACCGGCGGCTTCACCATGGCCTGGGCCTACCTGGCCGCCGTCACCGTGCTGCTGCTGCCCGCCGTGCTGCGCTTCGACCCGCGCCGCTACGCGAGTGCCACTGCCGGCCTGTTCGGTGTGCAGGCCGCGCCCGCGCCGTCCCCCATCGACCAGGCCCGCAAGGCTTGAGACCCCAGGAGATCCGACCCATGTACCAAGAACACTTCATGCAACGCGCCCTGGCCCTCTCGGCCCGGGCGCTCCAGGAACCCGGCACCGAGCCCTTCGGCGCCGTCGTCGTCAAGAACGGCGAGGTGGTGGGCGAGGGCTTCAACCATTCCGTCGCGCACCACGACCCCACCTCGCACGGCGAGGTCGAAGCCATTCGCGATGCCTGTCGCCGGCTGGGCACCGTCGACCTGTCGGGCTGCGAGCTCTACACCTCGTGCGAACCCTGCGCCATGTGCGTGGCGGCCATGCACATCGCGGGCATCGGCCAGCTGTACTACGCGGCCACGCTCGCGCAGTCGGGCGACGCCTTCAAAGGCGTGACCGTGGAAGCGCGTCACCCCATCGACGTCGACGTGCTGCGCGCCGAAGCCGGCGCACCGCTGGCCGCGCGTGCGCAGCCGGCCGAACAGAAGATGGACGCCGAGGCCGTGCGCATCCTGTCGGCGTGGGCCGAGCCGCGACGCGGCGACTGAAACGCTACGCGGCGGCAGCGTCGCCGCGCGTGGCCGCTTCGAACTCGGCACGGTTGAGCAGGCCGAAGTACAGCACGTCGTACCACTGCAGCCCCAGCGGATATTCCGTGGCGCGGCTGCGCGTGCTGTCGCAGTCGTCGTCGAAGCGCAGCCCGAAGAACGCGTCGAGCGGAGCCGCCTGTTTTTTCGCACCGGCTTCGCGCAGCACCTGCGCCGCCGCCGCGATGTCTTGCGGCAGCGCATCGAGCGCGGCGCCGGCCTGCTGGCAGCGGGCAAGCTCCTTCTCGACGCAGGCCCGCAGCGGGGCTTCTTCCGATTCGGTCATGGTGTCGAGCTCGACCGTCTCCAGCAGCAGGTGCTCGTTGCGGTGGGCTTCGAGAAACGCCAGGGTCTCGTCCAGCCAGCCCGGCAGCTGCGTCGAGCCCGTCGCGGGTGTGGCCGCTGCGCGCGCGGCAGCCGCAGGCGGTGCCTTCGGTGCGGCGGATGGCGAGAACCAGCCCTTGAGCCGGTCGACGAACGACGTGGCCTTCGGCGCGGCCACGACGGGTGCTACTGCGGGCGCAGGCACCGGCGCCTGCGCCGCCAGGTACCGCATGATGTCGATGAGCCGCTTCACCCGCGCAAAGCCCGGCTCGAAGCGGCCGCTGATCGCGTACAGCCTGACCTTCTCATCCCCCTCGTCGCTGTCGAGGCCGTCGGAGATCAGAGACGCGCACAACTGCGGATCGCCCGACATCAGCAGGCGGTACATGAACGGAATGTCGTAGTTCCATTCGGACAGGCCCGAGATTGTTTCGGGTCGGTCCGTGTACGCCGTGGGCCGGTTGGTGAGGCTGTAGAGGTAAGAGCGATTGGCCATGGATCAAAGTGTGAATGGCGGCTGCAATGCGAGCGCGTCGCCGTGACAAGAATGAAGAAGAGCCACCCCTCGCGAAGCGGCCTTCGGCCTGGTCGGCAGATTCTGCCTTCGCCAGATTTACACTCCGCCCCATGCAAGGAAAGCAAGGCAACGGCGAGGTTCAGCGCGGTCTGCAGCCCGTGGTGGAGCTGCGGTCTGAAGGCGCGTCGTACCTGTATTCCGTGCGCGCGCCGCGCTCCAAGGGCGTGATCCCGCCCAGCTCGTACAGCCACACCGGCTTTGCCAGCGTGGCCGATTGTCTGCGCGACATTGCACGCGCGCTCGGGGGCAACTTCAGTCGCATCTACGTGCGCCTCGAAGGCCACTGCGTCGGTGAGCGCGACATTGCCGAGCTGCGCAGGGCGCCCGACATCGTCGCGGCCGAACTGCAGGCCCTGTGCCGCGCGGTGATCGCCGAGCAGCAGAAGCAGCAGCAACAACAAGAACAGAGCGAAGCCACCACGCCGCGCTGCTAGCCACGCGAAGCGGCGTGCCGTCCGCTTACTGCGGCACGTTCACGATGGTCGCCTGCATCATCGCCACCACCTTGTAGTCGGTGTCGCCCGCCTTCGCGAAGGCACGCACTTCGCCCGTGCACACCGCGAGCAGCTTGCCCGAGCTTTGCACGCGGCCCACCGCCAGGAAGCGTTCGCCCAGCGCGGGCCGCATGAAGTTGATCTTGAACTCCGCCGTCACCACGTCGCAGCCCTGCGGCGCCTTCGTGAGCCCCGCGTAGCCGCAGGCGCTGTCGACGATGCTCGTCACCGCGCCCGCATGCACATAGCCGCGCTGCTGCGACAGCGCTTTTGAAAACGGCATCTCGATGTGCACCTCGCCGTCGCCCACATGCACCAGCCGCGCGCCGAGCGTGGCCATCAGGCCCTGTGCGTTGAAGCTGTCGGAGATGCGGGTGTGGAGGTCGGTCATGGCTGGCAAGCGAAAAGAAGCAGAAGAAAAAGGGCGCCCGTAGGGGCGCCCCGAGGGGTCACTGCATTCTGCCGCGCGGCGCTACGCCCCGCGCCAGCGCCTCAGTCCCACGCCGGCGACAGCCCTTGCGGATCGGTCAGCCGCTCGCCCCGCTCGAGCGCGGCGATCTGCGCCATCTCGGCCTCGGTCAGCGTCAGTTGCTGCGCCTTCAGGTTGCTTTCGAGGTTCGCGCGCTTCGTCGACGACGGAATTACCGCGTAGCCCAGCTGCATCGCCCAGGCCAGCACCACCTGCGCGGGCGTGGCGCCGTGCGCCGTGGCAATCGCGCCGATCACCGGGTCGTTCAGCACCTTGCCGTAGGCCAGCGTCATGTACGAGGTGATGCGGATGCCCTGGCTCTGCGCGAAGGCCGCCACCTTGCGGTTCTGCAGGTAGGGGTGCAGCTCGATCTGGTTGGTGGCGATGGCCGATGCGCCCACGGCCGCAATGGCTTCTTGCATCAGCGCGATGTTGAAGTTCGACACGCCGATCTGCTTCGTGAGCCCCAGCGCCTTGGCCTCGGCCAGCGCGCCCATGAACTCCGCCACCGGCACCGCGTTGGCGGGCGAGGGCCAGTGGATCAGCGTCAGGTCCACATGGTCTGTGCGCAGCTTGGCGAGGCTGTCTTGCAGGCTGGGCACCAGCTTGTCTTTCGCGTAGTGGTCGGTCCAGATCTTGGTGGTGATGAACAGGTCGTTGCGGGCCACGCCGCTTTCGGCAATGGCCTGGCCCACCTCGGCTTCGTTGCCGTAGATCTGCGCCGTGTCGATCGTGCGGTAGCCCAGGTCGAGGCCGTTCTTCACCGAGTCGATCACCACCTGGCCCTGCAGGCGGAAGGTGCCGAGGCCGAAGGCGGGAATGGGGGTGTGGATGTTCGTGGTCATGGCGTGTGTGTTCCTTGTGTTCAAAGAAAGAAAAAGAAGAGAAGAGAGGACTCAGTGCCCGACCGGCACCGGCCCCGAGGCGCGCACCGGAATGCCGGCACGGCGGTCGAGCGAGCCGCTCCACTGCGTGAGGGCCAGAGAGACCAGCACGACGAGTGCGCCGATCCATGGCGTGTGCATCAGCCCGAGGTGCGTCACGATCAGGCCGCCGGCCCAGGCCGCGCCTGCAATGCCCAGGTTGAAGGCCGCGATGTTCAGGCCCGAGGCCACGTCCACCGCCTGCGGCGTGAAGCGTTCGGCCTGCTTCACCACGTACACCTGCAGCCCCGGCACGTTGCCGAACGCCACCGCGCCCCACATCAGCACCGCCACCAGCGCCAGCCACTTGTGCGGCGCCGCGAAGTTGAAGACCAGCAGCACGGCCGCCAGCAGCGCAAAGATGATCTTCAGCGCCGGAATCGGGCCCATGCGGTCGGCCAGCTTGCCGCCCCAGATGTTGCCCACCGCCACCGAGATGCCGTACACCAGCATCACCCAGCCCACCGCGCCGGCGCTGAAGCCCGACACGTCGGTGAGGATCGGCGCCAGGAACGTGAACGGAATGAACGAGCCGCCGTAGCCGATGGCCGTCTTGGCATACACCAGCAGCAGGCGCGGCTCGGCCAGCACCTTCGCTTGTTGCGCCAGCGAGGCCGGCGGCGTGTGGCGGATGTTGCCCGGCACGAAGATCCAGCTGCCGATGAAGGCGACCACGCCCAGCGCCGACACCGCCAGGAAAGTCTCGCGCCAGCCGAAGTGCTGCCCGATGAACGTGCCCAGCGGCACGCCCGTGACCAGCGCCACGGTGAGGCCCGTGAACATGATCGCGATGGCGCTCGCCGCCTTTTCCTTCGGCACCAGGCCGGTGGCAATCGTCGAGCCGATCGAGAAGAACACCCCGTGCGCCAGCCCCGTGAGCACCCGGGCGGCAATCAGCGATTCATAGCTGGGCGCCTGCCACGCCAGCAGGTTGCCGACCGTGAAGAGGGCCATCAGCCCGAGCAGCAGCGCCTTGCGCGGCAGCTTGCCCGTGAGGGCCGTGAGCACCGGCGCGCCAATGGCAACGCCCAGCGCATAGAGGCTGACCAAGAGGCCCGCCGACGGAAGGCCGATGCCGAGGTCGGCAGCGACGGTGGGAATGAGGCCAACGATGACGAACTCGGTCGTTCCGATGGCGAAGGCGCTGAGGGTCAGCGCGAGTAAGGCGATTGGCATGAGAGCACTCCTTCTGGGATGAGGAGGAGTGTCTTGCGGTTACCTTTGCGGATAAATGGGGGGTAATGCAGAAGATAGTTGCTTCGGAAGCAACTATTGAGGACGCTTTCAGATGCGTCTATCGATGGAGGAAAGGTCTGGATGTCGCCCCATTTTTATCAAATATCCCTTGATGAATTCTCTAATTACTTTCAAGGATCATTGTCAAAACAAATCCCCGTCGGAGATTATGTCGTCCAGCGCTTCATCAATTCCATATAGCTTTTCTTTTACTAAGGTATATAGCTCGCTAAACGATGCCTTGGCCTCGCGTGTTCCAATTTCGGCATCGTTGTATGAAACAAAGGTCACGCTTTCCCATTCATCTTGATCGTCGAATGAGGCCAGCATACTAATTTCCGGTGCTTCAGGATAAAAATACAAGAAATTCGAATCTTGGCGTTTGTTGATTGACCAAACGTATTTTTCCTTGTAGGCAAAAAAGATTTCATGCACGCCTTGAGTGACATTGGAAATTAAACCTGCATTGGCGATCATTGCATTTACGGCTTGGACAATTTTACTCATTATTTATTTCCGTCTTGTAGGTGGCGTCGACTTGAATATTTCTGAGTTGTTCTCGCAACTCACTGATAAAGGCACGCTTCGCTTGTTCGGTAAGCTTTTTTCTATTGCTCGCTAGATTTTCCGCACTGTTTGCCAGTTTTGATATGGCACTATCGAGTTTGGAGTTGCCGCGAATTTGGCCAGCTATTTCATGA
Organism: Variovorax sp. GW822-FHT04E09; assembly: GCF_058800845.1. Lineage (NCBI taxonomy): Bacteria > Pseudomonadati > Pseudomonadota > Betaproteobacteria > Burkholderiales > Comamonadaceae > Variovorax > Variovorax sp. GW822-FHT04E09. Next base: position 155,193 of record NZ_JBXAMR010000005.1, read on the forward strand.
AGAATGTTTTTTATCTCTTCTATTTCTGTAGGCTCGGAGGCATTGTATTCGTTTAATCTTTCGAGTTTCTCTTTGAGTTCGCCAAGAGTGGTTTGAAAAGAAAAGTTCAAAAGCAATTGAAAGGCCTTGGAAATTCTTCCTCTGTTGGCGAGATATAAATATATAGCGAGTGCTGCTGCGAATAAGGAAAATAAATTGGATGCAACAGCTATTGCGTCGAGAATAGGCTGTCTTTCTGCTGGAGGCTTAAACCATGAAAGAAGTCCGCCGCCAGTGATCGTTAAAAACACTATCGCGATCACCCATATAATTTTTGACATTTTTATTGTTTTTCGATCGATGACATGTATTTGGGATTGTTTGAGATTTGAAATGCAGTAACTGCATATTTCTTTCGAGAATGTACACGCTTCGAGCGACGTGTCCAAGTAGGTAGATCAGCATCTGCGCGGGCGCGTGGTGCTGTTTGTGTCAGCTCGCATGGCGTACGTGGGAAGACGAGTGAAGCTAGCGGTCTGATGTCTTGCTCAAGCTCAGCAGCTACCGCAGGGCGTTCTTGAAGAAATGGGCTTCGATATACTGCGCCGGTCGCGCAAGAAGGTGCGATCGGGTTTGGAAGCCCGCATGAAACTCTGCGACGAAAGCCGCAGCCACCGCACAGGGTCTGCGGCTTTTTCGTTCGCGCGCCAGTTTTTGGCGGCTCGGACGGGAGGGCGCGAGCCCTGCCGGTTTCTTGCAAGAGTTTCCCGGTCTTCCAACCCGTTCGAGCTGCCGCCCCTGTTTGGAAGCGGGTGCGGCGGTTGTAGCAAACCGAAATTCTTGGAGGCCTCTCATGGCTGAAGCTGCATCCGCGCCCGGGCAATCGCCCACTCGGCACGACCCCGCATTCCCCTCTCTCGACGACCTCGCTTTGCAAGCCTGCGACGACGCCGACAACCTCAACGCGGTAATGCGCGCCTACATCGCCCTAGAAAAGCTCGTAGACACCAGCGGCCTGAACGACAGCGAAGAACTCACCCCCACCCGCACCGAACTGAGCGCCTTGCTGCGCCTGCTCAACGAAGCGTTGATGACGCGCATCGCCACCGTCAACGCAACAGCCGGCGCGGTACGCGATGCGCTGCAAGCGCACCCCTCGCTCAAGCCGGCCTAGCCCCCGGCGGCCGGCGTGAAGCCTCTGCCTCACGACCGGCTCGCGACCCTCAAGCCGCCTTCGTCTCCGGCAACGCCGCCGTCAACGCAAAGTCCACCAGCATCAACCACGTCTCTTCGAGCCCGGTGATGTTGTGGGGGTCCGAGTTCGACACGGCCTGCACGCGCACGGGCGCGCGCTGACCGGCTACGCTGCGCATCCCGTTCGCTTTCCAGCGTTCTCTCTTCTCCACGACAAAGCCGATGCCAGTTGCGCCCATTGCCGCCGACGACAGCACCAACAACAAACCCGAAGAGGCCACCTTCATTTCCGCCGCCTGGACCCGCCTGCGCGACATGGTCGCAGCGCGAACCCCCGTGGACGGCCGCACCGACGCGCCGTACCCGGGCCTGCGCTGCTACCGCTTCTCGCACCCGGTTCGCTACGAGAAAACCCAGCGCCTCACGCCGGGCGTGGTGGTGGTCTTGCAGGGCCGCAAGACCGCGCACCTCGGCGGCGGCCGTTCGCTGGCCTACGGCGCCACGCAGTGCCTGGTGCTCGGGGCCGAGGTCGCGTGCCTCGGCACGGTCGTCGGGGCGAGCGCTGCGGCGCCGTACCTGGCCATTCATCTGGACCTGCCGCCCGACGTGCTGGTCAAGTCGGTCCTCGCACTGGCCGAAGGCGGTGGCGCACGGCCGGCCGAGCCCGCCCGCGTGTGCGAGCACTTCACGGCCCCGGTGGGGCCGGTGGTCGAGGCCTTCGCCCGCCTGCTGCTGGCGGCCGACGACCCGGTGGACCGCCGCACGCTCGCGCCGCTGGCCGTCGAGGAAATCGTGCTGCGGCTGCTGCGCTCCGAGGCCGCCGCCGCCATCCGCAGCGCGGGCGCCGTCACCAAGGCCGGCGCGCGCATACAGACGGCCATCGCCTTCATGCGCCGCCATCTGGGCCGGCCGCTGTCGGTGGCCGAGATCGCGGGCCACGTGCACATGAGCCCTTCGCACTTCGCGCACAGCTTTCGCGAGGTGGCCGGCGTCACACCGATGCGCTGCATTCGCGACCTGCGCCTGGAAGAGGCGCGCTCGCTGATGCTGGGCGCCGGGCTGCGCCCCGGCGATGCGGCTGCCAAGGTGGGGTTCGAGAGCGCGGCGCATTTCAACCGCGCGTTTCGCAGGCGGTTCGAGACGACGCCTGCGGAGTACGTGCGGCGCATGCAGGCGGCGTGATGCCTGGGTGACCCCGGCATGGCTGCGTGCGTCCTTCGCAGCCATGGTCAATTTCTTCGCAGCTTCGTGCCTAGGCGCGGGAGAGGGGGCTGGCTAACCTGCCTGCTCTCTCTTTTCATTCATTCATTGGATCCACAAGCCAACGCGAAGAAGAAATGTCCATGGACCCGATCAACGTCATCATCACTTTCGAAGCCAAGCCCGAGCGCGCGTCTGCGTTCGCGGAACTCATGAACCAGGTCAAGCAGTCGCTGCCGTCGGCGGATGGATGCCGGGGCGTGCGGCTGTTCGGGCGCAGCGACAACGACTGCGTTTTCACGCTGGTCGAATCGTGGGCGTCGCAGGCGCACCACCAAGCGCACATTGCGGGCGCGGTGGCGTCGGGGGCCTGGGAGGCGCTGGCGGGGGAACTGGCGCGGGAGCCTGTCAGCTGCTATTGCCGGGAGCTTTGAAAAAGCCCTGGCCGCTTGCGCTGCCTACGCCGCCTTCGTCTCCGGCAACACCGCCGTCAACGCAAAGTCCACCAGCATCAGCCAGGTCTCTTCGAGCCCGGTGATGTTGTGGTGGTCCGAGTTCGACACGGTCTGCACGCTCACGGGCGTGGGCCAGGCGGCGATGAGTTTTTCGGAGCGTTCGTGCGGCACCACGTCGTCCTTCGCGGCGAGCAGCACCTGGGTCTTGGCGGCGACTTCCTTGCTGTGCTCGATGGAGTTGAAGCGGTGCCGCAGCAACAGCGACAGCGGCACGAGCGGAAAGCGCTTCTTGGCGACTTCGAGCAGCGAGTCGTAGGGGGTGATGAGCTGCAGGCTCGCAAATTCCTGCCGCGCCACGAGCTGGATGGCCACGCCGGTGCCCAGGCTGCGGCCCACCACGTGCAGGCGCGCCTGCGGAAAGGCGCGGCGCAGGTGGCTGGCGAACTGGGCGGCGTCGGCCACGGAGGCAATTTCAGACGGCGCGCCCTGCGAGTCGGCCACGCCCCGGTAGTTGAGCGCCGCAAAGCCGAAGCCCTCGGGCAGCCAGTGCAGCATCTGCGCGGTGGCGCGCACGTCTTCGCCGCGGCCGGCGAAGTAGATGAACAGGTCCTGCAGCGCGTCTTCGCCCTGTGGGTGGTACACGTAGCCGCGCACCATGCCGCCGGGCACGGGGTGCGAGTAGGTCGAGAAGTCTTCCGACAGATGCACCACGGGCAGCTTGCGGGCGTTGAACAGGATGTGGCCCTGGCGCGTGGCGAGCAGGGTCCAGTAGGCGGCCAGGCTGCCAATGGCGGCGGCCGAGGCCGACAGGGCAATGCGGGCAATCTTGGCTTGGGTCTTCGGCTGCAAATCAGGGCTCCCGGAAAAGTGGCGGCGGTGCATCGCAAGGGCAGGGCCCGGCCGGTGCACAACCACACAGCAACGCGCAAGGGGCGTAGTTTCACCGCGTTCGCGAGGCGGTGCGTTGCGAGGTGTATGGCCGCGGCGCGCGGCGCGCCGGCCGGGGGCTGAAGATAATCCCCGCATGATCGCCCTCGACTGCTACTACAGCCTCTCCTCGCCCTGGGCCTACCTCGGCGGCCCGCAACTGCAAGACATCGTGCGCCGCCACCATGTGCAGCTCACGCTCAAGCCCTACGACTTCCAGGCGGTGGTGCCGCAGACCGGCGGCATTCCGCTGAAGACGCGCCCCGAGCCGCGCCGCACGTACCACGCGCTGGAACTGTCGCGCTGGCGCGATTACCTCGGCATGCCGATGAACCTGGAGCCCGCGCACTACCCGAAGGGCGCGCCGACCGACCCGAACTGGAACAAGTACCCCGGCTGGATGGTGATCGCCGCCCAGCTGCAGGGGCTCGACGCGCAGCCGCTGTCGCACGCGTTGCTGCGCGCGCTGTGGGCCGAGGAGCGCGACACGGCGCAGGCCGCGGTGCGCCTCGCGATCGCTGACGAAAACGGCTACGACGGCGCGGCGCTGCAGGCGCTGGAGCAGTCGGCCGAGGTGCTGGCGGTGTACCGCGCCAACAGCGCCGACGCGGTGGAAGCGGGCGTGTTCGGCGCGCCCACGTTCATCCTGAACGGCGAGCGCTTCTGGGGACAAGACCGGCTGGCGTTTCTCGACCGGGCGCTCGACAAGCTGCGCGCCGGCGGCTGAGCGACAACTTCTTTTTTCTTCTCTCAGAGGAACGAGCGTGGCAGCAGCGCGGGCACGAGCGTGCGGTGCAGCCGCTCGCGCCACCAGCGCAGCGCCTGGCCCTGCGCGCCAGTCTTCCACGCGAGCCAGAAGGCTTCGGGCGCGCGCGGTTCCTCGGTCGGCAGTTCGACCAGCGTGCCGCGCGCCAGCTCGTCGGTGATGCAGGCGCGCGGCAAGAAGCCGTGGCCCAGCCCGGCGACCTGGCAGGCGACCTTGGCGGCCATCGACGGCACGGTGATGCGCGGCTGGCCGGCCATGAGGCCGACGGTGCGGTCCGACAGGGTGCGCGCGGTGTCGCCGACCACGATGGCGTTGCAGTCGATGAGGTCGCCGCGCTGCACGGGGCGCTTCAGCCGCGTGAGCGGGTGGGTGGGCGCCACGCAGAAGGCGAACGCCAGGCTGCCCACGGCCACGGCCTGATGGCCGCCGCCGGCCGGGCCTTCGCCCGCGGCCACGACGATGTCGGCGCGGCCCTCGCGCAGCGCCTCCCAGCTGCCGGTGAGCGCCTCGCAGCCGATGCGCAGCCGCGTGCCGCAGCGCAGGTCTTCGAAGGCGCGGATGTCGTCCATGAAGGCCTGCGTGGGAATGAGCGAGTCGTGCACGAGCCGCAGCTCTGATTCGTAGCCGGTGGCAATCTGCCGCATGCGCGATTCGAGGTCGCTCGCGGCGCCGAGCAGCCAGCGGCCTTCCTTGAGCATTTCCTCGCCGGCGGCGGTGAGGGTCACGCGCGGGCCGTTGCGCTCGAACAGCAGCATGCCCAGCTGCTCTTCGAGCTTGCCCACGGCGTAGGAGATGGTGGAGGGCACCTTGTTCAGCCGCGCGGCGGCGGCGGCAAAGGAGCCGTGGCGCGCGATGGCGTCGACGACCTCGATGGCTTCCAGGGTGAGCTTGAGCACGGGGCGTTCCTCGCAGCAAAAAGGAATGATCGAAAACTTCGATCATTGATGGTGAAAAGTTTCGTCGATGGGGCCCTGCGTGCACCGGATGATTCAGCCCACGCCAAGGAGATTCCCTCCGAAAGCGATTGTGAACCGAATCGAATATCCACGCACCCAACTTTGCCGAAGGAGCCTTTCATGACCGTCCAAGCCACCCCCACCGCCGGCGCCAAGCTGCTCACCCCCACCGACCACACGCTGGTGATGATCGACTTCCAGTCGCAGATGGCCTTTGCCACGCACTCGATCGACGCCGTGAACCTGCGCAACAACGCCGCGCTGGTGGCGCAGGCGGCGGCCGGCTTCAAGGTGTCGACCATCCTGACGACGGTGGCCGAGAAGAGTTTTTCGGGCCCGATGTTCAGCGAGATCACCGACGCCTTCCCCGGCCAGAAGATGCTCGACCGCACCTCGATGAATACCTGGGAAGACGCTGCCGTGATCGAGCGCGTGAACGCCATCGGCAAGCCGCGCATCGTGCTGGCAGGCCTGTGGACCAGCGTGTGCATCGTGGGCCCGGCGCTGTCGGCGCTGGACCAGGGCTTCGAGGTGTACGTGATTGCCGACGCCTGCGGCGACGTGTCCACCGAGGCGCACAACCGCGCGATGGAGCGCATGGTGCAGGCCGGCGCGCAGCCGATGACCTCGCTGCAGTACCTGCTCGAGCTGCAGCGCGACTGGGCGCGTGGCGACACCTACGAGTTGACGACCGGTATTGCGAAGAAGGTGGGCGGCGCCTACGGTCTGGGCGTGACGTACGCCAAGACGATGTTCGGCGCCCACGAGGGTTGAGCGCAGCGCACCCGCAAGGCCGACCGACCATGAAGACCTATGTCGTTTCCCTCGCGCTCGGCCTGCTGGTCGGCGTGATCTACGCGCTCTTCCAGGTGCGCTCGCCGGCGCCGCCGGTGATCGCCCTGGTGGGCCTCTTGGGCATCCTGCTCGGCGAGCAGATCCCGCCGCTGGTGCGGCAGGTGTTCGACCGGCCGGCCGCCACCTCGTGGCTGCATGACCAGGTCAAGCCGCACGTGTTCGGCGCGCTGCCGACCTGCGCGCAGCCCGGGGCGGTGAAGTCTGCCGCCGCCGCCGGCAGTCGCCCGTCCGAGCGGAGCGACGCATGAACGCCCCCGACCCGCAACGCCGCCACTTCCTGGGCGCCCTCGGCGCCTTTGCAGCCACCTCCCTCGCACCCGCATCCACCATGGCCACCACCCAGACTCCCGACCTCATCCTGCGCAACGGCCGCTTCACCACGCTGGACCGTGCCAACCCCACGGCCGACGCGGTGGCCATCAAGGACGGCCGCTTCATCCGCGTGGGCCGCGCCGAAGACGTGCTGCCGCTGGCCGGCAGCCAGACCCGCGTGATCGACCTGCAGGGCCGGCGCGTGCTGCCGGGCCTCATCGACAACCACCTGCACATCATTCGCGGCGGCCTGAACTACAACATGGAGCTGCGCTGGGACGGCGTGAAGAGCCTGGCCGATGCCATGGGCATGCTCAAGCGCCAGGTGGCGATCACGCCCGCGCCGCAGTGGGTGCGCGTGGTGGGCGGCTTCACCGAGCACCAGTTCGTCGAGAAGCGCCTGCCGACCCTGGCCGAGCTGAACGCGGTGGCGCCCGACACGCCGGTGTTCATCCTGCACCTGTACGACCGCGCACTGCTCAACGGCGCCGCGCTGCGCGCCGTGGGCTACACCAAGGACACGCCCGCGCCGCCCGGCGGCGAGATCGTGCGCGACAGCGCCGGCAACCCCACGGGCCTGCTGCTGGCCAAGCCGAACGCGGCCATCCTGTACGCCACGCTGGCCAAGGGGCCGAAGCTGCCCTTCGACTACCAGCTCAATTCCACGCGCCACTTCATGCGCGAGCTCAACCGCCTGGGCGTGACCGGCGCCATCGACGCGGGCGGCGGCAACCAGAACTACCCCGACGACTATGAAGTGATCCAGAAGCTGCACGACGACGGGCAGCTCACGATCCGCCTGGCCTACAACCTCTTCACGCAAAAGCCCAAGGCCGAGAAGGACGACTTCCTCAACTGGACGGCCAACTCCAGATACAAGCAGGGCGACGACTACTTCCGCCACAACGGCGCGGGCGAGATGCTGGTGTTCTCGGCGGCCGACTTCGAAGATTTCCGCCAGCCGCGCCCCGACATGGCGCCCGAGATGGAAGGCGACCTCGAAGGCGTGGTGCGCATCCTGGCGCAGAACCGCTGGCCCTGGCGCATGCACGCGACCTACGACGAAACCATCAGCCGCTCGCTCGACGTGTTCGAGAAGGTCAACAAGGACACGCCGCTGGCCGGCCTGAACTGGTTCTTCGACCATGCCGAGACGATTTCCGAGAAGTCGATGGACCGCATCGCCGCGCTCGGCGGCGGCGTGGCGGTGCAGCACCGCATGGCCTACCAGGGCGAGTATTTCGTGGAGCGCTACGGCCCCGGCGCGGCCGAGGCCACGCCGCCGGTCAAGAAGATGCTGGAGCGCGGCCTGAAGGTGTCGGCTGGCACCGACGCGACGCGCGTGGCCTCGTACAACCCGTGGGTGTCGCTGTCGTGGCTGGTCACGGGCAAGACGGTGGGCGGCATGCAGCTGTACCCGCAGCGCAACTGCCTGGACCGCGAGGCCGCGCTGCGCATGTGGACCGAGAACGTCACCTGGTTCTCGAACGAGGAAGGCAAGAAGGGCCGCATCCAGGAAGGCCAGCTCGCCGACCTGGTGGTGCCCGATCGCGACTTCTTCGCCTGCGCCGAATCGGAGATTGCGGACACCACGGCGCTGCTCACGATGGTGGGCGGCAAGGTGGTCTACGGCGCCGGCCCGTTCGCCGCGCACGACGAAGGCAGCCTGCCGCCCGCCATGCCCGACTGGTCGCCCGCGCGCACCTTCGGCGGCTATGCCGGCTGGGCCGACACCGCCGAGGGCGCGCCGCTGCAGAAGGTGATGCGCAACGCCGCGATGTCGTGCGCCTGCGCCAACGACTGCAACGTGCACGGCCACAGCCACGCGACGGCCTGGAGCAGCAAGCTGCCCATCGCCGACCTGAAGAGCTTCTGGGGCGCGCTGGGTTGCGCCTGCTGGGCGGTGTGATGAAGGCCATGCACTGGACCCTTTCGCCCGCCGTGCGCTGGATCGCCTTGCTGCTGCTGTGCGCGGCCTACCTGCAGGGCGGCCTGAACAAGGCGCTGGACTTCAACGCCGCCATCGCCGAAATGAACCACTTCGGCCTGTCGCCGGCCGGTCCGCTGGCCGTGGCGGTGATCGTGCTGGAGCTGGGCGCCGCGGCGCTCATCCTCACCGGCTTCTGGCGCTGGCTCGGCGCGCTCGCGCTGGGCGGCTTCACGCTCATGGCGACCTTCGTCGCGCTGCGTTTCTGGGAGATGCCGCTCGGGCAGGAGCGCTTCATGGCGGCCAACTCCTTCTTCGAACACTTGGGCCTGGTCGGCGGCTTCGTGCTCGTTGCCTGGCTCGACCTCAAGGAGCGCCACGATGACTGAGCCCCAAGCCAAAGCCGCCGGCGCCTTCGCGCCGCTGCGCCAGCCGGTCTTTGCCGTGCTGTGGGCCGCCACGGTGCTGGGCAACATCGGCAGCTTCATGCGCGACGTGGCCAGCTCGTGGCTGGTGACCGACCTGTCGGCCAGCCCGACGGCCGTGGCGCTGATCCAGACGGCGGCGACGCTGCCGATCTTCTTGCTGGCGATTCCGGCGGGGGTGCTGTCGGACATCCTCGACCGCCGGCGCTTCCTGATCTTCGTGCAGGTGCTGCTGGCCGCGGTGAGCGGCACGCTGCTGGTGCTCTCGCACACGGGCACGCTCACGGTCGAGTACCTGATCGCGCTGACCTTCGTGGGCGGCATCGGCGCGGCGCTCATGGGGCCGACCTGGCAGTCGATCGTGCCGGAGCTGGTGCCGCGCAGCGAGCTCAAGGGCGCGGTGGCGCTGAACTCGCTGGGCATCAACATCGCGCGCTCCATCGGGCCCGCGGCGGGCGGGCTGATCCTGGCGAGCTTCGGCGCGGCCGCCACCTACGGGCTGGACGTGCTGAGCTACGTGTTCGTGATCGCGGCGCTCTTGTGGTGGAAGCGCCCGGCGGCGGTGGACAGCGGGCTGTCCGAGAACTTCTTCGGCGCCTTCCGCGCCGGCCTGCGCTACACGCGGGCCAGCAAGGAGCTGCATGTGGTGCTGCTGCGCGCGGCGGTGTTCTTCCTGTTCGCTAGCTCGGTGTGGGCGCTGCTGCCGCTGGTGGCGCGCCAGATGCTCGGCGGCACGGCGAGCTTCTACGGCATCCTGCTGGGCGCCGTGGGCGCGGGCGCCATCGGCGGCGCGCTGGTGATGCCGCGGCTGCGTGCCCGGCTCGATGCCGACGGCATGCTGCTGCTGGCCTCGCTGCTCACGGCCGCGGTGATGGGCGCGCTGGTGTTCGCGCCGCCGCAATGGCTGGCGGTGCCGATGCTGGGCGTGCTGGGGCTGGGCTGGATCATTGCGCTGACCACGCTCAACGGGGTGGCGCAGTCGATCCTGCCGAACTGGGTGCGCGGGCGCGGGCTGGCCGTGTACCTCACGGTGTTCAACGGCGCCATGGCCGCCGGCAGCCTGGGCTGGGGTCTGGTGGCGCAGCAGATCGGCGTGCCGGCCACGCTGGTGGCGGGCGCCGTGGGGCTGGTGGTGATGGGCCTGGTGTTCCATCGCGTGCGGCTGCCCGCCGGCGAGGCCGACCTGCAGGCCTCGAACCACTGGCCTGAGCCGCTGCTGGCCGAGCCGGTGGCGCACGACCGTGGGCCCGTGATGATCCAGGTCGAGTACCGCATCCGCAAGGAAGACCGGCCGGCGTTCCTCGATGCGATGAAGCGCCTGTCGCTCGAGCGCCGCCGCGACGGCGCCTACGCCTGGGGCGTGCACGAGCACACGGCCGACGCCGAGCGCGTGATGGAGTGGTTCCTCGTGGAGTCGTGGGCCGAGCACCTGCGCCAGCACCACCGCGTGTCGCACGCCGATGCCGACCTGCAGGCCGAGGCGCTGCGCTTTCACATCGGCCCGGGCAAGCCCGAGGTGCATCACTTCCTGGCGCTCTGAGCGGCGCGGATTCTTTCTCTTTCCCTTTCACCCTTTCGTCCATCTCAAGGAAAAACCATGACCACACTGACCCTTCGCGACGGCACCGAGCTCTATTACAAGGACTGGGGCAGCGGCCAGCCCATCGTCTTCAGCCACGGCTGGCCGCTGAGCGCCGACATGTGGGACGCCCAGATGCTGTTCTTCGCCGAGCGCGGCTACCGCGTCATCGCGTTCGACCGCCGCGGTTTCGGCCGCTCCAGCCAGCCCTGGACCGGCTACGACTACGACACCTTCGCCGACGACATCGCCGAGCTGATCGAAACGCTCGACCTGAAAAACGTGATCCTGGCGGGCTTCTCGATGGGCGGCGGCGACGTCACGCGCTACATCGCCCGCAAGGGCAGCGCGCGCGTGGCGAAGCTGGCGCTCATCAGCGCGGTGACGCCGCTCTTTATGAAGACGCCCGACCATCCCGTGGGCCCCGAGGCGTCGCTGTTCGTGGGCATCCGCGCCGGGCTGGCCGCCGACCGGGCGCAGTTCATCGACGACTTCAGCACGCTGTTCTACGGCACCAACCGCCCGGGCGCGAAGGTGTCGCAGGGCGTGTTCAAGCAGACGCTGCAGATCGCGCTGCAGGCCTCGATCAAGGCCACCATCGACTGCGTGACGGCGTTCTCCGAGACCGACTTTCGCCCCGACATGGCGAAGATCGACGTGCCCACGCTGGTGATCCACGGCGGCGACGACCAGGTCGTGCCCTTCGAGGCCACCGGCAAGCTGGCGGCCGAAATGATCCGGGGCAGCCAGCTCAAGCTGTACGCCGGCGCGCCGCACGCCACCTGCACCACGCACGCGGCGCAGGTCAACGCCGACCTGCTGGCGTTCATCCAGGGCTGAGGCCGGGTGTGTCGAAAGGGCCGCGCCCTGCGGCCCTTCCGGCGCGAAGGGCGGCGCCGGTGGCGATAATCCGGCGATGCGAATCCGCTTTACCAAGATGCAGGGAGCCGGCAACGATTTCGTCGTGCTGGACGAAACGCGCGGCACGCTGGGCCTCACGGCCGCGCAGTACCGCTTCCTGGCCGACCGCCATTTCGGCGTCGGCGCCGACCAGATCCTCACGGTGCGCCCGTCGCCCGCTGCAGGCATCGACTTCCAGTACGTGATCCACAACGCCGACGGCGGCGAGGTGGAGCAGTGCGGCAACGGGGCGCGCTGCTTCATGCGCTTCGTGAGCGAGCACGGCCTGACCGAGAAGAAAGACGTGCGCGTGCAGACGCTGGCCGGCGTGATCGAACCCCGCATGGGCGACGACGGCCGCGTGACGGTCGACATGGGCGCCCCGGTCTTCGAGCCGGCGCGCGTGCCCTTCGACACGGCCGGGCTCGACCCGCAGCACGAAGGCGCGTGGCAGACCTGGCACCTGGCGCTGGGCACCCGGGCCGGAAGCGCTATCGTTTCGGTAGCGGTGCTGTCCATGGGCAACCCGCACGCGGTGCAGGTGGTCGACAACGTCGACACCGCGCCGGTGGCCGAGCAGGGCCCGCAGATCGAGCACCACCCGCGTTTTCCGCAGCGCGTGAACGCGGGCTTCATGCAGGTGGTCGACCGCACCCACATCAAGCTGCGGGTGTTCGAGCGCGGCGCCGGCGAAACGCTGGCCTGCGGCACGGGCGCCTGCGCGGCCGTGGTGGCGGGCATCCGCCTGGGGCTGCTGGATTCCCGCGTCGACGTGCAGACGCACGGCGGCATTCTCACGATCGAGTGGCAGGGCGACGGCCGGCCGGTGCTCATGACAGGACCGGCCACGACGGTGTTCGAGGGCGAGATCGACGTGCCCGACATTTCGGAACAGCCATGACCCCATTCACCCACGACAACAACGCCATGAACCCGATCACCGAAGACGACATCGCGAACTACCTGTCGAACACCCCCGACTTCTTCGAGCGCCACGCCCAGCTGCTGGCGCAGGTGCAGCTCACCAGCCCGCACGGCAACCGCGCCGTGAGCCTGCAGGAGCGCCAGGCCGAGATGCTGCGCGAGAAGATCAAGGCGCTGGAGCACCGCCTGATGGACATGGTGCGCCACGGCACCGAAAACGTGGTCATCGCCGACCGCCTGCAGCGCTGGACCAAGGGCCTGCTGACCACGCGCGACCCGCGCAGCCTGCCGTACCGCATCGCGGTCGACCTGCAGTCGCTGTTCCTGGTGCCGCAAACGGCCATCAAGGTGTGGGACTGCGGCACCGAGTACCTGAATGAAGCCTATGCCCAGTGGGTGAGCGACGACGTGAAGGCGCTGGCCACCTCGCTCACTTCGCCGTACTGCGGGCTCAATGCGGGCTTCGAGGCGGCCAACTGGCTGCCCGAGCCGCAGGGCGCCGCGTCGATCGCGCTGATTCCGCTGCGCGCCGATGCCGAATCGCCGGCCTTCGGCCTGCTGGTGCTGGCCTCGCCGGACGCGCAGCGCTTCAACGCCGAAATGGGCACGGACTTTCTCGAGCGCATCGCCGAGCTGTCGTCGGGCGCGCTGTCGCGGCTGCGCCCTTGAGCCGTTCCGCGCGAAGCGGGTGGCGCCGCCGGCCTTGGCTGACCGGCCTGTGCGTGGTCTTGCTGGCCGGCGTGCTGACGTATGCCGCCATCGCGGGCGTGATCTGGCAACGCGCCGAAGCCGCACTGGCCAGCCCGATGCCGCGCGCGGCTGATGTGGCGCTGGTGCTGGGCAACCGCGCCTACCTCGACGGCAAGCCGAACCCTTGCCTCACGGGCCGGGTCGACCAGGGCATCGTGCTGGCGCGCGCGGGTCGCGCGCAGACGCTGGTGTTCTCGGGCGGCGTCGACGTGGAAGACGGCCGCATCGAGGCCGAGGTGATGCGCGACCACGCCACGGCCGAGGGCTACACGGGGCCGATGGTGCTGGAGTCGGTGTCGTCGTCCACGCGCGCCAACCTGTCGCTGTCGCGCACGGTGCTGGAGGCCAAGGGCGTGCGCAGCGTGATCATCGTGTCGGAGCCGTACCACCTGTGGCGCATCGAACGCCTGGTGCGTGCCAGCGGCTTCGACCAGGCCTTCGACGTGCAGTACGCCGCTGCGCCCACCTCGTGCTGGCGCCGCTGGGGCATGCTGTTCAAGGGCGCGTTGCGTGAGCCGGCCGCCATCGTGAACAATGCGTCGCTGGGCTATCTGTTCTAGCTAACGGGCTCGGGCGCCGCACGGAGCACGACGACACCATGGAATGGATCGACAAATACCTCGAACACGTGCGCGTGGAGCGTCGGCTCGCGCCGCGCACGGTCGAGCTGTATGCCTTCCATCTGCGCGCGCTGACCGACCACGCGGCCGAGGCCAACCTGCCGCTGGACCGCGTGCAGACCGCCCACATCCGCCGCTGGATGGCGCAGCTGCACAGCGCCGGGCGCGAGCCGCGCGGCATTGCGCTGGTGCTGTCGTGCTGGCGCAGCTTCTACCGCTGGCTCGGCCATGAAGGGCTGATCGGCTTCAACCCGGTGCAGGACGTGCACGCGCCCAAGGCGGGCCGCCCGCTGCCGAAGGCGCTGGGCGTGGACGACGCGGTGCGCCTGGCCGAGCTGTACGACCCCGAGGCCGACCCCTGGACCGAAGCGCGCGACGGCGCCATCGTCGAAATGCTCTATGGCTGCGGCTTGCGCGTGAGCGAGCTCACGGGGCTCGACGCCCAGGCCAGCGCCACGGCGCTCGGCTGGGTCGACCTCGACGCCATGGAAGCCCACGTGCTCGGCAAGGGCAGCAAGCGGCGCAGCGTGCCCGTGGGCAGCAAGGCGGCCGAGGCGCTGCGCGACTGGCTCGCGGTGCGCGGCGAGCGCCAGGAGCCGGCGCTGTTCGTCAGCGCGCGCGGCGCGCGCATGTCGTCGCAGGCCGTGTGGAAGCTGCTGCGCGAGCGCAGCCTGAAGGCCGGCCTGGCCGCGCCGGTGCATCCGCACATGCTGCGTCACTCGTTCGCGAGCCACGTGCTGCAGTCGAGCAGCGACCTGCGCGCGGTGCAGGAGCTGCTGGGCCATGCCAACATCGCGACCACGCAGGTCTACACGCGGCTGGATTTCCAGCACCTGGCCAAGGTCTACGACGCGGCGCATCCGCGCGCCAAGGCCCGGCCGGACAAGGACGGCAAGTAGCCTCGCCATCCGTCGCCTGCCTCGTTTTCTTTCGTCTTTCATTTCTTCTTTCATTCATCTCCCATGAAAACCCTCCGCCTCAAGCCGGGCAAGGAGCGCTCGCTCCAACGCCGCCATCCCTGGGTCTTCGAATCCGCCATTGCGCGCGGCGGCGCGGACTCGGGGGAAACGGTGCGCGTGGAGTCGCACGACGGCCACTTTCTCGCGTGGGCGGCCTTCGGCCCCACCTCCAAGATCCGGGCACGGGCCTGGAGCTTTGACGAGAAGCAGCGCATCGACGCTGCTTTTTTTTCCACGGTCTGTGCGCGCGCGGTGCATGCGCGCGGCCTGTTCGACCTGCAGAGTGACGGCGTGCGGCTGGTGCACGGCGAGGCCGACGGCCTGCCGGGGCTGATCGTCGACCGCTACGGCGACACGCTGGTGGCGCAGTTTTTGTCGGCCGGCGTGGAGCGCTGGAAAGACGTGCTGGCCGATGCGCTGCTCAAGGCCACGGGGCTCTCCAGGCTGTATGAGCGCTCCGACGCCAGCGGCCGCGAGCGCGAGGGCCTGAAGCCCGTCACGGGCTGGCTGCGCGGCGAGGGGCCCACCCAGATCACCATCCGCGAACACGGCTGGCAGCTGTCGCTGGACATCGCCACCGGCCACAAGACCGGCTTCTACCTCGACCAGCGCGACAGCCGCCAGCGCTTTGCCGAGCTGGCGCAGCACCGGCGCTTCCGGCGCGTGCTCAACTGTTTTTGCTACACGGGCGGCTTCACCGTGGCGGCGCTCGCGGGCCTGAAGGCGGCCGGGGCGCTCGAGGGCGCCTCGCTGGTGTCGGTCGATTCGTCGCAGCCCGCGCTCGAACGGGCGCGCGCGCACCTGGCGCTCAACGGCTTCGAAGGGCAGGGCATTGCGACGGAGTTTCTCGACGCCAACGTGAACACGGTGCTGCGCGAGTTCATCGACCAGGGCCGCACCTTCGACGCCATCGTGCTCGACCCGCCGAAGTTTGCGCCCACGGTGGCGCACGCCGAGCGCGCCGCGCGTGCCTACAAGGACATCAACCGCCTGGCGCTCAAGCTGCTGGAGCCGGGCGGCGTGCTGCTCACCTTTTCCTGCTCGGGCGGCATCAGCGCCGACCTGTTCCACAAGATCGTGGCCTCGGCGGGGCTCGATGCCGGCGTGGACGGCTACATCGCCGAACGCCTGGGCGCCGCGCCCGACCACCCGATGACCATCGAGTTCCCGGAAGGGGAGTACCTGAAGGGGCTGGTGGTGGTGAGAAAGCCTCTGTGAACGAGGGCTTGACCCCGTCGGCAACGCAACTCAGTGGCATTGGCTAAACTGCCCGCCAATCCCCCGCCTTTTTCTGTTTTCCGTTTCCGGAGCACTTTTCCATGGCCCTCATTCCCGCGACCATCCTGACCGGCTTTCTCGGCTCGGGCAAAACCACGCTGCTCAAGCGCATCCTGACCGAGGCCCATGGCCAGAAGATCGCGGTCATCGAGAACGAGTTCGGCGAGGAGAACATCGACAGCGACATCCTCGTGACCGAGTCGAAGGAGCAGATCGTGCAGATGAGCAACGGCTGCGTCTGCTGCACCATCCGCGAAGACCTGCGCGAAGCGCTGCAGCTGCTGGCCGCCAAGAAGCGCCAGGGCCTGCTCGACTTCGACCGCGTGGTGATCGAGACCACCGGCCTGGCCGACCCCGGCCCGGTGGCCCAGACCTTCTTCATGGACGACGAGATCGCCGAGAGCTACCTGCTCGACTCGATCCTCACGCTGGTCGACGCCAAGCATGCGCCCCAGCAGCTCAACGACCGCCAGGAAGCGCGCCGCCAGGTGGGCTTTGCAGACCAGATCTTCATCAGCAAGAGCGAGCTGGTGTCGGCCGAAGAGACCGATGCGCTCATTCACCGCCTGAAGCACATGAACCCGCGCGCGCCGCAGCAGAAGGCGCACTTCGGCGACGTGCCGCTGAAGGACATCTTCGACCTGCGCGGCTTCAACCTGAACGCCAAGCTGGACATCGACCCCGACTTCCTGAAGGAAGACGACCACGATCACCACGACCATGACCACGCGCATGGCGAGGCGTGCGACCACCCCTCGCACAAGCACGAGGGCCACGGTCACCATCACCACACCGATGACGACGTGAAGAGCTTCGTCTACAAGGCCGACCGGCCTTTCGACCCGGCCAAGCTCGAAGACTTCCTGGGCGCCATCGTGAACATCTACGGCCCGCGCATGCTGCGCTACAAGGGCGTGCTGAACATGAAGGGCACCGAGCGCAAGGTGATCTTCCAGGGCGTGCACCAGCTCATGGGCAGCGACCTGGGCCCGGAGTGGGGCAAGGACGAGGCGCGCCAGAGCCGCATGGTGTTCATCGGCATCGAGCTGCCGCGCGAAATTCTGGAGCAGGGGCTGGAGCAGTGCCTGGTCTGAGTACGCCCGCTTGAAACGAAAAAACGGCGCCGACCGAGAGGTCAGCGCCGTTTTTCATGGGGCAGACAACGGCTACTTGCCGAAATTCCCCATCGGCTTGCCTAGGAGCTTGAGCTGGCCTTCGCTGAACTCGACCTGGCTGACCACGTCGTCGCCTGCGCGCTTCACGTAGCCGTTCTGCTCGGCCTGTTCGATCAGGCCCGCGACCATTTCAGGCGGTGGCAGCTGGCCGCTCTCGGCGCCGGTTTCGGCCAGCTTCTCGATCCACTTCACGGGCACGCGCGCGTTGGCCTTGAGCACGCCGCGCTGGAGCACCAGCGCGTTGCCGGGCAGCTTCAGGTCTTCGTCGGTCACGCCGGCGAGGGCCACGGAGTAGCTGAGTTCGGCGCTCTTGCCGCCGATTTCGATCAGCATGCGGTCCAGGCCTGCTTCGGGGCTGTGCTTGGCCATGGCCTTGAGGTCGGGGGCGAGCTGCTTGATCAGCGCCTGCATCGCGTCCTTCTGGCCCTTGCTGCGCTGGCCGCAACCCGCGCCGTCGGTCGACTGCAGCCAGGCGTCGGCCAGCTTCTTGTAGCCGGCCGCCTGGATGCGGCGTGCGCTGCTGGCGATCTCGAACTTGTCGATGGTGGTCTCGTTGACCTTGCCCTTGCCCTTGAAGGCGCCTGCGGAGGCGTACAGGCCGTCCTTGATGGTGGCTTCGCCGGTCAGGTCGATGCTTTGCAATAGCACCTTGATCGCCTTGGCAGGGGCGGAGCCCTCGCCGCCGGGGACCAGGCCCTTGGGCGCGTTCAGCTCGAAGCTGTCGAGACGTCCTTCGGACTTGCCGGTGGCCAGGAGCCAGCCGGCGCTGCCGTCCATGTCGGCCTTGGCGGTGAACTTGCCCATCTTGACCTGCACGCCCTTGGAGGCGGTGTTGACGTCCAGGCCGGGCATCGTCATGTCGTAGCGCAGGTGGGTGCGGGCCGCGTTCATGTCCAGGCGGGCCTGTGCGCCTTGCCAGGCGAACTCGCCCTTGCCTTCTTCGGCCAACTTCGCGGGCGCGACGGTGAGGTCGCTGGTGAAGCCGCCGCCGAAGCCGACCTTGGTGTGCGCGGTCAGCGGCTTGGCCTTGCCGAACAGCTTTTCGGCCTCGGCCTGCGCCTTGGCGTCGAGCACCAGCTCGCTGTCGATGACGGCCGCGGCCAGCGTGGCGCCGGCGATCGGGCCGTGGCGGATGGTGTCGCGGAAGGTGATGCGCACGGGCTTGGGCGGGGTGGCCACGGCGTCGCTGTCGTCTTCGCTCGGCTCTTCTTCCTCACCTTCGGTCGTGGCCTGGGCGACGTCGGCCGTGGCTGCGGCCGGTGCCGATGCGGCAGGGGCGGTGGCGGCTTCGGCCGGGCAGCCCAGCTCGAGCGTCACCGTGCTCACGGCGCCGAAGAAGTTGCGCTCGTAGCTGCGCTCGATCACGCGCACCAGCGCGGTCTGCTTCGGCAGTTCGCCCAGGGCGACGTCGTAGCTCGATTTGATCTGCGTGCCGGCCCACCAGGTGCTGCCGCCGTAGGCGACGGCGATGGCCGCGGCCAGGACTCCCAATACTGCTTTCTTGCTCAAGATTTCTTTCCGATCAGTTGTATTTGAATGGCGGGTGCGGCGCCTCCCGGCGCGCACACCGTGCCTGCGCCGCCTCCTCCGGCGGCGCCGCAAGATGCTAACGGAGCAGGGCAGTGCGGTACCCCATGGCGCTGCGTTTCGAGTTCTCTATACAATCGCGCGCCTGTTCCGGGAGCCATGCTTCGTCCACAGGGGCGAGATATGACTTACGGCACGGGGCGCCAAGGGTTTTTGGCGGGCTTTCGGGGGTATAACCCCGGGGTTCGCCCACCTGCGGACGCCCCCCGACACGTGGAGCCCGCGCGGCCTGACACCCGCAACGACTCCCTTGGGAGGAGACACCCAGTGAAAGCGCGTTCCAGTTCGTACAAGGAGCCAGTCACCGTGAAGAAACCCGCCGTCAAGGCCACGCCAGCCACCAAGCCCGCCGCAAAGAAGGCGCCGGCTGCGAAGGCTGTACCCGCGGCGAAGAAGGTTTCCGCCACCGCTGCTGCTGCACCTGCCGCGAAAGAGAAAAGCGCTGCCAAAAAGCCTGCGGCAACCCCGGCCAAGACCGGGACCGTGGCTGCCAAGAAGTCCGCCAAGCCCGCAACGAAATCCGCGGGCGCGGCGCCTACGTCATCCCAACCGGTCGGCCGTCCTGCGGCCACCCTTTCTGCTCCCCCGACCCCCATGAAAAAAACGGCTGCCGCCTCTTCTTCCGCCCCGGCGACACCCTCGATCCCCGCTACGCCCGCTCCCGCCGCGCGTGGTGGCCGCGTGTCCCGGCTGTCGCAACTCACCGTGCCCTCGATGCCGCAATCCGTGGCCTCGACCGCCGCCAAATCCAGCTTCTCGCAGGCACCTTCCACCGCGCTGGTGCCGCCGCCGCCCCTGGCCGTCAAGAAAGACCCGAAGCTGGCCAACAACTGGAAGACCAAGACGCCCGCCGAGATGAGCGACGCCGAGGTCATCGCGATGCCTGACGACGAGTACATGAACGACAAGCAGATGGCGTTCTTCCGTCTGAAGCTCGAAGAACTCAAGCGCGGCATCCTCGAGAACGCCGGTGAAACCACCGAGCACCTGCGCGAAGACACCGTGGTCGTGCCCGACCCGGCCGACCGCGCCACCATCGAGGAAGAGCACGCGCTCGAACTGCGCACGCGCGACCGCGAGCGCAAGCTGCTCAAGAAGATCGAGCAGTCGATCCAGCGCATCGACGCCGGCGACTACGGCTACTGCGACGAGACCGGCGAGCCCATCGGCGTCGGCCGCCTGCTGGCCCGTCCGACCGCCACGCTCTCGCTCGAAGCGCAGCAGCGCCGCGAGCTCAAGCAGAAAATGTTCGGGGATTGAACGGCTGCACGGTAGAACGGAACCCGCGCTTTCGATAACCTTCTCTGAATGCCAAAGGAAGAGTCAGGCCGCCTTTTCTCGAAGGTGGCCAAGTTCGTTCGAAATCCCCTGAAAGACTGGTCGGAGCTGGACACGCCGTCCTCCGACTCGTCGCTGCCCGAGCAGACCTACAGCCGCGAGATGCTGAAGGAAATGATCGAGCGGCGCCAGCGCAACGACTTCGTGCGCCGCCGCGAGTTCGACATGCTGCGCAAGCTGCGCCAGCGCGAGGCAGCGGCCCATGCCTTCGAGGCGACGGTCACGCCGTCGTCGTTCAACCTCAACAGCACCTCCGAAAAATCCGAAGGCCGCGCACTCACGCTCAAGAAGATCGACGAGATCGAAGAGCAGATGTCGCAGCAGTGGTGGAAGGGCCGCGGGCCGAACGGCGAGACGCTGGTCAATCCGCCGCCCGACGCGGGCGCTGAAACGCTGCCGCCGGTCGACAGTGGTGGCGATCAGTTGCCGGCTGAGCCGGCTGCTTCTGCGTCCGTGGCCGCAGCGCCAGAGGTTGCTGCCACCGCAGCTGTCCCCGCGCCTCAGCCGTCCCGGCTCGCGCATGACGGCGCGCTCGAAGAAGCGGTGATCCGCTTCGCGCACGGCGACGACACCGGCGCCGAGGCCATCCTGCTGCAGGCGCTGGCCGCCGAAAGTGCGTTCGCCGCCGACGACGCGACCGCAGCCGTCACGCTGGAGCGCGACGACGCCCGCTGGCGCGCGCTGTTCGACCTGTACCGCGCCACCGGCGATGCCGCCAAGTTCGCGGCCGCCCGCATGCGCTATGCGCAGCGCATGAAGCGCATGGGTCCTGACTGGGTTTCGCTCGACGAACTCGCGCGCAGCGTGAAGGCCGTCACCGCCAGCGAAGACGCCGAGGCGGCCTCCGACACGACGGGCGCCGCCGACTGGGCCAGCCCCGCGCACCTGACGCGCGAGGGGCTCATGGCGCTCACGCGCGCGCTCTCGCAGGCCGGCATGGTCTGGACGCTCGACTGGCGCGCGCTCACCGAGATCGATCCGCCGGCCGCCGCGCCGCTGCGCATCCTGTTCGCGCACTGGTCCGATTCGCCGGTGCAGCTGCGCTTCTTCGGCGCCTCGCAGCTCATGGCCGTGCTGGCCGCGGCCACGCCCAACAACGAGCGCCATCCCGACGACGCCTGGTGGCAGCTGCGCCTCGCGGCGCTGCGCATGATGCACCTGCCCGACGACTTCGAGCTGGTGGCGCTCAACTACTGCATCACCTACGAGGTGTCGCCGCCGTCCTGGCAGGACCCGAAGGGCGAGTGCACCTCGCTGGCCGCGCCGCCGGCGAGCCGGCCGAGTTCGGTCTGGTCGCTGCTGTCGGTCGGGGGCGATTCCGAGAGCTTCCCGTCCACCGACAGCGGCTTTGCCGCGCTGGCGGGCGACCTGCGCGGCGATTCGCTGTCGTGCTGGCAGCGCCTGGACCACGACCTGCGCCACACGACGGCGCCGGTCATCTCGTGCGCGGCCCTGCTGCGCATGGACCTGACGGCGGCCGGCACGCTGTTGAGCTGGGTCCGCGAGCGCGATGCGAACGGCGAGCGGGTGCAGTTCGTCGATGCGCACCGGCTGATTGCCGCGCTGTTCGGGCTGATCGGCATCACCGACCACGCCACGGTCGCCGTCCGCAAGAACTGACCCCGCCACAGGGGTTCCGCGGCCCCTGCGCGGCCGTGTTTTCCGCCAGCAGTTTGTCCGACCGCAAGGGTTGCATTGGCGGGGCCCATCCCCAGATGGCTGCGATGGAACAGTTTCACGGCACCACCATCGTGAGCGTGCGCCGCAAGACCCCCCAAGGCGATCAGGTCGCCATCGGCGGGGACGGGCAGGTCACTCTCGGCAACATCGTCATCAAGGGCACGGCGCGCAAGGTGCGGCGGCTCTATCACGGCAAGGTCCTGGCGGGTTTCGCCGGTGCCACAGCCGATGCCTTCACGCTCTTCGAGCGCTTCGAGGCCAAACTTGAAAAGCACCAGGGCCACCTGACCCGCGCGGCGGTCGAGCTCACCAAGGACTGGCGCACCGACCGCGTGCTGCGCAAGCTCGAAGCCATGCTGGCCGTGGCCGACGCCACGACTTCGCTCATCATCACCGGCAATGGCGACGTGTTGGAGCCTGAAGACGGCGTGATCGCCATCGGTTCGGGCGGCGCCTACGCCCAGTCGGCGGCCAAGGCGCTGATCGACAACACCGAGCTCTCGGCCGAGCAGATCGTGCGCAAATCGCTGGCGATCGCCGGAGAAATCTGCATTTACACGAACATGAACCACACGGTGGAAGCGCTCTGACCATGTCCATGACCCCCCAGGAAATCGTCTCCGAGCTGGACAACCACATCGTCGGCCAGCCCGCCGCCAAGCGCGCCGTGGCCATCGCGCTGCGCAACCGCTGGCGCCGCCAGAAGGTCGACGAGAAGCTGCGCCACGAGATCACGCCCAAGAACATCCTCATGATCGGCCCGACGGGCGTTGGCAAGACCGAGATCGCCCGCCGCCTGGCCCGCCTGGCCGACGCGCCGTTCATCAAGGTCGAGGCCACCAAGTTCACCGAGGTGGGCTACGTGGGCAAGGACGTCGACTCGATCATTCGCGACTTGGCCGAGATCGCCGTCAAGCAGACGCGCGAATCCGAAAGCGTGAAGGTGCGTGCGCGCGCCGAAGACGCGGCCGAGGAGCGCATCCTCGACGCGCTGCTGCCTCCGGCGCGTGGTGCCGATGGCGCTGCGCCCGCACTCGACAGCCCCAACCCGACGCGCCAGGCCTTCCGCAAGAAGCTGCGCGAGCACCAGCTCGACGACAAGGAGATCGAGCTCGACCTCGCCGAAACCCGCGCGCCGCTGGAGATCATGGGCCCGGCCGGCATGGAGGAAATGACCGAACAACTGCGCGGCATGTTCGGCCAGTTGGGCGGCGGCAAGCGCAAGACGCGCAAGCTCAAGATCGCCGAGGCGATGCGCCTCTTGATCGACGAGGAGGCCGCCAAGCTGGTCAATGAGGACGAGATCCGCGCGCAGGCCATCGCCAACGCCGAGCAGAACGGCATCGTGTTCATCGACGAGATCGACAAGGTCGCCACGCGCAGCGAAGCGCAGGGCTCCGACGTCTCGCGCCAGGGCGTGCAGCGCGACCTGCTGCCGCTGGTGGAGGGCACGGCCGTGTCGACCAAGTATGGCGTGGTGCGCACCGACCACATGCTGTTCATCGCGAGCGGCGCGTTCCACCTGAGCAAGCCGAGCGACCTCATTCCCGAGCTGCAGGGGCGCTTTCCGATCCGCGTCGAGCTGCAATCGCTCTCGGTGTCGGACTTCGAGAGCATCCTCACGCAGACCCGCGCCTCGCTCGTGAAGCAGTACCAGGCGCTGCTGGCCACCGAAGGCGTGACGCTCGACTTCGCGCCCGACGGCATCACCCGGCTGGCGGCCATCGCCTTCGAGGTGAACGAGCGCACCGAGAACATCGGCGCGCGCCGTTTGTCGACCGTGATGGAGCGCCTGCTCGATGAGGTAAGCTTCGATGCCACCCGCATCGAGGGCCAGACGGTCCGCATCGATGCCGCTTATGTCGACGAGCGCCTCGCGGCACTAAGTCACGACGAAGACCTTTCGCGCTTCATCCTCTGAAGCCGCCTCCCTCGGCCCCTGTAACGGGGTCGTCCTTCACGCATCACTTTCACTGCGTGAGCTAAGTACTTCATTTTCAACACAATTCGCCGATTTCCAGGTTTGGAAATCGGCGCTAAGTCGTTGATTCCATTACAAAAAATACCCCCGAGCCCCAGTTGCGTCGCAAGTGTTTCCTGCTACAGTGGAAAAAAGTGCAGTTAAGTGGGAAAAAGTGCGGGCAACGCCCCTTCCGGGTGTCGCGGCACCTCCCACCACAGGGGTTTCGTGGTCGTGTTTCAAGGCGCTTCATCGCTCAGTCTGGATGCCAAGGGGCGGCTCTCCGTGCCGACCCGGCATCGCGACGTCCTGAGCGCCACGGCAGGCGGCCAGCTCACGATCACCAAGCATCCGCACGGATGCCTGATGGTGTTCCCCCGTCCCGAATGGGAAAAATTCCGCGAACGCATTGCTGCGCTGCCGATGTCGGCACAGTGGTGGAAGCGCGTCTTCCTCGGTAACGCGATGGACGTCGAGATGGACGGCACCGGCCGCGTGCTGGTGTCGCCCGAGCTGCGCGCCGCCACCGGCATCAACCGCGAGACGCTGCTGCTGGGCATGGGCAACCATTTCGAACTCTGGGACAAGGCCACCTACGAGGCCAAGGAGGCCGAGGCCACCCAGGGCGAGATGCCGGATGTGTTTCAGGACTTCGCGTTCTGAGGAGCCCCGTGAACACCCCCCTGACCCACACGACCGTCTTGTTGAACGAGGCGGTGGAAGCCCTTCTTTCCGGCAGCGCGGCAGCCACGGGCACGTACGTGGACGCCACCTTCGGCCGCGGAGGACATGCGCGCGCCATCCTCGCGCGGCTGGCGCCGGAAGGCAGGCTCATCGCATTCGACAAGGATGCAGAAGCGGTGGCCGAAGCAGCGCGCATCTCGGATGCGCGTTTTTCTATCCGCCATCAGGGATTCCGCTCGCTGGGCGAATTGCCCGACGCCAGCGTCAACGGCTTGCTGATGGACCTAGGCGTGAGTTCGCCGCAGATCGACAACCCGGTGCGCGGTTTCAGTTTCCGTTTCGACGGTCCGCTCGACATGCGCATGGACACCACGCGCGGCGAGAGCGTGGCCGAATGGCTGGCAACGGCCGAACTTCAACAAATTGCAGAGGTGATCCGTGACTATGGCGAAGAACGGTTTGCTGTTCAGATTGCAAAGGCGATTGTTGCTCGCAGACAAGAACGGGGCGCAATTTCAACCACCACCGAACTGGCCGAGCTCGTGGCTGGCACGGTCAAAACCCGCGAGCAGGGCCAGAACCCTGCAACGCGCACATTTCAGGCTTTTCGGATTTTCATCAACGCCGAGCTTGAGGAGCTGCAACAAGCGCTAGAAGCCAGCCTGTCGGTGCTCGCGCCCGGCGGCCGGCTCGCGGTGATCAGCTTCCATTCGCTCGAAGACCGCATCGTCAAGCAGTTCATCGCCAAGCACTCGAAGGAGGTCTACGACCGCCGCGCGCCCTTCGCCGCGCCCAAGGTGATGAAGCTGCACGCGCTCGAGCGCATCAAGCCGTCCGAAGAAGAAGTGCGCGGCAACCCGCGCTCGCGCAGCGCCATCCTCCGGGTGGCCGAACGCACGGAGGCCGGGTAGCCATGGCGCGCATCAACCTGCTTCTCTTGCTGGCCGTCATTGCGACGGCTTTGTACCTTGTGCACACCCAGTACCAGTCGCGCCAGCTCTACACGGAGTTCGACCGCGCGCTGCAGGAGACGCGCAAGCTCGAAACCGAGCATGACCGCCTGCAGGTCGAGAAGCGCGCCCAGGCCACGCCGCTGCGCGTGGAGAAGCTGGCCAAGGAACAGCTGCAGATGCGCACGGCCTCGCCGGCCATCACGCAGTACGTGCGCCCCGACGGCTCGGTGATCCCGGCTGTCGCGCCGCTGCCGCCGACCACGCCGCCCAAGCCCGGCACCACCGCGAGGCCCGCCCGATGAGCCGCGGCAACCGCAGCGTGCGCTACACCACCAGCCCCTTGCTCGCGAGCAAGACGCCGGTGTGGCGCAGCAAGTTCATCGTCGCCGGCATCGCCTTCGGCTTCGTCATGCTGGCGGGGCGGGCCGCGTACGTGCAGGTCTTCAACAACAGCTTCTTCCAGCGCCAGGGCGAAGTGCGCTTCGCCCGCACGCTGGAGCTGCCGGCCAACCGCGGGCGCATCCTCGACCGCAACGGGCTCATCCTGGCGTCCAGCGTGGTGGCGCCCAGCATCTGGGCCATTCCCGAAGACGTGGAGCGCGACGACCCCGAGGTGCGCGCCAAGCTCAAGCAGGTGGCCAAGCTGCTCGGCATGCCGCAGAAGGACTTCGACAAGAAGCTCGAAGACGAAGACAAGACCTTCGTCTGGATCAAGCGCCAGGTCGACGAGCCCATCGCCAAGCAGATCGCGGCGCTCAACCTCAAGGGCATCTACCAGCGCAAGGAATACAAGCGCCAGTACCCCGAGGGCGAGGCGGCCGCGCACGTGGTGGGCTTCACCAACGTGGAAGACAACGGCCAGGAAGGCATCGAGCTGGCGTTCAACAAGGAACTGGCCGGCAAGGCCGGCTCGCGCCGTGTCATCAAGGACCGGCTGGGCCGCGTGGTCGAGGGCGTGGGCGAGCAGGTGCCGCCGGTCGAGGGCCGCGACATCCAGCTCAGCGTCGACAGCAAGGTGCAGTTCTTCGCCTACCAGAAGCTGCGCGACGCCGTCACCGCGCGCCGTGCCAAGGCCGGCAGCGTGGTGGTGCTCGACAGCACCACCGGCGAGGTGCTGGCGCTGGCCAACTACCCGAGCTACGTGCCCGACAAGCGCCAGAACCTCACCGGCGAGCAGCTGCGCAACCGCGCGCTCACCGACACCTTCGAGCCCGGCTCGACCATGAAGCCCATCACCGTGGCGATGGCGCTGGAGGCCGGCCGCGTGAAGCCCTCCACCATCATCGACACCGCGCCCGGGCGCTACCAGCTGGGCGGCTTCACCATCAGCGACACCCACAACTACGGCTCGCTGACCGTGGAGGGCGTGATCCAGAAGTCGAGCAACGTGGGCGCGCTCAAGATCGCCCAGAAGATGACGCCCCACGAGATGTGGGACACCTACACCGCGCTGGGCTACGGCCAGAAGCCGCAGATCCAGTTCCCCGGCGCCGTGACGGGCCGGCTGCGTCCGTGGAAGACCTGGAAGCCGGTCGAGCAGGCCACCATGGCCTACGGCTACGGCCTGTCGGCGTCGCTGTTCCAGATGGCGCATTCGTACACCTCGTTCGCGCACGACGGCTCCATCATTCCGGTCACCATTTTGAAGAACACCGAGCCGCCGGTCGGCGTGCGCGTGTTCTCGCCCTCCAACGCGCTTGCGGTGCGCAAGATGCTGCAGATGGCCGCCGGCCCGGGCGGCACCGGCACGCGCGCGCAAACTGTGGGCTACTCGGTCGGCGGCAAGTCGGGCACGGCCCACAAGCAGGTCGGCAAGGGCTACGCCAGCAACAAGTACCGTGCCTGGTTCACCGGCATGGCGCCCATCGAGAAGCCGCGCATCATCGTCGCGGTGATGATCGACGAGCCGACCGACGGCCAGTATTTCGGCGGCCTCGCCGCGGCGCCGGTGTTCAGCGAAGTCGTGCAGCAGACCCTGCGCATGATGAACGTCCCGCCCGATCTGGCGGTCAAACCCCTCGTGCAGACGCAAGACGTCCCCGAGAGCTTCTGACATGCTGACACTCACTTCCCCCACCACGGCCGCGTTCTGGCTCAAGGAGCGCGTGCAGGGCGCGCTGCAGGCCGACAGCCGCGCGGTCGCCCCGGGCGATGCCTTCATCGCCTGGCCCGGTGCCGCCACCGACGGCCGCCAGCACGTGGCGGCCGCGCTGGCGCAGGGCGCCGTGGCCTGCCTGGTCGAGCACGAGGGCGTGGACGCCTTCGGCTTCGACGGCGACGAACGCATCGTGAGCTACCCCGGCCTCAAGGCCGCCACCGGCCCGGTCGCCGCCGCCTTCTACGACAACCCCTCGGCCCAGCTCGACCTGCTGGCCGTGACCGGCACCAACGGCAAGACCTCCACCGCGTGGTGGCTGGCCGAATCGCTGTCCACGCTGCGCGCGGCCGGCGGCGTGCGCGCCATGCGCCCCGACGGCACCACCGAGCGCGGCGCTCCGTCGCCCTGCGCCGTGGTGGGGACGCTGGGCATCGGCGTGCCGCCCGAGCTCACCTACACCGGCCTGACCACGCCCGATCCCGTGATGCTGCAGCGCGCGCTGCGCGACTTCGTCACCGAAGGCTTCGGCGCCTGCGCGATCGAGGCTTCGTCGATCGGCATTGCCGAGCGCCGGCTCGACGGTTGCCGCATCGCGGTCGCCGTGTTCACCAATTTCACGCAGGACCACCTCGACTACCACGGCAGCATGGACGCCTACTGGCAGGCCAAGGCCGAGCTGTTCCGCTGGCCCGGCCTGCGCGCCGCGGTGATCAACATCGACGACATGCACGGCGCCAGCCTGTGCGCCAACCTGCTCGACGCCGGCATCGGCGCACTCGACGTCTGGACCGTCTCGGCCGGCGGCAAGCCCGCACGGCTGGTGGCGCGCGACATCGGCTACGACGCGCAGGGCCTGCAGTTCACCGTGGCCGAGCACGGCAGCACGGCACCGGCCGAACGGCTCGCGACCGGGCTCATCGGCCAGTACAACGTCGCCAACCTGCTCGGCGTGCTCGGCACCCTGCGCGCGCTGGGCCTGACGCTCGCCCAGGCCGTGGCCGCCTGCGCCCACCTCAGCAGCGTGCCGGGCCGCATGGACCGCGTGCAGCCGACCGACGGCGCGCCGCTGGCCGTGGTCGACTACGCCCACACGCCCGACGCACTCGACAAGGCCCTCGCCGGCCTGCGCCCGCTGGCCAAGCAACGCGGCGGCGCGCTGTGGTGCGTGTTCGGCTGCGGCGGCAACCGCGACCCGATCAAGCGCCCGTTGATGGCGGCCGTCGCCGAGCGGCAGGCCGACCATGTGGTGCTCACCAGCGACAACCCGCGCAACGAGAACCCCGACGCGATCATCAGCCAGGCGCTGCGCGGCTTCACGCGCGTCGAGGCGGCCCGCGTGCAGGTCGACCGTGCGCGCGCCATCGCCGAAACCATTGCCCAGGCGGCCCCACAAGACGTGGTGCTGATCGCCGGCAAGGGCCACGAAGAGTGGCAGGAGATCGCCGGCCAGCGCCTGCCGTTCTCCGACAAGACCCACGCGCTCGACGCGCTCGCAAAGCGGGGTGCCGCATGACCGCCATGGCCACGCCCGTCTCTACGCCGCTCAACCTGACGTTGGCGCAGGCGCAGCAATGGGTGCCGGGTTCGCGACTCGTGGGTGATCCGGCCACCGTGATCGCCCGCGTCCACACCGACACCCGCACCCTGGCTGCTGGCGACCTGTTCGTCGCGCTCAAGGGCGAGCGCTTCGATGCCAACGACTTCCTGGCCGACGCGAAGAAGCAGGGCGCGGTGGCCGCCATTGCGCACGGCGGCCTCGAAGCCGCGGGGCTTGCCGGCCTCGAGGTGCCCGATTCGCTCATCGCGCTCGGTGCGCTGGGCGCCGGCTGGCGCGCGCAGTTCCAGCTGCCGCTGATCGCCGTCACCGGCAGCAACGGCAAGACCACGGTCACGCAGATGATCGCGGCCGTGCTCGCGGCCTTCCGCGCCGACCGCGCGCTGGCCACGGCCGGCAACTTCAACAACGAGATCGGCGTGCCGCTCACGCTGCTGCGCCTGCGCGCGCAGCACCAACTGGCAGTGCTCGAACTGGGCATGAACCACCCGGGCGAGATCGCGCGGCTGGCCGCCATGTCGCGCCCGACCATCGCGCTGGTCAACAACGCGCAGCGCGAGCACCAGGAGTTCATGGCCAGCGTCGAGGCGGTCGCCATCGAGAACGCAGCCGTGTTCGCCGAACTGCCCGACGACGGCACGGCCGTGTTCCCCTACGGCGACACCTTCACTTCGCTGTGGACCGACCTGGCACGCCAGAGCGGTTCGCGTCGCTGCCTGACCTTCGGCGAGCACGCCGACGCCGACATCTCGCTCGACAGCGCCGAATGGCAGCAGGGCGCCTGGCGCGTGCGCGTGCGCACGCCGCTGGGCGCCTTCGACGCGCGCCTGCACATCGCGGGCCGCCACAACGTGGGCAACGCGCTTGCCGCCACCGCCTGCGCGCTGGCGGCCGGCGTGTCGCTCGACACCATCGCCGCGGGCCTGTCGGCCTTCGAGCCGGTCAAGGGCCGTTCGCGCGCCAGCGAGGTCGTGCTGCCCGGCGGGCACGCGCTCACGCTGGTCGACGACAGCTACAACGCCAACCCCGATTCCGTGATTGCCGCCATCGACGTGCTCACCGGCCTGCCCGCCCCGCGCCTGCTGGTGCTCGGCGAGATGGGCGAGGTCGGCGGCCGCTCGCCGGAATTCCACGCCGAGGTCGGCGCCTGGGCGCGCCAGCGCGGCCTCGACGCCGTCTACACGCTGGGCGGCGAGACCGTGCATGCGGCGACGGCTTTCAACAACAACAACGATGGTGTCGATGGACGCCATTTCGACGATTTCGACACGCTCCGCGCGGCCGTGCTCGCCCGCCTGCCGCAGCTGGGCAGCGTGCTGGTCAAGGGGTCGCGCTTCATGAAGATGGAGCGCGTGGTGCAGGCGATCGAAGCACAACAACAAAAGGAGGCCGGTCATGACGCATGAGCCGCGCAACACACCATGCTGATGTCCCTGGCCCAATGGCTGCAGACGCTGTCGCCCGAGTTCGGGTTCTTGCGCGTTTTCAACTACCTCACGTTCCGCGCCCTGATGGCCGCGCTGACCGCGCTCGTCGTCGGCCTGGTGGCCGGCCCGTACGTCATTCGTCGCCTCGCCGCGCTCAAGATCGGCCAGCCGATCCGCGGCTACGGCATGGAAACGCACCTGACCAAGAGCGGCACGCCCACCATGGGCGGCGTGCTCGTGCTGTTCGCCATTGCGTTCGCCACCTTGCTGTGGTTCGACCTCTCGAACCGCTTCGTGTGGATCGTGCTGTGGGTCACGATGGGCTTCGGCGCCATCGGCTGGGTGGACGACTGGCGCAAGGTGGTGCGCAAGGACCCCGAGGGCATGCGCTCGCGCGAGAAGTATTTCTGGCAATCGCTGGTCGGCCTGCTCGCGGGCTTCTACCTGCTGTTCAGCATTTCCGAGAGCTCCAACTGGCGCGTGCTCGAGCTGTTCTACGCCTGGGTGCGCTCGGGCTTCGACCTCGACTTTCCGCCCAAGATCAACCTGCTGGTGCCGTTCTTCAAGGAAGTCAGCTACCCGCTGGGCGGCATCGGCTTCGTGATCCTCACCTACCTGGTGATCGTGGGCGCGAGCAACGCCGTCAACCTCACCGACGGCCTGGACGGCCTGGCGATCATGCCGGTGGTGATGGTGGGCTCGGCGCTGGGCGTGTTCGCCTACGTCACGGGCAGCGCGGTGTACTCCAAGTACCTGCTGTTCCCCAACATCCCCGGCTCGGGCGAGCTGCTGGTGTTCTGCTCGGCCATGGCCGGCGCGGGGCTCGCGTTCCTCTGGTTCAACACCCATCCGGCGCAGGTCTTCATGGGCGACGTGGGCGCGCTCGCGCTGGGCGGCGCGCTGGGCACCATCGCGGTCATCGTGCGCCAGGAGATCGTGTTCTTCATCATGGGCGGCATCTTCGTGGTCGAGGCGATCTCGGTGATGGCCCAGGTCATGTACTTCAAGTACACGAAGAAGCGTTATGGCGAAGGCCGGCGCGTGCTCAAGATGGCGCCGCTGCACCACCACTTCGAGAAGAGCGGCTGGCGCGAGACGCAGGTCGTCGTGCGCTTCTGGATCATCACGATGCTGCTGTGCCTCATCGGCCTGTCGACGCTGAAGCTGCGGTAACAAGAAAACCATGCGGCACCTGAAAGACCTCCCCGTTCTCATCCTCGGCCTCGGCGCGTCCGGGCTGGCGATGGCGCGCTGGTGCGCGCGCCACGGCGCGGTCGTGACTGTGGCCGACACGCGTGAGGCGCCCGCCTCGCTCGCGACGCTGCAGGCCGAGCTGCCTGATGCCACTTTCATCGGCGGGCCGTTCACGGCCGCGCTGGTCGAAGGCACGCCGATCCGCGCCGTGTACCGCTCGCCGGGCCTGTCGCCCGCGACGCTGGCGCCGGTCGTCGACGCCGCCAAGGCCGTGGGTCTCGTGGTCGGCGGCGAGCTGGACCTGTTCGCGCGCGCGCTGCTCGATCTGCAGACGGTCGAGGTGCCGGTGGTGGAAGCCGAAGCTGAAGTGCCGGTCGAAACCGCCGTGGTCGAGCCTGTCGTTGAAACGCCGGCCCAGGCCGAACTGGCCTTGAGCGAAGGAGTCCCTGTGGCGGAGGCTGCGGTGGCCGAAACGCCGGAAGTGCCTGCGCCGGAGGCTGCTGCGGTTGTCGAAGGCGAGCCCGAAGCGGCCGCGCCCGTCGAAGCTGTTGAGGCGACCGAGGCGGTTGCACCCACGGAGGCCGTGGCCGCTGAGTCGACCGAAGCCGCACTGCCAGTCGATGCGACTGCCGCAGAAGCCGAACCCGCCGCTCCCGTCGAACCGACCGAAGCCACCGAACCCACACCGCCCGCCATGGCCGAAGCCATGCCGCGCGATGCATCGCTGAGCGTGCTGGTGACGCCGCCCACCGAAGACGTCGTCGCCGAAGGCGTCACGACGGAAGACGGCGCAGCACCAGCCGCCATCGAGACGCCCGCCGTGTCGCCCGCGCCCGCCGCCACCGTCTCCCGCCTGCCCACCCCCGGCAAGCCCTACGTGCCCACCGCGGCGCGCGAGGCCGCCGAGTTCGTCGCCAAGATCGCCGAGCTGTCCGCCACCAACCCGGCGTCGGCCGCGGTCGAGGAAGAGGCCACGCCGCAGCTCGAACTCGTGCCCGAACCCGAGCCCGAAGCGCCCAAGGGCTACACGCCAGCCGTGCTCGCCATCACCGGCACCAACGGCAAGACCACCGTCACCTCGCTCACCGGCCAGCTGGTCGAGCGTGCGGGCAAGACCGTGGCCGTGGCCGGCAACATCGGCCCGACGCTGCTCGACACGCTGGCCGCGCACCTCGACGCCGGCACGCTGCCCGATGTGTGGGTGCTCGAACTCTCGAGCTTCCAGCTCGACGGCGTGCAGGGCTTCGAGCCCACGGCGGCGACCGTGCTCAACCTCACGCAGGACCACCTCGACTGGCATGGCGACATGCCGGCCTACGCGGCCGCGAAGGCGCGCATCTTCGGCGCCAAGGGCCTGATGATCCTGAACCGCGACGACGCCGGCGTGATGGCCATGCTGCCGCCGCCGGTCAAGGTGCGGCTGCAGCGTCCGCAGATCCGCACCCACGTCACCTTCGGCGGTGCGATGCCGCTGCGCCCGGGCGACTACGGCATCGAGCGCATCAACGGCGTGGCCTGGCTGGTGCGTGCGCTGGAAGCCGACGAAACGCAAAAGCGCAAGCGCGGCGCGGTGGTGGAAGAAGAGATCTTCTTCCAGCGCCTCATGCCCGCCGACGCGCTGCGCATCCGCGGCCGTCACAACGCCATGAACGCGCTGGCGGCGCTTGCGCTCGCCAGTGCCGCCGACTGCCCGCTGGGCCCGATGCTGTACGGCCTGCGCGAGTACCGCGGCGAGCCGCACCGCGTCGAGCCCATCGCCATCGTGGACGAGGTCGAGTTCTTCGACGACAGCAAGGGCACCAATGTCGGCGCCACCGTGGCCGCACTGAGCGGCCTCGGCGAAGAGCGCCGCGTGGTCGTGATCCTCGGTGGCGAAGGCAAGGGCCAGGACTTCGAGCCGCTGGCCGACCCCGTGCGCCAATACGCGCGCGCCGTCGTGCTCATCGGCCGCGACGCCCCGTTGATCGAGGCCGCGCTGGCTTCCACCGGCGTCTCGCTGAAGCACGCGGGTTCGATGGAAGAGGCCGTGAAGCTTGCCGCCGCGCGCGCCCACCCCGGCGATGCCGTGCTGCTGTCACCGGCCTGTGCGAGCTTCGACATGTTCAAGGACTACGCGCACCGCGCCGAGGTGTTCTGCGAGGCCGTGGAGGCTTACGCCGACAGCCCGCGCGAGGCCGTGGGTGGCGACGACGCCGTGGTGTCGTACGCGCCGCAAGCTTCGCTGTCCACCGCCGGATCGATGGAGGACCCGATTTGAACTCCGCAGCCGCAGGCCAGGAAACCAGCACCGGCAGCCGTTTCGGCGGCTGGTTCCGGCGCGCCCGCAGCGGCATGGATTCGCTGCCCGTGCACCTGCCCGTGCGGCTGGGCGGCGCCGGCGTCGCGCAGACCAAGGCCACGCCGATGCGCGTGCTGGGCTTCGACCAGGCGCTGGTCTGGGTCACGGTCGCGCTGATGACCTGG
Organism: Variovorax sp. GW822-FHT04E09; assembly: GCF_058800845.1. Lineage (NCBI taxonomy): Bacteria > Pseudomonadati > Pseudomonadota > Betaproteobacteria > Burkholderiales > Comamonadaceae > Variovorax > Variovorax sp. GW822-FHT04E09. The sequence continues at coordinate 189,313 of NZ_JBXAMR010000005.1, forward strand.
GGCCTGATCATGGTGTATTCGGCCTCGATCGCGCTGCCCGACAACCCGCGCTTCGCGCGCGCCGGCTACAGCGCCTCGTACTTCCTCACGCGGCATGCGGCCTCGCTGGTCATCGCCTTCATCGCCGCGCTGCTGACCTTCCAGGTCCCCATGAAGACCTGGGAGCGCGCCGCGCCCTGGCTCTTCGTGGCTTCGTTGCTGCTGCTGGTGGCGGTGCTCATTCCGCACATCGGCATCAACGTGAACGGCGCGCGCCGCTGGCTGCCGATGGGCTTCATGCGCTTCCAGCCGTCGGAGCTGGCCAAGTTCGCGATGGTGCTCTATGCCGCCAGCTACATGGTGCGCAAGATGGAGATCAAGGAACGGTTCTTCCGCGCCGTGCTGCCGATGGGCATCGCGGTGGTGGTGGTCGGCATGCTGGTGATGGCTGAGCCCGACATGGGCGCCTTCATGGTGATCGCCGTGATCGCCATGGGCATCCTGTTCCTGGGCGGCGTGAACGCGCGCATGTTCTTCGTGATCGCGACGCTGGTGGTGGTGGCCTTCGGCTCCATCGTGGCGAGCAGCCCGTGGCGCCGCGAGCGCATCTTTGCGTACCTCGATCCGTGGAGCGAAGAGCACGCGCTGGGCAAGGGCTACCAGCTGTCGCATTCGCTGATCGCCATCGGGCGCGGCGAGGTCTTCGGCGTGGGCCTGGGCGGCAGCGTCGAGAAGCTGCACTGGCTGCCCGAGGCGCACACCGACTTCCTGCTGGCCGTGATCGGTGAAGAGTTCGGCCTCATCGGCGTGCTGCTGATCATCGGCCTGTTCCTGTGGCTCACGCGCCGCATCATGCACATCGGCCGCCAGGCGATCGCGCTCGACCGCGTGTTCTCGGGCCTCGTGGCCCAGGGCGTGGGCGTGTGGATCGGCTTCCAGGCCTTCATCAACATGGGCGTGAACCTTGGCGCGCTGCCGACCAAGGGCCTGACCTTGCCGCTGATGAGCTTCGGCGGCTCGGCGATCTTGATGAACCTCGTGGCGCTGGCCGTGGTGCTGCGCATCGACTATGAGAACCGCGTGCTCATGCGGGGAGGTCGCGTATGACCGGCCGTACGGCACTCGTCATGGCCGGCGGTACGGGAGGCCACATCTTTCCGGGTCTCGCAGTGGCCGAGGCCCTGCGCGAGCGCGGCTGGCGCGTGCACTGGCTGGGCGCGCCCGGCAGCATGGAAGAAAAGCTCGTGCCCCCGCGCGGCTTCGCCTTCGAGCCGGTGCAGTTCGGCGGCGTGCGCGGCAAGGGTCCGCTCACGCTGTTCCTGCTGCCGCTGAAGCTGCTGCGCGCCTTCTGGCAGAGCCTGGCCGTGGTGCGCCGCGTGAAGCCCGACGTGCTCGTGGGCCTGGGCGGCTACATCACCTTCCCGGGCGGAATGATGGGCGTGCTGATGGGCAAGCCGCTGGTGCTGCACGAGCAGAACTCGGTCGCCGGCCTCGCCAACAAGGTGCTGGCGGGCGTGGCCGACCGCGTGTTCACGGCCTTCCCGAACGTGCTGAAGAAGGCGCAGTGGGTGGGCAATCCGCTGCGCGCGGCGTTCACGTCGCAGCCCGATCCGGCCACGCGCTTCGCGGGCCGCACGGGTCCGCTCAAGTTGCTGGTGGTCGGCGGCAGCCTGGGCGCGCGTGCGCTCAACGCCGTGGTGCCGCAGGCGCTGGCACGCATCGCGCTCGACGTTCGCCCGCAGGTGCTGCACCAGAGCGGCGCCAAGCAGATCGACGAGTTGCGCGCCAACTATGCGGCGGCCGGCGTCGAGGGCGAGCTCACACCCTTCATCGACGACACCGCGCAGGCGTACGCCGAGGCCGACCTCATCGTCGCGCGCGCCGGCGCCAGCACTGTCACCGAAATCGCGGCCGTCGGCGCAGCAGCGCTGTTCGTGCCTTTCCCCTCGGCGGTCGACGACCACCAGACCACCAACGCGCGCTTCCTCGTGGACGCGGGCGGCGGCTGGCTGGTGCAACAGACCGACCTCACCCCTGAATTGCTGGCTGATTTGCTACAGAAAACCGAACGCGCGATCTTGATCGACCGGGCCACCAAGGCCAAGACCCTGCAGAAGACCGAAGCAGTGGACGCGGTTGTCCGCGCCTGCGAGGAGCTTGCGAAATGAAGCACGCGATCCGTCACATCCACTTCGTCGGCGTCGGCGGCTCGGGCATGAGCGGCATCGCCGAGGTGCTGCTGAACCTGGGCTACCGGATCACCGGCTCCGACCTGTCCGACAGCGCCACGCTGCGCCGTCTCGCGGGCCTGGGCATCGGCACCTTCGTAGGCCATGCCGCCGCGCACATCGACGGCGCCGATGCGGTCGTCACCTCCACCGCCGTGCAGTCGGACAACCCCGAGGTGCTGGCCGCGCGCGAAAAGCGCATTCCGGTCGTGCCACGCGCGCTGATGCTCGCCGAGCTGATGCGCCTGAAGCAGGGCATCGCCATCGCCGGCACGCACGGCAAGACCACCACCACCAGCCTGGCCGCGAGCGTGCTCGAGGCCGCTGGGCTCGACCCGACCTTCGTGATCGGCGGGCGCCTGAACAGCGCCGGCGCCAACGCGCAGCTGGGCAGCGGCGACTACATCGTGGTCGAGGCCGACGAGTCGGACGCCTCGTTCCTGAACCTGCTGCCCGTGATGGCGGTGGTCACGAACATCGACGCCGACCACATGGAGACCTACGGGCACGACTTCGCCAAGCTGAAGAAGGCCTTCGTCGATTTCCTGCACCGCATGCCGTTCTACGGCGTGGCCATCCTGTGCACCGACGATCCGGCGGTGCGCGAGATCGTGGCCGACGTGACCTGCCCGGTCACCAGCTACGGCTTCGGCGAGGACGCCCAGGTGCGCGCCATCGACGTGCGCGCCGTCGGCGGCCAGATGCATTTCACCGCGCAGCGCCGCAACGGCGTGACGCTGCCCGACCTGCCCATCGTGCTGAACCTGCCGGGCGAGCACAACGTGCGCAACGCGCTGTCGGTGATCGCCATGGCGGTCGAGCTCGGCATTGCCGACGAAGCGGTGCAGCGCGGCCTGGCCGGCTTCAAGGGCGTGGGCCGCCGTTTCCAGAGCTACGGCGACGTGGCCGTGCCGAACGACACGGCGGGCGGGCGCTTCACCGTCATCGACGACTACGGCCATCACCCGGTCGAGATGGCGGCCACCATCGCGGCCGCGCGCGGCGCCTTCCCGGGGCGCCGGCTTGTGCTGGCCTTCCAGCCGCACCGCTACACCCGCACGCGCGACTGCTTCGAGGACTTCGTGAAGGTCATCGGCACGGCCGATTCGGTGCTGCTGGGCGAGGTCTATGCCGCGGGCGAGGCGCCCATCGTGGCCGCCGACGGCCGCACGCTGGCGCGCGCGCTGCGCGTGGCCGGCAAGGTCGAGCCGGTGTTCGTGGACGACATCGTCGCCATGCCGCAGGCCATCCTGGACAACGCCCGCGCGGGCGACGTGGTGTTGTGCATGGGCGCGGGCTCCATCGGCGCGGTGCCGGGCAAGGTGGTCGAACTCGGCACGCCGCCCGCACCCTCATCAACAACTTCAGAGCGCACTGCGCGCAAGGGGAGGGCCGCGTGAGCCTTCAGGATCCACAACTTTTCGGCAAGGTGGCCGTGCTGTTCGGCGGCAGTTCCGCCGAACGCGAGGTGTCGCTGATGTCTGGCGCCGGCGTGCTGCAGGCCCTGCGTTCGCGCGGCGTCGACGCGCATGCCTTCGACCCGTCGGAGCGCGAGCTGACCGACCTGAAGCGCGAAGGCTTCGCACGCTGCTTTGTCGCGCTGCATGGTCGCCACGGCGAAGACGGCACCGTGCAGGGCGCGCTCGAGCTGCTCGGCATTCCCTACACCGGCTCGGGCGTGATGGCCTCGAGCGTGGCGATGGACAAGGTCATGACCAAGCGCATCTGGCAGGCCGACGGCCTGCCCACGCCCAAGTACGTGCGCCTGGCCTTCGACCAGCAAAGCCGCGAGCAGATCATGGTGGTGCCCGACGTGCTCGGCCTGCCGCTGATCGTGAAGCCGCCGCGCGAGGGCTCGTCCATCGGCGTGACCAAGGTCGAGGGCTACTCGCAGATGCAGGACGCCGTCGCGCTGTCGGCGAAGTTCGACGCCGACGTGCTGTGCGAGGAGTTCATCGACGGCGAGGAAGTCACCTGCGCCGTGCTCGGCCAGGGCCTGGACGCGCGCGCGCTGCCGGTGGTGCGCATCGCTGCGCCTGAGGGCGCCTACGACTACCAGAACAAGTACTTCACCGACGACGTGAAGTACCAGTGCCCGAGCGGCCTGCCCGAAGCCGAGGAACGCGAGATCCAGCGCATCACGCTGGCCGCGTACCACACGCTCGGCTGCCGCGGCTGGGGCCGCGCCGACGTGATGATCCGCGCCAGCGACCGCAAGCCCTTCCTGCTCGAGATGAACACCTCGCCCGGCATGACCAGCCATTCGCTGGTGCCGATGTCGGCGCGCGCGGCGGGCATTCCCTACGAAGAGCTGTGCGTGCGCGTGCTCGCGTCCGCATCGCTGGATGCCAAGGGAGGCGCGAACTAAGCCATGGCCGACAGCATCCCCGCTCCCTTCGACGTCAAGCTGATGAACATCGTCGCGAACGTTGCGTTCGTGCTGGTGGCGCTCATGCTGCTGGCGGCGAGCGCGTGGTGGGTGCTGCGCCAGCCTTTCTTCCCGATCTCGGGCATCAAGGTGGACGGCGAGGTCACGCACAACAACGCGGTCACGCTGCGTGCCAACGTGGCGCCGCAGCTCAAGGGCAACTTCTTCACCATCGACCTGGCGCGTGCGCGCACCGCCTTCGAGACGGTGCCGTGGGTGCGCAGCGCGGTGGTGCGGCGCGAGTTCCCGAACAAGCTGCGCGTGACGCTGACCGAGCAGGTGCCGGTGGCGGTGTGGGGCGACGAGGCCGGCTCCAAGCTGATCAACGGCTTCGGCGACGTGTTCGAGGCCAACGTGGCCGAGGTCGACGCCGACCTGCCGCGCCTGGACGGACCGATCGAGCAGGCCGGGCAGGTGCTGGGCATGTACCGCGTGCTCGCGCCGATGTTCGAGCCCTACGACTTCGACATTGCCGAGCTGCGGCTGTCCAGCCGCGGCAGCTGGAAGGTGCTGCTGGACAGCGGGGCCGAGATCGAGCTCGGCCGCGGCCAGAGCGACGAGGTGTCGGCGCGCCTGCAGCGGTTCCTGAAGACCGTGACGCAGGTCGCGGGCCAGTACCGCCGCACGGTGGCCGACGTCGAACGCGCCGATCTGCGCCACAACGACGCGTATGCCCTGCGGCTGCGCGGCGTCACCACGGTCTCGCCCGAGGCCCCAAGAAAAATCAAGTAGCGAATACCGAGGACATCTACATGCCCAAAGAATACAAAGACCTGGTCGTAGGCCTGGACATCGGAACCGCCAAGGTGATGGTGGTCGTGGCCGAGGTGCTGCAAGGCGGCGAGCTCAAGCTGGCCGGCCTGGGCATCGCGCCCAGCAACGGCCTCAAGCGCGGCGTCGTGGTGAACATCGACGCCACCGTGCAGAGCATCCAGCAGGCGCTGAAAGAAGCCGAGCTGATGGCCGACTGCAAGATCAGCCGCGTCTACACCGGCATCACCGGCAGCCACATCCGCGGCATCAATTCGAGCGGCATGGTGGCGGTGAAGGACAAGGAAGTCACGCCCGCCGACGTGGCCCGCGTGGTCGAGACGGCGCGCGCCATCAACATCTCGAGCGACCAGCGCCTGTTGCTGGTGGAACCGCAGGAGTTCGTGATCGACGGCCAGGACGTGAAGGAGCCGATCGGCATGAGCGGCATGCGCCTGGAGGCCAAGGTGCACATCGTGACCGGCGCGCAGAGCGCGGCCGAGAACATCATCAAGTGCGTGCGCCGCTGCGGCCTGGAGGTCGACCAGCTGATGCTCAACCCGCTGGCCTCCAGCCAGGCGGTGCTCACCGAAGACGAGCGCGAACTGGGCGTGGTGCTGGTCGACATCGGCGCGGGCACCACCGACGTGGCGATCTTCACCAATGGCGCGATCCGCCACACGGCCGTGATCCCGATCGCGGGCGACCTCATCACGAGCGACATCGCGATGGCCCTGCGCACGCCCACCAAGGACGCGGAGGACATCAAGGTCGAGCACGGCTATGCCAAGCAGCTGCTGGCCGATCCTGAATCGCAGGTCGAAGTCCCCGGCCTTGGCGATCGCGGCCCGCGCATGTTGAGCAAGCAGGCGCTTGCCGGCGTGATCGAGCCGCGCATCGAAGAAATCTTCTCGCTGGTGCAGCAGGTGGTGCGCGAGTCGGGCTACGAGGAAGTGCTGTCGTCGGGCGTGGTGCTCACGGGCGGCAGCGCCGTCATGCCCGGCATGGTCGAGCTCGGTGAAGACATCTTCCTCAAGCCCGTGCGTCGCGGCATTCCGAAGTACTCGAGCGCGCTGTCGGACATGGTGGCGCAGCCGCGCGCGGCCACCGTGATGGGCCTGCTCGAGGAGGCACGTTTTGCACGCATGCGTGGCTTCAAGGTCGCACAGAAGAACGGGTCCGTAAAGACTGCGTTCGGACGTTTCAAGGACTTCATCGTGGGGAACTTCTGACCATGAACCACTCCCCACTCTGGCTCGCACGCGCGGGCCCTCCGCTGCATTTCAACGAGCGATGGCGACGCACCGGTCCACCATCGCGACGGCGATCCCGTTGATCACGTCACGGCAAAAGAAATATTCATAGACACATAACGGCAACTGCAATATTCAAGGAGTTAGAAATGACCATCGAAATGATCGAAGTCGAAGAATTCAACCAGGGCACGCAGATCAAGGTGATCGGTGTCGGCGGCGGCGGTGGCAATGCGGTCGCCCACATGATGGAGCGTGGTGTGCAAGGCGTGCAGTTCGTCTGCGCCAACACCGACGCGCAAGCCCTGCAACGCAGCAACGCGCACAAGAACATCCAGCTGGGCATCAGCGGCCTGGGCGCCGGCAGCAAGCCCGAGAAGGGCCGTGACGCGGCCGAAGCCGCGGTGGACGACATCCGCGCCGCCATCGACGGCGCGCACATGCTGTTCATCACGGCCGGCATGGGCGGCGGCACGGGCACCGGCGCGGCGCCCGTGATCGCGCGCGTGGCCAAGGAAATGGGCATCCTGACGGTGGGCGTGGTGACCAAGCCCTTCGACTGGGAAGGCGGCCGTCGCATGACCAACGCCGACGCCGGCCTGGCCGAGCTCGAAGCCAACGTCGACTCGCTGATCGTGGTGCTCAACGAGAAGCTGCTGGACGTGCTCGGTGAAGACATCACCCAGGACGAAGCCTTCGCGCACGCCAACGACGTGCTGAAGAACGCCGTGGGCGGCATCTCGGAAATCATCAACGAGTACGGCGGCGTGAACGTCGACTTCGAAGACGTGCGCACCGTGATGGGCGAACCCGGCAAGGCCATGATGGGCACCGCTGCCGCAGCAGGCCCCGACCGTGCGCGCATCGCCGCCGAACAGGCCGTGGCCTGCCCGCTGCTCGAAGGCATCGACCTCTCGGGTGCCAAGGGCGTGCTGGTGCTGGTGACGGCGTCGAAGGGTTCGCTGAAGCTGAACGAGTCGAAGCTCGCGATGAACACCATCCGCGCCTACGCCTCGCCGGACGCGCACGTGATCTACGGCGCCGCTTACGACGAAAGCCTGGGCGACCAGATGCGCGTCACGGTGGTGGCCACGGGCCTGTCGCGTGCCGACGCACGCCGCCAGGCCCCGACGCTCGAAGTGATCCGCACCGGCACCGACAACATCCCGTTCACCGTGCCGACGCTCGGCGGCGTGGGCCACGCGGGTGGTGGTTCGGGCAGCCAGCCCAACTACGACGGCATGGCCGTGCCCAGCGTGTGGCGCACCAACCGCACGATGGCCGCTGCCAAGGTCGACGCACTGTCGTCGGGTGGCATGGACGACTTCGAGATCCCCGCATTCCTGCGCCGTCAAGCAGACTGACCGCAGGCCACCGAACGCAGAGGGCACGAGGGTTCGCAAGGGGACGGGGAAGACCTGAAAGGGACTGACCCCCGGCTCTAGGCGCTGCGTCCACCTCGTGCCCCTTGCGTCCACCGCCGGGGGCTCCCCGGCTTTTTGTTCTTTCTTATCTGACCGGTCCATGTCTATCGCGGCCATAGCGAAGGGAATAGGGCGTCACGGTCGCCGCCCGCCTAAAATCTCGGGCGTGCTGCAACAACGAACCCTCAAGTCGATCAGCCGCGCCGTGGGCGTGGGGCTTCACAGCGGCCAACGCGTGGAGCTGACCCTGCGACCGGCCCCGGCCGACACGGGCATCGTGTTCCGCCGCGTCGACCTGCCCGAGCCGGTCGAGATCCGCATGACCGCCGAATCGGTCACCGATACGCGCCTGGCGTCCACCGTCTCCACGGGCGGCGCCAAGGTGCAGACCGTCGAGCACATCATGTCCGCCTGCGCGGGCCTGGGCATCGACAACCTCTACATCGACATCACGGCCGACGAAGTGCCGATCCTCGACGGGTCGGCCTCGTCCTTCGTGTTCCTGCTGCAAAGCGCGGGCATCGAGCTGCAGAAGGCGCCGCGCCGCTTCATCCGCGTGCTGCGCAAGGTCGAGGTGCGCGAAGGCGAGGGCGCCAACGAGAAGTGGGCGAGCCTGGAGCCGTACCACGGCTTCAAGCTGAGCTTCGAGATCGACTTCGACCACCGCGTCGTCAACTCCACCGGCCAGCGCGTGGAGTTCGACCTGGGCACCGACTCGTACAGCCGCGACATCGCACGCGCACGCACCTTCGGCTTCACGAAAGAAGTCGAGTACATGCGCAGCAAGGGCCTGGCACTCGGCGGCGGTCTCGACAACGCCATCGTCATGGACGACACCAAGGTGCTCAATGCCGGTGGCCTGCGCTACGACGACGAGTTCGTGAAGCACAAGATCCTCGACGCCATGGGCGACCTGTACATCATCGGCAAGCCGCTGCTGGCCGCGTACACCGCGTTCCGCTCGGGCCATGCGCTCAACAACAAGCTGCTGCGCGAGCTGCTCTCGCACAGCGACGCCTACGAGGTCGTGACCTTCGAGGACGAGAAGCGCGCACCGCGCGGCTTCGGCGAAGTGGCGCGGGCCTGGTAAGCCCGGCGCACGCCTTTTCTTTCCGATGCTTCTCTTTCGCTGGGCCATCCTGCTGCTTCTGCTGGTGGCGGGCGTGTCCTTCGCGTTCTATGCGGGCACGGGGCAGGTCAAGTACCGCCGCTTCGGCTGGATCGTGTTCAAGTGGACGGTGCTGGCGGCGCTGGGCTTCTTCGCCGTGCTCATCGCCGAGCGCGTCGCGTAGCGCGAGCCGTTCAATCGACCAGGGCCTGCAGCGCCTGCACCTGCTGCGCAAGCAGCGGCCCCTTGCGGTGCGCGGGCACCAGCAGCATCAGCGTGTCTCCCAGCGCCTTCGGTCGCCCCCAAGGCGCGTGCAGCCGGCCTTTCTCGAGCAGCGGTGCCACTAGCCGCTCGCGACCCATCAGCACCCCTTCGCCGTCGAGCGCGGCCTGCAGTGCGAGGCTGTAGAGCGAAAAATCCGGGCCGGCGGCCAGCGCATCGGCCTCGGCTGCCGTGGTGCCGGGGCGCACGGCCTGCAGCCAGCGCGACCAGTCGTCGCGCCACACCGTGTCGTGCAGGCCGCCGCAGCGCGCGAGCACGTCGAGGAGGTCGTCGAGCGGGCGCGGGCGTGCGCTCTCCAGCGATGCGCGCACGCGCGGGCTGCATACGGGCACGAGGCGGTCGCGCGCGAGCGGGATGCCCGTGGCGCCGACGGCGGCCTCGGCGCCGTAGAACAGCCCGAGGTCGAAGGGCTCGCGCCGGAAGTTCGGTGGCTGCTCCAGCGCCGTCACCGACACCTGCACGCCGGGCAGCGCGGCCTTCAGCCGCGAGAGCCGCGGCGACAGCCACAGCTGCGCCATCGCCGGCAGGGCTGCCACCTGCAGCGTGCTGCGGCGCGCGGCGGTCTGGGTTTCCTGGCGCAGCGCCTGCACCGCGAGGCCGAGCTGGTCGACCGCCGCGCTGAGCGCGGGCAACGCGCGCCGGCCGTGCGCGCTGAGCCGGATGCCCTGGCTGTGCCGCTCGAACAGCGCACCGCCGGCCCAGGTCTCGAGTGCCTTGATCTGCTGCGCGACGGCGGCGGGCGTCACGAAGAGTTCCTCGGCCGCGCGCGCGAAGCTGCCGTGGCGTGCCGCGGCCTCGAAGGCGCGCACGGCCGTGTGTGGTGGCAGGCGAGGGCGGGGTGGGGCGAGGGACATGGTGTGCAGGCCAAGTTTTTCTATGGCTCGGGCCCAGTTTATCCGTGTTGCCGGCGCAGGCGCAGGGCGCGACCATGCGGTCATTCCTTTCCTCAGCGAGACACCGCATGCCCGCAGCCCTTCACCGCCGTTCCTGGGTTCCCGCCGCCAGCGAGGACCACGTGCTCGCCATCGCCGCCGACGCCGCCGCGCGCGACGCGGCGGGCGTGGCCGCCGAGATCGAACGCCTCGTGGCCGACAGCCACCGCATCCATGACGTCGACGGGCTGAACCTCAACCCCGCCACCAACGTGATGAACCCTGCCGCCGAGGCACTGCTGTCGCGCGGGCTGGGCTCGCGCCCGTCGCTGGGCTATCCGGGCGACAAGTACGAGATGGGGCTGGAAGCCATCGAGCGCATCGAGGTCGTTGCCGCCGAGCTGGCGGCCGAGGTGTTCGGCGCGCGCTTCGCCGAGGTGCGCGTGAGCTCGGGCGCGCTGTCGAACCTGTACGTGTTCATGGCGACCTGCCAGCCCGGCGACACGATCATCGCGCCGCCGCCCGCCATCGGCGGCCATGTGACGCACCACGCGGCGGGCGCGGCCGGGCTCTACGGCCTGAAGACCGTGCCGGCGCCGGTCGATGCCGACGGCTACTCGGTCGACGTGATGGCGCTGGCCAAGCTCGCGCGCGAGGTGAAGCCCAAGCTCATCACCATCGGCGGCAGCCTGAACCTGTTCCCGCACCCGGTGCCCGCGATCCGCGAGGTGGCCGACAGCGTGGGCGCCAAGGTGCTCTTCGATGCCGCGCACCTCTCGGGCATGGTGGCCGGCAAGGCCTGGCCGCAGCCACTCGAAGAGGGCGCGCACGCGATCACGATGAGCACCTACAAGAGCCTGGGCGGCCCGGCCGGCGGGCTGATCGTGTCGAACGACGCGGCGCTGATGGCGCGCATCGACGCCATCGCCTACCCCGGCCTCACGGCCAACTCGGACGCGGGCCGCACCGCGGCGCTGGCGCGTGGCCTGCTCGACTGGAAGGTGCACGGCACGGCCTACGCGGCGGCGATGCGCGACACCGCGCAGGCGCTCGCACGCGCGCTCGATGCGCTAGACCTGCCGGTGTTCGCCAAGGCACGCGGCTTCACGCAGTCGCACCAGTTCGCGCTCGAGGCTGCGCGCTGGGGCGGCGGGCAACGCGCCGCGAAGCAGCTGGCCCAGGGCGGGTTGCTGGCCTGCGGCATCGGCCTGCCGATCGCGCCAGTCGACGGCGACATCAACGGCCTGCGCCTGGGCGTGCCCGAGATCGTGCGGCTGGGCTTCACGCCCGAGGACATGCCGCAGCTGGCCGGCTGGATCGCGCGGGCGTTGGCTGGCGATGCGGTGTCGGTGGCCGCCGAGGTGCGCGAACGCCGCCGGCGCCTGGGCGACCTGCGCTACATCGTGCGCTGAAGCCTCAGCGCGAACGCCCTTGCCGGTAGGTGCCGGCGTGGGTCTTCGACAGCTCGGCCGCCTCCGCGAGCCGCGCCATCGAACGGCCGACCTGCGCGTGCGTGATGGCGATGCCCAGCGCGTCCGCCGCGTCGGCGCCCGGCAGGCCGGGCAGGTCGAGCAGGCGCTTGACCATCTCCTGCACCTGCGCCTTCGCGGCCTGGCCGTGGCCGGCCACGGCCTTCTTCATCTGCAGCGCCGTGTACTCGGCCACCGAGAGGTTGTGGCTCACCAGCGCCGTCACGCAGGCGCCGCGCGCCTGGCCCAGCAGCAGCGTCGACTGCGGGTTGACGTTGACGAAGATGATTTCGACCGCCGACGCCTCGGGCTGGTAGCGCGCCGTGATCTCGCCGATGCCGTCGAACAGCACCTTCAGGCGCGCCGGCAGGTTGCCGCTGCCCAGGTGCCGGGTGCTGATGGTGCCGCTGGCCACGTAGCGCAGCGCATGGCCGTCCGCATCGACCACGCCGAAGCCGGTGGTCTGCAAACCGGGGTCGATGCCGAGGATCCGCATGAAAAGGAAGCGTAAAGGCCTAAGCCTGGGTGAGGAAGGTTGAAGAAGGTGCGAATTCGCGCGCGATGCGTGGGGGATCGCGGGCAGAATCCGCCGTTCTTGCATTCCGCCCCGCTCCGCGCGGGGCGCGCCACACAAGGAAGCGAAGGTGAATGTAGTCGAGTCCTCCGCGCAGCAGCAACCGAAGCCATCGAACGACGCCCCGGCCTTGCCCGCGCACCTGCAGCAATCTCCTGCCGAACGTGCCGCTGCGAGCTTCCGCCAGGCGGAGCTGTTGAGCGACCTCGGCCGCCGCCGCGAGGCGATCGCCGCCTGCAGCCGGCTGATCGCCGAGTTCGGTGCGCTGCCCGATGCCGCCGTGGTCGTGCCCTGCTGCCAGGCGCTGCGGCTGCTCGCGCACGTGCTGCGCCAGCTGCATCGCCCGGCTGACGCGCTGGCCACGCTCGACCGCCTGGTGGCCGCGCACGGCGGGCGCAGCGAGCCCGAGGTCCGCGCGCACATCGCCCACGCGCTGTACCAGCGCACCTGGCTCATCGACGACGCGGCGGCGCGTTGCGAGGCCTGCGACTTCATGAGCGAGCAGCTCGACGCGCAGGCCGACGCCGCGCTCGATGCGTGGCGGCTCGACGCGCGCCTGCTGAAGGCCGAGATCGAACACCACCGCGGCCTGCCGCAGGACGCATTGGCCACGCTCGAAGCGGCCATCGAACGCTTCGAGGGCAGCGCCGACGCCGGCGTGGTCCTGCGCGTGGCGCGGGCCCGGCTGGCCGCGGTGCTCAACCTGCGCGAACTGGCGCAGCACACGCAGGCGCAGGTGCTGTGCCTGCAGGTGGCCGACCAGATCGAGACCGGCCTGGCCGAGGCTGCGCCGGAGCTGCGGCTCGAAGGCGTTCGCGCGCTGGCCCTGTTCTTCGACGGCCTTGGGCTCGACGAGGTCGCGCGCCGCGCCGAGCTGGTCGGCTGGCTGCTCGACCGCTACGGCCATGACGCCTCCGCGCAGGTGCGTCGCCTCGCGGCCGTGCGCGCCCACGAATGGGCCGTGGGGCTGCGCGACCAGGGCGACGGCGAGGCCGCGCTGGCCGCCTGCGAGCGCCTGCTCGGCACCTTCGCGCGCGACAGCGACGCCATGGTGCAGCGCACCGTGGCCACCACCTTGCTGCACAAGGGCTTCGTGCTGCTCGACCTGCTGGGGCGGCCCGAGGCGGCGCTTGCGGTGTACGAGCCGCTCGTGGCGGCGTCGCGCGACGGCGCCACGCCCGAACTGCGCGAGCTGCGCGTGAAGGCCATGGCCGGGCGCGAGGCTTGCCTGAAGCGGCTGCGCAAGACCGGCGGCCTCGACGCCGGCGAGCTGCCGGCCGAGCTCTTCGATGCGGCGTGCGACACCGTCCGCGAAGGCCGCAAGCTCGGCGACGCGGGCGCATCGCGCGAGGCCATCGCGCTGTTCGACGAGGTGCTCGCCGCGCATGCCGCCTCGCCGCACCCGCTGATGCGCCGCCAGTGCGCGCGCGCCTTGTCGCACAAGACCTTCTGCCTGCTGGCGCTCGAGCACTTCGCCGAGGTCGTCGAGGCCGCCGACGCGATGGACGCGCGCTACGGCGCTGATGCCTCCACCGAGATGCAGTCGCAGGTGGCGCTGTGCCTGCAATACAAGAGCACCGCGCTCGACCGCCTCGCGCGGCCCGCGGACGAGATGCGCGTGCACGACGAGATCGTTGCGCGCTGGGGCAACTCCGAGCTGCCCGACCTGCGCGCGCGCGTGGCCGGTGCGCTGTTCCGCAAGGGGGCCGTGCTGCGCCGCGCGGGCCGCTTCGCCGAGGCCGTGGTCAGCTACGACGAGGTGATCGCGCGCACGGCGATGGCGCGGGACAGCGCGCTGCAGCTGTGGGCCGCCAAGTCGCTGATCAACAAGGCCAAGGCCTTCGACAAGATGGACGACCTGGCGGGCCAGGCCAAGGCCTACCGCGTGCTCATCGCGCGCTTCGGCGAGTCGGGCGACGCGGCCTTGCGCGGGCGTGTGGCCAATGCCTGCGAATGGCTGGCCGAGGCCGAAGGGCGGCAGGGCCGGGTGGCGGCGCAGCGCGAGGCGCTGGAGCTGGCACTCGGGCGCTTCGGCACCGCGCTCTCGGCCGAGCAGCGCACGCGGCTCAAGCGAGAGCTTCAGGCGCTGAAGACGAGGGCTCTAGGGCGGCGTGCGAAGCAGGCCTTCGACCGCGTGGTGCGGCGCAAGGTCTGATAGCCCGCCGCCCGTCCGGTGCTTCAGACGTTGAAGTACCAGCGGATCGAATGGAAGAAGATCGGCGCCGCGAAGCACAGCGCGTCGACGCGGTCGAGCAGGCCGTTGGCGCCGGTCACGCCCACGCCCTTCTGGCCCCAGTTCGGAATGCCGCGGTCGCGCTTGAGCGCCTTCATCACGAGGTGGCCCATGGAGCCCGCGACGCAGGCAATGATCGACACCGCGAGCGCCTGCCCGAACTTGAACGGCGTGATGAACGAGAACAGCGCGCCCACCAGGCTGGCCACGACGATGCCGACGCCCCAGCTGGTCCAGTTGAAGCTGCGGCTCACGTTCGGCGCGAACGGCGTGCGCTGCATGCGCCGCGAGATCAGGTGCTGCACCAGCACCGAGGTCTGCACCACGAACACCAGAAAGAACACGAGGAACGCGCTCTTGCCTTCGTAGCCCGGGAAGGTCAGCAGCAGCAGCGCGGGCACGTGGCTCATGCCGTAGACGCAGACCATGATGCCCCACTGCAGCTTGGCGTTGCGCTCGAGGAAATGGCTCGGGTCGTTCGCCAGCGCGCTCGCCACCGGAATGGCGAGGAACACGTAGACCGGGATGAACACCGTGAACAGGTCGAAGCGCGCGGTGGCCACCAGCCAGAACTGGATCGGCAGCACCACGAAGAACGCGAGGATCAGGCTGCGGTGGTCGCCGCGCCGCGTCGGCGAGAGCGTGATGAACTCGCGCAGCGCAAAGAACGCGATCAGCGCGAACAGCACGGTGGCCACCGTTTCGCCCAGCGCCCAGCCGATCCAGAACACGATCACCATGAACCAGGTGGTGCCCAGCAGCGCGCGGAAATGCGCCAGCTCGGCCTGCCACGATTCGTCGTGCACCGGGTTGCGCCGCTCCTTGAAGCTCAGGAAGAAGACGGCGGTGCTCACGATGAAGAGCAGGCCGAAGACGATCAGGAAAAGGGCCGCGACCTGCTGGGTCGGGCTGAGGCTGCGCAGGAACTGGTTCATACCTTCAGACGTCGCGCAAGGCGATCACGGCGGCGCGGGCGCGGTCGAGGAAAGGGCGGCGCTCTTCGCCGTCCTCGACGCGGATCGGCGCGCCGAAGGTGACGGAGCACAGGATGGGCACGGGCACGATCTCGCCCTTGGGCATCACGCGCTGCACGTTGTCGATCCAGGCCGGCACGAGCACCACGTCGGGGAACATCGTCGCCAGCGCATACAGGCCCGACTTGAATTTCTGCGGCTCGCCGGTGTGGCCGCGCGTGCCTTCGGGGAAGATGATGATCGAGTCGCCGCTGCGCAGCGCGTCGATGAGCGGGGCGAGTGGGTCTGCGGCGGGGGGCTCGGGTGTAGTGGCTGGCGCCTCGGGTTCGATCGCAGGCGGCGGAGCGACCGGTGGTGGGGGCGGCGGGGGCGCGGGAAGGTCGAGCTGGCCCTGAATCTCCTGCGGGCCTTCGGCAGCTGGTGCGTGAACCACCGTTTCGATCGGCAGCAGCGGCTCCATCGAGGGCTCGATGCGCTCGGCCGGGGCGATGGGCGCCGCGGGTGGCGGTGCCTGAGGCGGTGCTTCCGGCGGCGGGGCAACCGGTGCAGCCCCCGTGGCCGCCCGCTCCACATACACCGCGTTGAACACCTCCGTCGTGATCCAGCGCTTGACCGGCGTGTTGGCCCAGTAGTCGCGTGCCGCGATGGGCCGCGTGATGCTGCGCAGCTCTTCGGGCAGCGCGGCCCAGATCATCACGAGGTCCGCGTGGCTCTGGTGATTCGCGAAGTAGATGCGCTGCTCGGCCTTCGGTGGACAGCCGTACCAGCGCGCCTGCGCGCCGGTGAGCAATCGGACGATTCCCAGCAGCAACCAACCTGTGAGCTTTGCCAGCATATGGAGGCGATGATACGGGCCATGCGATGGCGATTCGATCTTCTTTCCCTGGCGTGGGCGGTGGCCCTTTTCGTGTTGCTCGTGCTGCTGGCCACCGTCGGCGCGCGCTGGGGCTGGGTGCGAAGCTTCTTCGGTGACGTGCTGGCCGTGGCGTGGGTGTACGTGGTGTTCAAGACCTTCGTCGCCGCGCGCGTGCTGCCGCTCGCGCTGGCGGCCTTCGGCGTGGGGCTGCTGGTGGAACTCGGGCAGTTCCTTGCGTCGACCTGGCACCTGCACATTCCGAACCGCGCGCTGCGCATCGTGCTCGGCGCCACCGCCGACTGGTGGGACGTGCTGGCCTACGCGATCGGCTTCGTCGCGGTGCTGGCGGTGGAGGGCGCGGTGCGCAAGCTCAGGGCAGGTCGACCGCCGGCATCCGCGCCACGATCGTCGATGCCCGTCCGTTGATGTACGAGGAGTTGGGCCGCCGCTCGAAGAACTTCGGGCTCGGCAGCATCACGGCCAGGCGCGCGGCCTCGTAGGAACTCAGGCGCGCGGCCGGCTTCCTGAAGTAGTACTGCGCGGCGGCCTCGGCGCCGAACACGCCTTCGCCCCATTCGACGTTGTTCAGGTAGATCTCGAGGATGCGCCGCTTGTCGAGCAGCACCTCGAGCAGCGTGGCGAGCACCAGCTCCTGGCCCTTGCGCAGCATGGTGCGCTCGCCCGACAGCAGCAGGTTCTTCGCGAGCTGCTGCGTGATGGTGGAGCCGCCGCGCAGCGGGGCCGGCTGCACCGGCTTGCCGCGCGCCGCTGCGCGCGCCATGCGCTTGGCGGCCAGCTGCTCGGCGCGGGCGTTGCGCTGGCGCGCCCGCTCGATGGCTTCCCACTCGACGCCGTTGTGGTCGACGAAGCCGGCGTCTTCGCTCGCGATCACGGCGCGCTTGAGGGTGTCGTTGATCTGCGTGTACGGCACCCAGTCCTGGCGCCATCCGCCGTCGCGGCCCTGCGAGAGGGCGACGCGCCAGGCTTCGGAGCGTTGGAAGGCCGTGCTCTGCGGATCGATCACCGCCATGGCCGCGATGCGCACCACGAAGAAGAGTTCGAGCGCCAGGCCCGCCACCACGAGGCAGGCGATCAGGCGCAGCAGGCCCTTCATGCGCCGGCGGCGAGCGAGGCGCGCAGCTCGGCCAGCACCTGCGCCGACGGCGGGCGCACGCCGCGCCAGAATTCGAAAGCTTCGGCGGCCTGTTCCACCAGCATGCCGAGGCCGTCGCGCGCGACCGCGCCGTGCGCTTCGGCCCAGGCCATGAAGCCTGCGGCGGCGGGGCCGTACATCATGTCGACGGCCAGCGCGCCGGGACGCAGCACCTGCGCGCGCACGGGCACCGCGGCGCCCGCGAGGCTGGAGGCGGTGGCGTTGACCACCACGTCGAAGTCGCCCGGCACGTCGTCGAGCGCCCAGGCCTCGAGCGTGGCGCCGTGGCGCAGCGCGAGCGCCGCGTGGCGCTGCACCAGCGCGATGGCTTTGTCGAGCGTGCGGTTGGCCACCACGACGTGCGCGGTGCCCGCGTCGAGCAGCGGCCCGAGCACGCCTGCCGCCGCGCCGCCGGCGCCGATCAGTAGCAGCGACCGGCCCGCCAGCGGCACGCCGGCGTTGCGCACGATGTCGTTGGCCAGGCCGATGCCGTCGGTGTTGTCGGCGTGGATGCTGCCGTCGGCCTCGAAGCGCAGCGTGTTCACGGCCTGCGCCAACGTGGCGCGCTCGCTGGTGTGCTGCGCGAGCGAGGCCGCGTCGAACTTGAAGGGCACGGTGACGTTGCAGCCGCGCGCGGTGTTGCCTTGTGCAGCCGCTTCGCTGCGGAAGGCGGCGATGCCTTCGGCGAAGGCGCCGATCGGCACCAGGCGCCGGCCGTAGGCCATGGGCTGGCCGCAGAGTTCGGCAAAACGTGCGTGGATGCGGGGCGAGCGGCTGTGCTCGACGGGGTTGCCCATGACGCAGTACTGATCCATGGCCGGTGTTCCGTGTTCTGCTGTGGGGGTTACTGAGACGACAGCTCGATGGTCTCGTCGCGCGTGAACTTGAAGCGCGACTGCAGCACGATCTGGTCGGTCTGCTTGCGCATCGCGTCGGTGAATTTGCCGAAGTTGCCGACGCTGCGCACGATGGCCTGGGCACGGCGATCGAGCGTGGTGTTGCCTGAGCTTTCGTCGACCACGGTGTCGAGCACGCGCCCGTCGTGGTTGATGGTGACGGTCATCTTGAGTTCGCCGTAGAGCTTCTTGCCGGCCGCGGTCGGGAAGTTCTCGGTGCCCTTGACCTCGATGCGGCGGCGCAGCGTGTCGACGTACAGCGCGTAGGCGGCCTCGCGCGTGGCGGGGCTCAGGTAGCGCTTCTTGGGGCGCGCGTTTTCCTCGTTCACACGGCGTTCGATCTCGGCGAGCAGCGCGACCATCTGGCGGCGCTTTTCCTCGCGCGCGGCGGCCTCGGTCGGATCGCCGGCCTGGCGCGGATCGGGCACGGGCATGGCGGCCAGTTCGCGCTTGAGCTGCGCCAGCATCTGCATCTGCTGGGCCTGCATGGCCTCGACCTGGCGGCGCGACTCCTCGAACGAGTCGCCCATGTTGGTGAAGCTCGACGGCGGCAGCGGGCTGGTGGCGCGACCCTTGTCGAGGTCGCCGCCGCCCGCGAGCGTGGTCTGCGCCATCACGCGGGCCGCGGGGTCGGCCTTGTCGTTGGTCTTGCTGTTGACCAGGATCACTTCGAGCGGGGTTTCGCTGAAGACCCGGTTGAACGATTCGGGATCGACGAAGCGCACCGCGAGCAACGCGGCATGCGCGATGACCGACACGCCCAGAGCGATCTGCAGCGTGCTGAGGTCCTTGAGATTCATTCTCGAAACTCCTCCAGGGGTCGCGTGTCTCCGGTCGTTCGATCGGGGGTCATGCAGGCGTGGTCGTCGTCGGGTCGGGTGCGGCCTCGGTGTCGCTCAGGTCGACCGCGATGGCGATCGGGCCGGCGACTTCTTCCTCGTCGTCCTCGCTGCCGTCAGCGGCTGCGGCATCGGCCTGCGGCACGTCGAAGCGTTCGAGCACGGTGCCGCTCACGTCGAGTGCGATCTCGTCGATCTCGCCGAGCTTCACGCGCACGCGCGCGCCGCGCTCCTGCTGGCCGGCCACCGGGAACACCAGCGGCAGCGTGTCGGCGCGCACCAGCGCGCCGTTGGGAATGTCCTTGATGACCGTGGCCTCGAGCTCGGTGATGCCCTGCTGCTGCAGGTACTTCAGCGTCCAGAAGCGCTCCATGCCGCCCTGGTAGGCGTTGTACGTGGCGTAGGCCGCGTCGAAGCCCGAGAGGATCGAGAACAGGTCGGCGTCCTTCGGCTTGAAGGGCGCGGCCAGCGCGGCGGTCTTGCCGTGGCGCGCGGCCGCGATGATCTGCCACTGGTTCACGAGGTCGGTGTAGCGGCGCAGCGGCGAGGTGCTCCAGGCGTAGCTCTTCACGCCCAGGCCCGCGTGCGGCAGCGCGCGCGTGCCCATGCGCACCTTGATGCCGGGCGCCAGGCTGGCCTGGCTGCGGTACAGGCCCGGCACGCCGAGCTCGCCGAGCCAGCCGCCCCAGCTGCTGTTGGCCAGGATCATGGCCTCGGACACGATCAGGTCGAGCGGTGCGCCGCGCTGGCGCGTGCTGATCTGCACCTGCTCGTTGCCGGTGGGCTCGGCGCCGTCGTTGCCGACGAGGCGGAAGTTGTAGTCGGGCCGGCTGAAGTTCTCGGGCTTGCCGCGCACCACTTCACGCTGCGCCTTCAGGTGCTTGGCCAGGCGGAACAGGAAGGAGAGCGGCGCGCGCAGCTTCGCGGCGGCGTCGGGAGTGTTGTCGGAGTTGAAGGTGGCGTCTTCGAGCCAGGGCTGCGTGACGACGGCGTCGAGCTGGTCGTGGCGCAGGTTGGCGACGATCGGCACGCGTTCGAGCTTGGTCTCGGTGCCCTGCAACTCGAGCGTGGCTTCGTCGAAGCGCGCATAGAGCGACACGGCCGGGCGGTCGCCGCCTTCGAGCAGCGTGTAGGTGTCGACCACCTCGTCGGGCAGCATGGTGATCTTGTAGCCCGGCATGTACACGGTGGACATGCGCGCACGCGCCACGGCGTCGATGGCGCTGCCCGGCGTGAGCGCCAGGCCCGGCGCGGCGATGTGGATACCGACCGTGATGGTGCCGCTGCCCATGCCCTGCACGGACAGCGCGTCGTCGATTTCGGTGGTTTGCGAATCGTCGATCGAGAAGGCCCGCACGCCTTCGGCCAGCGGCAGGTCGTCGGCGACGGCCGGCGCCGCGAGCGCGGGAAAGCCGGTGCCCTTGGGGAAGTTCTCGAACAGGAAGCGCCGCCAGTGGAACTGGTAGGGCGAATCGATGGCGCCGGCGCGCTCCAGCAGATCGAGCGGCGGGCGCTGCGTGGCGCGCGCGGCGTCGACCACGGCCTTGTACTCGGGCGCGTTCTTGTCGGGCTTGAACAGGATCTTGTAGAGCTGCTCACGGATCGGCGGCGGGCACACGCCCTCGGCCAGTTGCCCCGCCCATTCGACGATCTGCGCCTGGATGGCCTTCTTCTTCTCGATGGCGGCCAGCGCCTGCTGCACGATCTCGGCCGGCGCCTTCTTGAAGCGCCCCTTGCCCGCGCGGCGGAAGTAGTGCGGCGCCTCGAACAGCGCGAACAGCGCGGCGGCCTGCTGCGCCAGCGAGGGCTTGTCGCTGAAATAGTCGGCGGCCAGGTCGGCAAAGCCGAACTCGCCTTCGGCTGCGAATTCCCAGGCGAGGTCGAGGTCCATGGCAGCGGCGAGCGTGCGCGCCTCGGCGATCAGCTCGGCCGGGGACGGTTTCTCGAAACGCAGAACGATGTTGGCGCCCTTGACCTTGACGCGCTTGCCGGTCTCGAGCTCGACCTGTGCCGAGGCTTCGGCTTCCGACAGGATGCGGCCGCCGAGGTATTTGCCGGCTTCTTCAAACAATACAAACATCCGGCGATTCTCCCACGCGGGATCGGACGCCCTTCCGGGCCCGGGCGGACGCTAGACGGGGTTGATGAAGGCCATCACGTCGTCGAGGTGCGCTTTTTCGAAATCGGACAGCGCATGGTCGCCGCCCTCGAGCAGCTTGATGCGGCTGTCGGGGTAGCGTGCCGACATCTCGTGCCAGTCGAGCGCCTCGTCGCCCTTGGCGATGATCGCGAACAGGCGCTCGGGCCGCGTGAGCGCACCGATTTCCATGGCGCGCAGCTCCTGGATGAACTCGGGCTGGAAGTAGAAGTGCTCGGCCGGGTCGTGCCAGGCGGTCTGGCTGCCGATGTAGCGCGTGAGGTCGCGCGCCGGGTGCACCGCGGGGTTGAGCAGCACGGCGCGGCAGCGGGTCATGCCGGCGACGTAGGTGGCGTAGAAACCGCCCAGCGACGAACCGATCACCGCCATCGACTTGCGCGGCCAGTGCGCGATGCCCTTCATCACCATGTCGATCGCATCGTGCGGCGACGGCGGCAGCTGCGGGCACCACCACTCCAGGTTCGGGTGCTCGCGCGCCACGTGCTTCGCCACCAGCCGCGCCTTGGTCGAGCGGGGCGACGAGCGGAAGCCGTGCAGATACAACAGATGGGTGGTTTGCGGTTCCATGGGAGGAGGTGACTGGGGTGCGCTGGTCGCGCCCCGTGGCCGGATTCAGACAATTTTGCATGAGGTCTGCGCCGCTCACGGCGCGGTGACCCCACAAATCCCTGCGAATCGGCCCCTGAAAAGGCCGCGAGGGCGTGGCTGGAATTCGAAAGTATTCACGGTGCGGCCGCGCAGGGGGCGGCGGTGCGGCGCAAGGGGAGAAAGAAGAGACAAGTTTCGTGACGCATCTGGCAGGGGGCATCCCATGAACGAGGGAGGCAGGCCCCACGTGGCGGTGGGTGCCCAGGCTTATGCTTCATCCCATGAATACCGAGGTACAGGATGACGGGATGCCACGCCGCTGGGGCGTGCTCGTGGTCGAGGACGACAGCCGCGCACGCGCCTTCTTCGAGGCCAGCGTGCAGCGCAGCCCGCGCCTGTTCTGGCTCGGCAGCGCCGGCACGGTGCAGGAAGCGCGTAGCTGGCTGGCCGCGACCGCGACCATCCCCGACGTGCTGCTGGTCGACCTCGGCATGCCCGACGGCACCGGCCTGGACGTGATTCGCGATGCCGTTGCGCGCTTTCCCGGCTGCGAGCCGCTGGTGGTGTCGGTCTTCGGCGACGAGGAGAACGTGCTGGCCAGCATCGAGGCCGGCGCCGTCGGCTACATCCACAAGGACGCCGCACCGGAAGACATCGCGCAGACCATCGTCGAGATGAAGGCCGGCGCCTCGCCGATCTCGCCCATGATCGCGCGCCGCGTGCTCGCCAAGTACCGCAGCCTGCAGGCCGCCGTGCCGGGCACCACTGGCGCGGCGCCGGCGGAGACGGCGCTCGACGAGGCCGACCGCGGCCTGCTCTCGGCGCGCGAGCACGAGGTGCTGACGCTGATCGCGCGCGGCTTCTCGTACGCCGAGATCGCGCGCCTCAAGGGCCTGAGCGTGCACACGGTGCAGACCCACATCAAGAACCTCTACGGCAAGCTCGCGGTGCATTCCAAGAGCGAAGCGGTGTTCGAGGCCACGCGCCTCGGCCTGCTGTCCCACCCGGGCTGAGGGCGGATGCTGCGGCGGCTGGCGTTCCTGTGCCTGCTCGGGCTGGCGGCGCTGTTCGCCGCGGGGGGCGCCGCTGCAGGGGAGGCGCAGGGGCCGATCGAACTGCGCCACGCCAGGGTGACCACCACCATCGACGGTGTCGTGCAGACCGAAGCGGTCGACCTGTCCTACCACTGGGACCGTCGGCACCGCGGCCGCACCGGCTTCGCGAGCTTCGAGCTGCCGTTCCGGGTCGAAACCCTGCCCGAGGTGCCCTGGGGCGTCTTCATTCCCCGCGCCGGCAGCGTCTTCGAGGTGCAGCTCAATGGCGCGCTGCTGCAGTCTTACGGCGACCTCGGCCAGGGCAACCGCGCCGACTACGCCAAGGCCCCCGTCTACGTGCCGGTGCCCGGGCGGCTGCTGAAAGAGGGCGAGAACCTGCTGCAGATCCGCATCCGCGCGGACAGCGAACGGCGTGCCGGCCTGTCGCGCGTCACCATCGGGCCGGCGACGCCGGTGCGCACCGCGTTGTTCGAAGGTGCCTACGCCTGGCGCTTCACGGGGTCGGTGCTGCTGACGGCGTTCAGCCTCATCGTCGGCAGCATCGCGCTGGCGCTGTGGTTCACCCAGGTCGACACCGGCGCGACCGGCCGCCGCCAGCGCGACGCTCTCTACTTCTGGGCCGCGGTCGCCGAGTTCTGCTGGGCGCTGCGGGTGGCCGACGCCATGATTCCCGAGCCGCCGCTGCCGTGGCAGCTGTGGGGCGTGCTGATGGCCGGCTGCTACGCGGGCTGGGCCGCGTCCGCCATGATGTTCTGCTATCACCTCGCCGACTGGGCGCAGAGCCCGCGCACACGCTGGATGCGCTGGCCGACGGCGGCCGTGGTGGCCGGCACCGTGGTGTTCACCTGGCTGGCGCTGAACCGCGAGGAGCCGCGCTGGCTCACGGCCTGGCTGGCGGTCGAGATCACGATCGTCCTCGGCTTCGTGGCCGCCTTTGCCGTCGCCACGGTGCGCCGGCCCAGCGTCGAGCGGCTGCTGGTGGCTGGCGCCGCGCTGGTCACGGTGGCCTTTGGCACGCGCGACTGGCTGGTGATCCGCCTGAGCGACGCCTACGGCGAGACCACCTGGGTGCGCTATTCCTCGGTGATGTTCGGCGTGGCGCTGCTGCTGATCGTGCTGCGGCGCTTCCACTTCGCGAGCGTGCAGGCGCGCGGCTGGGTCAAGACGCTGGCCGACCGGGTGGCGCAGCGCGAACGCGAACTCGCTTCCACCTACGCCGAGCTGGAAGAGGTGGCGCGCGACCAGGCGCGCACCCACGAGCGCGAGCGCATCCTGCGCGACATGCACGACGGCGTAGGCTCGCACATCAGCTCGGCGATCCGCCAGCTGCAGTCGGGCCAGACCAGCCCCGAGGAATTGCTGCGCACGCTGCGCGACTCGCTCGACCAGCTCAAGCTGTCGATCGACTCCATCCACCTGCCGCCCGGCGACATCGGCGCGCTGCTGGCGGCGCTGCGCTACCGGCTGGAACCCCGGCTGGCCGCTGCGGACATCGCCTTCGAATGGGGCGTGGACGAACTGCCCCCGGTGACGCAGCTCGACGCCCACGCCACGCGGCAGCTGCAGTTCTTGCTGTTCGAGGCCATCTCGAACGTGCTGCAGCACGCCCACGCGAGCGCGCTGCGCATCGAGGCCGACGCGCGCGACGGCGCCGTGCGCTTGCGGGTGATCGACAACGGCGTGGGCTTCGACGCCGCCGAGGTGCCGGAGGCGCTGTCGAAGCGCGCCGCCGCCATCGGCGCCCGGCTGGCGATCGAAAGCCGACCGGGGCGCACGGTCGTTCAGCTCGTTTTCGACTGAAGGGGCGGGCGGGGCGGGGATAATCCGCCCCCATCATGTCTGCCGTGTTCAACCAGCCCTCCCTGGCGCGTCGCATTGCGCCCATCTTCCAGGGCTTCGACGGCTTCCTGGCCTTTGCCGTGATGCTGCTCGCCTTTGCCGGGCTGCTCACCATGTATTCCTCCGGCTACGACCATGGCACGCGCTTTCTCGACCATGGCCGCAACATGCTGCTGGCCGGCGGCATCATGTTCGTGGTGGCGCAGGTGCCGCCGCAGCGGCTCATGGCCTTCGCCGTGCCGCTGTATGCGGCCGGGGTGGCGCTGCTGATCGCGGTGGCGCTGTTCGGCATCACCAAGAAGGGCGCCCAGCGCTGGATCAACGTGGGCGTGGTGATCCAGCCCAGCGAAATCCTCAAGATCGCGATGCCGCTGATGCTGGCCTGGTGGTTCCAGCGCCGCGAAGGCCAGCTGCGCCCGCTCGACTTCGTGGTGGCGACGCTGCTGCTGGCGGTGCCCGTCGGGCTCATCATGAAGCAGCCCGACCTGGGCACCTCGCTGCTGGTGCTGGCGGCCGGGCTGGCGGTGATCTTCTTTGCCGGGCTGCCGTGGAAGCTGATCGTGCCGCCGGTGGTGCTCGGCGCGGTGGCCATCACGCTGATCGTGGGTTTCGAGTCGCAGCTGTGCGTCGACGGTGTCGACTGGCGCGTGCTGCACGACTACCAGAAGCAGCGCGTGTGCACGCTGCTCGACCCGAGCAAGGACCCGCTGGGCAAGGGCTTCCACATCATCCAGGGGATGATCGCCATCGGCTCGGGCGGCGTGGGCGGCAAGGGCTTCATGCAGGGCACGCAGACGCACCTCGAATTCATTCCCGAGCGCACCACCGACTTCATCTTCGCGGCGTACTCCGAGGAATTCGGCCTGATCGGCAACCTGGCGCTGATCGCGGCCTTCATCCTGCTGATCTTCCGCGGGCTGACCATCGCGCTGAACGCGCCCACGCTGTTCTCGCGCCTGCTGGCCGGGGCGGTGACCATGATCTTCTTCACCTACGCCTTCGTGAACATGGGCATGGTCAGCGGCATCCTGCCGGTGGTGGGCGTGCCGCTGCCTTTCATCAGCTACGGCGGCACCGCCATGGTCACGCTGGGGCTGGGGCTGGGCATCCTGATGTCGATCGCGCGGGCCCGCAAACTCGCCCAGAACTAGAGCCCCCCGGGGCGGCACGGACGGGGGCGGCTGCCTAGAATGGCAGTCATGATCTCCCGCGAACCCACCATCGAGCGCCTCGCCACGGCGCAACAGCTCCTGCTCACGCCGTTCGGCCTGGACGAATCGCACCTGAGCAAGGCCCTGGCCGAGATCACCGCGCACCGCGTGGACGATGCCGACCTGTACTTCCAGTACACCCGCAGCGAGGGCTGGAGCCTCGAGGAAGGCATCGTCAAGACCGGCAGCTTCAGCATCGACCAGGGCGTCGGCGTGCGCGCCGTGAGCGGCGAGAAAACCGCCTTTGCCTATTCGGACGACATCTCCGAGGCCTCGCTGCTCGACGCGGCGCGCACGGTGCGTTCCATTTCTTCCGCCGGTCGCACCGCGCGTGTGAAGACCGTGCCGCGCAAGATCGCCTCCAGCCGCTCGCTCTACGGCGGCATCGACCCCATTGCCACGCTCGACAGCACGGCCAAGGTGAAGCTGCTCGAGAAGGTCGAGCAGCTCGCCCGCTCGCGCGATCCGCGCGTGGCGCAGGTCATGGCCGGCCTGGCCAGCGAGTACGACGTGGTGATGGTGGCGCGCGCCGACGGCACGCTGGCCGCCGACGTGCGGCCGCTGGTGCGGCTGTCGGTCACCGTGATCGCAGAGCAGAACGGGCGCCGCGAGGTCGGCTCGGGCGGCGGCGGCGGGCGTTTCGGCCTGGCCTACTTCACCGACGCGCAGATCGCCGAGTACGTCGACCACGCCGTGAAGGCCGCGCTGACCAACCTCGACGCCCGTCCGGCCCCGGCCGGCGAGATGACGGTGGTGCTCGGTTCGGGCTGGCCCGGCATCCTGTTGCACGAAGCCATCGGCCACGGCCTGGAGGGCGACTTCAACCGCAAGGGCTCGAGCGCGTTCTCGGGCCGCATCGGCCAGCGCGTGGCGGCCAAGGGCGTCACGGTGCTCGACGACGGCACCATCGCCGACCGCCGCGGCTCGCTCAACGTGGACGACGAAGGCCACGCCAGCCAGCGCAACGTGCTGATCGAGGACGGCATCCTCAAGGGCTACATCCAGGATTCGATGAACGCGCGCCTCATGAAGGTCAAGCCCACGGGCAACGGCCGCCGCGAGAGCTACGCCCACGTGCCGATGCCGCGCATGACCAACACCTACATGCTCGGCGGCGACAAGGACCCGCAGGAAATCGTCGCCAGCATCAAGAAGGGCCTGTACGCCACCAACTTCGGCGGTGGGCAGGTCGACATCACGAGCGGCAAGTTCGTGTTCTCGGCCAGCGAGGCCTTCTGGGTCGAGAACGGCAAGATCCAGTACCCGGTGAAGGGCGCGACCATCGTGGGCAACGGCCCCGACGCGCTCACCCGCGTGACCATGATCGGCGACGACATGGCGCTCGATTCGGGCGTCGGCACCTGCGGCAAGGAAGGCCAGAGCGTGCCCGTGGGCGTCGGCCAGCCGACCCTTCGCATCGACGGCCTGACGGTAGGTGGAACGGCTTAGGACTTTCGGCACTTGCCGGCTGTTTCATTCGGTTGCTAAGCTGCGCTCCTTTTTGCGAACGACGAATCAAGGAGCATTTCAATGGGGAACAGGATCAATTCGCCCGCCGTGCTGTGGGCCGCGACCGCCGTGGTCGCGCTGGCCACAGCCGGTTGCGCATCGCGCGGCGGTTCGGGCAGCCAGCCCGCCGCTGCACCGGCACCCGCCCCGGCCGCCGCCGCGCCTGCGGCGCCCAGCGGTTCGAAGGCCGGCATGGACGCACGCGGCAACGTGGTCGATTCTTCCAAGGTCGAGGCCGGCAGCGGCCGCACCGTCAAGGGCCTGAACGGTTTCGAAGGCGAGATCACCGGCAACCCGGCGCGCAACAGCAAGTTCACGCGCCTGCAGATCGGCATGAGCACCAAGCAGGTCACCGACCTCGCCGGCCAGCCCACCGACCAGGGTGCGTACATCACCGGCAAGGCCTGGATTCCGTTCTATTTCGGCAGCGATCGCCACCGCTTCGAGATGACCTATAAGGGCCAGGGCCGCCTGATCTTCGCGGGCGGCGGCATGGGCGATTTCAGCAGCGGCAACCTGATCTGGATCATTCACAACGCCAACGAATCCGGCTACAGGTAAAAACAACACCGACCCGGCCGCCTGGCCGGGTTTTTGTTTTCCGTGCTACATTCCGCCCACATGTCCGCCCTCCGCGCTTACTTTTTTGCCTACTTTTGGTTCCCGGTTTCCGGCGGACGAGAGGCGAGCGCGTAAAGCAAACGAACACCCTCCCAGAACCGCCGGTGGCTTCCAGCCCCCGGCGGTTTTTTTATGCCCTGACGATTTTTCATTCACACCAACAAGGAAGAGAACCATGAGCACGAACACCCCTCCCGCCGGCGACAGCTGGTATGCGAGCGTCGAAAAAACCAGCAAGACCGACGACGAACGCATCAAGGACATCAACGTGCTCCCCCCTCCCGAACATCTGATCCGCTTCTTCCCGATCCGCGGCACGCCGATCGAAACGCTGATCACCGGCACCCGCCGCGGCATCCACAACATCATGGCCGGCAAGGACGACCGGCTGCTGGTGATCATGGGCCCGTGTTCGATCCACGACCCGGCCGCGGCCCTCGAGTACGCCCGCCGCCTCAAGGCCGAGCGCGACAAGTACGCCGGCACGCTGGAAATCGTGATGCGCGTGTACTTCGAGAAGCCGCGCACCACGGTCGGCTGGAAGGGGCTCATCAACGATCCGTACCTGGACGAGAGCTACCGCATCGACGAAGGCCTGCGCATCGCGCGCCAGCTGCTGATCGACATCAACCGCCTGGGCCTGCCGGCGGGCAGCGAGTTCCTCGACGTGATCTCGCCGCAGTACATCGGCGACCTGATCGCCTGGGGCGCCATCGGTGCGCGCACCACCGAAAGCCAGGTGCACCGCGAGCTGGCCTCGGGCCTGTCGGCCCCCATCGGTTTCAAGAACGGCACCGACGGCAACATCCGCATCGCCACCGACGCCATCCAGGCCGCGGCGCGCGGCCACCACTTCCTGTCGGTGCACAAGAACGGCCAGGTCGCGATCGTGCAGACCAACGGCAACCGCGACTGCCACGTGATCCTGCGCGGCGGCAAGACGCCGAACTACGACGCCGCCAGCGTCGAAGCGGCCTGCAAGGACCTCGAAGCCGCCAAGCTGCCGCCCACGCTCATGGTCGACTGCAGCCACGCCAACAGCTCCAAGCAGCACCAGAAGCAGATCGACGTCGCGAAGGACATCGCCGGCCAGATCGCCGGCGGTTCGAAGCGCGTGTTCGGCGTGATGATCGAAAGCCACCTGCAGCCGGGCGCCCAGAAGTTCACGCCGGGCAAGGACCAGCTGTCGGGCCTCGAGTACGGCAAGAGCATCACCGATGCGTGCATCGGCTGGGACGATTCGGTGCAGGTGCTCGAGACGCTGTCTCAAGCCGTCAAGCAGCGCCGGGGCTGAAGCGTAGTTAGTTAGAGCATGCTGGCCAGGTCGGGCCAGTGGTGCCGCATCGACGCCGCCTCGTCGCTGCCCTGCGGCACCAGCGAGAAGTCGGCGAAGTCGAAGCCCGGCC
This sequence comes from Variovorax sp. GW822-FHT04E09, assembly GCF_058800845.1. NCBI lineage: Bacteria > Pseudomonadati > Pseudomonadota > Betaproteobacteria > Burkholderiales > Comamonadaceae > Variovorax > Variovorax sp. GW822-FHT04E09. The sequence continues at coordinate 219,018 of NZ_JBXAMR010000005.1, forward strand.
CGACCATGCAGGCGACCAGCGTGTAGTCGCCCGCCGCGTGGCCCTGGATCGGGCGCGCGGCCTGCCACTGGCCGGCGGGCACCACGTGCTGTGGCCGGGTGCCGTGCACATCGACCGGGCCCAGCTTCACGTGGGCCGGCGCGGTCCGCATCGCAGCGTCGCAGGTCCACAGCGCCAGCGGCACGCCTTCCAGGTGCACCCAGACTTCGTCGGACAGCACCCGGTGCCAGCGCGAATGCTGGTGGGCTTCGAGCAGGAAATAGATGCTGGTCAGCGCGCTGCGCGGCGCGCGGCCGTCGGCGGGCGCCACGCTCGCGGCCGACCGGAACACCTCGCTGTACCAGCCGCCCTCGGGGTGGGGCTGGAGCTTCAGGGTGTCGATCAGCTCGCGCGCGCGCATGCCGTTCATGATGCGTGGGCGGCGCGCAGGGCGTCCAGGAGTTTCTCGTGCACGCCGCCGAAGCCGCCGTTGCTCATGCAGACGATGTGATCGCCGGGCCGCGCGGCGGCCACGACCTGCTGCACCAGCGGTTCGATGGCGCCGGCGACTTGGGCGCGTGCGCCCATCGGTGCCAGCGCGGCGGCCGCGTCCCAGTCGAGGCCGGCCGTGTGGCAGAACGACAGGTCGGCCGATTCCAGGCTCCACGGCAGCTGCGCGGCCATCACGCCCAGCTTCATCGTGTTGCTGCGCGGTTCGAAGGCCGCGAGGATGCGCTCACTTTGCTTGCCGGCGTCGTCGAGCTTCTTGCGCAGCCCATCGAGCGTGGTGCGGATCGCGGTCGGGTGGTGCGCGAAGTCGTCGTAGACGGTGATCGCGCCGCCTTGGCCCTCGACCGTGCCGCGCAGCTCCATGCGGCGGCGCACGTTGCGAAAGCGCCCGAGTGCGCGGGCCGCATCGGCCGGCGGCACGCCCACGTGGTCCGCCGCCGCGATGGCGGCCAGCGCGTTCATCTGGTTGTGCAGGCCCGAGAGCGCCCACTCGACCCGGCCGACCACTTCGCCCCGGTGCAGCACGTCGAAGGCGTCGTGCGTGCCGCGCGCCTGCCATTCCGTGGCCGGGCCGCCGTCGCCGAAACGGGCGAGTTCGCTCCAGCAGCCCTGGGCCAGCACGCGCTGCAGGCTCTCTTCGGTGGCGTTCACCACCAGGCGCCCGGTGCCGGGCACGGTGCGCACGAGATGATGGAACTGGCGCTCGATGGCGGCCAGATCGTCGAAGATGTCGGCGTGATCGAACTCCAGGTTGTTCAGCACGGCGGTGCGCGGCCGGTAGTGAACGAACTTGCTGCGCTTGTCGAAGAAGGCGGTGTCGTACTCGTCGGCCTCGATCACGAAGGCCGGGCCGTCGCCCAAGCGGGCCGACACGCCGAAGTCCAGCGGCACGCCGCCGACCAGGAAGCCGGGCGCCTTGCCGCCCTGTTCGAGCACCCAGGCCAGCATCGAGGTGGTGGTCGTCTTGCCGTGCGTGCCGGCCACGGCCAGCACATGGCGGCCCTGCAGCACGTGCTCGGCCAGCCACTGCGGGCCACTGGTGTAGGGCTTGCCGGCGTCGAGGATGGCCTCCATCAGCGGGAACTTGGGGCTGCCGTCGGGCAGGCGGGCCCGCGAGACCACGTTGCCGACCACGAACATGTCGGGGGCGAGGGCCAGCTGGTCGGCGCCGAAGCCTTCGATCAGGTCGATGCCGAGCGCGCGCAGCTGGTCGCTCATCGGGGGGTACACGCCCGCGTCGCAGCCCGTGACCCGGTGGCCTGCTTCGCGTGCGAGGGCGGCCACACCACCCATGAACGTGCCGCAGATACCCAGAATATGAATGTGCATCGGCCAATTCTAGGGAGGCGCTGCGGGTGCCCCGGCGGCTTCGCCCCGGGCGCCGTACTGATGTTCATGTGAGGGACGTCCGCAGCGGGCAAAATGCCCCGATGGACACGTCCAAGCGTGAAATCGCCGCCGTTGCCGCCCGACTCGTGGTCGAGGAGGGGCTCGAGTACGGCCCGGCCAAGCGCCGGGCGCTGCGCGAACTCGGCCTCCCGACGCGCACCGCGCTGCCCAACAACGACGAGGTCGAGGCCGAGGTGCGCGACTACATCGCGCTCTTCTGCGCCGACACCCAGCCCCAGGAACTGCACGCACTGCGCCTGCTCGCGCTCGAGTGGATGGAGCGCATGGCCGTGTTCCGGCCGCATGTGGGCGGCGCCGTCTGGCACGGCACGGCCACGCGTTTGTCAGACATTTATATTCAATTGTTCTGCGATGATTCCAAGTCGGCCGAAATCGCCCTGATCGATCACCACGTGGACTACGAGCCGCGCATGGTGACCGGCTTCCATGGCGAGCAGGTCGAAGCCCTCAGCGTCCACGCGCCGAGCCGGGCGCTGGGCGAGGAAATCGGGGTGCATCTGCTGGTGTACGACCTCGACGACCTGCGCGGCGCCCTCAAGCCCGACGCCCAGGGGCGCGCGCCGCGCGGCGACCTGAACGCGCTGCGCCGACGCATTGAACAAGAAAAGGACCAGTAATGACTTCAACGCCCACACGACGCGGCATGCTGTATGCCGGCGTGGCGGCAGTCGCTGCCGCGGCCGGCATCGCCGGCGCCTGGTGGCGGGAGCGCAATGACAGCGGCGTCGCGGCCACCGGCGGCGAAAAGCTCGATGCCGCCATGTTCTGGGACCAGCGCTTCGAGCGCCCCGAGGGTGGCGAGCTGGCCCTGTCGAGCCTGCGCGGCAAGCCCGTGCTGCTCAACTTCTGGGCCACGTGGTGCCCGCCCTGTGTCGAAGAAATGCCGATGATCGACGCCTTTTTCCGCGAACACGGCGCCAACGGCTGGCAAGTGGTGGGATTGGCCATCGACCAACCCAGCGCTGTGCGCAAGTTCCTGCAGCGCACGCCGGTCAACTACCCGACCGCGCTGGCCGGCTTGCAGGGCATGGAACTGGTGAAGAATCTGGGCAATACCGGGGGCGGCCTGCCGTTTACCTTGGTGCTCCATGCCGACGGTTCGGTGCTGGCTCGTAAAATGGGCAAGCTTGAAACGACCGACCTGGACGCTTGGCGACGCCAACTTGTTCACGGTTAGAATTTAAATACACAAGCTGGCGTTAGACGCCAAACGCCGAAAATCGACGGTTTTCGGTCAAGTTCTTTCCTAAAGACCGGCAAAGCTGGCACTGGAGTCCCATGGATCTGCGCAAACTCAAGACACTGATCGATCTGGTGTCCGAATCGAATATTTCCGAACTGGAAATCACCGAGACCGAAGGCAAGGTCCGCATCGTCAAGGGTGGCGGTGCCGCCCCTGTGCAGTACGTGCAGACCCTGGCCGCCGCGCCCGCCGTGGCAGCGCCCGCCGTGGCCGGTGCTGCGGCCCCGGCCGCTGCGGCCCCCGCCGTCGAAGCCGCACCGAGCGGCCATGCCGTGAAGTCGCCGATGGTCGGCACCTTCTACCGTTCGTCCAGCCCGGGCGCCGCGGCCTTCGTCGAAGTCGGCAGCAAGGTGAACGAGGGCGACACGCTCTGCATCATCGAGGCGATGAAGATCCTCAACGAAATCGAGGCCGACAAGGCCGGCACGGTCACGCAGATCCTCGGCGAAAACGGCCAGGCGGTCGAATACGGCCAGCCGCTGTTCATCATCGAGTAAGCATGTTCAAGAAGATTCTGGTTGCAAACCGGGGGGAGATCGCCCTTCGGATCCAGCGCGCTTGCAGCGAAATGGGCATCAAGGCCGTGATGGTCTATTCCGAAGCCGATCGCGAAGCCAAGTACGTCAAGCTGGCGCAGGAAGCCGTGTGCATCGGCCCGGCGCCTTCGGGCCTGAGCTACCTCAACATGCCGGCCATCATCTCGGCCGCCGAGGTGACCGACGCCGAAGCCATCCACCCCGGCTATGGTTTCCTGAGCGAGAACGCCAATTTCGCCGAACGCGTGGAGCAAAGCGGCTTCCAGTTCATCGGCCCGACGCCCGACAACATCCGCACGATGGGTGACAAGGTCTCAGCCAAGCAGGCCATGATCAAGGCTGGCGTGCCCTGCGTGCCCGGCTCGGAAGGCGAACTGTCGGACGACGCCGCCACCAACAAGCGCATCGCCCGTGCGATCGGCTACCCGGTGATCATCAAGGCGGCAGGCGGTGGCGGTGGCCGCGGCATGCGCGTGGTGCACACCGAGGCGGCGCTGGTCAACGCGATCCAGATGACCAAGGCGGAAGCCGCCGCGGCCTTCAACAATCCGGCCGTGTACATGGAGAAGTTTCTCCAGAACCCGCGCCACATCGAAATCCAGATCCTCGCGGACAAGCACAAGAACGCCGTCTACCTAGGCGAGCGCGACTGCTCCATGCAGCGCCGCCACCAGAAGGTGATCGAGGAATCGCCGGCCCCCGGCATTCCGCGCAAGCTGATCGAGAAGATCGGCGAGCGCTGCGCCACCGCCTGCAAGAAGATCGGCTACCGCGGCGCCGGCACCTTCGAGTTCCTGTACGAGAACGGCGAGTTCTACTTCATCGAGATGAACACGCGCGTGCAGGTGGAGCATCCGGTCACGGAGTTCACCACCGGCATCGACATCGTGAAGACGCAGATCATGGTCGCCGCCGGCGAGAAGCTGCCGTTCACGCAGCGCCAGATCGAGATGCGCGGCCACGCCATCGAGGTGCGCATCAACGCCGAAGATCCGTGGAAGTTCACGCCGTCGCCGGGTCGCATCACCATGTGGCACCCGCCGGGCGGCCCGGGCGTGCGCGTCGACTCGCACGTGTACACCAACTACTTCGTGCCCCCGAACTACGACTCGATGATCGGCAAGATCATCGTGTACGGCGACACCCGTGAACAGGCCATGGCGCGCATGCGCACGGCGCTGAACGAGACGGTGATCGAAGGCATCCAGACCAACATGCCGCTGCACCGCGAGCTGATGGTCGACGCCAAGTTCATGAGCGGCGGCACGAACATCCACTACCTGGAAGAGTGGCTCGCAGCGCACAAGCGCTGAGTCCACGCGCAACGCCCTGTATGTTTGAACTCCGCCTCATGGCGCCGGAAGACCGGGTCGAAATGCTCGGCGATGCGCTCGACGCACTCGATGCGCTGAGCGTGTCGGTCGAAGACGCCGATGCGCAGACCGATGCCGAGCAGGCCCTGTTCGGCGAGCCCGGCATGCCGCCGCCCAAGGAGGGCTGGCAGCGTTCGCGCGTGATCGCGCTGTTCCCCGATGAAGATGCCGCCAACGAGGCGGCCTCGGTGCTCGCGCTGCAGGACTTTTTCGACGGCTGCGCGGTGCTCGGCGTGGCGCCGGTGCCTGATCAGGACTGGGTGCGGCTCACGCAATCGCAGTTCGCACCGGTCGAGATCACGCCCGAGTTCTGGATCGTGCCGACCTGGCACGAACCGCCCGCGCAAGCCAAGCAGGTGATCCGGCTCGACCCGGGCCTGGCCTTCGGCACGGGCACGCACCCGACCACGCGCATGTGCCTGCGTTGGATCGCGACGCAAGGCGAGGGCGCCTTTGCCGACCAGCGCGTGCTCGACTACGGCTGCGGCTCCGGCATCCTGGCCATCGGCGCGGCCAAGTTCGGTGCGCGCAACATCGACGCCGTCGACATCGACGAAGCCGCGGTCTCCTCGACCCGGCTCAACGCCGAGGCCAACGGCGTGCAACTCAACGCAGGCCTGCCCGAAGCGGCGAAGGGCGAGTACCAGACGGTGCTCGCCAACATCCTCGCGACGCCGCTCAAGGTGTTGGCGCCGCTGCTGCGCAGCCACGTGGCCGCCGGCGGTTCGCTGGTGCTGGCCGGCATCCTCGAGCGCCAGGCCGATGAGCTCAAGGCGGCCTATGCGCCGTACGCCGCGCTCGAAGTCAGCGACACCGAGGACGGCTGGATCCTCATGACCGCGCGCTGCTGAAGCGCGCGGCCGGGCGCTCGCACCGCGGGTGCCCCGGGCACCTGCCTGCGTGGCGAGGGCCCAACCCTACAATCGCCCGGTCATGAGCCTCGTCACGCGTTGCCCCGCCTGCACCACCACCTTCAAGGTGGTGCGCGACCAGCTTCGCATCTCGGACGGCTGGGTGCGCTGCGGTCGATGCAGCCATGTGTTCGATGCCACGCTCGACCTGCAGGAGGCGCCCGACGGTGCGGTGTCCGCGCCTGCCGCGCCGGCACCCGCACCCACGCCGGCAGCTTCGCCGATGTCGTCGATGGCCGCACTGGTGGCGTCTTTCGACGACGCGCGCCTCGACCTGGCGGCCGCACGGCCGGCGGTCGAGGAGGCCGACTTTCTCGACGACGAGTCCGAGCCGCAGGCGCCATCGCCTGCCCCGCAAGACGAAGCCGGGCTGTCGACCGCCGCCACCAACGTCGCGCCGGCTGCGTCCCCGCTGCCTTTCGAGCTGACGCTGCCCGCGCACGGCCTCGCCGCGGACGAGCCCTGGTCCGACCTCGATGCCACCGAACCCGCATGGCGTCCGCCCGCGAGTTCGCTGCCGCCGTTTCCGAACATCGACCTGAACCTCGGCGCACCGCCTCCCGCATCGCCGCCGCCTGCGCCGCCCTTGCCCGACCTGCCGCGCAGCTCAGCGCTGCGCGGGCTGGTTGCAGCGACCGGTGAGAACGACGACGGCGCGGCCGCGGAGCGCGAGCAGGAAGAGAAAGACCACGACCAGCTCCTGATCCAGAAGGCGCTGCGCCGTGCGCGCGCCAAGTCGGCCAAGATCGCGAACGCCAAGGCCCGCGACGCGCAACACGAAGAGGTGTCCGCGCCGCTGCCGGGCCCCGGCATCCGTGCTGAAGGCGAGCCGGATTTCTCGCTCTCCGCGACCTTCGAAGCGCCTGAAGACCATCCCTTCGCCGAAGAAGACGAGCCGGCCGAAAAAGCCACCGGCTTCTGGCAGCGCAAGGGCGTGCGCCGCCTGCTCGTGCTGCTGGCCGTGCTCGCAGCGTTGGTTCTCATCGTGCAGATCGTTCGCCACGAGCGCGACGGCATCGTGGCGCGCCAGCCGAACCTGCGGCCCGCCCTGTCGGCGCTGTGCCAGTACACCGGTTGCGAGCTTGCGGCGCTGCGCCAGATCGGCGACATCGTGATCGAGGGCGCGGCCTTCGCGCGCGAGAAGAGCGGCGGCAACGACTACCGTCTGAGCTTCACCTTGCGCAATGCGGCGACCGTGCCACTCGCGATGCCGGCCATCGAGCTGTCGCTGCTCGACACGCAGGAACAAGCTGTCGTGCGGCGCGTGCTGACGCCGGCCGACTACGGCGCGCCGGGCGTGCTGGCGGCGCGTGCCGACCGCGCGGCCTCGCTGCCACTGACCCTGTCGGCCAGCGAAGCGGCGGCACTGCCGCCGATCGCGGGCTACCGCGTCGAAGCTTTCTATCCCTGAGCGGAGCGCCGACACGCGCGCCGTTCGTTTCCTTTCTCATCCAACCTACGGTCCACCCATGGCAGCAGTGATTTGCGGTTCCCTCGCGTTCGACACCATCATGACTTTCGAAGGCCGGTTCGCCGACCAGATCCTGCCGGACCAGCTGCACATCCTGAATGTGTCGTTCCTGGTGCCGGGCCTGCGCCGCGACTTCGGTGGCTGCGCCGGCAACATCGCCTACAGCCTCAACGCACTGGGCGGCACGGCGCTGCCGATGGCCACGCTGGGCAGCGACGGTGCCGACTACGCCGAGCGCATGCGCACGCTGGGCATCAGCACGGAGTTCGTGCGTCAGCTCGACGACACCTTCACCGCGCAGGCGATGATCATGAACGACACGGACAACAACCAGATCACGGCGTTCCATCCCGGCGCGATGCAGCAGGCGCACATCACGAAGGTGGTGGCGCGCGAGGACATCAAGCTCGGCATCATCGCGCCCGACGGCCGGGAGGCGATGCTGCAGCACGCCGAGCAGTTCGCCGCCGCCGGCATTCCCTTCGTGTTCGATCCGGGCCAGGGCCTGCCGATGTTCGACGGCGACGCGCTGCGCCACTTCATCGAGCTCGCGAGCTGGGTCGTGGTCAACGACTACGAAGGCAAGATGCTGTCGCAGCGCACCGGCTGGAGCCTGGCCGAGATCTCGCAACGCGTGCGCGGCCTCGTGGTCACGCTGGCGGCCGAGGGCTGCGAGGTGTGGGCCGGTGGCGAGCGCGAGCACGTGCCCGGCGTGACGCCCACGGCCGTGGTCGAGCCCACGGGCTGCGGCGACGCATGGCGCGGCGGCCTGCTGTACGGCCTGGAAAAGGAATGGCCGCTGGCGCGCTGCGCAGCGCTCGGCAACCGCATCGGCGCGCTCAAGATCGCGCAGCGTGGACCGCAGAACTACCAGATCGACCGCGCGACGCTCGACCTGTGATTCGCTGACGACCTGCCCGCATCGCTTCGGCGATTCGGCGATGACAGGCCGCCCATGAAAAAAGCCCGGCACCTTGCGGTGCCGGGCTTCGTGCCTTTCAAGGCCGCTGAGAATTCACTCAGGGCTTGCTGGCCGTCGGAAACGGCCAGGCTGCCTGGGGATTCAGCGTCGTTTGCGCCGCAGGGGCAGGCGCTACGGCAGCCTTCGCAGGCGCGGCGGCCTTTTTGGCAGCAGGCTTCTTGGCAGCAGCGGCAGGCTTGGCAGCGGGCTTTTTCGCGGCTTTCTTGGCCGCGGCCTTCTTGGCAGGGGCCTTCTTGGCGGCAGCCTTCTTCGCAGGGGCCTTCTTGGCAGCAGCCTTCTTGGCAGGCGCCTTCTTCGCTACGGCCTTCTTGGCAGGGGCCTTCTTGGCGGCGGCCTTCTTTGCCGGAGCCTTCTTGGCAGCGGCCTTCTTCGCCGGTGCAGCCTTCTTCGCTACGACCTTCTTGGCTGCAACCTTCTTGGCAGCGACCTTCTTTGCCGGAGCCTTCTTCGCTACGACCTTCTTGGCGACAGCCTTCTTAGCCGGAGCCTTCTTGGCAGCGACCTTCTTTGCCGGAGCCTTCTTCGCGGCGACAGCCTTCTTAGCCGGAGCCTTCTTTGCAGCGGCCTTCTTGGCCGGCGCTTTCTTTGCAGTTGCCATTTCTATTTCTCCTTGATCAAGTTGAAAAAATCAACCTATTGAAGCACTCCACGCGCGTTGGGAGCGTGAAGCGATTCATGGCGTTGGAATCTGAGCCCCAGCACCATGAACACCTGAGCCCTCGTCCATGCCGCGCTCTTTGGCGCAGTCGGTGGCAAGGGCAATTCTTGAATTCATGAATTGTTGTGTATCGAAAAATTCAATCCCAGGAGAGCGCACCACCCGACTGGTACTCGATCACGCGGGTTTCGAAAAAGTTGCGCTCTTTCTTCAGGTCAATCATTTCGCTCATCCAGGGGAACGGGTTTTCCTCGTTCGGGAAGAGCGTTTCGAGGCCGATCTGCTGCGCGCGCCGGTTGGCGATGTAGCGCAGGTAGCCCTTGAACATGGAGGCGTTCATGCCGAGCACGCCGCGCGGCATGGTGTCTTCGGCATATTTGTATTCGAGCTCGACGGCCTTCATGAAGAGGTCCTTGATCTCGGCCTTGAACTCTGCGGTCCACAGGCCAGGATTCTCGAGCTTGAGCTGGTTGATCAGGTCGATGCCGAAATTGCAGTGCATCGACTCGTCGCGCAGGATGTACTGGTACTGCTCGGCGGCGCCGGTCATCTTGTTCTGGCGGCCCAGCGCAAGGATCTGCGTGAAGCCGACGTAGAAGAAGAGACCTTCCATCAGGCAGGCGAACACGATGAGCGACTTGAGCAGCGTCTGGTCGGTCTCGTGCGTGCCGGTCTTGAAGTTCGGGTCGCTGATGGCGTCGATGAACGGGATCAGGAACTGGTCCTTCTCGCGGATCGACGGCACTTCGTTGTAGGCGTTGAAGATCTCGCTCTCGTCCAGGCCGAGCGACTCGACGATGTACTGGTACGCGTGCGTGTGGATCGCTTCCTCGAAGGCCTGGCGCAGCAGGAACTGGCGGCACTCGGGGGCCGTGATGTGGCGGTAGGTGCCCAGCACGATGTTGTTGGCGGCCAGCGAGTCGGCGGTCACGAAGAAGCCGAGGTTGCGCTTGACGATGCGGCGCTCGTCTTCGGTCAGGCCGTTCGGGTCTTTCCACAACGCGATGTCGCGCGTCATGTTCACTTCCTGCGGCATCCAGTGGTTGGCGCAGGTGGCGAGGTACTTTTCCCAGGCCCACTTGTACTTGAACGGCACCAGCTGGTTGACGTCGGTCTGGCCGTTGATGATCCGCTTGTCGGAAGCCTTGACGCGCTGGCCTGCAGCGGCGGCCACCGGTGCGGTGGCAGTGGCGGGTTGTGCAAGCGACGAAGTCGGAGCGGCTACCGCGCGGCCAGCGGAAAGACCGCCGGTCGATGCGTGGTGCTGCTGCAATCCTTGTTGCATATCCTTTGGTAAGGAGGGCTTGACTTCTTCGTCCCAGGTCAACATAGAAAAATCCAATGCGCAATTATCGGAGCAACGATGTGAGTTGCAAAGTGCTCGTTCACATCGTGCGCCATTTATGGGGTTGTTATGTTGCTCGCATGCATCGCGCGACGTCAGTCAATGCCTTGATTGATTGAACGTCGCGCGCTTTTCACTTGTGCGAGCACCTCGCTGATCGATCGAAGCGTCTTGTGTGTTGACGCTTCACTTGCACATCACTGGCAGGCTTCGCAGGTCGGATCGTCGACACCGCAGAACGCGATGTCGGTGGCGGGCATCGCGCTCATCTGTGCCTTCGCTGCAGCAGCGGCGGCTTCGAGTGCGCTCATGCCCGAGGGTGCGTCGTTGCCCGACGACACCGCGTTGAGACGGCCCGATTGCACCGTCGACTTTTCAGCGTGCGTCGCGCTCTGCGTGCGCAGGTAGTACGTGGTCTTCAGGCCGCGCAGCCAGGCGAGCTTGTAGGTGTCGTCGAGCTTCTTGCCCGAGGCGCCGGCCATGTAGATGTTCAGCGACTGCGCCTGGTCGATCCACTTCTGGCGACGCGCGGCGGCTTCCACCAGCCACGTGGTTTCGACTTCGAACGCGGTGGCGTACAGCGCCTTCACGTCCTGCGGCACGCGGTCGATGGGACGCAGCGAACCGTCGAAGTGCTTCAGGTCCATGACCATCACGTCGTCCCACAGGCCCAGGCGCTTCAGGTCGCGCACCAGGTAGTGGTTGATGACGGTGAATTCGCCCGACAGGTTCGACTTGACCGACAGGTTGCCGAAGCAGGGTTCGATCGAGGCGTCCACGCCGATGATGTTCGAGATGGTCGCCGTGGGGGCGATGGCCACGCAGTTCGAATTGCGCATGCCGTCGGCCTTGATCTTGGCGCGCAGCGAATCCCAGTCGAGGGTGGCCGAGCGGTCCACTTCGACGTAGCCGCCGCGGGCCTTCTCGAGCAGGTCGAGCGAATCGATCGGCAGGATGCCCTTGTCCCACAGCGAGCCCTTGTAGCTGGAGTACTTGCCGCGTTCCTTGGCCAGCTCGGTCGAGGCCCAGTAGGCGTGGTAGCAGATGGCTTCCATCGACTCGTCGGCGAACTGAACGGCTTCCTGCGAGGCGTAGGGAATGCGCAGTTCGTACAGCGCGTCCTGGAAGCCCATCAGGCCCAGGCCGACCGGACGGTGGCGCAGGTTGGAGTCGCGCGCCTTCTTCACGGCGTAGTAGTTGATGTCGATCACGTTGTCGAGCATGCGCATCGCGGTCGAGATGGTGCGCTTGAGCTTTTCCTGGTCGACCTTGCCGTCCTTCAGGTGCTGCAGCAGGTTCACGGAACCCAGGTTGCACACGGCGGTTTCGGTGTCGCTGGTGTTCAGCGTGATCTCGGTGCACAGGTTCGACGAGTGCACCACGCCGGCGTGCTGCTGCGGCGAGCGCACGTTGCAGGCGTCCTTGAACGTGATCCAGGGGTGGCCGGTCTCGAACAGCATCGTGAGCATCTTGCGCCACAGGTCCGAGGCCTGGAGGGTGCGCGCGGGCTTGATCTCGCCGCGGGCGGCCTTTTCTTCGTAGGCGACGTAGGCCTTCTCGAAGTCGGCACCGAACAGGTCGTGCAGGTCAGGCACGTTGGAGGGCGAGAACAGCGTCCAGGTGCCCTTTTCCATCACGCGGCGCATGAACAGGTCGGGGATCCAGTTGGCGGTGTTCATGTCGTGCGTGCGGCGGCGGTCGTCGCCGGTGTTCTTGCGCAGCTCCAGGAACTCCTCGATGTCGAGGTGCCAGGTTTCCAGGTACGTGCAGACGGCGCCCTTGCGCTTGCCGCCCTGGTTCACGGCCACGGCCGTGTCGTTCACCACCTTCAGGAACGGCACCACGCCTTGCGATTCGCCGTTGGTGCCCTTGATGTGGCTGCCCAGTGCGCGCACGCGGGTCCAGTCGTTGCCCAGGCCGCCGGCGAACTTCGAGAGCAGCGCGTTTTCCTTGATCGACTCGTAGATGCCGTCCAGGTCGTCGGGCACGGTGGTCAGGTAGCAGCTGGACAGCTGCGAGCGCAGCGTGCCGGCGTTGAACAGGGTGGGCGTGCTCGACATGAAGTCGAACGACGACAGCACTTCGTAGAACTCGATGGCGCGGGCTTCGCGGTCGATTTCGTTCAGCGACAGGCCCATGGCCACGCGCATGAAGAACGCTTGCGGCAGTTCGATGCGGGTCTTGCGCACGTGCAGGAAGTAGCGGTCGTACAGCGTCTGCAGGCCCAGGTAGTCGAACTGGTTGTCGCGCTCGGCCTTCAGGGCGGCGCCCAGGCGGGGCAGGTCGTACTGCAGCAGCTTCTCGTCGAGCAGCTCGTTCTCGACGCCCTTCTTGATGAACTGCGGGAAGTAGTCGGCGTAGGCGGTGGCGCGCTCGACCGGCATCACTTCGCGGCCGATGATTTCCTTGAAGATCGTGTGCAGCAGCAGGCGCGCGGTGGCGAAGGTGTAGTCGGGGTCCTTCTCGATCAGCGTGCGGGCGGCCAGGATGGAGGCCTTGTAGACCTCGTCCAGCGGCACGCCGTCGTACAGGTTGCGCATCGTCTCGGCGACGATGGGGGCGGCGGTGATGCTGTCGCCCAGGCCCTGGCAGGCCGATTCGATCAGGCCCTTGAGCTCGTTCAGGTCCAGCGCCACGCGCTCGCCGTTGTCGAGCACGTGCAGCGCCGGTGCGGCGGGCACGTCCTGCTCGCCTTGCTTCGAACGTTCCTGGGTGCGGCGTTCGCGGTACAGCACGTAGGCGCGCGCGATTTCATGGTGGCCGCCGCGCATCAGGCCGAGCTCGACCTGGTCCTGCACGTCTTCGATGTGGAAGGTGCCGCCGCCCGGACGCGAGCGCACCATGGCGCGGATCACGCCTTGCGTCAGCGTGTCGACGGTCTCGCGCACGCTGGCGGAAGCCGCGCCCTGGGTGCCGTGCACCGCCAGGAAGGCCTTCATCATGGCGATGGCGATCTTGTTCGGCTCGAAGGGAACGACGGCGCCGTTGCGGCGGATGATCTGGTAGTGCGCGAGGTTCTGACCGGTGGGCGAGCCCGCAGTGTCTTGTTGCTGCTGCGGCGTCGCGGGGACGGCGCGGGGGGTCGACGGGGTGTTCAGTGCAGTTTGCATTCGCTTCCTCTCGGTTGTGCAATTCTTGTTGGTTGGCAAGGCCTCGCGGGCCTTGCGTCGGCGTTGTTGCCGAACGGGAAGACACTATATCTAGGGTGTCTGTGCCCTACAAGCCACTACAGGTAGTGTTTTCCTATGGACGCAACCCTGACAGGAATTGCGCCGCACTCAGCGCATCGCCAGCGATGCCGCGTGAATACTGGCCCATGGTGGCGCAACCCGCATGGGGCGCGGCTTGCAAGGCGATTTGGGCCTGCAGCCCGCATGGTTGCTACGTCGCGTGCCTGCGCTTGCGAGATTGCTGCGCTGCGAGAGCGGCGCATCGCGGGCCACGGAGCGATTGAAAAAATTAGCGCGCGACCACCTGCTCGGGAAACATCTGTGGATTCCAGCCGAGCTGTTCGCGCAGCAGGCGCCAGTCGAAACCGGCGCCGGGGTCCTGCTTGCGGCCGGGCGCGATGTGCTCGTGGCCGGCGATGTGGGCGATGGCGTAGTGCTGCGCGAGCGCGGCGCACAGGCTGGCCAGCGTCTCGTACTGCGTCTCTTCGAAGCGCTCGCCCTCGAGGCCTTCGAGTTCGATGCCGACGGAGTCGTCGTTGCAGTTGGTGCGTCCGCGCCACGACGACACGCCGGCATGCCAGGCGCGGTCCTCGCAGCTCACGAACTGCCAGAGCTCGCCGTTGCGTCGCACATAGAAATGCGACGACACCTCGAGCCCGCGGATCGACTGGAAGTACGGGTGCGCGTCCCAGTCGAGCTGGTTGGTGAAGAGCTGCTGCACGGCGTCACCGCCGTATTCGCCCGGTGGCAGGCTGATGGAATGCAGCACGATCAGGTCGGTCTGCGCGCCGAGGGGGCGCGGGCCGAAGTTGGGCGAGGGCAGCGCCTTGGCGAAGCGGTACCAGCCGGCGCGCCAGAGTCCGTCGTCGGCGGCCGGTGGGGTGGCGAGGTCGTCAGTCGTCGGCATGCGCGGTGGTGCCGTCGTCGCCGTTGGGCGTGGAGATGCCCAGGCGCGCGATGCGGTAGCGGATCTGGCGCAGGCTCATGCCCAGCCGCGCGGCGGCGGCCGTGCGGTTGAAGCCGCTCTCGTGCAGCGCGCGCACGAGGATCTCGCGCTCCTGCTGGTCGAGCCAGGCTTGCAGATCGGAAGGCAGCGGCGGCGGCGCGGGCTTGGGTTCGGCCGCCGGCGTGGGGGCCGCAGCCACCGCAACGGCGGCTGGCGCTTCAGCGGATTCGCCGCGCGGCGCGGCCGGCATCGGCGTCATCGCGCCCATCAGGTCGATGTGCAGTTCGTCGCCGTCGTTCAGCGCCACGGCGCGGTGCAGCAGGTTCTCGAGCTCGCGCACGTTGCCGTCGAGTGGGTGCTGGGCCAGGCGCTGCAGCAGCGCGTCGGACAGGCGCGGCACGGGCAGGCCGCCGTCCTGCGCGATGCGCGCGAGCAGCGCGGTGCACAGCGCGGGCAGGTCTTCGCGGCGCTCGCGCAGCGCGGGCACGGCGATCTCGATCACGTTGAGGCGGTAGAACAGGTCCTGCCGGAAGCGGCCGGCCAGCACCTCGGCGTGCAGGTCTTTATGGGTGGCGCTCACGATGCGCACGTCGACCGCGTCTTCCTGCGTCGAGCCGATGGCGCGCACGCTGCGCTCCTGGATGGCGCGCAGCAGCTTCGATTGCATGGCCAGCGGCAGGTCGCCGATTTCGTCGAGGAACAGCGTGCCGTCGCGCGCCGCCTGGAAGTAGCCGTCGCGGTCTTGCGAGGAGCCGGTGTACGAGCCCTTCTTGGCGCCGAAGAACTCGGCCTCGAGCAGGTTCTCGGGGATCGCGCCGCAGTTCACCGCGACGAAGGGGCCTTCGCTGCGTTGGCTGCAGCCGTGCACGGCGCGTGCGACGAGTTCCTTGCCGGTGCCCGATTCGCCGCGCACCAGCACCGGCGCCATGCCGCGCGCTACCTTGGCGATGCGCGACTTCACGAGGCGCATCGGGTCGGAGTCGCCGACCAGCCGGTCGAGCGCGGTGGCGCCGCTGCGCGTCACGGCCAGCACATCGGGACGCTCGCCGCCCTGGCCGGCGGCTTGCGGCGGCGCTTTCTGCGGCACGACCACCGCCGCGCGGTTGGCCTGCACGGCCGACGCCACCACGGCGCGGAACTGCTTCAGGTCGACCGGCTTCGTGAGGTAGTCGAAGGCGCCGGCCTTCAGTGCCTCGACCGCGTTCTCGGCCGAGCCGTAGGCGGTCATGACCACGCAGCGCTCGCTGCGCTGGCCTTTCTGGATGCGGTGGATGATCTCCATGCCTTCGCCGTCGGGCAGCCGCATGTCGGTGATCACGGCGTCGAAGCGGCCGGCTTCCAGGTGCTGCCAGGCTTCGGACACGCTGCCCGCGGCTTCCACCCGGTAGCCTTCGCGCAGCAGCGTGAGTTCGTAGAGCGTGCGCAGGTCGGGTTCGTCGTCGATGACGAGGATCTGCGCGGGGCGCGGGGCGGCGGCGGAAGACGGGAGGGAGCTCACGGCCGCTATTGTGTCAGCCGGTTTTCGCTCGGTGCGAAGCTGACGAAGAATTCGTTGCCCTCGGGGCCGCCCGGCACCAGCGCGCGCCGTTCGTAGCCGATGGTGGCGCCGTGGCGCCGGCACAGCTCGCGGCACAGGAACAGGCCCAGGCCGCTGGAGCGGCTCTCGGACGAGAAGAAGGGTTCGAACAGGTGGCGCTGCACCGCCGGCTCCAGCGGTGCGCCGTCGCTCCACACCAGCAGCGCCGGGCGCTGCACGCCGGCGCGCTGCAAGGTGGTGATGACCTGGATCGCGCCCTCGCGCTGGCTGGCGTAGCGCGCCGCGTTGTCCAGCAGGTTCACCAGCAGCCGGCGCAGGTGCTCGGCCTCGAAGCGCACCTCGCTGCCCGGCGCCTCGAGCGCCACGCGCACGCCCTTGCGCTGGGTCTGGCGTATCCATTCCTCGGCCAGGATCTGCGCGGCCGGGTCGAGCACCAGCTGCTCGCCCAGCGACAGCACGCGCTGCTGGCGCGCGCGCGAGACGTCGAGCACGTCGTCCACGATGCGCGCCAGGCGCTGCGCGTTGTGCTGCACCATGTCGGTCAGCTTGCGGTGCGCCGGGTCGGTCAGGTCTTCGCTGAGTAGGGCGCTGGCCTGCGCGATGGCGGCCAGCGGGTTGCGGATTTCATGTGCCACCGCGGCCGACATGCGACCCATCGCGGCGAGCTTTTCGGTGCGGATGCGGGCCTCGAGCTCGCGCAGGTCCTGCAGGAACATCACGCACAGGCTGTCGGCGCGGCGGTCGTCGGTGGGCGTGAGCCGGGTGCGCACGCGCACCTCGCGCGCCGCGCCGCGCGCCTGCGCCACCGGGATCTCCTCGGTCTGCGGCGCGCGCCGCGCGAAGGTCTGGCGCGCGAGCGCGGCCAGCGCATGCCAGGCCGGCTGGGTGTGCAGCGGGAACGGCAACGCCAGCTGCGCCAGGCCCTGGCCGAGGATTGCGTCGGCCGCCGGGTTGGCCGCGTGCACCAGGCCGTCGGTGTCGATCACCAGCACGCCTTCGCTCAGGGTTTCGATCACCAGGTCGTTGACCTGCGCCTGCATCTGCGCGTGGCTGCGGCTGCGTTGCGCCACCGCCTCTTCGCGCGCCAGCCGGCGCGCCAGCTCGTGCGCGAGCAGCGCCACCACGAACAGGCCGGTGCCGGTGAGGGCGGCCTGCACGAAGCGCGCCGACGGATCGCCGGGTTGCTGCAGCCAGTGCCAGCCGGCGTCGGCCAGCAGCAGCAGCGTCACGGTGGCCGTGGTGCCCAGGCCCACGAGCAGCGTGCCGAGCACCGCGCTCATCAGCACGGGCAGCGCGAACAGCGGCGTGTAGTTGACGCTGCCGCCCTGCAGCACCTGCAGGGCGCTGAAGATGCCCAGGTCGACCCCGATGGTCAGCAGCCAGAGGGTGGAGAAGCCGCGGATCGGCGGTTCGAAGTGCGCGTAGCGCATCTCCAGCCAGGCCAGCACGAGGTAGCCGCCCGACAGCACGATCGGCAGCGGTTGCACGGCCTGCCCGATGGCGAAGGCCACGCCCTGCAGCAGCACCAGCACAAGCGCCACGAAACAGCGCGCCGCCATGAAGCCGCGCCACAGCCGCAGCAGGGCCGTGCTGTCGCCGGCGCCCAGGTCGAGCACGTCCCAGTCGGTGGCCGGCTCGCCGCGCGACCGGCGCAATGAACTCATGCGGAGGTGCCGGCCTGGCGGTGCGCGGCGCTGCAGAACATCGCGCCGTCCGGCCCGGCGAGTGCGTCGGCCGCGGGCAGGTGCAGCCCGCAATGGGCGCAGCGCACCATCGCCTGCGGCGGGCCGACGGCCGGCGTGCGTTGCTGCGCTTTCTTGGCGCGTTCCTGCTGCGCGTCGCGCATCTCTTCGCGCCGGTTCTTGCGCCAGAGCCAGATCGCGACCCACACCACCGCGAGGACGAGCAGGTACTTCATGCGGGCAGGCGCGTCAGCACGACTTCGAGCACGAAGCGCGAGCCCACATAGGCCAGCAGCAGCAGCGCCGCGCCCGCATACAGCACGCGCCGCGCCGTGCGTCCGCGCCAGCCGAAGCGCGCGCGCCCGGTCAGCAGGACCGCGAAGCTGAGCCAGGCGAGCACCGAGAAGATGGTCTTGTGGTCCCACTTCCAGGCGCGGCCAGCGGCGCCGTAGAGCTGTTCGCTGAACAGCAGGCCGGCCAGCAGCGTGGCCGACAGCAGCACGAAGCCCGCCGTGACGAAGCGGAAGGTGAGCCGTTCCAATGTGAGCAGCGGCACACCGGCCTGCGCATCGGCGCTGGCGAGGCGGATCTGCTTTTCGGCCCGCGTGATCAGCCAGGCGTGCACCACGGCGGCGCCGAACAGGCCGTACGAGGCGATGCCCAGCGCCAGGTGCAGCGGCAGCCAGGGCGAGGCGCTGACATGCAGCGGCGTGCCCGGGAACAGCAGCGCCAGCAGCACGGCGGCCGCGCCCAGCCAGGCCAGCGCACGGCGTGCCTTCAGTTGCGGGTACAGGCGGCTTTCGACCGCGTAGACCGTGAGCACCAGCCACGCCGTGACCGACAGCGCCGGCGCAAAACCGAAGCGAGGGTCGCCGCCGATCAGCCCGTGGCCGAGCACCGCAGCGTGCAGCAGCCATGCGATGCCGAGCGCCCATTGGGTGGTCTGGCGGCTGAGCCGCGCACCGGCGGCAGCGGCAAAACCGTAGGCTGCCGCGGTGGCGATGCCCAGCGCCACGCCGAGTGGGGAGGGGATCGCTAAAATCATCGGTGGAGTGTATAGGCTCGCCCCCCGGCTTCGCGCACGTCGCGTCGCTTCGCCCACCCCCGCCGGGGGCACCCCCCGCGAGAGAGCGGGCCCACATACCGCTTCCAGGTTTTCACGACTTTCCATCGGTCCGCTGCCGCGGACAACAAGGTATTTCCTTCATGGCCACCGCCCTCACCGAAAAGTTCTCCCGCCTCGTCAAGACGATGAGCGGCCAGGCGCGCATCACCGAAAGCAACGTGCAGGACATGCTGCGCGAGGTGCGCATGGCGCTGCTGGAGGCCGACGTGGCGTTGCCCGTGGTGCGCGACTTCGTCGCCCGCGTGAAGGAGAAGGCGCTCGGCCAGGAAGTGCTGGGCTCGCTCAAGCCGGGCCAGGCGCTGGTCGGCATCGTCAACCGCGAACTCGCCGCCACCATGGGCGAGGGCGTGTCGGACATCAACCTCGCGGCTCAGCCGCCGGCGGTGATCCTCATGGCCGGCCTGCAGGGCGCCGGCAAGACCACCACCACCGCCAAGCTGGCCAAGCACCTGATCGAGAAGCGCAAGAAGAAGGTGCTCACGGTGTCGGGCGACGTGTACCGCCCGGCCGCCATCGAACAGCTCAAGACCGTCACGAAGCAGGCCGGCGCCGAGTGGTTCCCGAGCACGCCCGACCAGAAGCCGCTGGACATCGCGCGCGCCGCGCTCGATCACGCCAGGCGCCATTACTTCGACGTGCTGCTGGTCGACACGGCCGGCCGCCTGGCGATCGACGAAGTGCTGATGACCGAGATCAAGCAGCTGCACGCCGAGCTCGATCCGGTCGAAACCCTGTTCGTGGTCGATGCCATGCAGGGCCAGGACGCGATCAACACCGCCAAGGCCTTCAAGGAGGCGCTGCCCCTCACCGGCATCATCCTGACCAAGACCGACGGCGATTCGCGCGGCGGTGCAGCGCTGTCGGTGCGCCAGGTGACGGGCGTGCCGATCAAGTTCGCCGGCACGAGCGAGAAGATCGACGGCCTCGAAGTGTTCGACGCCGAACGCCACGCGGGCCGGATCCTGGGCATGGGCGACATCGTCGCGCTGGTCGAGCAGGTCACGGCCGGCGTCGACGTCGAAGCGGCACAGAAGCTCGCGGCCAAGGTCAAGAGCGGCGCGGGCTTCGACCTGAACGACTTCCTCGGCCAGCTGCAGCAGATGAAGCAGATGGGCGGCCTCTCCAGCCTGATGGACAAGCTGCCCCAGCAGATGGCCGCCAAGGCCACCGAGGCCGACATGACCCGCGCCGAGCGCGACATCCGCCGCAAGGAAGGCATCATCCAGAGCATGACGCCGCTGGAGCGCCGCAAGCCCGAGCTGCTCAAGGCCACGCGCAAGCGCCGCATCGCGGCCGGCGCGGGTGTGCAGGTTCAGGAAGTGAACCGCCTGCTCAACGAGTTCGAGCAGATGCAGGGCATGATGAAGAAGATGAAGGGCGGCGGCCTCATGAAGATGATGAAGAAGATGGGCGGCATGAAGGGCATGGGCGGGATGCCCGGCATGGGCGGAGGCGGCGGCAAGCTGCCGTTCTGAGCCCGGCCGCTCGACGCATACATATATATAGAGAGGCGCGCAGCCCCGCCATGTCCGCAGGCGACTGGAAAGAGCTCTACCAGGGCGCGCTGACCGGCGACCTCGACCTGGTGCGCTATCACATCGGTGCGGGCGTGAATCCGAACTACCAGCACCCCGAGATCCTGTGCACACCGCTGGTGGCCAGCCTGGTCCAGGGGCACGGCGAGATCGCCAGCTACCTGCTGGACCACGGCGCCGATCCGAACCTGCTGTCTGAATTCGACGGGCTTACGCCGCTGCAGGCCGCCCGCAAGCACGGCCGCGAGGCGCTCGTCGCGGCGCTGGTGGCGCGCGGCGCCCGCGCACCCCGTCCGCCGTTCTGGCGCCGCTGGCTGCCCTTCTGACATATCGATGCGCATCGCGCACCGCCCAGCAAAAAGCCCGCCGAAGCGGGCTTTTTCTTTGGAGCGATCAGCCGCAGGGCGGTGATCGCATCAGGCCGTGGCCAGTGCCGCCGGGCGCGCCAGGCGCAGCGCATGCATCCACGCACGGCGCAGCACGGCGGGCGAGCGCGATTCCTCGGGAATCAGCAGGAAGCCGCGGTCGCGCAGCGTGGTGCCCAGCGCGATCTGGCTGGTCAGCACGGTCAGCGGGATCGCCAGCAGCAGCGGCAGGCCGACGGGCATGAGCCAGATCAGGGCGCTCGGGTCGATCATCGCGACGCCGACGGCCAGCATGGCGATCACCAGCGTCATGGGGGCCAGCTGCGAGGCAGCGACCTTCCACGGCACGGCGTTGGCTTCACGCGGGGGCGACTTCCAGTCGAGCTTGATGCCGGTGAGGGCGACCAGCACGAACAGCGAGTGGGCCAGCATGCGCACCGGGGCCTGCACGATGGCCAGGCCGGCTTCGAGCACCGAGCTCTTCACCAGGCCCCACACACCGCCGTACTGGCGTTGCTCACCGCGCATCAGCACGGCGGCGATGCCCAGCACGCGCGGCAGGAACAGCAGGCACAGGGTCCAGACCCACAGGCCGGCCAGTTCGGCGGGCAGCACGTTCCAGCTCGACACCAGGCTCGAGCCGCTCAGCCACAGGGCGGTGCCCAGCGTCAGGAAGGCGAGCCACAGCGGGGCCGAGACATACGCCATGGTGCCGGTCACGAACATCGCGCGGTGCACCGGGTGGATGCCGGGCTCGGCCATCAGGCGGGCGTTCTGCAGGTTGCCCTGGCACCAGCGGCGGTCGCGCTGGAGTTCGGCCAGCAGGTCCGGCGGTTGCTGCTCGTAGCTGCCGACCAGGTCGGACACCAGCCACACGTGGTAGCCGGCGCGGCGCATCAGCGCGGCTTCGACGAAGTCGTGCGACATGATGCCGCCCGACATGCCGCCCGTGCCCTTGATGGGGGCCAGCGCGCAGTGCTTCATGAAGGCTTCGACGCGGATGATCGCGTTGTGGCCCCAGTAGTGCGACTCGCCGAGCTGCCAGAACTGCATGCCCAGCGTGAACAGGCGACCCGTCACGCGCGAAGCGAACTGCTGGGCGCGGGCGTGCAGCGTGACGTGGCCGATGGCCTGCGTCGCGGTCTGGATGATGCCGGCGGTGGGGTTGGCTTCCATCAGCTTGACCATCGAGGCCAGGCAGTCGCCGCTCATCACGGAGTCGGCGTCGAGCACGACCATGTAGCGGTAGTCCTTGCCCCAGCGGCGGCAGAAGTCGGCGACGTTGCCGGCCTTGCGGTGCGTGCGGCGGGTGCGCAGGCGGTAGTACACCTCGACCTGCGGCTGGTTGGGGCTTTCGGCCAGCGCGGCGCGCAGGTCTTCCCAGGCGGCGCGCTCGGCGGCGGCGGTCTCGGGGTTGTAGCTGTCGGACAGCACGAACACGTCGAACTGCTTGGCGTGGCCCGTGGAGGCGACCGATTCGCAGGTGGCGCGCAGGCCGGCGAACACGGTGGCCACGTCCTCGTTGCAGATCGGCATGATGATCGCGGTGCGTGCCTCGGGGTTCATCGGGTGGTGGGCCACCTGTTTCGCCGAGAGGGCGTGCTTGTCACCGCGCACGGACACATAGAAGCCCATGAGGGCGGTCACGAAACCGGTCACGACCCAGCCCGAGAGCAGGCCGTACAGGCCGATCTGGCCGTATTCGAGCCAGACGTTGTCGTAGTCGGGTTGCACGCTGGCGAACAGCGACGACGCGATCACGGTGCTCAGCAGCGTGAGCAGCATGAAGGCGAGGCGGCGCTGGCCGGCGGCGCGTTCCCAGGCCTGCGGGGCTGGGGCGGCTTGCTTGGCGGCGGGGGCGCTGTCGGCGTTGCGGCCGGCGCCCAGGCGCACGAGCAGCGCGGTGCCGAGGCTGTTCCAGAAACCACGCCAGGGGCGCGGTGCCATGGAACCGCGGTTCAGCGGCGGTGCGGTGACGGCGTTGGGGTGGCGTTCCTCGCGCAGCGCGCTGCGGCGTGCGAAATCGGATTCGGCGAGGACGTTGAGGTGGGAGAAGTCGTTCGGCTTCATCGGTTCATTCACCAACGTTGCTTGTCGAGGGGGGTGTCGCCAATGGCCGGAAGGCGCTTGAAGACGCAATCCGTGGCGGCGCCGCCGACGCCGGAGAGCGCGGTCAGCGAATGGCCCGCGGCACGGGGCCGCGAGGAGGAAAACTGCTTTTGACGCAGGCCGTCGCGCTGCGGACGCAGTGCGAAAGATGGGCTGGTAAGTGCTGTCATGCCAGTACAGGGGCAAACCCTGTGCCAGCCTGGAAAAACGCTTTCAAATCAACGACTTGGCGCGTTCCGAAACCGTTTTCCGTGGGGGAGGGGCCTGCCGGGCCCCCGAAACCCCCGTTTTTGTCGCCGAATCCCGACAAGCCGGGGAGGCCCTCGGGAAACAGCCTTTCAAATCAACGACTTAGGCCTGTCGCTACTCGGCGACAGGGTCGCCACCGGGAGCGACAACGTCGGCCTTGAAGTTGCCCGGGGTGAGTTCGTGCTTCTGCAGCAGGCGGTAGAACTCGGTGCGGTTGCGGTCGGCCAGGCGGGCCGCGTCGGCCACGTTGCCGTCGGTCAGCTTGAGCAGGCCGACGAGGTAGTCGCGCTCGAAACGCTGCTTGGCCTCGGCGTAGGTGAGCACCTCCACGCTCGGCACGCGCAGCGCGCGCTGCACCAGCGCCAGCGGGATCAGCGGCGAGCCCGACAGCGCGCAGACCTGCTCCACCACGTTGTAGAGCTGGCGCACGTTGCCCGGCCACGCGGCGGTAGTGAGCGCCTTCAGCGCCTCGGGCGCGAAGCCCGACAGCCGCTTGCCGTACTTGGTCGACAGCTTCTGCAGGAAGTGGTTGGCCAACAGCGGAATGTCCTCGCGCCGCGCCGACAGCGGCGGCAGCGTGAGCGTCACCACGTTCAGGCGGTAATAGAGGTCTTCGCGGAACTGGCCGGCTTCCATCGCGGCGTCGAGGTCGCGGTGGGTGGCCGAGACGATGCGCACGTCGACCTCGATCGACTGGCTCGCGCCCAGCGGGCGCACCGCGCGCTCCTGTAGCACGCGCAGCAGCTTGACCTGCAGCGCGGGCGGCATGTCCCCGATTTCGTCGAGCAGCAGCGTGCCGCCGTCGGCCTGCTGGAACAGGCCCTTGTGGTTCGCGTGGGCGTCGGTGAAGGCGCCCTTCATGTGGCCGAACAGCTCGGATTCGAGCAACGCTTCGGGAATGGCGCCGCAATTGACCGCCACGAAGGGCTTGTCGGCGCGCGCGCTGGCCTTGTGGATGGCGCGCGCCAGCAGTTCCTTGCCGGCGCCGGAGTCGCCGCGCAGCAGCACGGAGGCGTCCGACTTGGCGACCATGCGCGCCTCGGCCAGCAGCTCGGCCATGCGGTTGCTGCGGCTCACGATTTCCGAGCGCCAGCTGTCGTCGCCGGTCTTGCTGGGCGTGGTGGTGGGCGCACCGAGCGCCAGCGCCTGCGAGATCTTCTCGAGCAGTTCGCGCGCGTCGTAGGGCTTGGTGAGGTAGGTGAACACGCCGCGCGCCGTGGCCTCGACCGCGTCGGGAATGGTGCCGTGCGCCGTCAGCAGGATCACCGGCAGCGTCGGGTGGCGCTTGCGGATCTCGTCGAACAGCTGCAGGCCGTCGCGCCCGGGCAGGCGCACGTCGCTGAGCACCAGCTGCGGGTGCTCGATCTCGAGCTGCGTGAGCGCGGTCTCGGCCGAAGTGACGGCCGTGACCTGGTAGCCCGCCGACACCAGCCGCATCGAGAGCAGCCGCAGCATGTCCGGGTCGTCATCGACCACGAGGAGGCGGGCACCAGCTGTACTCATGGGTTGGATCTGCTTCCGTTGGAGGGCGTGGGTGCCGGCGTGTTGGGCCGGGCGAAGCTGCGCTCGATGGCGCGCAGCGCCTCGATGCGCTCGTTGAGCTGGTCGATGCGGCGCTGGCTGTCGCGCAGCTGCTGCACCTGCTTGTCGCGGTCGTCCTCGACGCGGCGCTGCTCCACATAGCGCGCGGCCAGCGCCCGCGCGAGCGGGTGCAGCGGCTGCGCCTCGGGCGCCGGGTTGGCGATCACGCGCTGCAGCAGGCCCAGCGCGCGCGCCAGGTCGGCCGGCACGCGGGTCTGCGCGAGCAGGAGCGCCAGCTGCATCTGCGCTGCGGGCGTCTCGCCCTGTTCGCCGACGCGCGCAATTTCGGCGCTCAGGTCGGCGCCGCCCAGCGGGCGCACCTTGTCGGCATAGGCCAGCATGGTTGCGACGGGGCCTTGGGTGAGCTGCGTGAAGAGCGAGGCCGGCTGCGTGGCCGGCGCGCGGGGCTCGGCCTCGACCGGCACGACGCGCGGCGCGGCCACGGGCGGCGGCAGCGCGTCGGCTTCGGCCGGCGGCTTGGGCTGGGAGGCGCAGGCCGCCAGCAGCAGGGCGCATGGCACGGCCATGGCCCCGGCGAAGGTGGATCTGCGGACGAACGAAAGGAACATGGGTCGAAAAGGCGCGGGGCGGTGTGGGTGGGGTGTCCGGGGTCAGGTCGTGCGCGGCAGTTCGATGCGAAAGCGTGCACCGGGGCCGTCCGGCAGCAGGGCGATGCGGCCCCCATGGGCTGCAATGTACTCCTGCACGATGGAAAGTCCGATGCCGGTGCCTTTCACCGTGTGCTCGGGCTGGCGCTCGCCACGGAAGAAGGGTTCGAAGATGCGGTCGCGGTCGCCCACGGCAATGCCGGGGCCGGCGTCGCACACGTCGATGTGCACCGCCTCGGGCGTGCCCGACACGGCCAGCGTGATCACGCCGCCGGCGGCCGAGAAGCGGATCGCGTTCGACAGCAGGTTGGCGATGGCGGTGCCGAGCTTGGTGCGGTCGACCGTGAGGGCGATGGGCTCGCCCTCGGCGCGCACGCGCAGGCCATGCGCCTGCCACTGCAGGCGCTGGGCCTCGATCTGCTCCTCGATCAGCGGCAGCAGCTCGGTGCGCTCGCGGCGCAGCTCGCGCGCCTCGAAGGCGGCGGCGTTGAAGCGCAGCAGCGCCTCGATCTGGTTCTGCAGCGACACGGTGTTCTGCTGCAGGATCTGCGCGACCTCGAGCTGCGCCGGGTTCAGCGGGCCGGTCACGCCGTCCTCGAGCAGCGACACGCCTTCGCGCAGCGCCGCCAGCGGCGTCTTCAGCTCGTGCGACACGTGGCGCAGAAAGCGCGCCTTGTCGGCGTCGAGTTCGGTCAGGCGCAGGCGCAGCCATTCGAGCTGCTGCGACACGCGCCGCACGTCGGCCGGGCCGCGGATGTCGATCGGTTCGTCGAGCCGGTTCTGGCCCAGGCCGACGATGGCGTTCTCGAGCCGCTTGAAGGGGCGCGCCAGCCAGATGCCGAAGGCCAGCGCCAGCGACACGGCCAGCACGCTGGCGGCCACCACCTCGCGCATCAGCCGGCGGCGCGCGTTCTCGATGCGCTTGGCCAGCGCGTCGTTCTGCGTTTCGATCAGGAACTGCGCCTGCTGGGCGATGTTGGTGTTCAGGGCGTCGAGTTCGCGGAACTGCATCGCCATCGTGCTTTCGCGCGCCAGGGCGCTGTCGGGGCTGCCGCCGAGCAGCCCTTCGATCACGCCGAGCTGGCTGCGCCACATGTCGATGCCGGCGGCCGGCAGGCCGTTGCGTTCCAGGCGCTCCAGCACCTGGTGGGCTTCGCGCGCCGCCTCGTCGAAGCGGCGGCGCAGCACGGCGTCGTTGAGCACCAGCGACTGGCGTCCCGCGCGTTCCATGGCCGCGCTGCGCTCGGCCAGCGACTGCGAGGCGCCCGACAGGCGCAGCGCGCGCGCGGCGGCGTCGCGGCTTTGCGTGACGAGCGCGTCGTACTGCAGCACCGAGCGCAGCGCCACGCCCACCAGCAGCGCGGTGATGAGCAAAAAGGCAAACAGCAGGAGCTGCTGGAACGAGCCCCGGACGGACGGTCGCTTCGCCATCAGTGGGCGAGCGCCGTGGCAGCAGCAGCCAGGGCCGATTCGCGCGTGACCACTTCGCCGCGCAGCGTGTAGGCCAGCGAGCGGGTGATGCGCAGGTCGGCCATCTGGCCCACGAGGCGGGCGTCGCCCTCGAAGTTGACGACGCGGTTGCAGGCGGTGCGGCCCATGAGTTCGTTGGCGTCCTTGCGCGAGGCGCCCTCGACCAGCACGCGCTGCGTGCTGCCCACCAGCGCATCGCCGAAGCGGCGCACGTTGCCGTCGATCACGCGCTGCAGCGTCTGCAGGCGCGCCAGCTTCACCTCGTGCGGCGTGTCGTCCTGCAGCGCGGCGGCGGGCGTGCCGGGGCGCGGGCTGAAGATGAAGCTGAAGCTGTTGTCGAACTGGCAGTCGTCGATGAGCTTCATCATCTTGTCGAAGTCGGCATCGGTCTCGCCGGGGAAGCCGACGATGAAGTCGCTGGAAAGCGCGAGTTCGGGGCGGATGGCGCGCAGCTTGCGCACCGTGCTCTTGTATTCCATGGCCGTGTAGCCGCGCTTCATGGCCATGAGGATGCGGTCGCTGCCGTGCTGCACCGGCAGGTGCAAATGCGAGACGAGCTGCGGCACCTTGGCGTAGGCCTCGATGAGCCGGGGCGTGAACTCGTTCGGGTGGCTGGTGGTGTAGCGGATGCGCTCGATGCCGGGGATCTCGGCGACGTACTCGATGAGCAGCGCGAAGTCGGCGATTTCGGCCGTGTCGCCCATCTTGCCGCGGTAGGCGTTCACGTTCTGGCCCAGCAGCGTGATCTCGCGCACGCCCTGGTCGGCCAGGCCGGCGATCTCGACCAGCACGTCGTCCAGCGGGCGGTTCACTTCCTCGCCGCGGGTGTAGGGCACCACGCAGTAGCTGCAGTACTTGGAGCAGCCTTCCATGATCGACACGAAGGCCGTGGCGCCTTCGACGCGCGCGGGCGGCAGGTGGTCGAACTTCTCGATCTCGGGGAAGCTGATGTCCACCTGCGGGCGGTCCAGGCGCTCGCGGTCGTTCAGCATCTCGGGCAGGCGGTGCAGCGTCTGCGGGCCGAACACGATGTCGACGTAGGGCGCGCGCGCGATGATGGCCTGGCCTTCCTGGCTCGCCACGCAGCCGCCCACGCCGATCTTCACGCCCTTGGCCTTCAGGTGCTTCACGCGGCCGAGGTCGGAGAACACCTTCTCCTGCGCCTTCTCGCGCACCGAGCAGGTGTTGAACAGGATGAGGTCGGCCTCGTCCACGTTCTGCGTGGGTTCGTAGCCCTGCGCGGCGTGGAGCACGTCGGCCATCTTGTCCGAGTCGTACTCGTTCATCTGGCAGCCGAAGGTCTTGATGAATACTTTTTTCATGGGGGAGCTCTCTGTGCCCTTCGCAAAGAGGAAGGGCTGCGAGGCGCGCGTGGCGCCCGCGGATTTTTGCTTGCTTGCGGCCCGGCCGCGTTACTGCGTGTTCAGCGTGTCGTTCGAGGTGAACGGCCAGATGTTCAGGAACGGCTTGTTCAGCGATTCGCGGCTGGCCATGGCCTCGTCGGGCGTCAGGATCCAGACCTCGCGCAGCAGCCCGGCGGCGTCGCGCGTGTAGTTCACGAGGTACTTCTGGCCGATGATCGCGCCGGGCATCACCAGCATGTTCTGCGGGCTGCGGATGCGCGCGCCGGCGCCCAGGCGGTCGGCCCGGCCGTCGAGCTCGACGTCGGGGGCGCTGGTCACCATGAACTTGCCGCGCAGCGTGCCGATGGGGAAGTTGCGCCCGCCATTGAGCGACTCGTTCTGGGTCTGCGGACGGGGCACCTCGTCCTGGGCGCTGGCCTGGAGCGAGAAAAGACCGGCGGCGCCGGCAAGGGCGGCGCAGATGGCGAGGGAAGTGAGCGTTTTCGTGGGTGTCTTGCAGCGGTTCATGGGGTATATCCAGAGGCTGTGGACCGGCGATTTTAGCGAGGGGGTGTTTTCCCTCATACCGGGTGCAGCGGGTGGTGCGGGGGCTTTGCGTCGGCCTGCTTTACATTTCTTTACGGCGCCCGTGAACACCGTGCGTCGGCCACTGCTCCAATAGCTGCTGTCAGCCCAAAGTGCACAAGAACCCATGAAGAAATCTGCCGCCTTCGCCCTCGCGGGCGTGTTGATCGTAGCCGTCGCAGGCGGCTGGTGGCGCATGTCGGGCGATCGGTCGGCCGCGAAAGACGCCAAGTCCGCGAACGCCGGGCCTCCCGCCGCGCTGGTCACGCTGGCCATGGCCGAAAAGCAGGACGTGCCGGTCACGGTGCAGGTCAACGGCAGTGTGGTTTCGCTCAACAGCGTCGACCTGCGCCCGCAGGTCACCAACACCGTGAGCGCGGTGCACGTCAAGGAAGGCCAGTTCGTGAAAGCAGGGCAGCTGCTCTTCACGCTGGACGACCGCAACGACCAGGCCAACCTGGCCCGCGCCCGGGCCCAGCAGCAGAAGGACGAGGCCACCATGGCCGACCTGGAGCGCCAGTACAAGCGCAGCCAGGACCTGGTGGCGCAGAACTTCATTGCCAAGAGCGCGGCCGACGCCACGCTGTCGCAGCTCCAGGCGCAGCGCGCCGCCGTCGCGGCCGACCGCGCCGCCGTGCAGTCGGCGCAGGTGGCGCTGGGCTATGCCACGCTGCGCGCGCCCATCGCGGGGCGCATCGGCGCCGTCAACATCTACCCGGGCACGCTGGTGCAGCCCACGCTGTCGCTGGTCACCATCACCCAGCTCGACCCGATCGCCGTGAGCTTCCCCGTGCCCGAAGGCAACCTGCAGGACCTGCTGGCCGCGGCGCGCACGCGCGCCAAGGTCGAGGCGCTGGTCACGGGCCGCCGCGAGCCGCTGTTCGGCACGCTCGACTTCGTCGACAACACGGTCGACCCGCAGATCGGCACCGTGCGCGCCAAGGCCGTGTTCGCCAACGCCGACCAGAGCCTGTGGCCCGGCCAGTTCGTCAACACGCGCATCACGGTGCGCATGCTCGACGGCGTCACCGTGGTGCCGGCCGCGGCGCTCATGATGCTGTCCGATGGCGCCACGCTGTACGTGGTCGATGCCGAGCGCAACGCGGCGCGCCGCCAGGTCAAGGTGCTGCACACCTTCGGCACCAAGGTGGCCGTGAGCGGCGTGACGCCCGGCGAGCAGGTCGTGATCGAAGGCAGCCAGAACGTGCGCCCGGGTGGCAAGGTGCGCATCGACGTGAAGGCGCCGGCCGGCCCGGGCGGGGCGCCTGCCAATGGCACCACGGGCGTCACGCCTGGTAGCGCCGCGTCGTCGGATGTTCAGCCGGCACGAGAACGCGCATGAACATTTCAGAGCTCTGCATCCGCCGTCCGGCGATGACGGTGCTGCTGTCGGCGGCCGTCGTGGTCATCGGCATCTTTGCGTACTTCAGCATCCCGGTGGCGGCGCTGCCCAGCTACAACACGCCGGTCATCAACGTCAACGCGCAGCTGCCCGGCGCCAGCCCCGACACCATGGCGAGTTCGGTCGCGCTGCCGCTCGAAAAGCAGTTCTCGACCATCCCCGGCCTGCAGACCATCAGCTCGGTGAACACGCAGGGCGTGACCTCGCTCACGCTCGAATTCGTCAGCAGCCGCGACATCGACGCCGCCGCGGTCGACGTGCAGGCCGCGCTGCTGCGCGCCCAGCGCCAGCTGCCGCAGGAACTCACGCAGCTGCCTTCGTACCGCAAGGTGAACCCGGCCGACGCGCCGGTGCTGTTCATCGCGCTGATCTCGCCGTCGATGAACCCGTCGGAGCTCAACGACTACGCCGAGAACCTCATTTCGCCCACGCTCTCGACCATCGACGGTGTGGCGCAGGTGGGCGTGTACGGGCGCAAGGCCTTCGCGGTGCGCATCAAGGCCAACGCCGACCTGCTCAACGCGCGCAACATCACGCTCGACGAACTGGCCAAGGCCGTGAACTCGGCCAACGCCAACACGCCGGTCGGCACGCTCGACGGCCCGCGCCAGACGCTCACCATCCAGGCCAACCGCCAGCTCATGAAGGCGGCCGACTTCGCCAAGCTGATCATCGCGCAGCGCAACGGCGCGCCGGTGCGGCTGGACGAAGTGGCCACGCTCGAAGACAGCTTCGAGTCGGTCAAGACCGCCAGCAGCTTCAACGGGCAAGACTCGATCTCGCTGGCCGTGCAGCGCCAGCCCAACGCCAACACCGTGCAGGTGGTGGACGCGGTGCGCGCGCTCATCCCGCGCTTCAAGGCCGAGCTGCCGCAGTCGGTCGAGATCCACATGGTCAACGACCGCTCGCTCTCGATCCGCGAGGCGGTGCACGACGTTCAGCTCACGCTGCTGGGCACCATCGCGCTGGTGGTGCTGGTGATCTTCCTGTTCCTGCACCGGCTGGTGGCCACGCTGATCCCGGCGGCCACCATCCCGATCTCGCTGATCGGCGCCGTGGCGCTGCTGTACGCCTTCGGCTACAGCCTGGACAACGTGTCGTTGCTGGGCATCACGCTGGCCGTGGGCCTGGTGGTGGACGACGCCATCGTGGTGCTCGAGAACATCATGCGCTACGTCGAGAAGGGCATGGAGCCGATGGCCGCCGCGCTGCGCGGTGCGCGCGAGGTGGGCTTCACCATCGTGTCGATCTCGATCTCGCTGGTGGCCGTGTTCATCCCGATCTTCTTCATGCCCGGCGTGATCGGCCTCTTGTTCCACGAGTTCGCCGTGGTGGTGGCACTGGCGGTGCTGGTGTCGGCCGTGGTGTCGCTCACGCTCGTGCCCATGCTCGCGAGCCGGCTGCTCAAGCACGTGCCGCGCAAGGCCGGCGCGCTCGACCACGAGGAAGAGCACCCCGAGCCCGGCACGGCGATCGGCCGTGCCTTCGAGCGCGGCTACCGCGCCGTGCACGGCGGCTACATGCGCACGCTCGACTGGACGCTCGGGCACCGCGCGCTGATGCTGGTCATGGCGGGCCTGACCTTCGTGGTCACGGCCTGGCTCTTCATCAGCATTCCCAAGGGTTTCTTCCCCGAGGAAGACATCGGCCAGATCCAGATCACCACCGAGGCGGCCGAAGACATTTCGTTCACCGCCATGAAGGCGCTGCAGGACCGCGTGGCCGCCGCGCTCAAGGCCGATCCGAGCGTGGACTACGTGAGCTCCTTCGTCGGCGTGGGCGGTCCGACCGCCACGCAGAACTCGGGCCGGCTGTTCGCGGTGCTCAAGCCGCGCAGCGAGCGCCCCAAGATGGCCAAGGTGCTCGAATCGCTGCGCCAGCGCTTCCGCGAGATTCCGGGCATTGCCGTGTACATGCAGCCGGTGCAGAACCTGCGCCTGGGCGGGCGCCAGAGCAAGGCGCGCTTCCAGTACACGCTGCAGAGCGTGAATGCCGGCGAGATGGTGCCGTGGTCGACCAAACTCATGGAGCGCATGCGCGCCGACCCCGACTTCCGCGATGTGACCAGCGACTCGCAGAACCGCGGCCTGCAGGCCACGCTGGAGATCGACCGCGACAAGGCCGGCGTGCTCGGCGTGGCCGTGGGCGACCTGCGCACCGCGCTGTACAACGCGTACGGCGACCGCCAGATCGGCAGCATCTACGGCGCCAGCAACACCTACCAGGTGATCCTGTCGGCGGCCGACAGCGACCGCCAGTTCGAGGAAGACGTGGCGCGCCTGTCGGTGCGCAGCACCACCGGCAAGCTGGTGCCGTTGTCGGCCTTCTCGACCGTCAAGCGCACCGTGGGGCCGACCTCGGTCAACCACCAGGGCCAGCTGCAGGCGGTGACGGTGTCGTTCAACCTCGGCCCCGACGTGCCGCTGGGCAACGCCACCGCGAAGATCGACCGCTTCAAGGACGAGCTGAAGATGCCGCAGTCGATCATCACGACCTACGGCGGCGACGCGGCGGTGTTCCAGAGTTCGCAGGGCAGCCAGGCCGTGCTGCTGGTGCTCGCGGTGCTGGTCATCTACGTGCTGCTGGGCGTGCTGTACGAGAGCTACATCCACCCCCTCACCATCCTGGCGGGCCTGCCTTCGGCGGCGGTGGGGGCGCTCATCTCGCTGAAGCTCTTCGGCTTCGACCTCACGCTGATCGCGACCATCGGCATCCTGCTGTTGATCGGCATCGTGAAGAAGAACGCGATCATGATGATCGACTTCGCGCTCGACGCGCAGCGCACCGAGGGCATGAAGCCGGTCGACGCAATCCGCGAAGCCTGCCGGCTGCGCTTCCGCCCGATCCTGATGACCACGCTGGCCGCGCTGATGGGCGCGCTGCCGCTCGCGCTGGGCCTGGGTGCCGGCGCCGAACTGCGCCAGCCGCTGGGCGTGGCGGTGGTGGGCGGGCTGATCTTCTCGCAGGTGATCACGCTGTACATCACGCCCGCGATCTACCTCGCGCTCGACCGCTACAGCGGCAGCGGGCCGATGGTGGAGCTGCCGGGCGAGGCGAAGGCCGAGGCTGCGGCGGGGCACGCGGCCTCGCACGCCTGACGGCGATTCAAAAGATGCCGGATGGCCATGAGCGTGAGCCACCCGGCCAGGAAGGACTTGTGCAGTCCCGCGTGACGCCACACCCGGACCATCGCCCATTGAAGGCGCTCCGGCCTCTCTCCTCAACGGCTCTCTCCATTCCCTCCGCCGCTGCTCTTCCCATGTGTGTGACGGGATGAATGATCGCGAGGGGGTGAGGGTGTCGACGGTATCCAGCGATACAGGAAGCGGGCTTTTTCCTTACGGTGTCGCGTCACGGAAACGATGCAGGGCCGGCGCATTCGGGATGCTGACCTGCCGGGCCCGCGTTTCAATGAGCCCTTCTCTCGCCAGCGCATTCAACGTGCGCGTGACCGTGACGCGGCTCAGGGCCGTCATGGCGCCGATCTGCTCGTGCGTCAGATCCACGGTGAGTTGTTTCGGTGCCTGCGCCGATGGCGGGCGTGCCACCCGCAGCAGCAAGTCGATGACCCGCTCCTTGGGTGCCGCCGAGGCCACCCCGGCCAGCTTGGCGACGATCATGTGGTTCTTGAAGCCGAGCAGCTGGATCAACGAGGTCGCGAGTTCGGGCAGCGCCGAGAACTGCTGCGCGACATCCGCCGGGCGGTAGCGGCTGAGAAGGGCCGGCGCGACCGCCCGGGTCGTCGTCGGTCGGGGGCTGTCGGCAAACGCCGGGCCTTCGCCGAAGATCGCGCCCGGCCCGAAAATCTCGAGCAGGAACTCCGAGCCGTTGCTTCGGTGGATCGTGGAATGCACGAAGCCCGATCGCAAGAGATAGAAGTAGTCGTGCCGTTCGCCTTCGCGCGCAATGGTGTCGCCGGCCTCCAGGGTGACGAAGCTTCCCAGGTGCGTGGCGTCGATCCACGGCGCGGACAGCGACTGGGAGGCGTCCCAGCTGGCGTACGCCGAGGGCGTGGGGTTCGTTCTTTTCATGGGAGCGTCTTGCCCGGGGCGAAGAAAGGCAAGCGGCTCACCCCTCTAGGTCGTGGTCTCGTCCAGCGGCGCGTCCGTCGCCAGGTGCGCGATGTCGCTCCAACCGACGAGGCTGAAGCCCTCGGGCGTCCACAGCATGCGGTTGATGGCCGCGTTGCCGAGTTGCCAGGTGCGCGGCGCCTGCAGCTCCTGGCGCGTGGCGGCGCGGTAGAGCACGTCCATCACGCCGCCGTGGGCCACCAGCACCACCAGCTGGCCCGGGTGGCGCGCGGCGATGGCCGAGGCGGTGCCGGTCACGCGGTCGCGAAAGGTCAGCAGGCTTTCGCCGCCGCCTTCGGGCTCGAACTCGGGGTCGCGCTCGCGCCAGCGGCGTGCGTCCTCGGGCAGCGTGGCCTCGATCTCGGCGAAGCTCATGCCCTCGAAGCGACCGAAGGCGCGCTCGCGCAGGCCCAGGTCGGGTTGCACCTCGAGGCCGTGGGGCTCGGCGATGGCCTGGGCGGTCTGCCAGGCGCGCGAGAGGTCGCTGGCATAGACCGCCGCGACCGGCTCGTCGGCCAGCGCCTGCCCGGCGCGCTGCGCCTGCCAGAGGCCGGTGGCATTGAGGCCGATGTCGAGGTGGCCCTGGATGCGGGTGTCGACGTTCCAGGCGGTTTCGCCGTGGCGCACGGCGATCAGGCGGGTGAGATTGGCTTCCATCCGTCCGAATTCTAGAAGTGCGTCATTTCTTGGCAGCCGGCGTGAGCTCGATGTTCACGCGGCGCTCGCCCGGCGGCGGGTTCGGAAAGCCCTGCAGCGCGGCCTCGAACATCACCGGCAGGATCGCCGCGCTCGAACTGTAGGGGCCGTCGTTGCGCGCGCGGGTCTCGTACACCACGCGGTGGCTGCCGCCCGCCTCGCGCAGCACGAGGCTCACCTCGCGCTGGTACCAGGGGTTGGCCGGCGGCGTGAACATCGGGCCGCCGTACCAGCCGCTGCCATACCAGCGGTGGCCGTAGTAGCCGCCGTAGCCGTAGCCCCACGGACCGGGCCCGTACAGCCACGGATCGGCCCAGGGCGACAGCGCCGCCGTGACGCGCGCGCCGATCTGCGCCGTGTACTGCGGCCTTGTGTCGTCGCGGCGCAGGCCGACCTTGTCGAGCGCGGCCGCGGCCATGGCCTCCAGGCCTTCCTGGCGCGCCGTGTCGGCCTGCTGCGAGGGCAGGCGCTCGAAGCGGTAGGTGGCGCCGGGCGGCACGGTCGTGCCCGGCGTGGCAAAGCTCTTGACGTTGCTGTCGACCACCCAGGAGGTGGCGCAGCCGCTCAGGGTTGCTACCAAAAATAGAGCTGAAAACGCACGATACATAAGGGTCTCCGGGCCAAGTGCCCTAAATTCCCCTGGGTTGCCCGAGTCAGCCTTGAACGATGCGCAGGGCCGAGGGTGCCTGGGAGAGCAGGTCGAAAGCGGGCGTGTCGAAGGCCTTGTCGCCGTTCTCGTCGGCCACGCCCGTCGCCTTCAGACCCTGGAAGTCGTGCAGCGTTCCGTCCAGCAGGTGCGAAGGCACGACGTTCTGCAGCGCGGTGAACATGTTTTCCACGCGGCCGGGGTACTTCTTGTCCCACTCGCGCAGCATCTCGCCGACCTGCTTGCGCTGCAGGTTCTCCTGGCTGCCGCACAGCGTGCAGGGAATGATCGGGAACTCGCGGTGCTGCGCCCAGCGCACCGTGTCCTTTTCGGCCACGTAGGCCAGCGGACGGATCACGATGTGCTTGCCGTCGTCGCTCACCAGCTTGGGCGGCATGCTCTTGAGCTTGCCGCCGAAGAACATGTTGAGGAAGAAGGTCTGCAGCATGTCGTCGCGGTGGTGGCCCAGCGCGACCTTGGTGGCGCCCAGTTCGTCGGCCACGCGGTACAGGATGCCGCGGCGCAGCCGGCTGCACAGGCCGCAGGTGGTCTTGCCCTCGGGGATCACGCGCTTGACGATGCTGTAGGTGTCCTGGTTCTCGATGTGGAAGGCCACGCCGAGCTCGCTCAGGTACTTGGGCAGCACCTCTTCGGGAAAGCCGGGCTGCTTCTGGTCGAGGTTGACCGCGACGATGTCGAAGTGGATGGGCGCGCGCGCCTTCATCTTGAGCAGGATGTCGAGCAGCGCGTAGCTGTCTTTTCCACCCGAGACGCACACCATGACCTTGTCGCCCTCTTCGATCATGTTGTAGTCGACGATGGCCTGGCCGACCTGGCGGCACAGGCGCTTCTCGAGCTTGTGCGTCTCGCGTTCGATCTTCAGCGAGTTGGAGGGCGCACCGGCTTCGGGCGTATCGTCGATCCAGACGGCGTTCATTGGGGGGCTACTTCGGGCAAATCGGGGGAAAGAGCCCCGATTTTGCCTTGGATCACCATTCCCCGGCTTCGATGCGGATGGCGACTTCGCAGTCGTCGAAGATTTCGAGCTTGGCGATCTTTACGCGCACGCCCCGCACGCCGGGCAGTTGCAGCAGGCGCTGCGCGAGCTTGCCGATCAGGCTTTCGAGCAGGTTGACGTGCTCGGCGGTGCACTCGTCGATGATGATGCGGCGCACCTTGCGGTAGTCCAGCACGTGGAAGATGTCGTCGTCCTGCGGCAGCAGCGGCTGCGGGCCGAGGTTGAGCTCGGCGTCCACCAAGATCGGCTGCGGCGCGGTCTTTTCCTGCTCGAGGATGCCCAGGTTGGCGTCGAAGCGCAGGCCCTGGAGGGTGAGTGTCTGGTGGCCGTGCGGTGTGTTCGTGGACATGGTGGTGGTGCTCGTCACATGAGCGAGAAGTCGCGCTCGAATTTCATGAGGTGCTGGCCGCCGTCGACGAGCAGCGTGGTGCCGGTGATCGAGCTGTTTTCCAGCGCGAACTTCACGGTGGCGGCCACGTCTTCCGATGTGGACGAGCGGCCCAGCGGCGACAGCTTGTGCAGCTGCGCGAACTTGTCGTCATCGAGCATGTGGCTCGCCAGCGTGAGGCCGGGCGCCACGCCCACCACGCGCACGCGCGGCGCCAGCGCCAGCGCGAGCATGGGGGTGGCGGCTTCGAGCGCGGCCTTGGAGAGCGTGTAACTCAGGAAGTCGGGGTTCGGGTTCCACAGCTTCTGGTCGAGCAGGTGCACCACGGCGCCGCCCTGCGCATCGCGCCGGGCCAGGTGGTCGTGCAGCGCCTGCGCCAGCAGGATGGCCGCGCCGGTGTTGCTGCGCGCGTGGCGCTCCATGAGCGCGTAGCTGAAGCTGGCGGCGTCGTCGTGTTCGAAGAGGGCGGCGCTGTGCACCACGGCGTCGACGGCACGAAAGCGCGCCGCCACGCGCGGCAGCAGGGCGCGCGTGGCCTGTTCGTCGGCCAGGTCGGCCTCGAACAGCGCCGAGTCGCCCGAGCGCGCGGCGCAGTCGGCCACGGTCTGCTCGGCCTCGGCGCGCGAACTGCGGTAGTGCACCGCCACCTGCCAGCCGCCCGCGGCGAGCGCCAGCGCGATCTCGCGGCCCAGCCGGCGGCCCGCGCCCGTGACGAGGACGGTGCGGCGGCGATCGGGGGTGGAGGGTGGGATGGCGCTCATTCGGAGGAAGAAGACAGAAGACAGGAAGAGGACAATGGCGCCGTGACGACGCCAACGACAAACAGTTTACCCATCGCCCTCGACCATCTGATTGCCCGCTCCGTCGAGCGCGCGGGCGGATGGATCGGCTTCGACCGCTTCATGGCCCTGGCCCTGTATGCGCCGGGGCTCGGCTACTACGCCAACACCTCGGCCAAGTTCGGCCACATGCCCTCGTCCGGCAGCGACTTCGTGACCGCGCCCGAGTTGACGCCGATGTTCGGGCACACGCTCGCGGTGCAGGTGCTCGAGGCGCTGGAGAAGACCGGCACCGACACGGTGTGGGAGTTCGGTGCGGGCTCGGGGGCGCTGGCGGTGCAGCTACTGCATGCGCTGGGCGAGATGGGGCGTAGCGACGTGCGCTATCGCATCGTCGATCTGTCGGGCACCTTGCGCGAGCGGCAGCAGCAGGCGCTGGCGGGGTATGCGGGGCGGGTCGAGTGGCTCGGGGAGTTGCCTGAGTCCATGGCGGGCGTGGTGGTCGGTAATGAGGTGCTCGACGCGATGCCGGTGCAGTTGCTGGCGCGGGTGAAGGGGGCCTGGTTCGAGCGGGGGGTGGTGCGGAATCCGGCGGGGGATGGGTGGACGTGGGCGGACCGGGCTACCGAGTTGCGGCCGCCGGTCGAGGTGCCTGGGGTGCACGACTACCTCACGGAGGTGCATCCGCAGGCTCAGGCGTTCATTGCGACGCTGGCGGATCGGCTTGGGAAGGGGGCGGCGTTTCTCATCGACTACGGGTTTCCCGAGGGCGAGTACTACCACCCGCAACGGCACATGGGGACGGTGATGTGCCACCGGGGGCACCAGGCGGATGGCGATCCTCTTTCGGAGGTGGGGTACAAGGACATCACGGCGCATGTGGACTTCACGGGGATTGCTGTGGCGGGGCAGGAGGCGGGGCTTGCTGTTCTTGGCTATACGAGTCAGGCGCGGTTTCTTTTGAACTGCGGGATCTTGGGGCGGATGGAGCGGGGGACTGTGGCGCAGCGGGGGATGGCGGCTCGGTTGATTCATGAGCATGAGATGGGGGAGCTGTTCAAGGTGGTGGGGTTTGCTGTGGGCGAACCTTGGGACGCCGTCGGGTTCTCTGAAGGGGATCGGAGTCATACGCTCTGAGATCTTTGGTCTTGGCTGAGTGATTGCTTCCCGGGGCCGGGACTCGCCCCGGCGGGCGACTTACTTTCTTTTGCTTCGCCAAAAGAAAGTAAGCAAAGAAAAGGCGACCCCACTGTCTGCGTCCCTCCGCTTCGCTGCGGGCAACCTGCGGTGCTCGCGTTTCGCGGGGTCTCGCCCAAACTCGCTTCGCTCAAACAAGGGCGAGCCCTGATCCGCGAAACGCTGCGCTCCTCGGCGCAGCCAGAGGGGCTTGGATACCGGGCGGGCCATCGCTGCGCTCGGCCACCACGGCGCCAAAGGCGCTGCGCGCTTTGGGCGCCTTGTGCTTGTGCTTTCAACGGAAAGAGTTGGTCATAAGCAAGCAACAAAGACTTCGTTGGGGAATGGAGGGCGCGCTTCTACATTCGCGGCATGACTGCCGTTCTTTCCCGTGCAACCTCCACTGCCGAGGTCCCGGCGCAGCACTTCGAGGTGCGGCCTTTCGATGCGCCTGTCGGTGCGGAGATCGTCGGGCTCGACATCGCTGAGCCGATCAACGCCGCCGACTTCCAACGCATCCACCGCGCGCACCTGGACCACCACGTGCTGGTCTTTCGCGACCAGCGCATCACGCCCGCACAGCACATCGATTTCAGCCGCCGCTTCGGGCCGCTCGAGATCCACGTGCTGCACCAGTTCCAGCTGAAGAACCACCCCGAGATCCTGATCGTCTCGAACATCAAGGAGAACGGCGAGCCGATCGGTCTCGGCGACGCGGGCGTGTACTGGCACTCCGACATTTCGTACAAGCCCAACCCCAGTCTGGGCTCGCTGCTGCACGCGCAAGAGCTGCCGAGTGAAGGCGGCGACACGCTGTTTGCCGACCAGCACCTGGCGTGGGAGGCGCTGCCTGCCGAGCTGCAGCAGCGCATCTTGCCGCTGAAGGCGGAGCACAGCTACCTCGCGAAGTACGAGGAACTGCGTGCGAAGAATCCGTGGCGGCCGAAGCTTTCACAAGCGCAGATCGATCAGGTCGCTCCCGCCGTGCAACCCGTGGTGCGCACGCACCCGGAGACGGGGCGCAAGGCGCTGTTCGTCAGCGAGCACTTCACGACGCGCATCGTCGGCCTGCCGCAAGACGAGAGCGATGCGCTGCTGGCCGAGCTGTTCGCGCACAGCGTGAAGCCCGAGTTCGTGTACCGCCACACATGGGCACCGTACGACCTGGTGTTCTGGGACAACCGCTCGCTGATGCACCTCGCGGCAGGCACGCCCGACCACCTGCGCCGCCGGCTCAACCGCACCACCATCGTGGGCGACACGCCGTTCTGATTTCTTTTCTTTCTCTTTTCCGGACTTTCCAATGAACCGCTTCACCCGCCGCGCCGCCGCGCTCGTCACCGGCCTCGGCCTTCTCGCCGGCAGCCTGGCCGCGCACGCCGAAGGGCAGATCCGCATCGCCGAGCAGTTCGGCATCGTCTACCTGCTGCTCAACGTGGCGCAGGAGCAGAAGCTGATCGAGAAGCACGCGAAGGCCGCGGGGGTCGATGCGAAGGTGGAGTGGGTCAAGCTCTCGGGTGGCTCGGCGGTGAACGACGCGCTGCTGTCGGGCAACATCGAGATCGCGGGCGCCGGCGTGGGGCCGCTGCTCACGCTGTGGGACCGCACCAAGGGCAAGCAGAACGTGAAGGGCGTGGCCTCGCTGGGCAACTTCCCGTACTACCTGGTGAGCAACAACCCGAACGTGAAGACGATCGCCGACTTCACGGACAAGGACCGCATCGCGCTGCCCGCCGTGGGCGTGTCGGTGCAGTCGCGGGTGCTGCAGATCGCGTCGGCCAAGCTGTGGGGCGACAAGGAATTCAACCGGCTCGACAAGATCAGCGTGGCGCTCCCGCACCCCGATGCGGCGGCGGCGATCATCAAGGGCGGCACGGAGATCACGGGGCACTTCGGCAACCCGCCGTTCCAGGAGCAGGAGCTCGCGGGCAATCCGAACGCGCGCATCGTGCTGAACTCGTACCAGGTGCTGGGCGGGCCGTCGTCGGCCACGGTGCTGTACGCGACCGAGAAGTTCCGCAACGAGAACCCCAAGACCTACAAGGCCTTCGTCGATGCGCTCGACGAGGCGGCGAAGTTCGTCACGGCCAACCCCGAGAAGGCGGCCGACATCTACCTGAAGGTGAGCAACGCCAAGCTCGACCGCGAGTTGTTGCTGAAGATCATCAAGAACCCCGAGGTGCAGTTCAAGACCGCGCCGCAGAACACCTACGTGTTCGCGGAGTTCATGCACCGCGTAGGCGCGATCAAGAACAAGCCGGCGTCGGTGAAGGACTATTTCTTCGACGACGCGCACACGGCCTCCGGGAACTGACGCGATGCTGTCCCGGCTCGAGCGCCTGGCAGGGCCGCCCGCCGCGGCCTTCCTTGGCGGCACGGCGGCACCGCAGCGGCCGGCCCGACGGCGCGGCGTGGTGGCCACGGGCGACGCGGCACCGCCGTACGTGCACGAGGCGCTGCTGCAGGTCGAGGGCGTCAGCCTCGAGTACCGCACGCCCGAGCGCGTGGTGCGCGCCACGCACCGCGTGAGCTTCGACGTGCATGCCGCCGACCGCTTCGTGCTGCTCGGGCCCTCGGGTTGCGGCAAGTCCACGCTGCTCAAGGCCGTGGCCGGGTTCATCCCGCCGGTCGAGGGCGAGATCCGGCTCGAGGGCCGGCGCGTGTCGCAGCCGGGCCCCGACCGCATCGTCGTGTTCCAGGAGTTCGACCAGCTGCCGCCGTGGAAGACGGTCAAGCAGAACGTGATGTTCCCGCTGCTCGCCTCGCGCACGCTGGGGCGCAAGGAAGCGGCCGAGCGCGCGCTGCACTACCTGGACAAGGTGGGCCTTTCGAAATTCGCCGACGTGCACCCGCACCAGCTCTCGGGCGGCATGAAGCAGCGCGTGGCGATCGCGCGGGCGCTGGCGATGCAGCCGCGCGTGCTGCTGATGGACGAGCCCTTTGCCGCGCTCGACGCGCTCACGCGCCGCCGCATGCAGCAGGAGCTGCTCGAACTGTGGGACGAGGTGCGCTTCACGCTGCTGTTCGTCACGCACTCGATCGAGGAGGCGTTGGTGGTCGGTAACCGCGTGGCGCTGCTGTCGCCGCATCCGGGGCGCATGCGCGCCGAGTTGAACAGCCACGGCTACTCGCTGGACAGCCTGGGCGGTGCGGACTTCCAGGCGACGGCGCGGCGCATCCACGACATGCTGTTCGAGGAAGAACAGGGCACCCCATGAGCACCCTGACGCCACCCATCCGCCCCGAATACGAACGCACGCTCGAGCCCTTCACCGAACTGCCGGTGGAGCGCGCGCTGCCGCTGGCCACGCGCCTGGCCTCGCACACCTGGCTGCGCAAGGGCCTGATCCTTGCCGTCATCGCCGTGCTGTGGGAACTGGCGGCGCGCTGGCAGGACAACGACCTGCTGCTGCCCACCTTCACCGCCACGGCCCGTGCATTGATCGAAGGGCTGGCGAGCGGCGAGCTGGTCGAGAAGGTGCGCATCTCGCTGGCCGTGCTGCTGCAGGGCTACCTCGCGGGCGTGCTGCTGGCCTTCGGGCTCACCA
The DNA here is from genome assembly GCF_058800845.1 of Variovorax sp. GW822-FHT04E09. Taxonomy (NCBI): domain Bacteria; kingdom Pseudomonadati; phylum Pseudomonadota; class Betaproteobacteria; order Burkholderiales; family Comamonadaceae; genus Variovorax; species Variovorax sp. GW822-FHT04E09. The sequence goes on from NZ_JBXAMR010000005.1 coordinate 261,465, forward strand.
CGCTGGCCGTGTCCACGCGCATCGGGCGCGACCTGCTGGACACGCTGACCTCGATGTTCAACCCGCTGCCCGCGATCGCGCTGCTGCCGCTGGCGCTGCTGTGGTTCGGGCTCGGGCGCGGCAGCCTGGTGTTCGTGCTGATCCATTCGGTGCTGTGGCCGCTGGCGCTCAACACCTATGCGGGCTTTCAGGGCGTGCCCGAAACGCTGCGCATGGCGGGGCGCAACTACGGACTGACGGGGCTGCGCTACGTGCTGCAGATCCTGGTGCCGGCCGCGCTGCCGTCGATTCTTTCGGGGCTGAAGATCGGCTGGGCCTTTGCGTGGCGCACGCTGATCGCGGCCGAGTTGGTGTTCGGCGCCTCGTCGGGCAAGGGCGGGCTGGGCTGGTACATCTTCCAGAATCGCAACGAGCTGTACACCGACCGCGTGTTCGCGGGCCTCGCGATGGTGGTGCTGATCGGCCTGCTGGTGGAAAGCCTGGGCTTTCGCACGCTGGAGCGGCTCACGGTGCGGCGCTGGGGCCAGCAGCGCTAGCAACCAGTTGGAAGGAGCGGGGCGGACGAATGCCCCGGCGATGGCGAAACGGGCGCGGGCTCGGGTCTAATCGCAGCTTTTGGCACGCGTTCTCCTTCCCATGAGCTCTTCCGCCCCCGACCTTTCCGCGATCGCCGGTGCGCTGGCCGATGCCGCCGCCGCCCAGTCGATGCGCTACTTCCGCACGCCGCTGGACATCATCACCAAGGCCGACGAAAGCCCGGTCACGCTGGCCGACCGCGCCGCCGAAACGGCCATGCGCGAGATCCTCGGCGCACGCGTGCCCGCCGACGGCATCTTCGGCGAAGAGCACGGCCCCGAGCGGCTCGACGCCGACCGCATCTGGGTGCTCGACCCGATCGACGGCACGCGCAGCTTCATCACCGGCTCGCCGCTGTGGGGCACGCTCATCGGCGTGCTGCAGGGCGGTCGCGTGGTGTTCGGCATGGTCGACATGCCGGTGCTGAAAGAACGCTGGATTGGCGAGGCCGGCAAGGGCGCCACGCGCGACGGCCAGCCCGTGCGCGTGAGCGGCTGCACCGAGATCGCCAAGGCCCGCATCGTGACCACCTCGCCCGACATCTTCTCGCCGGCCGACTGGAGCGCCTTCGACCGCCTGAGCCGCCAGTGCGCGATGCGCCGTTTCGGCGGCGACTGCTACGGCTACGCCCAGCTGGCGGGCGGCACCATCGACCTTGTGGTCGAGACCGGCCTGCAGCCCTACGACTTCCTGGGCCCGGCGGGTCTGATCGAGGCCGCGGGCGGCGTCGTCACCGACTGGGAGGGCCGGCCGCTGGGGCTGAATCCCGATCAGCGCGTGATCGCTGCAGCCACACCCGAACTTCACCGACAAGCCCTGGCCGTGCTCGCGGCCTAGACTGTTCTCCATGTTCCGCTGGCTGATCGTCGTCGTCCTTGCGCTGGTGCTCATGAGCGGCCTGACCGCCTGGCTGCGCCGCTTCGGCTTCGGACGGCTGCCCGGCGATTTCGAGTTTCGCGCCTTCGGCCGCGACTGGCAGCTGCCGATCGCGAGCACGGTGGTGCTCAGCATGATCGCGGCGCTGGTGGCGCGGCTGCTCTGAGCACGGTGCGGTGACGCCTGAGAAGCACTTGAGAAAGAAGAGAACCCCGCAATGAGAGCCTGCGTAGACATCGGCGGCACCAAGGTGGCCGTGAGCCTTTCCGCTTCGAGCGACGCGCCATTGATCGGCCGCCGCAGCGAGCCCACCGCCAAGACCGGCAGCAATGACGCCGTGGCAGTGCAGATCCTGCGGCTCATCGACGAGGTCTGCGCCGAGCAGGGCGTCGATCCCGCGAGCATCGACCGTGTGGGTGTGTCGTCGACCGGGCCCTTCGAGCTGCACGACGGCATGGTCGAGCTGGCCACGCCCAACATCTGCGGCGGCATCGCCGGCCCTTCGCGCGGGCTGCCCAACGACTGGATGACAGCCATCGTCGAGGCACCGCTGGCGCGCCGCTTCGCCCGCGTGCGCGTCGAGAACGACGCCGTGGCCGCGCTCGAGGCCGAGCGCCATTGGGGCGCGCTGAAGGGGCTCGACAACTGCGCCTACGCCACCTGGAGCACCGGCGTGGGCGTGGGCCTGTGCGTCGACGGCAAGGCGCTGCGCGGCAAGAACGGCAACGCCGGCCATGCGGGCCACAGCTTCGTGGTCGACGACGACAGCGGCGCGCTGTGCGGCTGCGGCAACCTGGGCGACGTGGAAGCGCTGGCGGGTGGCAATTCGATCGCGCACCGCTTCGGCCAACCCGCGGCCGATCTGTTCACGGCCGCCGCGGCCGGTGACGCCGCGGCCCTCGAGAAGGCCGACGCGCTGTGCCGCGTGATCGGCCGCATGCTCTACAACCTGGTCATCACGCTCGACCTGCAGCGCATCAGCCTGGGCGGCAGCGTGTTCTGGCACCACCGCGACTTCGTGCTGCCGCGGCTGCAGGCGCAGGTCGACGGCAAGCTGCCGCCGCTCACGCGCGGCGTGCTGCTGGTGCCCGCCGGGCTCGGCGACAAGGTGGGCGACTACGCGGCCCTGGCGCTGCTGGACTGAGTTGCAGCGCGCGGCGATCGCACCAGCGTCGCCGGCGGGTGCTTCTGCGCCGCGCAGCCTTCTTCGACGATCCGCCCGAGCCGGCGCAGCCCCGCGTCGACCGCTTCGCTGAAGGGCCAGCCGCAGTTGATGCGCAGGTAGTGGTCGAAGCGCGAGGCGTTCGAGAACTGCGCGCCCGGCGCCACCAGCATGTGCTCGCGCAGGGCCGCCTCGAACACCGCCACCGACGACAGCCGCTCGGGCAGTTCCACCCACAGCTGGAAGCCGCCGCGCGGCAGGTTCAGCCGCGTGCCGGCCGGGAAGTAGCGGGCGATGGCGTCGGCCGTCTGGTCGCGCTGCGTGTGCAGGCGTTCGCGCAGCCGGCGCAGGTGGCGGTCGTAGCCGCCGCTGGCAATGATCTCGCCCGCGGCGATCTGCGCCAGCGCCTCGTTGTTGCGCGTCTGCGCGTACTTGAGCATCTCGACCTGCGCGTGCCAGCGCCCGGCCGTGATCCAGCCCAGCCGCAGGCCCGGCGCCAGCACCTTGTGCAGCGAGGCGCAATACACGACGTTGCCCGTGCGGTCCCAGGACTTGATGGCGCGCGGCGGCACCTCGGTCTCCACCAGGTCGCTGTAGGTGTCGTCCTCGACCAGCGCGATGCCGTGGCTTTCGCACAGCTGCACCAGCCGCTGCTTGTGGGCGTCGGGCATCACGCTGCCGATGGGGTTCTGCAGGTGCGGCACCACCACCACGGCCTTGATGTCGTCGTAGGTGTGGATGGCCAGGTCGAGCGCTTCGAGCGAGATGCCGGTCTGCGGGCTGGTCGGAATCTCCAGTCCGCGCAGGCCCAGGCTTTCGAGCACCTGCAGCAGGCCGTAGAAGGTGGGCGATTCGACCGCGACGGTGTCGCCCGGCTTGGCGATGGCGCGCAGCGCGAGGTTCAGCGCCTCGATGCAGCCGTTGGTGACCAGCACGTCGTCGGGCGCCACCGTCATGCCCACGCGCAGGTTGCGCTGGGCCACCACCTGGCGGAACTGCTCATGGCCCTTTTGCGAAGAGGCCGTGGTCAGCAGCTCGGGGCGCTGGCGCAGCGCGCGCGTCATGGCGTTGCGCAGCGCCTCGGCGGGGTAGAGCTCGGGGGCGGCGCGCGAGATCGCGAAGTTGAGCTTCACGTCGTTGAGGCGCCCGCGCGCCATGAAGTTGGCCATGCGCGTGCGCATGTTGACGAACTGCGCCGGGTCGGGCGGCAGGCCGGACACGGGTTCTTCCATCGCCGCGATGGCCAGGCGCTGCGGTCGGCGCACGAAGTAGCCCGAGCGGTCGCGTGCCTCGACCCAGCCTTCGCTTTCCATGGCGCGGCACACCTGCAGCGCGGTCGAGAGGCTGATGTCGTGCAGCCGCATCAGGCTGCGCAGCGAGGGGAGCTTGTCGCCGGCCTTGAGCGAACCGGCGTGGATCGCGTCCACGTAGTGCGCCGCGAGCTGGCGGTAGAGCGGTAGCGAGTCCATGGGTCGATGTTCCCCGCATCGGGCATCCGAAAACAGATGCAGTTGACTGGGAAAAAGACCATAACAGATGGCGTGGCGGCCCGGCTGTTCCGGTCGCAATAGCCGTCGGGTGTGCCTGTTTTTCGGGCGGCGGAATTCCTACGATGAAGCCCACATCCACCCGAGGTCCGCCATGATCACCACCCTGTCCGAAGCCCCCGATTCCATCGTCCTCGAACCCGGCCAGTCGCTGCGCACCGCCGTCGATGCGGGCGCCTGGCTGCAGCTGACCGAGGGCCGCGCCCGCGTGGTGTCGCCGCCGGGCTGGCTGGGCGAGACGGTGTTCATGACCGAGACGCTGCTCGGCGAGGGCGACGTGCACTGCGTGCCGCAGGGCGGGTGGATCGAGGTGTCGGCGGTGACGGCGGTGCACCTGCGGGTGCATGCGCCCCAGCGCGCGGCCCGGGCCACGGCGCCGGTGGCGGCGCGGCCGGTGATGCGTTTCGTGCGTTTGCTGACGGGCTGGTGAGGTCCGGGGCAGGGCGCCTGCCCCGAATCAGAGCCCGAAGCCGCCGTCAGTTCTTCGGCAACTTCTGCGGCCGCTTCCAGTTCGCGAAGCTGACCTGCTTGCCGCGTGCCACGGTCAGCGCGCCGGGCTCGGTCGACTTGTTCACCGTCGAGCCGCCGCCGATGGTGCCGCCCGCGCCGATGGTCACGGGCGCCACGAGCACGCAGTTGCTGCCCACGTGCACGTCGGCCTCGATCACGGTGCGGTGCTTGTTGGCGCCGTCGTAGTTGGCCGTGATGCTGCCCGCGCCGTAGTTCACGCGCTCGCCCACCGTGGCGTCGCCCAGGTAAGCCAGGTGGTTGGCCTTGGCGCCCGCCGCCAGCGTGGAGTTCTTGACCTCGACGAAGTTGCCGATGTGCACCTCGGCGCCCAGCTGGGCACCGGGCCGCAGCCGCGCAAACGGCCCGACCAGCGCGCCCGCGCCCACGGTCACGCCGGCCTTCTCGCCGTCGATATGGGTGAAGGGGTGGATCACCGCGCCCGCCTCGATGCGCACGTTGGCAACGACGCAGTTGGCGCCGATGCGCACGCCTTCGCCCAGCGACACCGTGCCTTCGAACACGCAGTTGACGTCGATGTCCACGTCGGCGCCGCAGCTCAGCGTGCCGCGCAGGTCGAAGCGCGCCGGATCGGCCAGGCGCACGCCCTGTTCCATCAGCGCGTTGGCCTGGCGCAGCTGCCAGGCGCGTTCCAGCGCCGCGAGCTGGGCCGGGCTGTTGATGCCGGCCACCTGCAGCGCGTCGGTCGTGACATGCGCCACCACCGGCACGCGGTCGTCGGCCGCGAACTTCACGATGTCGGTCAGGTAGTACTCGCCCTGGGCGTTCTTGTTGTCCAGGCGCGCCAGCCAGCCCTTGAGCAGCCGCGCGGGCGCGGCCATCACGCCGCTGTTGATCTCGCGCACGGCGCGCTGCGCCTCGGTGGCGTCCTTGTGCTCGACGATGGCCGTCACCTCGCCCCCGGCATGGGTGCGGATGATGCGGCCATAGCCCGTGGGGTCGTCGAGTTCGATGGTCAGCAGCGCGAGCCGTTCGCCGCCGCTGGCGGCGATGAGGGTGCGCAGCGTGTCCTCGGCGATGAGCGGCACGTCGCCCGACAGGATCACCACGGTGCCATCGTCCGGCAGCTGCGGCGTGGCCTGCTGCACGGCATGGCCGGTGCCCAGCTGGGGCTCCTGGCGCGCGAAACCGAGGGCGGCGGCGTTCACGGCCGTGGCCTTGATCGCGGCTTCGACCTGCTCGGCGCCGTGGCCCGTCACGACCACGACATGGCGCGCGCCGATGCGCGCGGCGGTGTCGGTCACGTGGGCCAGCAAGGCGCGGCCGGCCAAACGATGCAACACTTTGGGCAGCTTGCTCTTCATGCGCGTGCCCTTGCCGGCCGCCATGATGACGACGTCGACCGGTCCCTGGTTGCTCTGCTGCGGAGTCTGATTCATGCGCTTTTCTTCCCGGATTCGTTGTGCTGGACTGGGCCGAATTATCGGTGTGCTGCTGCTGGCCGCTGCCCTGGGGGCTTGCAGCGCGGTCAAGCTCGCCTACAACAACCTGCCCGAGCTGAGCTACTGGTGGCTCGACGGCTACTTCGACTTCGACGGCGCCCAGACCCCCAAGGTGCGCGACGAACTCGCCCAGCTGCTGGCCTGGCACCGCCAGAACGAGCTGCCGCGCATCATCGGCCTGCTGCAGGAGGCCCAGGGCCTGGCGAGCGCCGAGGTGACGCCGGCCCAGGCCTGCCAGCTGGCCGACCGCGTCCGCGAGCGCCTGCTCGCCGTCACCGAGCGCGCCGAGGCCGCCAGCGCCGAACTCGCGCTGAGCCTGAGCGACGCGCAGCTGCAGCAGCTCGAACGCAAGTACGCGAAGAACAACACCGACTACCGCAAGGACTGGCTCGACCGCAGCCCCGCGCAGGTGCAGGAAAAACGCTACGACCAGTTCCTCGAGCGCCAGGAAGACTTCTACGGCCGCCTCACGACCGAGCAGCGCGCGCTGCTGCGCCAGCAGGTGGCGCAGTCGGTGTTCAGCCCGAAGCTGGCGTACGAGGAGCGGCGCCAGCGCCAGCAGGAGGCGCTGGTGCTGCTGCGCGGCTTCCTGGGCGGCAACGGCGGCCCGCGCGCCTCGCCGGCCGAGGCCCGCGCCGCGCTGCATGCCTACATCCAGCGCATCGCCGATCCGCCGCCCGGCCCGTGGCGCGACCAGCAGCAGGCGCTGCTGCAGGAAGGCTGCCGCAACCTGGCGGCGCTGCACAACACCACCAGCGCCACGCAGCGCGAGCAGGCGGTGCGGCGGCTGCAGGCCTACCAGGGCGACCTGCGGCAGCTGGTGGCGGCGCGCTGAGGCGGCGGCTTCAGATCATCGGCACCGGCCGCAAGGGGCGCTCGAAGTAGTCGCCCAGCGTTTCGAGCGCATGCGGCTCCAGGATGCGCAGCCAGCCGCCGTCGAGCTTGTACAGGCCCAGGCGCTGCAGCCGCCGCATCGTCTTGTTGGTGTGCACCAGCGACAGCCCCAGCGCGTCGGCAATGTGCTGCTGGTTGAACGGAAACTCCACCCAGCCGTCGCGCACCATGCCCACGCGCTGGGCGCGGCGGTACAGGTGCATGAGCAGCATGGCCACGCGCTCGCCCGCGTTGCGGCGCCCGGCGGTGACGAGGTGGTCGTCCACCAGCTTTTCCTCGCGCGCCGCCAGCCAGGTGATGTCGTAGCCGAGCCGGGGCTGGGTCTGGAACAGCGCCCACAGCCGCTCGCGGGCGAAGGCGCACAGCGTGGCGTCGGTCACGGCCTCGACGCCGTGGGTCTGGCCGTCGGCAAACTCGTCCTGCAGGCCGATGAAGTCGCCGGGCAGCAGGAAACCCAGGATCTGCCGCCGGCCGTCGCTCAGGGTCTTGTAGCGGAAGGCCCAGCCCGCGTAGAGCGTGAACAGCTGCGGGCTGGCGCGGTGCTCGTCGACGATGGTGCCGCCCGCCTCGACGCGCCGGGTGCCGGTGCGAAAGGACTGGATCGCCTCCAGCTGCTGCGCCGTCACCGGCAGGAAGGCCTCCAGGCGCCGCAGCGCGCAGTGTTCGCAGGGGTTCGCACCCTGCGGCGGGGAGGCGGCAACGGGGTAGTCCTCGAACTTCACGCCGCACTATAGGCTGGCGGGGCTATGTCTTTTGACATTTCGAGGTGCAGGATGGCCCCCTAGACTCGAAACGATGTCCCCTTTTTGCACCGCATGACACAAGAACAAGCCTCTGCAGAATCCCTGTACGAATTCCTCTATTGCAGCCTGCTCGCCCCCGACCTGCCGCCCGCCACCGTGGGCGCGATCGTCACCCAGGCCCGCGCGCGCAATGCCGAGGACGGCATCTCCGGCCTGCTGGTGTTCGACGGCCAGTGTTTCTGCCAGCATTTCGAGGGGCCGCGCGAGGCGGTGCAGGCGCTGATGGCGCGGCTGCAGCGCGATCCGCGCCACGTGGCGCTCGTGGTGGTCCACGACGGCCCGCTGGCCGCCCGGCGCTACAGCGGGTTTGCGATGGGCCTGGCCGAATGCGAAGGCCCGGACCCGGTCTCGGGCCTGCGGGCCCTGCGCGGCGAGGCGGCGCTGGCGCACTTCCTGGCGCTGCGCGCCAGCTTCGACATCAGCACCTGACCGGCTGACTGACGGAAAACTGAAAACGACGGGCAAAGAAAAAGGCGGCCGAAGCCGCCTTTGTTCAGAAGAGCCGGGAGTGCAGGCGGTCGGTCAGACCGGGTCCCACACGTAGGTGGCACCGTAGCCATCCCAGGCTTCCATGACGATGCGCTGGCCGGCGGCCACGGTGAGCGACTCGCCCGGGGCCAGCACGATGTCTTCGCTGGGGCCATGGGCGGTGGCGTCGGGCGTGACCCACACGCGACCCTGCTTGACGCGCAGCACGCTCGCCGACCGCGCCTTCAGGCTCATCGCCTCGCCGGGCGCAATCTGCCAGGCGCCACGGCGCACGGCCGGCGGAATGGCTGCGGTGCGGGTGGAACGGGACAGGGAAGCGAGCGATTCGTTGGTGCAGACGGCGGTGGACATGATGAGGACTCCTTGGCTGATCCGAAGCGCCTTTGACAGACAGAGAGGTTGGCGCAGTTCGGGAATGAATGATCGTTTTTGCGGCCTTGGAGGTCCAATGAAAACGAGGTAGCCTACTGATGCGATTCCCGCATCAATCAACTGGGCGCCGGGAACGCACACCAAAGTCATACCCATGCAACATTCGCAAACCCACCTGCGCTCCCGCCCGATCTCCGCGGGGCACCTGCGGGCCTTCGAGGCGGTCGCGCGGCACCTCAATTTCCGCGCCGCGGCCGAGGAAATGGCGCTCACCCAGTCGGCCGTGAGCCGGCAGATCCAGTCGCTCGAAGAGGAAGTGGGCGTGTCGCTGTTCCTGCGCCACACGCGGGCGGTCGAGCTGACCAGCGCCGGGGCGCAGCTGCTGCTGTCGGTGCAGCAGGCGCTGCCGCGCATCGACATGGCGGTGCGGCAGATCCGCCAGAGCGCGGGGCGCAAGAGCGTGGCGCTCACCACGTTTGCCTCGTTCGCGTCGATGTGGCTGATCCCGCGGCTGGAGGCCTTCCAGCGCGACAACCCCGAGATCGACATCCGCATCGACGCCAGCGACATCGCGGTCGACCTCGACGTGGCCGACGTGGACATCGCGCTGCGCTACGGCCCGCCCGAAGGCATGCCGCCCGGCGCCGTGCGGCTGTTCGGCGAAACACTGACGCCGGTGGCGAGCCCGTGGCTCATCAAGAGCAACCCGCCGATCAAGACGCCGGCCGACATCGCCCGCTTCACGCTGATCGAGGCGGGCGACGCGCACCGCACGCACCTCGAGTGGCTCACGTGGCGGCGCTGGTTCGAGGTCAATGGGCTGGAGCGCGCGCAGCCCAAGCGCTGGCTCTATTTCAACTATGCCTACCAGATGGTGCAGGCCGCGCTCACGGGCCAGGGCCTGGTGCTGGCGCGCAGTTCGCTCATTGCCGAAAGCCTGGCCAACGGCGACCTGATCGAGGTGCTGCCGCAGCACCGGCTGGATTCACCGATGGCCTACTGGCTCATCTCGGGGCCGCGCAACGCGCTGCGGCCCGAGATCAAGGCGTTTTCCGACTGGCTGGAGGCGCAGGCCGTGACCACGCGCCAGACCATCGGCGAGGTGCCCGACCCCGACACCGTCGACAACCTCGACTGAGCCGGCTCAGGAGGTCGGCCAGACCACGCCGTTGTCGTTCAGGATGGCATCGAGCGGCAGGTCGTGCGCTTCGGGCTCGAAGTCTTCCAGGAAGCCGTTCGTGAAGCCCAGCCCCACGGTGAACGGCCGGGGCTCGAGCGCCGCCAGTGTGCGGTCGTAGAAGCCGCCGCCGTAGCCCAGCCGGTAGCCGCCCGCGCTGTAGCCCACGCAGGGCACGAACAGCAGGGTCGGCACGATCAGCTCGGTGTCCTTGGGCTTGGGAATGCCATAGGCGTCTTCTTCCATCTGGCAGCCCGGGTACCAGGCATGGAAGGTGAGCGTCTTGTGAACTTTGTCGATCACCGGCAGTCCGATGCGGCGGCGCTGCGTTTCCTCCATGAGTTCGCCGTCTTCCTTCCAGCGATGCAGTGCGGGCAGCGGGTCGAACTCGCCCTTGATCGGCCAGTAGGCGCCGATCACGGTGTCGGGCCGGCCGACCAGCCAGATCCGCATCACCCGCTGCAACAGGTCGGCCCGCGCGAGGCGGTCGGGCAGCGCCAGCCGCTGCTCGATGAGTGCCTTTCGCAGTTGACCCTTCAGAAAACTCGCCGTGGCCGAGGTGTCGGCATCCTTTGACTTGTCCATAATCCCCCGATGCAGTTCCCAAGCATTTTGGCATCCGCGCGCGCTCGTCAGCGTCGCGGCGCGCCCGCCCTGGTTTTTTCCGCCGTTCTCGCACTCGCCGCGCTGCTGTCGCAACAGCCCGCCGCCGCGCAGAACAACACCAACGACGACGTGCTGGTCCAGATGAAGCAGGCCTTCCAGCGCGGCGACAAGGCCCGTCTCACGGCCCTGCTGCCGCAGGCCCGCGGCCACGCGCTCGAACCCTGGGCCGCCTACTGGGAGCTCAAGGCCCGCCTGCAGGAGGCCGCGCCCAACGAGGTGCAGGACTTCTACGCGCGCTACCCCAACACCTACCAGGAAGACCGCCTGCGCAACGACTGGCTGCTGCTGCTCGGGCAGCGCCGCGACTGGGACGGCTTCGCCGCCAACATCGCCGGCTTCCGCATGGGCGACGACGCCCAGGTGCGCTGCTACGCGGTGCTGGTCGACACACTGCGCACCGGCACGGCCACGCAGGCGCAGGCCGACGAGGTGCGCCGCAACTGGTTCGCGCAGAAGGACAGCGACGACGGTTGCCTCACCGCCGCCGACCGCATGGTCGCGGCCCGCCTGATGACGACCAACGACGCCTGGAAGAAGGCGCGCCTGGCCATCGAGGCCAACCGGCCTGCGGCCGCGCGCGGCGCGGTCACCATCGCCGCACCCGACGCGCTGCCGCTGTTCGAAGAGGTCAACGCCAGCGCCGCCAAGTTCCTCACCGGCCGCGCCTTCGTGGCCGCCAAGTCGCGCAAGGAACTGGTGGTGCTCGCGCTCATCAAGATCGCGGTCGCCGACCCCGACCAGGGCGCCGCGCAGCTCGACGGCAAGTGGGGCCCGATGCTCTCCGCCGAAGAGCGCAACTGGGTCTGGGGCACCATCGGCCGCGCGGCCGCGAACAAGCTCTCGCCGATGGCCGTGAGCTATTTCGGCAACGTCACGAAGAACAGCGACCTGTCCGACGACATGCTCGGCTGGCGCGTGCGCGCCGCCCTGCGCGCCAGCCAGTGGAAAGACGTCGCGCCCGCCATCAACGCCATGAGCGACGCCGCCCAGCAAGACCCGACCTGGGTCTACTGGAAGGCCCGCGCGCTCAGCAGCGCCGGCGGCGACGAGCGCCGCGCCCAGGCCCGCGAGCTGTACACCAGCATCGCCGGCACGCGCGGCTTCTATGAAATGCTGGCGCTCGAAGAACTGGGCCAGCGCGTCGTGGCCGCCACGCGGCCCGCGCCGCTCACGCCCGAGGAAAAGAACGCTGCGCGCACCAACCCGGGCCTGCAGCGCGGCTTGCAGGCCATCGGCATGGGCCTGCGCTCCGAAGGCACGCGCGAGTGGAACTACGCCACCAACCTGCACGACAAGGGCGGCATGGACGACCGCGCCCTGCTGGCCGCCGCCGACCTGGCCTGCCAGCGCGAGGTGTGGGACCGCTGCATCAACACCAGCGAGCGCACCAAGGGCGTGATCGACGTCGAGCAGCGCTTCCCCATGCCCTTCCACGACACGGTGCTGCGCAAGAGCCAGGACATCGGGCTGGACCCGGCCTACGTCTACGGCCTGATCCGCCAGGAAAGCCGCTTCATCATGGACGCGCGTTCGGGCGTCGGCGCCTCGGGCCTGATGCAGGTCATGCCCGCCACGGCGCGCTGGACCGCCCGCAAGATCGGCCTGACCGACTTCACGCCCGGCCAGATCAACGACCGCGAGACCAACATCACCATCGGCACCAACTACCTGAAGCTCGCACTCGACGACTTCGACGGTTCGATGGCGCTGGCCGCCGCGGCCTACAACGCCGGCCCGGGCCGGCCGCGCAACTGGCGCAACGGGCCGGTGATCGACGCGGCCATCTGGGCCGAGAACGTGCCCTTCAACGAGACGCGCGACTACGTGAAGAAGGTGCTGGCCAACACCACCAACTACGCCGCCATCATCAGCGGCAAGCCGCAGTCGCTGAAGGAGCGCCTGGGCCGCGTGGGCCCGCGCAACGCCAACGAGCCCGAGCCCAACAAGGACCTGCCCTGACATGAGCTGGCGCGACGAGGTGCTCGACACCGTCGCGTCCGAATTCTCGGACGTGGGGGATGTCGCGCAGCTCACGCGCATCTCGGTGCGGCTGCTGCTGGCAGCCGTGCTGGGTTTCCTGCTCGGCTTCGAGCGCGAGCAGCAGGGCAAGGCGGCCGGCGTGCGCACGCACATGCTGGTGGCCATCGGCTCGGCGCTCTTCGTGCTGATCCCGCAGCAGACCGGCATCGTGCCGGCCGACATGAGCCGCGTGATCCAGGGGCTGGTGGCCGGCGTGGGCTTCCTGTGCGCCGGCACCATCCTCAAGCAGGGCCGCGACGAATCCCACGTGCAGGGCCTCACCACCGCCGCGGGGCTGTGGATGACCGCCGCCATCGGCATGGCCTGCGGGCTCGGCCGCGAGGTCACGGCCGTGTTCAGCGCGCTGCTGGCGCTCGCGGTGCTGTCGCTGGTGCCGCGCCTCGTGAGCCTGATCGAGCGCGTCGTGAAGCCATCCGCAGACGCCTCCGGCCCGCGCGTGATCGTCCCGCCCGAATCCCGCCAGGGCGACGAGCGCTGAAGCGGCCCGCATCAATTCGCGCCGCCTTCGTCATCAATCGCAGCCCGCCGCCCGGCTAGCATCGACGGCTTTGCCCCGCATTCCCGCACTGACCCGGAGACCCAGATAGATGTCCAAGCTCTACATCGGCAACAAGAATTACTCGTCGTGGTCCATGCGCCCCTGGGTGCTCATGACCCAAGCCGGCATTCCCTTCGAAGAGGTGATGGTGCGCTTCGACTCGTTCGACGCCACCTCGCAGTTCAAGCACGTGATCGGCGCCATCAACCCGGTGGCCAAGGTGCCGGTGCTGGTCGACGGCGACCTGGCCGTGTGGGACACGCTGGCCATTGCCGAGTACCTGGCCGAGCGCTTTCCCGAGAAGCAGCTGTGGCCCCAGGGCGTGGCCGAGCGGGCCCGCGCGCGCAGCATCTGCGCCGAGATGCACTCGGGCTTCACCAACCTGCGCGGCAACTGCCCGATGAACATCGAGGCCTCGCTGCCCGAGGTGGGCGCGCGGCTTCTGGCCGAGCAGCCCGGCGTGCAGGAAGACCTCGACCGCATCGTGCAGATGTGGACCGAGCTGCTCGACCGCCACGGCGGCCCGATGCTGTTCGGCGCCTTCACCATCGCCGACGCCTTCTTCGCGCCGGTGGGCATGCGCATCCGCGGCTACGGCCTGCCGGTGCCGCCGGCCATCGACGCGTACATCGCGCGCGTGGCGGCCCTGCCGGGCGTCGCCGCGTGGATCGCGGGCGCCCTGGCCGAGAAGACCTTCGTGGCTTTCGACGAGCCCTATCGCACTTCACGCGACTGAGGCCCGTCGGACTTCGTCAGAACCGGTACGTCGCCGCCAGGTAGGTGACGATCGGGTTCAGCTTCAGGCTCGCTTCGCTGCGCGCCACCGGCAGGCCGGTGATGCTGGTCGTGGTGAGCTTGGCCTTGGTCTTCAGCGGGATGTAGGACACCGAGAACGACACGCCCCAGTGCTTGTCGAACTGGTAGGCCACGCCGGCGTTGAGCACGGGCGCGAACGAGCTGTCGAGCTTGGCGGTGGTGTTCACCGAAGACGGACGCACGTGGAACTGGCTGGCCAGCGCGCCTTGCAGGTTCGAGGTGAGCTTCACGTCGCTGTACCAGACGTAGGTGGCACCCAGGCCCACGAACGGACGGAAGGCGTCGTTGCCTTCGTTGAAGTAGTACTTGGCCAGCACGGTCGGGCTCCACTGGCGGGCCTGGCCGAGTTCGCCCACGCGCGCCAGCGTGCCGCTGCCGTTGAGCTTGAACTTGGGCGGCACGCCGAGCACGCCCTCGACGGCCCAGTGGGGGTCGATGAAGTACGCGACGTTCAGGCCCAGCGTGTCCGAGTTGGTGACGCTCGCGCCCGAGCCGGCCAGCACGCTGTGCACGGGCGAGGTCACGGTCAGCGGCTTGCTCGAATCCTGCGGCGACAGGTGGAACCAGCCGGTGCCGACGACCCAGTCGCCCGCGTTCTGCGCCATGGCGCTGCCCGATGCCAGGACCCCGAGTGCCGCCAATGCCAACGATGCTGTTGTTGTGAGTTTCTTCATAGCTGTGAATGCTCCTTGGGTGTTGAAAACAGCCCCGCGCACGGGGGCACCGGCCAGCGACCGGTGCTTCGCGCGACGCGAATTTACGAACGGTCGTTCGCATCGCTCGTCGATTATCGAACGACCGTTCTTTTTGTGCAGGGAGAGTATCCCTACACTGCACTCATGAACATTTTTCTCGTCGGCGGTGCACTGCGCGACCGGTTGCTGGGCCGCCCCGTGTCCGACCATGACTGGCTGGTGGTGGGCGCCACGCCCGAGGCCATGGTGGCGCGCGGCTACCTGCCCGTGGGACGCGATTTCCCCGTGTTTCTGCACCCGCGCACGCGCGAGGAGTACGCGCTGGCCCGCACCGAGCGCAAGAGCGCGCCGGGCTACCGCGGTTTCGTCGTGCATGCGGCGCCCGACGTCACGCTGGAGCAGGACCTCGCCCGGCGCGACCTGACCGTCAACGCCATCGCGCTGTCCGCCGAGCACGTGGCCGCCGACGGCAGCTTCGACCCTCGCCCCGAAACCCTGGCCGATCCCTTCCACGGCCAGCGCGACCTGCGCGACAAGGTGCTGCGCCACGTGACCGACGCCTTCCGCGAAGACCCGGTGCGCATCCTGCGCGTGGCGCGCTTTGCCGCGCGCTTCGACGACTTCACCGTCGCGCCCGAAACCATGGCGCTCATGCGCGAGATGGTCGCGGCCGGCGAGGTCGATGCGCTGGTGCCCGAGCGCGTGTGGCAGGAGCTCGCGCGCGGCCTGATGGAAACGCGCCCGTCGCGCATGTTCGAGGTGCTGCGCGACTGCGGCGCGCTTGCCGTGCTGCTGCCCGAGGTCGACCGGCTCTGGGGCGTGCCGCAACCGGCGCAGCACCACCCCGAGATCGACACCGGCGTGCACCTGATGATGGTGCTCGACACCAGCGCGCGGCTGGGCGCCACGCTGCCCGTGCGCTTCGCCTGCCTGATGCACGACCTCGGCAAGGGCACCACGCCCGCCGACATGCTGCCGCGCCACATCAACCACGAGCTGCGCAGCGTCGACCTGCTGCAGGCCGTGTGCGAACGCTGGCGCGTGCCGGTGGAGCTGCGCGAGCTGGCCGAGGTGGTGGCGCGCGAGCACGGCAACATCCACCGCAGCGGCGCGCTCGACGCAACGCCGCTGGTGCGCCTGCTGGAGCGCTGCGACGCCTTCCGCAAGCCGGCGCGCTTCGCCGAGGCGCTGCTGGCCTGCGAATGCGACGCGCGCGGCCGGCTCGGCTTCGAGGACACCGCCTACCCGCAGCGCCCGCGCCTGCTCGCGGTGCTCGCGGCGGCCCAGGCCGTGGCCACCGATGTGGTGGCGCGCGAGGCGCAGCAGGCCGGCGCCACCGGGCCGCGCATCGGCGAGGCGATCCACCGCGCGCGCATCGCGGCCGTGAAGGCCTCCTTGCCGGCCACGGCCGACTGAATCCCCGCCATCGGCGCACGCCGGGACTTTGGCCGACACGCGCCGCGTGCGAGCCGTGCTATGGTTTTTCCCAATGCCAAAGTCCTCCAGCAGCAACGCCCAGTTGCCACCTCCGCCGGGCCGGGACGCCGCCCTTTTTCTCGACTTCGACGGCACGCTGGTCGGCCTCGCCGCCACGCCTGAAGCCATCGAGGTGCCGCCCGCCCTCGTGCCCCTGCTGAGCGACCTGCGCGACCTGCTCGGTGGCGCGCTCGCCGTGGTGTCGGGGCGCCAGATCGATGCCATCGACCGCTTTCTCGCGCCGCTGCGGCTGCCCGCGGCCGGCGAGCACGGCGTGCAGCGCCGCGATGCCAAAGGCGGCATGCAGGAGCAGCGCCCGCCCGACCTCGTGCCGATCCTGGACGTGGCCAACGAACTCGCGCGCATCCACGAAGGCCTGCTGGTCGAACGCAAGCACGGCGCCATCGCGCTGCACTACCGGCTCGCGCCGCAGCTGGAGGCCGTGTGCCGCGACGCGATGGCGCGCGCCATCGAAGGCCGTCCGCAGCTCGAGCTCATGCACGGCAAGTTCGTGTTCGAAGTGAAGCCTTCGGGCGTCAACAAGGGCCTCGCGATCGAAGCCTTCATGACCGAAGCGCCGTTCGCGGGCCGCACGCCGGTCTTCGCGGGCGATGACACCACCGACGAGAGCGGCTTTGCCGTCGTGCAGCCGCGCGGCGGCGTCGCGATCAAGGTCGGCGCCGGGCCGAGCCTGGCGCTGCACCGGCTCGAATCGCCGCGCGCGGTCTACGAATGGCTGGTGCAGGCCCGCGACCTGCTGGCCGCACCCGACCATCCCCAGACACCACCGAGGAGCCCCGCATGAGCGAACAACAACTGCCGGTGGCCCCCGAGGACCGCGCGGGCAACGCCCTGGCCGGCGCGGCGGGCCCTGACGACCAGGCACCGATCGATGCGGCGAAAGTGGCTGCGGCCCCGCCGCGCGGCTTCGCGCCGCCGGCCGAGCCTTCGCTCAATGTCGGCGTGATCGGCAACTGCGCCTACAGCGCGCTCATCGATGCCCGCGCCCGCGCCGTCTGGTGCTGCCTGCCGCGCTTCGACGGCGACCCGGTCTTCAACGCGCTGCTGCACCCCGGCGAGGAGGCCGGCGCCTGGGCCATCGAGATCGAGGACTTCGCCTCCAGCAAGCAGTGGTACGAGCCCAATACCGCCGTGCTGCGCACGCAGCTGTTCGACAGCGCGGGGCAGGGCATCGAGATCACCGACTTCGCGCCGCGCTTTCACAGCCGCTCGCGCTACTTCCGTCCGCTCATGATGGTGCGCCGCGTGCGCCCGATTGCCGGCGCGCCGCGCATCCGCGTGGCGCTCGACCCGCGCTTCCAGTGGGGCGCCTCGGCGCCGACCGAGGTCACGCGCGGCAGCAACCACATCCGCTACGTCGGGCCCGACGTGACCTTGCGGCTGAACACCGACGCGTCGATCTCGCACATCCTGTCGCGCCAGCCCTTCGTGATCTCGCGCGAGTACAACTTCATGTTCGGCGTGGACGAGACGCTGCTCGAAGGCATCGCCGACACCGCGCGCAAGTTCGAGCAGGAAACCATCGCCTACTGGCGCACCTGGAGCAAGCGCCTGGCCATTCCCTTCGAGTACCAGGACGCGGTGATCCGCGCGGCCATCACGCTCAAGCTCTCGCTGTACGAGGACACCGGCGCCATCGTGGCCGCCATGACCACCAGCATCCCCGAGGCGCCGGGCAGCCAGCGCAACTGGGACTACCGCTACTGCTGGCTGCGCGACGCCTTCTTCGTGGTGCGCGCGCTCAACTCGCTGAGCGAAGTGGGCACGATGGAAGACTACCTGCGCTGGCTCGGCAACGTGGTGATCGGCTCGCACGGCGAGCACATCCAGCCGCTGTACGGCATCGGGCTGGAGCGCGAGCTGCCCGAGTCCTTCGTCGAGGGCCTGCCCGGCTACCGCGGCATGGGCCCGGTGCGCGTGGGCAACCAGGCGCAGGAGCACTTCCAGCACGACGTGTACGGCAACATCGTGCTCGGCGCGGCGCAGGCTTTTCATGACCACCGGTTGCTGAGCCGCGCAGGCGTGGCGGAGTTTCCGCACCTGGAAGCGGTGGGCGAGCAGGCGGTGCGCGTGTACGGCACGCCCGACGCCGGCATGTGGGAGCTGCGCACGCGCGCCCGCGTGCACACCAGCTCGGCGCTCATGAGCTGGGCCGCCTGCGACCGCCTCGCCAAGATCGCGCGCACGCTGGAGTTGCCCGAACGCGCCGCCTACTGGCACGGCCATGCGGCGCGCATGAAGGAAGAGATTCTTGCCAAGTCATGGTGCGAAGAGCGCCAGGCCTTTGCCGAAAGCTTCGGCGGGCACGAGCTCGACGCGAGCATCCTGCTGATGGTCGAGGTGGGCCTGATCGATGCGCGCGACCCGCGCTTCATCTCCACCGTCGACGCCATGGAAAAGTCGCTCTGCGACGGCCCCTACATGCGCCGCTACGAAGCGGCCGACGATTTCGGCAAGCCCGAGACCGCCTTCAACATCTGCACCTTCTGGCGCATCGACGCGCTGGCCAAGATCGGCCGCAAGGCCGAAGCGCGGCAGATTTTTGAAACCATGCTCGCCGCGCGCAACCCGCTGGGCCTGCTGTCGGAAGACACGCACCCGGTCACGGGCGAGATGTGGGGCAACTTCCCGCAGACCTATTCGATGGTCGGCATCATCAACGCGGCCGTGCGCCTGTCCGCTCCCTGGGATTCGTGCATATGAGTCGTCTCGTCGTTGTTTCGAACCGCGTGGCCGACCCGCGCAAGCCCGCCGCCGGCGGCCTGGCCGTGGCCCTGGGCGAGAGCCTGCAGCAAAGCGGCGGCCTGTGGTTCGGCTGGAGCGGGCAGATCGTCGAAGGCGGCCCCACGGGCGAAGGTGAGCTGCACAAGCAGCAGGCCGGCAAGGTGACGCTGGCCACGCTCGACCTGAGCCGCGACGACCACGACAGCTACTACCTGGGCTACAGCAACGACGTGCTCTGGCCGGTGTTCCACAACCGCCTGGACCTGGCGCATTTCGATGCCGGCTTCATCGGCGGCTACCGGCGTGTGAACCAGCTGTTCGCGCGCAAGCTGATGCCGCTGCTGAAGGACGACGACATCATCTGGATCCACGACTACCACCTGATGCCGCTGGCCGCCGAGCTGCGCGCCATGGGCTGCAAGCAGCGCATCGGTTTCTTTCTGCACATTCCGCTGCCGCCGCAGATCATCATCGCGGCCATTCCGCAGCACGAATGGCTGATGCGCTCGCTGTTCTCGTACGACCTGATCGGCTTCCAGGCGCAGCAGGACGTGCAGCACTTCGAGCACTACGTGCGCAACGAGGCCCACGGCGAGTACCTGGGCAACGACATGTACCGCGCCTACGGGCAGACGGTGCGCTGCAACGCCTTCCCCATCGGCATCGACGTGGACGAGTTCGCGGCGCTCACGCACGCCAAGGAATCGCGCGACATGTACGAGACCATGAAGCGCGAGTACTCGAGCCGCCGGCTGTTGCTGGGCATCGACCGGCTCGACTATTCGAAGGGCATCCCGCAGCGCGTGCGCTCGTTCCGCGAGCTGCTGGCCAACTACCCCGAGAACCGCCGCAGCGCCACGCTGATCCAGATCGCTTCGCCCACGCGCGAGACCGTCGATGCCTATGCCGACATCCGCAAGGAACTCGAATCGCTGTGCGGCGCCATCAACGGCGACTACGGCGAGCTCGACTGGATGCCCGTGCGCTACATCCACCGCATGGTGGCGCGGCGCCGCGTGCCCGGCCTGTGCCGCGCGGCGGCCGTGGGGTTGGTGACACCGCTGCGCGACGGCATGAACCTCGTGGCCAAGGAATACATCGCGGCGCAGGACCCGGCCGACCCCGGCGTGCTGGTGCTGTCGCGCTTTGCCGGCGCGGCCGAGCAGCTGAAGGAAGCGCTGCTGGTGAATCCGTACGACACGCACGGCACGGCGGAGACGGTGCAGCAGGCGCTGCAGATGCCGCTGGAAGAGCGGCGCGAGCGGCACCAGAAGCTGCTGTCGCGCATCCGGGCGCAGGACATCCACTGGTGGCGGCGCACGTTCCTCGAAGCGTTGCGCGAGGCGGCGAGCGAGCGCTGATCGGGTCGGGAACCCGCGTCAGCCCAGCGGCACGCGGGCCCCGAACTTCGCGCGCTTGAGGCTGAAGAACGCCTTCACGTTGCGCACGTTGGCGTCGGCCGTGAACAGCCGCTGCGTCAGCGCGCCGTAGCCGGGCATGTCGCGCGCCACCACCACCAGCACGAAATCGGGCCCCGGCGACACGCGCCAGCACTGCTGCACCGCGTCGTCCGCGATCACGCGGGCCTCGAAGGCGTCGAGCGCGGCGGCGTCCTGCCGGTCGAGCGAAATCTCCACCACCGCCTGCAGGCCGTGGCCCAGCACCGTGGCGAGCCGGTCGGGCGAGAGCAGGGCGACCTGGCGCTCGATGAGCCCTTCCTGGCGCAGCCGCTGCACGCGGCGCAGGCAGGTCGGCGGCGAGATGCCCACCTCGGCGGCCAGGCGCTGGTTGGTCTGCGAGGCGTCGTTCTGGAGCGCGTCGAGCAGCTTGAGGTCGATGGCATCGAGGGAGATTGATTCCATATTGGTTGAAATTATGAAATAAAACGCCATCTATGGGTTTCGGTGAAATAAAAGTCCGAAACTGAAGAAATTTAGACGCCATATTTCTTGGTCGTCTCCCTACCATCGAGCCCTTCTGTTCTTCAAGACAAGGTACATCCTATGTGCGGCATCGTCGGCGCAGCCTCCCATCGCGACATCGTTCCGGTCCTGGTCCAGGGCCTTCAGCGGCTCGAATACCGCGGCTATGACTCCTGCGGCGTCGCGGTGCATGCCGGCGGCCTGAGCCGCGCACGCACCACCTCGCGCGTGGCCGACCTGCTGACGCAGGTGCGCGACGACAAGGTCGAAGGCCTCACCGGCATCGCCCACACGCGCTGGGCCACCCACGGCGCACCGGCCGTGCACAACGCGCACCCCCACTTCAGCCACGGCGTCGGCGCCGACGCGCCCGCCGCGCGCCCGGGCCGCATCGCGCTCGTGCACAACGGCATCATCGAGAACCACGAGCCGCTGCGCGCTGCGCTCGAAGCCAAGGGCTACGTGTTCGAGAGCCAGACCGACACCGAGGTCATCGCCCACCTCGTCGACAGCCTCTACAACGGCGACCTGTTCGAAGCCGTCAAGGCCGCCGTGCTGCAGCTGCACGGCGCCTACGCCATCGCCGTCATCTGCCGCGACGAACCGCAGCGCGTGATCGGCGCGCGCGCCGGCTCGCCGCTGATCCTGGGCGCCGGCAAGGACGGCACCGAGAACTTCCTGGCCAGCGACGCGATGGCGCTGGCCGGCGTGACCGACCAGATCGTGTACCTCGAAGAAGGCGACGTGGTCGACCTGCAGCCGGGCAAGTACTGGATCGTCGACAAGAACCACAAGCCCGTCACCCGCACCGTGCGCACCGTGCACGCCCACAGCGGCGCGGCCGAGCTGGGCCCGTACCGCCACTACATGCAGAAGGAAATCTTCGAGCAGCCGCGCGCCATCGGCGACACGCTCGAAGGCGTGGAAGGCATCGTGCCCGAGCTGTTCGACGGCATCGGCCAGGACGGCGCCACCGGCGCGAGCGCGCACCGCGTGTTCCAGGACATCGACAAGATCCTCATCCTGGCCTGCGGCACCAGCTACTACAGCGGCTGCACCGCCAAGTACTGGCTCGAGAGCATCGCGAAGATCTCTACCCAGGTCGAGATCGCCAGCGAGTACCGCTACCGCGACTCCGTGCCCGACCCCAAGACGCTGGTCGTCACCATCAGCCAGTCGGGCGAAACCGCCGACACGCTGGCCGCGCTCAAGCACGCGCGCTCGCTCGGCATGGAACAGACGCTGACCATCTGCAATGTCGCCACCAGCGCCATGGTGCGCGAGTGCAAGCTGGCCTACATCACGCGCGCCGGCGTCGAAATCGGCGTGGCCTCGACCAAGGCCTTCACCACCCAGCTCGCGGGCCTGTTCCTGCTCACGCTGGCCATCGCGCAGTCCAAGAACCGCCTGAGCGCGCTCGACGAGGCGCGCTACCTGAAGGAAATGCGCCACCTGCCCGTCGCGCTGCAGTCGGTGCTCGCGCTCGAGCCGCAGATCATCGGCTGGGCCGAAGACTTCGCGCGCAAGGACAACGCCCTGTTCCTGGGCCGCGGCCTGCACTACCCGATCGCGCTCGAAGGCGCGCTCAAGCTCAAGGAAGTGACCTACATCCACGCCGAGGCCTATGCCGCCGGCGAACTCAAGCACGGCCCGCTCGCGCTCGTCACCAGCGAGATGCCCGTGGTGGCCGTGGCACCGAACGACGCGCTGCTCGAAAAGCTCAAGAGCAACCTGCAGGAAGTGCGCGCCCGCGGCGGCGTGCTCTACGTGCTGGCCGACGGCGACACGCAGATCGCCAGCGGCGAAGGCCTGCACGTGATCCGCATGCCCGAGCACTACGGCGCGCTGTCGCCGCTGCTGCACGTGGTGCCGCTGCAGCTGCTGGCGTATCACACGGCGTGTGCGCGCGGGACCGACGTGGACAAGCCGCGGAACCTCGCTAAAAGCGTGACGGTGGAGTGAGCGTGCGTGGGTGGCGCGATCCTGATGTTCTCGCCAAATAAAGTCTTGAACACGCAAATAGCGTCGTAAATACTTTGAATTTGTTGATTTCCGTTTACGAGTAATCCAGTCCTCCATGCGAACAACGGCCGCAAGACATTGCGGCCGGTCAGTTCGCGACGGACAGGTGGATCAAACGTCCACGGAAATCAGCATGGAGCGATCCGACGAACTGGATCTTTTTCAGCGCTGTCGTCGAATGCGACTCACAGAGGCGACAGCACCCAAGGGCTCCGTTCATCGGTCATGAGATCTTCGGCAATACCGATGATTCCGCCCAGCGTCATATTCTGACCCGCCCAGCTGGCCCGGCCGATGATGTAGCTCTTTGCAAACTGCGGCCAGGACGAAAAATTCGAGCGCAATTCTTTGTCTGCATGCGAAAGAATGCGATCGAATTCAGCCTGCTCGATGTATTTGCGGTCCAATGACATTCTTGCAACCGTGACGAGGCGGCCCAGATCCCAGGCGAGAATTCCGGCGCTGTAATCCTTGGGAAGGTACGAGCCATTGACCTTGTCTTCGAGAAGACGAAAAACGGATCGCAGATTCTCCAGCATCTCCATCGCCTGCGCCAAAGCCGAGAAAACGAGGTCTTTTTTCTCGCTCGGCCCCTGCACAGCAATCTGCTCGCGCACCGTTTCCGGGGAGCCGTACCGCCCGCTGGCTATCAAGGCCTCGAGAACCTCCTGGCGCTCGTCTCCCGAAGCACCATCGCTGTAAATACGAAAAACAATGTCGTAAAAAAAGCGATGGCCATGGCGGCCGAGTGACGCCAGGGTTTCAGCAGCCTCCTGGGGCGAGCGTATGCCCCAGTGCGAGCCAAGTCCCTCGGCGAGCGCATCGTCAGACAACCCCGTTGCGTAGCTGTCGCAATACGCCATGATCTGTTCGGAGTTGATGAGCCCTGCTTGAAGTGCGCGCTGCGCCGCCGGATCCGCTGCGGCCCCATCGGGGCAGTTTCTGTATTTTTTGCCAGAAACTATCTGGAACAACTTCTTCAAGAAACCCATGGGTCAGATTTGCTTGAAGGTGGCATTGACGGCGCGATGCTTGAGCGCATTCACAAGAACTTCAAAGTCTGAATCCTTCACCATGTGAATGGCATCGAACTCATGCTTCTTGGGTGCCATCGACGGCGTGCTGATTTCTATTGTTTTCTCTGCACTCGATGTGGAGGTTTCCGGGATGTCCGTGATGGTGACTTGATTGATGGCGTCATAGCCCACGGTGGTCAGTACGCCCGAAAATTTCTTGACGGTCGTGAAAGACATGCCTTTCTCGTCAAGAACAATGCTGGCGCCCTGGCTGTTGGCTGCGCGTTTCTTGAAAAGTGTTCCCACCGTAAGATACGTGACATAAGCCCCGATCAACATGAGAACGCCATTGGCCACGCCGGTCGGCAGGTGAAGCCGAAGGGTGCCTATTTTCAGATCTGCAATCGGATAAAAAATGGCGGCAATGATAATTGCCGGGCCAATCAGGCCGAAAACGTACTCGAGAATCGAGTACTCCATCTTGTAATTGATGGTGTGCATGTAGCATTTTTCCTTATAGTTGATTTGGCCGGGCGATCGCCCGGTAGGTAGTCGGTCCTGCAAAATTCCTCCAACCCCCGGACTAATGTAACAAATCGCGTCTTGGTGCCGCCGGCCTGCTTTACTTCCAATGCGCCTGCAGACGCTTCGCCTGCCTTCGTGCGCAACACGTGCATCGCGATGGCGGTAAGCGCACTTCTGGCTGCTTGCGGTTCACACGATTCCCAGCCGCCCGAGCGAACGCGACCCGCGCCTGCTGCCCCCACCACGGTGATGCTGCCGTCCGTCGTGTACGGGCATGACCAGGGCCGCCGGATGTCCGAAGCCGATGACGCGTGCGGCGTGCCGGACCCGCTGCGTCAGGCCGTGCAAGATCAGTTGACGGCGCGGTATGAGGTTGTGCGCCCTGTGCCGGGTCCCGGCAGGGAGGCCGCCCTTTTGCTGAAGATCGACATCATGGACATCGTGACCGTCAGCGCAGGCGGCCCCACGATCGTGGTCATCCGTGCGGTGCTTGAACGACCGGGACTGCCCACTGCGCAATTCAAAGCTCTGCGCCAGGTGCACACCCCGTACGCTGATATCACGGCGGAGACGACCGAATGCAGCGCAATGGATGCAGTGATTCAGGGGTTGGGCGTGGACGTTGCGAAATGGATGCGCAAGCCGGTGGACGGGGTGTCTCTGGTGAACGGAGAGTGAGCGTGGTCTTCGATTTGATGGGGCCAGATCAGCTCCTCGCACACGCGACCCCCGACCGCGCGGCTTCATGGACAAACGGTAATGAAACGTGGGTCTTTCCCGCTTCCAGCTGGGCTAGGATTTGTGTCGCACGCCCCTGCATTCCAGGGGCCGCAATGTGAGCACAACCGCACCGCCATCCATGGGTATTTCTTGCCGTGGCCGCACCGACTGACGTGCTCGGCCCCACCGTCATCTGGAACTGCCTCATCGTCGAGGACGATGCCGACAACGCGCGCTACATCGCCGAAGGCTTCCGTTCGCTCGGCCATGTGGCGGTGATCAGCCGCGACGGCGCGGATGCGTTCGCGCGTGCCACGGGCGAGACGTGGGACCTGGTCATCCTCGACCGCATGCTGCCCAACGACGTGGACGGCCTGTCGATCCTCACCACGATGCGCGCGCTCGGCAAGAAGACGCCGGTGCTGGTGCTCAGCGCATTGAGCGCGCTCGACGAGCGCGTGCGCGGGCTCAAGGCCGGCGGCGACGACTACCTGGCCAAGCCCTTCGCCTTCTCCGAACTCGCGGCGCGCGCCGAGGCGCTGGTGCGCCGCTCGCGCAGCGGGCCCGAGATCCGCACGCTGCAGCTGGCCGACCTCACGCTCGACCTGGCGCGCCGCCACGTGGAGCGCGGCGGCCGGCCCATCGCGCTGCAGCCGCGCGAGTTCAGGCTGCTGGCCTATCTCATGATGCATCCGGGCCAGGTGGTCACGCGCACCATGCTGCTCGAAGCCGTGTGGGACTACCAGTTCGATCCGCAGACCAACGTGATCGACGTGCAGGTGAGCCGCCTGCGCGGCAAGCTCGATGCGGGCGGCGCGCCGACGCTGATCCACACCGTGCGCGGCGTGGGCTACACGCTGGCCGCGCCGCAATGACCTGGGCCCTGCGCCAGCTGTGGCGCTCGGTCGGCTTTCGGCTCGCCTTCTACTACGGGCTGCTCGTCGCGATCACCATGCTGGCCGCGCTGGCCATCGTCTACATGCAGACCGTCGGCGTGCTGCAGCAGCGCATGGTGCGGCAGGTGGCCGCCAGCGTGCAGCAGCTGGTGGTGCGCTACGAAGCGCGGGGCGCCGAAGGCGTGGCGGGCGAGATCGCCCATGCGCTTTCCGACGGCCGCAACTCCGACAACGAGATCTACCTGCTCACCGACCGCGAGGGCCGCAAGCGCGCGGGCAACCTCGACCAGATGCCCTCGCTGGCGCCCGACGCCGGCGACGGCGTGCACCGCCGCGTGGTGCGCGCGGGCCAGACCGTCATCGCCTACCTCGTGATGCGCCCGCTGCCCGACGGCGGCATGCTCGTGGTGGGGCACGACCTGCGCGACCAGGAGTCGATCGAATCATTGGTGGCGAGCGCCAGCGCGGCGGCGGGCATCGTGGCGGTGCTGCTGCTCATCGGCGGCACCTTCGTCTTCCGCCAGGAGCTGGAGCGCAGCGTGGGCGCGGTGCGGCGCACGGCCGCGCGCATCGCGGCGGGCGAGCTGCAGGAGCGCGTGGCGCCTTCGGGCCAGGAGGACGAGTTCGCGCTGCTGGAGGGCGACATCAACGCGATGCTCGACCGCATCCAGTCGCTGATGGACGGCGTGCGCCATGTGTCCAACACCATCGCGCACGACCTGCGCACGCCACTCACGCGCGTGCTGGTGCGCCTGCGTGCGGTGGAGGCGGGGCTCGGCGACGCCCACCATCCGCAGCGCGAGCCCGTGGCCACCGCCATCCGCGAGCTCGAGGAGCTGGCGGTGATGTTCGAGAAGCTGCTGCAGATCGCCGAGGTCGAGGCCGGTGCGCGGCGCCAGCAGTTCGCGCCGGTGGCGCTGCATGTCATCGCCGACGACGTGGCGGAGCTGTACGAGGCGGTGGCCGAGCTGCGGGGCATCGCGCTGCTGCGCGAGCCGGCCGACCGCGCCATCGCGCTCGGCGACCGCGACCTGCTCGCGGGCGCGGCGGCCAACCTGCTCGACAACGCGCTGAAGTACGGCGGGGCCGGCGCCACCGTGCGCATCGGCACGCACACGGTCGACGGGCGTGCGCAGCTGTTCGTGCAGGACGACGGCCCCGGCATTCCGAGCGCCGAGTACGAGCGCCTGGGCGTGCGCTTCCACCGGCTGGACCACAGCACGCCGGGCCACGGCCTGGGGCTCGCGAGCGTGCAGGCGGTGGTGGCGCTGCACGGCGGTCGCCTGCAGTTCGGCGATGCCCGCCCGGGCCTACGCGCCTGCATCGACCTGCCGACGGCGGACGCCTGAGCGGCGCCTTCTTCGCCTCGTCGCGCCTCGAACATTGCCGAATGGCAATGCTTTGTTCATACACACCGCGGCGCTGAATTCCTAGGATCGCTGACGCACATCCTGTGCCGATCAACGCAGTTCCAGGAGACATCAACGGTGAGAATCAAGAGTCAGAGAGACTTCTGCTCGGGCGTGCTTTTCAGCGCCTTCGGCGTGGCCTTCGCATGGGGCGCCACGACCTACAACGTGGGCACCGGCGCCCGCATGGGCCCCGGCTACTTTCCGCTCATCGTGGGCATCCTCATCGCGTGCATGGGCGTGCTGATCACGTTCAAGGCCCTCACGGTCGAGACCGCCGACGGCGAACCGGTGGGCCGCATCGCATGGAAGCCGCTGCTGTTCATCATCGGCGCCAACCTGGTGTTCGGCGTGCTGCTCGGCGGGCTGCCGAGCATCGGCCTGCCGTCGATGGGGCTCATCGTCGCGATCTATGCGCTGACCTTCATCGCGAGCCTGGCGGGCGACAGCTTCGGCTGGAAGGGCGTGACCCTGCTCGCGACCGTGCTCGCGCTCGGCAGCTACCTGGCCTTCGTGGTGGCGCTGAAGCTGCAGTTCCAGGTGTGGCCCACCTTCATCGCCGGCTGACCCGCGCAGAACAACAAGAAATCCAAGAGAACAATGGACCTGATTACCAACCTCTCGATCGGCTTCGGCGTGGCCTTCACCGCGCAGAACCTTGTCTATGCCTTCGTCGGCTGCCTGCTGGGCACGCTGATCGGCGTGCTCCCGGGCATCGGCCCCGTGGCCACCATCGCGATGCTGCTGCCCGCCACCTACGCGCTGCCGCCCGTGTCGGCGCTGATCATGCTGGCCGGCATCTACTACGGCGCCCAGTACGGCGGCTCGACCACCGCCATTCTGGTGAACCTGCCGGGCGAATCGTCGTCGGTGGTGACCGTGATCGACGGCTACCAGATGGCGCGCAAGGGGAGGGCCGGGCCGGCGCTCGCCGCGGCGGGCCTGGGCTCGTTCTTCGCGGGCTGCGTCGGCACGCTGATTCTTGCGGCCTTCGCGCCGCCGCTGACCGAGCTGGCTTTCAAGTTCGGTCCGGCCGAATACTTCTCGCTGATGATCCTGGGCCTGATCGGCGCCGTGGTGCTGGCCTCGGGATCGCTGCTCAAGGCCATCACGATGATCCTGCTCGGGCTGGCACTGGGCCTCGTGGGCACCGACGTGAACTCGGGCGTGGCGCGCTACAGCTTCGACATTCCCGAGCTCACCGACGGCATCGGCTTCATCGCGATTGCGATGGGCGTGTTCGGCTACGGCGAGATCATCGCCAACCTGGCC
Source organism: Variovorax sp. GW822-FHT04E09 (assembly GCF_058800845.1). Taxonomy (NCBI): domain Bacteria; kingdom Pseudomonadati; phylum Pseudomonadota; class Betaproteobacteria; order Burkholderiales; family Comamonadaceae; genus Variovorax; species Variovorax sp. GW822-FHT04E09. Next base: position 290,089 of record NZ_JBXAMR010000005.1, read on the forward strand.
GTGCCCGAGCACGAGCGCGAGGTGTTCACCGCCAAGGTCAAGGGCTTGTGGCCCACCAAGGAAGACTTCCGGCGCATGACGCCTGCGGTGCTGCGTGGCACCGCGCTGGGTTCGGCCCTGGGCATCCTGCCGGGCGGCGGCGCGCTGCTGTCGGCCTTCGCGGCCTACACGATCGAGAAGCGCATCAAGCTCAAGCAGGGCGAGGTGCCCTTCGGCAAGGGCAACATCCGCGGCGTGGCGGGGCCGGAGTCGGCCAACAACGCCGGCGCGCAGACCTCGTTCATTCCGCTGCTGACGCTGGGCATTCCGCCCAACGCGGTGATGGCGCTGATGGTGGGCGCGATGACCATCCACAACATCCAGCCCGGCCCGCAGGTGATGACCAGCAACCCCGAGCTGTTCTGGGGCCTCATCGCCTCGATGTGGATCGGCAACCTGATGCTCATCGTGCTGAACCTGCCGATGATCGGCATCTGGATCAAGCTGCTGACCATTCCCTACAAGTGGCTCTTTCCGTCGATCGTGCTGTTCTGCGCGGTGGGCGTGTACTCCGAGAACAACAACACCTTCGACGTGTGGATGGTCGCGATCTTCGGCATCGTGGGCTACCTGTTCCTCAAGCTCAAGTGCGAGCCCGCGCCGCTGCTGCTGGGCTTCATCCTCGGGCCGATGATGGAAGAGAACCTGCGACGCGCACTGCTGCTGTCGCGCGGCGACTGGAGCGTGTTCGTCATGCGGCCGCTGTCGGCGGGGCTGTTGGCCGCCGCGGCGCTGCTGCTCATCGTGGTGCTGCTGCCTTCGGTGAAGGCCAAGCGCGAAGAAGCCTTCGTCGAGGAGTGACACGGCCGGGGCGCGGCATCAGGGCCGCGTCACCCGCCGAACAAGCGCCGCATCCAGCCCATCTTGACCTGCCCCGCGGCGCCGCCTTGCTGCACTGCCTTGCGCACCTGCGCATGCACCAGCACTTCCGCTGAAGAATCCGTCGTGTGCAGGTGCGCCTTCACGGTCGGCACGTACGCGCCGTCTTCATGGCGGATGTGATTGAACAACCAGCGCGAGAGCATGTCGTGCAGCTCGGCCAGCACCTCTTCGCCGTGCTCGAAGCGCGTGCGGAATTCGGTGACGCGGCGCACGAAGATCTCGTGCACCTTCCGGTGCGGGCCGGTGAAGGGGTAGCCCGCGTCCTCGATCATGGCCTCCTCGAACGCGAAGTGCGAGGCGGTGTAGTCGATGGTCTCTTCGATGATCCGGCCCACGACCTTGCGGTCGTTCGTGCGGCGGGCATCGTCCAGCGCATTGATGTACTGCACGATGCGCTGGTGCTGCGTGTCGATCTCATGGATCCCCGTATTGAGCTCGGTCTTCCATACAAGGTGGGCCATGGTCTTCAGAACTTTGCAGGTGGATGTAAAAGTCCAGTATCGGCAGCCGAAAGCGGCGCGCGGTTGATCTGAATCAAGCGCGTCGGTGCGGTGAAAGAGAAAGAAAGACAATCGGCCCGTGACCCCCGCCGAAGACCCCCAGAACCCGCCCGCTGTCGTGGAGCCCCGGCCGTTGCCGCTGGTCGTGCGCTGGCTGCTGATGGTCTTTGCCGCGCTGTGCCTCGTGCTGGCCGCCATCGGCGTGGTCGCGCCGGGCATGCCGACCACGGTCTTCGTGCTGATGGCCGCCTGGGCCGCGGCGCGCAGCTCGCCGCGGCTGCACCGCTGGCTGCTGAACCACCGGCTCTTCGGGCCGCTGCTGCGCAACTGGGAGAACGGCCGCACGGTGAGCCGGCGCGCCAAGTGGAGCGCCACCGCGGCGATGGCGTTTTGCGCGGTCGTCATCGTATTGACGGCGCACAAGCCGTGGCTCGCGTGCGTCGCCATCGGCTCGATGGCGGTCGTGCTGGCGTGGCTGTGGCGGCGGCCGGAGCCGCCACAGGGCGGCTGATCAGCCCTTGGCCAGCTCGGCGCAGATCGCCGGGTTCCAGTGGAAGCTGCGCGCCTTGTAGGCCGTGTCGAAGATCACCTTGTAGCGGCAGCTCGTCGCACCGCCGCCCGAGCGGAAGTGAAAGACGTAGTCCCACTCGCGCACGGCGGCCATGCCTTCGTCGAAGTGCGGGCGGCCGATGAGCGCGTACAGCTGGTCCTTGGTGGCGCCGGGGCCGATGGCGCGCAGGTTCTCGCGGTTCGGAAAGCTGCCTTCGGTCTGCCAGGTCTGCTGCTGGTCGGCGCCGGGCCAGACGAGTTCGGTGGCCTTGCCGTCGCTGTCGATGCCGCGGCTCACGTACGAGGTGCAGCCGGCGAGGGTGAGCAAGGCCAGCAGCGCGGCGGTGGGCAGAAAAAAGGTGCGTGTCATGAAGGAAGAATGCGTGGGGCCTGGAGCGATGGCGGTTCTGTGGTTCATGCGGCTCACCACTGGTAGCCCGCGCCGGCCGAGACGCCGACCTTGCCGCGCGAGTTGGCCGAGCCGGTGAACTTCATCACCCACTTGCCGTTGTCCGAGATGCTCGAGAAGCCGACCGCGAGGGCGCTCTGGCCCTCGTAGCCGGCGATGCCGGCCGCGATCATGTTCTTGCCCGGCATGTAGGCCTGCGGCATGCCCGCCATGGCCATCGCACCGGCGGTGCCGGCGTTGGCGTCGCGCTGGTTCACGCGGATGGCGTCGCGCCACTGCGCACTCTGTGCGTTCAGCTGGTTCACGTTCACGGCGTCGGTGCCGGCCACGCCGGGCGCCACGTTGGACACGGTGGTGCCGTTGGGCGCCTGTCCGTTGCCCAGCACGATCTGGTTGTGGTTCACGCTGCCGTCCACGTTGGTCACGTAGTTGACCGCGCCGGCCTGCACGGCCTGCAGCTGGCGCACGTTGACCGCGTCGGTCGCCTGCGTGCCGCCCGCCACGTTTGTGATCTGCCGCTCGCCGCCCGCGCTGCCGACCGAGACCGCGCCCTGCGTGGAGCCCACGGCGACGTTCGAGAAGCGCTCTTGCTGGCCGTTCATGCCCGCGCGGTCGGCGACGGCGCCGGCGCCGAGTGCCACGCCATTGACGGCGCTCGCTGTCGCGCCCGTGCCGATAGCCACGGCGGACGCGGCCGATGCCGTGCTCTGGCGGCCCACGGCCACGGCCGACTCGGCACCCGCGGTGGCGCGGTCGCCCACGGCCACGGCGCTGTCGGCCAGCGCCTGCGTGTTCGCGCCCAGCGCGGCGGCGTTGATGCCGTCGGCGATCGCCTTGTCGCCGGCCGCCAGGCTGCTCTTCTTGCGCGCCTGCGTGTTGGCGCCGAGTGCGGTCGAATTGATGTCGCTCGCGGTGGCGCGGTCGCCCACTGCGACGCTGCTGGTGGCCACGGCCGTGCTGTTGGCGCCGATGGCGGTAGCGTTGGTGCCGAAGGCCTGGGCCACGTTGCCCACGGCCGTGCTGCTGACGCCCGCGGCCACGGTGGTGGAGCCGATGGCGGTGGCGTAGGTTTCGGTGGCGCGCGCGTCGGAGCCCGCTGCCACGCTGCCGAAGCCGGTGGCCTTGGCGGCCGTGCCGCCGAGCAGCAGCGCGTCGCCGCCGAGGTTGCCGCTCACCATGCCTTGCAAGGCCGCGGCATCGGGGCCGCCGTTCACGGGGTCGGTCGGCACGCCGGTGATGAGCGCGAAGCCGCCGCTGCCGTTGGGCACCTGGCAGGCCCACGTGGGACCGGCGCCGCCCGAACTGCATACTGCGCCCGATCCTGTGGTGTAGCTGGTGCCGCCCAGGCTCACATCGGCCCAGGCCGACGGGCCTGCGAGGCCGGCGGCCAGTGCGAGCACGGCGCCCGCGATGCCTCGGGTTTTCTTCTTGCAGACGAATGCGGCGCGCGCACCGCCCCCCACGTGCTGTGTGACGTGTTCCATGGTTCTCTCTTCTCCCTGAGATGGCGCCTGATGGCGCGCTTGATGTGTGACGCTTCGACTGTATGAACCGCAGGGCGCGTGAACCTAGGACCTAATTCACAATAAATGTGAAGGTACCGAAAGCAAATGTTGCTTTGCATCGCACATTCACACTTCAGGAGATCGCATGAAACCCCAGCCCATCGAGCACGCCGCCGCTTCCGACGAGGTCCGCGCGGTGTTCGACGACATCAAGGCGTCGCGCAACGTGCCCGACGTCAACAATTTCTGGAAGTACCTGGCCAACGACCCGGCCACGCTGAAGCGCACCTGGGCCAGCCTCAAGGAGGTGATGGCGCCGGGCGCGCTCGACCCGGTGGTGAAGGAAATGATTTACCTGGCGGTGAGCGTCACCAACAACTGCGGCTACTGCATCGCGAGCCACCACGCGGGCGCGGAAAAGGCCGGCATGACGCCGGCCATGTTCGCCGAGCTGATGGCCGTGGTGGGCATGGCGAACGAGACGAACCGGCTGGTCAACGGCTACCGCGTGCCCATCGACCCGGCGTTCGACAAATAAGCCCGTTCACCCGATCGTCATCAGGCTCGCATTGCCGCCGGCCGCGGCCGTGTTGACGCTCAGCGCGCGCTCCAGCACCAGGCTTTCGAGCGGAATGCCGGTGTCGCCCGGCGCGAAGCCGCGCACGCCGACGAGGGGGCCGGGCCGCGCCGCCACCTGCTGCAGCACGCCGGCAAGGTGGCCGGCGTCGCCGTGGTGCAGCACGGCGTCGAAGACCACGGTGGGCGCGCGCCAGTCGTTGGCGAGCACGACCGCGTGGCGTGCTTCGTCGGGCAATGCGGCCAGCAGCGCGTGCGCGCCGGGCGCATCGGCCGGCCAGATGGCGGTGCTGCCGACCGACAGCACGGCCGCCAGTTGCACGAGCCGGTCGGCTTGCGCATCGGCGAGGCACAGCACGGCCTCGCGCGGCTGCAGCGTGTAGACGTTGCGCTCGCCGGTCGGGCCGGCCAGCGTGCGTGCACGGCCGACGTGCGCCAGGCCGGCGAAGCGGCGGCACTGCGCGGCCAGCGCGTCGCGGCCCGTGTCGCGCGCCCAGCCTTCGAGCGCCGCGAGGCCGGCCGATGGTGAGACGGGTGCGTCGTCCGCCACGGCGCGCGCCAGCACGTCGTCGGGCCGCGCCGACAGCAGGCGCGCCATGTACAGCGGCCCGCCGGCCTTCGGCCCGGTGCCCGACAGCCCTTCGCCGCCGAAGGGCTGCACGCCCACCACGGCGCCGACCATGTTGCGGTTCACGTAGACGTTGCCGGCCTGCGCCTGCGCCACCACCTGCGCGATGGTCTCGTCGATGCGCGTGTGCACGCCCAGCGTGAGGCCGTAGCCACTGCCGTTGATCTGGCCGATGAGCGCGCCCAGGTCGCGGCGGCGGTAGCGCAGCAGGTGCAGCACGGGGCCGAACACCTCGCGCTGCAGCTCGCCCAGGTGTTCCAGCTCGACCAGCGTGGGCAGCACGAAGGTGCCGTGGCGCGTGTCGTGGCCGAACTCGCGGCCCTGGCGGAACACGCGCCGGCCGCGCCCGCGCATGCCGGCGATGTGGCGCTCGATGCCATCGCGCGCCTCGTCGTCGATGACGGGGCCCACGTCCACCGCGAGCCGCGCGGGGTTGCCGATGCAGCTCTCGGCCATCGCGCCCTGCAGCATGGCGACGAGGCGGTCGGCCGCCTCTTCCTGCACGCACAGCACGCGCAGCGCCGAGCAGCGCTGGCCCGCGCTGTCGAAGGCCGAGGCCATCACGTCGGCCACCACCTGCTCCACGAGCGCAGACGAGTCCACGATCATCGCGTTCTGTCCGCCGGTCTCGGCGATCAGCGGCACCGGCGCGCCGTGCGTACCCAGGCGCGTAGCCAGCGTCTTCTGCAGCAGGCGCGCGACCTCGGTCGAGCCCGTGAACATCACGCCCTGCACGAGCGCGTCGCCGACCAGCGCGGCGCCGACGGTCTCGCCGCGCCCCGGCAGCAGCTGCACCGCCGCGCGCGGCACGCCCGCTTCCCACAGCACGCGCACCGCTTCGGCGGCGACCAGCGGCGTCTGCTCGGCCGGCTTGGCCAGCACCGGGTTGCCGGCCGCGAGTGCGGCGGCCACCTGGCCGGTGAAGATCGCCAGCGGAAAGTTCCACGGGCTGATGCACACCACCGGCCCGAGCGGGCGGTGCGTGGCATTGGCGAAGTCGGTGCGCGCCTGCGCCGCGTAGTAGCGCAGGAAGTCGACCGCCTCGCGCACCTCGGCGATGGCATTGGCGCCGCTCTTGCCGGCCTCGCGCATCAAGAGGCCGAGCAGGCGCGGCTGCTGCGCTTCGAGCAGGGCGGCGGCGCGCTCGAGCGCGGCGGCGCGTTCGGCCGGCGGCGTGGCGGCCCACGCGGCGGCGACGGCTTCGGCCCGCGCAATGGCCGAGGCCACGTCGCCCGGCACCGCGTCCTGCACCTGGCCGACGAGGTCGCGGCGGTCGGCGGGGTTGCGCACCTCGGCCCAGGTGCGACTGGCTTCGTCTTCGGCGCGTGGCGCGGCGAGCATCGGCGTCGCGCGCCACGGCTCGGTCGCGCTGGCCTGCAGCGTGGCGGCGAGCGCATGCAGCGTCGCTTCACTCGCGAGGTCCAGGCCCTGCGAGTTCGCGCGCTGCGCACCGTAGAGCGCGGCCGGCAGCGGAATGGCCGCGTGCGGCAGGCCCATCGCACCTTCCTGCGCAGCCATGCGCTCGACGGTCGCGACCGGGTCTTCCACCAGCGTGTCGAGCGGAATCGACGCATCGGCGATGCGGTTCACGAACGAGGTGTTGGCGCCGTTCTCCAGCAGCCGCCGCACCAGGTAGGCCAGCAGCGTCTCGTGCGTGCCCACCGGCGCGTAGATGCGGCAGGGCCGCCCGAGCGGGCCCACCACCTGCTCGTACAGCGGCTCGCCCATGCCGTGCAGGCACTGGAACTCGTACTGGCCCGGCGTGTAGCGCGACGGGTCGGCCATCGTGTAGATCGCGGCCAGCGTGTGGGCGTTGTGCGTGGCGAACTGCGGGTACACCGCGTCGGGCGCATCGAGCAGCCGGCGCGCGCACGCGAGGTACGACACGTCGGTGTAGGCCTTGCGCGTGTAGACCGGGTAGCCCGCGAGCCCGTCGAGCTGCGCGCGCTTGATCTCGCTGTCCCAGTAGGCGCCCTTCACGAGCCGCACCATGAGCCGGTGGCCGCTGCGGCGCGCGAGGTCGATCACCCAGTCGATCACGAAGGGGCAGCGCTTCTGGTAGCCCTGCACCACGAAGCCGATGCCCTGCCAGCCCGCCAGCGCGGGCTCGAAGCACAAGCGCTCCAGCAGGTCGAGCGAGAGTTCGAGCCGGTCGGCTTCTTCGGCGTCGATGTTCAGGCCGATGTCGTAGTGCAGCGCCAGCAGCGCCAGGTCGCGCAGCACCGGGTACAGCTCGGCCATCACGCGCGTGTACTGCGCGCGGCTGTAGCGCGGGTGCAGCGCCGACAGCTTGATCGAGATGCCCGGCCCGCCGTACACGCCGCGCCCGTTCGAGGCGCGGCCGATGGCGTGGATGGCGTCTTCGTAGGCCGCGCGGTAGCGGCGCGCGTCGTCGGCCGTGAGCGCGGCCTCGCCGAGCATGTCGTACGAATAGCGAAAGCCCTGCGCCTCGAGCGTGCGCGCATGCGCCAGCGCCTGGGCGATGGTTTCGCCGGTGACGAACTGCTCGCCCATCATGCGCATCGCCATGTCCACGCCCTTGCGGATCAGCGGCTCGCCGCCCTTGCCGATCAGTCGCGTGAGCGTGGCCGACAGGCCCGTCTCGCTGTGCGTGGCCACCAGCCTGCCCGTGAGCAGCAGGCCCCAGGTGGCGGCGTTGACGAACACCGACGGGCTGTGCCCCGCGTGCGCCTGCCACTGGCCCTGCGCGATCTTGTCGCGGATGAGCGCGTCGCGCGTGTCGGCGTCGGGAATGCGCAGCAGCGCCTCGGCCAGGCACATCAGCGCCACGCCTTCCTGCGACGACAGCGCGTACTCCTGCAGCAGGCCCTGCACGAGGCCCGAGCGACCGCCGCCGTTCTTGCGCTGGCGCAGCTGGTGGGCGATGCGGTGGGCCAGGGCGTGGGCTTCGGCGGCCTGATCGGCCGGCAGCCGGGCCTGCGTGAGCAGCGGTGCCAGCGCCTGCGATTCGGGCGGCCGGCAGGCGGCCGTGATGCGGGTGCGCAGCGCGGAAGGCGCGGAGGGGCCGTCGGCGAAGGTGGCAAACGTCGAGGGCAGGGGGGCGGGATCGTTGGCGCTCATGGTGCGTCGATGGTGGTGATGTGTTGGATGATTTCAGCGATTGGCATGAATATTTCTCCAAAGAACAGTCACTTCGACGAGCAAGTCTCTGCGGCCGAGACGGCCAGCTTTCAGCCTGGGGTTGACTGCATTTCTATTTCATTGGATATTTAATCCAATATGAAAGAAGAATCAGCGTCACCCCCCAGCCTCAACGACCGCATCGCCCAGCGTGTGCGCGCCCTGCGCGCCGCGCGCGATCTCTCGCTCGACGCCCTGGCCACGCACTGCGGCGTCAGCCGCTCCATGATCTCTCTGATCGAGCGCGGCGAGAGCAGTCCGACGGCCGTGCTGCTCGAAAAACTCGCGACCGGCCTGGGCGTGCCGCTGGCCTCGCTGTTCGAGTCCGACGCGCCCACCGCCAGCCCGGTGTCGCGCCGCGCCGACCAGCTCGAATGGCGCGATCCGCATTCGGGCTACCTGCGCCGCAACGTCTCGGCCGGCGGCGACGCCTCGCCGATCCAGATCGTCGAGGTGCTGTTTCCGCCCGGCGCGCGCGTGGCCTACGAAACCGGCGCGCGCGAGCCGCGCATCCACCAGCAGGTGTGGGTGCTCGAAGGCTGCATCGAACTCGCGGTCGGCGACCAGCAGCACCGGCTCGAGGCCGGCGACTGCCTGGCGCTCGTGCTCGACCAGCCGACGAGCTACTTCAACCCCACCCGCGAGACGGCGCGCTACGCGGTCGTCATCACCAGCGCGCCTTCCCACGCCAACCGGAAATGACCATGACTGCTGCCACCACTCCGCGCCTGCGCGCCCTTTCTTCCGTCAGCGAGGCCGAGCTGAACGCGCTGGCCGACGTGCTCATCGATTGCGTCGACGGCGGCGCCTCGGTGAGCTTCATGCAGCCGCTCACGCCCGAGCGCGCGCGGGCCTTCTGGCGCCACGTGGCCGACGGCGTGGCGCGCGGCGAGCGCGAGTTGCTCGTGGCCGAGGACGACGCAGGCATCGTCGGCACCGTGCAGCTGGTGCTGGCGCAGCCCGAGAACCAGCCGCACCGCGGCGAGGTCGCGAAGATGCTGGTGCACCGCCGCGCACGCCGCCACGGCCTCGGCGCGCTGCTGATGAAGGGCGCCGAACAGCGCGCGCGCGACCATGGCAAGACCCTGCTGGTGCTCGACACCTCCAGCCCCGAGGCCGAGCGGCTGTACACCCGCTGCGGCTGGCTGCGCGTGGGCACCATCCCCGGCTACGCGCTGCTGCCCGACGGCACGCCGTGCGGCACCACCTACTTCTACCGCGCGCTCGGCGACTGACGGCCGTGCGGTCTACAGTCGGCCGGTCCGTTCATTTCCCGTCGCCATGAAACACCCCTTCGCCGAACTGATCGACCTGCATTGCGAGCAAGCCACCGCCGGCGCCAGCACCATGACGCTGGTCGTCGCGCCGCAGCACCTGAACCCGCACGAGGTGGTGCACGGCGCCGTGCTGTACGCGCTGGCCGACACGGGCATGGGCACGGCGCTGTACCCCACGCTCGAGGCGGGCGAGATCTGCGCCACCATCGAGATCAAGATGAACTACTTCAAGCCCGTGTTCGAAGGCCAGGTCGTCTGCAGGACCACGCTGCTCAACCGCGGGCGCACCGTCGCCAACCTGGAGTCGCGGCTGTACGTGGGCGAGGTGCTCGTGGGGATGGCGAACGGCAACTACGCGATCTTCCGGCGCAGCCGCGCCGAGGGCTGAGCGCTGTTCATGGCGTGACGCCGCAGGTGCGCTGGCCTGGCGACGGCACGCGAACCGGCGCCACCGGCGTTGCCGCGCGCTTCGCTGCCGCCACATGCAGCAGCAGCGCCACCACCACCATCGCCACGCCGACGATCTCGTGCGTCGCGGGCGGCTTGCCCAGCGCCACGCCCATCAGCAAGGCCGATACCGGCACGAAGTTCAGGAAGGCCGTGCCCGTGACCGCGCCGAGCGCGCGCACGCCGTGGTTGAAGGCCAGCACCGCGAGCGCCGACGGCACCAGCCCCACGTACAGCAGCACCTGCCACGACAGGCGCAGCCCCTGCGCGTCGGGCGCGGGCGAGGCGCCCAGCACGGTCATGCCCACCGCCACGGCCAGCAGCAGCGGCCACGAGGCCAGCACCGTGAGCGCGGTGTAGTCCACCGTGTCCAGCGTCGGGAAGCGCGCCGCGCCGCGCGTGTAGACGACCCAGCCCAGCGTGCCGACGAAGGCGATGGCGTCGCCGAGCAGCGTGTCGTGCGACAGGCCTGCGCCGCCGGGCGACAGCAGCCCGGCCACCGTCGCCACACCGGCCAGCGCCAGCGCGGCGGTCAGCAGCGTCGTGCGCGTCGGGCGCACGCCGTCGAGCCACCAGCGCAGCAGCTGCGTGGTGATCGGCGTGGTGGCGATCAGCACCGCGCCGTGCGAGGGCACCGAGTGCGAGAGCCCGACGAACAGCAGGATGCTGAACACGCCGAAGCCCGCAAAGCCGTGCAGCGCCAGCGGCACCGCATGCTGCCGCAGCTTGTGCCAGCCGCCGTTGCCGCGCAGGCCCAGCAGCGCGGCGAACACCAGCGCCGACAGGGTGTAGCGGATGAGCGTGAGCCACACCGGCGCCACGTGCTGCAGCACGCCCTTGCCGACGAGGAACAGGCTGCCCCAGCTGGCGGTGGCGAAGAGCAGGGCCGCGATGCCCGGCAGGCGTGAGGAAGGGGAGGACACGGGAAGGCCTTTCAAGAAAAAAGAGGGAGCGCGTGGCCTGAAGGATGGGGACGCCTCGCCGCGAAGGCCATTCGTTTCTTTGGACAGGGGCTTCCGAAAAAGCGAACGGACGACCGCGTCGCACGCGCTCACAATCCGCGGTCATGGAGCTGTACCAACTGAAGACCTTCGTCGCCATCGCGAAGGAGGGCAACCTGACCCGCGCCGCCGAACGCGTGTTCACCAGCGCCCCGGCCGCCAGCGCGCAGCTCAAGGCGCTGGAAGACGAACTCGGCGTGCGCCTGTTCGAGCGCACGCCGCGCGGCATGTCGCCCACCGCGGCCGGCCGGCGCCTGCTCGAAGAGGCCGAGCGCACCCTGGCCTCGGCGATGCGCATGCAGTCGGCCGCCGACCAGTTGCGCGGCGCGGCGCAGGGCGTGGTGCGCTTCGGCACGGTGGTCGATCCGGTGGCGCTGCGCCTGGGCAGCGTGCTGGTCACGCTGGCGCAGCAGCACCCGCAGGTCACGCTGCAGCTCAAGCAGGGGCTGTCGTACGAAACCCTGGCGGCCGTGCAGCGCGGCGAACTCGACTGCGCCTACGTGCTCAGCGACGCCGAGCGGCTCGAAGGCTTCGAGCTGCGGCGCCTGGGCGTGGTCGACCTGGCCGTGGGCCTGCCGCTGTCCGTGGCGCAGGCGCACCCCGAGCTCACGCTCGCGCAGCTCACCGACCTGACCTGGGTCGGCACGCCGCCCTCGTGCATCCTGCGCGCGCACCTCGAAAAGCTCTTCGCTTCGGCCGGGCGCGACTACCGCCAGGGCGTCACCGCCGACGGCGAGAGCGCCATCCGCAGCATGGTCGCCAGCGGCATGGGCGCGGGCCTGATGCGGCTGGACCAGGCCGAGCAGGGCGAGCGCCAGGGCGAACTGAAGATCTGGAACGGTTGGCGCTCACACACCTGGCTGTGCTGGATCGCGCCGGCCGGCGGCCAGCGATCGGCGGCGGTCGAGGCCGTGCGCGGCGCGGTGTTCGACGCCTGGGCGTGACCCGGGCCTGATCCGGGTCTGACGCCGCCCCGGATTTCCGCAGTGGCAGGCCGCGCCGGGGCCTGTCATCATTCGCGGCGCATGACTCACCAAGCTCCCGTCCCCCTCGCCGATCTGTTGAACCGCGCCAGGCAGGCCCTGGCCACCCCGGACGGGGCGCTGCCCCCGGCCCCGCCCGCCACCGACGAGGCCGGCTGCGTGGTGTTCCTCGCGATGGGCGAGGGCGAAAGCCGCGCCCGCGTGGTCATGGGCCGCGGCCCCGACACCGAGGCCGCATGGCAGGCCGCGGCCGAGGCGCTGGCCGTGAAGGCCAAGCGCGCCGAGCGGCCCGCGCAACGGCTGCGCGCGGAGATCGTCGAGCACGCCACGCCCATGACCTGGGGCGAACTGAAGGCGCGGCTGGCGCAGACCAAGCGCAACTACTTCAACGAAGGCATCGCGCTCGACGCGCGCTTCGAGACCGCGCTGCTCGCGCAGGAGATGCACGGCAGCGCCGTGCTCTACAACGGCACGGTCGACCACGCGGAGCCCAACAACGGCAACCTGCGCACGCACACCAAGCGCCGCTTCGGCGACGAGCGCGACTTTCCCACCGACGACGCCGCGCCCGTGTGGTGCTTCACCACGCGCGCCGTGTACGTCGACGCCGACGGCGCCTGGCCGCTCACCGCGCAAGGGCAGGCCGCGGGCTTTCGCACGCTCACCGACTGGAACGCGGCGCAGGTGCGCACGCTGGTCGACTCGGCGAGCGACTACCTGGCAGAACAGGTCAAGCCCACGGGCGAGTTCCACTACGGCTGGTTCCCCTGCTTCGACCGCGCGATCCCCACCTACAACACGCTGCGCCACGCCAGCTCCACCTACGCCATGCTCGAAGGCTGGGAGCTCACGCGCAGCGACGTGCAGAAGGCCGCCATCGACCGCGCGCTGACCTTCCTGAGCCAGCGGCTGATCCGCCGCGCCACGCTGGCCGACGGCACGCAGGCCGCGTTCCTGGTCGACATCGGCAACGAGATCAAGCTCGGCGGCAACGCCGTGTGCCTGCTGGCGCTGGTGAAGTACACCGAGCTCACCGGCGATGCGCAGTACCAGCCGCTGATGGAGCAGCTCGCGCTGGGCATCCGCTCCATGCAGGACCCCGAGACCGGGCGCTTCGTGCACGTGCTCAACCACCCGGGGCTCGACGTGAAGGAGCCCTACCGCATCATCTATTACGACGGCGAAGCGGCCTTCGGGCTGATGCGGCTGTACGGCCTCACGCGCGACGCGCGCTGGCTCGCAGTGGTCGAGACGGCCTTCGAGCATTTCATCGCCGCGGGCCACTGGCGCGCGCACGACCATTGGCTGAGCTACTGCGTCAACGAACTCACGCGCTTCAAGCCCGAGACGCGCTACTACCAGTTCGGCCTGCAGAACATGGCGGGCCACCTGGACTTCGTGCTGGAGCGCATCACCACCTTCCCCACGCTGCTCGAGCTGATGATGGCCGCGCGCGAGATGGTGCTGCGGCTCGAAGCCGACCCGGCCCTGCGCCCGCTGCTTGCGGGGCTGGATCGCCACAAGTTCGACCGCGCGCTGGAGCACCGCGCGCGCTACCTCGCCAACGGCCACTTCTGGCCCGAGCTGGCGATGTTCTTCCGCCACCCCGACCGCATCGCGGGCTCGTTCTTCATCAAGCACCACAGCTTCCGCGTGCGCATCGACGACGTGGAGCACTACCTGTCGGGCTACGTGGCCTACCACCGCCTGCTCGAAGCGCGCGAGGCGCAGCAGCAGAGCGCGCAGCTCACGCAGGCCACGGCCGAACCGGCCGCGCCGCGCGGTGCCGAGGGCATCGTGCTGTGGGGCGGCGACGTCAACCTGGGCCGGCGTCAGCACTACCGCATGCACGACCTCGGCGGCCCCGCCCGCATGCTGGGCGACATCGCCGCGCTGCGCGAGGCCGACCTGCGCATCGTGAACCTCGAATGCGTGGTCGCCACCACGGGCGCGCAGGGCGTCGAGAAGGACGAGGGCGGCCCGTATTACTACCGTGCGCGCCCCGAGATGCTCGCGGTGCTGACCGAGGCCGGCATCGACATGGTCGCCACGGCCAACAACCACAGCGGCGACTACGGCCCCGAGGCGCTGCTGGAGCAGCACGGGCTGCTGAACGCCGCCGCCATCGCGTTCGCTGGCACCGGGCCTGATCTCGACTCGGCACTGCGCCCCGCCTTCCGCCAGGCCGGTGGGCTGCGCGTGGCGCTGTTCTCGCTCGACGCCACGCAGCCGCGCTTCGCCGCCACCGCGCAGCGCCCCGGCGCGGCCTGGCTGTCGCTCGATGACCCGGCGGCCTGGCGCGCCACGCTCGCGCCGCGCATCGCCGCCGCGCGCCAGGAGGCCGACGTGGTGCTGGTCGCCGTGCACTGGGGCGAGAACCTGGAGACCGCGCCCTCGCGCGCCGAGATCGCCGTCGGCCATGCCATCGTCGAAGCCGGCGCCGACGCGGTGCTCGGCACCTCGGCGCATGTGCTGCAGGGCATCGAGGTGCACCAGGGCCGGCCGATCCTGCACGACGCGGGCGACCTGCTGTTCGACGCGATCCGCAACGATCTCGCGGACTCCGGCGTGTTCTCGCTGCGCCTCGGCCCGCACGGCGTGGAAGAGGTGGTGTTCACGCCGGTGGGCGTGGGCTTCGGTTTCTCGCAGCAGCTCGCGGGCGAGGCGGCGCAGGCCGCGAGCGCGCGCTTTGCCGAACTGTGCCGCGCGCTCGGCACCGAGATGACGCCGCGGCCCGACGGGCGTTGCGCGCTGCAGCTGTCGCCGCCCGAACGCACCGCGCCGGCCGGGCGCCCGCCGCTGGCGCCGCTGTCGGCCTCGCGCCCGCCCGCGCTGGTCGGCCCCGTGCTCGCGCCCCGGCCCGAGTGGTCGGTCGATGCCGTGCCCGAGGACGCCAGGATTCGCCCGCTGCAGTTCGGCCCGCTGCGCCTCGTGGGCATCCGCCTCGCGCCGACGCAGATCATTGGGCGGCGCCTGCTGTGGGTCGAGTCGTTCTGGACCGCCGATGCGCCCGTGAGCGCCGACCTGCGCGTGCAGTTCCGCGCGCTGCCGATGCGCAGCACCACCATGCCGGCCTGGGGCGAAGCCATGGACCACGACCCCTGCGACTGGATGTGGCCCACCAGCCGCTGGACGCCGGGGCGCATCTACCGCGACCGCTACGGCCTGCGCGCGCCGCGCCTGGGCCTGCTCGAGAACGACGTGCTGCAGATCGAGGTGCGCGTGCGCGGCAGCATGCCCGACCTGCCGGGCGCGCGCCGGCTGCCCGTGTGGTGCGGCCTGCGCGTGCCGAAGTTTCCGACGCCGCTGCCCGAGCGCCCCGCGCCCGTGCTCGCGGCGCTGCGCCCTGGGGCAACGCCGCAGGCGTCGCCCGTGTGGACTGCCGACGACCTGCAGCGCGTCACCGGCGGGCAGTGGCTGGTGCCGCCGCCGCCGGGCTGGTTCGTCAACGCGGTGGTGCGCGGGCCGACGCACATGGCGCGGCTGCCGAAGCCGGCGCTGTTCATCGCGTCCGACTACCGCACGCTCGCCAAGCACGAGAACTACAGCAAGCCGCGCGCCGACAACCCCGACCGCCATGAAGACGTGCCCGTGCTGCAGCACGCGCTCGCGGGCGCCGTGGTCGCGCACCCGGTGGACGGGCTCGACCCGTCGTTCCCGCTGCTGCAGGTGGAGGACCCGATCCGCGCCATGATCGACCTGGGCGTGGCCGCGCGTGCGCGTTTCCAGGGGCGCGTGGTGGGCGTGACCGGCACGGTCGGCAAGTCGTCCACCATCGCCATGCTGCGCGACCTGCTGCCCGAGGCGGCGCGCGTGCACACCACCATCGACAACTACAACTCGCGCGTCGGCGTGCCGGCGATGCTGGCCAACCTCGCGGCCGATGCCGACGTGTGCGTGCTCGAGATGGCACAGAGCGCGCTGTGGATGGACCGCGGACCGATCTCGCTCGTGGCGCGCCCGCACGTGGCCATCCTCACCGAGATCGGCCTGTCGCAGACCCGCCAGACCGCCACGCTCGAACAGACGGCCGAGTTCAAGTCGCGCATCTTCCTCGGGCTGGAGCCCGGCGGCGTGGCCATCGTGCCCGACCACATCCCCTGCCTGATGGAGGTGGTGCGGGCGGCCGCGCGCACGGCGGGCGCCATCTGGGTGGTGGGCAGCAGCCCCGACGCCAACATCCGCATCGTCGACACGCAGCCCGAGCCCGACGGCGGCTGCCGTGTGCGCATCGCGCTGCCGGGGCGCACGGTCGAGTACCTGTTCCCGATCGCGAGCGCCGGGCTGGTGCGCAATTCGGCGCTGGCCTTCGCGGCGCTGCTGGCGCTGGGCTTCGATGCCGAGGCCGCGTGCGCGCGCATGCCTTTCGTGCGCCTGCCGGCCTCGGTGATGCAGCTGCGCCCGCTGCGCACGCAGGGCGGCGTGCAGGCCACGCTGATCGACGACAGCTGGAACGCCGAGGTCATGTCGATGCGCAACGCGATGGAGTTCGTGCGCACCTGCCAGCATGCGGCGCACGGGCCGGTGACGCGCAAGATCGGCGTGCTCGGGCGCATCATCAACCTCGACAAGGAAGCCGAAGCGATGCACCGCAGCCTCGCCGCGCCGCTGCTGGCCTCGGGCATCCAGCACCTCGTGACGCACGGCGCCGAGATGCGCTGGCTGCGCGAGGAGGTGCCGGCCGAGCTGCTCGGCCCGCACTTCGAAGACGCCGCGCAGCTCACCGGCTACCTCGGCGAATTCCTGCGCGACGGCGACCTGGTGCTGGTGAAGGGCGACCGCCAGCAGTCGGACTTCGGCCTCATCTCCGAACTGCTGCAGAAGCTATGAGCCCGCGCGCGCGCCTGGCCTGTGTGCTCCTTGCCCTCGTGCAGACGGCCTGCGCGCAGCGTGCCGATGCGCCGAAGGCCGCAGCGCCGCGCGAGCCCGCAGCCTCCGCGTCGGCCGAGGGCGCACTGCTGCACTGGAACCAGCCCGCCGTGCGCGCCAACTGCCCCGACCGCCCCGGCTTCCTTTGGGTGCAGGCGGTCGAGGGGCCGTCGTGCATCCGCTACTTCGCGAGCCGCGACATCGACGACGCGCGCATCGCCATCGTGCAGTTCTCGGGCGACCGCGACAGCGTAATGAACCTGTCGCCCACGCGCATTCCCGGCAACACCGAACCGCTGCGCACGCTCGACGCGCAGGCCGCGAGCGACCGCGCGGGCATGCCGTGGATCTTCATGGCGCGCCCCGGCACCTACGGCTCGTCGGGCGACCACCGCCAGCGGCGCGAGGCGGTGGAGTTCCATGCGCTCGACGCGGCGCTCGAAGCGCTGATGCAGCGCCACCGGCTGCAGCGCGTGGTGCTCTTCGGCCACAGCGGCGGCGCCACGGCCGGCGCCGCGCTGCTCACGCTCGGGCGCACGCGCGTGGCCTGCGCGGTGCTCACCTCGGGCGCCTTCGACCTGCTGGAGCGCGCGCGGCTGCTCGGCCGCTCGAAGAACGGGCGCACCGACACCACGGGCAGCGCGCAGGTCTACGACCCGCTGGACCATGTGGCCGGCATCCCGCGCGACCCGCAGCGGCGCATCGTGCTCATCGGCAACCCCGGCGACCGCAACACGCCGTTCGCGCTGCAGCAGCGCTTTGCCGATGCGGTGGGCAAGGCGGGCCACCGCGTCGAGGTGATGACGCACGACGCCGAGCCACCGACCTTCCACGACCTGAAAGACCGCATCGGCCTGCGCACCGCATCGCAGTGCGCGCGCGAGGCGCTGCAGTCGCAAGCCCGATGATCGAAGCTCTCACCTCGCGCCCCTTCGGCGCCATGCCCGACGGCCGGCCCGTCACCGAATACACGCTCGACAACGGCCACGGCCTGCGCCTGAGCGCCATCAACCTCGGCGGCATCGTCACCGCGCTGCACGTGCCCGACCGGCAGGGTCGCAGCGCGAACGTGGTGCTGGGGCTGCCCTCGCTGGCCGATTACCTGAAGCCGCATCCGCACTTCGGCACCATCGTCGGCCGCTACGCGAACCGCATCGCGGCGGGCCGCTTCACGCTCGATGGCACCGCTCACCAGCTGGGCCTGAACGACGGCGTGAACACGCTGCATGGCGGCGCCACCGGCTTCGGCAAGCGCTACTGGGAGATCGTGCCGGTGCCTCACGAACTCGCCCTCGAGCTGCGCTACACCAGCGCCGACGGCGAAGAGGGCTACCCCGGCGAGGTGCAGCTGACGGTGCGCTACACGCTGGGCGCCATGGCCAACACCTGGCGCGTCGACTACCGCGCCACCACCGACCGGCCCACGGTGCTCAACCTGAGCCACCACGACTACTTCAACCTCGCCGGCAGCGGTTCGGTGATGGACCATGTGCTGACGCTGCCCGCGAGCCGCTACTGCCCGGTGGATGCCACGCTCATTCCGCTCGGGCTGGGCGAGGTGGCCGGCACGCCTTTCGATTTCCGCACGCCGACGCGCATCGGCGAGCGCATCCGCGATAGCCACGAGCAGTTGCTGCGCGCGCATGGCTACGACCACAACTGGGTGCTTGATCGCAGAGGTAACGGGCTGGCGCTGGCCGCGCGCCTCGCCCACGAGGCCTCGGGCCGCGTGATGGACGTGCACACGACCGAGCCCGGCGTGCAGTTCTATTCGGGCAACTTCCTCGACGGCAGCCTGCTCGGCAGCGCGGGGGCGAGCCTGCGCCAGGGCGACGGCCTGTGCCTGGAGACGCAGCACTTTCCCGATGCGCCGAACCAGCCGGAATTCGCGTCGACCGTGCTGCGTCCCGGCGAGGTGTTCGCCAGCGCGACCGAGCACCGCTTCGGCATCGGCTGACCACGGATCAGCGCTGCGGGCTCTGCACCGTCGCCGCGACGATCCGGCGCACCACCGGCAGCACCACGAGCAGCGAGGGAAACGCGGCCAGCCACGACACGCCCCATGCGGCCATCCACATCTGGAAGAGGCCCGAGGCCAGCCCCACGCTCTTGAGCGTGGAGATGCCCGCCACGATGCACGACATGAAGATCGACAGCAGGAAGGGCATGGCGATGCCCGCATAACGGGCTGGCAGTTTTCGGGTGGTCATGATGGGGAAAGCTCCTGGATGTCGTTGTTGTTCAATGTGCGCGGACGAGGTTGCAGCCCCTCTGCGCCGTCGGCGCCGACCACCCGCACGGTGGGTCTGTGTCGTTGTTTCATGGAATGATTCCTTCGCTTCGTTTGTGGCCATGCGGCCTGCGACCGCGAGGCCTCGAAGATACGAACGGCAGGCACCATCGGGAATCCACGCGCGCCGCCATAGACCTTCATCCAGACCGAGAGAATCCATGGACCAGATTCAGGACATCCGGGCCTTCGTGGCCATCGTCGACCACGGCAGCCAGAGCGCGGCGGCCCGGCAACTGGGGCGCTCGGTGCAGTCCATCAGCCGCTCGCTGAGCGTGCTCGAGCGCAGCCTGGGCGTGCAGCTCCTTCGCCGCACGACGCGGCAGTCGTCGGTCACCGAAGTGGGGTTGGCCTACCACCGCCGCGTGCGGGCCGCGCTGGCGGAGTTCGATGCGGCGGCGGTCGAGGCCAGCAGCCAGCTCGACTCGCCGCGGGGCCTGCTGCGCGTGGCCGCGCCGGTGCAGTTCGCGCCGGCCTTCGTGGTGCCGCTGATCGGCGCGTTCATGCAGCGCTACCCGGACATGGAGGTCGAGCTCACGGCCTCCGACCGTTTCGTGGACCTGATCGAAGGCGAGCTGGACCTGGCCATCCGCATCGGCGAGCTGCCCGATTCCGAACTGGCGGCCAAGCCGCTCGGCGAGCTGCGGCTGGTGGTGTTCGGCTCGCCGGCGTACTTCGCGCGGCACGGGCGGCCGCAGCGGCCCGAAGACCTCGCCGACCACCAGTGCGTGGTGCGCACCACGCACGGCAGCGACGCGCACTGGCCTTTCACGGTCGACGGCACGCTGCAGCGCGTCAAGGTGACGGGGCGCTTCCGGGCCGACAACACGGCCGCGATCTATGCGGCCGTGCTGAGCGGGCTGGGCCTGTTCTTCACGCCGCTGTGGCAAATCCGCGACCTGCTCGACAACGGGCAGGCCGAACTGGTGCTGACCGAGTTCGAGTCGCCGAGGATTCCGGTCCACGCGGTGTGGCCTTCATCCCGTGGCAGCTTTGCGCGGGCCAGGCTGTTCGCCGATTTCGCGGCGGCGCACCTGCCGTCGCTGCAGCCGCGCGAGGGGCCCGGGGCGGGCTAGCCTGCGAACAGCGCCGCCGGCACGCCCGGGCTGTCGATGCGCACCGAGAAGAGCCCACCGGCCAGCGGCTCGCTCTGCAGCTGTGCTTCGGTGCGGCCGTTGCGCGCCGTCGTGATGTAGAGCGTCTGCATGTCCGCGCCGCCGAAGGCGCAGTCGGTCACGTTGCTCGCGGGCAGCGCGATGCGGCACAGCTCGACGGCGCTCACCGGGTCGTGGCAGGTAATGCACGCGCCGTCCCAGTGCGCGATCCACAGCCGGCCGGCCGCGTCGGTGGTCATGCCGTCGGGCAGGCCGTCGCCCTTCGGGAAGCGGTGCCACACACGCTTGTTCGACACCGCGCCGGCGTCCATGTCGAAGTCGTAGGCGTACATCGTGTTGATCGCCGTGTTGTTGAAGTACATGGTGCGGCCGTCGCCCGACCACGTCGGCCCGTTGGTCACCTCGAAGCCGTCGTCGTGCCGCGTGCAGTGGCCGTCGGCGTCGAAGCGGTAGAGCGCGCCGGTGGGCGCCTTGCAGTCGAAGTCCATGCTGCCGGCCCAGAAGCGGCCGCGGCTGTCGCACTTGCCGTCGTTGAAGCGGTTGCCGGTGCGCTCGGGTTCGGGCTGGTGCAGGTAGCGCGGCTTGGTGGTGTCACCGGGCGCGGTGGTGTCGAACAGCGCGAAGCCGCGGCGCAGCGTGAGGAACAGGCCCGGCGCCGACGCGCGCTCGGAAATCGCGGTGATCTCTTCGTCGAAGTGCCAGGTGCGCTGCGCGCCCGTGGCCGGTTCGTAGCGAAACAGGCGCGGCTGCAGGATGTCGATCCAGTACAGCGCCTGCTCGCGCACCGACCACAGCGTGCCTTCGCCGAGGTCGGCGGCGGCCGGCCAGAGGCATTCGGGGGTGCCGAGCGCGCGGGGCGCTGCGAGCGGCGAAGAAGGGGCGCTTGTCTCTTGCATGGTCATTTGTTCTTCCTGTAGGTCATGTCGCCTTGACGCGGCGGATCGTATCAAGGCATATTGATAATAGAAATTGAAAATAACTGCATTGATTGATATGTTTTTTGCAATGTCACGAGATGCCCCCTGGAGACCTTGTCCTTGAATTCCCCCCAGCTTTCCATCCATCCCAGCCTGAAGGGCCGCACCGTGTTCGTCACCGGCGGCGGCAGCGGCATCGGCGCGGCCATCGTCGCTGCTTTCGCGGCGCAGGGCGCGCGCGTGGCCTTTGTCGATATTGCAGAAGCCGCCAGCGCGGTGCTCGCCGCGCAGATCGCCGAAGCCGGCCACGCCGCGCCGTGGTGGCGCGCCTGCGACGTGCGCGACATCGGCGCGCTGCAGCAGGCCATGGCCGACGCGGCCGCCGAGCTCGGCGACTTCGCGGTGCTGGTCAACAACGTGGCCAGCGACGACCGCCACACGCTCGCATCGGTCACGCCCGACTACTACGACAACCGCATGGCCATCAACGAGCGGCCCGCGCTGTTCGCGATCCAGTCGGTGGTGCCGGGCATGAAGCGCCTGGGCTTCGGCTCGGTGATCAACCTCGGCTCCACGGGCTGGCAGACCAAGGGCTCGGGCTACCCCTGCTACGCGATCGCCAAGTCGTCGGTGAACGGCCTCACGCGCGGGCTCGCGGTGGAGCTGGGCCGCGATCGCATCCGCATCAACACCGTGTCGCCCGGCTGGGTGATGACCGAGCGGCAGGTGGCGCTGTGGCTCGACGAGGAGGGCGAGAAGGCGCTGCACCGCAACCAGTGCCTGCCCGACAAGCTGATGCCGGAAGACATCGCGCGCATGGTGCTGTTCCTCGCGTCGGACGACGCGAAGATGTGCACGGCCCAGGAGTTCACCGTGGACGCCGGCTGGACCTGATCAGTCCATCTCGAGCTTGCGTCCGTAGACGCTCATGCTCGCCGTCTTCAGCGCCTTCATCATCACCTTCGCGGCCGGCGACAGCAGCCGGTCGGTGCGCGTGATGATGCCGAAGGCGTCCATGTGGCAGGGCATGTCCAGCGGCAGCAGCGACACGATGCCGTGCGCCGCGTAGTAGCGCGCCACGTCGGTCGCCAGCACCGCGACCATGTCGCTTTGCTGCAGCATGCGCGTGATGAAAAGCAGCGCCGGGCTCTCGATGATGTTGCCCGGCGGCGCCAGGCCTTCTTCCTGGAACATCAGCTCGAAGCGGTGGCGCAGCACGCTGCCCGCGGGCGGCACGATCCAGCCGGCGCCCACCACGTCGCGCAGCGTGAGGCCGCTCACGCCCAGCAGCGGATGGCCGGGGCGCACCAGCGCGCACACGGGCTCCTCGGTGAGCGCCTCGTAGCGCAGCTGCGACTTGTCGTGCTCGGCGAACAGCCGCGCCACGAGGATGTCGAGCTTGCCCTGCTCGAGCCGCTCGAGCAGCACCGGGCTGGTCTCGATCTCCAGTGACACGCGCAGGTCGGGCTGCTCGCGCTTGACCATCGCCACGGCCGGCGGCATCAGCGTGAGGCCCGGCGCGGTGATGGCGCCCACGTTCACCTGGCCGAGGCGCCCGGCCTTCAGCGCGGTGAGCTCGTCGTGCGCCTGGTTCAGGCTGGCCAGCGCCACGCGAGCGTGGCGGATCATGGTCTCGCCGTACCAGGTGGGGCGCATGCCGCGCGGCAGCCGCTCGAACAGCGGCACCTCCAGCACGTCTTCCAGGTCCTTCAGCAATTTCGACGCGGCGGGCTGCGTCATGTTGAGCACCTGCGCCGCGCGGTGGATGTTGCCTTCCTCGGCCAGCGCCACCAGCAACAGCAGCTGGCGGGTCTTGAGGCGGGCACGGATGAACCAGTGGTTGTAGGTGTTCATGAAGCTGCGAACGAAGGTCTGACGGGGTTTTCCAGAATCCACCGATTGATATGCATTTTGTCTAAAAAACGATTGGATCGATATCGAAATCATTCCTAGACTTCCGCCCCAGTCCCATAACAACAGAGACAAGGCAGCGCCACGGTGATCCACGGCGAGCTTCGGCAGAGCGTGCGCCAGTACATCAACGGCCGCTGGGAAACCAGCGCAACCACCGGTGTCAGCGTCAATCCATCGGACACCAGCGAAGTGGTGGCCGAGTACGCACGTGCCGACCGGCGCCAGGTCGAGCTGGCGATCCGCGCGGCCAGCGAAGCCTTTGTGCACTGGAGCCACAGCACGCCGCAGCGGCGTGCCGACGTGCTCGACCGCATCGGCGCCGAGCTGCTCGCACGCAAGGACGAGCTGGGCCTGCTGCTGGCGCGCGAGGTCGGCAAGACCCTGCCCGAGGCCGTGGCCGAGGTGGCGCGCGCCGGCCAGATCTTCAAGTTCTTCGCGGGCGAGGCCCTGCGCGGCGGCGGTGGCGAGAACGTGGCCTCGGTGCGCGCCGGCGTGCAGGTCGACGTGACGCGCGAGCCGGTCGGCGTGGTGGGCCTCATCACGCCGTGGAACACGCCCTTCGCGGTGCCGGCCTCCAAGATCGCCGCGGCGCTGGCGCACGGCAACAGCGTGGTCTTCAAGCCGGCCGAACTGGTGCCGGCCTGCGGCTGGGCGCTCACCGACATCATCGGCCGCGCCACGCTGCCGGCCGGCGTGTTCAACCTCGTGATGGGCAGCGGGCGCGAAGCGGGCCAGGCGCTGGTCGACAGCCCGCTGGTCGATGCGCTGAGCTTCACCGGCTCGGCCGCCAACGGCGAACGCGTGCTGCAGGCCGCGGCCGCACGGCGCGCCAAGGTGCAGCTGGAGATGGGCGGCAAGAACGCGCTGGTGGTGCTGGCCGACGCCGACCTGGACCGCGCCGTCGACTGCGCGGTGCAGGGCGCCTACTTCTCGAACGGCCAGCGCTGCACCGCATCGAGCCGCCTCATCGTCGAAGCCGCCGTGCACGACGCCTTCGTGGCGCAGCTGCGCCAGCGCCTGAAGACACTGAAGATCGGCCACGCGCTGGAGCGCGGCATCGACATCGGCCCCGTGGCCGACGAAGAGCGGCTGGCGCAGAACCTCGCGTGGATCGACATCGCGCGCGAAGAGGGCGCGGAGCATGTGTGGGGCGGCGAAGCACTGCAGCGCGCCACCGCCGGCCACTACATGAGCCCCGCGCTCTTCCTGGCCCAACCCGAACACCGCATCGCGCGCGAAGAGATCTTCGGGCCGCTGGCCTGCGTGCTGCGCGCCGCCGATTACGACGAAGCGCTCGCGCTGTGCAACGACACGCCCTTCGGCCTGTGCGCGGGCATCTGCACCAACTCGCTCAAGCACGCGATGCACTTCAGGCGCCATGCCGTGGTCGGCATGACGATGGTCAATCTGCCGACCGCGGGGGTGGACTTTCATGTGCCCTTCGGCGGCCGCAAGGGGTCGGGCTACGGGCCGCGCGAACAAGGGCGCCACGCCGCGGAGTTCTACACGACGGTGAAGACCGGCTACATGCTGGCCTGACCGAACACATCACAGACTCATCAAGAAGGAGACAACCATGACCATGAATCGCCGCACCCTCAACACCGCGCTCGCCGCCGCAGCCCTGGGCAGCATGCTGCCCATGTCCGCCCTCGCGCAGAAGAAACTCGTGCTCGGCTTCGCGCAGGTGGGCGCCGAGAGCGAATGGCGCACCGCCAACACCGAGTCGATCAAGTCCTCGGCCAAGGAGGCGGGCATCGAGCTCAAGTTCTCCGACGCGCAGCAGAAGCAGGAGAACCAGATCAAGGCCATCCGCTCGTACATCGCGCAGAAGGTCGACGTGATCGCGTTCTCGCCCGTGGTCGAGTCGGGCTGGGAAACCGTGCTGCGCGAAGCCAAGGCCGCCAAGATCCCGGTGGTGCTGACCGACCGCTCCGTGAACACCAAGGACGACTCGCTCTACGTGACCTTCATGGGCTCCGACTTCACCGAGGAAGGCCGCAAGGCCGGCCGCTGGCTCGTCGAGAAGATGAAGGACCAGAAGGGTGACGTGAACATCGTCGAGCTGCAGGGCACCGTGGGCTCGGCCCCCGCCATCGATCGCAAGAAGGGCTTCGAGGAAATCATCAAGGCCGACCCGAAGTTCAAGATCACCCGCTCGCAGACCGGCGACTTCACGCGCGCCAAGGGCAAGGAGGTGATGGAGGCCTTCCTCAAGGCCGAGGGCAAGAAGATCAACGTGCTCTACGCGCACAACGACGACATGGCCATCGGCGCGATCCAGGCGATCGAAGAGGCCGGCATGAAGCCCGCGAAGGACATCACCATCATCTCCATCGACGGGGTGAAGGGCGCCTTCGAAGCCATGATCGCCGGCAAGCTCAACGTGTCGGTGGAATGCAGCCCCCTGCTCGGGCCGCAGCTCATGAGCGCGGTGAAGGACATCAAGGCCGGCAAGACGCTGCCCAAGCGCATCGTCACGGAAGAAGGCATCTTCCCGATGGAAGTCGCGGCCAAAGAGTTTCCGAACCGCAAGTACTGAGGACCGACCGACATGAAACGCAACTTCCTCAAGGCCTCGCTCGCGGGCCTGGCCTTCGCCGTCGTCGGCTTCACGCCGCTGGCCCAGGCGCAGGACAAGGGCCTGATCGCCATCTCGATGCCCACCAAGTCGTCGGCGCGCTGGATCGCCGACGGCGCCAACATGGTCAAGTACTTCAAGGACAAGGGCTACAAGACCGACCTGCAGTACGCCGACGACGACATTCCGAACCAGCTCGCGCAGATCGAGAACATGGTGACCAAAGGCTCGAAGGTGCTGGTCATCGCGGCCATCGACGGCACAACGTTGTCCGACGTGCTGCAAAAGGCGGCTGACAAGGGCGTGAAGGTCATCGCCTACGACCGGCTCATCAAGGGCTCGAAGAACGTCGACTACTACGCCACCTTCGACAACTTCCAGGTCGGCGTGCTGCAGGCGCAGTCGATCGAGGCGGCGCTCGGCCTGAAGAGCGGCAAGGGCCCGTTCAACATCGAGCTGTTCGGCGGCTCGCCCGACGACAACAACGCCTTCTTCTTCTACAACGGCGCGATGTCGGTGCTCGACCCGTACATCAAGAGCGGCAAGCTCGTGGTGCGCAGCAAGCAGATGGGCATGGACAAGGTCGGCACGCTGCGCTGGGACGGCGCGGTGGCGCAGGCGCGCATGGACAACCTGCTGTCGGCCTACTACACGAAGGACCGCGTCGATGCGGTGCTGTCGCCGTACGACGGCCTGTCGATCGGCATCCTCTCGTCGCTCAAGGGCGTGGGCTACGGCTCGGGTTCGCAGCCGATGCCGGTGGTGTCAGGGCAGGACGCGGAGATTCCGTCGGTCAAGTCGATCCTGCGCAAGGAGCAAAGCTCCACCGTGTTCAAGGACACGCGCGAGCTGGCCAAGGTGACGGTCGCGATGGTCGACGCCATGCTCTCGGGCAAGGCGCCCGAGGTGAACGACACCAAGACCTACAACAACGGCATCAAGGTCGTGCCCTCGTACCTGCTCAAGCCGGTGAGCGTCGACGGCTCCAACTGGAAGCAGGTGCTGGTGGACAGCGGCTACTACAAGGAAAGCCAGGTCAAGTGAGCCCGGCCGGCGAAGCGCGCACGATCCTCGCGATGCGCGGGATCACCAAGACGTTCCCGGGCGTGAAGGCCCTGAGCAACGTCAACCTCGCCGTGCGCGCGGGGGAGATCCACGCGGTGGTGGGCGAGAACGGCGCGGGCAAGTCGACGCTCATGAAGGTATTGAGCGGTGTCTACCCGTGCGACTCCTACACCGGCGAGATCCATTTCGAGGGCGAGCTTCGCCGCTTCAAGGGCATCGCCGACAGCGAGAAGCTGGGCATCATCATCATCCACCAGGAGCTGGCGCTGGTGCCGCTGCTGTCGATTGCCGAGAACATCTTCCTGGGCAACGAGATCGCGAGCGGCGGCGTGATCGACTGGTTCGCCGCCTATGCGAAGACGCGCGAGCTGCTTGCGAAGGTGGGTCTGAAGGAGCCGCCCACCACGCTCGTGACCGACCTGGGTGTGGGCAAGCAGCAGCTGGTGGAAATCGCCAAGGCGCTGGCGAAAGAGGTGAAGCTGCTGATCCTCGACGAGCCCACCGCGAGCCTGAACGAGAACGACAGCGATGCGCTGCTCGCGCTGCTGCTCGAACTCAAGCGCCAGGGCATCGCCTCGATCCTCATCTCGCACAAGCTCAACGAGATCGCCAAGGTGGCCGATTCGATCACCGTGCTGCGCGATGGCGCGACGGTGGAGACGATGGACTGCCGCATCGCGCCGATCAGTGAAGACCGCATCATCCGCGGCATGGTGGGACGCGACATGGAACACCGCTATCCGCAGCGCTCGCCGAAGATCGGCGAGACGGTGCTGGAGGTGCGCGACTGGCGCGTGCACCACGCGCTGCATGCCGACCGCGAGCAGATCAAGGGCGTGAACCTGCACGTGCGCCAGGGCGAGATCGTCGGCATCGCGGGTCTCATGGGCGCGGGGCGCACCGAGCTGGCGATGAGCGTGTTCGGCAAGTCGTACGGCCAGCGCATCAGCGGCTCGGTGCTGATGCACGGCCAGCCGGTGGACGTGAGCACGGTGCGCAAGGCCATCGACCACGGCATCGCCTACGTCACCGAAGACCGCAAGGGCCTCGGGCTGGTGCTGGAGGAAGGCATCCGCAAGAACATCAGCCTCGCGAACCTCGATGCGATTGCCGAGCGTGCGGTGATCGACGACGGCCGCGAGTTCAAGGTGGCCAATGACTTCAAGAAGGCATTGAACATCCGTTGCTCGGGCGTCGAGCAGCTGGTGGTCAACCTGTCGGGCGGCAACCAGCAGAAGGTGGTGCTGAGCAAGTGGCTCTTCACCAAGCCGGAACTGCTGATATTGGACGAACCCACGCGCGGTATCGACGTGGGCGCCAAGTACGAGATCTACACCATCATCGACCAGCTCGCGAGCGAGGGCAAAGGCATTCTCATGATTTCTTCCGAACTTCCCGAGCTGCTGGGCATGTGCGACCGCATCTACGTGATGAACGAGGGCCGCTTCGTGGCCGAGTTCACGGCGGCCGAGGCGTCGCAGGAACGCATCATGCATGCGATCGTGAGCGCAGGGAGTTCCGTTCATGTCGCTGCCTGAAGCCAACGCGGTGCAGGGCGCCGCACCAGCCGCTGCACCGAAGCTCCATGTGGGCTTCCTGAAGAACAACCTGCGCGAATACGGCATGCTGATCTCGCTGGTCGCGATCATGGTGCTGTTCCAGGTGCTGACCGACGGCACGCTCTTGCGCCCGCTGAACCTCACCAACCTGCTGCTGCAGAACAGCTACGTGGTCATCATGGCGCTGGGCATGCTGCTGGTGATCGTGGCGGGGCACATCGACCTGTCGGTGGGCTCGGTCTGCGGCTTCATCGGCGCGCTCGCGGCGGTGCTGATGGTGGAGTACGAGTGGCACTTCGTGCCGACCGCGATCATCAGCATCGCGGCCGGCGCGGTGATCGGCGCCGCGCAGGGCTGGTTCGTGGCGTTCCGCAAGATCCCGTCATTCATCGTCACGCTCGCGGGCATGCTGGTGTTCAAGGGGCTCACGCTGGCGCTGCTGGCGGGGCAGTCGGTGGGGCCGTTTCCGGTCGAGTTCCAGCGCCTGAGTTCGGGCTTCATTCCCGATCCGCTCGGCGGCGACACGCTACGCACCACCTCGCTGATCGTGGGCGCGCTGGCGGCCGCGGCGCTGGTGTTCTTCAAGCTGCGCGGTCGTGCCAAGCTCAAGGCGCATGGCATGGAGCAGGAGCCGTATGCCTTCTTCCTCGTGAAGAACCTGTTCTTCGCGGCGATCATTCTTTTCTTCAGCTACCTGCTCTCGACCTACAAGGGCCTGCCCAATGTGCTGGTGGTGATGGCGGTGCTGATCGTGGTGTACGACTTCGTCACCAACCGCACGACCATCGGCCGGCGCATCTACGCGCTGGGCGGCAACGAGAAGGCCGCGCGGCTGTCGGGCGTGAAGACGCAGCGGCTCGCGTTCCTCACCTTCGTGAACATGGGGGCGCTGGCCGCGTTGGCGGGGCTCGTGTTCGCGGCGCGCCTGAACACGGCCACGCCCAAGGCGGGCCTGGGTTTCGAGCTCGACGTGATCGCGGCCTGCTTCATCGGCGGCGCCTCGGCCTCGGGTGGCGTGGGCCGCGTGATGGGGGCGGTGATCGGCGCCTTCATCATGGGCGTGATGAACAACGGCATGTCGATCCTGGGCATCGGCATCGACTACCAGCAGGTCATCAAGGGGCTGGTGCTGCTGGCAGCGGTGTTCATCGACGTCTACAACAAGAACAAGTGAACGCATGACCGACAGCGGCGTCACCCCCGTGCTGGAGTTGCGGGGCATCCACAAGCAGTTCGCCGGCATCCCGGTGCTCAACGGCGTGCAGCTGAAGCTCTACCCGGGCGAGATCCATGCGCTGATGGGGCAGAACGGCGCGGGCAAGTCGACGCTCATCAAGGTGCTCACGGGTGTGCTGCCATCGAGCGGCGGCGAGATGTTCCTGGGTGGCGAAGCCATCCGGCCCGCCTCGCCGCTGGAGGCGCAGAAGCTGGGCATCAGTACGGTCTACCAGGAGGTGAACCTGTGCCCGAACCTCTCGGTGGCGGAGAACGTGTTCGCGGGGCGCTATCCGCGCTGCGGCGCGCTGCAGGGCTTTCGCATCGACTGGGCGTCGGTGAACCGCCGGGCGTCTGAGCTGCTCGCCCGCATCGGGCTCGACATCGACGTGACGCGGCTCCTGTCGAGCTATTCGGTCGCGGTGCAGCAGATGGTGGCGATCGCGCGGGCGCTCGGCGTGTCGTCGAAGGTGCTGATCCTTGACGAGCCGACCTCGAGCCTCGATGACGATGAAGTCGAGAAGCTGTTCGAGGTGTTGCGTCGGCTGCGCGGCGAGGGCCTCGCCATCGTTTTCGTGACGCACTTCCTGAACCAGATGTACGCGGTGTCCGACCGCATCACCGTGCTGCGCAACGGCAACTGGGTGGGCGAGTGGAAGGCTGCAGAGCTTGGTCCGCAGGCGTTGATCGCGGCGATGCTGGGTCGCGAGTTGGCTGCGCAGTCGGCACGACCCGCCGCGCTGCCTGCATTCGATGAAGCAGCGCCCGCGTTGCTGCAATCGGAAGGACTGGGGCAGGCCGGCCAGTTGCAGGCCACCGATCTGCGCGTGCGTGCCGGCGAGGTCGTCGGCATCGCCGGCCTGCTCGGCGCGGGCCGTACCGAACTCGCGCGCCTGCTGTTCGGCCTCGAATCGCCCGACCGTGGCGTGCTGAAGATCGACGGCCGCTCCGTCAGCTTTTCGAATCCGGCCGATGCGATCCGCGAAGGGCTCGCGCTGTGCCCTGAAGAGCGCAAGACCGACGGCATCGTGGCCGAGCTGTCGGTGCGCGAGAACATCGCGCTGGCGCTGCAGGCCAGGCTCGGCACACGGAAATTTCTCTCGCACGCGGAGCAGACCGCGATGGCCGAGCGCTTCGTCGCCTCGCTGGGCATCAAGACGGCGAGCGTCGAAACCCCCATCGGCCTGCTCTCGGGCGGCAACCAGCAGAAGGCCATGATCGCGCGCTGGCTCGCGACCGAGCCGCGCCTGCTGATCCTGGACGAACCCACGCGCGGCATCGACGTGGCTGCCAAGCAGGAGATCATGGAAGAGATCCTGCGGCTCGCGCGCGCTGGCATGGCGGTGATCTTCATTTCGTCGGAGATGAGCGAGGTG
Organism: Variovorax sp. GW822-FHT04E09; assembly: GCF_058800845.1. Taxonomy (NCBI): domain Bacteria; kingdom Pseudomonadati; phylum Pseudomonadota; class Betaproteobacteria; order Burkholderiales; family Comamonadaceae; genus Variovorax; species Variovorax sp. GW822-FHT04E09. The sequence continues at coordinate 320,927 of NZ_JBXAMR010000005.1, forward strand.
GTGCGTGTCGCGCATCGCATCGTGGTGCTGCGCGACCGGCAGAAGGTGGGCGAACTGCCGGGCGGCTCGACCGAGGACGAGGTCTACGAAATGATCGCTGCAGCATGAACCGCCTTTCGTCCCTCATGAGCCACCGGCTCGCCTGGCCCGTCATCACGCTGCTGTTGCTGCTCGCGATCAACACCGCGTTCAACGCGAGCTTCCTGCACCTCGAATGGCGCGACGGCCATCTCTACGGCAGTCTCATCGACATCGTGAACCGCGCGGCGCCGCTGGTGCTGGTCTCGCTCGGCATGACGCTGGTGATCGCCACGCGCGGCATCGACATCTCGGTGGGTGCGGTGGTGGCCATTGCAGCATCGGTCGCGGCCTGGATGATCGGCGGCTCGGTGTCCAGCGACGTGAGCCGCTTCCCGATGCCGCTCGCGATCCTCGCGGCGCTCGGTGTCGCGCTGTTGTGCGGCCTGTGGAACGGCCTCTTGGTCGCCAAGGTCGGCATGCAGCCGATCATCGCGACGCTGATCCTCATGGTGGCGGGGCGCGGCATCGCGCAGCTGGTCGCGGACGGGCAGATCATCACGATCTACTACAAGCCCTTCTTCTTCCTCGGCAGCGGCTACCTGCTGGGGCTGCCGTTCTCGCTGTTCATCGTGGCGGCGGTGTTCGCGCTGCTGTACCTGGCGATCACGCGCACGGCGCTCGGCCTGTTCATCCAGGCGGTGGGCATCAACCCGACGGCCGCGCGCGTGGCGGGCATCCAGGCACGGCGGCTGGTCGTCGGCGCGTATGCGTTCTGCGGCGTGTGCGCGGGCGTGGCGGGCCTGTTGATCAGCTCGAACGTGAAGAGCGCGGACGGCAACAACGCCGGCCAGCTGCTGGAGCTCGATGCGATCCTCGCCGTCACGCTCGGCGGCACGGCGCTCACGGGCGGGCGTTTCAGCCTCGTGGGCAGCGTGATCGGCGCGCTCATCATCCAGACGCTGACCTACGCGATCTACTCGTTGGGCGTGCCGCCGGAGATCAACCTCGTGGTGAAGGCGGTGGTGGTGTTCGTGGTGATGCTGATGCAGTCGCCGGAGTTCAGGGCGGAGGTTCGCACGTTGGTGCAGCGGCCGGTGCATGACGGGGGCAGGGCATGAGCGCGGTGATCGAGGCGGCGCCTTCAGTCCAGACCGCGCCTACGCGCGGGAGCAAGACAAGGCTCAATCCGAAGTACCTGCCGCTCACCGCGACCATCTCGCTGTTCGTGCTGATGGCCACGCTGGGCTCGGTGTTCTACGACGGCTTCTTCTCGGCGCAGGTGTTCCTCAACCTGCTGATCGACAACGCGTTCCTGATCGTCGTCGCGGTCGGCATGACCTTCGTGATCCTCTCGGGCGGCATCGACCTCTCGGTGGGCTCGGTGATCGCGCTCACGACGATGGTGTCGGCCTCGCTGGTCGAGAAGCACGGGTGGAGCCCGGCCATCGTGATTCCGCTGGTGCTCGCGATGGGCACGGCCTTCGGCGCGTTCATGGGCCTGCTCATCGAGCGCTTCCGGCTGCAGCCCTTCATCGTCACGCTGGCGGGCATGTTCCTCGCGCGGGGTCTCTGTTACCTCATCAGCATCGACTCGATCAGCATCACCAACGCGTTCTATTCGGAGGTCTCGCAGATCCGCATTCCGATCTGGGGCGAGGCTTCGGTCTCGGTCAGCGCGGTGATCGCCATCGCCGTGCTGCTGGCCGCGATCTTCATCGCGCACTGCACGCCGTTCGGGCGCGCGGTGTACGCCATCGGCGGCAGCGAGCATTCGGCCATGCTCATGGGCCTGCCGGTGCGCCGCACGCTCGTGGGCGTGTACACGCTCTCGGGTTTCTGCTCGGCGCTGGCGGGGGTGATCTTCACCTTCTACATGCTCTCGGGCTACGGCCTGCATGCGCTCGGGCTGGAGCTCGACGCCATCGCGGCGGTGGTGATCGGCGGCACGCTGCTCACGGGCGGCGTGGGCTACGTGGCGGGCACACTCTTCGGCGTGCTCATGCTCGGGATCATCCAGACGCTGATTTCCTTCGACGGCACGCTGAGCTCGTGGTGGACGCGCATCGTGGTCGGCGCGCTGCTCTTCGTGTTCTGCCTGCTCCAACGCTTCTTCACCTCGCGCGCCCCGCGCCGCTGACCACTTCCCCATGACAAAGAAACTGCGCTCGACCGAATGGTTCGGCTCCGCCGACAAGAACGGCTTCATGTACCGCAGCTGGATGAAGAACCAGGGCATCCCCGACCACGAGTTCGACGGCCGCCCGATCGTCGGCATCTGCAACACCTGGTCGGAACTCACGCCCTGCAACGCGCACTTCCGCAAGATCGCCGAGCACGTCAAGCGCGGCATCTCGGAGGCGGGCGGCTTCCCGGTCGAGTTCCCGGTGTTCTCGAACGGCGAATCGAACCTGCGGCCCACCGCGATGCTCACGCGCAACCTCGCGAGCATGGACGTGGAAGAAGCCATTCGCGGCAACCCGGTCGATGCGGTGGTGCTGCTCACGGGCTGCGACAAGACCACGCCCGCGCTGCTGATGGGCGCGGCCAGCTGCGACATCCCGGCCATCGTGGTCACGGGCGGGCCGATGCTCAACGGCAAGCTCGACGGCAAGGACATCGGCTCGGGCACGGCCGTCTGGCAGCTGCACGAATCGCTGAAGGCGGGCGAGATCAACCTGCACCAGTTCCTCTCGGCCGAGGGCGGCATGTCGCGCTCGGCGGGCACCTGCAACACGATGGGCACGGCCTCCACCATGGCCTGCATGGCCGAGGCGCTGGGCACCTCGCTGCCGCACAACGCGGCGATTCCGGCGGTCGATGCGCGGCGCTATGTGCTCGCGCAGATGTCGGGCGCGCGCGCGGTGCAGATGGCCAAGGACGGGCTCACGCTGTCGAAGATCCTCACGCGCGAGGCCTTCGAGAACGCGATCCGCGTGAACGCAGCCATCGGCGGATCGACCAATGCGGTGATCCACCTGAAGGCGATCGCGGGGCGCATCGGCGTCGAGCTCGAGCTGGAAGACTGGACGCGCATCGGCAGCCACACGCCGACCATCGTGGACCTCATGCCCTCGGGGCGCTTCCTCATGGAAGAGTTCTATTACGCGGGTGGCCTGCCCGCCGTGCTGCGCCGCCTCGGCGAGCACGGGCTGCTGCCGCACCCCGGCGCGCTCACCGTGAACGGCCAGTCGCTCTGGGACAACGTGCGCGAGGCGCCGAGCCTCAATGACGAGGTGATCCGTCCGCTCGACAACCCGCTGATCGCCGACGGCGGCATCCGCATCCTGCGCGGCAACCTGTCGCCGCGCGGCGCGGTGCTCAAGCCCTCGGCCGCCACGCCTGAGCTGCTCAAGCACCGAGGCCGCGCCGTGGTGTTCGAGAACCTGGAGCACTACAAGGCACGCATCGTCGATGAAGACCTCGACATCGACGCGAGCTGCGTGATGGTGCTGAAGAACTGCGGCCCCAAGGGCTACCCCGGCATGGCCGAGGTGGGCAACATGGGCCTGCCGCCGAAGCTGTTGCGCCAGGGCGTGAAGGACATGGTGCGCATCTCCGACGCGCGCATGAGCGGCACGGCGTATGGCACGGTGGTGCTGCACGTCGCGCCCGAAGCCGCCGACGGCGGGCCGCTCGCGGCGGTGCGCGACGGCGACTGGATCGAGCTCGATTGCGATGCGGGGCGGCTGCACCTGGACATCAGCGACGAGGAACTCGCGTCGCGCCTGGCCTCGTTGTCCGCGTCCGATGCGCAGCCGATGAGCACGCGCGGCGGGGGCTACCAGAAGCTCTACGTCAACCATGTGCTGCAGGCCGATGAAGGCTGCGACTTCGATTTCCTGGTCGGCTGCAGAGGCTCGGCCGTTCCCCGCCACTCCCACTGACCCCACACCATGACCCCCCGATACCGCGGCATCTTCCCGGTGGTGCCCACCACCTTCACCGAACAGGGCGCGCTCGACCTGGAGAGCCAGAAGCGCTGCGTCGATTTCATGATCGACGCGGGCTCCGACGGGCTGTGCATCCTCGCGAATTTCTCCGAGCAGTTCGTGCTGTCCGACGAGGAGCGCGAGGTGCTCACGCGCACGATCCTCGAGCACGTGAAGGGCCGCGTGCCGGTGATCGTGACGACCACGCACTACAGCACCCAGGTCTGCGCCGAGCGCAGCCGTCGCGCGCAGGCGATGGGCGCGGCGATGCTGATGGTGATGCCGCCGTACCACGGCGCGACCTTCCGCGTGCCCGAGCCGCAGATTTACGAGTTCTACGCGCGGCTCTCGGATGCGATGACGATTCCGATCATGATCCAGGACGCCCCCGCCAGCGGCACGGTGCTGTCGGCGCCGTTCCTCGCGCGCATGGCGAAAGAGATCGAGCAGGTCGCGTACTTCAAGATCGAAACCGCTGGCGCCGCGTCGAAGCTGCGCGAGCTGATCCGTTTGGGCGGCGATGCCATCGAAGGGCCGTGGGACGGCGAAGAAGCGATCACGTTGATGTCCGACCTCGACGCCGGCGCGACCGGTGCGATGACCGGCGGCGGTTATCCCGACGGCATTCGCCCGATCATCGAGGCGCACCGTTCAGGCGACCGCGACCAGGCCTTCGCGCTGTACCAGCGGTGGCTGCCGCTCATCAACTGCGAGAACCGCCAGGCGGGCCTGCTGGCCTGCAAGGCGCTCATGAAGGAAGGCGGCGTGATCGCCTGCGAAGCGCCGCGGCATCCGCTGCCCGCGCTGCATCCCGAGACGCGCGCGGGCCTCATCGAGACCGCGCGGCGGCTCGATCCCTTGGTGTTGCGCTGGGGGAAATGAAACAGGCGGGCCCGGGTACGCCAGGTACCGGACCGCCATGGGACGGGCTCAGGAAGCGGCGCTGTTGCCCGCTTCGAGCTCGGTGACTTGCAGCGAGAGATCGAACAGCTTGGACTTGCTGGCGTAGTAGCGGTCCAGGCGCCACTCCTTCAGGATGTCCATCGCAAGCTGGAAGCTCTTGTAGTCGAGGCTGTAGAGCGTGATCAACTCGAAGCTGCGTTCGGCTTCGAGCGCCAGCACGAGTTGGGCAAGGATCTTGGCCGATTCGTTGGCCGGGTCCGTTTCAATGAATCGGCGAGCGACCTTGATGGCATTCATGGGAAAGTGTTCCTCGGTTGGCAGGGACCGGGAACTATAGCTAGCACATGCCTGTATTTTGTGACGATTTGATGACAAACGAGGGCATCGCCCGCGAACGTGTCGTCGGTGTTATCACCGAGGCGCATTCCGGGCGATGCGCACCGGGTCACTGCACCGGCACGGGGCGCGGCATGGGCATCGGCATCGGTTCCGCAGGCATCGGTGCCGGCATCGGGGCGGCCATCGGCGGTGGCAATGTTGCGGCCGGTATGTTCACGACGCGGGTCGAGACCGATTCGCGGATCACGCCGCCACCCATCACGCTGCCATCGACATTGCTGCGGATGTTGCCCGCGCTGCCCAGCACGCGGGCCTCGCAGTCGGCACGCTCGGCCGGCGGCTGCAGGCCGCAGCGGGCCACGGCGTTGGCGCGGTAGTCGGGCGCGGAGGTGAGGCCGCCGCGCGCCGCGGCCTGGCGCGCGGCGCCGGCTTCGCGGATGCAGGCGGCACGGTCCTGCTGGTTGTGGCCGCAGACCGCAATCTCCTGCTGGTAGGTGCTGCCGCCGCCGTCGCCACGGGCGGCCGTGGCGATGGTGGTGGTGGCCAGCCCGCTGAGTGCGAGCAGGGCAAAGATCATCGAACGCGCATTGTTTGGCATGGTGTGCTCCTTGTTGGCGTATCGGGGTGAAGGCCGGCCTCGCGCGATCAGCGCACCGGCTGCACGGGCTGCGGCGGCAGCGGGGTGACGGTTTCGCGGATCACGCCGCCGCCCATCACGCTGCCTTCGGTGGAGGTGCGTGCACCGCCGCGGATGCGCGCTTCGCAATCGGCGCGGTCGGCCACGGGTTGTTCGCGGCAGCGTGCGAGCGCGTTGGCGTCTTCGCGTTCCGCACCGGGGGTGGTCAGGCCGTGGCGACCGGCTTCCTGGCGCGCGGCGCCGGCTTCGCGCAGGCAGGCCGCGCGGTCCTGTTGCACGCCGTCACAGGTGGCGCGTTCCTTTTGCATCCGCGCGTCGCTGCCGGGCGCCTGGGCCGAGGCCAGCGGCGCACAGGCCATGAAGAAGCCGCCGAACGCCACGAGGGCGGCGGTCGACACGGTGGAACGGAGGGAATGGGTCGTCATCGGGGCTCCTGGAAAGGCGCGCCGTGCGAGCGGACATGAGGAAGACAAAAGCACGCAGGGCGCGACCGGTCCCCAGTGTGGGGCGGGCGCCCGGGCCGGGCTGTGGGACAAGCCGCACGCCGTGGAGCGGGCCGGACGCGCCCCTGCGTGTGGGACACGTCCGTCAGCGCAAGGAGGGCGGGCCTCCCGCGCTGCGGGGCGGGCGGATCAGCCCTGCGCGATGCGCTGCGCGAGGTGGGCCAGCGCCTCTTCGACCTGGTCGACCAGGATGAGCGACAGGTCGCCCGGCTGCAACCGCGCCAGCGCCGTGTCGATGGCGACGAACTCGCCGCGGATCTCGTCGATCTGGCGCGTGCGCGAGGCGCCCTGCAGGCCCTGGCGCAGCAGCGCCATGACTTCGCCGTCGGCCCGGCCGCGCTGCGCCGCGTCCTGGTACAGGATCACGTCGTCGAAGGCCTGGCCGAGGATCGCGGTCTGGTCGCGGATGTCCGAATCGCGCCGGTCGCCCGCGCCGCTGATGACCACCGAGCGTTTGTTGGCGGGCATGGTGTCCACCGCCGACACCAGCGCCTTCATGGCGTCGGTGTTGTGGCCGTAGTCGGCGATCACGGTGGCGCCGCGGTAGTCCATGACGTTGAAGCGCCCGGGCACGCCGGCCGCGTCGTTCATGAAGCTCGACAGGCCGCTGCGGATGGTGTCCCAGTCCAGGCCCACGGCCCACGCGGCGGCCACCGAGGCCATCACGTTGTCGACCTGGAAGCCGATGGTGCCGCCGCGCGTGATGGGCACGTCGCGCAGCGCGATGCGTTCGCGCCACGAGCCTTCGGCGGCCACCAGCGTGTCCTGGTCGACGTACACGGTGCGCTTGCCCTGCGCGCGGTGCGTGGCCATCACCGGGTGCATGCGGTCGGCGGTGAAGAAGATGACGTTGCCGGGGCAGCCGGCGGCCATGGCGGCGACGTTCACGTCGGCCGCGTTGAGCACCGCGTAGCCGTCGGCGGCCACGTTGCGCACGATCACGCGCTTGAGCACCGCCAGGTCTTCCACCGTGGTGATGTAGTTCAGGCCCAGGTGGTCGCCGCTGCCGATGTTGGTGACCACGGCCACCTCGCAGCGGTCGAAGCCCAGGCCTTCGCGCAGCACGCCGCCGCGGGCCACTTCGAACACGGCCGCGTCGACGTCGGGGTGCATCAGCACGTTGCGCGCGCTCTTGGGGCCGCTGCAGTCGCCGCTGTCGGTCTGGCGGCCGTTGACGTACACGCCGTCGGTGTTCGTCATGCCGGTGCGCAGGCCGCTGGAGGCAATGATGTGGTTGATCAGGCGCGCGGTGGTGGTCTTGCCGTTGGTGCCGGTGACGGCCACCACGGGAATGCGGCCGTCGTCGCCGGGGGCGAACAGCGTGTCCATCACCGCCTCGCCGACCGCGCGGCCGCGGCCGAACGAAGGCGAGATGTGCATGCGCAGGCCGGGCGCGGCGTTCACTTCGACCACGCCGCCGTGCTGTTCTTCGAGCGGGCGCAGCACGTTCTCGCAGACCATGTCGACGCCGCAGATGTGCAGGCCGACCATCTGCGCCGCATCGACGGCGCGCGCCGCCACTTCGGGGTGCACGGTGTCGGTGACGTCGGTGGCGGTGCCGCCGGTCGAGAGGTTGGCGTTGTTGCGCAGCACCACGCGCTGGCCCAGCTCGGGCACGCTCTCGGGCGTGAGGCCCTGCGACTCGAGTCGGCCGATGGCGATGTCGTCCAGGCGGATCTTGGTGAGCGAGGTGGCGTGGCCCTCGCCGCGGCGCGGGTCGAGGTTCACGGTGTCGACCAGCTGGCGCACGGTGGAGCTGCCGTCGCCGATCACCTGCGGCGGGTCGCGCCGCGCGGCGGCCACGAGGCGGTCGCCCACCACCAGCAGGCGGAAGTCGAAGCCGGGCAGGAATTTCTCGACCATCACCTCGCCGTACGCGGCGGCCGAGTCGTAGGCCGAGTTCAGCTGCTCGCGCGTGGTGATGTTCACCGTCACGCCCTTGCCCTGGTTGCCGTCCTGCGGCTTGACCACGACCGGCAGGCCGATTTCTTCCGCGGCGGCCCAGCCGTCGTCGGCACTGGACACGGGGCGGCCCAGCGGCACCGGCACGCCGGCGGCGTTGAGCAGCTGCTTGGTGAGTTCCTTGTCCTGCGCGATCGATTCGGCCACGCCGCTGGTGCTGTCGATCTCGGCGGCCTGGATGCGGCGCTGCTTGGAACCCCAGCCGAACTGCACCAGGCTGCCGCTGGTGAGGCGGCGGTACGGAATGCCGCGCGCCACGGCGGCGTCGACAATGGAGCCGGTGCTCGGGCCCAGGCGTTCCGACTCGTCGAGGTCGCGCAGCTCGGTGATGGCGGCGTCGGCGTCGAAGGCGGTGTCGGCCAGCGCGGCCTGGATCAGCGCTTCGGCCAGCGCGAGGGCGCGGCGGCCCACGTCTTCCTCGGTGTACTGCACGGTGACCTGGTAGACGCCTTCTTCGGTCGTGGGCGCGGTGTTGCCGAAGTTGACGGCGCAGCCGGCCTGGGCCTGCAGCGCCACAGCGGCGTTCTCGAGCACGTGGGCCAGCGCCAGCGGCTGGCCGAGCACCATCGGGTGCAGCTCGCCGATGGTCGGGAAGCGGGCGCGCAGGCGGGCTTCGAACCCGTCGAGCTTGCCGACGGCGTTCTCGTCGCCTTCGCAGGCCACGACGGCCTCGATGGTGGTGTGGCGGCTCCAGAGATTGGGGCCGCGCAGGGCGCGGATGCGGGTGACTTTCATGGGGCTACGGCACGGGGCGCGCGGTTGCGGTGATCTTGCGGTGTGACCAGGGCGCCGGCCCCGCGGGTGGCGGGGCGGCGCATCGTGTCATGCCAGTTGTAGTTGGGGCGAAAGGGGCGAGGCCTGCGACAGCTGCAGCGAGGCCAGGGCCGCCTGCAGGTCGGCTTCGAAGGCCTCGACGCCGGCGCCGATCAGGTTGAGCGGAATGCCCATGGCCCAGGCGGCGGCCACGGCGGCCAGCAGGCTTTCGAGGCTCACGCCGACGTGGGTCGCGCGCCAGATGGTCAGGCGGCCCAGGCCGGGCAGGAACGATTCGCTCGTGCCGTTGGCCAGCACCACGCGGTCCTGGCGCACCAGCACGGCCTTGCCGCCTTCGGCCTGGTGCGCGGCGAGCGCGGCGGCCTGCGGGTCGGCCGCATAGAGGATGACGGCGCCATCGCACAGCGGCGCCAGGGCGGCGATGCGCGGCTCGTCGGCGTTCAGCACGGCCGTGCCTTCGCCCAGCACCACGTCGACCTGGGTGCGCAGCACCTTGACCATCTGGTCGCTCTCGGTGATGTCGTAGTCGGCCAGGGCTTCGCAGCCTTCGAGGTCGGTCACGATGCCGACTTCGCAGCGGTCGTAGGCCAGGCCGTCGCGCAGGATGGTCTCGGCGCCGTTCTCGATCACCACGGCCTCGACGGCGCGGTTCACGAGCAGGCGGTGGCCGGCGTCCCAGTTGGCGCTGTCGCGTGCGTCGACGCGGCGGCGTTCCAGGAACAGGCCGTCGCGGCAGGCCAGGCCGGTGTGGCGCCCGCCGAGGTTGATGAGCCAGGCCACCAGCCGCGCGAGCACGGCGGTGTCGCGCGAACCGGCCACGCCCACCACGGGGATGCGGCCGGGCGCGTCGTTCGGGAACAGGTGGTCGCAGATGGCGCGGCCCACGGGGCGCGGCGAGCCGATGGCCGGCTTCAGGTGCATCAGCAGGCCGGGGCCGGCGTTCACCTCGACGATCGCACCGCCCTGCGGGCCCAGCGGCTTGGAAATATCTTGCGCGACCATGTCGATGCCCGCGATGTCCAGGCCGACCACGCGGGCGGCGAGCACGGCGGCGTGCGCCACCTCGGGGTGCACGAGGTCGGTGCAGTCGTAGGCCATGTTGCCGTTGCGCTGGATCGTCACCACGCGCCCGGCGGCGGGCACCGAGTTGCCGTCCAGTTCCTGGCGCTTGAGCTCCAACTGCAGCTTGGCGTCGGTGGCCAGCACGATCACGTCGAGCGGGAATTCTTCTTCGGCGCCGCGGCGCGGGTCGCTGTTGAGCTGCTTGTCGATCAGCCCGGCCACGGTGCTGGTGCCGTCGCCGGTCACGGTGATGATCTCGCCGCGCGCGGCCGCCACCACCTCGCCGCCCACCACCAGCAGGCGGTGTTCGTGGCCGCGGATGAAGCGCTCGACCATCACGTCGCTGCCTTCGGGCTCGGCGACCGCGAAGGCGGCCATGACTTCCTCGCGCGTGGTCAGCTCGAGCGACACGCCGCGGCCATGGTTGGCGTCCGACGGCTTCACGACCACGGGCAGGCCGATGTCCTCGGCGGCTTCCCAGGCTTCTTCGGGCGACTCGACCACCTGGCCGTGCGGCACGGGCACGCCGCAGCTGGCGAGCAGCGACTTGGTCAGCTCCTTGTCGCTGGCGATCGATTCGCCGATGGCGCTGGTGTAGTCGGTCTCGGCGGTCCAGATGCGCTGCTGGTTGGCGCCGTAGCCCAGCTGCACCAGGTTGCCGCTGTTCAGGCGCATGTGCGGAATGCCGCGGTCGGTGGCGGCGGACACGATGGCCGCGGTGCTCGGGCCGAGGTAGCAGTCCTCGACCTTGGCCTTGACGGCCTCGACGGCGGTCTGCACGTCGGCGGCGGTGAACGGGTCGTTGTTGATGGCCGCCATCAGCAGGCGGTGGCCTTCTGTGAGCGCCACGCGGGCGACCTGCTCGTCACGCGCGCGGAACACCATGCGGTACACGCCGTGCTCCGAGGTGCTGCGCGTCTGGCCGAAGCCGGTCGGCATGCCGGCCAGGTTCAGCAGCTCGATCACGACGTGCTCCAGCACGTGGCCCGACCAGGTGCCTTCGGTCAGGCGCTGGATGAAGCCACCGCGCTCGCCCACGCCGCAGTGGTGCTCGATGAGCGCCGGCAGCAGGGTGGTCAGCCGGTCGGTGAAACCGTCGATCTTGTTGGAGGGGAAGTCTTCCAGTTGACCCAGGTCGAGCCAGACTTCGAGCACCGGACGGTAGGTCCAGAGGTTGGGACCGCGCAAATAGTTGATGCGCAGCAATTGGATGTCGTCGAAACGGGTCATGCAAACGTTCGATGTGCTTTGGCCGAGCACCACGGCGCCTTCAAGCGCACCCATGGCGATCGGTCAGAATCGGCGCCCGACCAAGGACGCCATGACGCGGTCCCAGCGGCCCGCGACGGGCAAGAGTCAAATAAACACAATGCAACATCACGATCCAGTCGGCGCCCAGGCGGGCGAAACGGAGGCGGTCTCAGGCGTGCTGAAAAGCCGACTCGCAGGCGCTGAAAACGTTTCGGTAACACTTGCGGTTGACCTCGACGACCAACTTCGCTTCGCCACCGGCCTCGTCGCCCTGACCGATCAGCGGCTCATCGCCCTGGAACCCGGCGGCGAGTGGCGTGAGTGGCCACTCACCGATCAAGCCTTGGAAATGCGTCTTTCCGACCACGCAGGCGTCGGAACCCTCGACCTCATCGGCCCCGCCGGACAGCTCGCCCGCTGGCGCTACACCCTGGCCGGCCAGCCGGCGGCGCTGAAGCTGCTCAAGCTGTTCGGCCAGCGCGCCGCGCCCGCTGTCGCGAAGGCGACAGAAGAGGTGCCCGAACTTCTCGACGTCGACGGCACCGACACCGAGCTCCAGACCCCGCCCTCGACCTGGGTGCTGCTGCGCCTGGGCCGCTTCGCCGGGCCGTACCGCAAGCAACTGATCCTCGGGTTTGTCCTGACCCTGATCTCCACCGCCGCCACGCTGGTGCCGCCGTACCTGACCATCCCGCTGATGGACGACATCCTGATCCCGTTCCAGAACGGGCAGAAGATCGATTCCGGGCGGGTCGGCCTCTACCTGGGTGGCCTGCTGATCGCGGCGCTGGTCGGCTGGGGGCTGGGCTGGGCGCGCACCTACCTGCTGGCGCTGGTCTCGGAACGCATCGGCGCCGACCTGCGCACCACCACCTACGAACACCTGCTGACCCTGCCGCTGGACTACTTCGGCGGCAAGCGCACCGGCGACCTCATGGCGCGCATCGGCTCGGAAACCGACCGCATCAACGTCTTCCTGTCGCTGCACGCGCTCGATTTCGCCAACGACGTGCTGATGATCGTCATGACGGCGGCCATCCTGATCTCGATCAACCCGCTGCTGGCCGTGGTCACGCTGGTGCCGCTGCCCTTCATCGCCTGGATGATCCACGTCGTGCGCGACCGCCTGCGCACCGGCTTCGAGAAGATCGACCGCGTCTGGTCCGAAGTGACCAACGTGCTGGCCGACACCATCCCCGGCATCCGCGTGGTGAAGGCCTTCGCGCAGGAGCGCCGCGAGGCCGAGCGCTTCCGCGTCGCCAACGCCTACAACCTGCAGGTCAACGACAAGCTCAACCGCACCTGGTCGCTGTTCACGCCGACCGTGTCGCTGCTCACCGAAATCGGCCTGCTCGTGGTCTGGGCCTTCGGCATCTGGCAGGTGGCGCGCGGCAGCATCACCGTGGGTGTGCTCACCGCCTTCATCGCCTACATCGGCCGCTTCTACACGCGGCTCGACTCGATGAGCCGCATCGTCTCCGTCACGCAGAAGGCCGCGGCCGGCGCCAAGCGCATCTTCGACATCCTCGACCACGTGAGCAACGTGCCCGAGCCGGCCAACCCCGTGAAGGTGGAGCGCGTGCAGGGCCGCATCGAGATGAGCGGCCTCGGCTTCCGCTACGGCTCGCGCGCCGTGATCCACGACCTCGACCTGACCATCGAGCCGGGCGAAATGATCGGCCTCGTGGGCCACAGCGGCTCGGGCAAGAGCACGCTGGTCAACCTGATCTGCCGCTTCTACGACGTGACCGACGGCGCCATCAAGGTCGACGGCACCGACATCCGCCGCTTCGCCGTGGCCGACTACCGCCGCCACGTCGGGCTGGTGCTGCAGGAGCCGTTCCTGTTCTTCGGCACCATCGCGCAGAACATCGCCTACGGCAAGCCCGACGCCACGCGCGAAGAGGTGGTGGCCGCCGCCCGCGCGGCCCACGCGCACGACTTCATCCTGCGCCTGCCGCACGGCTACGACTCGCTGGTGGGCGAGCGCGGCCAGGGCCTGTCGGGCGGCGAGCGCCAGCGCATCAGCATCGCGCGGGCGCTGCTGATCGACCCGCGCATCCTGATCCTCGACGAGGCCACCTCGGCCGTCGACACCGAGACCGAAAAGGAAATCCAGAAGGCGCTCGACAACCTCGTGCAGGGTCGCACCACCATCGCCATCGCCCACCGTTTGTCCACGCTGCGCAAGGCCGACCGCCTCGTGGTCATGGACCGCGGCGAGGTGGTCGAGGTCGGGCCGCACGACGCGCTCATGGCCAAGCAGGGCGCCTACTGGCGCCTCTACCAGGCGCAGCTGCGCCAGGGCGACGAAGACGATGTGAGCGAAGGCGCCGCCGACGAGCGCGCCAACGCCCAGGCGCCGCTGGCCGTGAGCCACGCCGCCCATCCGGCAGGGGACGTGTGATGAGCACCAACACCAACAACATGAGCTTTGAACTCGCACGCGACACGTTCGGGCGCCTCGTGCTGACCGACGCACAGGGCGAGCACCATGTGGGCGTGACACCCGTGCGCGCCTTTCCGCTCAGCGCGCCCAACGAGGGCGTGTCGCTCGTCGGCAGCGAAGGCCGCGAACTCGTGTGGGTCGACCGCGTCGACCAGCTGCCCGCGCCCACCCAGGCGCTGCTGACCGAAGAGCTCGCGGTGCGCGACTTCGCGCCCACCTTGCTGAAGCTGCACGGCGTGTCCAGCTTCGGCGTGCCCAGCACCTGGACCGTGAGCACCGACCGCGGCGACACCAGCTTCGTGCTCAAGGCCGAGGAAGACATCCGCCGTCTCGAAGGCGGCGCGCTGCTGATCGCGAGCGCGCACGGCGTGCAGTTCCGCATTCCCGATGCGAAGGCGCTGGATCGCGCTTCGCGCAAGCTGCTGGAGCGCTTTCTCTAGAAGCGCCGCAGAACAGGGCGGCCCGCAGCACCGATCGGCTGCGAAAATCGCGCATTTGCACTACAACGGCCCCGCCGTTGACGGACATGCCCCTGCACACCACCGCCCTCGTTCTCTTCTCCGGCGGCCAGGACTCGGCCACCTGCCTGGCCGAGGCCCTGTCCAAGTACCAGCGGGTCGAAACCCTGGGCTTCGACTACGGCCAGCGCCACCGCGTCGAACTCGACGTGCGCGGCACCGTGCTCGCCAAGATGCGCGAGCGCTTTCCCGAATGGGCGCCGCGCCTGGGCGAAGACCACGTGCTCACGCTGGCCGCGCTGGCGCAGCTCGGCGGCTCGTCGCTCACCGAAGAAGTCGCCTTCGCCATGCAGGCCGACGGCCTGCCCAACACCTTCGTGCCCGGGCGCAACCTGCTGTTCCTCACGCTGGCGGGCGCGCTGGCCTACCGGCGCGGGCTGCAGGTGATCGTCACCGGCGTGTGCGAAACCGACTTCTCGGGCTACCCCGACTGCCGCGACGACACCATGAAGGCCATGCAGCTGGCGCTGTCGCTCGGCCTGGAGCGTCGCCTCGTGATCGAGACGCCGCTCATGTGGATCGACAAGGCCGAGACCTGGGCGCTGGCCCACCGCCTGGGCGGCCAGCCGCTGGTCGACCTGATCGTGGAAGAAACCCACACCTGCTACCTCGGCGACCGCGAGCACCGCCAGGCCTGGGGCTACGGCTGCGGCGAGTGCCCGGCCTGCGATCTGCGCAAGAAGGGCTGGGAGCGTTACGTCGCTGCGGCCTGAGCCGCTGTAGAGGTATCGAGCCGGTAGCGCGCGCCGCCGGCTGCGCTTTCGTCCTGCGGCACCAGCGTCCACCGCTGGCCGTGGAAATCGCCCACCGCCGGACGGTGCGCGATCGACACCATCGCACCGCCGCCCGCGCGCACCGTGTCGGCCAGCCGCTGGTAGAGCACGGCTTCGGCCGGCGCATCGAGCGCGCTGGTCACTTCGTCGGCGAAGAGCCACGCCGGCTTCTTCAGCAGCACCCGCGCGATGGCCAGCCGCTGCTGCTCGCCGCCCGAGAGCTTCTGACTCCAGGCGTCGCTGTCGTCGAGCCGGTCCACCAGGTCGGGCAGCAGCGCATCGGCCAGGGCCTGGCGCAGCTGGTCGTCGCTGAAGCCGGAGGCCGGGTGCGGGTAGGTCAGCGCCTCGCGCAGCTTGCCGTCGGGCAGGTAGGGGCGCTGCGGCATGAAGACCGCGTCGGCCGGGGCCTGCACCTTGCCGCGCGCAAACGGCCAGATGCCCGCAAAGGCGCGGAACAGCGTCGACTTGCCGCTGCCCGAGGGGCCCTGCAGCAGCACGCTGTCGCCGGGGCGCACCGCCAGCGCGGCACCGGCCAGCAGCTGCGTGCCGTTGGGCAGCGCGAGCGTGAGGTCGCTGGTGCCCAGCGTGGTGGCGCCTTCTTCGCGCTGCAGGCCGTCTTCGCGTGCGGCGTGGGCGCGCATCGCGTCGTCGAAGCTGATCAGGCGGTCGGTGGTGGCGCGCCAGACGGCCACCTTGTCGTAGTTTTCGACGAACCAGCTCAGCGATTCCTGCACCTTGTCGAAGGCCGAGGAAATCTGCATGAGGGCACCCAGCTGAATGGCGCCGCTGAAGAAGCGCGGCGCTGACACGAGGAACGGGAAGATCAGCGAGGCCTGACCGAACATCGCGGTGAAGGTGACCAGGTTCTTCCGCTTCTTGATCAGCTGCAGGTAGTTGCGCAGCACCGCGCCGAAGCGCGTGTCGAGCTGGCCACGCTCCACTGTTTCGCCGTGGTCGAGTGCGATCGCTTCGCTGTACTCGCGCACGCGCACCAGGTGGTGGCGGAAGTCAGCCTCGAAGCGCTGCTGGCGGAAGTTCAGGCCGATCAGCGGCCGGCCGATGAAATGCGTGATGACCGTGCCGACCACGCAGTAGACCAGCGCCAGCCACACCATCGAGCCGGCGACCTGGTAGGTGCTGCCGCCCAGCGACAGGTCGAAGGTGCCCGACAGGCCCCACAGGATGCCGATGAAGCTCAGCAGCGTGACCACCGCGTTCAGCAAATCCATCGACAGCACCATCGTGGCATTGGTGAACATCTGCATGTCCTCCTGGATGCGCTGGTCGGGGTTGTCGGGCGTGACGCCGTCGGCCTGGGCGTAGCGCGCCAGCTCCAGGTGATAGAAGGTCCGGTCGGCCATCCAGCGGTCGAGGTAGTTCCGGGTCATCCAGGCGCGCCAGCGCAACTGGAGCATCTGCGTCACGTAGAACTTCGCCACCTGGATCGCGATGTTGAAGAAGGCCAGCACGGCGAACACGCGGATTTCGCGCCAGAAGACCACCGCGTCCTTGTTCTGCAACGCATCGTAGAAGCGGCCGTACCACTGATTGAAGAGCACCAGCGCGTACACGTACGCCAGGTTCAGCGCCACGATGCCCGCGAACATGAGGCGCGCCCGCCATTTCTCCTCGTCCGAGTTGAAGTAGGGCGCCGCGAGCCGCAGCACGCGGCGCACGACCTGGACGAACGTGCTGACACGCGCCGCGACAGTGGGGGATGGAGCAGATGACATGCGGATTTCCTCGCAGGCGCCGATGCGCCGGACCTCGTGAGGCGCCCATCGTAGACAAGTGCGTCTTAAGCGGGGCTGAAGGCGGCTCCTTCCGCCCGGAGCGATGCGCCGGCCCTCAGCGCAGCATCACGCGCGCCGCCGTCGCCAGGAAATGCGCCAGCGGCGGCGTTCGCAGCCCCTCGGCCTTGGCGGCCTCGTCCCACAGCCGAAGCCGCACCGCGTCGCCCGACCACGGCAGGCCCGCAAAGCGCTGCGCCGCGTCATCGTCCATCACGCCGCCCTGCAGCGCCAGGCTGCGCACCGAATCGGGCGAGAGCTTCGACACGTAGCCTGGCCGCGTCGCGCACAGGTAGCGCTTGGCGTCCACGTGCAGCCGGATCGGCTCGCGCACCGCCACGTCGAAGGCGCCGCGCAGCAGCGGCAGCGCGATGTACTGGTGGCGGTCGTCAATGCCCAGTTCGGTGGGCGAGCGCGACAGCGTCTGGTGCTCGGCGATCAGCAGGTGCCCCAGGTCGTGCAGCAATGCGGCCGTCACGAGCGTGTCGCCGGCGCCGGCCTGTTCGGCCAGCCAGGCGCATTGCAACGCGTGTTCGAGCTGCGACACCGGCTCGCCCGCGTACGCCAGGCCGCCGCGTTCGGCGAACAGGCGAGCGATCTCGGCGAGGTCGAGTGTCATGGGATTGCAAAAGAACGGTGTGCGACAGCCTGTACAGGCTCGCGTCGCTCGATGACAACCGTGTGACGAAAGTGCAAACGCCGCGGCGCGGGTACGGCCGTGTGACAAACCTTTGTCACATAGCGCTGCGAGCATCGCTGCGTTCACGGCCCTGGCCGTGTTTTCTTTTTGCGTACACCGCCTGTTCTTACCTCGAGGGAATCTCCCATGCTGCATCGTCGTCTGATGTGGGCCGCCGTGCCCGCCGCCTTGTTCTCGCTGGCTTTCGCCGCCTCGGCCCAAGGCCGCACCGAGCTGCTGGTCTACACCGCGCTCGAAGCCGACCAGGTGCAGGCTTACAAGGCCGCCTTCGAAAAGGAGAACCCGGCCATCGAACTGAAGTTCGTGCGCGACTCCACCGGCATCGTCACCGCCAAGCTGCTGGCCGAAAAGGCCAACCCGCAGGCCGACGTGGTGTGGGGCCTGGCCGCCACCTCGCTGATGCTGCTGGACAAGGAAGGCATGCTCCAGCCCTACGCCCCCAAGGGCCTGGACGCCATCAAGCCCACCATGCGCGACACGGCCAACCCGCCCAAGTGGGTCGGCATGGACGTGTGGTCGTCGGCCATCTGCTTCAACACCGCCGAAGCCACGAAGAAGAACCTGCCCAAGCCCACCAGCTGGGCCGACCTGACAAACCCGGTCTACAAGGGCCAGATCACCATGCCCAACCCGGCCGCCTCGGGCACCGGCTACCTCATGGTGTCGGGCTGGATCCAGATGATGGGCGAGGACAAGGCCTGGAAGTACATGGACGCGCTGCACCAGAACATCGGCGTGTACAGCCTGTCGGGCAGCAAGCCCTGCCGCCAGGCCGGCGCCGGCGAGTTCGCGCTGGGCATGTCGTTCGAATACCGCGCCAACAAGACCAAGCGCGACGGCGCCCCCATCGACATCGTGCTGCCCAAGGAAGGCCTGGGCTGGGACATGGAAGCCACCGGCATCATGAAGACCAGCAAGAAGCAGGACGCCGCCAAGGCCCTGGCCGACTGGGCCGTGACGAAGCAGGCCAACGAGCTGTACGCGAAGAACTTCGCCGTGCTCGCGCTGCCGGGCATCCAGGAAAAGCTGGAGTTCGTGCCGGGCGACGTCGAGAAGCTGCTGGCCAAGAACGACTTCAACTGGGCTGCCGCCAACCGCGACCGCATCCTGACGGAATGGTCGAAGCGCTACGACGCCAAGGCTGAAAAGAAGCCGATGTAATGGGCTCTCCCCCAGTCTTCGCGCACTTCGTGTCGCTACGCCAACCCCCTCACCGGGGGCAACACCAGCGGCCCGGCAAAGCCGGTTCCGCGGTGTTTCTCGACTGGGGCTATTGAATATGACCAGCTTTCTTTCCCTTCGCGGCATCGGCAAGTCCTTTGGCGCCACGCGCGTGCTCGACGGCATCGACCTGGACATCGAGCCCGGCGAGTTCGTCTGCCTGCTCGGTCCTTCGGGCTGCGGCAAGACCACGCTGCTGCGCATCGTGTGCGGCATCGAGCGCGCCGACAGCGGGCAGATCCTGCTCGGCGGTCAGGACATCGCGGGCCTGCCGCCCGCGGCGCGCGGCTTCGGCGTGGTGTTCCAGTCGTACGCGCTGTTCCCCAACCTCACGGCGGCGCAGAACATCGCCTACGGCCTGCACCCCACGGGCGCCCTGGCACGCGAGATGGCCAAGCGCTCGCGCGAAATGCTCGACCTCGTCGGCCTCACCGCGCATGCCGACAAGTACCCCGTGCAGCTCTCGGGCGGCCAGCAGCAGCGCATCGCGCTGGCGCGCGCCCTGGCGCCCAACCCGCGCCTGCTGCTGCTCGACGAGCCGCTCTCCGCGCTCGACGCACAGGTGCGCGCCACGCTGCGCAGCGAGATCCGCGCGCTGCAAAAGCGCCTGGGCATCGTCACCATCATGGTCACGCACGACCAGGAAGAAGCCCTCTCGATGGCCGACCGCGTGGTGCTGATGCACAACGGCCGCATCGAGCAGGCCGGCACGCCCGACGAGCTGTACCGCAAGCCGCGCACCCGCTTCGTGGCGGGTTTCGTGGGCCGCATGAACATGCTGCCCGCCACCGTGCTGGCCGACGGCAAGGTGCGCGTGCGCGACAGCGAACTGTTCTGCGCGCCCGGCAGCCTCAGCGTCGGTTCGCAGGCCACCGTGGGCATCCGTCCCGAGCATGTGGTGGTGAAGCGCTTCGGCTCCGAACTCGGCACCAACAGCTTCGCCGCGCGCCTGCTCGACACCGAGTTCTTCGGCAACCGCACCTCGGCCCGCCTGGCCTGCGAGCCGCTGGGCATCGAGATCGAGGCCGAACTGCCCGCCGATGCACGCAGCGGCGGCGAAGAGCCGCTGGTGCCCAGCAGCATGGTGCACATCCAGCTTCCCTTGAACGCGCTGTCGGTCCTGGCGCAATGAAATGACATCGGGCTTGTCGGTGCCTTGTCGTTGGGAGCGCAGTCCTTCAGGGCGCGCTCCCGCCGACGGGGTACCTTGCTCCGCGAATGTCCCCCGGCCTGCGGCCTCCTCCTTGATTTCGCTGCGCAAGGCACCCCATCGGCGTGAGCGTTGGGCAGTGCGGCTGTTGATCGAACAGCACAACGACCGCGCCCATCATGCGCAGGACACCGGGTGCTTCCCGCAGCGAAATCAAGGAGGAGGGCGAAGCCCGGGGGACATTCGCGGAGGGAAGTACCCGGTGGCCTGTGCACACGCCCTGAACAACGACACCAAAAGAACAACAACATGAGCACCCCTTCCGAAGCCCTCGCCCCGATCGCCATCCCGCGCTCGAATCACTTCGACCGCGAACGCTGGCTCACCGGCGCCGCCGTGCTGCTCGTCGTGCTGCTGCTCGTCGTGATCGTCGCGCTCCCCGTCGGCGCGCTCGTCGGCCAGAGCTTCTACGACCGCGCAGGCAGCTTCGTCGGCCTGACCAACTTCGCGCGCTACCTCGAGAGCCCCGCGCTCGTGCAGTCGGCCTTCAACAGCGTGCTGCTCGCGGTGATCAGCGCCGTGCTGTGCACCGCCATCGCCTACGTGTACGCCTACGGCCTCACGCTCTCGTGCATGCCCGCCAAGGGCCTGCTGCGCGCCGTGGCGCTCATGCCGCTGCTGGCGCCTTCGCTGCTGCCGGCCATCAGCCTGATCTACCTTTTCGGCAACCAGGGCCTGTTCAAGGGGCTGCTGGGCGACCTGTCGATCTACGGCCCGCTGGGCATCGTGCTCGGCTCGGTGTTCTGGACGCTGCCGCATGCGTTGCTGATCCTCACCACCGCCATGGCCACGTCCGACGGGCGTTTGTACGAAGCCGCGCAGACGCTGGGCGCTTCGCGCTGGCGCATCTTCCGCACCGTCACGCTGCCCTCGTCGCGCTACGGCCTCATCGTGGCCGCGATGGTCGTGTTTGTGCTCGTCATCACCGACTTCGGCGTGCCCAAGGTCGTGGGCGGCCAGACCGGCGTGCTCGCGACCGACATCTACAAGCAGGTGGTCGGCCAGCAGAACTTCCAGATGGGCGCGGTGGTCGGCCTCGTGCTGCTGATTCCGGCGGTGCTGTCGTTCCTCGTCGAGCGGCGCGTGCGCCGCAAGCAGGCCGCTGCGCTGTCGGCGCGCGCCACGCCCTACCAGCCCGAGCCCGTGAAGACGCGCGACCGCGCACTGCTCGTGTTCTGCACGCTCACCGCCATCGCCATCGTCGTGATGATCGGCATGGCCGTGTTCGCCTCGCTCGCCAGCTACTGGCCCTACAAGCTCACGCCCTCGCTGAAGAACTACGACTTCAGCAACATGGACGGCGGCGGCTGGGGCAGCTACGGCAACTCGCTGCGCCTGGCGCTGTGCGCGGCCGTGGCGGGCGCGCTCGCCACCTTCGTGTCGGCCTACTTCGTGGAGAAGCCGCGCCACTTCGGCCTGCTGCGCGAGCTGCTGAACCTGCTGGCCAACCTGCCGCTGGCGGTGCCGGGGCTCGTGCTCGGCGTGGGCTACATCTTCTTCTTCAACTCGGCGGCGAACCCGCTGCACGGCCTGTACGGCGGCATGGCGATCCTGGTGATCTGCACCGTGGCGCACTTCTTCTCGGTGGCGCACCTCACCTCGCTCACCGCGCTGCGTCAGCTCGACCGCGAGTACGAGCTGGTGTCCGAGTCGATGGGCGTGCCGTTCTGGCGCACGCTGTGGCGCGTGCACCTGCCGGTGGCGCTGCCCACCGTGCTCAACGTGGCCGGCTACTTCTTCGTCAACGCGATGACCACCGTGTCGGCCGTCGTGTTCCTCTATTCGCCGCAGACCACGCTGGCCGCCATCGCCGTGCTCAACATGGACGATGCCGGCGACGTGGCACCCGCCGCCGCCATGGCCTCGCTCATCATGCTCACGGCCGCCGTCGGCCGCGGGCTGTTCGCGCTGGCCGGGCACTGGGCGCTGAAGCGCACGCAAGCCTGGAGACAACGTTGATGAACCCCAGCATGTCCGTCGACAGCTTCGATGTGATCGTGGTCGGCGCCGGCATCGTCGGCCTGGCCCACGCCTACACCGCCGCGCAGCGCGGCCTGCGCGTGTGCGTGGTCGAGCGCGATGCCGCGTGCCTGGGCGCATCGATCCGCAACTTCGGCTTCATCACCGTCACCGGCCAGGCGCCGGGCGACATGTGGCGCCGCGCCATGCATTCGCGCGACGTGTGGCAGGCCATCGCGCCGCAGGCCGGCATCGACATCGTGCACCGCCACCTCTGGCTCGCGGCCTACCGCCCCGAGGCGCATGCCGTGCTCGAAGCCTTCCTGCGCACGCCGATGGCCGAGGCCTGCGCGCTCATCGACGCCGCCGACGCGCAGGAGCGCGCGCCCGGCCTCAACCTCGCGCAGGCGCGCTCGGTGCTGTTCAGCCCGCACGAGTTGCGCGTCGAATCGCGCACCGCCGTCGGCCTGCTCGCGCGCTGGCTGGCCGAGGTGCACGGCGTCGTGTTCCGCTTCGGCGAGACCGTGCACGAGGTCGAAACCCCGCGCGTGCGCACCTCGCGCGGCACCCTGCGCGGCGAGCGCGTGGTGGTCTGCACCAACACCGAGTTGCACGGCCTCTTCGCCGGCCGCATCGCCGCGCACGACCTCACGCTGTGCCGCCTGCAGATGCTGCGCGTGCAGCCCGAGGCCGGCTTTCGCCTGCCGGGCGCGGTCATGACCGACCTGAGCCTGGTCCGCTACGAGGGCTACAGCAGCTTGCCCGAAGCGGCGGCGCTGCGCGAACGGCTGATGCAGGAAGAGCGCGCCTCGCTCGACCACGGCATCCACCTCATCGTCGTGCAGAGCGCCGACGGCTCGCTGGTGGTCGGCGATTCGCACCACTACGGCGATGCACCCGAACCCTTCGCCATCGAGGCGGTCGACCAGCTCATCCTGCGCCACCTGCGCAGCACGCTCGACCTCGAGACCGCGCAGGTCACCGAACGCTGGACCGGCGTGTACCCGTCGTCGAAAACCACGCCCTGCGTGATCGACGCGCCCGACGACGCCACGCGCGTGGTGCTGGTCACCAGCGGCAGCGGCGCGAGCACGGGCTTCGGCATTGCCGCCGACGTGTTCGACGCGTGGTGAGCATCACCGCCTTCTTCATCCCTTTTCTTCTTTCGTCGCCATGAACGCCCATCACCATGCCAGGCTGCAGGCCGTCGTCTTCGACTGGGCCGGCACCATCCTCGACTTCGGTTCTTGCGCGCCCATGGGCGCTTTCGTGAAGCTGTTCGCACAGTTCGGCATCGACATCACCATCGACGAGGCACGCGCCCCGATGGGCATGGCCAAGTGGGACCACATCAAGGCCCTGGGCACGCAGCCGCGCATCGCCGCGCAGTGGGAAGCCAGGCACGGCCATGCCTTCAGCGACGCCGACGTCGACCGCCTGTACGAGGTGTTCACGCCCATGAACGCGGCCAGCGTGCGCGACCACACCGACTTCAATCCGGGCGCGATCGAGGCCGTCAACGCGGCGCGCGAGCGCGGCCTGAAGATCGGCTCCACCACCGGCTACAACCGCCCGATCATGGACGTCGTCACGCCCATCGCCGCGGCCGGCGGCTATGTGCCCGACAACCTCGTGTGCGCGGGCGACCTTGCGGCGGGGCGCCCGTCGCCGCTCATGATGTACCGCTGCTTCGCCGACCTCGGCGTGTGGCCGCCGCACGCCGTCGTCAAGGTCGACGACACCGGCGTGGGCCTGCAGGAGGGCCTGAACGCCGGCACCTGGGCCGTGGGCGTGTCGGTCAGCGGCAACGTCAACGGCCTGACGCTGGCCGAATGGCAGACGCTCGACGCCGACAGCCAGCAGGCCCGCCGCGCCCGTGCCACCGCCGAGCTGCAGGCCGCCGGCGCGCACTACGTGATCGACAGCGTGGCCGACCTGCCGAACGTGCTGGAAGACATCGAGCGCCGCCTGCAGGCCGGCGAGCGGCCGGAAGTCCTTTTGCGCTGAAGCAGAAAGCTCGCTTTACCGACGGTGGCTGGCGCTGCCGTCCGACTTGACGCGTCACTTCGCGGGCTTAGCATGCGCCGCATGCGAAGCACAGCCTTTGTTCTTCTGCTCTGTCTCGGCCTGCTGACCGCGGCCTGCGACGGCAAGCGCAAGCCCGGCATTCCGATGCCGAAGGCCTTCTTGTCGTCGAGCGTCGTGGTGGTGATGGCACCTGCGCCGTTCGTGGGTTGAGGCTGCCGGAGCGTTCAGCGCACCGGCCGCGGCGAACGTCTCAGGACGGGACGTACGCCAGCACTTCATCGCCCGCCGCATCGAAGGCGCCCGTGGGCTTCCAGCCCAGGTGCCGGTAGAAGCCGTGCGAGCGCACCTGCGGATCGGGCGAGCAGCCCAGGAAGAGCCGCTGGAAGCCCAGCCCCTTGAACTCTTCGACCATCAGCGCGAGCAACGCCTTGCCGATGCCCTGGCCTTCGTACGCAGGCAGCAGGGCCAGCACCGCGATCTCGCCGGTGTCGCGGTCGCCGAAGCAATAGCCCGCCAGCTCGCCGTCGACGAGCGCGACGTAGCCGGGCAGGGAACCGTCGGCAATGCCGGCCCGCCAGCTCTCCAGGGTGATGCCGAGCGCCTCGAGCTCCGCGACCGAGAAGGCGTTCTCTCGCGTGCGGCCTCGCAGGTCGAGGCACGCGGGCGTGTCTTCGGGAATGGCTTGTCTGTAGGTGATGGGCATGCGTCGGGTGCTCGAGGGCGCGCGCAGCAGGCGGCGCGGCCTTCCGCGAGAATGCCACACGACGTGCGCCACCCGATGCACGCGTGGAGACAAGAAGAATGAAGACGACCCCAGAGACAACCATCGTCCACCAGCCCGACTCGCGCTATGCCATGGTGCGCCTGGCGCTCACGCTGCTGGTCATGACGGTCGGCAGCAGCGGCATGTACGTGGTGTCGGTCATGCTGCCCGCCGTGCAGGCCGAGTTCGGCGTGGCGCGCGCCGATGCCTCCATGCCCTACACGCTGCTGATGCTGGGCTTCGGTTTCGGCGGCGTGCTCATGGGCAAGCTGGCCGACCGCATCGGCGTGATGAAGCCGTTGCTGATGGGCTCGGTCTTCCTGGCCGCCGGCTACATCGCCACGGGCCTGTCGCAAGGCATCGTGTCCTTCACCATCGCGCAGGCGCTGCTGGTCGGCCTGCTCGGCAGCTCGGTGGCCTTTGCGCCGCTGGTGGCAGACACCTCGCTGTGGTTCGTCAAGCGGCGCGGCATCGCGGTGGCGGTGTGCGCCAGCGGCAACTACCTCGCGGGCGCGGTGTGGCCGCCCATCGCGCAGCACTTCGTCGAACAGGTGGGCTGGCGCCAGACCTACATCGGCATGGGCATCTTCTGCGGCCTGACGATGGCGCTGCTCGCGCTGTTCTTCCGCGCACGGCCGCCGGCACTGGCCGAGGTGGCGCCGGTGTCGCAGGTGGCGGGCAGCACCCTGGTGCGCGACATGACGCGCCCCTTCGGCTTGAGCATGGGCACGGCGCAGGGCCTGCTGTGCGTGGCGGGCGTGGCCTGCTGCGTGGCGATGGCGATGCCGCAGGTGCACATCGTGGCCTACTGCGGCGACCTGGGCTACGGCCCGGCGCAGGGCGCGATGATGCTGTCGCTGATGCTGGGCTTCGGCATCGTGAGTCGGCTGGTGTCGGGCGCCATCTGCGACCGCATCGGCGGGCTGCGCACGCTGATGCTGGGTGGCGTGCTGCAGTGCGTGGCGCTGCTGCTGTTCCTCCCCTTCGACGGGCTGGTGCCGCTGTACGTGATCTCGGCGCTGTTCGGCCTGTTCCAGGGCGGCATCGTGCCCTCGTACGCGATCATCGTGCGCGAGCACTTCCCGCCCAGGGAAGCTGGTGCGCGCGTGGGCACGGTGCTGATGTTCACGCTGTTCGGCATGGCGCTGGGCGGCTGGATGTCGGGCAAGGTGTTCGACCTGACGGGCAGCTACCACGCGGCCTTCCTGAACGGCATCGGATGGAACCTAGTGAACGTGAGCATCGCGGCGTTCCTGCTGTTCAGGGTGCGCCGGATGCGGCGGGGTGGGGTGGCGGTGGCGGCCTGAGGCCGTGAAAGATCGCGCCGCCTAGCTTTCGCACCACGTGATCGATTCGGGCCGCGCGCCGTTGCGGTCGCGGAAATCGACGAGGGCCTGGCGGCAGTGTGCGACGTCGCTGCACCACGCGAGCGGGTACTCGTCGACCTGTCCGTTGCTCAACGTGAAGACTCCCAGGCCGGGCCGGTGTGGGTCGCCCGACGACCTGAAGCCGCTGTCACCCGGCTCTCGGAGGTACATCAGCCAGGCGTTCTCGCCATTGCGCAGCATGCACATCGAAGGGCCGTCCGGCACGCAGACCCACAACTCGAACCGGGAGGTCGACTGGATCAGATCGAGCGCACGGGCCCACGGGCCCGGCGCCGAAATGTCCAGCAAACGATCGTCGAGCGTCATCTGAATCACGTGCGGCATCTCGTGTCTTGCGTCCGGACGGGCGTTCCTAATTCATCGTCGGCTGCTGCGGCGGCGACGTGATGAAGAACCGGATCGGCACCTCGCGCCACACCACCGTGCCGTCATCCGGCGTCGGCTTGAAGCGCCATGTGCGGACGGTCTCGACGGCCGAGCGGTCCAGCCGTGCGTGGCCGCTCGATTCCTTCACCTCGACGCTCGCGGGCAGGCCGGCCGGCGTGGTGCGCACGCGCAGCAGCACCATGCCTTGCTCCCCGTTCATCCGCGATTCGGCGGGGTAGGGCGCGTTCGGGTTGGGGGGCTGCGGCGACCATTCGCCGGGCGCTGGCGGCGGCGGTGCCGCGCAGGCGGCGAGCAGCGCGGCGGTGGTGGCGACCGCCAGGAGCGCGTGTCGGGGAGCGTGGCGTGGTGTCTTCATCGGTGTTCCGCAATCCTTCGAAAGGAGGCCCCGCGCATTGTGACCCGGGCGCGTTCACCGCCTTCGCGCCCGGTACGTAGTTCCCCTCGCGGCGTCGTCAGATTCCGATCAGCTTGCAAAAAGAGCATCGATCCGTCCGGAACTTTCCTCCGGACGGAGACACGCCCGCGCCGGTTCCACCGGTCGCGGGCGCATTCGAATCACAACACTCCGTGAGCGTATGAATGAAAAATAGAAACCTTGTCAGAGGTCTGTTCCTCATGGCGATCGCGCTGGCCTTCGGCCTGACCGCGCTGCGCTATCCCATCGGCGACTTCAGCCGGGCGGGGCCGGGCCTGTTCCCCGTGATGGTGAGCAGCCTGCTGCTGCTGATCGGCGTGGCCACCGTGGTCCGGTCGTTCGTGGTGGCGCCGGTGACGCTGGACCTGAACTTCAAGAACATCGGACTCATCCTGTCGAGCCTGTGCGGGTTCGCGCTGATCTCGATGTACGTGAACATGATCGCGGGCATCGTCTTCATGGTGTTCTGTTCGGCCTTTGCGGGCAGTTCCAACTCGTGGCTGCGCAACGTGAAGATCTCGGCGGGCCTGATCGCCATGGCGCTGGCGCTGCAGAAGCTGCTCGGCCTGAACCTGCCGCTGTTCTGAGGCCACGACCATGACGGAAGTTTTGAACAACCTGGCGTTCGGTTTCTCGCACGCCCTGACACTCCACAACCTGATGTACTGCGCCATCGGCTGCACGGTGGGCACGCTGGTCGGCCTGCTGCCGGGCCTGGGGCCGCTGGCCACCATCAGCCTGCTGCTGCCGCTGACGTATTCGATTCCCACCACCGGCGCGCTCATCATGCTGGCCGGCATCTACTACGGTGCGCAGTACGGCGACAGCGTGAGCGCGATCACGATGAAGATCCCGCACGCCAGCAGCATCGTGGCCTGCATCGACGGCTATGCGATGACGCTCAAGGGCAAGACGGGCCTGGCGCTGTTCACGGCGGGCTTCTCCAGCTTCATCGGCGGCACGGTCGCGATCCTGGTGCTGTCGTTCCTGGCGCCGACGCTGGGCGAGGTGGCCTTCCTGTTCGGCCCGGCGGACTACGTCGCGATGATGCTGGTGGGCTTCGTGTGCGTGAGCTTCGTGACCACGGGCAGCCTGCTGAACGGGCTGGCGATGTGCATGATCGGCGTGCTGCTGGGCACCATCGGCACCGACGTGAACAGCGGCATGGCGCGCTTCACGATGGACATGCCGTTCCTGACCGACGGCGTGGGCATCGTGAGCATTGCGCTGGGCTGCTTCGGCATCGCCGAGATCACCAAGAACCTCGACTCGCGCGAGGAGCGCTCGCCCTTCAACGGCAAGATCAACCTCATCCCGACCTGGGCGGAGTTCAAGCGGATCATTCCGAGCGCCTTGCGCGGCAGCGTGGTCGGCTCCATCCTGGGCATCCTGCCCGGCGGCGGCCCGACCATTGCGCAGTTCGCGGCGTACGCGCTGGACAAGAAGGTCAGCAAGTACAAGCACGAGATCGGCACCGGCTGCATCGAGGGCGTGGCCGGCCAGGCGGCGGCCGACGAGGCGGCAGCGCGCACGAGCTTCATTCCGCTCATGAGCATCGGCATTCCCGAGAACGCGGTCATGGCGCTGATGCTGGCGGCCTTCATCATCAAGGGCATCCAGCCGGGCCCGAACATGATCGCCAGCCACCCCGAGCTGTTCTGGGGCCTGGTGGCCAGCATGTGGATCGGCAACGTGTTCCTGCTGGTGCTGAATGTGCCGCTGGTGCGCTACTGGCTCTCGGTGTTCAAGATCCCGTACAGCGTGCTGTTCCCGTCGATTTTGTTCTTCTGCTGCATCGGCACCTACAGCGTGAACAACAACCTGCAGGACGTGTTCATCACCGCCGCGTTCGGCTTCATGGGCTACATGTTCATGCGGCTGGAGCTCGATGCCGCACCGCTCATGCTGGGCTTCATCCTCGGGCCGATGTTGGAGGAGAACTTCCGCCGCGCGATGCTGCTCAGCCGCGGCAGCTTCGGCACCTTCGTGTCGCGGCCCATCAGCGGCACGCTGCTGGGGCTGATCGCGGTCTTCGTGGTGTGGCAGCTCGTGGCGTTCGTGCTGCAGGCGCGCAGGAAGAGCGAGGCGCCGGCGCCGGTGGCGCTGGAACCGCAGGAGTAAGCGACGCGACAGCGCTGAACAACGCCCGCCCCTTCGGCGGGCGTTGTCGTTTCAGCTCGCTTCTTCTGCCACCAGCCGCCCGAGCGTCTGCAGGGCCCGCTCGCTGTGCGCGTCCCACGCGTGGCCGTAGTTCAGCCGCAGGCAGTTCGAGAACGCGCGCGTGGCCGAGAAGATCGGGCCGGGCGCGACGCTGATGCCGCGCTCCAGCGCGAGGCGATGGATCTCCAGCGCGTCCACCTGCGCCGGCAATTCCACCCACAGGAAGTACCCGCCCAGCGGTCGCGTGGCGCGCGTGCCGGCTGGAAAGTAATGGCCCACGGCCTGCGTGAAGCTGGCCTGCTGCATCGCCAGCGTCTGGCGCAGCTTGCGCAGGTGCTTGTCGAAGCCGCCCTTCTCGAGGTAGTCGGCCAGCGCCAGCTGCGCGGGCACCGAGGTGCTGAGCGTGGTCGTGAGCTTCTGGCGCGCCACCGTGCGCGCGAAGCGCCCGGCCGAGGCCCAGCCGATGCGGTAGCCGGGCGCGAGGCTTTTCGAGAACGATGAACAGTGCAGCACCAGCCCCTGCGTGTCGAAGGCCTTGGCCGGCGGCGGGCGGCGCTCGCCGAAGTACAGCTCGGCGTACACGTCGTCCTCGATGAGCGGCAGTTCGTGGCGCGCGAGCAGTTCGACCAGCGCCTTCTTCTTCGCGTCGGGCATCAGGCTGCCCAGCGGGTTCTGGAAGGTGGTCATGAGCCAGCAGGCGGTCGGCTTGTGCGCGGCGATGGCCTGCGCCAGCGCGTCGAGGTCGATGCCTTCGCCCGGGTGCGTCGGCACCTCGATGGCGCGCAGGCCCATGCGCTCGAGCGCCTGCAGCGCGGCATAGAAGGTGGGCGACTCGACGATCACCGCGTCACCGGGCCGCGTCACGGCCGAGAGGCACAGGTTGAGCGCCTCGAGCGCGCCGTTGGTGACCACGATCTCCTCGGCCGGCACCGGCAGGCCGTCGGCCAGGTAGCGCAGCGCGATCTGCCGGCGCAGGGCCGCGCTGCCGGGCGTGAGGTCGTCCACGGTGCGCCACGGGTCGAGCGACTTGGCGCTGGCCGCCATGAACTGGCCCAGCCGCGCCAGCGGAAACAGCAGCGGGCTCGGAAAGGCCGAGCCGAAGGGCACGACCTGGCGCGACATGCTGGCTTCGAGGATGTCGAACACCTGGTCGCTCACCTCGAGCGCGCGCGGGCCTTCGGCGGGGCGCGAGGTCAGGGTGGTCTCGGGCGGCGCGTCGCGCAGGCCGCCGCCGGCCACGTAGTAGCCCGAGCGGTCGCGCGCGCGCACCAGCCCGCGCGCCTCGAGCAGGTAGTAGGCTTGGAACACGGTGGAGGCGCTCACGCCGCGGCTGCTGCCTGTGTGGCGCACGGAGGGCAGGCGGTCGCCGGTCTTGAGGGTGCCGTTGCGGATCGAGGCCTCGATGTCCGAGGCCAGTGCTTCATAACGCTTCATCGGTGGGCCGTTGTCATTCGCGGGGACTCTAATCTGATATGGTGAATCGAGCTGGATCTGCATCTGTTTTTTTTGCCCCGTTTGCGCGACAGTGGACCCATGTTCAATCTGATGCGCGCGGTGCGCGCCGTACTCTGGAGCTTCATCGGGCTGGGCGGCCGCCGGGCCGACGCCGACAAGCGGACCGCCCAGCTGGGCATCCTGCCGCTGATCGGCGTGGGCCTGTGCATGGCCCTGCTGCTGATCGCGGGCCTGTTGGCCCTGGCGCATTTCGCGGCAGGCACGTGATGAAGGCCGTGCTCCACCGGGCAGCGCTGGCCCTGGCGCTGCTGTTGCCGCTCGCGCCCATCGCCGCGCAGGCCGCCACCACCGTGCCCGACACCATCGAGCAGCGCGTGGCCGCCTGCATCGCCTGCCACGGGCGCGAGGGCGCCACCACCAACGCCGGTTTCTTCCCGCGCCTGGCGGGCAAGCCCGCGGGCTACCTGTTCAACCAGCTCGTGAGTTTTCGCGACGGGCGCCGCTTCAACAGCGACATGACCTACATGGTCCAGCACCTGTCGGACGACTACCTGCGCGAGATGGCCGAGTACTTCGCCAACCTGTCGCTGCCGTACGCGGCGGTCTCGCCGCAGAGCGACGCCTCGCCCGAGCAACTGCGCCGTGGCCGCCAGCTGGCGCTCGAAGGCGATGCCGCGCGCCAGATTCCGGCCTGCGTGCAGTGCCACGGCGCCGCCCTCACGGGCGTGCAGCCGGCCATTCCGGGCCTGCTGGGCCTGCCGCGGCTGTATGTGTCGTCGCAGCTGGGCGCCTGGCTCACCAAGGAGCGCCATGCGCCCGCGCCCGACTGCATGGCGCAGATCGGCCAGCGCATGACCACCGCCGACATCAACGCCGTGGCCAGCTGGCTGGCCGTGCAGCCGATGCCGGCCGACACCCGCCCGGCGGCCTCGCTGCCCGCGCCGCTGCCCGTGACCTGCGGCGGCATGCCCACCGCGGCGAAACCCTGAGAACCCGATGACCGCGCGACTGAGACATTTCGGCTGGGCCCTGCTGGGCCTGGTCACCCTGGCGGCCGTGCTGGCCGGCGTCGTGCTGGCGCTGAACCTGCGCGGCGAAGACCCGCTGCCCGAACGCGCCGAAGCCTTCGAGGCCACGCCGCAACTGATCGAGCGCGGGCGCTACCTCGCGCTGGCGGGCAACTGCGCCGGCTGCCACACCACGCGCGGCGGCCAGCCCTATGCGGGCGGCGTGCCGCTCGAAACGCCGTTCGGCACCATCTACGCGACCAACCTCACGCCCGACCCGACGCACGGCATCGGCGGCTGGAGCAGCGCGCATTTCTGGCGCGCCATGCACAACGGCCGCAGCAAGGACGGGCGCCTGCTGTACCCGGCCTTCCCGTACCCGAACTTCACGCAGGTCACGCGCGAAGACTCCGACGCCCTGTACGCCTACCTGCGCAGCGTGGCGCCCGCCGACACGGAAAACAAGGCGCACCGCCTGCGCTTCCCGTACGACACGCAGGCCGCGCTCGCGGTGTGGCGCGCGCTCTCGTTCAAGCCGCAGCCCTTCGTGGCGAACGCGAACAAGCCGGCTGAATGGAACCGCGGTGCTTACCTGGTCGGCGGGCTGGGCCACTGCATCGCCTGCCACGGCAGCCGCAACTCGTTGGGAGCCACAGAAACCAAGCTCGGGCTGTCGGGCGGCCTGATCGCGGTCGAGAACTGGTACGCGCCCTCGCTGGCCGATCCGCACGAAGCGGGCGTGGCCGACTGGCCCGCGGCCGATGTCGTGGCGCTGCTCAAGAGCGGCACCGCCCCGCGGGGCTCGGTGATGGGCCCGATGGCCGACGTCGTGTTCCGCAGCACGCAGTACCTGAGCGATGCCGACCTGGGCGCGATGGCCATCTACCTGAAGGACCTGCCCGAGGCCGTGAAGCAGGACGCGCCCGCAGCCCAGAAGGCCCCCGCCGTGCCGGTGCGGCGCGACGCCGGCGCGATGGTGCGCGGCGCCAAGATCTACGACCAGCGCTGCGCCTACTGCCACGGCGACCAGGGCCAGGGCGCGGCCGGTGCCTACCCACCGCTCGCGGGCAACCGCGCGGTGACGATGGCGCGGCCCACCAACTTGATCCAGGTGGTCGCGCACGGCGGCTTCCTGCCTGCAACGGCCGGCAACCCGCGCCCCTACGGCATGCCGCCGTTCGGGCACGCGCTCGACGCCACCGAGGTGGCCGAGGTGCTGACCTACATCCGCGGGTCGTGGGGCAACAACGCCGCGCCGGTCACGCAGCTGGACACGATGCGCCGCTGACGCGCAGGGCGCACCGCTTTTTCAGGCGGTGTGCGGATGCCGCGCACTCTCGTACAGCGTGCGCGCCAGGTCGCGGTGTGTGGCCAGCAGCGGCGCCAGCTCGAAGCCCGTGAAGCGCCCGTCGCGGATGCGGACCACGCCGTCGATCACGCTCAGCGCCGCCGCCACCGGCGTGCAGAACACCAGCGCCGCCACCGGGTCGTGCCAGGCGCCCGCGTGGTCCACGCCGCGCATGTCGAAGGCCACGAGGTCGGCCGACATGCCCGGCGCCAGCGCGCCGATGTCGTCGCGCCCGAGCACGCGGGCGCCGCCGAGCGTGGCGATCTCCAACGCCTCGCGCGCGGTCATGGCGGCGGGGCCGTAGCCCACGCGCTGCAGCAGCATCGCCTGGCGCGCTTCGCCCAGCATGTGGGCGCCGTCGTTCGACGCGCTGCCGTCCACGCCCAGGCCCACGGGCACGCCTGCGCGCCGCATCGCGCCGATGGGCGCGATGCCCGAGGCCAGCCGCATGTTCGAGCACGGGCAGTGCGCCACGCCGGTGCCGGTGCGCCCGAAGAGCGCGATGCCGGCGTCGTCCAGCTTCACGCAGTGCGCGTGCCACACGTCGTGGCCGACCCAGCCCAGGTCTTCGGCGTACTCGGCCGGCGTCATGCCGAACTTCTCGCGCGAGTAGGCGACGTCGTTGTCGTTTTCGGCCAGGTGCGTGTGCAGTGACACGCCGCGTTCGCGCGCCAGTTCGGCCGACAGCCGCATCAGGTCGCGCGACACCGAGAACGGCGAGCAGGGCGCCAGCACGATGCGGCGCATCGAGTGGCGCGCGGGGTTGTGCCAGCGGCCGATGAGGCGCTCGCTGTCGCGCAGGATCGCGGCCTCGGTCTCCACCACCTCGTCGGGCGGCAGGCCGCCGGCGCTGCGGCCCACGCTCATGCTGCCGCGCGCCGCGTGAAAGCGCATGCCCATGGCGTCGGCCGCTTCGATCGAGTCGTCGAGCCGCGACCCGTTGGGGAACAGGTAGAGGTGGTCGCTGGTGGTGGTGCAGCCCGAGCGCATCAGCTCGGCCATGGCGGTCTGCGTCGACACGCGGATCATCTCGGGCGTGAGCCGCGCCCACAGCAGGTACAGGTTCGTGAGCCAGCCGAAGAGCTCCGCGTCCTGCGCCTCGGGCACGGCGCGCGTGAGGCTCTGGTACATGTGGTGGTGCGTGTTGACCAGCCCGGGCATCACGACATGGCCGTGCATGTCGATGGCCTCGGCCTGGCCGCTGCGCAGCGCGTCGAGGTAGGGCGCCGGCAGCTCGGCCGTGGCGCCCACCCAGGCGACGGCGGGGCCGTCCATCACCACGGCGCCGTCGGCGATCTCGCGACGGGCGGCGTCCATGGTGACGAGCACGTCGGCGTGGCGAACGATCAGCAGCGGCGGGCGCTGCGGTGAAGGGGACGAAGGGTTCTGGAAGGTCATTCGGTACCGTGCGAAGTGCGCGCCGCCATCGCGAAGGAGCGTTCCTTCGACAGCACGCCGTTGTAGAAAAGATTGAGCAGCACTGCGGCCAGCGTGCCCAGCACGATGCCGCTGTGCGTCAGCGGATGGGTCCAGGCGGGGAAGTGCTGGAAGAAGTTCGGCGACAGCGTGGGGATCAATCCGAGCCCGATGGAAATCGCGATCACGTAGAGCGCATGGCGGTTGTGCGCATAGTCGATCGCGCCCAGGATGCGCACGCCCGTGGCCGCCACCATGCCGAACATCACGATGCCCGCGCCGCCGAGCACGAACTGCGGCACCGAGGCCACGATGTGCGCGATCTTCGGAAAGAGCGCCAGCGCGATCAGCATCAGGCCACCGCCCGCCGCCACGTAGCGCGAGCGCACGCCCGTCACCGTGACCAGCCCCACGTTCTGCGAGAACGAGGTGTAGGGAAAGGTGTTGAACACACCGCCGATGACCGTGCCCAGCCCGTCGGCGCGCAGCCCGCGCGTGAGCGCGTCGGTCGTCACCTTGCGGCCGGTGATCTCGCCCAGCGCGAGGAACATGCCGGTCGATTCGACCAGCGTGATGAGCATCACGATGCACATCGAGGCGATGGCCGTGAGCTCGAAACGCGGCAGGCCGAAGTGGAAGGGCGTGGTCACGGCCATCCAGCTGGCTTCCTCGAGCCCGTCGAAGTGCATGCGCCCGAGCGCCAGCGACAGGCCCACGCCGAACACGATGCCCAGCAGCACCGCGATGTTGGCGATGAGGCCTTTGCCGAAGCGCGTGATCGCGATGATCACCGCCAGCACGGCCGCGGCAATCGCGAGGTTCACCGGCTCGCCGTAGGCCGGGTTGGCCACCGCGTGCGCCACGCCGTCGACCATGCGGGTCGCGGTGGGCTGGCCGCCGGCGGCCCAGTTGATGGCCACGCCCATGAGCGACACGCCGATCAGCGTGATGACCGTGCCCGTGACCAGCGGCGGAAACACGCCCAGCACGCGCCCCATGAGCGGCGCGACGAGCATGCCGAACACGCCCGCCACGATGGTCGCGCCGTAGATCGCGGGCAGCCCGAGCGAGGGGTCCATGCCGATGGCGATCATCGGTCCGACGGCCGCGAAGGTCACGCCCATCATCACCGGCATGCGGATGCCGAAGCGCCAGAAGCCGATGGCCTGCACCAGCGTGGCGATGCCGGCAGCGAACAGGTCGGCGTTGATGAGGAACGCGATGTCGGCCTTCGAGAGGCCGAGCGCGCCGCCCACGATGAGCGGCACGGCCACCGTGCCCGCGTACATCACGAGCACGTGCTGCAGGCTCAATGCGCCGCAACGGGCGAGCGGAAGCTTCTGGTCGACCCCTTCGCCGTCTCCTGCGGGGGTCTTTTTATCGTTCGAGAACATGGGAACCTTTCCTGCCGATGAACCGGCGCGGCAGTCTAGGAGCGATGTCTTTGCCCATGCAAAGTCAATAAATGACGCGCCCTGTGCACAAAAAGTGGACGGTCATCGAAGGGCGAATGTCAGGGCGCCAACAGGTCGTCCAGGCAGGCCACGACATGGTTCGCGAACAGCTCGGCCGCGGCGCTCGGCGGCTGCGCGGCGCGGGTCTCGAGCGTGAGCGTCTGGGCGCGCAGCGTGGTGTCGCGCAGCGGCACGAAGACGAGGGTGCCGTCGTTGCGCTCCTCGTCGACGTCCAGGCGATTGAGCAGCGTGATGCCGCCGCCGTCGCGCACCAGCCGGCGCATCAGCGCGGTGGAGGTGGTCTCGACCACCGGCGACACGCGGATGGCCGAGCGCTCGAAGGCGGCATCGAGGATCGGGCGGATCGACAGCGAAGGCGCGGGCAGGATCAGCGGGTAGCCCACGCACTCGGCCAGCAGCGCGGTCGCATGCGCCGTGAGCGGATGGCCCGGCGGCACCACCGCGCCGATCGGCCACTCGCTGCTGAACAGCGTGCGAAAGCCGGCCGTGCCGGGCACGTCGTAGGCCAGCGCCAGGTCGGCATCGCCTTCGGCCACGCTGCGCAGCACAGCCGCGATGGGCAGGCCCAGCAGCTTCAGCTGGATGCCCGGGTGCGCCGCGCGAAAGCGCTGCACCACGGCGGGCAGGAAGGCGTCGGCCAGGCCGGCCGTGGTGGCCAGCGTGACCTCGCCCTGGCGCAGGCCGCGCACGTCCTCGATGCGCTGGCGCACCAGGTCGAACTCGCGCAGCGTGCCGCGCGCATGCGCCAGCACGATCTCGCCCACGGGCGTGAGCTTGAGCGTGTTGTGGATGCGCTCGAACAGCGGCGCGCCCAGCTCTTCCTCAAGGTTGAGGATCTGGCGGTTGACGGCCGTGGGCACCACGTGCAACTGCTCGGCCGCCTTGCGGATCGAGCCCGCGCGAACCACTTCGACGAAGTACCGGATGACCTTGGCGTGCATGAATTCCCCCGCGCCGCTGGCGGGCGCGGGGGGATCATGCCTACGTCTTCAGAGGTCGGGCAAGCCCATGGCCGGATCGCTGACCGTGTGCTTGCCGGTTTCCACGCGGCCGGCGAAGCGGCGGTAGAAGGCCGGGTCGCTGTCGCAGGTGACGGCGAAGTCGTACCACTGGCCGCTGGCGGCCAGTTCCCAGTGCTGCTCGGCCTGGGCGCCGCCGTTCACCGTCGCGTTCCACGGGCCGTCGTCGCGGTAGGCCTTGGCGCGCACCGTGAACTTGCAAGGGGCCTTGCCGTCGTTGCGCATCTGCAGGTAGACGTTGCCGTTGGCGATGTCGTAGCAGACACGCACCTCGGGCGCGGCCACGCCGCCGGCGCGCAGGCGGTTGAGGTCGCCCTTGAAGTGGCGGTGGTAGCCGTTGGGGCCGAGCACCCAGAGGTCGTAGAAGCCGCTGTTGTCGATCGCAGCGGTCCAGCTGTCGTCGAGTGTCTTGCCGGGCTCGACCATGTAGCGGCGCGGCAGGCGGTCGAGGTTGAGCTTGTCGTACACATGGAACACGGCGGCGGCCTTGCCGGTGTTCGAGAAGACCAGCTTCACGGTGCCGGCGAGGGTGTCGGCCTTGGCGCTCGTGTGCAGCTCGTAGGGCAGGGCGCGCGACGGCCGCGTGCCGGTGGCCTGGCGCGGCAGCTGCGGATCGGTCGGCAGCGGCACCAGCGGCAGCGCCTGCTGGTCGTTGCGCACCTTGTCGGCGTCGGTCCGGCTCAGTTTGCCTGCGAGTGCGGGCAGGGCCTCGGTGTTCGGCGTGGCGAAGTTGAAGGCGCTCGTGAGGTCGCCGCACACCGCGCGTCGGAAGGGCGAGATGTTGGGCTCCTTTACGCCGAAGCGCGTCTCGAGGAAACGCAGCACCGAGGTGTGGTCGAAGGCCTGCGAGCTGACCCAGCCGCCGCGGCTCCAGGGCGAGATCACGTACAGCGGCACGCGCGGGCCGGGGCCGAACACGCGGTTGTCGGGCGTCGGCTGCGAGGTGCTGCCGTCGGGTGCCGGCTGCGTGAAGTACTCGGGCTTCAGGGCGTCGGCGGCGAGCGTGGTCTTGCCGGCCGGCGTCTTGTCGGGGTTGAGCGAAGGCGCCGAGGGCGAGGGCATGTGGTCGAAGTAGCCGTCGTTCTCGTCGAAGTTGACCAGCAGCACGGTCTTGCTCCACACCTCGGGCACGGCGGTGAGCGCATCGAGGATTTCCTGGAGGAACCATGCGCCCTGCACCGGGCTGGACGGGCCCGGGTGCTCGCAGTAGGCCGAGGGCGCGTTGATCCAGCTGACCTGCGGCAGGCGGCCGGCCTTGATGTCGCGCCGGAACGCGTCCAGGTAATCCTCGGGCTTGTCGCCGGGCAGCGTGTTGGCGATGCCCTTGTACAGCGGGTTGCCCGGGTTGTCGCTGGCCGCGTCGTAGGCGTGGAAGGGAAGCTTCTGGCCCGTGTCGGAAAACGGCGCCTTGTAGTAGCCGCTGGTCACCGGGTAGGGCGACGCGCGGTTGGCGCGGCGGAACTGGCGGAACGCGCCCAGCATGTTGTCGCCCCATTCGTCGGGCATGTTCTGGTAGCAGATCCAGCTCACGCCGGCGTCTTCGAGGCGCTCGGCGTAGGTCTTCCACGTGTAGCCGGTGTCGACCTTGCTGGGGGTGGCGTCCAGCCAGTCCCACTCGTTGCTGACGAAGGCCACGTTCTGCGCGGTCGGGCCGTTGGTGCCGGTGATGTGGAACGAGCGGTTCGCGTCGGTGCCGGTGTGCATCGCGCAGTGGTACGCGTCGCACAACGTAAAGGCATCGGCCAGCGCGAACTGGAACGGGATCTCGGCCTGCTTGTGGTAGCCCATGGCCTTGGGCGTCTTGTAGCGCGCCCATTCGTTCATGCGGCCGCCGCCCCAGGCCTGCTGGCTGTCGTCCCAGTCGTGCGGCGTGCCGCCGTCGCGCTGCGCGTTGCCCTTGCGGCTGTCGAAGTGGTACGGCAGCACCACGTTGCCGTTGGCATCGCTTTGCTGCCAGACGTTGAGGCCCTTGGGCAGCGGAATGGGGAAGCGGTCGCCGAAGCCACGCACGCCGGCCAGCGTGCCGAAGTAGTGGTCGAACGAACGGTTCTCCTGCATCAGGATCACGACGTGTTCGACGTCCTTGATCGTGCCGGTCTTATTGTTGGCCGGAATGGCCAGTGCGCGCCGGATGCTCGGCGGAAAGGCCGAGAGCGCGAGCGCGGCGGCACCGGTGGTGGCGGTGCCGGTGAGGAAGTTGCGGCGGGAGGTCATGGTGTCACCCCGGCCTCAGGCGGCGGCCGTGCCCATGGCCGGGTCGCTCACCGAATGCCGGCCGGTTTCCACGCGGCCCGCGAAGCGCCGGTAGTAGCTGGTGTCGGCGTCGCAGGTCACTTCGAAGTCGTACCAGGCGCCGCTGGCGGCCAGGTCCCAGTGCTGCTCGGCCGAGGTGCCGCCGGCCACGGTCGCGGTCCACGGGCCGTCGGTGCGGTAGGCCCGGGGACGCACGGTGAACTTGCAGGCGTTGCGACCGCCGTTGAGCATCTGCAGGTAGACATTGCCGTTGGCGATGTCGTAGCACACGCGCACTTCGGGGTTGGGCGCATCGCCGGCGCGCAGGCTGTTCAGGTCGCCGCGGAAATGGCGGTGGAAGCCGTTGGGGCCGAGCACCCACAGGTCATAGAAGCCCGTGTTGTCGAGCATCGCGTTCCAGGTGTCGTCCAGCGTCTTGCCGGCCTCGACCATGTAGCGGCGCGGCAGGCGTTCCAGGTTGAGCTTGTCGTACACGTGGAAGACGGCGGCGGCCTTGCCGGTGTTGGCGAACAGCAGCCGCACCTTGCCGCTGGTGGCGTCGTTGCGTGCGCTCACGTGCAGCTCGTAGGGCAGGGCGCGCGAGGGGCGCGTGCCGGCGGCCTGGCGCGGCAGCTGCGGCGTGGCAGGCATCGGGACCTGCGCCTGG
This sequence comes from Variovorax sp. GW822-FHT04E09, assembly GCF_058800845.1. Lineage (NCBI taxonomy): Bacteria > Pseudomonadati > Pseudomonadota > Betaproteobacteria > Burkholderiales > Comamonadaceae > Variovorax > Variovorax sp. GW822-FHT04E09. The sequence goes on from NZ_JBXAMR010000005.1 coordinate 360,688, forward strand.
GCTTCCTGCGCCGCGCGCTTGTCGTTCGCCTGCGTGCGACTCGTGCGGCCGGCCAGCGTCGGCAGCACTTCGTTGTTGGGCGTGGCGAAGTTGAAGGCGCTCGTCAGGTCGCCGCACACCGCGCGGCGGAACGGCGAGATGTTCGGCTCCTTCACGCCGAAGCGCGCCTCGATGAAGCGGATCACCGAGGTGTGGTCGAAGGCCTGCGAGTTCACCCAGCCGCCGCGGCTCCAGGGCGAGATCACGTACATCGGCACGCGCACGCCGGGGCCGTAGACGCGGCCGTCGGGCGCGGGCTGCCTGGTGGTGCCCGGCGGCTTGGGGTGCGTGAAGCGCTCGAAGGCGATGTCGGCCTCGGGCAGCGTCGTCTTGCCCGCGGCCGAGCCGTCGGGGTTGAGCGAGGGCGCGGCGGGCGAGGGGTAGTGGTCGAAGTAGCCGTCGTTCTCGTCGAAGTTGATGAGCAGCACGGTCTTGCTCCACACCTCGGGCACGGCGGTGAGGGCATCGAGCGTTTCCTGGATGTACCAGCCGCCTTCCACCGGGCTCGACGGTCCGGGGTGCTCCGAGTAGGTGGCGGGCGCGATGATCCACGACACCTGCGGCAGCTTGCCGTTCTTCACGTCGTTGCGGAAGGCGTTCAGGTACTCGTCCACGTTGGCGCCGGGCATCGTGTTGGCGATGCCCTTGTACAGCGGGTTGCCGGCGTCGTCGCTGGCCGGGTCGTAGGCCGGCACCGGGCCGGTGTTCTTGATCGGCTTGCCCGAGGCCTCGCTGGCCTGGCGGTACTGCTTGAAGCCGACCAGCGGGTTGTCGCCGAAGTTGTCGCGCATGTTTTCATACACGATCCAGCTGACACCGGCGGCCTGCAGGCGCTCGGGGAAGGTCTTCCACTCGTAGCCGGTGGTCGAGGGCGGCGTGTAGCTGTCGTCCCACTCGTTGGTGACCGAGGCCACGTTCGCACCCGTGGGGCCGTTGGTGCCGGTCCAGTGGAACATGCGGTTGGAGTTGGTGCCCGTGTGCATGCTGCAGTGGTAGCCGTCGCACAGCGTGAAGGCGTTGGCCAGCGCGAACTGGTAGGGCAGCTCGGCCTGCTCGAGGTAGCCCATGGCCTGGGTGTAGGGCGCGGTGCCGGTCTTCTTGTACTTCACCCACTGGTACGCGCGGCCGCCGTCCCAGGCGTTCTGGCCGTCGTTCCAGTCGTGCGGCGTGCCGGCGACGCGCTGTGCGTTGCCCTTGGTCTGATCCAGGTGGTAGGGCAGCACGGGCGTGCCCGTCTCGTCGGCCTGCTGCCAGACGTTGCGACCGCCCGGCAGCGGAATGGTGAAGCGGTCGCCGAAACCACGTACGCCCATGAGCGTGCCGAAGTAGTGATCGAACGAGCGGTTCTCCTGCATCAGGATGACGATGTGCTCGACGTCCTTGATGGTGCCGGTCTTGTTGTTGGCCGGAATGGCCAGCGCGCGGCGGATGCTCGGCGGGAAGGCCGAGAGGGCGAGGGCGGCCGCGCCGGTGGTGGCGGTGCTCGTGAGGAATTTGCGGCGTGAATTCATGGTCTTGTCGTGGGATGTCATGACGTCGCGGGTCACGGTGCGCAGCGCATTTCGGGCTTCACGCCGGGCTCGGGCTGGGGCTGCGGTGGCGGCGTGATGACGGGCGGAATGCCGCCGCCGCCGTTGTCGCTGCCGCCGCAGGCGGACAGCGTGCAGGCCAGGAGGAAGGCGGCCAGCAGGCGCGCGGGGAGGGAAGCTTGGAGCAACATGGGGTGATCCTCTCTTTGTGATGTCGTGGAGATCGGGGTGATCGGAGTAATCAGGGAGCCAGTGCCGACAGCGGCTGGCCCGAGGTGTAGATGGCCGTGAGCTCTTCGGCGGTGAGCGCGCGGTTCCAGATCGCGAAGTCGTTGAAGTCCATCGCGCCGCGCGGCGAAGCCGACCAGCGCTGGTAGTACAGGCCGGTGGCGTCTTCGTTCAGGGCGATGCCCTTGCCCAGGCCGCCGAGCGCGGCGACCAGCGCATTCGAGAGCGCGACGCTGCCGGTCTGCGTGCCCTTCACGGGGTCGAACACGTAGCCGCTCATGTTCTTGCCGGCCTTGTCGACGACCATCGCCACGTAGGCCCAGCGGCCCGCGCTCAGGAAGTGCTTGCCCTTGATCTCGCCGCGGCCGCTGCCGGTGCCGGTGTTGAAGCGCAGCTCGCAGTTGCTGAACAGGCCGAGCGCCAGGCCGGCGTTGTCGCCGGTGTCGTAGTTCTTGTTGGCGATGACCGAGGCGCCGTTGCTCACTCCCTGGCTGCAGGTGGCGTCGATGCGCAGCCAGAAGCCGAAGGTGAAGGCGGCCACGGCGGGCGACGTGGTCACGTCGCGCGTCTGCAGCAGCTTGTAGCCGGCCATGCCGCTCGCGTTCTTGATGCGGCTGTCCACGCGCAGCGCCTGCACGCGGTAGGGCGGCAGGAAGTTGTCGTCGGCCACGAGCGAACCGCCATCGGCATCCGCGGCCATGGGCACGAGCGTCGCGGTCGCGTTGAGGTCCAGCGCGGGCAGCGCGTCGAGCGGGAAGAGGTTGACCAGGCCCACCTTCACGTAGGCGATCTGCGCGGAGACCGAGACGTTGGCGCCACCGGCCGCGACCGTGTACTGGAACGCGTAGAGGCCGTCGGTCGCGGCCTTGACGGGGTCGGTGTAGCGTGTGGCACCGGCCGGCAGCGTGGCGATGGGCTTGCCGTCGCGCAGCACCTGCACCGGGCCGCCGAGGTCGCCCGCGAGCGTCCACGAGAGTTCGATGCTGCTGCGGTCGGCGCTGGTGCGGGCCGCGAGCTGCTGCACGGCGGTGGTGGCCTGCAGGGCCTGGCCGTTGAGGTTGTAGGCCGCGGTCGCGGGCAGTGCGCCAAGGTGGCGCAGCACCGTGGGCGCGATGTCGGTCGCGGCGGCCGACTGGCGCAGCGCGGTGTCGTCGGCCGGCGAGGCGGCGCCGACGGCGGGCAGCGCGGGCAGGGTCTTGTTGCTGGCGATGAAGACGGTCTTGTTGTCGACGTCCTTCAGGCTGGTGACGCCGCCGAAGGCATCGAGGCCGTGGCCGGTCGTGAGGATCACGAGCCAGTCTTCCTTCGCGTCGTTGGCCGTGCGTTGCGCGATGCGCGCGAGCAGCTGGCCGACGGCCGTTGCGGTGTCGGAGACGGCGCGCTGGTAGCTGTCGCTGCGCAGGCCGTTGGCGGCCGCGGCGGCGGGCGCGCTGTACTGCGCCACGAGCAGGTCGTAGCCTGCGCCGATGAGGCGCGTGGTGTTGGCGGTCACGCAGGCGTCGGCGCCGGCGCAGTCGACGGCGGTGTCGAGCGTGCCGGTCTCTGCGAGCAGCAGGTTCGGATAGAGCGCGTTGGCGGTGACCGATGCGGTCAGGTAGCCCGCGTCCTTCTTCTGCTTCGCGAAGGCGAAGACCGAGGGCGCGAGCTTGGCGTCGATGCGCTGGTCCGCGGTGTCGGCGCGCACCGCATGGCGCGGCACCCAGGTGCCGGTCAGCAGCGTGGCCCAGCCGGGGCCGTCGGTGGCGGGCTGCTCGCTGAGCGCGCCGTCGGTGCCGCCGGTCCATGCGGGAGCGAGTTGCAGCGACTGCAGCGCGGCCGGCACCTTCTTCTGTGCGATGGCGTCGCGCAGGACGGCATGCGTGAGCCCGTCGATCTCGACGATCAGCGCCTTGGGGCCGCTCTTGCCTTCGTTGGGCGTGTTGCTCGGGGGCGGCGTCGGGGTGCCGCTGATCGGGGGAAAGGCAACGCCACCGCCGCCTCCACCGCCGCAGGCCGCGAGCGCGGCGGAAATCGCAAGGGGCAACAGCCAGCGCGTGAGAGGCGCGGCGTGCGTGAGGGAGTTCGGACGCATCGGAAAAGCCGTTCGGTTCTTGTTGTCTGTCGAAGGAGGTGAAAGGCCGGCGCGAAAAAAAAGTGCCACGAAGGCACTGCGCACCGGACAGGCGACAAGACTAGGGAGAACCCGTTACTCGGCAGTGAACGAGCGATGACAGTGGGACGAAACGCGTGTGACAACGCGCTGGTCTTTGAGGTGGCGAGAGAAGGGCTGGGGCGCGTGCCCAGGCCACCGGGTACTTCCCTCCGCGAATGTCCCCCGGCCTGCGGCCTCCTCCTTGATTTCGCTGCGGGGAGCACCCAGTGCCCTGCGCACGAGGCACGTTGCTGGTGTGCGGCCGATCAACGACCGCACTGCCCATCGATCACGTCGATGGGGTGCCTTGCGCAGCGAAATCAAGGAGGAGGGCGAAGCCCGGGGGACATTCGCAGAGCAAGGTGCCCCGTCGGCGGGATCGCGCCCTGAACAGCATCACTCAATGCGACCCAACAGATCGCAAGGAGGTTTTCAGGGCTCGTTACTGATGCCGCTCGACACATGCCCCGCAGGCACATGCCGCGAGGCTGCGTCGACGTGACCGGTCTGGTCGTCGAAGAAGAAGTCGGGCTCGAACTCGCGCAGGAACTCGCCCTTGGGCAGGCCGCCGAGGAACATCGCTTCGTCGACGCGGATGTTCCACTTCATGAGCGTGCGGATCGCGCGCTCGTGCGCCGGTGCGCTGCGCGCCGTGACCAGCGCGGTGCGGATGCGCATCTGTGCATTGCCCGCCATCTGCAGGCGGTGCAGCGCCATCAATAGCGGCTTGAATGGGCCTTCGGGAAGGGGCAGGTCGGCCTTGCTGAGTTCGTGGGCCTGGAAGGCGTCGAGGCCCTCGGCCTGGAACACGCGCTCGGCTTCGTCGCTGAACAGCACGGCATCACCGTCGAAGGCGATGCGCACTTCGTTGGGCCACGCGTCACTGGCCTTCACCGATTCGACCAGCACGCGTGCGGCGGGGAAGCCTGCGGCGAGTGCCTCGCGCACGTCTTGCGCGTTGACCGACAGGAACAGGTGCGCGCGCAGCGGGCGCAGGTAGCCGAAGGGCGGGCGGCCCTGGGTGAACACGCCGCGCTGCAGCTTGATGTCGGCCGCGGCGCTTGACTTGAAGATGCGCATGCCCGACACCGGGTCGTTGCGCGAGAGGATGACCACCTCGACGCGCTGCACGCCGTCTTCGTTGAAGCGCAGCAGCTTGCGGATCAGCGACGACGCGATGCCGGGCGCGGCCGGTTCATCGATGCGGTCGAGCTGCAGCTTCATGTAGCCCTCGTTGTCGCCGGCCTCGAAGATCTTGTTTTCTTCTTCGAGGTTGAACAGGGCCCGCGAGGAGATCGCGACCACGAGTTTGTCTTCGAGCGTTACGGGCATGTGAGGGGCTCCCCGTCCGTCGTCACTTGACGAACTGGTTCAGCTGAATGATGGGCAGCATCACGGCCAGCACGATGAGCATCACCACGCCGCCCATGGCGACGATGAGCAGCGGCTCCAGGATGGTGGCCAGGTGCATGGCGCGGCGCTGCACTTCGGCGCCGAGCTGGTTGGCGGCGCGTTGCAGCATCACGGGCAGCGTGCCGGTCTGCTCGCCCAGGCGCGCGAACATCGACACCAGCCCCGGGAAGCGTTTCTTCTGCGCCAGCGCGGAGGCCAGCGGCGCGCCTTCGCGCACCAGCACCAGCGCGTCGAGCGCGTCGGCGCGCATGGCGCGGTTGCCCAGCGTTTCGGAGGCGGCCTGCAGCGCGCGCAGGATCGGCACGCCGGCCGTGGCCAGCATGGCGAGCGTGCTGGCGAAACGCGCCGCGTTGTAGCCGCGCGCGAGCTTGCCGACCAGCGGCAGCTTGAGCCAGGCGGCGTCGAACTTGAGGCGGAAGGCTTCCTGTGCCAGCGCGACACGCACGCCGATGGCTGCGATCACGATGGCACCCAGCATCCACCATCCGTAGTTGCGCACGGCGGCGCTCAGCGACAGCATCACGGTCGTGAGGAAGGGCAGCGAGCGCTTGGTGCCCGCGAACACCTGCGCCACCTGCGGCACCACGTAGCTCACGAGGAAGATCACGATCACGATCGCCACCAGCGTGACGATGGCCGGGTACAGCGCCGCGCCGATCAGCTTCTGCTGCAGCACCTGGCGCTCTTCGAGGTCGTCGGCCAGGCGTTCGAGCACGAGCCCGAGGTTGCCGCTTTGCTCGCCGGCGCCGATCACGGCGGTGTAAATGGGCGAGAACTCGCGCGGGTGCGCCGACAGCGCGCGCGCGAAGGGCGAGCCCGCGTTGACCTCGGCGCGCAGCGAGGCGACGAGGTTGCGCTGCGGTTCCGATTCGGCTTCGTCGGTGAGGGCTGTGAGCGCGCGTTCCAGCGGCAGGCCGGCCGAGATGAGGCCGGCGAGCTGGCGCGTCCACACGGCGAGGTTCGTCGAGTTGAAGACCCGCTTGCCGCCGCCAAGCCAGCGCGTGAGCGTGCTGCCGGCGCTGCCGCCACCGCCGGCCGCATCGCCGCCGCCGACCGGCTTGACCGACAGCGGAATGAGCGCCTGAGCCCGCAGCAGGCCGCGTGCGGCGCGCGCGGTGTCGGCCTCGAGCACGCCTTCGCGCGACTGGCCGCTGGCATCGATGGCTTCGAAGGAATAGGCGGGCATCGCGGGTCGCTACTCGCGGGTGACGCGCAAGAGTTCGGCGCGCGAGGTGATGCCGGCCTGCACCAGCCGTTCGCCGTCTTCGCGCATGGAGCGCAGGCCGCCGCGCGCGCCGGCTTCGAACAGCGCGCTCTCGGCGGCCTTGCCGTGGATGAGCGCCTGCACCTCGTCGTCGGCTACGAGCAGCTCGAAGATGCCGGTGCGGCCCTGGTAGCCGGTCTGGCCGCAGGCCTCGCAGCCCGCGCCGCCGCAGGCGGTGCAGACCTTGCGCACGAGGCGCTGCGCCAGCACGCCGAGCAGCGACGAGCTCAAGAGGAAGGGCTCCACGCCCATGTCGGTCAGGCGCGTGACGGCGCTCACCGAGTCGTTGGTGTGCAGCGTGGCCAGCACGAGGTGGCCGGTGAGCGAGGCCTGGATGGCGATCTGCGCGGTCTCGAAGTCGCGGATTTCGCCGATCATGATCACGTCGGGGTCCTGCCGCAGGATGGCGCGCAGGGCCTTGGCGAAGGTGAGTTCGATCTTGGCGTTGATCTGCGTCTGGCCCACGCCCGGCAGCTCGTACTCGATCGGGTCTTCCACCGTCATGATGTTGCTGCGGCTCGCGTCGAGCCGGGCCAGCGCGGCATACAGCGTGGTGGTCTTGCCTGAGCCGGTAGGGCCGGTCACGAGGATGATGCCGTGCGGCTGTGCAATGAGTTTTTCGAAGCGCGCCAGCGAGTCGCCCTGCATGCCGACCGATTCGAGCGTGAGCTTCGACTCGCTTTTGTCCAAAAGGCGCAGCACGGCGCGTTCGCCGTGCGCGCTGGGCAGCGTCGACACCCGCACGTCGACCGCGCGCGTGCCGATGCGCAGGCTGATGCGCCCGTCCTGCGGCAGCCGCTTCTCGGAGATGTCGAGGTCGGCCATGATCTTCAGGCGCGAGATGAGCGCCGCGTGCAGCGCGCGGTTGGGTTGCACCACCTCGCGCAGCGTGCCGTCGATGCGAAAGCGCACCGACGACGTGCGCTCGTAGGGCTCGATGTGGATGTCGCTGGCGCCGTCGCGCGCGGCCTGCGTGAGCAGCGCGTTCAGCATGCGGATGATGGGCGCGTCGCCGGCGCTGGCCAGCAGGTCTTCGACGGCCGGCAGCTCCTGCATCATGCGCGAGAGGTCGGCGTCGTTCTGCACTTCGCTGACCACCGCGGCGGCGCTCGATTCGCCCTGCGCGTAGGCGGCGCTGATGCGCTGCGCGAGCGGGCCGTCGTCGAGCACCTCGAAGGCCTGCACGCCGTACTTGCGGGTCACTTCACCGACCGCGCTGCGTGCCGGATGGGAAGACATCCACAGCGTGTGGCGGCCGTCGTCCGTGGCCTCGAGCAGCAGTTGCTGGCTGCGTGCGAACGCGTAGGGCAGGGGATAGCGCATGGGGGGATGGCGTGTGCGGGACGGGGTTCAGGGCGACTCGCGCGAGCTGGTCGGGTCGGAGGTGGGCGGCAGCGCGCCGCGCAGCGGGCTGGGGGCGAGCCGGCGGGTGTCGGTGGCGGGGCGCGGCGGCGGGATCAGCTGCGTGCCTTCCATGCGGGTCTCGCTGGTCTTCTTGCCGCTGTCGCTGCTGTTCAGGCGGTTGATGCGCACCAGCGGCGCCTCGGGCAGCACGGGCGCCGAGTCGACACCGCGCAGCATGATGTTGTCGGTGTTGGGCTGCGTGCGCTGCTGCATGCCGCGGATCTCGTCGTAGCGGTCGTAGGCGAAGGCTTCGGTGGAGGCGCCGTCGCGCATCACGGCGGGGCGCAGGAACATCATGAGGTTGCTCTTGTCGCGCGTGCGCACCTCGTTCTTGAACAGGTTGCCGAGCACGGGGATGTCGCCGGCCACGGGCACCTTCTCGACGGTGTTGCCGTAGTTGTCCGACAGCAGGCCGCCGAGCATCACGAGGCCGCCGTCTTCCACCAGCACGCTGGACTCGATGGAGCGCTTGTTGGTGGTCGGGCCGTTGGGGTCCTTGGCCGTGTTCTGGTCGACCGTGGAGGTCTCCTGGAAGATGGTCATCTTCACGGTGCCGTTCTCGTTGATGGTCGGTCGCACGCGCAGCGTGAGGCCCACGTCCTTGCGCTCCACCGTGGTGAACGGGTTGATGCCGACCGAGCCCGAGGTGCTGGCGTACTGGCCGGTCACGAAGGGCACGTTCTGGCCGATGACGATCTTGGCTTCTTCGTTGTCCAGCGTCAGCAGGTTGGGCGTGGACAGCACGTTGGCGTCGCCGTCGCTGTTGAAGAAGTTGGCGATGGCGCCCAGGATGTACTGGCCGCCGATCTTGCCGGCGATGCCCAGGTTCAGGCCGGTGGACGGCCGCACGTTGGCGACGTCGCGCGTGGCCAGGGCCTGCGTCAGCGCCAGGATGTTGGCGCTGGCCAGGCTGGAGTTGGTGCCGATGACGGCGTTGTTGCCCAGCGCGCTCTGCCACTGCACGCCGAAGTTGGCGGCCTTCTTGGCGCTGACCTCGACGATGAGCGCCTCGATCATCACCTGCGCGCGGCGCCCGTCGAGCTTGTCGATCACGGCGCGCATCTGGCGGTACTGCGGCTCGGGCGCGGTGATGATGAGCGAGTTGGTGCTCGGGTCGGCCTGGATCTGGCCGCCGGTGGACGGCTGGTTGGCGTTGTTCAGCGGCGCGTTGGCCGCGGCCGAACCACCGCCCTGGGTGTTGTTGCCGCCGAAGCCGGCCTGCGTCATCGGCATGCTGGCCGGCGGCACCGACGAACCGGCGCTGCCCGCGGCGCCGGGCGCGCCCGGCACCTGCGACTGCTGCTGGCTCGCGGCCATCGCGGCGCGCAGCGTGGCTGCGAGGCGCACCGCATCGGCGTTCTTCAGGTAGACCACGTAGATGTTGCCGGCCGCGCCGTTGCTGCTTTCGGCCGGCGCACGGTCGAGCTTCTCGACCAGCGTGCGCACGAGCTGCGCGCGCGCGGGGTTGGCGGCGCGAAGAATCAGCGAGTTGCTGCGCGGGTCGGCCATCAGCGTGGTGCGGAACGAGGCATCGGCCCCGCCCGGTGCGGCGGCGCCCGGCGCACCCGCGCCGCCGCCTTCGACCAGCCGCGTGACCAGCGGCACCATGTCGGTGGCCACCGAATGCTTGAGCTGGATGACTTCGATGTCGGACGCGTTGGGCACGTCGAGCGACGCGATGATGCGCGCCAGCCGGCGCATGTTGTCGGCGTAGTCGGTGATCACGAGCGAGTTGTTGCCCGGGTTCACGTTGATGGTGTTGTTCGGCGGGATCAGCGGGCGCAGCACCGGCAGCAGGCTGTTGGCCGACTCGTAGTTCAGGCGAAAGATCTGCGTGACGATCTGGTTGCCCGCGGCCGCGCTGGCGCCGCCGATGGAGGTGTTGACGGTGCTGGTCTGCAGCTTGGCGTCGGCCTCGGGCACCACCTTGTACAGGCCGTCGGCTTCCACCACCGCGAAGCCCTGCAGGCGCAGTGCGGCGGCGAACTGGTTGAACGCGGCGGCCGGCGCCAGCGGGCGGTCGGTGACCAGGTTCATGGTGCCCTTGACGCGCGGGTCGACCACCACGTCGCGCCCGGTGACCACGGCCATGGTGCGGGCCACGGCCTCGATGTCGGCGGCGGCAAAGTTCAGCGTGATCGGTTCGCCGCGCCGCGGGGCGTCACCGGTCTGCGCGTAGGCGGGCGGCAGCACCGGCACGAACGACGCCGCGATCAGCAGGCGTACCGCGAGCGCGACGAGGCCGGGGCGGGCGCCGGACGAGGACAGAGGCTTCTTCATGGTCGGATCAACCCAGGGTGATGATCGAGCGCGCACCGTCGCGCCGCCCGATGATGTTCAACAAATTGGAAAGTGCGTCTTCGCGGCCCGGTGCCGCGCTGGCTTCGCCGTTGAAGCGCAACGCGGTGCCGCTCCAGTCGCCGCTGCCGTTCAGTTCGAGGCTGCCTTCGCGCGTGCTCAGCAGCAGTGTGGGGCGCGCGCCGCCTTCGAGCGACAGGCGGTAGCTGCCCATCGGCCGAAGGGTCGACAGGGCGGACGACACATCGGTGGCGTCGAGCGTGGCCTGGCCCTCGATGCGCAAGGCGGGGCCGTCCCACTGCATGGCGAAAGCGCGGGTGTTGAGGTCGAGCGCGCCTTCGAGCTTGAGCGTGTTCCAGGGCGCGCCCAGGCCGGTGAGCAGCGTGGCGGGCCAGCGCGAGCGGGCGTCCTGCCAGGCGAGCTGCAGGCCGTTGGCGCGCGGGCTGGCCTGCAGGCCGAGCGGTTGCGCCGCGCAGCAAGAGAGGTCAAGTCGCGCCGACAGACCGCGCCAGTTCGGCCACATGCGCCAGTTCAAGAGGCCCGGCAACGAGACGGCCTGCGTGCCGCCCGCGCCACTGGCGAACACGACGGCGGCGGTGCCGTTCCAGACCGTGCCGCGCGGGTTGACCAGCAGCAGGCGGCCCTGCGTCCAGCCCGAGAGTGCCGAGGCGAGCCAGCGTGCCGGTGCGAACAGCACGACCGCGACCAGCATGCCGGTCGCGGCGCCGAGCACGGCCCAGCGCCAGCTGCCGCGGCGCGGCTGGAGGTCGGGGACCGGGGGACGTCTCGCCATGCCGTGCGGTGCGTGGGGCTGCTTCAGCGCGGGGCGGGCAGCGCCATCACGAGCGTGCCGTCCCAGCGGGGTTGCGGAGGTTGGTCGGGCGTGGCGGGCGCGGGCTTGGCGCCCGGCGGCGGCGGTGCGACGGGCGCGCGCGTCAGGTGCACTTCGCGCGGCACGGCGTGGGCGTTGCCGCGCGCCTGTGCGAGCCATTGCGCCAGGTTCTGGGCGGGCGCGCCGCGCAGCGTGACGGTGGCGGCGCCGTCGCCGCCGGCCGTCATGAGCTGCGCGTTCGTGACGCCCAGGCCGTCGCGCACCGAGCTTTCGAGCGCGCGCAGGGCGTCGTCGCGTGCCAGGCGCGGTTGCGACTGCAGCGCCTTCGCGCGGTTCTGCAAGGTGGCCATCTGCTGGAGCTGGGCGTCGAGCCGCGCGTGTTCGGCCGGGGCCGCGGCCAGCGTGCGCAGCGCGGGGGCGAGCGCGATCCACCAGAGCAAGGCCAGTGCCACCAGCGCGACGGCGCCGATGACGAGGCGGCGCTCGCGCATCCCGAGGACGGCCCAGCGGGCCTTGAGTTGTTCGCTGAAGTTCATCGGTTGGCCTCGGCCTGCACCAGCAGCAGGTCGCCTTCGGTGCGCACCTGGTAGCCGCGCGGCGACAGCGCGGCGGTGATCTGCGTGACCTCCTGCGGCTGCAGCCCGAGGCCACGCAGGCGCAGCTGGCCGGCGCTGAAATCGATCGCGCTCGGGGAGCGGCCGGACGGCAGGGCGGCGGCGATGGCGCCGACCATGGGTTCGAAATCGCTCGGTGCCACGTCGCCCACGGCCTGCTGCAGCGCGGCGACTTCGCGGCCCATCTGCAGCGGCGCGTCGACCACGATCTTCACCGAGGGGAAGGTCTGCGTCAGGATGGCGCGCGTGGCCTGGCGCTTGGATTCGAGCGCGTTGCGCTCCTTCCAGGCCCAGGCGTTCAGGCCGATCAATTGCGTCAGCAACAGCACCACGACGCCCCAGCGCGCGGCGCGCCATTCGGGCGCGAAGCGCAGCGTCTGCAGCACCGAGGCGAATTTCTTGCCGGCGCGCGCGCGGCCCGTCACGGCCAGGTCGAACTGCGCGAGCTCCCAGGGCGTGCGCGTGGCGTGCAGCCAGCGCTGCGGCGCCTGCACGATCGGCACGCGGCGCTGCAGCAGGTGCTCGGCCGCTTCGGCGACGGCGGGTTCGGTGGTGATGACGGCGGTGTCCAGCGGCAGGCCGTTCGACAGGGCCAGGCCCGCGCCGGCCAGCGGCAGCGAGACCACGCCGTCGCCGTCGCACACCGTGAGTTGCGGCGCCTCGGGCTCGCCCGTGACCTGCAGCAGCGGCGGCGCGTCGGCGGGCTGCGGCGTGAATTCGGGAACGATGCGCACGACGCGCCGGCCGGCGGCTTCGAGCCCCTGCACGACGCTGCGCAGCCAGATGCGGTTGCAGGCCGCGACCCACACCGGCTCGCCAGCCTTGGCGTCGGGCGCGAGCGCGAAGTGCAGGGCTTCCGGGTCGTCGAGCAGGTGTTCTTCGAGCAGGCCGTCGAGCACGGCGCGCAGCTTCGAGGTGCTGCCCATGCTGCCCTTGGGCAGCGTGACGCGGTGCCACGACAGCGCCGAGGACGGAATGCCGAGCGTGACTTCAGGGCCCGACGGCAGCAGCGTCAGCAGCGCGCGGCCCTGGTCGCGCAGGGCGATGCCGTCCTCACCGGCCTGGGCCCAGTCGTACTCGCCCGCGGCATCGGCCGGAGGGAGGGGGGCAAGGAGCAGCAGCGGGGTCATGTCGGGGGGTGTCGGAAAAGCCGGTGATTGTAGGAGGGTGGCTTACAAGTTGTTGCTATTGTTTGAATAGCATATCTTGCAGAGACTACGTGCGTTTGACGGTGTTTTGATCAGAGAAAAGGAAACCGGCGTCAGGGTTTTGCCGGGGGCATGGTGGCGCCCGCGCCACGGGTGCGCCAGACGGTGGTCACGGCCAGGCCCTTGCGAAAGAGCAGCGAATGCTCCTCGACCCAGGTGCGGTCCAGCCGCAGCCGGCCGTAGACCTCGAAGTACTGGGTGCCCACGCCGTGCTGGGCTGCGTTGAAGCGCGAGCCGCCGCTGGGCAGGCCGGCGTTGGCTTCCTCGATGTTCTTGAAGAAGGAGCGGGTGCGCCGCTCCACCAGCTGGCGCGCGCTGGCGATGCCCAGCGATTCGACGCTCGCGCTGATGGCCTCGGCGCTGGCCGTGTTGAGGTTGAGCGTGGTGCGCTCCGGCAGGATCGTCACGTAGGGTTCGAGCGCGGCGGCGGTGGCGGGCGAGAGGCCGAGCCAGACCAGTTGCGCGACTTCCTGCGGCATCAGCGGGGCGGCGCCGGTGTCGGCGCTGGCATCGCTGCTGCCGCCACCGCCGCCACCGCCGCTACCGCCTGAGGCGGCGTCGGTGCTGCCGGTGTGCAGCGCGCTCGCGAGCCGCGCGGTCATCTGGGTCAGCTCGCCCGCCGGCAGGCCCAGCAGGTTGAAGAGGCGCGTGAAGGTCGCGACGCTGGCCGGCACCGGCTTGCCGGCGTCCACCAGCGACAGCACGTTGAGCTTGGACTGCGCATCGACGATGCGGCCCGACAGGAAAGCATCGGGCAGGCCTTCGAGGTTGTCGCTCGCCACGTTCTTCTCAGCCGACAGGAAGCTGGTGAGGCGGGCCTCTTCGAGCGGCACGGCCCACGGTTCGCCGAGGTGGTCGGGGCCGCCGGCGCGGCCGTCTTCGCCGAGGATCAGGCGCGACCAGTCGAGCGCGCCGATCAGCACCCAGGCCGCCTGCACGCGCGCGCGCTCAGCGCCTTCGACCTCGGCCGAACGCCACTGCTGCCAGAGCGCGGCGGCGGAGAAGGTGGCGACCAGCATCACGGTCAGCATGGCGGCGAGCAGCGCGGCGCCGCGCTGGCGGCGCGTGCTGGTCACGCGATGGCGTTGCGGCGCGGTCATGAGCGCGGCCCCCCGAGCGTCGGGCGCACCCAGTCGCGCGTGAGCGTGCCCGAGAGCCCGTCGCCGGGCGGCAGGGTCAGCACCAGCCGCACGCCGTCGGGCATGGCGATGAGCGCGCCGGCCGGGTTGGACGGGTTCGCCGCCGCCACGGGCAGCGGCTCCGCCGGCACCCAGGCGTTGTTGCGGAAGTACGCGAGCTGCCAGCTGTTGACCGGCATCAACGCCACATCGGTGGCGCCGCCGGTGGGCGCGGCGCCGTCCTGCGCCCACGCGGCCGCGAGGTTCCAGGCCTGCACCCATTCGCCGCGCGTGGCGAAAGGCGCCGACTGCCAGCGCCGCCAGCGCGTGCCGTCGGCACCGGGGCGCAGCGTCCAGGCGACGACCTGCACGGTCGGCGTGCTGGTGTCGCTGCCGCGGCGCGTCATGCGCAGCACGCGGCCGTCCCAGTCGATCGGGCGGGTCTGCGCGAGCAGGGTGATGGCGTCGAGGTCGGCGCTCCACTGCGCGAGCGTGGCCTGCAGTGTGAGCACCGCGTCGGCGCGCAGCTGGTTCTGCGTGGTGGCGCGCGACATGCTGTCCAGGCCGCGCCAGCTCACGAGCGCGAGCAGCGCCATCACGGCGATGGCGACCAGCAGCTCGATCAGCGTGAAGCCGCGTGCGCGCGAAGGCTTCGTCATCAGACGCGCCCCACCACGGTCGACACGCGCAGCAGCGGTGCGCTGCCTTCGTCGCGCACCTGCACGTCGACGCGCCGGAAATTCGGGTTGAGCGTGGGCACCGTCGTGGTCGTCACCAGGAAGGTGAGGCCGGCCTGCAGGCAGATGGAGCCCGAGTCGCCGATGGCCGGCATCTGCCGCGACAGGCGCGCCTTGGCGAGTTCGTTTTCGGCGCACAGGCCGGCCAGCACGAGGTCGGACTGGCGCTGCGCATTGCGCGTGAGCGACATCGTGGCCTGCGAGCCGGCCGCCAGCGCGAGCGCGACGATGCCCAGCGCGATCAGCACCTCGACCAGCGTGAAGCCGTGGCTGGAGCCGGCGCGCCGCAGCCGTTGCGTCATGGCACGGCGAACACGGTGAAGGGCCGCAGCCCGTCGGTCGCGACGCGCAGCACGCGCGCGGGCGGGCCGTCGCTGTGCAACATGACCTGCTGCGCCGGAATGATGGGGTCGGGCCCGAGCTGCAGCGCTGCCACCGGCGTGTCGCCGCCCAGCATGGGCTGGGCCGTGATGCCTGCGTGGGTCCAGCCGGTGGGCAGCGCGTCGGCGGGCAGGCCGTCGAAGACGAAGCCGCCGCCTTCGACGAGACGCCAGCGCACCATGACGCCGCTGGCGCGCGACTGGGCGCGGGCCGATTCGAGCAGGGCGGCGAGGCGGTCGGCCTCGCGGTCGAGCGCGGCGGCGTTGGTGTCGCGCATCGCGAAGCTCACGCTGGCGGTCGCGATGGCGATGATCGCGATCACCACGATCAGCTCCAGCAGCGTGAAGCCGCGCGCTGCGTGAGGCGGTGGCAGCACCACGCGGCCGGGGGCGATGCGCTTACTGCCAGCTGCCGATGTCGGCATTCTTGCCCTCGCCGCCGCTCTGTCCGTCGGCGCCGAAGGAGAGCACGTCGATTTCGCCCTTGATGCCCGGGTTCATGTACTGGTACGGATGGCCCCAGGGGTCGTTGGGCAGCTTCTCGACGTAGGGCTTCCAGTTGGGCGCGGCCGGGCCCGCGGTGGGGCGGGTCAGCAGCGACTGCAGGCCCTGCTCGGCGGTCGGGTAGCGCTGGTTGTCGAGGCGGTAGAGCTTGAGCGCCTGCATCAGGTTGTTGATGTCGGTGCGGGCGGCGGTGACGCGGGCGTCGTCGGCGCGCTCGATCACGTTCGGCACGATCAGCGCAGCGAGCACGCCGATGATGACAAGCACCACCATGAGTTCGATCAGCGTGAAGCCGCGTTGTGCGGTGCGGGAGACGGAACGAAGGAGTTTGTTCATAGCTTGCGGGGACATGAGGCGGTAAGCGCGCTGCATGATAATCCGCGGCCATGACAAGTCCTTACTCCGCAGCCCGCTGGCATGCCCCACTTGCAACGACGGGGCTTTGGGCGTTGGCCGCGGGCGCCGCGGTGTTCTGGGCGCTGCGGCTGGCTTCGCCGGCCGACGCCGTGGCCGCTGCGGCCACGATGCCGCGCGCACCGGTCGCGGCCGATGCCGAGGCGGTGGCCCGGTTGCTGGGCGTGGTCACGGTGACGTCGAACGCCCCCGTGGCGCCGGAGGCCGCGAGCCGCTTCGCGCTGTCGGGCGTGGTGGCGGACCCGTCGAACCAGGGCGCGGCGCTGATCTCCATCGACGGCAAGCCGCCGCGGCCGTTCCGCGTCGGCTCGAAGGTCGGCGAGAGCTATGTGCTGCAGTCGGTGGGCGTGCGCGCGGCGACGCTCGGTGCCCAGCGCGACGGGCCGGCGGCGTTCACGCTGCAGCTGCCGGTGCGTGCGCCGCTGAGCATGGGGCTTCCGACGCCGCCTGCCGGTCTGCCATCGGTGCAGTCACCTGCGCCAGCCGGACCGTTGCCGGCCACGATGCCGACGATGGTGATGCCGCCGCCGCAACAGCAGCAACTTCCTGCAACGGCGGGCGCCGCGATGGAGCCGCCGCCGCAGGCGCAGACCCCTGCGCAGTAAGCGCAGCGGTCGCTTTCTCTTTTCTTCTTTTCTTCAGGCCTGAAGGAACAGGCGGTAGGCCGGGTTGGCCGTTTCCTCGACACAGGGATAGCCCAGGGTTTCGAGGAAGCTGTCGAAGGCCGCCGACTCCTCGGCCGGCACCTGCAGTCCCACGAGGATGCGCCCGTAGTCGGCACCCTGGTTGCGGTAGTGGAACAGGCTGATGTTCCAGTTCGGCCGCATCAGGCTCAGGAACTTGAGCAGCGCACCGGGACGTTCGGGGAACACGAAACGCAGCAGGCGCTCGTCGTGCGCCAGCCCCGTGCGGCCACCCACCAGGTGGCGCAGGTGCTCCTTGGCGAGCTCGTCGTGCGTGAGGTCGAGCGCGTCGAAGCCGTGTTCGATGAAGACCTTCGCGATGGTGGCCGACTCGCCACGCGCCGAGGTCGTGAGGCCGACGAACACGTGGGCCTTGGCGGCATCGCTGATGCGGTAGTTGAACTCGGTCACGTTGCGCGGTGCGCCGCCGGCCGGCAGCTGGCTGATGAGTTCGCAAAAGCGACGGAAGCTGCCGCGCTCTTCGGGGATGGTCACGGCGAACAGCGCTTCGCGTTCCTCACCGACCTCGGCCCGCTCGGCCACGAAGCGCAGCCGGTCGAAGTTCATGTTGGCGCCGCACAAGATCGCCGCGTAAGTCTCGCCTTGCCGGCCATGCTCGGCCGCGTACTGCTTGATGGCCGCCACGGCCAGCGCGCCGGCCGGCTCGACGATGCTGCGCGTGTCGACGAACACGTCCTTGATGGCGGCGCACACGGCGTCGGTGTCGACCGAGATGTAGCCGTCGACCAGGTTCTGCGCGATGCGGAAGGTTTCCTCGCCGACCAGCTTGACGGCCGTGCCATCGGAGAACAGGCCGACGTCGGGCAGGTTCACGCGCTGGTGCGCGGCGACCGATTGCATCATCGCGTCGGAGTCGTTCATCTGGACGCCGATCACCTTGATCTCGGGCCGCACGGCCTTGATGTAGTTGGCCACGCCGGAGATGAGGCCGCCGCCGCCGATCGCCACGAACACCGCGTCGAGCGGGCCCTGGTGCTGGCGCAGGATTTCCATCGCGATGGTGCCCTGGCCCGCGATGACGTCGGGATCGTCGAAGGGATGGACGAAGGTCAGGTTCTGCTGCGTCTGCAATTCGAGCGCATGCAGGTAGGCGTCGGAATAGCTGTCGCCATACAGCACGATCTCGCCGCCGAAACCACGCACCGCATCGATCTTCAATTGCGGCGTGGTCACAGGCATCACGATCACGGCGCGCGTGCCGAGCTTGCGCGCACCGAGCGCAACGCCTTGCGCGTGATTGCCGGCCGATGCGCAAATCACACCGCTCGCCAATTGCGCTTTGCTCAGGTGCGCCATCTTGTTATAGGCACCGCGCAGTTTGAAACTGAATACGGGTTGCTGGTCCTCGCGCTTGAGCAACACGGTATTGCCAAGTCGCTCGCTGAGCGCGCGCGCTTTCTCCAACGCAGACTCGACGGCCACGTCGTAGACCCGCGCATTGAGGATTTTTCTGAGATAGTCGGCGGGCGTTAACGCCGCAGTAACAGGTGCATTGCGCAAGATCTTTTCCAGGGAGTTTTCATTTGCTAACCATCAATCATAAGAGGCATCGGTATTGCATGCGGGGAATGGCATGGACACAAATGTCATAAACCTATTCCGCAAGGCTCCTGCTGCAAATGATTCCGGTTTTTTTGCGCGCACCTATCCCGCGATTCATACGCCCGCTAATTCAATAACAGTTGGGCAGAATTTGTTATCAGTTTCTGTCAGTGACCTTTCGAAGGGACTGATGCAGGCCGAGGCCGCGCGCGTGCAACGCGGCGAAATCGGACGGCCCACATGGCAGGTCATGGGCAACAGATTGCGTGCGCACATCGTTCCGTTGCTGGGCGATGTGCCGGTGGCTGTGTTCGCGACCACGGACGTGCAGCGCCTGATCGATCACCTCGGCGAACAAGGCTTTACGAGCACGACGATCGCGCAGTACCTCGTCTTGCTCCGCAAGGTGGTCATGCATGGCGTGCACGTCGGTGCGTTGCGCGAGGCCCCCGTGTTCCCGAAGGTCAAGGTGCGCAGCCAGCCGCGCGGCAGCTTCAGCGTGGCGGAGTACCGTGCGCTGATTGCGGCGGCGCGCAGCTTGCGCGGCCATTCGCACCCGGTGCTGGACCGGTTGACGGCTGGCGAACGTTTCTGGATCGCTCGCGAATTGCTCGTCATGCCCGACGAGTTGCCGTGGCTGATCCGCTGGATGGTCAACACCTTCGTGCGTCCCAGCGACATCAAGCTCATGAAGCACAAGCACATCGAGGTGGTGCGCGGCAAGCATGTCTACCTGCGGATGAACCTGCCGGAGACCAAGCGGCACAGCCAGCCCATCGTGAGCCTGCGACCTGCCGTTCGTGTCTATGAATGCTTGGTCGCGTACCGCGAGACCCATGGTTTCGGCGGGGCGGAAGACTACATCTTCATGCCGCATCTGAAGAACCGCGAGCACGCGCTGGCGGTTCTCAATTTCTTCTTTCACTGGGTGCTCGAAAAGACCGGTCTCGAGAAAGGACCGCTGGGTCAGTCGAGGACGCTGTACTGCTTGCGCCATACGGCCATCACGTTGCGGCTCTTGTATGGGCAGGGGATCGACATGCTGACGCTGGCACGCAATGCGCGAACGAGCGTCAACATGGTTGAGCGTTTCTACGCATCGGTGCTGAGCGGAGAAATGAATGTGGGGCTGCTGCAGAGCAGGCGTGGCCGGATGAATTGAGGAAGGACAAAAAGCCGCCCGGCTTGAACCGGGCGGCTTGAGCGTTTGCAGATTCAAACTGGCGTGGGCCAGCATGTGAATCGACAGCGAACGATCAGAAGGCGTGACGGATGCCGAAGTCGTAGCCCGTCGAGGTCTTCGGCGTGAAGCCGTTCCCGGTGCCTTGGAAGCCCGGGCCGCCGACGGTCAGCGATGCGCCGTTCTTGTTGCTCACACGGGCAACGGTGGCGTACAGGGCCGTGCGCTTCGACAGGTTGTGCACGTAGCCGATGGCCAGCTTGTTGGCCTTCTTGTCGGCGGGCAGCACTTCCCAGGGGTTGCGGGCAACCAGGTTCTCGTCGTACTTGACGCTCGAGTACGAAGCGCGGATCAGGCCGGCGCCGACCGGCACGGTCACACCCAGCAGGTAACCGGTCAGGTCGATGTCCGGACGGCCGCCGAGGTACGGTTCGACTTCGTAGTCAACCTTGTTCTTGGCGCGCGACAGTTCACCGAACAGCTTCACGGGGCCGAAGTCGTACGAAGCGCCCAGGTTCAGTGTGTTGACCTTGGTGGTCGTGCCGACATAGAACTGGTCACCCACGGTGCTGCTGCCGTAAGCCAGCGCAACATCCAGCGGACCGTTGGCGTAGCCGAAGCGACCGCCGACATAGCGACCGGTGCGCGAGGCGTTTTCGGCGAGGGGCGGCGTTGCGGTGCCCGGGCTGTACTTGGTCTTCTCGTGGAAGCCGTACATCACCTGGCCGTAGAAGCCGCCCAGGTTCGGCGGCAGGAAGTAGCCGATGCTGTTGCCGGCGCGAACGTAGTTGCTGCCACCAGCATCGGGGAGCTGCGGTACGTTCTTGAGGGCGTCGGGGAGCTTCTTGCCGTCGGCATAGCCGGTGAAGCCGCCGAATGCGCCATTGGCTGTGTTGACCAGGTTGGAGCCGACGCCATTGGTGCCGAACGGATCGAACACGGTGTCGTTCCAGAACGTTGGGGTGTAGTCGCGGCCGAGACGGACTTCACCGAAACCACCCGACAGGCTCACGGTCGAACGGCGCGTGAATGTCGAGAGGCCCGTCTGGCCATCGTCGTTGCTGATCGGGGCTTCGAGCCAGAAGCTGGCGGCCAGGCCACCACCGAGGTCTTCCGTGCCACGGAAGCCCAGGCGGCTGGAGTTGTAGCCCGAGTGGGCCAGTTCACGGCGGCTCGCCTTGATGCTGCCGCGGTTCAGGTAGAACGGGTTGTAGATGGGGAAGCCGAGCCGGTCGTACGTGACGCCGTTGCCCAGGTCCCGCGAGGTGGACGAGTAGCCGCTGATCGACGCGTCGACCACACCAAACAGCGTGACGGACGACTGAGCCGAGGCAACACCGGCAACAGCCAGGGCAGCCAGAGCAGTTGCCCTTTCGCAGTGGGCGGCTAGAGTGGCGCGGCCATCGGGGCGCACAAAGAAAAAAGCCCCGAGTCTTGCGACTCGGGGCTAAATCCACCAATTGGAAGGGTGGAGGAGACAACTGGGTGCGCACCATGAAGTGCGCAGCAATGAAATAGAGTATACCCACCCTTTGTTGCAATGCAACAAGCAGGCGATGCTTTTCCCACACACAAGTTGATGTTTGGTGCGCATTTTTCCGCACGAATTCATCCCAATTGGAGCTGAACACCATGGAATGCACAGTAAGTTGGACCGGTGACGCAGGCACCCGATCGGCCATGGGCTTCGTGGCCGAGACCGGCAGCGGCCATGTCCTGATGATGGACGGCGCTCCGGATGCGGCCAAGCCCGAGAACGGCGGTCAGAACCTGGCGGCGCGGCCGATGGAAACCGTGCTCGCGGGCACGGGCGGTTGCACCGCCTACGACGTGGTGCTCATATTGAAGAGGGGGCGCCATCGCGTCGAGCGCTGCAGCGTCAAGCTGACCAGCGAGCGCGCCGAGAAGGATCCCAAGGTCTTCACGAAGATCCACATGCACTTCACCGTGGCGGGCAAGGGCATTCCGGCGACCGCCGTGGAGCGGGCGATCGCGCTCAGCCACGAAACCTACTGCTCCGCCAGCATCATGTTGGCGAAGACGGCGGAAATCACGACCAGCTTCGATCTGATCGAAACCTGAAAACCCCGTTGGACGGCGGCCGAAGGCCCTAGATTCGGTGGGCGACGGTCGTCATGACCCGCGATGCCAGGCGCATCAGGGCCTTGGCCGGGGCCGGCAGTTCCGCTGCGCCCGCGTCGACGGCCTGCGTGGCGTGGCGGGCCTCGTCAATCTTCATTTGCTCGACCACGGCGCGGGACGCGTGATCGGTCGACGGCAGGCGGTCCAGGTGGCTTTCAAGGTGCGCTTCCACCTGCCGTTCGGTTTCGGCGACGAAGCCGAGGCTTAAGGGGTCGCCCAGGCGTCCGGCAATCAGGCCAAGACCGAAGGCGCCTGCATACCAGAGTGGATTCAGCAGGGACGGGCGGGCGCCCAGGTCGTCCAGCCGTTGCCGGGTCCAGGCCAGGTGATCGGTTTCTTCATGCGCGGCTTCCAGGAAGTGCGCGCGCAACGCCGGGTCCCGCGCCACGGCGGCCTGGGCGGTGTACAGCGCCTGGGCACAGACTTCGCCGACATGGTTCACGCGCATCAGCGCACCGGCCTCGCGGCGCTCTGATTCGCTCAATTCACCTTGCGGCTGGATCGCGGGCGGAAGCGCCCGGGTGGCGTGAGATCGGGCAAAAAGCGTGCGCAAAGCCGCATCGGCGGCTGTGAGGGCAGGGTCGAGCAGGGCGGTCATGGGTCTATTTGAACGCACCTGTCCGGCGATGCAAGGACAGCACATTTCGTTTCATATCGTGGCAAAACCACCCGTCTAAGTCCTTTGTTGCACGACTGCAACGAAACACACGGGGCTTCCAAGATTTAGGGCGATTTGTTTTGCCCTGCCGCAGCGGCTCTGGTGCAATAGCATCAACTTCCCAAAAGGAGGTTGGCCCGGGGTCCGGTGGGAGCACAAAAGTGCCAGTCACGGTGAGCCCTTCGCACCGGAGCCCTATGTTTAACCTTGGAGAAACTTGCAATGAAAAAATCTCTAGTTGCTCTGGCTGCCCTGGCTGTTGCCGGTGTTGCCTCGGCTCAGTCGTCCGTCACGCTGTTTGGTGTGGTCGACGCGTCGATCAGCGGCTACTCGTCCACCTCGCGTGACCTGAACGGTGCCACCTTCCTGAACCCGTTCTACCTGAACAAGGGCAGCGTCAAGGCAAGCCGTCGCGAACTGGCTAACTCGGGCTACAACTCCAGCCGTCTGGGCTTCCGTGGTACGGAAGACCTCGGTGGTGGCCTGGCAGCCAGCTTCTGGCTCGAAGCTCCGATCAGCAACGACAACGGCCAAGAAGGCATCGCCACGTTCGCACGTCGTTCGACCGTGAGCCTGTCGGGCGGTTTCGGTGAAATCCGTCTGGGCCGTGACTACACCCCGACGTTCTGGAACGACACCGTGTTCGATCCGTTCGGCACCAACGGCGTTGGCACCAACCTGATCTCGACGGCTAGCGGCTCGTTCGGCGCATTCGGCACCCCCGCTGCTTCGACCGCTCCGTTCACCAACGTTGGCACCAGCAACTACGTTCGCGCCAGCAACACCATCGGCTACTTCCTGCCGCCGAACCTGGGTGGTTTCTACGGTCAAGTGCAGTACGGCTTCGCTGAGAAGACCAAGTACAGCCCTGGCTTGGCAACGCCTGATGTGGCTAACAGCCAGCGTCAAGGTCGTTACGTCGGCGGTCGCTTCGGCTACGCCAACGGCCCCCTGGACGTTGCTCTGGCTTACGGCAGCAGCACCGTGGGTGACCAGTTCTACGTCGGCACGACCACCAAGGTCAACACGCTGAACCTGGGCGCTTCGTACGACTTCGGTCCCGTGAAGCTGTTCGGTGAACTGTCGCGCGCCAAGAACAAGGTTGACTACGAAGTCACCCCGTTCGCCGGCGGCCGTCCTGACATCGACCTGACCGGTTACCTGCTCGGCGTGACCGTGCCGGTCGGTGCTGGCCTGATCCGCGCTTCGTACTCGAGCGTCAAGTACGACTACAACCAGCCCGCAGTGCTGTTCCAGCCCGCAGTTGCTGACCCGAAGGCCAACAAGCTGGCTATCGGCTACGTGCACAACCTGTCGAAGCGCACGGCTCTGTACGCTACCGTTGCTCGCGTGAGCAACAAGAACGGTGCTTCGCTGACCGTCGGCGGCCCGGCTTTCGTGACCACGGGTGGCTTCACCCCGAAGACCTCGACCGGCTACGACTTCGGTATCCGTCACGCTTTCTAATTTGATGCTGGCGCAAGCCAGCTTCGAATCGAAAGACTAAAAGCCACCCGGCGCAAGCCGGGTGGCTTTTTCTTTTGGCGCGCGCCTGTTCTCACTCGTAAAAATTGCGCCTCCACCCCCGGGGAACCCCCGTGCGGGCACGCTGCTTGCACTGCTAGCATGCCGCGATCACTCTTGTTGCTGAATGACTGCCTTTGTACTGCGCCGCCTGATCCAGGCCGTGATCGTGATGATCGCGGTTGCGTTCATTGCCTTCCTCCTCTTTCAATATGTCGGCGACCCGGTCGTGTTCCTGCTGGGGCAGGATGCCAAGCCCGACCAGATCCGTGAAATGCGCGCCGCATTGGGGCTCGACCGACCCTTCTTCGTGCAGTTCTGGCACTTCCTCGTCAACGCCGCGCAAGGCGAATTCGGACTGAGCCTGCGCCAGGGCGCCAAGGTGTCGCGCCTGATCGGCGAGCGCTTCCCGGCCACGCTCGAACTCGCGCTCGTGGCCGCGGCCCTGGCGTTGTTCGTCGGCATTCCGATGGGCGTGTACACCGCCCTGCGCCGTGGCACCTTCATGAGCCAGGTGTTCATGACCGTCTCGCTGCTCGGCGTGTCGCTGCCCACCTTCCTGATCGGCATCCTGCTGATCCTCGTCTTCGCCGTGACGCTGGGCTGGTTCCCGAGCTTCGGGCGCGGCGACACCGTGCAGTTCGGCTGGTGGACCAGCGGCCTGTTCAAGGCCGACGGCTGGCACCACATCATCCTGCCCGCGGTGACGCTGGCGATCTTCCAGCTCACGCTGATCATGCGGCTGGTGCGCGCCGAGATGCTCGAGGTGCTGCGCACCGACTACATCAAGTTCGCGCGCGCACGGGGCCTGTCGAACCGCGCGATCCACTTCGGCCACGCCCTCAAGAACACGCTGGTGCCGGTCATGACCATCACCGGCCTGCAGCTCGGCGGCCTGATCGCCTTCGCGATCATCACGGAGTCGGTGTTCCAGTGGCCCGGCATGGGGCTGCTCTTCATCCAGGCCGTGACCTTCGCGGACATCCCCGTGATGGCCGCCTATCTGTGCCTGATCGCACTGATCTTCGTGGTGATCAACCTCGTGGTCGACCTGTTGTACTTCGTGGTCGATCCCCGGCTGCGCGTGGGCAAGGCGGGAGGCCATTGAGGTGAGTGCCGCAACAGCCGCCGCAGCGCCGCGCCTGCAGGCCTCCGGCCGGGCCTTCGCGCACATCGCCAGCTTCTACCCCGAGATCACGGCCTTTCGCCGCGACCTGCACGCCCACCCCGAGCTCGGCTTCGAAGAGGTCTACACGGCGGGCCGTGTGCGCGAGGCGCTGCGCGCCTGCGGCGTGGACGAGATCCACGAGGGCATCGGCAAGACCGGTGTCGTCGGCGTCATCCGCGGCAAGTCGACGGCCAGCGGCCGCATGATCGGCCTGCGCGCCGACATGGACGCGCTGCCGATGCGCGAGGACAACGACTTCGGCTGGCGCTCCGCCAACGACGGCCTGATGCACGGCTGCGGCCACGACGGCCACACCGCCATGCTCGTCGGCGCCGCGCGCTACCTGGCCGAGACGCGCGACTTCGACGGCACCGCCGTGCTGATCTTCCAGCCCGGCGAAGAAGGCCTTGCCGGTGCGCGCGTGATGATCGAAGACGGCCTGTTCGACCGCTTCCCGGTGAACGCCGTCTACGCCATGCACAACTGGCCCGCGATGCCGGCCGGCACCGTCGGCATCAACCGCGGCGCGATGATGGCCGCGGCCGACCGCGTGACGATCGAGATCAAGGGCAAGGGCGGCCACGGCGCGCATGCCTACCAGACCATCGACCCCGTCGTGGTGGCCGCGCACATCATCACCGCGGCGCAGACCATCGTGTCGCGCAGCGTGCGGCCCATCGACGCAGCCGTCGTCAGCATCTGCGCCGTGCAGGCCGGCGATCTCGGCGCGATGAGCGTGATCCCGGGCGAGGCCACGCTGGTCGGCACCGTGCGCACCTTCAGCGCGCGCGTGCAGGCGCAGGTCGAGCAGCGACTGAGCGAGCTGTGCACGGCCATTGCCGCCGGCTTTGGCGCGACCGCGACGATCAAGTACGAACGCATCTACCCGGCCACGATCAACACCGCGCCCGAAGCGATGTTCGCGGCCGACGTGGCGCAGGCGCTGGTCGGTGCGAAGAACGTCGATCGCAACCTGGAGCCCAGCATGGGCGCCGAAGATTTTTCCTTCATGCTGCAGAAGAAGGCCGGTGCCTATCTGCGCATCGGCCAGGACGCCCGCAGCGGCGCCTTCCTGCACAACAGCCGCTACGACTTCAATGACGAGATCCTGCCGCTGGGCGCCGCTTTGCATGCGGGCCTGATCGAGCAGGGCATGCCGCTGGCTGCTACCCGCAGCCTGCAGCCAGGGAAAGCCGCCGCCACCGCGGCGCCGTGATGTGTTCGATTTCAACCCGAGGAGTGTTCCCATGAGTTTCAAGAAGCAAGCGGCTGCGGTCGCTGTCCTGTGCGCCCTGGGCGCCGTCAGCATGGTCGCCAGCGCGCAGACCATCCGCATCGCGAACCAGGGCGACGCCCTGTCGCTCGACCCGCACTCGCTCAACGAGTCGCTGCAACTGAGCGTCACCGCCAACGTCTATGAAACTCTCGTGGGCCGCAACAAGGACCTGAGCCTGGCGCCGCTGCTGGCCACGAGCTGGAAGCAGACCTCGCCGAACGTGTGGCGCTTCGAACTGCGCAAGGGCGTGGTGTTCCATGACGGCACGCCGTTCAGCGCCGACGACGTGGTGTTCAGCTTCGCGCGTGCGCAGGGCGACGGCTCCGACATGAAGGCCACGCTCAGCGAGATCAAGGCCGTGCGCAAGGTCGGTGACCTCGCCGTCGAAATCGAAACCAACGGCCCCTTCCCGATCCTGCCCGACGTGATCTCGCTCACCATGATCATGAGCAAGAAGTGGTGCGAGGAAAACCAGGCCACCAAGCCGGTCGACCGCCGCAAGGGCATCGAGAACACCGCCTCGTTCAAGGCCAACGGCACCGGCCCGTTCCGCGTGCGCGAGCGCCAGCCCAACGTGCGCACCGTGTTCACGCGCAACGGCACCTACTGGGGAAAGATCGACGGCAACGCGCAGGAGATCGTCTTCACGCCCATCGCCAACCCCGCGACCCGCGTGGCCGCGCTGGTCTCCGGCGAAGTCGACGTGATGGAGCCCGTGCCCGTGCAGGACATCGCGCGCATCAACGCCGCGCCCAACGCCCGCGTCATCACCGGCCCCGAGATGCGCACCATCTTCCTGGGCATGGACCAGAAGCGCGACGAGCTGCAGTACTCGAACGTGAAGGGCAAGAACCCCTTCAAGGACAAGCGCGTGCGACAGGCCTTCTACCAGGCCATCGACATCGCCGGCATCCAGCGCACCGTGATGCGCGGCGCCTCCAAGCCCACTGCGCTGCTCGTCGGCCCGGGCATCAACGGCTGGACCGCCGACCAGGACAAGCGCTTGCCTTTCGACGTCGATGCCGCCAAGAAGCTGCTGACCGAAGCCGGCTACCCCAACGGCTTCGAAGTCTCGATGAACTGCCCGAACGACCGCTACGTCAACGACGGCCAGATCTGCCAGAGCGTGGCCGCCAACCTGGCCAAGATCGGCGTGAAGATCAACCTCGTGGCTGAGACCAAGGGCACCTACTTCCCGAAGATCCTGCGCCGCGACACCAGCTTCTACATGCTGGGCTGGACCCCGACCACCTACGACTCGCACAACGCGCTGAGCTCGCTCACCTCGTGCCCCGACGACAAGGGCACGGGCCAGTTCAACCTGGGGGCCTACTGCAATCCGAAGCTGGACGAGCTGACCAAGAAGATCCAGTCCGAGTCGGACAAGGCCAAGCGCAACGAGATGATCAAGGAAGCCTTCAAGGTCCACACCGACGACATCGGCCACCTGCCGCTGCATCAGCAGTCGCTGGCCTGGGGCGTGAGCAAGAAGGTCGAGCTGGTGCAGCTGGCCGACAACTTCATGTACTTCAAGTGGATGAGCATCAAGTAAGTCGACCGTGGGCCGCTGCCTGAGCGGCCCGACCATGGGCCCGCTTCTTGCGGGCCCATTCTTTTTTGCTTCACGATGAAAAATAACTCCCACGCGGCCCGGCGATGAAAAAAACCCTTGCTCGCTGGCTCGACAGCGATGTCGGCTACAGCTTCCGCACCTCGCCGGTGGCGATCGCCGCCGCCGTCATTGCGCTGGTGTGCGTCTTCTGTTCGGTGTTCGCCGGATGGGTGTCGCCGCACAACCCCTTCGACCTCGCCACCCTCGAACTTGGTGACGCCCGCCTGCCACCGGCGTGGAGCGCTGAAGGCTCCACCAAATACATCCTCGGCACCGACGACCAGGGCCGCGACATTCTTTCGGCCGTGATCTACGGCGCGCGCATCTCGCTGATCGTCGGCGTGGTGTCGGTGGTGCTGTCGGTGGCCGTCGGCGTGGTGCTCGGCCTGCTGGCCGGCTTCTTCGGCGGCTGGCTCGACTCCTTCCTCATGCGCGTGTGCGACGTGATGCTGTCGTTCCCGCCCATCCTCGTGGCGCTGCTCATCGCCGGCGTCGGCCGCGCGCTCTTTCCGGGCGCGCACGAGTCGCTGGCCTTCGGCGTGCTGATCATTTCGATCTCGCTCACGGGCTGGGTGCAGTACGCGCGCACCGTGCGCGGCTCCACGCTGGTGGAGCGCAACAAGGAATACGTGCAGGCCGCGCGCGTCACCGGTGTGGCGCCGCTGCGCATCATGCTGCGCCACGTGCTGCCCAACGTGATGGGGCCGGTGATGGTGCTGGCCACCATCCAGGTCGCGACCGCGATCATCACCGAGGCCACGCTCTCGTTCCTGGGCGTCGGCGTGCCGCCGACCTCGCCTTCGCTGGGCACGCTCATCAGCATCGGCAACCAGTACCTGTTCTCAGGTGAATGGTGGATCACGGTGTTCCCGGGCCTGATGCTGGTGCTGATCGCACTCAGCGTGAACCTGCTCGGCGACTGGCTGCGCGACGCGCTCAATCCGCGCTTGCGCTGAACAGAAAAGGAGAACGCCTCATGACGCTGCTCCAGGTCAAAGACCTCATCGTCGAATTTCCGAACCGCCGCGGCACGCTGCGCGCGCTCGACCGCATTTCCTTCGACATCGCGCCCGGTGAAATCCTCGGCGTGGTGGGTGAATCGGGTGCGGGCAAGTCGCTCACCGGCGCGGCCATCATCGGCCTGCTCGAACCGCCGGGCCGCGTGGCCGGCGGCGAGATCCTGCTCGAGGGCCAGCGCATCGACAACCTCGGTTTCGATGCGATGCGCCCCATCCGCGGCCGCAAGATCGGCGCGATCTTTCAAGATCCGCTGACCTCGCTGAACCCGCTGTACACCGTGGGCCGCCAGCTCATCGAGACCATCCGCACCCACTTGCCCGTGACCGAATCGGAAGCGCGCAAGCGCGCCATCGGCCTGCTGCAGGACACCGGCATTCCCGCCGCCGAACAGCGCATCGACCACTTCCCGCACCAGTTCTCGGGTGGCATGCGCCAGCGCGTCGTGATCGCCCTGGCGCTCGCGGCCGAACCCAAGCTCATCGTGGCCGACGAGCCGACCACCGCGCTCGACGTGTCGATCCAGGCGCAGATCATCCAGCTGCTCAAGCAGGTCTGCAAGGAACGCGGCGCGGCGGTGATGCTCATCACGCACGACATGGGCGTGATCGCCGAGACCTGCGACCGCGTGGCCGTGATGTATGCGGGCCGCATCGCCGAGATCGGCCCGGTGCACGAGGTGATCCACCAACCCGCGCACCCCTACACCTCGGGCCTGATGGCGTCGATCCCCGACATGACGAGCGACCGCGAACGGCTCAACCAGATCGACGGCGCCATGCCGCGGCTCAATGCCATCCCGACCGGTTGCGCCTACAACCCGCGCTGCCCGCGCACCTTCGCACGCTGCCTGACTGAACGGCCCGAGCTGATGCACGCGGGCGCCACGCGCGCTTCCTGCTGGCTGCACGACGCCGCCGACCCGCATGCGGGGCAGGCCGAGATCGCCGCGCAGCACCACGACGCCCTGGCGGCCGGCGAGCGCGCCACGCCCGAGGCGGCCGAACCCCTCGCAGAGGTGACCCGATGAGCGCCGTGATCGAACCCCGCAAGGACGCTGCGGCGACCAAGACTGGCGAGCCGCTCGTGGTCGCGCACGACCTCGCACGCACCTTCGACGTCTCGCCGCCCTGGCTCAACCGCGTGCTCGAACGCAAGCCGCGCGTGCTGCTGCATGCGGTCGACGGCGTGAGCTTTTCCATCGAGCGCGGCAAGACGCTCGCGCTGGTCGGCGAATCGGGTTGCGGCAAAAGCACCGTGGCGCGCCTGCTGGTTGGGCTGTATGCGCCCACGCGCGGCGGCCTGCAGTTCGACGGGCAGGACGCGCACGCCGCGTTCAAGACGCCCGAAGGCCGTCAGCTTCGCCGCCGCATCCAGATGATCTTCCAGGACCCCTACGCGAGCCTCAACCCGCGCTGGATCGTCGAGGACATCATCGGCGAGCCGCTGCGCGAGCACGGCATCCTGAGCGACAAGGACGCGCTGCGCCAGCGTGTGGGCGAGCTGCTGCAGTCGGTCGGCCTCTCGCCGCTGGACATGAGCAAGTACCCGCACCAGTTCTCGGGCGGCCAGCGCCAGCGCATCTCCATCGCGCGCGCGCTCGCCACGCAGCCCGAGTTCCTGGTGTGCGACGAACCCACCTCGGCGCTCGACGTGAGCGTGCAGGCGCAGGTGCTCAACATCATGAAGGACCTGCAGCGCGAGCAGGGCCTGACCTACCTGTTCATCTCGCACAACCTCGCCGTGGTGCGCCACGTGGCCGACCAGGTCGGCGTGATGTACCTGGGTCGGCTGGTCGAGGTGGCGGACAAGCAGAAGCTCTTCGCCGAGCCGCAGCATCCGTACACCCGCATGCTGCTCGACGCGATCCCGCAGATGAAGCACACCGGCCGTGCGCGCACGCCGGTGCAGGGCGAGGTGCCGAACCCGCTGAATCCGCCGACCGGTTGCGCCTTTCATCCGCGCTGCCCGCATGCGAATGCGCGCTGCTCGACCGAGCGGCCGCAGCTGCTGAGCCTGAAGGGCGTGCAGGTGGCCTGCCATGCGGTGGAGGAAGGCCGTTTGTGAGTGAAGGCGGCAGTCCGCAGGGCTGGCCGGCGGACAACTTTCCGTACCGGCCGCACCTGCGCTTCTGCTCGCTGGGCAACGAGAACGTGCGGGAGGTGATGGAGGGCTTTCGCCTCGCCTGCGAACGCCTCGGCTACACCACAAGCATTGCGCCGGGGCCGGGTGTCGACAACGACGACATCAACCTCTTCTTTTTCGCGATGGGCCTGAGCCTGCCCTCGGACGACGAGCTGCCGCCGAACGCGATCGTCGTCAACTTCGAGCCGGCCCTGCTCGCGTTGCTCGCGCAGATGCCCGGCTACCAACGGCTGCTGCAGCGCGCCCATGTGTGGGAGTACAGCCTCGAGAACATGGTGCACCACCCGGCGCTGGGCATCCATCGGTCGGATTACGTGGGGCCGGGCTTCGAGCCGATGGCCACGCCGCTGCTGCCGGCCTCCGCGGTGCTGGACGACGCGCAGCAGGACATCGACGTCATCTTCTTCGGCGAGACGACGCCCCGGCGGCTGCAGGTGCTGGAGGCGTTGACGGCTGCGGGGCTGCGGGTGGCCTATCCCTTCGGCACCGCCTGGACGCCGGCGCAGCGCGACGCCTTGCTGCCGCGCGCCAAGGTCGGGCTGAACATGCGCAAGGCCGACCACTCCAGCACCGTTGAGCTGCCGCGCCTGTCGATCCTGCTGCGGCATCGCAAGGCCGTGGTGTCGGAGTTGTATCCGCATTCCGAGATTCCGCAGGTGCTGCGCGACGCGGTCGAAGGGTGCACGAAGGACGAGCTGGTCGATCGCGTGCGCGCGCTGGTGGCCGATGCGCCGCGGCGGCGCGCACTGGAAATCGCCGGGTCGCGGGCGCTGCAGTCCTTGCCGCCGCAGCATGAGGTGCTGGCGGCGGCGATGCAGCGTTATCTTGCGGCGGCTCGGCAGCGATGGGTGGGGCAGCAGGCACGGAATACGGCTGAGCCTGCCTCGCAGGTGTCCGTCCTGATGGTGACGCGGGACGACGAGGCCGATGTCGCGGGGGCCCTCGCATCGATCACTGAGCAAACCCTGCAGCCGCACCAGATCATCGTGGTGGACGACGGCTCCACCGACGCCACCGTCGCCGTGGTTCGCGCGCGCATGGCCGCCGATCCGCGGCTGGCGGGGTTGCAGCTGTTGCAGGCGCCCGTCCCGATGGGCTGGGCGGCGGCTGCGCAATGGGGGCTGATGCAGGCGCGCGGCGACGCGCTGGCGCTGTGGGCGCCGACCGTGCGCTGTGCGCCCGAGCGCCTGCAGGTGCAGTCCGCGTTCCTGCGCGCGTCGCCGGAGATCGGCGCGGTCGGTGCCTGGTACACCCGCGATGGCGACGCGGAACCGCCGACGCAGCGCCTGCCGGAGATGCATGACCAGATCCTGGCCGCGCTGCTGGCCCACTTGCCGCATGAACAGCCGCTGCTGATGGGCGGCCTGATGCTGTCGCTGCCCCGCATCCAGCAACGCGGACTCGGCTTCGACGCCACGCTCGGCTGGTTCGCATGGCTCGGCCTGCTGCTGGAACTGGTGCGCGGCGGTGCGCGGCTCGCCAACCTCGGCATGAGTCTGAGCCAACTGACGCGCCGTCACGCCGCGGGCCTTGCGGAAACCGATGTGGCGGCGCTGACCCGTGTGCGCGAACGCCTGCTGCCGTTGGTCTTTCCCGACGTGCCGTCCGCCGAGGCGCAGCGGCTGGCTCGGCTCTATGGCCAGCAATGGGCGCCCGATGCCGATGATGCCACGGCGCTGCTGCGCGACATGGCGAGCGCCTGCAAGCGGCAGGGCAACGTCCACGCGACCACGGCGCTGCGTGGTGAAAGCTTGCGCGTGCTGGCGGTGTATGCGGAGAACAGGCGACTGGCGCCGGGCTACCTCGACACGCTGATGCGCGAGCCCTTGCTGCGCGATTTCCTGGCGCCGCTGGGCGAGCGCCTGCGTGCATTCGTGCCGTGAACCATGGTGCGTGCGCCGGGCGGTGTGCGTAAACGCACTTTCCAAGCCCTCACTTTGTTGCACAGTCTTGGGTTGGCCCCGAATCCACACCCCCTGACACGATGACCTCCACCCCGATGACCCGCCTGCTCGGCCGCCGCGGCTTTCTCATGGGCTCGGCGCTGGGCGCGACCGCCGCGCTCGCGTCGATGACCGAGATCGCGCACGCGGCTGGCGCAGCACCGGCGCGCCGCATGCCTGTCATCTTCATCGGCCACGGGTCGCCGATGAATGCGCTGGCGGACAACGCCTTCACGCGCCGCCTCGCCGTCTGGGGCCGCGAGCTGCCGCGCCCCACGGCGATCCTCAGCGTGTCGGCGCACTGGCTCAGCCAGGGCGCGACCGGGGTCACGGTGCAGACGCGGCCCAAGACGATCCACGACTTCGGTGGCTTCCCGCAGGCGCTGTTCGACATCGAATACCCGGCACCGGGCCACCCTGCACTCGCGCGCGAAGCGATCGGCGCCGTCAAGCAAACGCCGGTGATCGCCACCGAGCAGTGGGGGCTGGACCACGGCACCTGGACCGTGTTGAAGCACCTGTACCCGAAAGCCGACGTGCCGGTTTTCCAGCTCAGCATCGACTACGACAAGCCGGCGGCGTTCCACCATGCGGTGGGGCGCGACCTGGCGGCCTTGCGCGACCAGGGCGTGCTCGTGATGGGCAGCGGCAACGTGGTGCACAACCTGCGCGCCACCGACCGCGGCACGCCCGATGGCCCGAAGGCCAGCCGCCCGTGGGCGCAGTCGTTCGACGAGGCGGTGAAGGCCGCGCTGGCCGGCCGGGACGACCGCGCGCTGATCGGCTACGAAAAGCTCGAAGGGGCGTCGACCGCCGTGGCCACGCCGGACCACTACTTTCCCTTCCTGTATGCCCTGGGCGCTGCGGCGCCGGGCGAGCGTGCGAAGACGGTCTACGAAGGCTTCCAGTCGGGCACGCTCAGCATGCGCTGCCTCCAGTTCGGCTGAAGGCGCGGCGCATTCGGCGGTTCTACTGCTCCTCGCCCCAGGCGAAGCCGTCGCGCGCGATCATGGCGCTCGACGCGCTGGGGCCCCAGGTGCCGGCCGCATAAGGGCGCGGACCGCCGTCGGACTCCCACGAGTCGATGAGCGGCTCGACCCAGCGCCAGGCTTCTTCCTGCTCGTCGCTGCGCACGAACAGGTTGAGGCGCCCGTCGATCACATCGAGCAGCAGGCGCTCGTAGGCACCCACGCGCTCGGCGCCGAAGCGCTTGTCGAAGTCCAGGTCAAGCTGCACCGGCGCCAGTTGCGCGGCGCTGGCGTGGCCGTTGCCGCCGCGCTGGCGGTTGTCCTGGGCCTGCGCGAGCATGTGCAGTTCCAGGCCGTCCTTGGGTTGCAGGTTGATCACCAGCTTGTTCACGTTGCCTGCGGGGGCGCGGTAGATGGCGTGCGGCGTGGGGCGGAAGTTGACCTCGATGCGCGCGTCGCGCGAGGCCAGGCGCTTGCCGGTGCGGATGTAGAAGGGCACGCCGGCCCAGCGCCAGTTGGCGATCTCGGTGCGCAGGGCCACGAAGGTCTCGGTGCGGCTGTCGGGGTTCACGCCCGGCTCGTCGCGGTAGCCCTGCACCCGCTCGCCGTAGGCCGTGCCGGCCGTGTACTGGCCGCGCACCGCGTGCAGGCCCAAGCTCTCGGGCGTCCAGGGCTTGAGGGCGCGCAGCACCTTGAGCTTTTCGTCGCGGATGGCGTCGGCGTGCGCGTTGATGGGCGGTTCCATGGCCACGGCGCACAGCAGCTGCAGCGCGTGGTTCTGCACCATGTCGCGCAGCGCGCCGGTCTGGTCGTAGAAGGCGCCGCGCTTTTCCACGCCCAGGTCCTCGGCCATGGTGATCTGGATGTTGGCGATGTGCTCGCGGCGCCAGATGGGCTCGAACAGGGCATTGCCGAAGCGCATCGCGAACAGGTTCTGCACCGAGGGCTTGCCCAGGTAGTGGTCGATGCGAAAGACCTGCTTCTCTTCGAGCACCTTGCCCACCGCGGCGTTGATGGCGCGGTTGGAGGCCAGGTCGTGGCCCAGCGGCTTTTCGAGCACGACGCGGGTGCGCGGGCCGTTGAGCCCGGCGGCGGCGATCTGCTCGACCACCTGCGTGAAGAGCGCGGGCGCCGTGGCCACGTACATCACGACCGTCTTGGCGTCGCGCTGCTTGAGCAGGTCGGCCAGGCTGGCGTAGTCGGCGGGCTTGGACAGGTCCATGCGCAGGTAGTGCAGCATGGAGGCGAACTTCTTGAACTCCTCGGGGGAGGGGCGCTTGGCGCCTTCGACGGCGCTGAAGCGCGACTGGATCAGCTCGCGGTACTGGTCGTCCGACAGGTCGTCGCGTGCCACGCCGACGATGCGCCCGTCCTGCGGCAGGCTGCCGTGCCTGAAGGCCTGGAACAGCGCGGGCATCAGCTTGCGCCACGCAAGGTCGCCAGTACCGCCGAACAGAACGAGATCGAAGCTCATGAGAAAACTTTCCTTTGTCTGAATGCCGAGCAGGCAACGTGCCAGTCGCGATGGTACTTGTACCGATTCGGCACACCTGTACTAAAGCTACGCTGTCCCATGGCCGCGAGGCCTTTTTTTATTGCCGAGGCAGGGGAATACCAATGAAGAAGCTTTTCACGGCAGCCGCGCTGCTGGGTCTGTCGGCCGCCGCGTCGGCGCAGACCGTCAACGTCATCTGCTCGGTGCAGGCCGAGTGGTGCAACGTGATCTCCACCGTCTACGCCCGCACCACGGGCGTGCGCATCAACATGGCGCTCAAGGGCTCGGGCGAGGCGCTGGCCCAGCTCATCGCCGAGAAGGACAACCCCAAGACCGACGTCTGGTTCGGCGGCACGGGCGACCCGCACCTGCAGGCGGCCGAGCAGGGGCTCACGCTCGAGTACAAGTCGCCCACGCTCACGCAGTTGCATCCCTGGGCCCAGCAGCAGGCCAAGCAGTCGGGCTACAAGACCGTGGGCATCTACTCGGGCCCGTTGGGCTTCGGCTACAACCCCGAGCTGCTGGCCAAGAAGAAGCTGCCCGTGCCCAAGACCTGGGCCGACCTGCTCAAGCCCGAGTACAAGGGCGACATCCAGGTGGCCAACCCCGCGTCGAGCGGCACGGCCTACACCATGATCGCCACGCTGGTGCAGCTCATGGGCGAGGACAAGGCCTTCGACTACCTCAAGGCGCTGCACAAGAACGTCGGCCAGTACACCCGCTCGGGCACCGGCCCGATCAAGGCGGTGGCGCGCGGCGAAACCGCAATCTCCATCAGCTTCGTGCACGACGGCCCGGGCGAGAAGATGCAGGGCTTCCCGGTCGAAACCATCACGCCCGCCGACGGCACCGGCGCCGAGATCGGCTCCATGAGCGTCATCAAGGGCGCGCGCAACCTCGACGCCGCCAAGAAGTTCTACGAATGGGCGCTCACGCCCGCCGCGCAGGAGCTGGGCGCCGCCAACAAGCAGTTCCAGCTGCCCAGCAACGCGAGCGCCAAGCTCGACCCGCGCATTCCTGATTTCAAGAAGATCAAGTTCATCAACTACGACTACGCCAAGTACGGCGCCAGCGCCGAGCGCCGTCGCCTGATTGCGCGCTGGGAAAAAGACGTCAACTCGCTGCCGCGCTAAGTGCAGGCGCGTTCCAACGAAGGCGCGCCGGCCAACCCGGCGTCCCTGGCCGCCGCCCGGCGCGCGCGGCGATGGATCTGGGCCTGGGTCGCGCTGGGCCTGGCGGCCTACCTCGTGCTGCCCTGGTATGCGATCCAGGATGCGACCTGGTACGAAGCCGTTCCGCAGGTCTTCGGCAGTGCAGAGGGCGCCAATGGACTGATGCAGGCGGCCACGCAGGGCCGCTCCTGGCTCTTCATCGGGCTGGCCGGGCTGCTGCTGTGCGCTGTCGGCGCGGCCTTGCCGGCCGGCAAGGCGCAGGGGCGCTGGCTGCTGGCGGGCGGCGCGATCGGCGCCATCGGCCTGGCCGTGGCGGGCTTCACCATCGGCGCGCGCGGTTGGAGCGTCGCGGCGCTCAACACCCAGTTCGGCGAACTGGCCGTCAACCAGTTCGGCATCGGCGCGGGCGGCTTCGTGGCGCTCACGGCGCTGGTGCTGCTGGCGGCCTTCGGCATGGCGCGGCTCGGCCTGTTCAAGGGCGACCTGTTCGTCTCTGCCTCGGTGGTCGGCTGCGGCGTGCTGATGGCGCTGTTCATCGCCTATCCGGTGAGCCGGGCGCTGTCGGGTGCCTTCTTCAACGAAGACGGGCAGTGGTCGATCGCGGCCTTCGCGGCGCGCGTGTTCACCGAGCGCATCTGGGGCCTGGGCTGCCTGGCGGGCGGCGTGCGCTGCGGCGTGGCCTGGAACACGCTGGTGTTGGCACTGCTCACTGCGGCCGGCACCACCTTCCTGGGCACGCTGATGGCGCTGATGGCCGAGCGCGGCAACCGGCGCGGGCAGGGCGCACTGCGGGTGCTGGCGCTGCTGCCGATCATCACGCCGCCGTTCGTGGTCGGCCTGGGCCTCATCTTGCTGTTCGGCCGTGCCGGCATCGTCAACCAGGTGCTCGAAAACGTCTTCGGCATCGAGCCCACGCGCTGGTTCTACGGCATGCCGGGCGTGCTGGTGGCGCAGCTCTTTGCCTTTACGCCCATCGCCTTCATGATCATGCGCGGCGTGGTGCAGGGCATCGCGCCCAGCCTGGAAGAGGCCGCGCAGATGCTGCGCGCCGACCGGCGCCGCGCCTTCTTCACGGTGACGCTGCCGTTGCTCAAGCCCGGGCTGGCCAACGCCTTCCTGGTCGGCTTCATCGAAAGCATTGCCGACTTCGGCAACCCGGTGGTGGTGGGCGGGCAGTTCTCGGTGCTGTCGACCGACATCTTCTTCGCCATCGTCGGCGCGCAGTACGACCAGGGCCGCGCCGCGTCGCTGGCCTGGGTGCTCACGCTGTTCGCGCTCGGCGTGTTCGCGCTGCAGCGCGGCCTGCTGGGCAAGCAGAACTACACGACGGTGAGCGGCAAGGGCGACGCCGGCATCGCGATGCCGTTGCCCGACGGCGTGCGCCGCACCATCCAGTGCATCGCGCTGCCGTGGATCGCCTTCACCGCCGTGGTCTACCTGTTCGCCTTCGCGGGCGGCTTCGTGCAGACCTGGGGACGCGACTACAGCTTCACGCTCAACCACTTCAAGAGCGCCTTCGCGCTGGAGTGGGGCCAGTTCGGGCTGGTGTGGGCCGGCACCGCGTGGAACTCGCTGATCACCACGCTGAAGCTGGCCGGCATCTCGGCGCCGATCACCGCGGCGCTGGGCCTGCTCATTGCCTGGCTGCTGGCGCGCAACGAGTTCAAGGGGCAGGGCGCCTTCGAGTTCGGCGCGCTGCTGGCCTTTGCGATTCCCGGCACGGTGCTCGGCGTGAGCTACATCCTGGCCTTCAACGTGCCGCCGTTCGAGCTCACGGGCACGGGGCTCATCATCGTGCTGTGCTTCATGTTCCGCAATCTGCCGGTGGGCGTGCGGGCCGGCACGGCGGCGTTCAAGCAGCTGGACCGCTCGCTCGACGAGGCCTCGCTGATGCTGCGCGCGTCCACGTCGCAGACGCTGTTCAAGGTGGTGCTGCCGCTGCTCAAGCCGGCGCTGGTGGCCGCGCTGGTCTACAGCTTCGTGCGCGCCATGACGACGGTGAGCGCCGTGATCTTCCTGGTCACGGCCGAGAACGAACTGGCCACCACCTACATCATCGGCCGCGTCGGCAATGGCGACTACGGCATCGCGCTCGCCTACTGCACGGTGCTCATGGTGCTGATGTCGCTGGCCATTGCGCTGGTGCAGTTCGTGGTCGGAGAGCGCAAGTTGGGAAGACGCGGGGCCACGCCCAATCACCAAGGGCATCACAAAATGGAAAGCCTCTCCGTATGAACGGTATCGAATTCCGCAACGTCACCAAGCGCTACGGCACGGACAAGAACGGCCCGATGGCCGTCAAGGGCATCAGCTTCGAGGTGCCCGTGGGCACGCTCACCACCATCCTCGGCCCCTCGGGCTGCGGCAAGACGACCACGCTGCGCATGATCGCGGGGCTCGAATCGCCCACCTCGGGCTCGATCTTCATGGGCGGGCGCGACGTCACCACGCTCGGGCCGGGCGAGCGCAACGTGAGCATGATGTTCCAGAGCTACGCGCTGTTCCCGCACATGAACGTGATCGAGAACGTGGGCTATGGCCTGCGCATGAGCGGCGTGAAGAAGGACGAGGCCACGGCACGGGCGCGCGAGGCGCTCAGGGGCGTCGGCCTGGTCGGCTTCGACGAGCGCCTGCCCAGCGAGCTGTCGGGCGGCCAGCAGCAGCGCGTGGCCCTGGCGCGCGCGCTGGTGCTCGAACCGGCGGTGCTGCTGTTCGACGAGCCGCTGTCCAACCTCGACGCCCGCCTGCGGCGCGAGATGCGCGAGGAAATCCGCTCGCTGCAGCAGCGCCTGAAGCTCACCGTGGCCTACGTGACGCACGACCAGAGCGAGGCGCTGGCCGTGAGCGACCAGATCATCGTCATGGACCACGGCGTGATCGCCCAGCGCGGCACGCCCGAGCAGCTCTACGGCCGCCCCGAGAGCGAGTTCGTCGCCGGCTTCATGGGCGAGGCGATGGTGTTCCCGGCCGTGGCGCAGGCCGACGGCAGCGTCACGCTCGGCCCGCTGCGGCTGCAGCCGCGCTACGCGGTGGCGCCCGGCACCGTGAAGGTGGCGGTGCGGCCCGAGGCCTGGGACATCGGCGCGCTCGACGGC
Source organism: Variovorax sp. GW822-FHT04E09 (assembly GCF_058800845.1). Taxonomy (NCBI): domain Bacteria; kingdom Pseudomonadati; phylum Pseudomonadota; class Betaproteobacteria; order Burkholderiales; family Comamonadaceae; genus Variovorax; species Variovorax sp. GW822-FHT04E09. The sequence goes on from NZ_JBXAMR010000005.1 coordinate 400,442, forward strand.
CTGCCCGCCACGCTGCGCAAGTCGGCGTACCTGGGCAGCTTCTATGAATACGGCTTCGACACCCCGCTGGGGCCGGTCTTCGTGGTCTCGACCGACCTGTCGCGCCCGCTGGCGGCCGGCACGCAGACCACCCTGTCGCTCGGAACCCATGGCGTGAGCGTGGTGCCCGGCGCATGAAACAATGGCGCCATGAACGTGGTTTTCGATCTTGGCGCCGTGCTGTTCGCCTGGGAGCCGGCACGGCTGGTCCAGGCCCATCTCCCCTCTCACGCCCCTACTGACGCCGCCGCCGCGGCCCTGGGCCGGGCCCTTTTCCATCACGACGACTGGACCGGCTTCGACTGCGGCACCCGCACGCTGGACGATGCCATCGCCCGCATGTCGGCGCGGCTGGCGTTGCCGGCCGAGTCGCTGCACGCCATGCTCGACGGCCTGGGGGAGCGGCTGGCGCCGATCGACGTCACGGTCGCGATGCTCGAAGAGCTGCTCGTGCAGCGCGACGCCGGCGAGCCGCTGCGCCTGTACTACCTGTCGAACATGCCCGTGCCGTTCGCCCGCGCCCTCGAGCGCCGGCACGCCTTCATGCGGCGCTTCGACGGCGGCGTGTTCTCGGGAGACGTGAAGTTCCTCAAGCCCGAGCGCGAGATCTACGAGCTGCTCGCCATGCGCCACGGCCTCGATCCCGAGCAGACGGTGTTCATCGACGACTCGGCCGCCAACGTCGAGATGGCCCGCGCCTTCGGCTGGCACGCCATCCATTGCACCGCGCCCGACAAGCTGCCGGCGCAACTGCAGCGCTACCTGCCGGTGAGCACCACCTTGTCGGTGTCGAACCCCAGGCTGCGGGCGTAGTCCAGCTCGGCCTGCAGCGCGTCGTCTTCGAGGCGCGGCGCGCGCGACAGCACCCAAAGGTACTCACGGTCGGGCGTGCCGACCAGCGCCACCTGGTAGTCGCGGTCGAGCTTCAAAATCCAGTAGTCGCCCCACACCAGCGGCAGCCACCCCATCCAGGCGGGGGCGAAGCGCACCTGCAGCCGCCCCGCGCCGGGCTGGCCGGCCACGGGCACCACGCGCGCGCTGCCGATCGCCTCGTCGAAGTTGCCGTCGTCGCGCACGCAGCGGTTGCGCACTTGCACGGTGCCGTCGGGCTGCGGCGTGTACTCGGCGCTCACCGGGCCGGCGCACTGTTTCTGGAACCGGTTGGGCAGCCGCGCCTGTTCGTGCCAGACGCCGGCGTAGCGGTGCAGGTCGACCGGCGCCACCACCTGCAGTGGCGCGCGCATCAGCGGGGCGCCGTCGGCCGGGCCGGCGGGCCGGGCACGGGCCGTGCGTGCGGCCCCCAGCGCGTACCAGGTGGCCACGCCGCCCACGACGAAGGCGGTGGCCATGGTGCCGATCGCGTGGCTGGTGCGGCGGTCGTCGAATGCGCGGCCGGCGGCGGTCGCGGGGCGTGGGGGGCGAGGGGTCATGAGGGCTCCTGGGGAAAGTCGTTCTCGGCGTGGATGTCGCGTCCCGTTCAGGGTGCCCCCCGCCGCGGCCGGCTGCCGTCAGCCAGGGACCACAGCCCCTGTAGGGCAGGGCGGCCGACAACCCTTCGCGCTGCAGGCCGATGGAGCTTCGCGAAAACCCGTGCTACGGTTCGCATGAAAACATCGACCGCCGCGCAACTGCGTGCAGGACTTGTCACACCCCTCCCCGGATAATTGATTTCATGAACCAACTCGATGCACTCCGCCAGTGGACCACCGTGGTTGCCGACACCGGCGACTTCAAGCAGCTCAGCATTTCCAAGCCGCAGGACGCGACCACCAACCCGTCGCTGATCCTCAAGGCCGTGCAGAAGGCCGAGTACCGGCCGCTGCTCGATGAAACCGTGAAGGCGCACGCCGGCAAGCCGCTCGACGAGGTCATCGACCGCCTGCTGGTGCGCTTCGGCACCGAAATCCTCTCCATCATCCCGGGCCGCGTGTCCACCGAAGTCGACGCCCGCCTGTCGTTCGATACCGCCGCCACCGTGGCCCGCGGCGAGCGCATCGTGGCGCTGTACAAGGCCGAGGGCATCGACACCGAGAAGCGCCTGCTGATCAAGGTCGCCTCCACCTGGGAAGGCATCGAGGCCGCGCGCCTGCTCGAGCAGAAGGGCATCCGCACCAACCTCACGCTGCTGTTCTCGTTCGCGCAGGCCGTGGCCTGCGGCGCGGCCGGCGTGCAGCTCATCTCGCCCTTCGTGGGCCGCATCTACGACTGGTACAAGAAGTCGGCCGGTGCGAAGTGGGACGAAGCCGCCAGCGCGGGCGCCAACGACCCGGGCGTGAAGTCGGTGCGCGAAATCTTCAACTACTACAAGCAGCAGGGCATCAAGACCGAGGTCATGGGCGCGAGCTTCCGCAACGTGGGGCAGATCCAGGCGCTCGCTGGCTGCGACCTGCTGACCATCAGCCCCGAGCTGCTGGCCGAGCTGGCCGCGAGCAACGAGCCGCTCACGCACGCGCTCGACGCCAAGGCTGCCGCGAGCGGTAACGCAGAGAAGGTGAGCTACGACGAGGCGGGCTTCCGCTTCGCGCTCAACGAAGACGCCATGGCCACCGAGAAGCTCGCCGAAGGCATCCGCGCCTTCGCGGCCGACGCCGTGAAGCTCGAAAAGCTCATGCAGGAAAGCGGCAAGTAAACATGACCATGACCCTGCGCTGTGACCGCGCGCCGGCCTGGGCGCAACTGCAGTCCAGCTTCGACACGGCCGGTCGCCAGTTCGATCTTCGCCATGCCTTCGTGGAGGACGCCGGGCGCTTCGCGCGCTTCAGCCAGGAGGCGCCGCACGTTTTCGCCGACCTGTCGAAGAACCTGATCGACGCGCGCACCGAGGCGCTGCTGTTCACGCTGGCGCGCGAATGCGGCCTCGAAGCCCACCGCGACGCCATGTTCGCGGGCGCGCACATCAACAACACCGAAGACCGCGCCGTGCTGCATACGCTGCTGCGCGCGCCGGCCGATGCGGCCACCGGCCGCCAGACGGCCCGCGAGTTGCGCGAGGTGCACGCCACGCTCGACGCCATGCTGGCCTACGCCGAGAAGGTGCGCGGCGACCACACGATCACCGACGTGGTCAACATCGGCATCGGCGGCTCCGACCTCGGCCCACAGATGGCCGTGCTGGCGCTCGCGGAGTTCGTGGCGCCGGGCAAGCGCTTCCACTTTGTCTCGAACGTCGACGGCCACGAGCTGGCGGGCGTGCTCAAGGGCCTGGCGCCCGAGCACACGCTGTTCCTGGTCGCCTCCAAGACCTTCACCACGGCCGAGACGATGACGAACGCGCTCTCGGCCAAGCGCTGGTACGAACAGTCGGGCGGCACCGACATCGCCGGCCATTTCGCCGCGCTCACCACCAACGTCGAGGCCGCGAAGCAGTTCGGCATCGACACCACCTTCGGCTTCTGGGACTGGGTGGGCGGCCGCTATTCGCTGTGGTCGGCCATCGGCCTGCCGATCGCGCTGGCCATCGGCGCCGACGGCTTTCGCCGGCTGCTGGCGGGCGCGCATGCGATGGACGAGCACTTCCGCACCGCGCCGCTCGAGCAGAACCTGCCCGTGCGCCTGGGCCTGCTCGACGTCTGGTACCGCAACTTCCACCGCTTCACGAGCCGCAGCATCGCGCCGTACCACAGCGCCCTGAAGCGCGTGCCGGCCTACCTGCAGCAGCTCGAGATGGAGAGCAACGGCAAGCAGGTCGATGCGAGCGGCGCGCCGCTGGCCTTCGGCACCTCGCCCGTGCTCTGGGGCGAGCCCGGCACTAACGGACAGCACGCCTACTTCCAGATGCTGCACCAGGGCACCGACGTGATCCCGCTCGAGTTCATGGCGGTGCGTGACGCCTCGCACGACCTCGACGGCCACCACCCCAAGCTGCTGGCCAATGCGCTTGCGCAGGCGCAGGCGCTGATGGTCGGCAAGCTCGACGAAGGCGGCCACAAGAACTTCCCGGGCAACCGGCCGAGCACCTTCTTCGTGTTCGAGAAGCTCACGCCCGAAGCACTGGGCGCCTTCCTCGCGATGTACGAGCACCGCGTGTTCACCAGCGGCGCGCTGTGGGGCATCAACAGCTTCGACCAGTGGGGCGTGGAACTCGGCAAGGTGCTGGCGCGCGACATCGAACCGCGCCTGGCCTCGGGCGATGTCTCGGGGCTCGATGCCTCCACGGCCGGCCTGCTGCAGCGGCTGAGCACCTGACGGCGCACGTCACTGTAAGCCTCGCAAGCCTTGGCCAAAGGCTCTATCCACTAGGCCTTTAGGCCATTGGTTTGCAGCGCGCTGGCCGGTTTGGCCGAGTTTGTCGTTGCACAGTGCGCCGATATGATGGCCCCGGGGAAATTTCCCTGGGATTCATCAAGAGGAGCGAGTCAATGGACTTTCAAACAGCGGTCAAGACGTGCATCGCCAAGTACACCGATTTCACGGGTCGTGCGTCGCGTTCCGAGTTCTGGTGGTTTTTTCTGGCCCAGTTCGGCGTGCTCGTCGTGACGGGCCTGATCCATGAGTACGTGTACTTCATTGCAGCGCTGGCCCTGCTTCTGCCCGCCCTCGCGGTGGGCGTGCGCCGCCTGCACGACATCGGCAAGAGCGGCTGGTTCCTGCTGCTGTCGATCATCCCGCTGATCAATCTGGTGCTGATCTACTTCTTTGTTCAGCCGTCGCAGCCGGAGAGCAATGCTTACGGCGAACCGCCGAGCGCCTGATCTTTCTGCCAAGGGCCGCACACGCGGCCCTTTTCTTTTGGGCGTTAGCAAGCGGCTTAGGCCACCGCCGCCTCCACGGATGCAGGCGCTGGCGCACCGCTTGCCATCCGCACGCACAGGTCGAAGGCCTGCTGCAGCCCTTCGATCTGCGCCATGCCCTGGCCGGCGATGTCGAAGGCGCTGCCGCTGGCCGAGGTGGCCACGGGCACGGGGAGGCCGCCATGCAAGGTCACGCCTTGTTCGAAGCCCATGAGCTTCATCGCGATCTGGCCCTGGTCGTGGTACATCGACACCACCGCATCGACGTCGCCGCGCCGCGCGCCGATGAACACGGTGTCCGGCGAGAACGGGCCGCGCGCGTCGTGGCCTTCGGTGCGCAGCTGTTCGATGGCGGGCGCGATGATCTCGATCTCTTCCATGCCGATCGAGCCGCCGTCGCCCGCGTGCGGATTGAGCCCGGTCACGGCGATGCGCGGGTGTGTCACGCCGGCGCGGCGCAGCGCCGACGCGATGATCTTCACGGCGTCGCGCACGCCCTCCACCGTGATGTGCCGCGCCACGTCTTTCAGCGGAATGTGCGAGGTCACGCGCGAGGTCCACAGCGACCCGGTGAGGTTGAACTCGCAGACGAAGCCCGTGACCGCGAAGCGCTCCTGCATGTAGCGCAGTTCGTCCTCGTGCACGAGGCCGCCCAGGCGCAGCGAATGCTTGTTGAGCGGCGCGAAGAGGATCGCGTCGGCCTGGCCGTTGCGCACGGCCTGCGTGGCCAGCTCCAGCGCTTCGAACGAAGCCCGGCCCGAGCGCTCGTTCGATTCGCCGAGCACCGGTTCCTCGCCCGCCATCCAGTCGCGCACGAGGAGGCTCGGCCGGCCGTCTTCGAAGCGCAGATCGTCCAGGGCGTTCACCTGCAGCGGCGCCAGCTTCGCGCCCGCCACGCGCTCGCCCGCGGCCAGCACGACGGGGTCGGCGATCAGCAGCACGCGCGCGGCGTCGAGGTTGCGCTGGCGTGCGAGCAGCTTCACGGCCATCTCGGGGCCGACGCCGCTGGGGTCGCCCAGCAGCACGGCGATGCGGGGTTTGGCGGAGGTCACGCGCGGGGAGGAGGAGGGGATGGGCATGGTCGATGTCTGAGAAAAAAGGAAGGGGAAGGTCGGCCTCACTCGGCCTTGATGCGCGCGTCGCGCACGAGCCGGCCGTAGTGGTCGAACTCCTGCCGGTTCATCGCCGCGAAGGGTTCGCCGGTCAGCGTGCCGGGCTCGCCGCCCAGGGCCTTGATGCGCGACTGCACGTCCGCCAGGCCCATCGTGCGCGTGAGTTCGGCGCTCAGCCACTCGACCGCGGGGCGCGGCGTGCCGGCCGTCACGTACAGGCCGTACCAGGTCGATACGTCGGCGCCCTTGACGCCCTGCTCGGCCAGCGTGGGCACGTCGGGCAACTCGGGCGAGCGCTGCGGCGCGCTCACGGCCAGCGCGCGGAACTTGCCGGCGCGGATCTGGCCCATGGCCGAGGAGGTGCTGTCGAACATCATCTCGACCTCGCCCGAGATGATGTCGATGTGCGCCTGCGAGCTGCCCTTGTAGGGCACGTGGATCGAGCTCATGCCCGTGGCCAGGTTGAAGGCTTCGCCGCCCACGTGCTGCGTGCTGCCGATGCCCGACGATGCGTACTTGAAGCCGCCGGGCTTCGCGGCCATCGCGGCCAGCAGGTCCTTCACCGACCTGTAGGGCGAGCTGGCCGACACCACCAGCACGTTGGGCATCACGGCCACGAGGCCGATGGGTTGCAGGTCTTTCAGCGGGTCGTACTTGAGCTTGAGGATGTGCGGCGCCACGGCCTGCGCCGTGTTGGTGGCCAGCAGCAGCGTGGCGCCGTCGGCCGGCGCGCGGGCCGTGAGTTCGCCGGCGATGGTGTTCGATGCGCCGGGGCGGTTCTCCACCGTCACAGACTGCTTCAGCACGGGCGCGAACTTGTCGGCCAGCACACGCGCAAGGATGTCGGTGCCGCCGCCGGGCGAGGCGCCGACCAGGATGCGCAGCGGCTTGTCGGGGTAGGCCGGCTGCGCGCCCGCATTCAGGCAGGCGGCCAGCGCCAGCAGCGCCGCCAGGCCGGCACCGCGGGCCAGGGGAAAGAGGGTCATCGCGTCGTCTCCTGCTTGTTGTGGGCCCGAGCCTACGGAGCTTCGGTCGCGCGATCCAATCGAAAAAGGCCGAAGCTCCATATACTTTTGTGCATGAAACCCGGCCTTACCGACGCCTCGCTGATGCTGCATGTGAGGCCGCGCCAGCTGCTTTTGCTGGCCCGGCTCGACGCACACCGCCACCTCGGCCGCGCGGCCGAGGCCATGAACATCAGCCAGCCCGCGGCCACCAAGCTGCTGCAGCAGCTGGAGGAGTCGCTGGGCGAACAGCTCTTCGAGCGCCTGGCGCGCGGCATGGCCCCCACGCCCTACGGCGAGATCCTGATCCGCTACGCCCACCGCGTGCTCAGCGACTTCGGCACCGCGCGCGAGGAAATGCTCGCGCTGCGTTCCGGCCTGAGCGGCGCGCTGCGCGTGGGCAGCGTGCCAGGCGCGGTGCCCGAGCTGCTGGCGCCGGCGCTGGTGGCGTACCACCTGCGCCATCCGCAGGTGGCCGTGTCGGTGGTGGTCGAGACCAGCGACCTGATGCAGGCGCAGCTGGAGCAGGGCGACGTCGACCTCGTGCTGGGCCGCCTCACCGACGGCCACGACGAGGCCAAGTACGCGAGCGTGCCGCTGCTGGGCGAGTCGCAGGTGGTCGTGGTGCGCGCCGCGCACCCGGTGTTCGAGCGCGCGGCCACGGTCACGCTCGCCGAGATGGCGAGCTGGTCGTGGGTGCTGCAGCCGCCGGGCTCGCCGCAGCGCGGGCGCTTCGAGGCCGCGATGCGCGAGGCGGGCATCCAGGCGCGGCTGGACATCATCGAAACGGCATCGCCCATCGCGATCACGGCGCTGCTGGAGAACTCCGACATGGCCGCCGTCATGCCGGCCTCGCAGGCCAACCATTACGGCCGGCTGGGCGTGCTGCGCACCGTGCCGGTCGAGCTGCCGGTGCGCGTGCCGCCGATCTGCCTCATCACCCGCGAGGACCGTGCGCTGTCGCCGGCGGCGGCGCAGTTCCGGCGCCAGCTGCTGGGTGGGCTCGCGTGACGGGCGAGAACTTCAGTCGGACGTTTTTCCATCCTGAATTGCGTTAACTAGGGATTTCACTAGCCAACTGGTGCAAGAGAGTACTGGTTGGGCCGCTCGAAATACCAAAATCGCAAGCGCGTTTCTCCAGAATCCGGGCACGGCGACCACGATACCGAGGCGTCGCTCACCCAAGGAGACACCATGAAGCGCTTTCTGAAAGCGGGCCTCGCCCTCGCACTCATCGGCACGGGCCTTGTGTCCCACGCCGCCACCGAACTCGTGATCGCGACCGTCAACAACGGCCACATGATCGAGATGCAGAAGCTCACGCCCTTCTTCGAAAAGGCGAACCCCGACATCAAGCTCAAGTGGGTCACGCTCGAGGAAGGCACGCTGCGCCAGCGCGTGACCACCGACATCGCCACCAAGGGCGGCCAGTTCGACGTGATGACCATCGGTCTGTACGAAGCGCCGATCTGGTCGAAGAAGGGCTGGCTGCAGCCCATCGCCACCGATGCCGCCTACGACGCCGACGACCTGCTGCCCGCCATCCGCGCCGGCCTGTCGCACGAAGGCAAGCTGTACGCCGCGCCCTTCTACGGCGAGAGCTCGATGCTCATGTACCGCAAGGACCTGGCCGACAAGGTCGGCTTCAAGATGCCCGAGCAGCCCACCTGGGCACAGGTGAAGGAGCTGGCCGGCAAGATCCATGACCCCAAGGGCGGCCTGTACGCCATGTGCCTGCGCGGCAAGCCGGGCTGGGGCGACAACATGGCCTTCCTGACCACGCTGGTCAACACCAACGGCGGCCAGTGGTTCGACATGCAATGGAAGCCGCAGATCGACACCAAGCCCTGGAAGGACGCGATCGGCTTCTACGTCGACCTGATGAAGGCCTACGGCCCGCCGGGCGCCTCGGCCAACAGCTTCAACGAGAACCTGGCGCTCTTCAACGAAGGCAAGTGCGGCATGTGGGTCGATGCGACCATCGCGGCCTCGTTCATCAGCGACCCCAAGCAGTCGAAGGTGGCCGACAAGGTGGCTTTCGCGCAAGCACCCGTCGCCGTGACCCCCAAGGGCGCCAACTGGCTGTGGACCTGGAACCTGGCCATTCCCGCCAGCTCGACCAAGGGCGCCGCCGCGCAGACCTTCGTGAAGTGGGCGACCTCCAAGGAGTACGTCAACCTCGTCGCCAAGGAGCACGGCTGGGGCACGGTGCCCACCGGCACGCGCAAGTCGACCTACGCGAACCCCGAGTTCCAGAAGGTCGCCAAGTTCGCCGCCGCCGAGAAGAAGGCCATCGACAGCGCCAACCTCAGCGACAGCACCTTGCCCAAGTCGCCGTACGTCGGCGTGCAGTACGCGGCCATTCCCGAGTTCCAGGCCATCGGCGTGGCGGTGGGCCAGCAGATGAGCGCGGCACTGTCGGGCAAGGTCACGGTCGACCAGGCGCTGAAGACCTCGCAGCTCGCAGCCGAGCGCGAGATGAAGAAAGCGGGCTACTACAAGTAAGCCGCGCTTCTTCCCCTCTCCCCGCGGGGAGAGGGCCGCAGCCTGAGAGGAACAGACCATGAAAAGACTCCTGCCCCGCGCCCTCATGGCGCCCGCCGTGCTCACGCTCTTCCTGTGGATGATCGTGCCGCTGCTGATGACGTTGTACTTCTCGTTCGTGAACTACAACCTCATGCAGCCCGGCGAACGCACGTTCGCGGGCATCGAGAACTTTCACTACTTCGTCACCGACCCCGACTTCTGGCCCGCCACGTGGAACACGCTGCTGCTCATCGGCAGCGTCATCGTCATCACGGTGGTGTTCGGCGTGCTGCTCGCGCTCCTGGTGAACGAACCCTTCCCGGGCCGCGGCATCGTGCGCGTGCTGCTGATCTCGCCTTTCTTCGTCATGCCCGCAGTGAATGCGCTGCTGTGGAAGCACATGATGATGAACCCCATCTACGGCATCCTGGCCGACGTGTGGCGCTTCTTCGGCGCGCAGCCGGTCGACTGGCTCACCGACGTGCCGCTGTTCTCCGTGATCATCATGGTGGCGTGGCAGTGGCTGCCCTTCGCGTGCCTGATCTTCATCACTTCGCTGCAGTCGCTGGACCGCGAGCAGATGGAAGCGGCGCGCATGGACGGCGCCAGTTCATTTCAGCGCTTCTTCTATCTCACCATTCCGCACCTGGGCCGCCCGATGGCCGTGGTGATCATGATCGAGATGATCTTCCTGCTCAGCGTGTTCGCCGAGATCGCCATCACCACCAACGGTGGTCCGGGCAACGAGAGCACGAACATGACCTACATGATCTTCAAGCAGTCGCTCATGAACTTCGACGTGGGCGTGGCGTCGGCCGGTGCGCTGTTCGCGGTGGTGCTCGCGAACATCGTCGCGGTGTTCCTCATCCGCATCATCGGCAAGAACCTGGACTGAAGGAACGACCATGCAACCCAGCAACTTCCTTCCCCAGCTGCTGCGCACCGTCGGTGCGTGGGCCGTGGCACTGCTCCTGTTCTTCCCGCTCGGCTGGCTGTTCCTCACGGCCTTCAAGACGGAGCTGCAGGCCATTCACGTGCCGCCGCTGTTCATCTTCGAGCCCACGCTCGACAACTTCGGCGAAGTGCAGCGCCGCAGCGACTACCTGCTGTATGCGCGCAATTCGCTCATCACCAGCCTGGGATCGACCATCCTGGGCCTCTTGATCGCGGCGCCGGCCGCGTACTCGATGGCGTTCTTTCGCACGAAGAAGACGCGCGACATCCTCATGTGGATGCTCTCCACCAAGATGATGCCGGCCGTGGGTGCGCTGGTGCCGATCTACGTGCTCGCGCAGACCGCCGGCATGCTGGACTCGCTCACCGCGCTGACCATCGTGTTCACGCTGTCGAACCTGCCGATCATGGTGTGGATGCTCTACAGCGCCTACAAGGACATTCCGAACGAGATCCTCGAGGCCGCGCGCATGGACGGCGCGAGCCTGTGGACCGAGTTCCGCCACGTCGTGATGCCGCTGTCGGTCGGCGGGCTCGCATCGACCGGCCTGCTGTGCCTGGTGCTGAGCTGGAACGAGGCCTTCTGGGCCCTCAACCTCACCTCCGCCAAGGCCGGCACGCTGGCCACGCTCATCGCCTCGTACTCCAGCCCCGAGGGCCTGTTCTGGGCCAAGTTGTCGGCCGCCTCGCTGATGGCCATCGCGCCCATCGTCGTGTTCGGCTGGTTCAGCCAGAAGCAACTGGTGCAAGGCCTGACCTTCGGCGCCGTCAAGTAAAGAAAAGGGAGACATCTCATGGCCTACCTCGAACTCAAGAACATCAAGAAGAGCTTTGGCGACGTCCACATCATCAAGGGCGTCGACCTGCAGATCCAGAAGGGCGAGTTCATCGTCTTCGTCGGGCCTTCGGGCTGTGGCAAGTCGACGCTGCTGCGCCTGATCGCAGGGCTCGAACCGATCACCAGCGGCAACCTGCTGCTCGACAGCAAGGACATCACCTGGGCGCCCTCGGGCAAGCGCGACCTGGCAATGGTGTTCCAGAGCTACGCGCTGTACCCGCACATGAGCGTGTACGACAACATGTCCTTCGCGCTGAAGCTCGCGGGCGTGGCCAAGGACGAGATCAAGACGAAGGTCGAGTACGCGGCCAAGACACTCAACCTCACGCAGTACCTGGACCGCACGCCGAAAGATTTGTCGGGCGGCCAGCGCCAGCGCGTGGCCATTGGGCGCGCGATCGTGCGCGCGCCGAAAGTGTTCCTGTTCGACGAGCCGCTGTCGAACCTCGATGCGGCGCTGCGCGGCAACACGCGCGTCGAGATCCACAAGCTGCACCGCGCGCTGGGTGCGACCACCATCTACGTGACGCACGACCAGGTCGAGGCCATGACGCTGGCCGACCGCGTGGTGGTGCTGAAAGACGGGCTCATCGAACAGGTCGGCACGCCGCTCGAACTCTACGACCGCCCGGCCAACCAGTTCGTCGCGCAGTTCATCGGCATGCCGTCGATGAACATGGTGGCGGCGAGCGCGATCCCGAGCTTTTCCGCCGCCACCGGCGGGCGCCTGCCGAGCGACGGCTTCCTGGGCGTGCGCCCCGAGGGCCTGCGCGTGCATCCGAAGCAGGGCGCGGCCGCCGGCGTGCCGGGCCGCGTCGAGCTCATCGAGGCGCTGGGCGCCGACACGCTGATCCACGTGGACGTGGGTGGCGTGCCGCTCATCGCGCGCCAGAACGAACGCACGCCGCTGCAGGCCGGCGACGACGTGGCGGTCGAGCTCGACCCGTCCGTGCTGCACCTGTTCAGCCGCGAAGGCCGCGCTGTCGCCGCCTGATCCGACGACCCTCACTTTCAACGGACCTTCCCCGTGACCCTCGCAGCAGCGGGCCTCGTGCCCACCCCACCGGCACCCTCGGAATTCACGGTGCTTCACCTCGGCCTCGGCTCGTTCCACCGCGCCCACCAGGCCGTCTACCTGCAGCGGCTGATCGATGCGGGCGACACCCGCTGGTCGCTGTCGGGCGCCAACATCCGGCCCGACATGGCCGAGGTCGTCGCGGCGCTGCAAGCCCAGGGCGGGCGCTACACGCTCGAGACGGTGTCGCCGGCCGGCGAGTACCGCTACGAGCAGATCGAAGCGATCCGCGAGGTGCTGCCGTACGAGCCCTCGCTGGCCCCGGTGATCGCACGCGGCGCCGCGCCGTCCACGCGCATCGTCTCCTTCACCGTGACCGAGGCCGGCTACTACCTCGACACCAAGGGCAAGCTCGACCTGTCGTTCACCGACCTCGCGGCTGACATCGAACGCGCACGGCGCGGTGAGGCCGGCGAGACGATCTACGGCGCGGTCTGCGCGATCCTGCGGGCACGGCATGCCGCGCAGGCGGGCCCCGTGACGCTGCTGAACTGCGACAACCTGCGCCACAACGGCGACCGCTTTCGCGCAGGCCTGCTCGAGTTCATCGCGCTCGTCGGCGACGCACCGCTGCAGGCCTGGGTCGATGCCAACACGCGCTGCCCGAACGCGATGGTCGACCGCATCACGCCGCGTCCGCCGCCCGAGTTGCGCGCGCGCGTGCGCGCCGCCACGGGCCGCGACGACGGCGCGGCGGTCACGGGCGAGAGCTTCATCCAGTGGGTGGTCGAAGACGACTTCATCGCCGGCCGGCCCGACTGGGGGCGCGTGGGCGTCGAGCTGGTCGACTCGGTGCAGCCGTATGAAGAGGCCAAGATCCGCATCCTCAACGCCACGCACAGCTGCATCGCCTGGGCCGGCACGCTGGCCGGGCTGGGCTTCATCCACGAAGGCACGCACGACGCGGCCATCCGCCAGATGGCCTTCGACTACGTGACCGACGACGTCATTCCGTGCCTGAGCCCGAGCCCGATCGACCTCGCGGCCTACCGCGACGTGGTGCTCGACCGCTTCGGCAACCCCGCGATCCGCGACACCAACCAGCGCGTGGCGGCCGACGGCTTCTCGAAGATCCCGGGCTTCATCGCGCCGACCGTGCGCGAGCGGCTGGCGGCCGGGCAGGGCATCGACAGCGTGGCGATGCTGCCCGCGCTGTTCCTCGCGTTCCTGCAGCGCTGGCACCGGGGCGCGCTGCCCTATGCCTACCAGGACCAGAGCATGGACGAGGGCGTGGCTCACGCCATCTGCGACGCGGCCGACCCCGTGGCGGCGCTGTGCGCCGATGCCGGGCTGTGGGGCGGCCTCGCGGGCGATGCGCGGCTGGTCGATGCGGTGCGCCGTGCCGGCGAGCGCGTGGCGCGCTTCATCGGCGACAAGGAAGCCTCATGAGCGGCCGCCTGCAGGAGCGCCATGTGCTGCTGACCGGCGCGGGTGGCGGCATCGGCCTGGCCGTGGCCGAGGCCTGCATCGCCGAGGGCGCACGCTGCAGCGTGATCGACCGCGCGACCGCCGCGCCCGAGGCCGTGCGCGCGCTGCAGCAAGCCCACCCCGACGCGCTCGCCTACATCGCGGCCGACGTGACCGACACGCAGGCCATCGCGCACATGCTGGCCGAGGCGCAGGTCGCCTTCGGTCCCGTCCACACGCTGTTCAACAACGCCGCCGTGTTCGACCTCGCGCCGCTGCTCGACAGCGACGAGGCCTCGTTCGACAAGCTCTTCGCGGTCAACGTGAAGGGCATGTTCTTCGTGATGCAGGCGGTGCTGCGCCACATGGTCGAGGCCGGCACGCCGGGCGCGTCGGTCATCAACATGGCCTCGCAGGCCGGGCGCCGCGGCGAGGCGCTGGTGTCGCACTACTGCGCGACCAAGGCGGCCGTCATCAGCTACACGCAGAGCGCCGCGCTGGCCATGGCGCCGCACGGCATCCGCGTCAACGGCATCGCCCCCGGTGTGGTCGACACGCCGATGTGGGACCATGTCGACAGCCTGTTCGCCAAGGCCGAAGGGCTGGCGCCGGGAGAGAAGAAGCGGCGCGTCGGCCTCGCCGTGCCGCTCGGGCGCATGGGCGTGCCGGGCGACATTGCCGGGGCGGCGGTGTTTCTCGCCAGCGACGAGGCGCGCTACATCACGGCGCAGACCCTCAATGTCGACGGCGGCAATGTCATGAGCTGAACCCACCTTCCTTTCGCATGAACGACGACTTCCACCTGTACCTCGACAGCGCCGACCTGGCCGAGCTGCAGGCCTGCCTGCCGCACCCGGTGGTGCACGGCGTGACGACCAACCCGACGCTGCTGCAACGCGCCGGCGTCGGGCGCGCCGATGTGCCCGGTCTGCTGAAACGCTGCATCGACCTGGGCGCGCGCCAGGTGCAGGCCCAGGTGTATTCGAGCGAGGTCGACGGCATGCTGGAAGACGCGGCCGTCCTGCTGCCGCAGTTCGACCCCGGCCAGCTCGTCATCAAGATTCCCGCCACGCGCCAGGGCCTGGACGCGGGGGCGCGGCTCATCGCCCAGGGCGTGCCTGTGACGTGGACCGCCGTGTACGCGCCCGAGCAGGCGCACTTCGCCGCGCAGCTGGGCGCGGCCTATGCGGCGCCCTACCTCGGCCGGCTCGAAGACGCCGGCATCGACGGGCTGGCGCTCATCGCGCAGATGCAGTCGCTGGTGGCGCAACGGCCTTCGCCGGGCACGCGGCTGCTGGTGGCGAGCATCCGTTCGCGCGCGGCCTACCTGTCGCTGCTGGGGCTGGGCGTGGGCGCCATCACCATCCCGCCGCGCCTCTTTGCCGAGCTGCTCGACCATCCCGCCACCCTGGCTGCCGAAGCGGGTTTCCTGGCCGACGCCCGCGCCTTGCCCTGACAGAAGAAGAAAATCCAAGCACCATGCGCATTGCACTCACGGGCGAGGCCCTGATCGATTTCACCGCCGGCGAAGGTGGCACCCTGGCGTTCCTCGGCCATGAAGGCGGCTCGCCGCTGAACACGGCCGTGGCCTGCGCACGGCTCGGGCAGCCGACCGGCTTTCTCACGCAGCTGTCGACCGACCTGTTCGGCGAGCGGCTGATGGCTTTTCTGGAACGCAACGGCGTCGACACCCGGCTCATCCTGCGCAGCGACGCACCGTCGACGCTGGCGTTCGTCGAGCGCACGCCGCAGACCAACCGCTACGCCTTCTACACACGCGGCAGCGCCGACGCCACCTGGGCGCCCGAGCCGCTGCCGCAGCTGCCGGCGGAATGCCGCTTCCTGCACTTCGGCTCGATCTCGCTGCTGCAGGAGCCGGCGTCGTCGCGCATCGCCGACCTCGTGGCCGCCCACACGGGGCGCTGCGTGATCGTGTTCGATCCCAACGTGCGGCCCAGCCTGATCCCGGACATGGCCGCCTACCGCGCCCGCGTCAGCGCGTGGTTCGCCATGGCCGACCTGGTCAAGCTCAGCGACGAAGACGCCGCGCTGCTCGCCCCCGGGCGGCCGGTCGATGTGCTCGCGGCCGAATGCCTCACGGCCGGCGCGCGCGCCGTGGTCGTCACGCGCGGCGGTGCCGGCGCCACGCTGTGGCGCACCGGCAGCGCGCCGCTCACCGTGGCCGCGCCGCGCGTCGAGGTGGTCGACACCATCGGCGCGGGCGACACCTTCACCGCCGGGCTGTCGGTGGCGCTGCTGGCGCACGGCGTCGAGCATCCGGCGCAACTGGCCGAGCTCGGCGACGACGCCTGGCGCGCCGTGATGCGCTTTGCCGCCACCGCCGCGGCCCTGAACTGCACCCGCGAGGGCGCCGATCCACCGACGCTGGAAGCCGTTCGCACGGCGCTTTCGCAGGAAGACAACGAGGCCGTCGCTTCCCGGCCCTGATCGATCCGTGCCGCCATGACCACGACCACCCGCAAACGCGCGATCCCTCGCCAACGCCAACCCGAGCTGGAGCGCGATTTCGCACGCTCCCCGTCGCTGGGCTACGAGGCCCCGGAAGAAACCGGCTTGGTGCGCTGCCTCGCGCACGGCTTTCCGAGCCCGCTGGTGCGATGGCACTTCCATGAAGACTACGAGCTGCACCTGATCACCGAGACCTCGGGCAAGGCCTTCATCGGCGACTGGATCGGGCCGTTCCAGCCCGGCCACCTCGTGCTGTGCGGGCCGCGCCTGCCGCACAACTGGATCTCGCTGGACGTGCCCGAAGAAGGCGCCGCCGGGCGCGACCGCGTGATCCAGTTCCGCCACGAGCCCATCGAGCGCGCGGCCGCCGAGATTCCCGAGCTGCGCGACGTGATGCCGCTGCTCGACCGCGCGCGCCACGGCATCGAGTTCTTCGGCATGTCGGAACAGGCGCTGGCGCACTGGGACGCCATCAAGGCCGCGCGTGGCGTGCGCCGCCTGGGCCTGTTCTGCGAGTTCATGGCCGACCTGGCGCAGTGCACCGACTACCGGCTGCTGTCGAGCGTGCAGATGCAGGGCGTGCAGGGCAGCGACGGCGATGCGCAGGTCGACCAGATCAACGACATCGTGAACCGCATCACCAACAACATGACCGACTCGATCTCGATGTCGGACGTCGCCGCCGAGCTGGGCATGAGCGAGAGCCGCTTCAGCCGCTTCTTCCGCCGCTCGACGGGCAACAGCTTCACCGACTTCGTGAACCGCGTGCGCATCAACAGCGCCTGCCACCTGCTGATGCAGACCGACCACTACGTGACCGACATCTGCTACCAGGTGGGCTTCAACAACGTGGCCAACTTCAACCGGCGCTTTCTCGAAATCAAGGGCATGACGCCGAGCGAGTTCAGGCGCCAGGCCGACACGCGCTTCGGCTGATTTCTTTCAAGGCGAACGCGCCCGCTCCGAAGGCGCCATCAGGGAGACCATCTTGTATCTGGGACTCGACCTCGGCACGTCCGAGCTCAAGGCATTGCTGCTCGCGGACGATCACCGCATCGTCGGCGTGGCACGCGCGCCGCTCACGGTCGACCGGCCGCACCCGCTGTGGTCCGAGCAGGCGCCCGCCCAATGGTGGCAGGGGCTCGAGGCGGTCATGGCCGAGTTGCGCACCACGCATGCGAAGGCGCTGGCGCAGGTGCGCGCCATCGGCCTGTCGGGCCAGATGCACGGCGCCACGCTGCTCGACGCGAAAGGCGAGGTGCTGCGTCCGGCCATCCTCTGGAACGACGGCCGCAGCGGTGCGCAGTGCGAGGCGCTCACGCGTGCCGTGCCGCGCCTGGGCGAGATCGCCGGCAACCTCGCGATGCCCGGCTTCACCGCGCCCAAGCTGCTGTGGGTGCGCGAGCACGAGCCCGAGGTCTTCGCCCGCGTGGCGCGCGTGCTGCTGCCCAAGGACTGGCTGCGCTTCATGCTCAGCGGCGAGGCGGTCAGCGAGATGTCCGACGCGGCCGGCACGCTGTGGCTCGACGTGGGCGCGCGCGACTGGTCCGACGAACTGCTCGCCGCCACGGGGCTCACGCGCGCTCACATGCCGCGGCTGGTCGAGGGCAGCGAAGTCTCCGCGCTGCTCGAGCCCGAACTGGCGACGCGCTGGGGGCTGCGCGAGGGCGTGAAGATCGCCGGCGGCGCGGGCGACAACGCCGCCAGCGCGGTCGGCATGGGGCTCGTGGAACCGGGGCAGGGCTTTGTCTCGCTCGGCACCTCGGGCGTGGTGTTCGTCTCGACCGACCGCTTTTTGCCGAACCCCGCGCAGGCGATGCACGCCTTCTGCCACGCGCTGCCCAGGCGCTGGCACCAGATGTCAGTGATGCTCTCGGCCGCGAGCGCGGTGAGCTGGGCGGCGAAGACCTTCAAGTTCGCGGACGAGGCGGCGTTGCTCGAAGCCGCAGCCTCGGTCGCGCTGGCGGACCGGGGGCGTTGCCCGCTGTTCCTGCCGTACCTGTCGGGCGAGCGTTCGCCGCACAACAACCCGAATGCGCAAGGGGTGCTGTTCGGCCTCACGCATGCGCATGGCCCCGCGGAGATTGCCTACGCCGTGGTCGAGGGCGTGAGCTTCGGGCTGCGCGATGGCTTCGACACGCTGCGCCTGCCGGCCGGCATGCCGCTGCGCGAAGTCGCGCTGGTGGGGGGCGGTGCGCGCAGTGTGTGGTGGGGGCAGTTGCTGGCCGACATCTTCCAGGTGTCGCTCACGCTGTACGCGGGCAGCGAAACGGGCGGGGCGCTCGGTGCGGCGCGGCTGGCGTGGCTGGCCGATGGAGGTGCTGTGGCAGAGGTGTGCACGCTGCCGCCGGTGAAGCAGACGCTGGAGCCTTCAACCGAAGGGGCCGATGGGCACAGGACGCGGCATGCGCGATTCCAGGTGCTGTACATGGCGCTGCGCGACCAGTTTCGATAAGCGAGCGCATCTGATCGCCCCATGAAAAAAGCCCCGCCGAAGCGGGGCTTTTTTCTATTTCGCGAAACACCGCGGAACCGGCTTGGCCGGGCCGCAGGTGTTGCCCCCGGTAGGGGGTTGGCGTAGCGGACACGAAGTGCCGCGCAGCCTGGGGGCGAGCGAAATTACATGCCCATGCCGCCCATGCCGCCCATTCCGCCCATGTCGGGCATGCCGCCGCCGCCAGCGCCGGACTCGTCCTTGGGTGCGTCAGCAACCATGGCTTCGGTCGTCAGCAGCAGCGAGGACACCGAAGCGGCGTTCTGCAGTGCGGTGCGGGTGACCTTCGTCGGGTCCAGGATGCCCAGCTCGAGCATGTCGCCGTACGTGTCGTTCGCAGCGTTGAAGCCGTAGTTGCCCTTGCCGGCCAGCACAGCGTTCACCACCACCGAGGCTTCGCCGCCGGCGTTGTTCACGATTTCGCGCAGGGGCGCTTCGATGGCCTTCAGCACCAGCTTGATGCCGGCTTCCTGGTCAGCGTTGTCGCCCTTGACCGACTCGCCCACGGCTTGCTTGGCACGCAGCAGTGCCACGCCGCCGCCAGCCACAACGCCTTCTTCCACTGCAGCGCGGGTGGCGTGCAGGGCGTCTTCGACGCGAGCCTTCTTTTCCTTCATTTCGACTTCGGTGGCAGCGCCAACCTTGATCACTGCCACGCCGCCGGCCAGCTTGGCCACGCGCTCTTGCAGCTTTTCACGGTCGTAGTCGCTGGTCGCTTCTTCGATCTGAACGCGAACTTGCTTCACGCGGGCTTCGATGTCACCGGCAGCGCCAGCGCCGTCGATGATGATCGTGTTTTCCTTGCCCACTTCGATGCGCTTGGCTTGGCCCAGGTCGGCCAGCGTCACCTTTTCGAGCGTCAGGCCCACTTCTTCAGCGATGACCTTGCCGCCCGTCAGGATGGCGATGTCTTCCAGCATGGCCTTGCGGCGGTCGCCGAAGCCAGGCGCCTTCACAGCCACGACCTTCAGGATGCCGCGGATCGTGTTCACGACCAGCGTAGCCAGGGCTTCGCCTTCGACTTCTTCGGCAATGATCAGCAGCGGGCGGCCAGCCTTGGCGACTTGCTCCAGCACCGGCAGCAGGTCACGGATGTTGCTGATCTTCTTGTCGAACAGCAGCACGAAGGGGTTGTCGAGCAGCGCCGATTGCTTCTCGGGGTTGTTGATGAAGTAGGGCGACAGGTAGCCGCGGTCGAACTGCATGCCTTCGACGACGTCGAGTTCGCTGTCCAGCGACTTGCCGTCTTCCACGGTGATCACGCCTTCCTTGCCGACCTTGTCCATCGCGTCAGCGATGAGCTTGCCGATGGTTTCGTCGCTGTTGGCCGAGATGGAGCCGACTTGCGCGATTTCCTTGGAGGTGGTGGTGGGCTTGGAAGCCTTCTTCAGCTCGGCGACCAGGGCCGTGACAGCCTTGTCGATGCCGCGCTTCAGGTCCATCGGGTTCATGCCGGCAGCCACCAGCTTGAAACCTTCGCGAACGATGGCTTGTGCCAGGACCGTGGCGGTCGTGGTGCCGTCACCAGCGTTGTCGCTGGTCTTGGAGGCCACTTCCTTCACGAGCTGGGCGCCCATGTTCTGCAGCTTGTCCTTGAGTTCGATTTCCTTGGCCACGGACACACCGTCCTTGGTCACGGTGGGGGCGCCGAACGAACGCTCGAGCACCACGTTGCGGCCCTTGGGGCCCAGGGTCACTTTGACTGCGTTGGCCAGGATGTTGACACCCTCGACCATGCGTGCGCGGGCTTCTCCGCCGAAGACTACGTCTTTTGCTGCCATGATGAATTAACTCCGAATGGATTGAATTTGGATGGGATCGAAAGGAGGAGAAGAATTACTTCTCGACGACTGCGAACAGGTCGTCTTCCTTCATCACGAGCAGTTCGTCGCCATCGACCTTGACGGTCTGGCCGCTGTACTTGCCGAACAGGACGCGGTCGCCGACCTTGACGGTCAGTGCGGCCAGTTCGCCCTTGTCGTTGCGCTTGCCCGGGCCCACGGCCAGGACTTCACCCTGATCGGGCTTTTCGGCGGCTGCGTCGGGGATGACGATGCCGGAGGCGGTCTTGGTTTCGCTGTCAACACGCTTGACGATCACGCGATCGGCCAAAGGACGAAGTTTCATTGCATCTCCTGGAAGGGTAAGAAACGGGTTTGTTTGTGGTCGGGCGCCGGAGAAACCGGCGACCTGTCGACTGGATGGGAGGGCTGTTAGCACTCGTCAGCAGCGAGTGCTAATCATAAGGGCATTCGATGACCTTTCAAGGGCGGCGCCCTTGCCGCCGTTTGGCACCGCCGTGCTTTTCCGGGGAAACACCGGGTGGCCGGGTGCCTTCGGCCGGGAAGTTTTGAGATATTTTGCCCGGGCAAAATAAGGCCGTGCCCATGTCGCCGATGCACGGAGGTCGCGCGCGCAGATTGCTTTTTTGTAATCCGGGTGATCGGTGGTGGACGGGCTTGGCTTCCTAGAGTCGCGGCATCCCGGCAACCTCCAAGGACACCATGACACACACCTTCCGCACCACCGTTTTCGCTGCAGGAGCCGCACTGGCCGCTGCCGGCGCCTTTGCCTCGGGCACCCATGCCGGTGGCCACGGCCACGATGCCGAAGCCGCCGTCGGCAAGCCCGGCGTGGCCGCCAAGGTGACGCGCACGGTCCAGGTCGACATGACGGACTCGATGCGCTTCACGCCGGCGGACATCAAGGTCAAGCAGGGCGAGACGGTGCGCTTCGTCGTCAAGAACTCCGGCGTCCTGAAGCACGAGCTCGTGCTCGGGACCGAGAAGGCGCTGCTGGCGCACTACGAGGCCATGAAGAAGAACCCCGAGATGGAGCACGCCGATCCGAACATGGTCACGCTGGCTGCGGGCAAGACCGGCGAGATCGTCTGGCAGTTCACCCAGGCCGGCAAGGTCGACTTCGGCTGCCTGCAGCCGGGCCACTACGACGCCGGAATGAAGGGCGCGGTGCTGGTGGGCAAGGCCGGCAAGTGAGCGTCATGCGCACGCGTCTTTCACGCGCCGGCCGCCATGCCGGCGCTTTTTCTTCCAGGGTATCGCGCGACAGGGCTTGACCTTCACATCGTGTCAACCTGGACACTGATCGCTTCCCCCTCAAGGGCTTCCCCCTTTCCTGTCGGAGAACGCGAATGAACGACACGTCCACCAGGCACGCAGGACACCCCCACGGTCATCACGGCCACCACGATCACCACGCATCGCACGGGCATGCGCCCGCGGGCCCTGCGCAGCCCGCCGCGCAAGGCACGGTCTACACCTGCCCCATGCACCCGGAGATCCGGCAGGACCATCCCGGCAACTGCCCCAAGTGCGGCATGACGCTGGAGCCCGAGATGCCGACCCTCGACGAGGGTGAAGACCCCGAGCTGAAAGACTTCAAGCGGCGCTTCTTCTGGACGCTGCCGCTCAGCGTTGTCGTCACCGTGCTCGCCATGGCCGGCCACCGCCTGCAGTGGTTCGAGATGGGCACGCAAAGCTGGATCGAGCTCGTGCTCAGCGTGCCGATCGTGCTGTGGGCCGGCTGGCCGTTCTTTGTGCGCGCGGTGCAGTCGGTGGCGAACCGCAGCCCGAACATGTGGACCCTGATCGGCCTGGGCACGGCCGCCGCCTTTGTCTACAGCGTCGTGGCCACGGTGGCGCCGGGCGTGTTCCCCGCGTCGTTCGTGTCGATGGGGCGCGTGTCGGTCTACTTCGAAGCGGCGGCGGTGATCATTTCGCTCACCTTGCTGGGCCAGATCCTCGAGCTCAAGGCGCGCTCGCAAACTTCCGCGGCCATCAAGTCGCTGCTGGGGCTCGCGCCCAAGACGGCGCGCCGGATCGGCGCCGACGGCACCGAGGAAGACGTGCCCATCGGCCACGTGCATGTCGGCGACAAGCTG
This sequence comes from Variovorax sp. GW822-FHT04E09, assembly GCF_058800845.1. Taxonomy (NCBI): domain Bacteria; kingdom Pseudomonadati; phylum Pseudomonadota; class Betaproteobacteria; order Burkholderiales; family Comamonadaceae; genus Variovorax; species Variovorax sp. GW822-FHT04E09. Next base: position 422,991 of record NZ_JBXAMR010000005.1, read on the forward strand.
CGCGTGCGCCCCGGAGAGAAGGTGCCGGTGGACGGCGTGGTGATCGAAGGCGGCAGCGCGGTCGACGAGTCGATGCTCACCGGCGAGCCGCTGCCCGTGACCAAGCGCGTGGGCGACAAGCTCATCGGCGCGACGCTCAACACCAACGGCGCCCTCGTCATGCAATCGGAAAAGGTCGGCTCGCAGACCGTGCTCGCGAGCATCGTGCAGATGGTCGCGCAGGCCCAGCGCTCGCGCGCACCGATGCAGCGGATGGCCGACCAGGTCGCCGGCTACTTCGTGATGACGGTGATCGCCATCGCGGTGCTGACCTTCTTCGCCTGGGGGTTCTTCGGGCCGCAGCCCAGCTGGGTCTACGGCCTCATCAATGCCGTGGCGGTGCTCATCATTGCCTGCCCCTGCGCGCTCGGTCTTGCGACGCCGATGTCGATCATGGTCGCCACCGGCAAGGCGGCCACGCAGGGCGTGCTGTTCCGCGATGCCGCGGCGATCGAGAACTTCCGCAAGGTCGACGCGCTCATCGTCGACAAGACCGGCACCCTGACGGAAGGCCGGCCGCAGTTCGAGCGCGCGGTGCCTGCGCCGGGCTTCACGGCCGACGAGGTGCTGCGCCTGGCGGCCAGCCTGGACCAGGGCAGCGAGCACCCGCTGGCCGACGCCATCGTGCGGGCGGCGCGCGAGCGCCAGCTGGCGCTGGACACGCCCGAGGGTTTCGAATCCAGCAGCGGCATCGGCGTGAGCGGTGGCGTGGCCGGCAGGAAGCTGGCGCTCGGCAACACGGCGCTCATGGAACAGCTGCGCGTGCGGGTCGACGACCTCAAGCCGCAGGCCGAGGCCCTGCGGGCCGAGGGCGCGAGCGTCATGTTCCTGGCGGTGGACGGCCAGGCGGCCGGCCTGCTCGCGGTGTCGGACCCGATCAAGCCGACCACGCTGGAGGCGCTGGCCGCGCTCAAGGCCTCGGGCCTGCGCGTCATCATGGCCACCGGCGACGGGCTGACCACCGCCCGGGCCGTCGCCGCGAAGCTGGGCATCGACGAGGTGCACGGCGAAGTGAAGCCGGCCGACAAGCTCGCGCTGGTCGACAGGCTGCAGCGCGAAGGCCGCATCGTCGCGATGGCGGGCGACGGCATCAACGACGCGCCTGCGCTCGCCAAGGCCGACGTCGGCGTGGCGATGGGCACCGGCACCGATGTCGCGATGAACAGCGCCCAGGTGACGCTGGTCAAGGGCGACCTGCGCGGCATTGCGCAGGCGCGCGTGATCTCCGAGCAGACCATCGCCAACATGAAGCAGAACCTGGGCTTCGCCTTCCTCTACAACGCGCTGGGCGTGCCGCTGGCCGCGGGCGTGCTGTTCCCGTTCACGGGCTGGCTGCTGTCGCCGATGATCGCGGCGCTGGCGATGAGCCTGAGCTCGGCGTCGGTGATCACCAATGCCTTGCGCCTGCGCGGCGCTACCTGGCGCGAGGCTTGAGAAGGCCCGCCAGGGCCTTCTGGTCTTCGGCCAGCTGCATGCGCATGAGCTGGAGCACGCGCACCGCCAGGCCGGACAGCGGCTGTCCCGGCGGCAGCACCAGCATGCCCGCGAAGGACACCTCCAGCGACAGCGGGCGCACGGCCAGGCCGCGCTGCGCGTACTCCAGCGCGGTGACCGGGTTGACGACGCCGATGCCCATGCCGCTCAGGGCCATCTCGCACACGCTGGCCGCGTAAGGGGTCTCGACCAGCACGCTCAACGCCACGTTGCAGTCCGCCAGGGCCCGCTCCAAGCGGCGCCGGGACGCATCTTCCGGGTTGAGCGCGAGGAAGGGCTCTTCGGCGAGCTGATGCGGCTGGATGGTCCTGGCGCGGGCCAGCCGGTGTTTGGCATGCATCACCACCACGCCCGGAAAGCGCGCGAATTCGGAGTGCTCCAGGCCGGTCGTCGGCATCTCGTCGGCCATCAGCCCGAAGTCGACCTGGCGCCCCAGCACGGCCTCGTGCACCTCCCGCGAGCTGAGCACCTGCAGCGAAATCTGCGGGCGGGCATCGGCGTCGCCGCGCTCGGCCACCAGCCGCGACAGCACCCGCGGCACGAAGCTCAGGCCGAAGGCCGGGTACACCGCCATGCGCAGCGTGTTGACGCCGAAGCGCTTGAGGCTGCGCATGCGGTGCTCGATGCTGCTCAAGCCCACGAAGACGCGCTCGACCTCGGCCAGCAGCGCCTGCGCTTCGGGCGTGGGGTGCAGGCGGCCGCGCAGCCGGCGGAACAGGGGAAAGCCCGCGGCTTCCTCCAGCCTGCGCAGCGACTGGCTGATGGCCGGCTGCGTCACGCCCAGCAGCGCCGCCGCCTTGCTCGCGGAGCCCACGGACATCACGGAACGGAACACCTCGATCTCTCGGAGCAACATATAACAACCGCTTATGGAGAAAGAACTTCGGGCGCGATCCGGATTATCTCCAGCGTCCTAGAGTTGGTGTCTTCAGCCACTTCCCGAAAGACGCGAGATGAACCTTCGAACAGCGCTTGCAGTGACGGTCCTGGCGTGTGCGGCGCCCGCATGGGCGCACGACTTTTCCAGCGACGTCGCCAGGTTCCAGACCCTCGCGGCCACCCGCAAGCCCGACAGCCCGCAGGCGGTGGCCGCCAAGCTGGCGCTGGAGCGGGCGCAGGGCGAGATGGAGCAGTCGGACGTGAAGATGCTGCTGCGCATCCGTTCGATGACCAACGCCGGCCTGCGTGCCCTCGGCGAGCAGCCGGCCTTGCTCACCAGCGAGTACAAGCGCCTGGAGGCGGCGCTGGCCAACCCGAAGACCCAGGACCCGGCCCGGATCGCCACCGCCCGCGAAACTTTCACCCGCCTGGGCGTGGAGATGAAGGTCTACACCGATCTCGAAACCATGGCCGTCGAGCAGATGAAGCATGCGCTGCAGCTCATCGAATCGGCCCCCGCGAACTGACTTCCACCGTGAACCCTTCCATTTCCCATCCCGGCGCGTCCCCTGGGGACGCCGCCTTCGCCAGCCTGGCGCCGCCGGTGTGGCGCGCCTCCACGGTCGTGTTCGATTCGCTCGACGATTTCGTGCATCGCCGCACCCGCCTGCCGGACGGCTTCAGCTACGGCACGACGGGCACGCCGACGCAGCGCGCCCTCGAGGCGCGCATCGCCGAGCTGGACGGCGCCGCGCACGGCATCGTCTTTCCTTCCGGACAGGCGGCCATCTGCGGCGTGCTGCTCGCACTGCTCCAGAAGGGCGACCACCTCTTGATGACCGATGCCGCCTACGGCCTGGCCAAGTCCTTCGCCGTCGAACGGCTGCAGGCGCTGGGCATCGAGGTCGAGTTCTATGCGCCGCGCATCGGCGCGGGCATCGAGCGCCTCGTGCGCCCGAACACGCGGCTCATCTGGCTGGAGTCGCCCGGCACGGTGACGATGGAAGTCGAGGACGTGCCGGCGATCACCGCCGTGGCGCGCGCCCGTGGCGTGCTGACCGCCATCGACAACACCTGGGCCAGCCCGCTGGGCTTTGCCGCGCTGGCGCATGGCGTCGACCTGTGCATTCACGCATGCACCAAGTACATGGGCGGGCATTCGGACGTGCTGATGGGCAGCGTCACCACCCAGGACGAAGGCCTGTACCGCTCCTTGCGCGGCCTGCAGTCGCTGATGGGTCTGGCCGTGAGCCCGGAGGACTGCTTCCTGGTGGCCCGGGGCCTGGACACGATGCAGGTGCGCATGGAGCGCCAGGCCGCCAGCGCGCGCCTGATCGCCGGGCAACTCGCCGCACACCGCCTCGTGCGCCGGATGCTCTTTCCGGCGCTGCCCGGCGCGCCGGACCATGCGCTGTGGGCGCGCGATTTCGCGCAGCCCGGCTGCGTGATGTCGCTGCAGCTCGTGGACTGCCCCTACGACGCCTACCGGACGCTGTTCGCAGGCCTGAAGCGCTTTGCCATCGGCGCCAGCTGGGGCGGCGTGCGCAGCATCGCGGCCTTCTACCCGGCGGAAGAACTCGCCAGGCGCAATTTCTGCGACGTCGAAGGTCCGGTCATTCGCCTGTCGATCGGCCTGGACGACCCCCAGGCCCTGCGCGACGAGCTGCTGGGCGCGCTGGACGCCTGCGCCACGCGTTTCGATCTCTGACCCCCGACACCTGGAGCCTGCGATGACTTTCAAGCCGACCCTTCACGCCGCGTCGACCCGTTCCTTCCTCGCCATGGCCGGCCTCGCGCTGTGCGCCGGCGTTGCCGCGCAGACCGCATCGCCGCTGGACGGCACGCTCAGGAAGATCAAGGACACCGGGGCGATCACCGTGGCCACGCGCGGCGCCTCGATCCCGTTCAACTACCTGGACGACCACAACAAGCAGGCCGGCTTCGCCTGGGAAATCTCGCAGCGCGTGGTCGCCCAGGTGAAGAAGGACCTGCAGCTCGCCCGGCTGGAGGTCAAGACCCTGGAAGTCACGCCGCAGACGCGCATTCCGCTGGTGGCCAACCAGACGGTCGACCTGGAGTGCAGCTCGACCACCAACAACGCCGAGCGGCAGAACCAGGTGTCGTTCTCGACGACCTTCTTCGTCGTGGGCGCACGGCTGCTGGTGCGCAAGAACTCCGGCATCAAGCACTGGGCCGACCTCGTGGGCAAGAACGTCGTGGTCAGCGCGGGCACCACGGCGGAGCGCATGCTGCGGCAGCTCAACGAGAAGAACAAGTGGGGCATCCAGATCATCCTGGCCAAGGACATCAACGAGAACTTCCTGACCGTGGAGACGGGGCGCGCGGTGGCCGCGACGCAGGACGACATCATTCTGTTCAGCAACATCGCCCGCGCCAGGAACCCGGCGGACTGGGAGGTGGTCGGCGTGCCGCAGCAGAAGGAAGCCTATGGCTGCATGCTGCGCAAGGGCGACGCGGCGTTCAAGAAACTCGTCGACGGCGTGATCACCGGGATGATGCGATCGGGCGAGTTCACCGCGTTGTACGAGAAGTACTTCCTCAAGCCCATCGCGGTGAAGGGCAGCGTGACGGTCAACTTCCCGATGTCGCCCGACATGCAGGAGCTCGTGCGCCATCCGAGCGACCAGCCGCTGTAAGGCACGGACGCGGCCACCCCTTCACGAACCGAACCGCCTTCCGGCACCTTTCGCGATGCACTACACCTGGGATTGGTTGATCTTCTTCAAACCCTCGGTCACGGGGGAGGGCCTGTACGGCCTGATGCTGGTGCGCGGGTTGCTGTGGACGGTCGCGCTGTCGCTGCTGGCCTGGACGCTGGCATTGGGCCTGGGCCTGATCGCCGGCGTGGCCCGGACGCTGCCCCACCGGACGGCGCGCACGCTGTCGGCGGTGTACATCCACTGCTTTCGCAACACGCCGCTGCTGGTGCAGCTGTTTCTCTGGTACTTCGTGGTGCCGGAGCTGTTGCCGACCGCCTGGGGCCATGCGATCAAGCAGATGAACCCGACCGCGAACCAGTTCCTCACCGTGCTGGTGGGCCTCACGCTCTACACGGCGGCGAAGGCGGCCGAGCAGGTGCGTGCGGGCATCGAGTCGGTGCCGCGCAGCCAGAAGCAGGCGGCCATGGCGATGGGCCTGGGAACCGTGGCGGCCTACCGGTACGTGATCCTGCCGCAGGCCCTGCGCATCGTCATCCCGCCGCTGACCTCGGACTTCCTGAACGTGTTCAAGAACTCGGCCGTCGCGCTGACGATCGGGCTCATGGAGCTCACCGGGCAGACGCGCCAGCTCAGCGAGTTCAGCGCCCATCCCTTCGAGGCCTTCATCGTGGCGACGCTCATCTACATGGCGATCACCTACGGCGTGATCGTGCTGATGCGCCGCATCGAACATCGGGTGCGCGTGCCCGGGCTGCTGGGCGCCGCGTGATGGGCTACGACTTCGATTGGGTCGCCCTGCAGCGCGCCTGGCCCTACCTGCTGCAGGGCCTGCAGATGACCGCCTTGCTGGTGGCGGCCTCCATGGCCGCGGGCATCGGCCTGGGGACCCTGCTGGCGATCACGCGGATCTTCGCGCCGCGGCCGGTGGCGGCGCTCGTGGCGGGGTACGTGAACCTGTTTCGCTCGATCCCGCTGATCCTCACGATCCTGTGGATCTACTTCCTGATGCCGGTGGTGCTGCGCGCCGTGACCGGCGACCCGAACCTCGGCGTCGGGCCGATCTACGCCGCGCTCGTGGCCTTCGTGCTCGCGGAGTCCGCGTACTACTGCGAGATCATCCGCGCCGGCATCGGCAGCGTGCGCGCCGGCCAGATGCAGGCGGCGCAGTCGCTGGGGATGTCGCCGGGGCAGGCCCTGCGGCACGTGATCCTGCCGCAGGCCTTTCGCAACATGACGCCCTCGCTCATCAACCAGACCATCGCGCTGCTCAAGGACACCTCGCTGGTCTACGTGATCAGCCTGAACGACTTTCTCGGCGCCGCCAGCAAGGTGGGACAACGCGACGGGCGCGTGGTCGAGGTCTACATCCTGGTCGCCGTCGTCTACCTGGTGCTGTGCACGGCGGGCGCCTGGTGGGTCACGTGGCTGCAACGGCGCAAGGTGGCGGCGGCGACCTGAGGCCTTCTCAGAACTTCGCGCGCAGCGTCAGCTGCACTTCGCGCCCCGGTCCCGGCAGGATCAGGTTGTCCACGCTGCCGTGGGCCGAGACGTAGTACTTGCGGTTCGCGATGTTCTTCAGGTTCAGCGCGATCTCGTAGCGCTCGGTCTTGTAGCTGGCCGCGAGGTCGGCGGTCAGGTACGAGGGCAGCGTGACGAGGTTGCTCAGCGAGGCATAGCGCGCGCTGACGTAGTTCAGGCCGCCGCCGGCGCTGAAGCCGTGGCCGAGGTCCTTCATGGCCCACACGAAGGCCGAGTGGCGCGGCGTGAGCGCGGCGGTCTTGCCCTGCACCGGGATCGCGGCGCCCACGGGCAGCTGCAGCGAGCTCACGGTGGCGAGCGACTTGGTCATCTTCGCGTCGAGGTAGGCATAGCCCGCGCTCACGTCCCAGCGGCCCGGCAGGCGGCCGTTGAGCGCGAGCTCCAGGCCGTTGGTGCGCTGCGTGCCGACGTTGATCTGGCGGCGCGGGTTGTTCGGGTCGGTGTTCTTGATGCCCGAGCGTTCCAGGTTGAACAGCGCGGTCGTGAGGTTCAGGCCGCCGTCGAGCAGGTCGAACTTGGCGCCGATTTCCTTGTTGACGGTGATCTCGGGCGCATTGTCGATGTTGCCGGTGGACAGCGCGAAGTTCTCACCCGAGGGCTGGAACGAGCGGCTGTACGACACGTAGTACGACTGCACCGTGTCGGGCTGCCACACCACGCCGGCGCGCGGGCTGAACTTGCGGTCGGTGCGTTCCAGCGGCGCGAGCTTGCGCTCGAAACTGGTGTCCTGCTTGAACACGTCGTAGCGTCCGCCGATCAGCGCCTTCCAGTGCGGCGCCAGCGTGATCTGGTCCTGGACGTACACGGCCGCGGTCTTGAACTCGCTGTTGCTCGGGATCGCGCCGTCGGCGAGGTAGGTGGCCAGCGGGATCGGCAGCGGGTCCGCCACCGGGCTGAACAGGTTCACGCGCTGCGCTCCTGTGGCGGAAGACACGCTGAAAAGGCGCTTGCGCTGCACGCCGAACTCGGCACCGACCAGCCACTCCTGCTTGAAGCCGCCCAGGTCGTTGCGCCAGGTCAGGTCGGTCTGGTTGAACCAGCCGCTCTCGTCGCGGTCGACGATGCCGCGCGTGCGGCCCACCGTCAGGCGCACCGGGTCGGTGGTGCCGCTGGGCAGCGTGTTGTTGCGGTCCAGGTGGTAGCTCGAATAGCGCGTGGTGTTGCGCAGGCTCAGCGCGTCGCTGAAGCGATGGTTCAGCGTGGCGGTGAAGGTCTGCACCTTGCTGGTCACGGTGTCGTCGCGCTTGCCGTGCGCCGAGCCGTAGTAGGCGCCGATGGGCACGTCGACCGGGCGGCCGTTGAGCGCCGGGATGCCGAAGTCGGTGAGGCGCTGGTCGCGCAGGTTGGTGTACTGCAGCAGCAGGTCGGTCTGCGGGCTGAACTTGATCGCCAGCGAGGGCGCGATGTTGTGGCGGTCGGTGAACTGCTGGTCGCGGTAGCTGTCCGACTGCTCGCCCGCCACGTTCAGGCGGAAGGCCATGTTCTCGCCGATGGGCGTGTTCAGGTCGATCGTGCTGCGCGTGTAGTGGTGGCTGCCCAGGCCCAGCGAGACCTCGCCGAAGCGGCGCTCGAACACGGGCTTCTTGGTCACGCGGTTGATCAGGCCGCCCGAGGAGCCGCGCCCGTAGAGCACGGCGGCCGGGCCCTTGAGCACCTCGATGCGCTCGGTGTCCGAGAGGTCGCGAAAGTACAGCGCGTCGTCGCGCACGCCATCCACGAACCAGTCGGAGATGCCGCTGAAGCCGCGGATCACGACTTGGTCGCGCTGGCCGTCGCCGTGGTTGAAGCTCACGCCCGGCACGTTGCGCAGGGCGTCCTGCATCGACACGGCGCCCTGGTCGCGCAGCAGCTGTTCGGGCAGCACGTTGACGGCCTGCGGCACGTCGCGCAGCGGCGCGCTGCCCTTGGTGGCGGTGCTGGCGGCGGCCGGGGCGTAGCCCTTGTCGTCCTCGGCGCTGACGGTGACTTCCTTCAGCGTCGTGGCGGCGGTCTGTGCCAGCGCGACGCCCGACAGCGACGCGAGGGCGGCGCCAGCCAGCAGCGAAAGGGGCCACAGCGGGCGCGAGGGGGTGGCGGTGCGGGTGGCTGTGCGGGAGGAGGGCTTCATGTTGTCCGGTTGTGCTTGTTCTTGGAGGGCGGCGCCGCGCAGGGGCAGCCGTACGCGACAACGCCCTTCGTCGCGAGAGACGAAGGGCGTTGTCGTGCCCTGCCTTGAACTGGAAATGTCTGGGTGAGGCAATGGCGCAGCGCGGACGGAAGAAGCTCCGTGGCGGGACGCCATGACGGCCGCTGGATGCGGCGGGCTGAATTCTAAAGAGCTAAATGCGAGGCGTTTGCATTTGTGGCGAGGATGCGACGCGGGGCCGCCCGCTTGCGGCTCACAGCTGGTCGGTCGGCACGAACCACGAGAACAGCAGCAGCTGCAGGCGCGTGAGCATGCTGGAGTCGGGCTCGCTGTCGAGCACCTCGTTGTGCACGTCGCCGGTGCCGATCCATTGCACGTTCTGGCCGTCGGGCTTGAGCACGACGCGATACACGCCTTCCATGTCGTCCAGCTGGTAGGCGAAGAGCAGCGCCTGCGTGAGCTCGAAGCTGCGCACGCGCACGCCGAACTCGGTGTTCAGCAGGGCCGAGCGCGGGTCGAGGTTCATCGAGCCCAGCAGCACCCACTGGCGGTCGACCAGCGCCAGCTTAGCGTGCAGGCGCCCGCGGGCCTTCTTGAGCAGGCTGCGGAACTGGCCGCTGCGCTTGAGCTGCTGCGTGCTCACCTCGTACAGGTTCACGCCCAGCTTGAGCATGTCGACGCGGTAGCGGTTGTAGTTGATGTTCACCAGCGGCTCGTCGCTGTCGGCCAGCGAGTTGGTGACCACGGTGATGCTCAGGCCGTGGTCGCGGCCCATGCGGATGCGCTCCATGCCCTCGTCGCCGGGAATGAAGTAGGGCGAGATCACCACCACGTTCGACTTCGCGGCGCCCAGCATCTCGTGGAAGCGCTGCGCCAGCGACTCTTGCGGGCGCGCCATCGTGCCCAGGGCCTTGTTCGGGCTGTCGGCGGTGGCGGCGGCCTCGGCGCGGATCCAGCGCGTCTCGCCGATGTTGTCGAGTTGCGCGCCCAGCGGCAGGTCGCCCAGCAGGTCGGTGGCGGCCAGCGGATCGGGCAGCGGCGCGAAGGCGGGCGAGGTCGCGGCGTCGAAGGCGGCCTTGAGCTCGTCGGGCGTGAGCGTCGTGCCGGCCATGCGCTGCAGCGGGTAGACCACGTCGCTGTTCCAGTAGGTGTCGAAGATTCCGGCCGACTGCGGCACCACCGGGCCGGCCAGCAGCAGCTCGAAGTCGATGAAGTTGGCGCTCTCGCTGCGCAGGAAGTACTCGTCCGCGAGGTTGCGTCCGCCGGCGATGGCCATGGCACCGTCGGCGATGAACAGCTTGTTGTGCATGCGGTGGTTGAGCCGCCGGAAATCGCCGAAGAACTCCAGCCAGCGCAGCGACGAGTGATCGCGCGCGTTCACGAAAGGGTTGAACAGCCGCACCTGCGCGTTCGGCTCGGCGGCCAGCCCGAGCAGCAGGCGGTCCATGCCGACGGTGTAGAAGTCGTCGAGCAGCAGGCGCACGCGCACGCCGCGCCGGGCGGCGTCGCGCAGTTCGCGCAGCAGCAGGCGGCCGGTCTTGTCGTTGCCGAGCTGGTAGGTCTGCACATCGAGCGAGGCCCGCGCGCGGCGGATGAGCTCCAGCCGCGCATCGAGCGCGAACGAGGCCTCGATCAGCGGCCGCATGCTCGACAGGCCGTCGGGTGGTGAATCGAGGCTGGCGGCGGCGTGGCCGAGCGGGGTGGCGGACGAAGCGGGAATGGCGATCGAGGGCGGCCCATCGGGCAGGCGTGGCGGCAGGCCGGCGCAGCCGGTGAGCACCAGCACGACCAGCACCAGCGCCGGGCCGCGCAGCGCAGGAAACAACGAGGCGAGGAGCTTGAGCATGGGGCCTGTCAGCGCACGCAAGGGCGTGCGGGCGGCATCGTAGCCCGGCTCGCGACGGCGACCGCGGCGGTTTTGCAACGCTTCGCCCCCGTGTGCTGGAAAACCCGTGGACCGCGACTTTCTTGACAATAGAATGCGAATTGTTATCAATAGTGTTCAATGAGCAATAAAAACATGGCAAGAATGAGGGCGCGGCGCAGGGCCGCTTCGGTGCTGGTGGGCTGTCTGGCGATCTACGCGCAGCAGCACGTTCTGGCGCAAACGGGCGGCACGGGCTCGCTGCCCGAAGTGCGCGTCGATGCGAACGCCGAAGCCGAAACCGCCACCTCGCCCGTGATCGGCTACCGCGCGAAGAACGCCGTCACCGCCACCAAGACCGACACGCCGCTGTCGGAAACGCCGCAGTCCGTCACCGTGATCACGCGCGACCAGATGGTCGACCAGGGCGCCAACAACCTGCAGGACGCCCTCAATTACGCGGCGGGCGTGCGCTCCGACGCCTACGGTGTCGATTCGCGCACCGACTCGATCCGCGTGCGCGGCGCCTACCCCGACATCTACCTCGATGGCCTGCGCCAGGCCTACGGCTACTACACCAGCACCACGCGCACCGAGCCCTACACGCTGGAGCGCCTCGAGGTGCTGCGCGGCCCCTCGGGCATGCTGTTCGGCGCGGGCACCGCGGCGGGCGTGGTCAACATGGTCAGCAAGCGGCCGCTGCAGGAGGCCCAGCGCGAGGTGGGCGTGCAGTTCGGCAGCTTCGGCCGCAAGCAGGTGCAGGCCGACCTCACCGGTCCGCTGAACGCCGACGGCTCGCTGTCGTACCGGCTGATCGCGCTGCAGCGCAAGTCCGATTCGCAGGTCGACAACGTGCCCGACGACCGCAGCGTGATCGCGCCGTCGCTCACCTGGCGGCCCAACGCGGCGACCTCGCTCACGTTGCAGGGGCTGTGGCAAAAAGACAAGAGCGGCAGCAGCTCGCAGTTCCTGCCGTGGGAAGGCACCTTGCTGCCGAACCCGAACGGCCGCGTGCCCGCCAGCCGCTTCATCGGCGAGGCCGGCGACTACTACAACAGCGAGCGTCAGACCTTCGGCTGGCAGTTCGAGCACAAGTTCAACGACAGCTGGACCGTGCGCCAGAACTTCCGCTACGCGAAGAACGAAAACGACAACCGCTACCACTACGGCGGCGCGTTCAGCGGCTTCGACAGCTGGTCGACCGACCCGATCTTCAAGCGCGTGTTCCCCCGCTACTTCGACAGCCAGCTGACGCGCAACCGCACGCAGACGCTGGACAACCACGTCGAGGGCCACTTCCAGACCGGCGCGCTCCAGCACACGCTGCTCGTGGGCGCGGACTTCGCGCGCCAGCGCGAGAACGTCTGGGGCGGCACCACGGTCGACACCATCGACCTCTATGCGCCGGTGTACGGCCACGTGGACGAACCCGAGCGCGTGGCGCGTCCGCGCACCCGCCAGCGCCAGACCGGCCTGTACCTGCAGGACCAGATCAAGCTCGACAACTGGATCTTCGTGGCCGGCCTGCGCCATGACCGGGCCGTGTCCAGCGCCGCCGGCAGCGACGAGCAAAAGAGCAGCGCCACCACCAAGCGCCTGGGCGTGATGTACGCCCATCCTTCGGGCTGGTCGCCGTACCTGAGCTACAGCGAGTCGTTCACGCCGCAGTCGCCGCGCGAAGGCCGCATCTTCTCGCCGCTGCGCGGCGAGCAGTGGGAAGTGGGCCTGAAGTACGAGCCGAAGAACCGCGCCATGGCCTTCAGCGCCGCGGTGTACGACCTGCGCGAGAAGAACCAGATCGTCGAAGAGCAGCCGAAGGTGTTCTCGCAGCGCGGCCTCACCAAGACGAAGGGCGTGGAGCTGGAAGCCAAGGGCTCGGTGGGCACCAACCTCGACCTGATCGCCCACTACAACTACACCGACGCCGACGCGCAGATCGAAGGCCTGCCCAAGCACCAGGCCAGCTTCTGGGCCAAGTACAGGTTCTCGGTGGCCGGCATGAGCGGCTTCTCGGCCGGCGCCGGCGTGCGCGTGATGAGCTCGTTCCGCGACACCCAGTTCGGCACCGGCCCGCGCATCCCGGGCGTGGCGCTGGCCGACCTGGTGTTTGCTTACGATACGGCCCAGTGGCGCTATGCGCTCAACATCAACAACGTGACGGACAAGGTGTACTTCAGCACCTGCCTGTCGCGCGGTGACTGCTGGTACGGTGCGCGACGCAACATCGTGGCGAGCGCCACCTACCGCTTCTAGCCTTTTCACCACCCAACGACGCACGACGACATGGACAGCCGAAAGATCAAGACCTGGGCCTGGGTGCACAAGTGGAGCAGCCTCGTGTGCACGGTGTTCATGCTGCTGCTGTGCATCACCGGCCTGCCGCTGATCTTCCACCACGAGATCGGCCACCTGCTGGGCACCGAGGTCGAGGCGCCGAAGATGCCGGCGAACACGCCGCGCATCAGCCTGGACAAGGTGGTCGAGATCGGCCGCGCCAAGCACCCCGACCGCGTGGTGCAGTTCGTCTCGCAGCCCGAGGACGACGACGGCCTGTGGTTCGTCACGCTCACGCCCACGCCCGAACCCACCGAAGACTTCAAATCGGTGGCGGTCGATGCGCGCACCGGCGTCGTTCTGGCGCAGCCGGAGTTCAGCCAGGGCTTCATGTACATCATGTTCAAGCTGCACGTCGACCTGTTCGCCGGGCTGCCGGGCAAGCTGTTCCTGGGCTTCATGGGGCTGCTGCTGCTGGTGGCCATCGTCTCGGGCGTGGTGCTGTATTCGCCGTTCATGCGCAAGCTCGACTTCGGGACCGTCCGGCGCGAGAAGCGCCCGCGCCTGAAGTGGCTCGACCTGCACAACCTGCTGGGCATCGTCACGCTGGTGTGGCTGTTCGTGGTGGGCTCCACCGGCATGATCAACACCTGGGCCGACCTGATCATCAAGTACTGGCAGTACGACCAGCTGAGCACGCTGCTCGCGCCCTACAAGAACGAGCCGGTGGTGCCGGTGGCCGAGCGCGGCTCGCTGCAGCGCTCGATGGAAGGGGCGATGCAGAAGGCGCCGGGCATGAAGCTGTCGTTCATCGCGTTCCCGGGCACCTCGTTCTCGAGCCCGCACCACACGACCTTCTTCCTGCGCGGCAACGAGCCCTTCACCTCGAAGCTGCTGCAGCCGGTGCTGGTCGATGCCAAGACGGCGGAGGTCACGGCGGCGCCGAAGATGCCGTGGTACCTCACGGGCCTGCTGGTGTCGCAGCCGCTGCACTTCGGCGACTACGGCGGCATGCCGATGCAGATCCTGTGGGCGCTGCTCGACATCGCGACCATCATCGTGCTGGGCAGCGGGCTGTACCTGTGGCTCAAGCGCGGCAACACGGTGCCGGCCCGGGCGTCGACCACGGCCCCGGCCGCAGCGCCGCCTTCGGCTTCGGGCCCGCAGCCAGACCCGGCACCGGCCATGAAGGTGCAGGCATGACGACGCACCACAAGGCGCCGCACCAGACCTTCTGGCGCATGTGGGGCTGGCCGATCGCGCTGGGCGTGATGACCACGGTCGGCCTCATCACCGCGCTGTTCAGCGACGGCGGCCTCGGCGACATGGTGGCCTGGGTGGGCCTGGGCATTCCGGTGCTCGTGTGCGCCTGGTACGGCTGGCGCCGCTCGCCGCGCACGGGTTCCCGCTAGGCGCAAGGGGCAGGGCACCGACGCAGAATCGGTGCCGATGAATGCCGCACTCTCCTATCCGCTTCGCCTGCTGATCCTGGGCGTTCCGCTGGCCGTGCACGGCCAGCAACCCGCCACGTCGCCGGCCGGCACGCTGCGCGATGTCACCGTTTCCACGCCGCGCGGCACGCTGTCTCCGTTTCTCGTGCCCGGCTCGGTCGACCGCGTCGACGGCGACGAGATGCGCGACAGCCGGATGCAGGTCAACCTGTCCGAGAGCCTGGGCGCCGTGCCCGGCCTGCAGGTGCAGAACCGCATGAACTACGCGCAGGACCTGCAGCTGTCGGTGCGCGGCTTCGGCGCGCGCTCGACCTTCGGCGTGCGCGGCGTGCGCCTGTACGTGGACGGCATTCCGGCCACCTTGCCCGACGGCCAGGGGCAGACCTCGAACATCGACATCGGCTCGGTCGACCGCGTCGAGGTGCTGCGCGGGCCGTTCTCGGCGCTGTACGGCAACTCGTCGGGCGGCGTGGTGCAGGCGTTCACGGCCTCGGGGGAGGGCGCGCCGCGCCTGTCGTACTCGCTGGCGGGCGGCAGCTTCGGCAGCTGGCGCCAGTCGCTGCAGCTGAGCGGTTCGCAGGGCGCGGTCGACTACCTGCTCGGCGCGAGCCACTTTCGCACCGACGGCTGGCGCGAGCAGAGTGCCGCGCGGCGCAACATCGCGAACGGCAAGCTGGGCATCGCGCTCGACAACGGCGACAAGTTGACGCTGGTGTTCAACAGCGTGCGCATCGAGGCGCAAGACCCGCTGGGCCTCACGGCCGAGCAGGTCGCGCAGGCACCGCGCAAGGCGCCGCTCGCGCTGCAGTACGACACGCGCAAGACGGTCGAGCAGACGCAGGTCGGCCTGCGCTACGAGCGGCGCCTGAATGCTGAACAAGCGCTGCAGTTCATGGTCTACGGCGGCGAACGCAAGACCGTGCAGTTCCAGTCGATCCCGCCGTCGGCGCAGCAGAGCCCGCTGCATGCGGGCGGCGTGATCGACCTCACGCGCCAGTACGGCGGCGTCGATCTGCGCTGGACCGCCGCGCTGCAGCTGGCCGACCGGCCCTTCGACCTCGTGGCGGGCCTGGGCTACGACAGCCTGCGCGAGCGCCGCCGTGGCTACGAGAACTACCTGGGCCCGGTGGCCGCGCCCCTGCTGGGCGTGCAGGGGCGGTTGCGCCGCAACGAGCGCAACGAGGTCTGGAACCTCGATCCGTATGCGCAGGCGGCGTGGCGTTTTTCCGAGCGCTGGACGCTCGAGGCCGGCGTGCGCCGCAGCCGTGTGCACTTCGATTCGCACGACCTCTACATCGGTGGTGCCAACCGCGACGACAGCGGCAGCGCGAGCTACAGCAAGACCTTGCCTGTGGCCTCGCTGCGCTACCAGGCCACGCCCGATCTCGCGGTGTACGGCTCGGTCGGCCGGGGCTTCGAGACGCCGACGCTCAACGAGCTGTCGTACCGCCCGGGCGGCGCCAGCGGGCTCAACTTCGGGCTGCGGCCTTCGGTGAACGACAGCCTCGAGGTGGGCGCGAAGGCGCGGCTGGCCGGCGGGCTGCTGACGGCGGCGCTGTTTCATACGCGCACGCGCGACGAGATCGTCACCGCCACCAACAGCGGCGGTCGCGCCACCTTCCAGAACGCAGGGCGCACGCGGCGCAACGGCTTCGAGCTGGGCTGGCAGCACGAAACGGCCGACCACTGGCGCACGCAGGTGGCCTACACGTGGCTGGACGCGACCTACCGCGATGCGTTCTGCTCGCCGTCGCCCTGCGCGGGCGGCAACGCGGTGAACGCGGGCAACCGCATCCCGGGCATCGCGCGCCAGTCGCTGTTCGCCTCGCTCGGCTGGGCGCCGCCCGAAGGCTGGCGCGCCGGTGTCGAGATGCGCGCGCTGAGCCGCATCCAGGCCAACGACCTGAACACCGCGAGCGCGCACGGCTACGCCGTGGCGGCGCTGTACGCCGGCTACCTGAAGAAGTGGGCGCGCTGGGACTTCAACGCCTTCGCGCGCGTCGACAACCTGTTCGACCGGCGCTACATGGGCTCGGTCATCGTCAACGAAGGCAATGCGCGCTTCTACGAGCCCGCGCCGGGGCGCAACTGGACGGTGGGCCTGAGCGGCGCGTACCGCTTCTGAGCGAACGCGCCATGAAAGGAAAAGGCCCGCCGCCCCGAGGGGACGGCGGGCCTTGAGACCCGGTAGTCGCAGTGCTTACTTAAGGCCGGCCGCAGCGCGCAGTGCGGCCGCTTGCGTCGTGGCTTCCCAGGTGAACTCGGGCTCTTCGCGGCCGAAGTGGCCGTAGGCGGCGGTCTTCTGGTAGATCGGGCGCAGCAGGTCGAGCATCTGGATGATGCCCTTCGGGCGCAGGTCGAAGTGCTCGCGCACGAGCTCGGCGATCTTCTCGTCGGGGATCACGCCGGTGCCTTCGGTGTAGACCGTGATGTTCATCGGCTGGGCCACGCCGATGGCGTACGCCACCTGGATCTGGCACTGGCGCGCCAGGCCGGCGGCCACGATGTTCTTGGCCACGTAGCGCGCGGCGTAGGCGGCCGAGCGGTCGACCTTCGACGGGTCCTTGCCCGAGAACGCGCCGCCGCCGTGCGGGCAGGCGCCGCCGTAGGTGTCGACGATGATCTTGCGGCCGGTGAGGCCGCAGTCGCCCTGCGGGCCGCCGATGACGAAGCGGCCGGTCGGGTTGATCAGGTAGCGCGTGTTCTGCAGCCATTCCTTGGGCAGCACGGGCTTGATGATCTCTTCGATGATGGCTTCGTTGAACGAGGCCTTCATCTTGGTCGGCGT
Organism: Variovorax sp. GW822-FHT04E09; assembly: GCF_058800845.1. NCBI lineage: Bacteria > Pseudomonadati > Pseudomonadota > Betaproteobacteria > Burkholderiales > Comamonadaceae > Variovorax > Variovorax sp. GW822-FHT04E09. Next base: position 440,125 of record NZ_JBXAMR010000005.1, read on the forward strand.
TTCGCTCTGGTCGGGGCTGTGCTGCGTGGAGAGCACCACGGTGTCGATGCTGTGGGGCTTGCCGTCCACGTAGCGCATCGTGACCTGGCTCTTGGCGTCGGGGCGCAGGAAGGGCAGGCGGCCGTCCTTGCGCAGCTGGGCCTGACGCTCCACGAGGCGGTGCGCGTAGTAGATCGGCGCGGGCATCAGCTCGGGCGTCTCGTCGCAGGCGTAGCCGAACATCAGGCCCTGGTCGCCGGCGCCGGTGTTCAGGTGGTCGTCGGAGGCATGGTCCACGCCCTGGGCGATGTCGTTGGACTGCTTGTCGTAGCAGACCATCACGGCGCAGCCCTTGTAGTCGATGCCGTACTCGGTGTTGTCGTAGCCGATGCGCTTGATGGTGTCGCGCGCGACCTGGATGTAGTCGACGTGCGCGTTGGTCGTGATCTCGCCGGCGAGCACCACGAGGCCGGTGTTGGTCAGCGTTTCGGCGGCGACGCGGCTGCGGGGGTCTTGTTCGAAGATCGCGTCGAGGATCGCGTCCGAGATCTGGTCCGCGACCTTGTCGGGATGGCCTTCGGAAACCGATTCGGAAGTAAAGAGAAAGTCGTTCGCCACTGTGGTCACTCCTTGAAGTTCAATTGGCGCGTTGCCAACTCTGCGGAGCCCTGGCGAACGCTTTAGCAGATGTCGACGTATCGACGGGACACAATCGCATTCGCGCTTGTGGGTGTCGCCCTGCAAGTTGTTCCGTAACTCGGCGACAATTTGCATTCTATTCGAGCCGCGCAATACCATGCGCGCGCGTCCGCCTTTTGACCCTCCCTGACTCTCTCCCCCTCCCCATTCAATGATCACCCTGTTCCGCCTGCTTGCCCGCGTGCCGATGCCGCTGATGCATCGGCTCGGCGCCTTGCTGGGATGGTTGGTCTGGTGGTGCGCGCCGGACTACCGCCGCCGCTTCAAGGCCAACGCCGAGAGCGCCGGCTTCTCGCCCGCGCAGTACCGTCCCGCCATCGCCGCCGCCGGCCACATGGCGTCCGAGCTGCCCTGGCTGTGGCTGCGCCCGCAGGGCGAGAGCGTGCTGACGCGCGTGGTGCGCTGGGAAGGCGTCGAGGCCTTCGAGGCCGCGATGCGCGCGAAAAAGGGCGTGATCCTCGTGGCGCCGCACCTGGGCAGCTGGGAGATGTGCGGCCAGGCCATCGGCGAGCGCTTTCTCGCGGACTTCGGGCCGATCACCGCGCTGTTCCGTCCGGCGCGCAAGAAATGGATGGCCGACCTGATCGCCGCGGGTTCGCGCGACCGGCCCGGCCTGCAGACCCTGCCGACCAACAACACCGGCGTGCGCGGCCTGATCCGCACGCTGCGCGGCGGCGGCTACACCGGCATCCTGCCCGACCAGGTGCCGCCGCTGGGGCAGGGCGTGTGGGCGCCTTTCCTCGGCCGCCCCGCCTACACCATGACCCTGCTTCCCCGTTTGGCCCAACAGACCGGCGCCGCCTGCTTCCTCAGCGTGTGCGAGCGCCTGCCGCGCGGCGCGGGCTACGTGATCCGCTTCGAGCCGATCGTCGGCACCGCGCTCACCGACCCCGAGGCGTCCATCGAGGACGCCGCCGCCGCCATGAACGACGGCATCGGCCGCCTTATCCACAGCCTGCCCGGCCAGTACGTCTGGGACTACGCGCGCTACAAAGAGCCGCGCGGCGAACCCGCCGTGGTGGCCAATGCCGCCGGAGGGGCTGCGCCATGAGCCTCAGTTCCCGACTCGGTATCGGCTTCATGCGCGTGCTGGCCCCGCTGCCCCTGCCGCTCGTGCGCGGCTTCAGCAGGGTCCTCGGCCGCCTGCTGCACACCATCGCCGTGCCGCGGCGGCGCGTGGTCGACCGGAACCTGGCCCTGTGCTTCCCCGGAAAGTCGGAGGCCGAGCGCCGCGCCATCGCGCGCGAGACCTTCGTCTTCGTCGCGCAGTCGTGGCTGGACCGCAGCTGGCTGTGGCATGCGCCCGAGAAGGTGGTGAAGAGCCGGCTGAAGATCGTCGGTTCTGTCTCGGAAATCCGCGAGATCGCCGAAGGCGACGCGCCGATGATTCTGTTCGCGCCGCACTTCTACGGCCTCGATGCCGCGGCCACCGCGCTCACCATGCACACGGCGCGCCCGTCGGCCACGATCTACACGACCCAGCGCGACCCGATGGTCGACGCCTGGATCCGCGAAGGCCGCACGCGCTTCGGCGACGTGGCGGCGCTCAACCGGGTGGACGGCATCAAGCCCATCCTCTCGGGGCTGCGCAAGGGCGGTTTGCTGTACCTGCTGCCCGACATGGATTTCGGGCGCGACCAGACCATCTTCGTGCCCTTCTACGGCGTGCAGGCGGCCACCGTGCCCTCGCTGTCGCGCTTTGCGCGGCTGGGCAAGGCCAAGGTGGTGCCGGTGGTGGCGAAGCTCACGCCGGGCGGCTACGAGATCCAGGTGCTGCCGGCGTGGCAGAACTTCCCCACCGACGACGTTGAGGCCGACACGGCGCTCATGAACGAGCGCCTGCAGGGCTACATCGACACGATGCCGTCCCAGTACTACTGGGTGCACCGCCGGTTCAAGACCCGCCCGGAAGGCGAGCCGCCAATCTACTGATTGCGGGCCAGGAAGCCCTCGATCTCGCGCGCGACCAGCTGCGGCTGCTCGTGCACGATCCAGTGGGTGGCGTTCGGCACCTTCTTGACTTCGAGCTTCGGCACGTACTCTTCCAGCCCTTCGAGCAGGCCCGGCAGCAGCGCGGCGTCGTCGAGTGCCCAGAACACGAAGGTCGGCATGGTCACCGTGAGGCGTTCGCGCGGCAGCACCGGAATGCTGTCGACGGTCTGGCCCGGCAGTGGCGGCTTCATCGGCGTCACGCGGTACAGGTTGCAGGCGCCCGTGAGGCCCGCACTCCAGACCTCGCGGTACTGCTGCTTCACCTCTTCGGTGAGCCAGCCGAAGCCGTCCGGGCCGGCCTTCATCAGCAGGAAGAAGGGCCACATGCGCTTGAAATCGTCGGCCGCGAGCAGGGCTTCGGCGTCGGGGCGCGCCAGGAAGTGCATGTAGGCGCTGGCCTGCTGCTGCGCCGGGTTGTTGCGCAGCTCGCGCGTGAAGGTGCCCGGGTGCGGCGAATTGATGATGACCAGCTTGCCGACCTGCTGCGGGAAGGCGTTGGCGTAGCCCCAGGCGAAGGCGCCGCCCCAGTCGTGGGCCACCAGCGCGGCCATGGTGCCGTCGGCGCTCTCGGTGGCCACGAGCTGCTGGATGTCCTGGATCAGCAGGTGGGCCTTGTAGTCGGCCACTTCCGTGGGCGCGCTGGACTTCTCGAAGCCGCGCAGGTTCGGCGCCACGCAGCGGTAGCCGCCGTGGGCCGGGTCCGAGAAGTAGGCGAGCAGTTCGTCCCAGATGAACGCGGCTTCGGGAAAGCCGTGCAGGAACACCATCAGCGGCTGGCCCGGCTTGCCGGCGGCGCGGCAACTCAGGGTGGTGCCGTTGGGCAGGCTGCGTTGGAAGGTCTCGATCATGCTTCGTGTCTCCTTGGGTTGACTGTCGCTATTGTTTTGATAGTGAACTTCGCAGGCGAGGCGCTCGATGCAGCCGGTTCCTCTAGCGCATCAGGCGTCTTCGGCCGGTGGCGGCGCGGGCGTTGGCGCGGCGTCGTCGGGATGCACCCAGCGCCACAGCAGCTCGGCCGCCTCGCCGACCCCTTGCTTCTTCAGGGCCGAGAACAGTTTGACCTCGCCGCCGCCGGCGTTCAGTCGCGTAATCGACAGCACCTTGGCGGCTTCGGTGCGGGTGAGCTTGTCGGACTTGGTCAGCAGCACGAGGAATTTGAGGCCTTGCTCGACGCGCGGACGGATCACGTCGAGCAGGATCTCGTCGAGCTCGGTCATGCCGTGGCGCGGATCGCACATCAGGACAACCCCGCGCAGACTTTCGCGCGTCATGAGGTAGTTGCCCATCACGCGCTGCCAGCGCAGCTTGGCTTCCTTCGGCACGGCGGCGTAGCCGTAGCCCGGCAGGTCGGCCAGCACGGCGTCGTCGACCTTCTGCTTGCCGATGCCGAACAGGTTGATGTGCTGCGTGCGGCCCGGCGTCTTCGAGGCGAAGGCCAGGCGCGTCTGCTGCGTCAGGGTGTTGATGGCGGTCGATTTGCCGGCGTTGGATCGGCCGACAAAAGCGATCTCGGGCAGGTCGACCGGGGGCAGGTGTTCCAGCTGCGGAGCGCTGGTCAGGAAGTGGGCGGTGTGCAGCCAACCGAGGGCCACGCGCTCGCGTTCAGCGACCTGCGGGTCCACGGCAGGGGCCGCGCGGGGAGGATAAGCGGCGGACTTGGCGCGCGGGGAGGTCATCAATGGGCTTTCGGAACGGGGCGCCATTGTAGAATCGCGGGGTTTTGCGCCATAAATTCGAAGCCCCCGATATGAAGTTGTTTGCCAATATTCTGCTTGCAGCCCTCATGGGCGTCGCAGCCAGCGCGAGTTTTGCAGCCGATGAGCATGCAGCTGCCCCCGCAGCGGCAGCCGCCAAGCCGGCCAAGCCCGATCCCGCCAAGGGCGACACGCTGTTCAATGCGACGCCGGCCAACAGCCAAAGCTGTGCTTCGTGCCACAACGCGGACGGCAACTCGGCCATCGCCGCCAACCCCAAGCTGGCGCAACAACACCCCGAATACATCCTCAAGCAGCTGCAGGACTTCAAGTCCGGCAAGCGCAAGAGCGCCATCATGAAGCCGCTGGCGTCGGCGCTGTCTGAAGAAGACATGCGCAACATCGCCTGGTTCGTCGGCTCCAAGAAGATCAAGCCGGGCTTCTCGAAAGAGAAGGACACGGTCGCCCTCGGCGAAAAGATCTACCGCGGCGGCATCGGCGATCGCCAGATCCCGGCCTGCGCCGGCTGCCACAGCCCGAACGGCGCCGGCCTCCCGGCCCAGTACCCGCGCCTGGGCGGCCAGCACGCCGACTACACCGTGGCCCAGCTCGTGGCCTTCCGCGACAACGTCCGCCTGAACAGCTCGCCCATGAACGGCGTGGCCGCCAAGCTCAACGACCGCGAAATCAAGGCCGTGGCCGACTACATCGCCGGCCTGCGCTGATTTCCGCCGTCGCGCTGTCCAGCGTGAACTAACCGCCGATAAAAATCCCAAACAAAGGGCGGGCCGATCCAGGAGGATGGCCCGCCCTTTTGTTTTTTTCCTCTTTCCTGGTTCCCTCCCGATGACCGTCTCCACCCATGGCCTTCGCGTGCATCGCGGCCCGCAGCTGCTTCGCGCCGCGGTGGAACTGCTGTCGTCGATGCGCTTCGCGATCGCGCTGCTGACGGTCATCTGCATCGCCTCGATCATCGGCACCGTGCTCAAGCAGCATGAGCCGATCAACAACTACATCAACCAGTTCGGGCCCTTCTGGGCCGAGCTGTTCCGCACGGCGCGGCTCGACTCGGTTTACAGCGCCTGGTGGTTCCTGCTGATCCTGCTGTTCCTGGTGATCAGCACGTCGCTGTGCGTCGCGCGCAACACGCCGCGCATCCTGATCGACCTGCGCACCTTCAAGGAAGACATCCGCGCGCAGAGCCTGAAGGCCTTCGGCCAGCGCGCTGAGAACCGGCTGGCGGAAACGCCCGACATGGCGGCCAACCGCATCGGCCAGCTGCTCGTGAGCGGGGGCTGGAAGGTCAAGTTGCAACAGCGCAACGCCAGCGCCGACGGCAAGGCCGCGGCGGGCTGGATGGTGGCGGCGCGCGCCGGCGGCGCCCACAAGCTGGGCTACATCGCCGCCCACAGCGCCATCGTGCTGGTGTGCATCGGCGGCCTGCTCGACGGCGATCTCGTGGTGCGCGCCCAGACCTGGTTCAACGGCAAGAGCGTGTTCACGGGCGGCGGCATGATTGCCGACGTGGCGCCCGAGCACCGCCTGTCGACCGCCAACCCGACCTTCCGCGGCAACATCCTCGTGCCCGAGGGCGGGCGGGGCAACGTGGCCATCCTGAACCAGGCCGACGGCGTGCTGCTGCAGGAGCTGCCGTTCACCATCGAGCTGAAGAAGTTCATCGTCGACTACTACTCGACCGGCATGCCCAAGCTGTTCGCCAGCGAGGTGGTGCTGCACGACCGCGAGAGCGGCGAGCAGGTGCCGGCGCGCATCGAGGTGAACCACCCGGCCAGCTACAAGGGCGTGGAGATCTACCAGTCGAGCTTCGACGACGGCGGCTCCACGGTGAAGCTCAAGGCGGTGCCGATGGCGGCCGCGGCCAAGCCCTTCGAGGTCGAGGGCATCATCGGCGGCCCGAGCACCGAGATCACCAACGGCAAGGACAAGCTCACGCTCGAGTACGCCGCGCTGCGGGTGATCAACGTCGAGAACTTCGCCGATGGCGGCGCCATGGGCAGCGGCGCCGACGTGCGCAAGGTCGACCTGCGCCACGGCATCGAGTCGCGCCTGGGCGCGGCCAACAAGACCAACAAGCCCAAGGTGCTGCGCAACATCGGCCCCAGCATCGGCTACAAGCTGCGCGATGCGGCCGGCCAGGCGCGCGAGTACCAGAACTACATGGTGCCGGTCGACGCCGGCGACGGCCAGCCGGTGTTCCTGCTGGGCATGCGCGAGAAGCCGGAGGAGCCGTTTCGCTACCTGCGCGTGCCGGCCGACGAGCAGGGTTCGATGGACGGCTTCGTGCGCATGCGCACCGCGCTGGGCGACGCTGCCACGCGCGAGCGCGCCATCCAGCGCTACATCGCCAAGGCGACCGACCCCAAGCGCCCCGAAATGGCCGAGCAGCTGCGCATCTCGGCCGCCCGCGCGCTGGCGCTGTTCTCGGGCGCCGAACGCGCCAAGGCCGACGCCGCATCGCAGGGCGGCTGGCAGGCGATCGCCGAATTCATGGAAGCCAACGTGCCCGAGGCCGAGCGCGAGCGCGCCGGCACGGTGCTGGTGCGCATCCTCAACGATGTGCTGTTCGAAGTGCTCAACCTGAGCCGCGAAGGCGCCGGCCTGGCCGCGCTGCCGAACGACGAGAAATCGCAGGGCTACCTGACGCAGGCCGTGCTGGCCCTGAGCGACGCGCACTTCTATCCGGCGCCCGTCGCGATGATGATGACCGACTTCACCCAGGTGCAGGCCAGCGTCTTCCAGGTGGCGCGCGCCCCTGGCAAGAACATCGTCTATCTGGGGTGTCTGTTGCTGATCGTCGGTATTTTTGCCATGCTGTACGTGCGCGAGCGCCGCCTGTGGGTGTGGCTGACACCCGGCGGCGGCGCCTCTGGAGACAACGACGGCCGCGAAACGGTCGCCACGATGGCGTTCTCGGTCAACCGCAAGACCCTGGACAGCGATCGCGAATTCGAGCACCTGAAGCACAGGTTGCTCGCCCTGAAGAAAGAAGAACCGGCGTCACCATGAACACCACGACCCTCACGCTCCACGAAAGCTGGCTCTCCCGCCGCAACCTGTTCGACTGGGTGTTCGCGGCGCTGGTGCTGGCCGGCGGCGCGTTCGCCTTCATGCGCCACGCCGGCTCGATGGACAGCTACGAAAAGCCGATCCTGGTGGCCGCGCTGATTTCGGTTATCGGCATCTGCTGGTTCTGGCGCCCGCTGCGGGTGCTGACGCTGGTGGTGGCCGCGGCCTCGCTGCTGGCCATCAGCTCCTACCAGGGCGACCTGGCGCGCGCCGATTCGGTGTTCTGGCTCAAGTACTTCCTGTCGAGCCAGTCGGCCATCCTCTGGATGAGCGTGCTGTTCTTCATGAGCACGCTGTTCTACTGGATCGGCTTCGCCGCCGGCAAGCAGCAGGCCGACACCTTCGACCTGATCGGCTCCCGGCTGGCCTGGGCGGCCGTGACCATGGCGCTGATCGGCACCATGGTGCGCTGGTACGAAAGCCACCAGCTCGGCCCGGACATCGGCCACATCCCGGTGAGCAACCTGTACGAAGTGTTCGTGCTGTTCTGCTGGCTGACGGCGGCGTTCTACCTGTACTTCGAAGAGCGCTACAACACACGCGCGCTGGGTGCCTTCGTGATGCTGGTGGTCAGCGCGGCGGTGGGCTTCCTGCTCTGGTACACGATCGTGCGCGAGGCGCATGAGATCCAGCCGCTGGTGCCCGCGCTGCAGAGCTGGTGGATGAAGCTGCACGTGCCCGCCAACTTCATCGGCTACGGCACCTTCGCGCTCGCGGCCATGGTGGCTTTCGCCTACCTCATCAAGGAACAGGCGAGCGAGACCCGCTGGTACAAGCTCACGCCGATCTGGCTCTTGGGCGTGGCGCTGTGCTTCGTGCCGGTGGCCTTCCGCCAGCGCGTGCAGGAAGCCGGCGGCAGCTACTGGGTGATCTATGCGGGCATTTCGGCATTGATCGCCGCGGGCATCCTGCTGGGGCGCAAGCGCATCGCGGCGCGCCTGCCGGCCAACGAGGTGCTCGACGACGTCATGTACAAGTCGATCACCGTCGGCTTTGCCTTCTTCACCATCGCGACCGTGCTCGGCGCCCTGTGGGCGGCGGACGCCTGGGGCGGCTACTGGAGCTGGGACCCGAAGGAAACCTGGGCGCTGATCGTCTGGCTCAACTACGCGGCCTGGCTGCACATGCGCCTCGTGAAGGGTCTGCGCGGCACCGTGGCGGCCTGGTGGGCGCTGGCCGGCCTGGCCGTGACCACCTTCGCCTTCCTTGGCGTGAACATGTTCCTGAGCGGGCTGCACAGCTACGGCACGCTGTAAGCGCAGGCCTGGCGCCTTTTGCGAAGAATTGAAACCACGCGCCACCATGGCGCGTAACCAAACCGGGGCATGTCACGAACTACCCTGAGCACAACGATTCACGCGAAAGGCCTGCCATGTCGTTTTCTTCCCGTTCGCACCGTCGCGACACCCGTGGTTTCAACCATCCGCTGTCGAGCGAGATCACGCCGCGCGCCGCCTACGAAGGCCGGCGCGACCTGCTCAAGCTGATGGCCGGGGGCGCGGCAGGCGCCGCGCTGGCGGGTTTTGCCGGGCGTGAGGCCTTCGCCCAGGCGACCGGCCCGCACAAGCTGGCGCCGCTTCCGGGCGCCAAATCGGCCGTGCCGGGCGCGCAGACCATGGAAAAGCTCACCGACTACAAGGACGCGAGCAGCTACAACAACTACTACGAGTTCGGCGTCGACAAGGGCGATCCGGTGAAGAACGCCGGCACCCTCAAGACGCGGCCGTGGACCGTGGAGGTCGAGGGGCTGGTCAAGAAGCCGGGCAAGTACGGCATCGAGGACCTGCTCAAGCTCAGCGCCCAGGAAGAGCGCATCTACCGCCTGCGCTGCGTCGAGGGCTGGTCGATGGTGATCCCGTGGGTGGGCTACTCGCTGGCCGAGCTCATCAAGAAGGTCGAGCCGCAGGGCAACGCCAAATTCGTCGAGTTCGTGACGCTGGCCGATCCGAAGACCATGCCCTTCGTCGGCTCGCGCGTGCTCGACTGGCCCTACACCGAAGGCCTGCGCATGGACGAGGCGATGCACCCGCTCACGCTGCTGGCCTTCGGCATGTACGGCGAGGTGCTGCCCAATCAGAACGGCGCGCCGGTGCGGCTCGTGGTGCCATGGAAGTACGGCTTCAAGTCGGCCAAGTCGATCGTCAAGATCCGCTTCGTCGAGAAGGAGCCGAGCACGGCCTGGAACAAGGCGGCGGCGCAGGAGTACGGCTTCTATTCGAACGTGAACCCGAGCGTCGACCATCCGCGCTGGAGCCAGGCGACCGAGCGTCGCATCGGCGACGGCGGCGGCCTGTTCGCGAAGCGGCGCAAGACCGAGATGTTCAACGGCTACGAGGCGCAGGTCGGCCAGCTCTACGCCGGCATGGACCTGAAGAAGAACTACTGAGCGGGCGCGCCCGCCCGGTCGTTGCGCCATGCTGAACAAGCTGCTCATGCACCCGGCGACCAAGCCGGTCGTCTTCCTGCTGTGCCTGCTGCCGTTCGCGCGGCTGGCCTTCGGTGCTTTCACCGACGGGCTGGGCGCGAACCCGGCCGAGTTCCTGATCCGCGCGACGGGCGACTGGACCCTGCGCTTCATCTGCATCGTGCTGGCGGTGACGCCGCTGCGCGTGATCGCCAAGCTCAACGCGCTGGCGCGGCTGCGTCGCATGCTGGGCCTGTTCGCGTACTTCTACGTGGTGCTGCACCTGCTGTGCTACAGCTGGTTCGACATGGGCTTCGAGTGGGGCGAGATCGCCAAGGACATCGCCAAGCGGCCGTTCATCCTGGTGGGGTTCTCGGCCTTCGTGCTGCTGACGCCGCTGGCGGCCACGTCGTTCAACCGCGCGATCAAGGCCCTGGGCGTCAAGCGCTGGCAGCTGCTGCACAAGTTGGTCTACGTGATCGCGGGGCTCGGGCTGCTGCACTTCTTCTGGATGCGCGCGGGCAAGAACAACTTCGCCGAAGTGTTCGTCTACGCCGCGATCATCGGGGTGCTGCTGGCGTGGCGCGTGTGGAATTTCGCGCGCAAGCGCCAGGCCAGGCCCGCAGTGGCCGTGCGCGGCAGCGAGAAGCCGCTGCGCACCGGCTGAGACCGGATCAGCCGTCGATCTCGGCGCGCAACTGGTCTTCCATCGTCTCGCGACGGCGGATCAGCTTGGCGCTGGCGCCGCTCACCAGGACCTCGGCCGCACGGCCGCGCGTGTTGTAGTTGCTGGCCATGCTCATGCAGTACGCACCGGCCGACAGCACGGCCAGCAGGTCGCCGGCCACCACGTTGAGTGCACGGTCGCGGCCGATCCAGTCGCCGCTTTCGCAGACCGGGCCCACCACGTCGTAGGTCGGCGCGTCGCCGGCGCGCTCGCGCAGCGGCACGATCTTCTGGAAAGCCTGGTACATCGCGGGGCGCGGCAGGTCGTTCATGGCCGCGTCGACGATGCAGAAATTCTTGTCTTCGCCGGGCTTCGTGTAGAGCACCTCGGTCACGCACACGCCGGCATTGCCGACCAGCGAGCGGCCGGGTTCGATCACCAGCTTGCGCTGGCCGAAGCCGCGCGCGTCGAGCTTGGCGAGCAGCTGCTGCCACAGCGCATCGGCCTTGGGCGGCACTTCGCCGTTGTAGTCGATGCCCAGGCCGCCGCCGAAGTCCAGGTGATGGACCGGCACGCCGGCTGCCTCGATGGCTTCCACCAGGTCGAGCACGCGGTCGCAGGCGTCCAGGTAGGGCGAGGCTTCGGTGATCTGCGAGCCGATGTGGCAGTCGATGCCGACCACTTCGAGGCCCGGCAGCCGGGCGGCGTGCTGGTAAGCCTGCACCGCACGGTCGTGCGCGATGCCGAACTTGTTGCCCTTCAGGCCGGTGGAAATGTACGGGTGCGTCTTCGGGTCGACGTTCGGATTGATGCGGATGCTGATCGGCGCGCGCACCTTCTCGGCCAGCGCCACCTCGTTGAGCACGTCGAGCTCGGCCTCGCTCTCGACGTTGAAGCAGGCGATGCCGGCCGCCAGGGCCTGGCGCATCTCGGCGCGCGTCTTGCCGACGCCCGAGAAGATGATCTTCTTCGGATCGGCGCCCACGGCCAGCACGCGCGACAGTTCGCCGCCGGAGACGATGTCGAAGCCGCAGCCGGCCTCGGCGAACACGCGCAGCACGCCGAGCGAGGAGTTGGCCTTCATCGCGTAGCAGATGAGCGCGTCACGACCCTCGAAGCCGCGCTGGTAGGCGGCCAGGGCGTCGAGCATCCACTGCTTCGAATAGACGAACAGCGGCGTGCCGTGCGCGCGCGCCAGCGCGTCGAGCGTGACGCCCTCGACGTGCAGGGCGCCGTCGCGGTGGGCGATGTGGGGGTGGCCGGGCAGGGGGGTGTTCGTCGTCATTTCTGGGGGGAGGCGGGGCCGCTGCTGGCTGCGGCGGGCTTGGGGGCCGCTTCGTTGTCGGAGGCTTTGGAGCCGCCGGGGGTGAGCAATTGGGGCAAGGTGGCGCGCTGGGCGGCCGCCGGATCGGTCGGCAGATAGAGCGCGCCGCGCTGTCCGCACGCCGCAAGGCCCGCCGCGCTGGCGGCAAGGCAGACCATGAGCGCGGTGCGGGCGCGAGCGGTCACTAGAATTTGGCGAACATTCAACATGCTGAAATTGTAATGACCGACACCGAGTACATGGACCGCGCCGAGGCGGCGCTTGCTGCCATCGAGCAGGGCTGCGACCGCATCAACGACGCGACCGACGCCGACATCGACAACCAGCGGGTCGGCGGGATGATCACGATGTCGTTTCGCAACGGCAGCCAGCTGATCGTGAACCTGCAGAAGCCGCTGCAGGAAATCTGGCTGGCGGCGCGCTCCGGCGGCTACCACTACCGGCACGACGGCCGGGTGTGGGTGGACACCAAGACCGGGGAAGAGTTCTTCGGCAACCTGTCGCGCGAGGCGACCCTGCAGGCGGGGCAGCCGCTGGTCTTCGCGGCGGTCTGAGCCGCCGCTCTGTCTTTCTCGATCAGTTCCTGAACAGGTCGAGGATGCGGTTGCGCTCCTCGGGCGGCGCAGGCGCGCTGATCGCCGGGCCACTCAGGGCTTCGGCCGGTGCCACCGGCGCGGAGGATTCCACGCCCAGGCTCGACACGCCGCGGCCCGGCGCGTAGTCGTCGTAGTACCACTCGCCGCCGACGCTCACGATGCCCGAAGGCGGCGTGGTCGACAGGTCGGTCACGGGCACGCCCTTGAGGGCGGTTTCCATGTAGTTGATCCAGATCGGCAGGCTCAGGCCGCCGCCTGTTTCGCGGTCGCCCAGGTTGCGCGGCGTGTCGTAGCCGATCCAAGAGATCGCCGTCATGGTGGGCTGGAAGCCCGCGAACCAGGCGTCGAGCGAGTCGTTGGTGGTGCCGGTCTTGCCGTAGAGGTCGGGGCGCTTGAGCATCGCCTGCGCCTTCGCGGCCGTGCCGGCGCGCGTGATGGACTGCAGCAGCGTGTCCATGATGAAGGCGTTGCGCTGCGGAATGGCGCGCGAGGCTTCATTGAGCAGCGGCGGCTGGACGTCGACCAGCACGCGGTCCTTGTGGTCGGTGACGCGGGTCACGAGGTACGGGTTCACGCGGTAGCCGCCGTTGGCGAACACCGAGTAGCCCACGGCCATCTGCATCGGCGTGACGGCACCGGCACCGAGCGCCATCGGCAGGTAGGCGGGGTGCTTGTCCTTGTCGAAGCCGAAGTTGGTGATCCAGTCTTGCGCGTAGCGCGTGCCGATGGATTGCAGGATGCGGATCGACACGAGGTTGCGCGACTTCATCAGCGCGGTGCGCATCGACATCGGACCGTCGAAGCCGCCGCCGTAGTTCTTGGGCTCCCAGGGCTGGCCGCCAGTGGTGCCGGCGTCGAAGAACAGCGGGCCGTCGTTGATGACCGTGGCGGGGGTGAAGCCCTTTTCGAGCGCCGCCGAGTAGATGAAGGGCTTGAAGCTCGAACCCGGCTGGCGCCACGCCTGCGTGACGTGGTTGAACTTGTTCTTGCCGAAGTCGAAACCGCCGACCAGCGCCTTGATGGCGCCGTCGCGCGGGTCCATGGCCACGAACGCGCCTTCCACTTCGGGCAGCTGGGTGATTTCCCAGGTGTTCTTGGGCGTCTTCGCGACGCGGATCACGGCGCCGCGGCGGATCTTGATGTTGGGCGGTGCCTTGTCCGACAGGCCGGACTGCGCAGGCTTGAGGCCGTCGCCTGTGATTTGCACGGCGTCGCCGTTGGCGCGGATGGCCTGGATCTCCTTGGTCGTGGCCTTGAGCACCACGGCCGCCATCACGTCGCCGTTGTCGGGGTGGTCGTTCAGCACGTCGTCTACCGCCTCGTCGAGCTCCTTGGGGTCGTTCGGCAGGTCGATGAACTTCTCGGGGCCGCGGTACACCTGACGGCGCTCGTAATCCATGATGCCCTTGCGCAGCGCCTTGTAGGCAGCCGCCTGGTCGGCCGCGACCAGCGAGGTGTAGACCTTGAGGCCGCGCGTGTAGGTGCTGTCGCCGTACTGGGCGTACATCAGCTGGCGCACGGTTTCGGCCACGTACTCGGCGTGCAGGCGGTTCGGGTCGGCGGCGTCGCGCAGGTGCAGCTCTTCCTTTTTGGCCTCGGCCGCCTGCTCGGCGGTGATGAAGCCGGCCTCCTGCATGCGATCGATCACGTAGAACTGGCGGCCGCGTGCGCGCTGCGGGTTGTTGACCGGATTGTTCGCGCCGGGCGCCTTCGGCAGGCCGGCGAGCATGGCGGCCTGGGCGATCGTCATCTCGGACAGCGGCTTGCCGAAATAGGCTTCGGAAGCGGCCGCAAAACCGTAGGCGCGGTTGCCGAGGTAGATCTGGTTCAGGTAGATCTCGAAGATCTGGTCCTTCGTGAGCAGGTGCTCCAGCTTGAAGGTCAGCAACACCTCGTAGATCTTGCGGGTCAGCGTCTTCTCGGAGCTCAGGTAGACGTTGCGGGCCACCTGCATCGTGATGGTGGAGGCGCCCTGGCTCTTCACGCGGTTCAGGTTGGCGAGGCCGGCGCGCACCAGCCCCTTGTAGTCGACGCCGCCGTGGTCATAGAAGCGGGCGTCTTCGGCGGCCAGGACGGCGTCCTTCACCACTTTTGGGATCGCGGCGATGGGAGTGAGGTTGCGTCGCTCTTCCCCGAACTCGCCGATCTGCGTGCCTTCGGCGGAGAACACGCGCAGCGGCAGCTTGGGGCGGTAGTCGGAGAGTTCCGAGATATCCGGCAGGTTGGGATAGGCCACTGCCAGGGCCACGGCCACCACGCACAGGATGGAAAGCAGGCCCGCCGCAGCGATGCCCGCCCCCCAGAACACGAAACGCAACAGCCATTTCAGCCAGAAGGGGCGTTCGGGTGGAGGAGTCTTGGCGCGCCCTTTCGGGCTGGAAGTTTCTTGCATGGGGGCCCGGAGAGTCACCGGACATTATAAAAAGCCGCCCCCTCGGCGCCTCCGGATCTTTGTTACCTCGCGCATTCCCTCTCCAGGGGCTAAGCAGAAAGTTACAGAATGCGGCTTTGACGTCACGTTTTGACAACGGTTGTCGGTTCCGGGCTTTCTGCACGCTTGGTGGGCGCTGTGCCTGCTGCTAGCATGCAACCGAACGCATATTTTTCCATTGGTTACAAATAACAGGGGGAGAGGGACCTAACTTGGCTGCTCTTGGATCATTGTTTCGTCGTCAGAACGCCCCCCTGCTGGGACTGGACGTCAGTTCGTCCAGCGTGAAGCTGGTGGAGCTCGGCCGTGAGGCCAGCGGCAAGCTGGTCCTGGAGCGCTGCGCCATCGAACCGCTCGAACGCGGCTGGATCACCGACGGCAACGTCGAGAAATTCGACGAAGTCGCCGAAGCCGTGCGCCGTGTCGTGCGCAAGAGCGGCACCAAGACCCGCAACGTGGCGCTGGCGCTGCCGCCCTCGGCGGTCATCACCAAGAAGATCATTCTCCCGGGCGGCATGAGCGAGCAGGAGCTCGAGATCCAGGTCGAATCCGAAGCCAACCAGTACATCCCGTTCTCGCTCGATGAAGTGAGCCTCGACTTCTGCGTAACGGGGCCGAGCACGACCTCCGTCGGCGACGTGGAAGTGCTGATCGCCGCCTCCCGCAAGGAGAAGGTGCAGGACCGCGAGGGCCTGGCGGAAGCCGCGGGCCTGAAGGCCATGATCCTCGACGTCGAGTCGTATGCCTCGCGCCTCGCAACCGCGCGCCTGATCGAGCAACTGCCGGGCAAGGGCGTGGACGCCATCGTGGCGCTGTTCGAAGTCGGTGCCTTCACGACCAGCATGCAGGTGCTGCGCAACCAGGAAGTGCTGTACGACCGCGACCAGGCCTTCGGCGGCGCTCAATTGAGCCAGCTGATCGTGCGCCAGTACGGTTTTTCCGCCGAGGAAGCCGAAGCCAAGAAGCGCAGCGGCGACCTGCCCGACGACTACGGCTCGGGCGTGCTCAAGCCCTTCGTCGAAAGCATCGCGCAGGAAATCGCACGGGCGCTGCAGTTCTTCTTCACCAGCACGCCGCACAACCGCGTCGACTACGTGCTGCTGGCCGGTGGTTC
Source organism: Variovorax sp. GW822-FHT04E09 (assembly GCF_058800845.1). Taxonomy (NCBI): domain Bacteria; kingdom Pseudomonadati; phylum Pseudomonadota; class Betaproteobacteria; order Burkholderiales; family Comamonadaceae; genus Variovorax; species Variovorax sp. GW822-FHT04E09. Next base: position 456,112 of record NZ_JBXAMR010000005.1, read on the forward strand.
GTCGTCGCTGCCGGGGCTGACCAATGCCGTGACCCGCCAGACCTCTTTTGCCTGCTCGCTCGTGAATCCGTTCGACGGCATGGACTTCGGCCCCAGCATCCGCGAGAAGAAGGTCCGTCGCGAAGCGCCTTCCTATCTGACCTCCTGCGGCCTGGCCATGCGGAGGTTCCTGCAGTGATCCTGATCAATCTGCTTCCGCACCGCGAAGCCGCGCGCAAGCGCCGCCGCGAGGCTTTCTACGGCACCCTGGGTGGTGCCGCGCTGCTGGGCGCCCTGATCGCCGGCCTCGGTTACCTGTGGTTCGAGGCCCAGATTTCGGTTCAGCAATCGAAGAACGGTTTCCTTCAGGCCGAGATCAAGAAGCTCGAAGTCGAGATCAAGGAAATCTCGACGCTGCAGGAAGAAATCGCAGCCTTGCGCGCGCGCCAGCTGGCCGTGGAAGACCTGCAAGGCGACCGCAATCTGCCCGTGCACCTGCTCAACGAACTCGTCCGGCAACTGCCCGACGGCGTCTACCTCACCAGCATGAAGCAGGAGAACCAGACCGTGACCCTGCAAGGCATGGCGCAGTCGAACGAGCGCGTGTCGGAACTGCTGCGCAACCTCGGCAACAACAGCCCCTGGCTGGTGAAGCCCGAGCTGGTCGAAATCACCTCGGCCAACGTGAACCTGAGCCAGCGCGACCAGCGCCGCGTGGCGAACTTCACGATGCGCATCGGCCTCAAGCGGCCCACCGACGCCCAGAAGGCGGAGGCCGAGAAGGCCTTGGCCGCCAAGGCGCAGGCGAAGGGGTAATCGATCATGGCCATCAGCAACCGATCCCTCCCCAAAGTCGACGTCGCCACCGCATTGCGCAACTTCGGCGACCAGTTCCGCGGACTGAATCCGAACGATCCTTCCATGTGGCCGGCGGTGCCGCGCTACGCGCTGTGCTTGGCCGTGTCCGCGCTGGTGTTGGCGGGCCTGTGGTTTGTCTGGCTCACGAACTCCAACGACGAACTCGAAGCCGAGCGCGCCAAGGAAGTCACGCTCCGGACCGACTACCAGAAGAAAGTGGCGCAAGCCGCCAACCTCGACCTGCTGAAGAAGCAGCGCGAGCAGGTGCAGCAGTACGTGATCCTGCTCGAGAAGCAACTGCCCAGCAAGGCGGAAATGGACGCACTGCTCTCCGACATCAACCAGGCGGGCCTCGGCCGCAGCCTGCAGTTCGAACTGTTCCGTCCGGGCCAGGTGTCGGTCAAGGACTACTACGCCGAGCTGCCGATCGCCGTGCGCGTCACGGGCCGCTACCACGACATGGGCGCCTTCGCGGCCGACGTGGCCAGCCTGTCGCGCATCGTGACGCTCAACAACGTGACCGTCACACCGCAGAAGGACAAGGACGTGCTGACGATGGACGCCACCGCGCGCACCTACCGCTACCTCGACGAAGACGAGCGGGCCGCCCAGAAACGCGCCACGGCGCCGAAGGCGAAGAAATGAAGCCGGTCGCCAAAGTCCTGTGGCTGGCACTGGCCGCGCTGGGCCTGAGCGCCTGCGGCGATTCCGACCAGGAAGACCTGCAGCGTTGGATGGTCGAGCAGCGCGCGCAGGTGAAGCCCTCTGTGCCGCCGATCTCCGAACCCAAGAAGTTCACGCCGCAGGCCTACACCGAGGCGTCGTCGTTCGAGCCCTTCAACATGCTGAAGCTGACCCAGGCGCTGCGCCGGGAGTCGAACCAGCCGAGCACGTCCGAGCTGATCGCGCCGGAGCTGGCGCGCCGCAAGGAAGCCCTCGAAGCGTTCCCGCTCGACACGATGGCGATGGTCGGCAGCATGAACCGCAACGGCCAGCCGGTGGCGCTCGTGCGTGTGGACAAGCTGCTCTACAAGGTGCGCGTCGGCGAATACCTGGGGCTCAACTACGGGCGCATCACCCGTATCAACGAAACCGAAGTCGCCCTGCGCGAGATCGTGCAGGACGCCGCGGGCGAATGGATCGAACGCGTAGCCACGCTGCAGTTGCAAGAGAGTGCGAAATGAACCATAAAAAATCAACGATGGCACAGTGGCTGCGCGCCGCCGGGCTGGGTCTGCTGGCTTTCGGTGCCCTGGCCGTCGCCCATGCGCAAAACGCGATCGAGTCGGTGACGAGCTCGACCCAGTCGGGCGCGGAAGTGATCCGCATCGACCTGGCGCAGCCGCTCACTGCCGTGCCCGCCGGGTTCTCGGTGCAGACGCCGGCGCGCATCGCGCTGGACTTCCCGGGTGTGACGAACGCCATCGGGCGTTCGGCCATCGAGGTGAACCAGGGCAACCTGCGCTCGGTCAACGTGGTGCAGGCCGGTGACCGCAGCCGCGTGGTGCTGAACCTGAAGCAGGCCACGGCGTACAAGGCCGAGATCCAGGGCAAGTCGCTGCTGGTGGTGCTCGAGCCGGTGGCTGGCACGGCGCTCGCCGCTTCCGCGGCGACCACTTTCGCCGAGAACCGCAACCGCGACACGCTGCCGTTGCGCGACGTCGATTTCCGCCTTGGCGCCGACAACACCGGCCGCGTGCTGGTCGACCTGCCGAACAACCAGGTCGGCGTCGACGTGAAGCAGCAGGGCAAGAGCCTGGTCGTGGAATTCACCAAGTCGACGCTGCCCGAAGGCCTGCGCCGCCGCCTCGACGTGGCCGATTTCGGTACGCCGGTGCAACTGATCACCTCGCAGCAATCGGGCGATCGCGTGCGCATGACGATCGATGCCAAGGGCGACTGGGAGCACAGCGCCTACCAGAGCGAGAACCAGTTCGTGGTGGAAGTCCGCGCGCGCAAGGTCGACCCGAGCAAGCTCACGCAAGGCGTCGGCTACAACGGCGAGAAGCTGTCGCTCAACTTCCAGAACATCGAGATCCGCTCGCTGCTGCAGGTGATTGCCGACTTCACGAACTTCAACATCGTGACCTCGGACTCGGTCAGCGGCGCACTGACACTGCGGCTGAAGGATGTGCCCTGGGACCAGGCGCTCGACATCATCATGCAGGCGAAGAACCTGGGCATGCGCAAGAACGGCAGCGTGCTGTGGATCGCGCCCAAGGACGAGATCAACGCCAAGGAAAAGCTCGAGTTCGAAGCCAAGGCGGCGATCGAGAACCTGGAGCCGCTGCGCACGCAGTCGTTCCAGCTGAACTACACGAAGGCCATTGCCATTGCGCAGGGCCTGACGGGGACTGGTGCATCGGCGGGTGGCGGCGGTGGTGGTGGCGGCGGCGCGACCTCGCGCATCCTGAGCCCCCGCGGCAGCGTGATCGCCGAATCGCGGACCAACCAGCTGTTCGTGTCCGACATTCCCTCGCGCCTGGCCCAGGTCACCGACCTGATCCAGAAGCTGGACATTCCCGTCCGCCAGGTGCTGATCGAAGCGCGCATCGTGGAAGCCTCCGACACCTTCGGCAAGTCGCTCGGCGTGCGGATGGGCGGCGGTATCTCCCGCGAACGCGTCGCGTCGGCCAACGGCAATCCCGCCTACGGCACCTTCGGCGTCATGCCTGCCACCACCAACGGCGGCGGCGTCGGCGGCGCAGCAGCCACCTGGACCAACTCCAACTTCATCAACCTGCCCGCCGGCGACGCTGGCGGCACCGGCAACGCCGCAGGCACCTTCGCGATCTCGCTGTTCAACTCGAGCTTGTCGCGCATGCTGAACCTCGAAATCTCGGCCCTCGAAGCCGATGGCAAGGGCAAGCTGGTCTCCAGCCCCCGCGTCATCACGGCCGACCAGACCAAGGCGCTGATCGAGCAGGGCGAGGAAATCCCCTACCAGCAGGCCACCTCCAGCGGCGCGACCTCGATCTCGTTCCGCAAGGCGGTGCTCAAGCTTGAAGTCACGCCGCAGATCACGCCCGAAGGCAACATCATCCTCACGCTGGACGTGAGCAAGGACGCCCGCGGCGTCAACACCTCGGCGGGCCCGGCCATCAACACCAAGCACGTGCAGACCGAGGTGCTGGTCGAGAACGGCGGCACGGTCGTCATCGGTGGTATCTTCGAGCTCACCGAAACCAATGACGAATCGCGCGTGCCGGTGCTGGGTGAAATCCCCTACATGGGGGCATTGTTCCGCAAGCGCGAACGCGTTGCCAACAAGACCGAAATGCTCGTCTTTATCACCCCGAAGATGATTACCGACCGCAACGCCGCGCGCTGACGCGCGGGCGTAGCAGCCACCGCGTGGCGGTCGCACTTGTCGGGTTGCCCGGCGCCGGAAAGTCCGCAGTGGGCCGGCGACTGGGCGCTCGGCTGAACACTCCCTTCATCGACACCGATCATGTGATCGAGCAGCGCATCGGCTGCACGATCCGTGATTTCTTCGACCGCGAGGGCGAAGCCGCCTTCCGCGACATCGAGCAGGCGGTCATCGCCGACCTGGCCGCCCACCCCCATGGCGTGCTGGCGACCGGCGGTGGCGCCGTGCTGCGCGAGGCCAATCGGCAGCAGCTGCGCGACCATTTCCACGTCATCTACCTGCGTTCCTCGCCCGAAGACCTGTTCCGGCGCCTGCGCCACGACGTCAAGCGCCCGCTCCTGCAGGTGGCCGACCCGCTCGGCAGGCTGCGCGAGTTGCACGATGCACGCGACCCGTTCTACCGGGAAACGGCCCATGACGTGGTCGACACCGGCCGGCCGTCGATCGCGGTGCTGGTCAACCTCATCGTGATGCAGCTCGAGCTGGCCGGGGTGGTCGAACCCGGCGCCCATCCGGAAGAGCCCTCGGACTGACCCCGACAGGCCCGAGCGCCTAAACTCGCGGCCATGTCCCTGTCTGTTTCGCCCGCACTTTCCGCCCCGCCAAAGCCCGAACGCGTCGAGATCCAGCTCGGCGAGCGCAGCTACCCGATCCTGATCGGCGGTGGCCTGCTGGAAGACCCCGTCAGCTTCGGTGTCGTTCCCGCGGCTGCCAGCGCGCTGATCGTCAGCAACACCACCGTGGCGCCGCTCTACGCCCAGGCCTTGCGGACCGTGCTGGCCAAGCGCTTTCGCACGGTCCACCTGCTCGAGTTGCCCGACGGCGAGGCATACAAGAACCTCGAGACCCTCAACCTGATCTTCGACGCCCTGCTGGGCCACGGCAGTGACCGCAAGACGGTGCTGTTCGCGCTCGGCGGCGGGGTGGTGGGCGACATGACCGGCTTCGCCGCCGCCAGCTACATGCGCGGCGTGCCCTTCGTGCAGGTGCCGACCACGCTGCTGGCGCAGGTCGATTCCTCGGTGGGCGGCAAGACGGCCATCAACCACCCGCTGGGCAAGAACATGATCGGCGCGTTCTACCAGCCGCAGCTCGTGCTGTGCGACCTGGACACGCTGCAGACGCTGCCCCCGCGTGAACTGAGCGCCGGTCTGGCCGAGGTCATCAAGTACGGCCCGATCTATGACATGGCCTTCTTCGACTGGATCGAGTCGAACATCGAAGCGCTGGTGGCGCGCGACCCGGCCGCGCTGGCCCATGCCGTGAAGCGCAGCTGCGAGATCAAGGCGCTGGTGGTCGGCCAGGACGAGCGCGAGACCGGCCTGCGGGCCATCCTCAACTTCGGCCACACCTTCGGCCATGCCATCGAGTCGGGCCTGGGCTACGGCGAGTGGCTGCACGGCGAAGCCGTCGGCTGCGGCATGGTCATGGCGGCGCAGCTGTCGCAGCGGCTCGGCGGCGTCGACGCGGCCTTTGTCGCGCGGCTCACCCGCCTGATCGAGCGCGCCGGCCTGCCCACCGTGGGACCGGCGCTGGGCGCCGAGCGCTACCTGGAGCTGATGCGCGTCGACAAGAAATCGGAAGCCGGCGAGATCCGCTTCGTGGTGATCGACCGACCCGGCTCCGCCGTCGTGCGCAGCGCGCCCGATGCGATGGTGCGCGACGTGCTCGCGCAGTGCTGCGTGGCATGAGCCTTGCGGCGTACGCCTGCCACCCCGCGCGCTCGCGCGGACGGCGCCACGCGGAGCCGCCCGCGCCCACGCGCGACGCCTTCCAGCGCGATCGCGACCGCATCGTCCATTCCACCGCCTTCCGCCGGCTGGTCTACAAGACCCAGGTGTTCCTGAACCATGAAGGCGACCTGTTCCGTACGCGGCTCACGCATTCGCTCGAAGTCGCGCAGTTGGGCCGCTCCATCGCGCGCGCGCTGCGGCTCAACGAAGACCTGGTCGAGGCGATCGCGCTGGCCCATGACCTGGGCCACACACCCTTCGGCCACGCGGGCCAGGACGCGCTCAACGCCTGCATGGCCGAGCACGGCGGCTTCGAGCACAACTTGCAGAGCCTGCGCGTGGTCGATGCGCTGGAGCACCGCTACCCGCAGTACGACGGCTTGAACCTCAGCTTCGAGACCCGCGAAGGCATCCTCAAGCATTGCTCGCGCGCTAACGCCGAACGCATTGAAGCCGCCGAGCCGCAGGGCGTGGCGCGCCGCTTTCTCGACCGCACGCAGCCGGGGCTGGAGGCGCAGCTGTGCAACCTGGCCGACGCCATCGCATACAACGCGCACGACATCGACGACGGCGTGCGCTCGGGCCTCATCAGCGTCGAGCAGCTGGCCGATGTCGAGCTGTTCGAGTGCTACCGCCGCGAAGCGCTGGCCGAGCATCCGCACCTGCAGGGCCAAGGCCGGCGCGTGCTCTATGAAACCATCCGCCGCATGCTCAGCGCGCAGGTCTACGACGTGATCGACACGACGCGCGCGGCCATCGAGGCGCTGGCGCCCGCCGATGCCGACGCCGTGCGCCAGGCGTCACCGCTGGTGGCCTTCAGCGGCGTCATGCAGGCGCAGTCGGAGGCGCTCAAGCAGTTCTTGTTCCGCAACCTCTACCGCCACCCGCAGGTCACGCAGACCACCGACCAGGCGAGCGAGGTCGTGCGCGGGCTGTTCGACGCCTACCTGGCGCGCGGCACCGAGATGCCCGCCTCGTACGCCGAGCGCCGCGACCGGCACCGCGCCGTGGCCGACTACATCGCCGGCATGACCGACCGCTTCGCCATGCGCGAGCACGAACGGCTGACCGGCCGCCGGGGCATCGCATGACGGCGGCCGTGCGCTCGAACAGCGCGTTGACCCGCGTGCCGACCGCGGCCTTCGCCGTCGTGCTGGGCGGCGTCAGTGCCGCGCTGCACCTGGGCAAGCTGCCGCCCGCCGTGCCGGCGCTGCAGGCGTCGCTGGGCATCGACCTGGTCGAGGCGGGCTTCCTGCTCTCGCTGGTCCAGGTCGCGAGCATGACGCTCGGGCTGCTGGCCGGGCTCGCGGCCGATTCCATCGGTCTGCGGCGCAGCATGCTCGTCGGGCTGGCGGTGCTGACGACGGCCAGCCTGCTCGGAGGCGCCGTCGGCGCTGGCCTGCTGGGCGGGTCGCATGCGGTGCTGTGGCTGTTCATGCTGCGCGCGGCCGAAGGCATCGGTTTCCTGATGGCGGTGATGCCCGGTCCGGGACTCATTCGCGCACTCACGCCAGCGGGCGCCGACAAGGCCGCGCTGGGCCTGTGGGGCGCCTACATGCCGCTCGGCGTGGCGCTTGCGCTGCTCATCGGTCCGGCCCTGATCGGCTGGGGCGGGTGGGCTGATTGGTGGTGGACACTGTCGCTGGTGTCGGCGGGAGCGGCACTCTGGGTGTGGCTGGCGGTGCCGCGCGACCGGCCCCGCGTGGTCGGCGCGAGCTTGCAGCCCGCATCCTCCGGATGGGCGTCGCGGCTGCGCGAGACGGTCGGCGCGCGCGCGCCGTGGCTGGTCGCGTTGACCTTCGCCGTGTACTCATCCCAGTGGATGGCCGTGATCGGTTTCCTGCCCGCCATCTATGCCGACGCCAAGGTGCCGGCCGCCTGGAGCGCGGTGCTGACCGCGCTGGCCGCGGCGATGAACATCGTCGGCAACCTCATGGGCGGCCGCTGGCTGCAGCGCGGCGTGGCGCCCGAGCGCCTGCTGCAATGGGGTTTCCTGACCATGGCGCTGGGCGGCGTCGCCGCCTTCGCGCAGGTGGGGCAGGGCGCCGACGCGCTGGGCCTGCCGCCCGCGCTGCGCTATGCCGCGATCTGCGCCTTTTCACTCGGCGGCGGCATGGTGCCGGCCACGCTGTTCCTGTTGGGCGTGCGGCTGGCGCCGGGGCCGAGCACCGTCTCGACCACCGTTGGCCTGATGCAGCAGGCGTCGTCGCTCGGCCAGTTCTTGGCGCCGCCGGCGGTGGCCTGGCTGGCGCATCGCGTCGGTGGCTGGCACTGGACCTGGACCGCCACGCTGGCCTGCTCGCTCGCCGGCATGGCGGTCGCCGCGCGCCTCGGGCGCATCCGCCGACTGACGGAGGCCACGGCATGAGCGACCCGACGGTCATCGACGCCGCGCAGGCCGAAGCCGACACCCGCCGCTGGCTCGAACGCGCCGTGATCGGCCTCAACCTGTGCCCCTTCGCCAAGGCGGTGCATGTGAAGGGGCAGATCCACTACGTCACCTACCTCGACACCCACGAAGGCCGCCTCATCGATGCGCTGCTGGCCGAGGCCCGCGCGCTCGTGGCGCTCGATGCCGAGGTGCGCGACACCACCTTGCTGATCGTCCCTCACGCGCTGGCGGACTTTCTCGACTTCAACGATTTCACCGAGCGCGCCGAGCGCAAGCTCGCCCGCGCGGGCTTCGACGGCGTGCTGCAGCTCGCCAGCTTCCATCCGCATTTCCAGTTCGCCGGCACCGAGGCCGACGACATCACCAACGCCACCAACCGCGCGCCGTACCCCACGCTGCACCTGCTGCGCGAAGACAGCGTGGACCGCGCGGTCGAGGCCTTTCCCGAGGCCGAGGCGATCTTCGAGCGCAACATCGAGACGCTCGAAGCCCTGGGCCCTGACGGCTGGACCGCGCTCGACGTCGGCCCGGGAAGCGCCACGCCATGAACAACAAGAACACCATGCCCCGTCCCGCGAAAGCCCACCCCACCAACAAGGCTGCGAAGGCCGAAGCCGAGCTGGCCGAAGTCCTGCGGCCGGGCCAGTCCGTCGAGCTCCTCAAGGAGCTGCACATCCTCACGCGCGAAGGCCGGCTCAACCAGGATTCGCGACGCAAGCTCAAGCAGGTCTACCACCTGTTCCAGTTCATCGAGCAGCTGCTGCGCGAGCTGCCGGGCGAGGGCGCCGAGGCCACGCTGGCCGACCATGGGGCGGGCAAGTCGTACCTCGGCTTCATCATCTACGACCTGTTCTTCCGCGCGCGGCAGGGCGGGCATGTCTACGGCATCGAGACGCGCAGCGAGCTGGTCGAGCGCTCCCGCGCGCTGGCGCAGCAGCTGGGCTTCGGGCGCATGTCGTTCCTGAACCTCACCGTGGCCGAGTCGGCGCAGGCGAGCGAGCTGCCGGCGCAGATCGACGTGGTCACCGCGCTGCACGCCTGCGACACCGCCACCGACGACGCCATCGCCTTCGGCCTGGCCAAGAAAGCGCGCTGCATGGTGCTCGTGCCCTGCTGCCAGGCCGAAGTGGCGGCCTGCCTGCGCGAGACCAAGGCGCTGGCCCTGTCGCGCACGCCGCTGGCCGAGCTGTGGCGCCATCCGCTGCACACGCGCGAGATCGGCAGCCAGCTCACCAACGTGCTGCGCTGCCTGTACCTGGAAGCCAACGGCTACAGCGTGACGGTCACCGAGCTGGTCGGCTGGGAGCACAGCATGAAGAACGAGCTGATCCTGGCGCGCTACACCGGCCAGCGCAAGGCGAGTGCGGCGACGCGGTTGCGCGAGCTGCTGGCGCAGTTCGGGCTCGACACGCTGGGCGACACGCGCTTCCGCCTCGCCGATTGAGTGCCCGGACGGCGTCGTCCATCGTTCCCATGGCCCGTCTCCCCCGTCTCACGCTGGCCGGCATGCCGCACCACGTGATCCAGCGCGGCAACAACCGCCAGCCGATCTTCGTGGACCGTGCCGACCACGAGAAGCTGCTCGGCCTGCTGGCCGAGAATGCCGCGCGCTTCGGCATCGCGCTGCATGCCTACGTGCTGATGGACAACCATTTCCACCTGCTGGCCACGCCCGACAGTGCCACGGGCCTGCCGCAGTTCATGCAGTCGGTCGGGCGCAGCTACGTGCGCTACTTCAACGACCGCCACGGCCGCAGCGGCACCTTGTGGGAAGGACGCTACAGATCGACCCTGATCCAGACCGAGCGCTACCTGCTGACCTGCATGGCCTACATCGACCTGAATCCGGTACGCGCCGGCATGGTCGCCGAGGCGCGCGACTTCCCGTGGTCCAGCCACGGCCACTACGCCGGCTTGCGGCAGGACCGACTGCTGACGCCGCATCCGCTGTACTGGGAGCTCGGCAACACGCCCTTTGCGCGGGAGGCGGCGTATGCCGAACTGGTGCGTGGAGGCGTCCGCGCGGCCGATCAGCAGGCCCTGACCGAGGCCACCTTGCGCGGCTGGGCGGCCGGCGACGACGGTTTTCTGGACAGCCTGCAGAAGTCCACCGAGCGCCGCGTGATCAAGGCCAAGGCCGGCCGGCCGCCTGCGCCCGCCAAAGATCCAGACTGAAAGCGGCCGAAGGCCGCGCCCTTGTTGGGCGTTGTGCTGCTATTTTTAACGTGTCCCTAATTTAATTCTGACAAGAAAACTCAAGATTTAATGGGAATCTGACCCTCATTAAAGTGTTTGGCATTCTTTGTGCATCGCAATATGCTCCCTTTCCCTGCGAAAACTGAAGGAGCGCGCCATGACGACGGCTGCCGAGATTCAACACCTCCAAGAACACGGTCTGTATTCCGGTGCCGATGAGCACGACGCCTGCGGCGTCGGCTTCGTCGCCCACATCAAGGGCGAGAAGAGCCACGCCATCGTGCTGCAGGGCCTGAAGATCCTCGAGAACCTCGACCACCGCGGCGCCGTCGGCGCCGACAAGCTGATGGGCGACGGCGCGGGCATCCTGATCCAGCTGCCCGACCTGCTGTACCGCGAAGAAATGGCCAAGCAGGGCGTCACGCTGCCCCCGCCGGGCGAATACGGCGTCGGCATGATCTTCCTGCCGAAGGAACACGCCTCCCGCGAAGCCTGCGAACAAGAGATGGAACGCGCCATCAAGGCCGAAGGCCAGGTGCTGCTCGGCTGGCGCGACGTGCCGGTCAACCGCGACATGCCCATGTCGCCCACCGTGCGCGAAAAGGAACCGCTGCTGCGCCAGATCTTCATCGGCCGCGGCAACGACGTGATCGTGCAGGACGCGCTGGAGCGCAAGCTGTACGTGATCCGCAAGACCGCCAGCGCCAACATCCAGCGCCTGAAGCTCAAGCACAGCAAGGAATACTACGTTCCGAGCATGTCCAGCCGCACCGTGGTCTACAAGGGCCTGCTGCTGGCCGACCAGGTCGGTACCTACTACCTCGACCTGCAGGACAAGCGTTGCGTCTCGGCCCTCGGCCTGGTGCACCAGCGCTTCTCGACCAACACCTTCCCCGAGTGGCCGCTGGCCCACCCGTACCGTTATGTCGCCCACAACGGCGAAATCAACACGGTCAAGGGCAACTACAACTGGATGAAGGCGCGCGAAGGCGTGATGTCGTCGCCCGTGCTGGGCGCCGACCTGCAGAAGCTCTACCCGATCAGCTTCGCCGGCCAGTCCGACACCGCCACCTTCGACAACTGCCTCGAGCTGCTGACGATGGCCGGCTACCCCATCAGCCAGGCCGTGATGATGATGATTCCCGAGCCCTGGGAACAGCACGCCACCATGGACACGCGCCGCCGCGCGTTCTACGAATACCACGCTGCCATGCTCGAGCCGTGGGACGGCCCGGCCTCCATCGTGTTCACCGACGGCCGCCAGATCGGCGCCACGCTCGACCGCAACGGCCTGCGCCCCTCGCGCTACTGCGTGACCGACGACGACCTGGTCATCATGGCCTCCGAGTCGGGCGTGCTGCCCGTGCCCGAGCAGAAGATCGTGCGCAAGTGGCGCCTGCAGCCCGGCAAGATGTTCCTCATCGACCTGGAGCAGGGCCGCATGATCGACGACGAGGAGGTCAAGGCCACCCTCGCCAACAGCAAGCCCTACAAGCAGTGGATCGAGAACCTGCGCATCAAGCTCGACAGCGTCAAGGCCGAGCCGGCCGCGATCCCCGTGAGCCAGGTGGCGCTGCTCGACCGCCAGCAGGCCTTCGGCTACACCCAGGAAGACATCAAGTTCCTGATGAGCCCGATGGCGCAGGCCGGCGAAGAAGGCATCGGCTCCATGGGCAACGACAGCCCGCTGGCCGTGCTCTCCAGCAAGAACAAGCCGCTGTACAACTACTTCAAGCAGCTGTTCGCGCAGGTGACCAACCCGCCGATCGACCCGATCCGCGAAGCGATCGTGATGTCGCTGGTGTCCTTCATCGGCCCCAAGCCGAACCTGCTGGACATCAACCAGGTCAACCCGCCGATGCGGCTCGAAGTGAGCCAGCCCATTCTCGACTTCGCCGACATGGCGAAGCTGCGCGACATCGGCCGCTACACGCAAGGCAAGTTCAAGAGCTACGTGCTCGACATCACCTACCCGCTGGGCTGGGGCGATGAAGGCGTCGAAGCCAAGCTGGCCTCGCTGTGCGCCGAAGCCGTGGATGCCATCAAGGGCGGCCACAACATCCTGATCGTGAGCGACCGCGGCGTGGGCCCGACGCAAGTGGCGATCCCCGCCGTGCTGGCGCTGTCGGCCGTGCACCAGTACCTCGTGCGCGAAGGTTTGCGCACCACCGCCGGCCTCGTGGTCGAAACCGGTTCGGCGCGCGAAGTGCATCACTTCGGCGTGCTCGCCGGCTACGGCGCCGAAGCCGTGCACCCGTACCTCGCGATGGAAACGCTGGCGGCCATGCACGCCGACCTGCCGGGCGACCTGAGCGCCGACAAGGCGGTCTACAACTACGTCAAGGCCATCGGCAAGGGCCTGTCGAAGATCATGTCGAAGATGGGTGTCAGCACCTACATGAGCTACTGCGGCGCGCAGCTCTTCGAAGCCATCGGCCTGAACACCGAGACGGTGAACAAGTACTTCACCGGCACCGCCAGCCGCGTGGAAGGCATCGGCGTCTTCGAGATCGCCGAGGAAGCCATCCGCATGCACAAGGCCGCCTTCGGCGACGACCCCGTGCTCGCCCACATGCTGGACGCCGGCGGCGAATACGCCTGGCGCACGCGCGGCGAAGAGCACATGTGGACGCCCGACGCCATCGCCAAGCTGCAGCACAGCACGCGCTCCAACAACTGGAACACGTACAAGGAATACGCGCAGCTCATCAACGACCAGAACCGCCGCCATCTCACGCTGCGCGGCCTGTTCGAGTTCAAGATCGACCCGGCCAAGGCCATTCCGGTCGACGAGGTCGAAGCGGCTGCCGAAATCGTCAAGCGCTTCGCCACCGGCGCGATGTCGCTGGGCTCGATCAGCACCGAGGCGCACGCCACGCTCGCCATTGCCATGAACCGCATCGGCGGCAAGAGCAACACGGGCGAAGGCGGTGAAGACCCGGCACGCTACCGCAACGAGCTGAAGGGCATCCCGATCAAGCAGGGCGACACGCTCAAGAGCGTGATCGGCGCGGCCAACGTCGAGGTCGACCTGCCGCTGAACGACGGCGACTCGCTGCGTTCGCGCATCAAGCAGGTCGCGTCGGGCCGCTTCGGTGTCACCGCCGAGTACCTGCACTCGGCCGACCAGATCCAGATCAAGATGGCGCAAGGTGCCAAGCCGGGCGAGGGCGGTCAGCTGCCCGGCGGCAAGGTCACCGAGTACATCGGCAAGCAGCGCTATGCCGTGCCGGGCGTGGGCCTCATCTCGCCGCCGCCGCACCACGACATCTACTCGATCGAGGACCTGGCCCAGCTCATCCACGACCTGAAGAACACCGCGCCGCACGCGAGCATCAGCGTGAAGCTGGTGAGCGAAATCGGCGTTGGCACCATCGCTGCAGGCGTGGCCAAGTGCAAGAGCGACCACGTCGTGATCGCCGGCCATGACGGCGGCACGGGCGCTTCGCCCTGGTCGTCGATCAAGCATGCGGGCAGCCCGTGGGAAATCGGCCTGGCCGAAACGCAGCAGACGCTGGTGCTCAACCGCCTGCGCAGCCGCATCCGCGTGCAGGCCGACGGCCAGATGAAGACCGGCCGCGACGTCGCCATCGGCGCGCTGCTGGGCGCGGACGAATTCGGCTTTGCGACCGCGCCGCTGGTGGTCGAGGGCTGCATCATGATGCGCAAATGCCACCTGAACACCTGCCCGGTGGGTGTGGCCACGCAGGACCCGGTGCTGCGCAAGAAGTTCTCGGGCAAGCCCGAGCACGTCGTCAACTACTTCTTCTTCGTTGCCGAAGAAGTGCGCCAGATCATGGCCCAGCTGGGCATCCGCAAGTTCGACGACCTGATCGGCCGCGCCGACCTGCTCGACATGCGCAAGGGCATCGAGCACTGGAAGGCCTCGGGCCTGGATTTCAGCCGCCTGTTCGCGCTGCCGATCGTGCCGGCCGACGTGCCGCGTTTCCATGTCGAGAACCAGGACCACGGCCTCGAGCGCGCCCTGGACGTGAAGCTCATCGAGAAGTCGCGTCCCGCCATCGACAAGGGCGAGAAGGTCCAGTTCATCGAAGTGGCGCGCAACGTCAATCGCTCGGTGGGCGCGATGCTCTCGGGCGCGCTGACCAAGGTGCATCCGCAAGGCCTGCCCGACGACTCGATCCGCATCCAGCTCGAAGGCACGGGCGGCCAGTCGTTCGGCGCCTTCCTGGCACGCGGCATCACGCTGTACCTGATCGGCGACGCCAACGACTACACCGGCAAGGGCCTCTCGGGCGGCCGCGTGGTGGTGCGCCCCAGCCTCGACTTCCGCGGTGAAGCTGCGCGCAACACCATCGTCGGCAACACCGCGCTGTACGGCGCGACCACCGGCGAGGCCTACCTGTGCGGCGTGGCCGGCGAGCGTTTCGCAGTGCGCCTCTCGGGTGCCACGGCGGTCATCGAAGGCACCGGCGACCACGGCTGCGAATACATGACCGGCGGCACGGTGGCCGTGCTCGGCAAGACGGGCCGCAACTTCGCGGCCGGCATGAGCGGCGGCGTCGCTTTCGTCTATGACGAAGACGGCCAGTTCGCCTCGCGCTGCAACCTCTCGATGGTGTCGCTCGACAAGGTGCTCACCTCGGCCGAGCAGACCGCCAGCGTGCATCGCAAGATCTGGCACGGCGGCGAGACCGACGAAGCGCAGCTCAAGAAGCTGCTCGAAGAGCACCACCGCTGGACCGGCAGCAAGCGCGCGCGCGAGCTGCTCGACAACTGGGCCGAGTCGCGCACCAAGTTCGTCAAGGTGTTCCCGAACGAGTACAAGCGCGCCCTGGCCGAATTGCACGACCGCCAGGTCGAGCTGGCCAGCAGCGGCAACAACGCCCATGTGGGGCTCGAGCCGCACGCACTGGCCGCGCCCGCCACGGCCGCCGTCTGAGCGCGCCATAGATACGAAGAACAGAGGAAAGCACGATGGGAAAGATCACCGGCTTCATGGAGCATGAGCGCATCGAAGAGGGCTACAAGCCTGTCGAAGAGCGCGTCAAGCACTACAAGGAATTCGTCGTCGGCCTGAACACCGACCAGGCCAAGGTGCAGGGCGCACGTTGCATGGACTGCGGCACGCCGTTCTGCAACAGCGGCTGCCCGGTCAACAACATCATTCCGGACTTCAACGACCTCGTGTACCGCGACGATTGGCAGAACGCCTTCGCGGTGCTCGACTCGACCAACAACTTCCCCGAGTTCACCGGCCGCATCTGCCCCGCGCCCTGCGAGGCGGCCTGCGTGCTCAACGTGAACGACGACGCGGTCGGCATCAAGTCGCTGGAACACGCGATCATCGACCGCGCCTGGGACGAAGGCTGGGTGGCGCCGCGCGTCGCCAAGCACAAGACCGGCAAGAAGGTCGCCGTGGTGGGCTCCGGCCCGGCCGGCATGGCCGCCGCGCAGCAACTGGCGCGCGCCGGCCACGACGTCACGCTGTTCGAGAAGAACGACCGTGTCGGTGGCCTGCTGCGCTACGGCATCCCCGACTTCAAGATGGAGAAGTCGCACATCGACCGCCGCGTCGAGCAGATGAAGGCCGAGGGCGTGACCTTCCGCACCGGCGTGATGGTCGGCGCCGCCAAAGACCCGCTGGGCAAGGGCTCCAAGGTCACCAACCTGGCCAAGGAAACCGTCACGCCCGAGCAGCTGCAGAAAGACTTCGACGCCGTGGTGCTCACCGGCGGCGCCGAGCAGTCGCGCGACCTGCCGGTGCCCGGCCGCGATCTCGACGGCATCCACTTCGCGATGGAGTTCCTGCCGCAGCAGAACCGCGTCAACGCAGGCGACAAGGTCAAGGGCCAGCTGCGCGCCGAAGGCAAGCACGTCATCGTCATCGGCGGCGGCGACACCGGCTCCGACTGCGTGGGCACCAGCAACCGCCACGGCGCCGTGAGCGTCACGCAGTTCGAACTGATGCCGCAGCCGCCGGAAGAAGAGAACCGTCCGCTGACCTGGCCCTACTGGCCGATCAAGCTGCGCACCAGCTCCAGCCACGAAGAAGGTTGCGAGCGCGAGTTCGCCATCTCGACCAAGGAGTTCATCGGCGAGAAGGGCAAGGTCACCGGCCTGAAGACCGTGCGCGTCGAGTGGAAGGACGGCAAGATGCAGGAAGTGCCCGGCAGCGAGCAGATCCTCAAGGCCGACCTGGTGCTGCTGGCGATGGGCTTCATCAGCCCCGTGGCCACCGTGCTCGACGCCTTCGGTGTCGAGAAGGACGCCCGCGGCAACGCGCGCGCCACGGTCGACTTCATCGGCGGCTATGCCACCAATGTGCCCAAGGTGTTCGCCGCAGGTGACATTCGCCGCGGCCAATCGCTGGTGGTGTGGGCAATTCGCGAGGGCCGTCAAGCGGCGCGTTCGGTCGACGAATTTTTGATGGGATTCAGCGACTTACCGCGCTGATTTTTGTTTCATTTGAAGCGGCGCCGTTCGCGGCCCCGTTATCATCCGCGGAAACCGCATGCCGGGATGCCTGAGAAGGCGCCCGGCTTTTTTATTGAGATGGACCCAGCCACACCCACGTCTTCCTCCTTCGTCGAATTCCGCGATGTCACGTTCGGCTACGGCGCGCGCGCGATCCTCGACGGCGTGTCGTTTTCCGTGCCGCGCGGCAAGGTGACGGCGTTGATGGGGGCATCGGGTGGCGGCAAGACCACCGTGCTGCGCCTCATCGGCGGCCAGCAGCGCGCCCAACGCGGCGAGGTGCTGTTCGACGGGAAGGATGTCGGCCACTTCGATGTCGCGACGCTGTATGCGGCGCGGCGCCGCATGGGCATGCTGTTCCAGTTCGGTGCGCTGTTCACCGACATCAGCGTGTTCGACAACGTGGCCTTTCCGTTGCGCGAGCACACGCAGCTGTCGGAAGCGCTGGTGCGCGACATCGTGCTCATGAAGCTCGACGCCGTCGGCCTGCGCGGCGCGCGCGACCTGATGCCCAGCGAGGTGTCGGGCGGCATGGCGCGGCGCGTGGCGCTGGCCCGCGCGATCGCGCTCGACCCCGACCTCGTGATGTACGACGAACCCTTCGCGGGGCTCGACCCGATCTCGCTCGGAACGGCCGCGCGGCTGATCCGCCAGCTCAACGATGCGCTCGGCCTCACCAGCATCATCGTGTCGCACGACCTCGAGGAAACCTTCCGCATCGCGGACCACGTGATCATCCTGGCCAACGGCGGCATCGCCGCGCAGGGGCGGCCCGATGAGGTGCGCGAGAGCGTCGATCCGCTGGTGCACCAGTTCGTCAATGCACTGCCTGACGGGCCGGTGCGCTTCCATTACCCGGGCGTCAGCATCGAAGACGACTTCGGCAATGGCGAAGGAGGGCGCTCATGACCTGGTGGAAGCCCGCCGACGTCGGCTTTGCCGTGCGCAGCCAACTGGCCGACATGGGCCACGCGGCCAAGCTGTTCCTGCGCCTGCTCGGCCCGGGCGCGCAGATCATGCGCCGCTTCGGGCTGGTGCGCGACCAGATCCATTTCCTGGGCAACTACTCGCTCGCCATCATCGGCGTGTCGGGCCTGTTCGTGGGCTTCGTGCTCGGACTGCAGATGTACTACGCGCTGCAGCGCTACGGCTCGTCCGAGGCGCTCGGCCTGCTGGTCGCGCTGAGCCTCGTGCGCGAACTCGGTCCCGTGGTGGCGGCCCTGCTGTTCACCGGCCGGGCCGGCACCTCGCTGACGGCCGAGATCGGTCTCATGAAAGCCAACGAGCAGTTGAGCGCCATGGAAATGATGGCGGTCGACCCGGTGCAGCGCATCCTCGCGCCGCGCTTCTGGGCCGGCGTCATCACCATGCCGCTGCTGGCGGCCGTGTTCAGCGCGGTCGGCATCATGGGCGGCTATGTCGTGGGCGTGCTGATGCTGGGCGTCGACCCGGGCGCGTTCTGGGGCCAGATGCAGGGCGGCGTCGATGTCTGGCGCGACGTCGGCAACGGCGTCATCAAGAGCATCGTGTTCGGTTTCACCGTGACCTTCGTCGCGTTGCTGCAGGGCTTCGAGGCCCAGCCGACGCCCGAGGGCGTGTCGCGCGCGACCACGCGCACCGTGGTGATGGCGTCGCTGGCGGTCTTGGGGCTCGATTTCCTGCTCACCGCCATGATGTTCAGTATCTAAAGGGCCCCTGGCTCCATCGTTCTAGACAGAGAGTGCAAACCATGCAACGTTCCACCAACGACATCTGGGTCGGCCTGTTCGTGCTGATCGGCGGCGCCGCATTGCTGTTCCTGGCGCTGCAGTCGGCCAACCTGCTGAGCCTGAACTTCCAGAAGACCTACACGGTCACCGCGCGTTTCGACAACATCGGCGGGCTCAAGCCCCAGACCGCGGTCAAGAGCGCTGGCGTGGTGGTCGGTCGTGTGGAATCCATCGCGTTCAACGACAAGGCCTTTCAGGCCGATGTGACGCTGGCGCTGCAAAACCGTTACAGTTTTCCCAAGGACAGCTCGCTCAAGATCCTGACCAGTGGCCTGCTCGGCGAGCAGTACATCGGCATCGAGGCGGGCGCCGAGGAAAAGAACCTGCAAGCCGGCGACACCATCACCGCGACCCAATCGGCCGTGGTGCTGGAGAACCTGATCAGCCAGTTCCTGTACAGCAAGGCCGCCGAGGGGAATACGGCGCCGGGAACAGCCAACAAGAAATGACCACACGACTTTTTTCGTCGACTGCTATTAAAAGTGTAGCTAGCTCCGCCCGTTGGGCCACCGCCACCGTCGGTTTCGCCCTTGTGGCCGGATGCGCCACCGGATCCGGCGCAAGCCCGACCGACCCCTTCGAGCCGTACAACCGCGGCATGACGCGCTTCAACGACACCGTCGACGAAGCCGTGCTGGAGCCCGTGGCCACCGCCTATCAGAACGTGGTGCCCTCGCTGGTGCGCCAGGGCGTGACCAACTTCTTCAGCAACCTCGGTGACATCTGGAGCCTGGCCAACAACGTGGCCCAGCTCAAGCTGCAGAACAGCGCCGAGACCTTCATGCGGCTGAACGTCAACACCTTCTTCGGCCTGGGCGGCCTGCTTGACGTCGCCTCCGAGGCGCGCCTGCCGCGCCACGAGGAAGATTTCGGCCAGACGCTGGGCTACTGGGGCGTGGGCGCCGGTCCGTACGTCGTGCTGCCGTTGCTCGGCCCCTCCACGCTGCGCGACACGATCGCCCGGCCGCTCGACATGTATGGTGACGCGCAGGGCCACATCCACGACATCGCCTGGCGAAATTCGCTGGCGGGCCTGCGTGTCGTGGACACCCGCTCGCGCTACCTGGGTGCCACCCGCCTGCTCGACGAAGCCGCGCTCGACAAGTACTCGTTCACGCGCGATGCCTTCCTGCAGCGCCGCCGCAACCAGGTCTACGACGGCAACCCGCCGGAAGACGACAACGCCGGCAAGTGACGGCAAAAGGGGGCGGACGGGGTGGTCCTGCTTGCATCCGGTTGCAAGGCTTCACCTCCGCTTCAGGAACCCGGTCGGCCTGGCGCCTGTCGAAACCGTTCCTGTCTCAGCACGGAGCCATTGGCTGCACCGTGCAGGGAAGACAATTCAACCTGAGGGACTCACCATGAACAACAAGATCTTGCTGCAACGACGCGACCTGGGCCGCCTGGCATTGGCCGGCGCGCTGCTGTTCGGCGCCGCCACCGCCTTCGTGCATCAGAGCGCATTCGCGGCCGACGAAGCCCCCGACGCGCTCGTCAAGCGCCTGTCGACCGACGTGCTCGAGACCATCAAGGCCGACTCGTCGATCAAAGCCGGTGACATCAACAAGATCATGCTGCTGGTCGACAGCAAGATCATGCCCAACGTCAACTTCCAGCGCATGACCGCCTCGGCCGTCGGCCCGGCTTGGCGCCAGGCCACGCCCGAGCAGCAAAAGCGCCTGCAGGACGAGTTCAAGACCCTGCTCGTGCGCACCTACGCCGGCGCGCTCGACCAGGTGAGCGACCAGACCGTCACCATCCGCCCGTTCCGCGGCGCGCCCACCGACACCGACGTGCTCGTGCGCACCGAGGTCAAGGGCCGCGGCGATCCGGTGCAGCTGGACTACCGCCTCGAAAAGACGCCGGGGCAGGGCGCTGGCTGGAAGGTCTACAACCTGAACGTGCTGGGCGTGTGGCTGGTCGACACCTACCGCACCCAGTTCGCGCAGGAAATCAACAAGAGTGGCATCGATGGCCTGATTGCCGCGCTGGCCGCGCGCAACAAGGGCAACGGCAAGGGCTGACGGGCGCACGCCATGCTGGTCCTTCCCTCCCGACTCACCCACGACGAGGCTCCTGCCTGCATGCGCATGCTGCAGCAGGGGCTCAAGGGCCAGACCGATTCGTCGTCCACCGTGGTCGACGCCACGGCGCTGGCCCAGTTCGATTCCTCCGCGCTGGCGGTGCTGCTCGAGTGCCGGCGCGAATCGAGCGCGCTGGGCCGGGGGTTCTCTGTCAAGCGCCTGTCGCCGCGCCTGCGCGAGCTGGCCGCGCTGTACGGCATCGCGGGCCTTCTGCCCGCTGCACCCTGACCCCCACACCCTAGCGCGTGCGTGGCACTGCTGCGGTCAGCAGCGCGAGTGCCTTGTTCAGGGTCGAGGTCGCGAATCGCTCTCCCTTGGAGTGGCCGATGCGCACGACCACAAGATCGTGCGACGGAATCACGAGCACGAACTGGCCCCCTGCGCCGAGCATGTAGTAGGCCGTCGTCGGTGCCGCCAGTGCCCCCGTTCCATTGATCCAGAAGAATCCCCCGTAGATGGGGCGCTGGTCTGCGGCCCAGGCCGGTGCGGCCGTGCTCACGAAATTGACGAACCCCTCGGGAAGAATGCGCTCCCCGTTCCACACGCCGTCCTGCAGGTAGAGATTGGCCAGCCGGGCCCAATCGCGGGCCGACATGAAGTCGTAGCCTTGCGTGAGGAAGTTGCCGTAGGGATCGGTCTCGATCACCATGGAGCGGATGCCGATCTTGTCGAAGATGGCGCGCTGCGGGAACGAGAGGTACTCTTCGCCGCGCTTCTCGACCGCAAGGCGGACCAGGTAGTTGGCAAGCACCGGATCGGTGTTGCGGTAGCGGCCCACCGTGTTGGGTGGCCATTGCTGCGGTCGGGTCGCGGCGTAGTTGAAGGCGTTGATCCGCCCCGTGTAGTAGTAGATGTGATCGGGGTAGGTGCCGTTGGGATCGAAGTCCGGATCGTCCGGGGCCTTGATGCGCAGCCCGCTGGACATGCGCAGGATGTCGGCAATGCGGATCTGCTGGCGGCCGTCGCCGGCACCTTGCCATTCGGGAATCGGCGCGGGCTGGTCGAGCTTGTACACGCCCTGCTTGATCAGCACGCCCATCATCGTGGCCACGACGCTCTTGCCCATCGACCATGATTCGAGCGGCGTTGTCGCGTTGATGCCGCTCATGTAGCGCTCGCCGATGAGCCGCCCCTTGTGCGTGACCACGAAGGCCGCAGTGTAGGCCTCCGTGGTTTCGAAGGCGGCGCTGAGGGCCTGGTTCACCTTGGCCATGTCGACGTCGGCGGGCGGCGGGTCGTTCGGCAGCACATCGCCCATGGGCCAGGGCACGGTCGTGGGGTCGGCCAGCGCGCTCTTGACATTGACGGGTGTGAAGAAAACGTCGTCCTTGCCGGGCGGCAGCGTGATGCAACCCTGCGATCCGAAGTGGCGGGCCACCAGCGTCGGGCCGCCGTTGGGCATCGTGATGCGGACCTCCTTCTTGGTGCGGTCGACCACCGGCGCTCCCACCTTCTTGCGCTGTTCGTACGGCCCCGTGAAGTACCCGACGGTTTCGGCGGCGACTGCAGGATCGAGTCCGGTGATGAAGACCGCCGAGCACATGGCCTTGGCATAGCCGGACGTGTTGTGCTCCAGCACATCGCCGGGTGGTGGCACGTAGGGCGTGTCCAGCTCCAGGCACTTGGCGCGCGCAATGAGTGCATCGCGGGCTGGCAGCTGGGCCGAACCGGCAGATGAAGTGCAAGGTTGGGCGGTGCCGCCCCCTGCGCCAGCGCCTGCGCCGCCGCCGACAAGGGCGATGCCGCCACCTCCGCCGCCACCACCACCTCCTCCCCCGCAAGCAGTCAGCACCATCGCCAGGAGCAGGGCGGCAACGGTTGGGAGGGGGCTGCGGGTCAAACACTTCATTGGCGTTCCTCGCGATGGGCGGTTGCGGTGCGCAAAATCGGCACCGGCGGGATTGTGGGTGAACTTCGGGCCGATGCCTAGCGCGGCCGGCTCCCCGCGTTCACCCCTGAGCAGCGCCGAAAAACCCATCGCCCGTAAAATCGCGGGCTCCCATGCCCGCGATCTCATTCCAGTCGGTCTCCAAGACCTACCCTCCCTCCCGTCAGCAACGCGCCCAAGGCAAGCAGGGGCTGCGTGCGGTCGACGAGGTTTCCTTCCAGATCGAGCCGGGCGAGTTCTTCGGCCTGCTCGGCCCCAACGGCGCGGGCAAGACCACCCTCATCAGCATGCTGGCGGGCCTGTCGCGGCCCACGGCGGGCGCGATCAGCGTGCATGGCTTCGACGTGCAGCGTGACTACGCCGAAGCCCGGCGCCAGCTCGGCATCGTGCCGCAGGAGCTGGTGTTCGACCCCTTCTTCAACGTGCGCGAGTCGCTGCGCATCCAGTCGGGCTACTTCGGCATCAAGAACAACGAAGCCTGGATCGACGAGCTGCTGCAGAGCCTGGGCCTGGCCGACAAGGCCACCGCCAACATGCGCCAGCTCTCGGGCGGCATGAAGCGCCGCGTGCTGGTGGCGCAGGCGCTGGTGCACAAGCCGCCGGTCATCGTGCTCGACGAGCCCACGGCCGGTGTCGACGTCGAATTGCGCCAGACGCTCTGGCAGTTCGTCGCCAAGCTCAACAAGCAGGGCAGCACCGTGCTGCTCACCACCCATTACCTCGAGGAAGCCGAAGCCCTGTGCAGCCGCATCGCGATGCTCAAGCTCGGCAAGGTGATCGCCCTGGATCGCACCAGCGAGCTGCTGAAATCGGCCGCGAGCAATGTGCTGCGCTTCAAGACCGATGCCATGCTGCCCTGGGCCATCGCCCAGCACGCGCGCATCACCGGGCGCATCGTGCAGCTGCCGGCGCAGAACGCGCATGAAGTCGAACAACTGCTGGCCGCGATCCGCGAAGCCGGTGTCGCGGTGGAAGACGTGGAAATGCGCAAGGCCGACCTGGAAGACGTGTTCATCGACCTGATGGCGGGCGAGCAGACGCCGCTGGAGGTGTCGCGATGATGGCCGTCACGGGGTGGCGCGCGCTTCTGTACAAGGAAACGCTGCGCTTCTGGAAGGTCGGCTTCCAGACCGTCGGTGCGCCGGTGCTCACCGCGCTGCTGTACCTCATGGTGTTCGGCCATGTGCTCGAAGGCCGCGTGACGGTCTACGGCACCGTGGGCTACACCGCTTTCCTGATCCCTGGCCTCGTGATGATGAGCGTGCTGCAGAACGCGTTCGCGAACAGCTCGTCCTCGATCATCCAGAGCAAGATCATGGGCAACCTCGTGTTCGTGCTGCTCACGCCGCTGTCGCACTGGGGCTGGTTCTTCGCCTACGTGGGCTCCTCGGTGATCCGCGGGCTGGCGGTGGGCGTGGGCGTGTTCGCCGTGACCGTTTTCTTCGCCGTGCCGAGCTTCGTGGCGCCGGTGTGGATCCTGGTGTTCGCGCTGCTGGGCTCGGCCATGTTGGGCACGCTCGGCCTCATCGCCGGGCTCTGGGCCGAGAAGTTCGACCAGATGGCCGTGTTCCAGAATTTCCTGATCATGCCCATGACCTTCCTGTCGGGCGTGTTCTATTCGATCGGCTCGCTGCCGCCGTTCTGGCAGAGCGTGAGCCACCTGAATCCCTTCTTCTACATGATCGACGGCTTCCGCTACGGCTTCTTCGGGGTGAGCGACGCGTCGCCCTGGCTGAGCTTCGGCATCGTCGGTTCCGCCTGGCTGGTGGTGAGCGCGATTGCCGTTCACCTCCTGCGCATCGGCTACAAAATCCGCGGCTGATCCCGCCTTCCAAGACCCCATGACCGCTGACGAACTCCAAGCCATCATCGCTGCCCATCTGCCGTGCGAGCACATCACGCTCGAGGGCGACGGCCGACATTGGTACGCGACCATCGTCTCGGCCGAATTCGAGGGCAAGCGCGCCATCCAGCGCCACCAGCGGGTCTACGCCACCCTCGGTGCGAAAATGCACACCGACGAGGTGCATGCGCTCTCGATGAAGACCTACACGCCGGCCGAATGGGCGGCAGTGGACAAATGACTTTCCGGCCCCTGCGGGCCTCCTGATTTCGCTGGATCCTTCATGGACAAACTTCTGATTCGCGGCGGGCGTGAGCTTCGCGGCGAAGTGCTCATTTCCGGCGCCAAGAACGCCGCGCTGCCCGAGCTGTGCGCAGCGCTGCTGACCGACCAGCCCGTGGTGCTGCACAACGTGCCGCGCCTGCAGGACGTGTCGACCATGCTCAAGCTGGTGCGCAACATGGGCGTGACGGCCGAGGCCGACGACAACGGCACCGTTCGCCTGAACGCCGGCGAGCTCGGCAACCCCGAGGCCCCCTACGAACTGGTGAAGACCATGCGCGCCTCGGTGCTGGCACTGGGCCCGCTGCTGGCGCGCTTCGGCCACGCCAAGGTGTCGCTGCCGGGCGGCTGCGCCATCGGCTCGCGGCCGGTCGACCAGCACATCAAGGGCCTGCAGGCGATGGGCGCTGAGATCGTGGTCGAGCACGGCTACATGGTCGCGCGCCTGCCCGAAGGGCGCACGCGGCTGAAGGGCGCGCGCATCCTGACCGACATGGTCACCGTCACCGGCACCGAGAACTTCCTCATGGCCGCCGCGCTGGCCGAGGGCGAGACGCTGCTCGAGAACGCCGCGCAGGAGCCCGAGATCGTCGACCTCGCCGAGATGCTGATCCGCATGGGCGCGAAGATCGAAGGCCACGGCACCAGCCACATCCGCATCCAGGGCGTCGAGAAGCTGCACGGCTGCGAACACGCCGTGGTGGCCGACCGCATCGAGGCCGGCACCTTCCTGTGCGCCGTGGCGGCCACCGGCGGCGAGGCCTTCCTGCGCCACGCGCGCGGCGACCACCTCGACGCCGTGATCGACAAGCTGCGCGACGCCGGCTGCACCGTCGTGACCGAGCCCGACGGCATTCGCATCGGCTCGCAGGGCCCCGCGTACGACCACCTGAAGGCGCAAAGCTTCAGCACCACCGAATACCCCGGCTTCCCGACCGACATGCAGGCCCAGTTCATGGCCCTGAACGTGATCGCGCGCGGTGCCTCGATGGTCACCGAGACCATCTTCGAGAACCGCTTCATGCACGTGAACGAGATGGTGCGCCTGGGCGCGCGCATCCACGTCGAAGGCAAGGTCGCGATGGTCGAGGGCGTGCAGCAGCTCTCGGGCGCCACCGTGATGGCCACCGACCTGCGCGCCTCCGCCAGCCTCGTCATCGCCGGCCTTGTGGCCGAGGGCGAGACGCTGGTCGACCGCATCTACCACCTCGACCGGGGTTACGACCGCATGGAATCGAAACTGCGCGGCCTCGGTGCCGACATTGAACGCGTGACGGGAGCCGCCGCATGATCACTTTGGCTCTTTCCAAAGGCCGCATCTTCGAAGAGACGATGCCCCTGCTGGCCGCCGCCGGCATCGAGGTCACCGAAGACCCCGAGAAATCGCGCAAGCTCATCCTCGACACCACCCGCCCCGACGTGCGCGTGGTGCTGGTGCGTGCCTCCGACGTGCCCACCTACGTGCAGTACGGCGGCGCCGACCTGGGCGTGACCGGCCTGGACGTGCTGCTCGAGCACGGCAACCAGGGCCTGTACCAGCCGCTGGACCTGCGCATCGCGGCCTGCCGCCTCAGCGTGGCCGTGCGCGCCGACTACGACTACGCCTCGGCCGTGAAGCAGGGCTCGCGCCTGCGCGTAGCCACCAAGTACGTGGGCCTGGCGCGCGACTTCTTCGCCAGCAAGGGCGTGCACGTCGACCTGATCAAGCTCTACGGCAGCATGGAGCTGGCGCCGCTCACGGGCCTGGCCGACGCCATCGTCGACCTGGTCTCCACCGGCAACACGCTCAAGGCCAACCACCTCGTCGAGGTGGAGCGCATCATGGACATCAGCGCCCGGCTGGTCGTCAACCAGGCCGCGCTCAAGCTCAAGCGCGAACCCATCCGCCGCATCATCGACGCCTTCGCGTCCGCCATTCCCTCCGCCTGAACCTCAAACCCATGACTCTGCAAGCAGCCCCCGCCCGACTGTCCACGAACTCAGCCAGCTTCGACGCTGAATTCAAGGCGCGGCTGCATTGGTCCGCGGACGCGGACGCGGCGATCGAGAAGGTGGTGGCCGACATCCTGGCCGACGTGCAAAAGCGCGGCGATGAGGCGGTGCTGGAATACACGAACCGCTTCGACAAGCTCGATGCGAAGACGCTGCCCGAGCTGGAGCTGACGCAGGCTGAACTCAAGGCCGCCTTCGAGGGGCTCCCCGCCGCGCAGCGCGACGCGCTCGAAGCCGCCGCGCGCCGCGTGCGCAGCTACCACGAGGCGCAGAAGAAGGCCTCCGGCGAAAGCTGGAGCTACCGCGACGCCGACGGCACGCTGCTCGGCCAGAAGGTCACGCCACTGGACCGCGTGGGCATCTACGTGCCGGGCGGCAAGGCCGCGTACCCGTCGAGCGTGCTGATGAACGCCATTCCGGCGCACGTCGCCGGTGTGGGCGAAATCATCATGGTCGTGCCCACGCCGAAGGGCGAGAAGAACCAGCTCGTACTCGCTGCCGCCTACGTGGCCGGCGTGACGCGCGGCTTCACCGTCGGCGGTGCGCAGGCTGTGGCCGCGCTGGCCTACGGCACGGCCACCATCCCGGCCTGCGACAAGATCACCGGCCCCGGCAACGCCTACGTGGCCGCCGCCAAGCGCCGCGTGTTCGGCACCGTGGGCATCGACATGATCGCGGGCCCGAGCGAGATCCTGGTGCTGGCCGACGGCTCCACGCCGCCCGACTGGGTGGCCATGGACCTGTTCAGCCAGGCCGAGCACGACGAGCTGGCCCAGAGCATCCTGCTGTGCCCCGACGCCGCCTACATCGACCGCGTGCAGGCAGAAATCGACCGCCTGCTGCCGACCATGCCGCGCGCCGAGATCATCGCCGCCTCGCTCAACGGCCGCGGCGCGCTGATCCACACGAAGAGCATGGAAGAGGCTTGCGAGATCAGCAACCGCATCGCCCCCGAACACCTCGAGGTGAGCAGCAGCGAACCGCACCGCTGGGAGCCGCTGCTGCGCCACGCCGGCGCGATCTTCCTGGGCAACTTCACCAGCGAGAGCCTGGGCGACTACTGCGCCGGCCCGAACCACGTGCTGCCCACGAGCGGCACGGCGCGCTTCTCGAGCCCGCTGGGCGTGTACGACTTCCAGAAGCGCTCCAGCCTCATCGAGGTGAGCGAGGCCGGCGCGCAGGTGCTGGGCCCGATCGCGGTCACGCTGGCCGAAGGCGAGGGCCTGCAGGCGCACGCCGAAGCCGCGCGCATGCGCCTGCGTAAGATCTGAGGCTCCAACAACCCCGCTTCAGGGAGGAGCACGCCAGATGATTCAACGCCTCTATCGCTCGCGATTTTTCCGTTTCGCCACCGGCCTCGTTGCCGGTGCCGCCTTGCTGGCCGCCTGCACCCAGATGCCGCAGAACCGCGCCGAGACGACCGCGATGGCGGCCACGTCCAGTGCTGCAAAGCCTGCACCCGCACCGGCGCAGCTCGGCACGCAATGGGGCGAGGGCATCGAGTCGAAGACCCGCACGGTGGCCGCCAAGCGCCTGTCCGACCAGCCCGACGACGTGGCCTCGATCGGCTACAACGACGCGGCCAGCGTGCGCCGCGACGCGGGCAGCAACCCCGAGCGCCGGCTCAACCTGCAGCTGGCCCAGGGCGACATCGAATGGTCGGTGCTCGACGAGAACGACCGCCCGCTGCCGTTGCAGCGCGCACGTCGAAGCGGCAATGACATGTTCCGCCTCGCCGGCGTCGAAGGCGCGCGCTACACGCTGCGCTTTCGCAACCTCAGCGACCGCAGCTACGAGGTGATCGCCACCGTCGACGGCCTGGACGTGCTCAATGGCAAGCCTGGCAGCCTGCGCAACGGCGGCTACGTGCTGCGCCCGCAGCAGACGCTCAACATCGAGGGCTTCCGCAAGAGCCAGAGCGAAGTGGCCGCCTTCCGTTTCGCCACGCCGGGCCGTGCCTACGCCGCGAACACCGAGGCCGGCGACCTGCGCAACATCGGCGTGATCGGCGCCGCGCTGTTCGAGCTCGAAGAGCCGAACGCCCCGCGCCGCACCCGCCGCGACGCCTCGCCGTCGCAGCCCAGCGCCTTCCCGGCCGACGGCGCGTACGCGCCGCCGCCGCGCTACCGCAAGTAAGCCAGCGAGGCCATGCAACGCGCCGCCGTCCTGCTGTTGCCGTGCCTGCCAGCGCTGCTGCTCGCCCTGGCGGCCGGTGCGATCGGCGCCGGCGCGCAGGCGATGAGCATCCGCGAGCTGCGCACGCTCGAAGCCAACGAGAAGGACGGCAAGGCCTACGCCAGCTACTACCTCGTCGGCGTGCTTGAAGGCCTGCGCGAGGGCGTCGAGTCGTCGCAGCGCAACGGCCAGGTGCCGCCGTTCTGCATCGAGGGCCGCCGCCTCGAACCCTCGATGGCCCGCTCGCTCTACCAGACCGAGCTGAGCCGCAACGCCGACAGCTACGAAGCCGACATGCCCGTGCAACTGGTCATGGCCGGCGCCCTCCGCAACAGCTACCGCTGCACCCGATGACCGTTTCCGATTCTTCCGCTTCCGACACCCGCCTGCCGCTCGACCGCATCCGCGCCGACGTGCGCGCCATGCACGCCTACGCGGTGCAGGACGCGCGCGGCTTCCTCAAGCTCGACGCGATGGAGAACCCCTACGGCCTGCCGCTCGCGCTGCAGGCCGAACTGGGCGCGCGCCTGGGGGCGCTGGCGCTCAACCGCTACCCCGGCGACCGCGGCGCCGACCTGCAGCGCGCGCTGGCCGCCCATGCGGGCCTGCCCGAAGGCTTCGGGCTGATGCTGGGCAACGGCTCGGACGAACTGATCTCGCTGCTGGGCATCGCCTGCGACCAGCCCGGCGCCGCCGTGCTCGCGCCCGTGCCCGGCTTCGTCATGTACGCGATGAGCGCCCAGCTGCAGGGTCTGCGCTTCGTCGGCGTGCCGCTGACGGCCGATTTCGAGCTCGACGAGGCCGCCATGCTGGCCGCCATCGCGCGCGAGAAGCCGGCCATCGTCTACCTCGCCTACCCGAACAACCCGACCGCCAACCTCTGGGACGACGCCGTCATCGAGAAGATCGTGCAGGCCCAGGGCGCGCAGGGCGGCCTGGTGGTGATCGACGAGGCCTACCAGCCCTTCGCTGCCCGCAGCTACATCGACCGGCTCGCGAACCACCGCCACGTGCTGCTGATGCGCACCCTGAGCAAGTTCGGCCTGGCCGGCATCCGCCTGGGCTACCTCATGGGCCCCGCCGCGCTGGTCGCCGAGATCGACAAGGTGCGCCCGCCCTACAACATCAGCGTGCTCAACTGCGAGGCCGCGCTGTTCGCGCTGGAGCACGCGGCCGTGTTCGAAGCCCAGGCGCGCCAGATCCGCGAAGGGCGCGACCAGCTCATGGCCGCGCTGGCCCGGCTGCCGGGCGTGAAGACCTGGCCCAGCGACGCCAACATGATCCTGCTGCGCGTGCCCGATGCCACCCGTACCTTCGAGGGCATGAAGGCCCGCGGGGTGCTGGTGAAGAACGTTTCTAAAATGCATGAACTGCTCGCCAACTGCCTGCGCCTCACCGTCGGAACGGCCGACGAGAACGCGCAGATGCTGGCGGCGCTCGAAGCCTCACTATGACCACCCCCACGACCCCGGGCAGCACCGATCGCATCGCGACGGTCACCCGCCACACCGCCGAGACGAAGATCACGGTCAGCGTCAACCTCGACGGCACCGGCAAGGCCAAGCTCTCGACGGGCATCGGCTTTTTCGATCACATGCTCGACCAGATCGCCCGCCACGGGCTGATCGACCTGGACATCGACTGCGAGGGCGACCTGCACATCGACGGCCACCACACGGTGGAAGACGTGGGCATCACGCTCGGCCAGGCCGTGGCCAAGGCCATCGGCGACAAGAAGGGCATTCGTCGCTACGGCCATGCCTACGTGCCGCTGGACGAGGCATTGAGCCGCGTCGTCATCGACTTCTCGGGCCGCCCGGGCCTCGTGATGCACGTGCCCTTCACCAGCGGCATGATCGGCACCTTCGACAGCCAGCTCACCTACGAGTTCTTCCAGGGCTTCGTGAACCACGCCTTCGTCACGCTGCACATCGACAACCTGAAGGGCGTGAACGCGCACCACCAGTGCGAGACCGTGTTCAAGGCCTTTGCGCGCGCCATGCGCGGCGCGCTGGAACTCGATCCGCGCTCCGTGGGCGTCATTCCCTCGACCAAAGGTTCGCTCTGAAACTCCCCGGCGAACAGCTATGAAATCTGTAGCAAAGAATTCCGTCGCGGTCGTCGACTACGGCATGGGCAACCTGCACTCCGTGTCGCAGGCCGTGCGCCATGCGGCCGACCAGGTGGGCGTGGAGGTGTTCGTCACCTCCGACCCGGACGTGGTGCGCCAGGCCACCCGCGTGGTGCTGCCGGGGCAGGGCGCCATGCCCGACTGCATGCGCGAGCTGCGCGACTCGGGCCTGCTCGAGTCGGTGCTCGAAGCCGCGGCCAGCAAGCCGCTTTTCGGCGTGTGCGTGGGCATGCAGATGCTGCTGTCGCGCAGCGACGAAGGCCCGACCGACGGCCTGGGGCTCATTCCGGGCGAGGTCGTCAAGTTCGATCTGGCCGGTCGCCTGCAGCCCGACGGCAGCCGCTTCAAGGTGCCGCAGATGGGCTGGAACCAGGTGCGCCAGGCCCAGCCGCACGCGGTGTGGGCGGGCATTCCCGACCAGAGCTACTTCTATTTCGTGCACAGCTTCTACGCGTGTCCGGCGGATGCCCGGCACAGCGTGGGCGAGGCCGATTACGGGGCATGCTTTACCGCGGCCATCGCACGCGATAACATTTTTGCCACCCAGTTCCACCCGGAGAAGAGTGCGGACCATGGGCTGCAGCTGTATCGCAACTTCCTCCACTGGAATCCCTGACCTTATATTCCCGCCCGGGCCGCACTGTTCGCAGCCCGGCTTTCGCACACTCGCGTCACTTCCATGCTCCTCATTCCCGCCATTGATCTCAAAGACGGCCACTGCGTTCGCCTCAAGCAGGGCGACATGGACCAGTCCACCATCTTCAGCGAAGACCCCGCCGCCATGGCCCGCAAATGGGTCGAGGCCGGCGCCCGTCGGCTGCACCTGGTCGATCTGAATGGCGCCTTCGCCGGCAAGCCGCAGAACCACGCGGCGATCAAGGCGATCCTGAAGGAGGTCGGCGACGACATCCCGGTGCAGCTGGGCGGCGGCATCCGCGACCTGGACACCATCGAGCGCTACATCGACGACGGCCTGCGTTACGTGATCATCGGCACCGCCGCGGTCAAGAACCCCGGCTTCCTGAAGGACGCCTGCAGCGCCTTCGGCGGCCACATCATCGTGGGCCTGGATGCCAAGGACGGCAAGGTCGCCACCGATGGCTGGAGCAAGCTCACGGGCCACGAGGTGGCCGACCTGGGCAAGAAGTTCGAGGACTACGGCGTCGAATCGATCATCTACACCGACATCGGCCGCGACGGCATGCTCTCGGGCATCAACATCGATGCCACCGTCAAGCTCGCGCAGGCGCTGACCATCCCCGTGATCGCCTCAGGGGGCCTGTCGAACATGGCCGACATCGACCAGCTCTGCGCGGTCGAGTCCGAAGGCGTCGAGGGCGTGATCTGCGGCCGCGCCATCTACTCGGGCGACCTCGACTTCGCCGCCGCCCAGGCGCGCGCGGACGCGCTGGCCGGCGCCTGACGCCTTTGCCGTAGCGGCGCGTGCTCTCCGCGCTCGCCATCGCCAACTACCGCTCGCTGCGCCAGCTGACGGTGCCGCTGGGCCGCCTCACGGTGGTCACCGGCGCCAACGGCAGCGGCAAGTCGAGCGTGTACCGCGCGATGCGGCTGCTGGCCGACATCGAAAAAGCGGCCTTCTATTCCGTTCTCTGGCGATCGCCAAGTCCCTTATGGCTGCGGTCGTCATCACGTGAGAACATCAAGCCCATTCGAACTTGTAGGTGTCCGCAGTTCGTCAACATGCCGTTGTCGCAATGCGGTCTTAGAATTTCCCGCTATTGAGTGAGAGATTCCCGCTGGAAATGAATTCTATGAGATCCATGCATAAAGAAAAATATCGGCCTGACATTGATGGATTGCGTGCAATCGCTGTCCTGTCGGTTTTCTTGAATCATCTGAGTGCGTCAGCACTGCCTGGTGGCTTTGTTGGTGTTGACATTTTTTTTGTCATTTCTGGATTTCTGATTACCTCGCAAATTTCGAGAGAAATCGATGAGGGTAACTTTTCTTTCTTTGGGTTTTATAAAAGAAGAATCAATAGAATTGTGCCTGCCCTGGCGGCAATGATTGTTGGGGTCGTGGTTGTTGGGGCAATTTTATTGTCTCCTGCCGATTTGATTCGACTTGGCAAAAGCTCTGTTTATGCGTTGATTGGGCTTTCTAATATTTTTTTCTGGCGTGAATACGGAAATTATTTTGCGGCAAATTCCGCCGAAGCGCCTTTGTTGCACACATGGTCACTGGGCGTAGAGGAACAGTTCTATGTGATCTGGCCACTGCTCATGCTTTTGCTTTTCAAAATCACTCGCCGCTTTGCTTTGGCTGTTTTGAGCGTTCTTGTGGTTGGCGCGGTCGTGCTGTCGCAAATGGGGGTTAATCTCGCTGCATCAGCGTCCTATTACTTGTTGCCGACGAGATTTTTTGAGCTGATGATGGGCGGGGTGTTGAGTCTGTTGATCGCGCATGTGAGGCCAAAAAAACGCGCGCACTCGCAATTTAGTTTGATTGGGGGGGCGTGCTAATCGTTGGATCACTCGCTTTGATCGACAAGACTTCACCGTTTCCAGGGGTTGCGGCAATTTGGCCATGCCTCGGTGCCGTCCTAGTAATTTGGGCTGGTAGTGGTCATCATCAGCACACCCCGCTTTTGACAAACCGACCGATGGTCTTCATCGGGCTCATCTCTTATTCTCTGTACCTTTGGCACTGGCCGGTCATCGCCTATCTCAATTACCTCGACGTTACCATCAGTCCCTTGGTTGGTGCTTGCGTGGTGATCGTGTCCATTTTCATATCTTGGCTGTCGTGGCGATTTGTGGAAAGGCCGATGCGACGAACCGGAACTCACCTGTCGTTTTCAAAGGTGTTCGTCCAACGCTTCATAGTGCCGTTGGTGGCGCTTGTTTCGATTGGTGGGGCAATGGCGTACACGAATGGATTTCCCCAGCGCTTTGATCCTCGTGTAGTTGACCTCGAGGTCGCTGTCGACTCGAAGCCCAATATCCTGCGCAATGGGTGTCACGTTCCCACGGCTTTGTACGCAACGCTACCAAATGAAAAATGCAGGCTTGGTAGCGAAAAATCGAAAATCGACGGAATTTTGGTTGGAGACTCTTTTGCCAATCATTTCAGTGGAATGATTGACGTCATGGCGAGGGCGCAAGAAATTTCACTTGTGGACTACACGATGGATGGGTGTCCGCCGATTCTGGGCTACGACACCGAAAAAGAGCCGTCGTACAGGGAGAAGTGCCTTAGGCGCAATGAAATGGTCTATGCAAATATTGCGAAAAACCGCTACTCTCGGGTGGTGTTGGCGGGAAATTGGCCTAAGAACGAAAAGGCGGGTGATCAACTTCGTGCATCAATCGATATTATTTTGGGGACTGGCGCCAAGTTGACTCTTGTTTTGAGTAATGAAAAGATTGACCGTGCGAGCAGTTGTTCCATTCGAAAAATAATGTATGGGGCGGCTGTTTCGGATGATTGTGAGGGGCCTCGCGAGGATGCTCCAAATTACTTGAAGGAAATAATTTCTCATTATCCGCAGATTAAAATTATTGACCCTAATTTAATAATTTGCTCTGAGAAGAGGTGCAGTCCGATGCTCGATGAAACTCTAATTTATAGAGACGATGCGCACCTTAATGACATTGGGTCTAGACTGTTGGGAGAGCGAATGCTGGAGCGTGGTGTGGCCTTGTAAGGCCACACCACATTCATTCACTTATCGATGGAGTTGTCGGACGAGCATCCTGCAAGGGCGCCTCGGATTGCTTCGTCGCACGTTGCTACAGGGGCAGGGGGCTTTGAGGGCGCGGCCGGCCTATTCGGCCTTCACTGCCATCGTCTGGATGATCGTTTCCAGCTGCGCGCTCATCGGCAAATTGAGGCTTTCCCCCGAAGGCAGCTTGCGCATGAACCAGCGCTTGTACTGGCGGTGGATCTCGCCGTCTTCCGCCAGCACCTGGAAGGTGTCGACCACCACCTTGTTCAGCTGCGGGTCGCCCTTGCGGTACATGACCGCGTACGGGTCGTAGGAGAGGAAGTCGCCCACCACCTCGTACTGCGCCTTGGCGGCGTCGCGGGCGATCAGGCCGTAGAGCAGCACGTCGTCGGTGGCGAAGGCGTCGGCCTGGCCTTCTTTCACGAGTGCGAACGACTCGGCGTGGTCGCGCGCCACCTTCAACTCGATGTTGAGCTTGAACTTCTGCGACAGGTCGCGCAGCGTCTTCTCGTTGGTGGTGCCCGCCGTCACGGCCACCTTCTTGCCGGCCAGGTCGCGGAACGACTGGATTGGCGCGCCCTTCTTCACCAGCACCTTGGTGCCCGAGACGAACATCGTCGGCGAGAAGGCCACGCGCTTTTGGCGCTCGAGGTTGCTGGTGGTGGAGCCGCACTCGAGGTCGACCTGGCCGCTGATGACCGCGTCGATGCGCGAGTCGGAGGTGACGGGCACCCACTTGATCGTGAGACTCTTGTTGACCGTGTCCTCGATGGCCGTGACGAGCGCGCGGCACAGCTCGATGGAATAGCCGATCGGCTCCTTGCGCGCATTGAGGTACGAAAAAGGCACCGAGGCCTCGCGGTGGCCGATGGCGATGGTGCCGCTCTCGCGCACCTTGGCCAGCGTGCCGGTGAGGAGCTCCTGCGCCTGTGCCGGGCCGGTCGGCAAGGCGAGGACCACGCCCGCCAGCAGCCATGCGGCGACGGCGGAGGGCAGCGTGGCGATGCGCGTCATGGCGTGGCGCCTCACGCGTGCGCCGGGTGGGCGAGGGTGGCGGCGGCTTCCTCGTCGAGCACCTTGGCGTTGGCCTCGGCATCGCTCTCGGACAGCAGCTCGCCCTCCCATTTGGCGACCACGGCCGTGGCGATGGAGTTGCCCACCGCGTTGGTGGCCGAGCGGCCCATGTCCAGGAAGGTGTCCACGCCCAGGATCAGCAGCAGGCCGGCTTCGGGAATGTCGAAGTGGTTCAGCGTGGCGGCGATCACCACCAGCGAGGCGCGCGGCACGCCGGCCATGCCCTTGGAGGTGAGCATCAGGATCAGCAGCATGGTGATCTGCGTGCTGATCGGCATGTGGATGTCGTAGGCCTGCGCGATGAACAGCACGGCGAAGGTGCAGTACATCATCGAGCCGTCGAGGTTGAACGAGTAGCCCATCGGCATCACGAAGCTGGAGATCTTGCGCTTCACGCCGAAACGGTCGAGCGCCTGCAGGATCTTCGGGTACGCGGCTTCGGAGCTCGCGGTGGCGAACGACAGCAGGAACGCCTCCTTGATGAGCACCAGCAGCTTGAACACGCGCGGTCCGAGGAACAGCAGGCCGGCCATGATGAGCACGCCCCACAGCACGAACAGGCCCAGGTAGAAGTCGCGCATGAACACGGCGAACTTGACGAGAATGCCCAGCCCGTTCACGGCCACGGTGGCGGCCATGGCCGCCAGCACCGCCAGCGGCGCGAGCTTCATGACGTAGCCCGTGATCTTGAGCATGGCGTGCGACAGCTCCTCGATGGCGGCCACCAGCGTCTTGGCCTTGTCGCCGAGCGAGGCCAGGGCCACGCCGAAGAACATCGAGAACACTACGATCTGCAGGATCTCGTTGTTGGCCATCGCCTCCACGAACGACTTGGGCACCGTGTGGCTCACGAAGTCCTTGAAGGTGAACTTGTTGGTCGCCAGGTTGGCCGAGGCGCCGATGTCGGGCAGCGGCAGGCCCAGGTTCTCGCCGGGCTTGAGCAGGTTGGCCATGACCAGGCCGATGACCAGCGAGATCAGCGAGGCCGTGAGGAACCAGCCGATGGCCTTGCCGAACACGCGGCCGACCGACTTGGCGTCGCCCATGTGCGCGATGCCCACCACCAGCGTGGAGAACACCAGCGGGCCGATCAGCATCTTGATCAGGCGCAGGAAGACGTCGGAGACGATGGAGACGTAGTCCGCGATCTCCTTGGCGGCCTTCTTGTCGGGAAAGCTGGTGAAGATCATGTAAC
Organism: Variovorax sp. GW822-FHT04E09; assembly: GCF_058800845.1. NCBI lineage: Bacteria > Pseudomonadati > Pseudomonadota > Betaproteobacteria > Burkholderiales > Comamonadaceae > Variovorax > Variovorax sp. GW822-FHT04E09. The sequence continues at coordinate 493,199 of NZ_JBXAMR010000005.1, forward strand.
CGACGATGATGCCGAGCACCATGGCGATCAGGATCCAGGCGGCCATGGGCAGCTTTTTCTTCATGCGTATCCCCTTTGTCGTGTGAGAGTGGTTCTTTTCGAGTGCACGGGACCGACCCGGCACAGGGTATCCAAGAAAGGCGGATGCACGCAATGGCCCGCTGCCAGGATGCGGCGGCTGCCTACAATTCCTCACATGGATATCCGCTCGATCGAGTTTCGAGGCCAGCCGGCGTTGCACGCCGTGGCGGCCGATGGCAGCACGCTGACGGTGGCGCTGCATGGCGCCCAGGTGCTTTCCTGGGCCCCGGCCCGCGGTGGGGAGCGACTGTATCTGAGTCCGAAGGCCGTTTTTGACGGCCAAACCGCCATCCGCGGCGGCATTCCCCTGTGCTGCCCCCAGTTCAACCAGCGCGGCATGCTCCCCAAGCATGGCTTCATGCGCAATCTGCCTTGGATTCGCGAGGAATCGGGCGCGCCCGACACGCTGCGGCTGGTGCTGCGCGACAACGACGCCACCCGCCGGCTCTGGCCGCATGCCTTCGAGGCGCGGCTGGACGCCACGCTCGCCGCCGGCCGGCTGCGCACCGCGCTCACCCTGACCAACACCGGCGACGCGCCCTGGCCGTTCTCGGCCGCGCTGCACACCTACCTGCGCGTGGACGACATCGCCGCCGTGCGCCTCGAAGGCCTGCAGGGCGCCGCCCGCTGGGACGCGGTGCGCGACGTGCGCCAGACCGAAACCGCTGCCGCGCTGCAGTTCGACGCCGAGTTCGACAGCGTCTACACGGCCCCGGCGCAGCCGCTGCGGCTGGTGCAGCCCGACGGCACGCTCGAAATCACCCAGAGCGAAACCTGCACCGAAACCGTGGTCTGGAACCCCGGCGCCGCGCTCGGTGCGACACTCGCGGACATGCCCCCAGAGGGCTTCCGCCACATGCTGTGCGTCGAGGCGGCCCGCATCGACGAACCCGTCGTGCTGGCGCCCGGCGCCCAATGGCAGGGCTGGCAACAGCTTTGCGTTCTCTGATTTCTCCCTGGTTCACCACCCCATGCTTGCCAAACGCATCATTCCCTGCCTCGACGTCACCGGCGGCCGCGTCGTCAAGGGCGTCAACTTCCTCGAGCTGCGCGATGCCGGCGACCCGGTCGAGATCGCCGCGCGCTACAACGCGCAGGGCGCCGATGAACTCACCTTCCTGGACATCACGGCCACCAGCGACGGCCGTGACCTGATCCTGCCGATCATCGAAGCGGTGGCCTCGCAGGTCTTCATTCCGCTGACCGTGGGCGGCGGTGTGCGCACCGTGGCCGACGTGCGTCGGCTGCTCAACGCGGGCGCCGACAAGACCAGCTTCAACTCGGCCGCCATCGCCGATCCGCAGGTGATCAGCGACGCGGCCCAGAAGTACGGCTCGCAGTGCATCGTGGTCGCCATCGACGCCAAGCGCCGCAGCCCCGAAGACGCCGCCACGCGCGGCGCGGGCTGGGACGTCTACAGCCACGGCGGGCGCAAGAACACCGGCCTGGACGTGGTGCAGTGGGCGACCGAGATGGCGCGCCGCGGCGCTGGCGAGATCCTGCTCACCAGCATGGACCGCGACGGCACCAAGAGCGGCTTCGACCTGGCCCTGACGCGCGCCGTGAGCGACGCGGTCAACGTGCCCGTGATCGCCTCGGGCGGCGTCGGCAACCTCGACGACCTGGCCGACGGCATCCAGAAGGGCGGCGCCGACGCGGTGCTGGCCGCGAGCATCTTCCACTACGGCGAGCACACCGTGGGCGAGGCCAAGGCGCGCATGGCCGAGCGCGGGATTCCCGTGCGCATCGACGCCTGAGCGGGACCGGAAGGGTCTTTTCCTATCCTTGACAATATCCCCATGAATTGGCTTGATGAAGTGAAGTGGGACGCGAACGGGTTGGTGCCCGTGATCGCCCAGGAACAAGGCACGAACGACGTGCTCATGTTCGCGTGGATGAACCGCGAGGCGCTCGAAAAGACCGCCGAGCTGGGCCGCGCGGTGTATTTCAGCCGCTCGCGCAGCAAGCTGTGGTTCAAGGGCGAAGAGTCGGGCCACGTGCAGACCGTGCACGAGATCCGCCTGGACTGCGACAACGATGTGGTGCTGCTCAAGGTGACGCAGCTGGGCCACGAGCCCGGCATCGCCTGCCACACCGGCCGCCACAGCTGCTTCTTCAGCAAGTACGAGAAGGGCCAGTGGACCGTGGTCGAGCCGGTCTTGAAAGACCCGGAGTCGATCTACAAATGAGCGCCACAGTGAACGATTCGAACACCTCCGACGCGCTCGCCCGCCTGGCTGCGGTGCTCGAGAGCCGCCTGCCCGCGAACGGCGGCGACCCCGAGAAAAGCTACGTCGCCCGGCTGCTGCACAAGGGCCCCGACGCCTTCCTCAAGAAGATCGGCGAGGAAGCCACCGAGGTCGTGATGGCCGCCAAGGACGCGGACCACGGCGGCGAGCGCTCGAAAATAGTGAACGAAGTGGCCGACCTGTGGTTCCACACCATGGTGGCGCTGGCCCACTACGGTTTCTCGCCAGCCGACGTGGTCGCGGAGCTCGAGCGCCGCGAAGGCACCAGCGGCATCGAGGAAAAAGCCCTGCGCAAGGTGCAGGCCCGCGAAGCTTCCAACGACTGAATGATCGATTGAAAGGGCATCGACCATGGCCAATGACATCGTGAACGTGGAACCCGACGACTCCCTCAAGACCTGGGGCTGGGTCAGCTACGTGCTGCACCTGATCGTGGCCATCGGCGCGGTCGTGCCGGGCGCGCAGGCCTCCGTGCTGCTGCTGCTCATCGCCCTCCTGATCGATTTCGTGAAGCGCGACGACGCGGCCGGCACCTGGCAGGCCTCGCACTTCAGCTGGCGCATCCGCTCGGTGCTGTGGGCCGGCCTGCTGTACATCGTCACCTCGTGGCTCTGGCTGCTGCTGTTCGTGCCGGGCTGGATCGCCTGGAGCCTGATTTCGCTGTGGTTCCTCTACCGGATCGTGAAGGGCATGATCCGGATGAACGACGGCCGTCCCATGGAACCCAAAGATGTCATCTGATCCGAACTGCGTCTTCTGCAAAATCATCGAAGGCAAGATCCCCTCGCGCAAGGTCTACGAAGACGACGACCTGTTCGGTTTCCATGACATCTCGCCCTGGGCGCCGGTGCATTTCATGCTCGTGCCCAAGAAACACATCGCCTCGATGGCGCAGCTCACGCCCGAGGATTCGGCGCTCATGGGCAAGATCATGACGCTGGCCCCCCAGCTGGCGCTGGAGCAGGGCTGCCGGCCCTATCCGGACGGCGGCTACCGGGTCGTCGTGAACACTGGCGCCGAGGGCGGACAGGAGGTTCACCATCTCCATGTGCACGTCATGGGCGGCCCCCGCCCCTGGCTTCGCGGCTGAGCAGGGTTAAGCCAAACTGTCACATTCCCCCCGACTAAAATCGGACACATTCTTAGGAGTTCTCCATGGGTTCTTTTTCCATCTGGCACTGGCTGATCGTGCTGCTCGTCGTGGTCATGATCTTCGGCACCAAGAAGCTGCGGAACATGGGTTCGGATCTCGGTGGTGCCGTCAAGGGCTTCAAGGACGGCATGAAGGACGGCTCGGCCTCCCCCGATGCCTCCACCACGTCGGCCCCCACGCAGCAAGTGACCGGCCAGCCGGCCAACAGCGACAAGTCGACGATCGACGTCGAAGCGCGCCAGAAGTCCTGAGCACTGCAGGCACACATCCGTGATCGACCTCGGCATTGAGAAGCTGGCGCTCATCGGCGTCGTGGCGCTGATCGTGATCGGGCCGGAGAAGCTGCCGCGCGTTGCACGCACGGTGGGCGCCCTGCTCGGCAAGGCCCAGCGCTACGTGAACGACGTCAAGGCCGAAGTCAACCGTTCGATGGAGCTCGACGAGCTCCGCAAGATGAAGACCACGGTCGAGGACGCGGCGCGCGACGTGGAGCACAGCATCCACACCGGCGCCAGCGAGTTCGAGAAGCAGTTTTCCGGCGCGTCCGGTGACACCCTGTCGGCGCTGGCCGAGCCCGAGCAGGCGGTGCCCGAATACAGGCACCCCCGCAAGAACTGGCGCCTGAAGCAGGGCGCCACGCCGAATTGGTACAAGGCGCGCAACGGCGTGCGTACCAAGGCGCTGTCGGGCGCGGCGCGGGTTGCCCGCTTCCGCCCCCACAAGATCAACTGACGCACGCGCACGCCCCGCGGCGTTCCCGGGCGCCCCGTGCGCCTGTGTCTTCTCCCACGCTTTCTCCTCTCCCATGGCCGATTCCGACAACAAGAACAAAGAAGACGAGCTGGCGGGCACCGAGCAGCCGTTCGTGCAGCACCTGGTCGAGCTTCGGGACCGGCTGCTGTACTGCGTCTACGGCCTCGTGGTCGCGGGCATCCTGCTGGCGATCTGGCCCGGCCCGAGCGGGCTCATGGACATCATCGCCATGCCGATCCGTGCGCACATGCCGCCGGACGCCAAGCTGATCGCCATCGGCGTGTTCTCGCCGTTCTTCGTGCCGCTCAAGGTGCTGATGATGGCGGCCGTGCTGCTGGCGCTGCCCTGGCTCATGTACCAGGCCTGGATGTTCGTCGCGCCGGGCCTGTACAGCCACGAGAAGCGCTTCGCCTTGCCGCTGATCTTCTTCGGCAGCGTGCTGGCCTACGGCGGCATCGCCTTCGTGCAGCTGTTCGTGTTGGACAAGATGTTCGGCTTCATCCAGAAGTTCACGCCCGCGGCGGTGGCGGCCACGCCCGACATCTCGTCGTACGTGGAGGCCATCCTGTCGCTGTACATCGCCTTCGGCGTTGCCTTCCAGGTGCCGATCGTGGTGATGCTGCTGGTGCGTTTCGAGATGGTCACCATCGAGAAGCTGCGCTCGTTCCGCGGCTACTTCATCGTGATCGCCTTCGTGGTGGCCGCGGTGCTCACGCCGCCCGACGTGGTCTCGCAACTCGCGCTGGCGGTGCCGATGTGCCTGCTGTACGAGGTGGGGATCATCGGGGCGCGCTACTTCGCAGGGACGGGCAAGGCGCCCGAGGGTGAGGAAGAGAGCGCGGGTTCGGGGTCTTCCGGCAGTTCCTGATCCCCGGATCGATCGGCTCCTGCCCCCCAAACAAAAGCGGCCCGAGGGCCGCTTTTTTGTTGCTGTCCGATCTGCGGCCGGAGCCGCTGTCGTTTCTTGCCTATTCGTTGTTCGGCAACTGCTGCCTGATCGGGCTCTTCGGCCGCAGCCCTGGCGTCACGTCCAGTTCCATCTTGTCGGTGCCGCGCTGCAGCGCGAAGCGTGCCGTGTCGCCCGGCTTGAGGCCGGCCACGGCGGTCAGCAGGGCCTGCACGCTGTCGGTCTTCTTCTCGCCCACCGAGGTGATCACGTCGCCCGGGCGGATGCCGGCCTTGGCGGCGGGGCCGTTCTGCAGCACGCCGGTGATGATCACGCCGGCGTCGGCCTTCACGCCGAAGGTCTCGGCCAGTTCGGGCGACAGGTCGCTCGGCTCGACGCCGATCCAGCCGCGGCGCACCTGGCCTTCCTTCACGATGCCCTCGAGCACGATCTTGGCCATCGACACCGGAATGGCGAAGCCGATGCCCATGCTGCCGCCCGAGCGTGAGTAGATGGCGGTGTTGATGCCCTGCAGGTTGCCGTTGACGTCGATCAGCGCGCCGCCCGAGTTGCCGGGGTTGATGGCTGCATCGGTCTGGATGAAGTTCTCGAACTGGTTGATGCCCAGCTGGTTGCGCCCCAGCGCCGAGACGATGCCGCTGGTCACGGTCTGGCCGACGCCGAAGGGGTTGCCGATGGCCAGCACCTGGTCGCCCACCAGCAGTTCGTCGGAGTTGCCCAGCACGATCACCGGCAGCTTGTCGAGCTCGATCTTGAGCACGGCCAGGTCGGTGTCGGGGTCGGTGCCGATCACCTTGCCGCGCGCGTGGCGGCTGTCGTTCAGGGTGACCTCGATTTCGTCGGCGCCCTCGACCACGTGGTTGTTGGTGAGGATGTAGCCGTCGGTGCTCACGATCACGCCGCTGCCCAGGCCCACCTGGGGCTGGTCGGCCTGGTCGCCGAAGAAGAAGCGGAACCAGGGGTCGTTGCTGCGCGGGTGGCGCTGCGCGGCCTTGCTGGTGTTGATGCTCACGACCGCCGGCGAGGCTTTCTTGGCCGCCGCGCTCAGGCTGCCCGCGGCGGGCGCGGCCGGCGCGCCGCTGGGCGCTTCGACGATCGACACCACGCCGCCCAGCGAGGTCGAGCGCTTGTGGATCCACTCGGGCTTGAGCGTCGCGACGACGAAGTAGGCCGCCAGCAGGACGGTCACGGCTTGAGCAAAGAGCAGCCAGGTGCGTTTCATGAAAGCTTGAAGAAAGAGCGTTGGAAAAGCGCTGAAAGACGGCGCCGGTTGCAATTGTCCCTCAACCGGCCTGGCGCCATAGACCGCGCGGCAGGGTCGAGATTGCGCGGCCTGCGGGGCGTGAATACGGGCTAACCCTTAGTATCGGCAGGCGATCCGACCCGGATCGCCCCCCCCAGGCCTTCCGCGCCGCCCACCCGGCGGACGCGGCCAGGCGATTCTTTCGTCGGCGTGCCACGCTCTGCCCCTATCCGGTTCAAGGCAGGCGAGCGGCCACGATACCCCTGCTGCCATGACCTCAGAAGCTACCTACACGGACGGCGCCAAGCCCGCTCCGGCGCGCACGCTCGATGCGCGCGACTACAAGACCCTGGCCCTGTCCGCACTCGGCGGCACGCTCGAGTTCTACGACTTCGTCATCTACGTCTTCTTCGCGACCGTGCTGGGCGCGCTGTTCTTCCCCGCCGACATGCCCGACTGGCTGCGCCAGCTGCAGACCTTCGGCATCTTCGCCGCGGGCTACCTCGCGCGGCCCGTGGGCGGCATCGTCATCGCGCACTTCGGCGACCTGCTGGGGCGCAAGCGCATGTTCACGCTGTCGATCTTCCTGATGGCGGCGCCCACGCTGGTGATCGGCCTCTTGCCCACCTACGCGAGCATCGGCGTCGCGGCGCCCCTGCTGCTGCTGGCGATGCGCGTGCTGCAGGGCGCAGCCATCGGCGGCGAGATGCCCGGCGCCTGGGTGTTCGTCGGCGAGCACGTGCCGGCCAAGCGCTACGGTTTCGGCATCGGCACGCTGACCTCGGGCATCACCGGCGGCATCCTGCTGGGCTCGCTGGTGGCCGTGGCCATCAACCGCCACTACTCGCCGGAGCAGGTGAACGATTTCGCCTGGCGCATTCCCTTCATCCTGGGCGGCGTGTTCGGTCTGTTCTCGGTCTACCTGCGCCGCTTCCTGCACGAGACGCCGGTCTTCAAGGAACTGGCCGGCCGCAAGACGGTCGCCCGCGAGCTGCCGCTGCGCACCGTGCTGCGCGAGCACCGCCTGGCGAGCGTGTACGTGGGGCTGCAGACCTGGGTGCTGTCGGCTGCCATCGTCGTGGTGGTGTTGTACACGCCCACCTACCTGCAGAAGGTGCACCACATTCCGGCGGCGCTGGCGCTCGAGGCCAACGCGCTCGCCACGCTGACCCTGACCATCGGCTGCGTGATCGTCGGCTGGGCCAGCGACCGCATCGGCACGCGCGCCGTGATGCTCATCGGCTGGGGCGGCCTCTTTGCCACCGCCTACCTGTTCTACACCGGGCTGCCCGGCACGCCGGCCACGCTGTTCTGGCACTACGGGCTGGTGGGGCTCTTCGTGGGCACCATCGCCACGGTGCCGATCGCGGGCGTGCGCGCCTTTCCGGCGCCGGTGCGATTCACGGGGCTTTCCTTCGCCTACAACATGTCTTATGCCGTCTTCGGCGGCCTGACGCCGGTGATCCTCACGCTCTGGCTGCAGCACGACACCATGGCGCCGGCCCACTACGTAGCCGCGCTGGCGGCGCTGGGCTTCCTGCTGGCCCTGTGGCCCCTGGCCGCACGCGGCCACCCGATGCGCGATGGCGCGCCGGCCGCGGGGAGCGCGACAATGTCGCGATGAGCACCACACGCCACGAACTGCTTCACGCATTCGACCTGCTGCTGGCCCCCGGGCGCTTCAAGGATTACGGACCCAACGGCCTGCAGGTCGAAGGGCGCACCGTGGTCCGCAAGATCGTCTCGGGCGTGACCGCCAGCCGCGCGCTGATCGAGGCCGCGATCCACGCCGAGGCCGATGCCATCTTCGTTCACCACGGCCTGTTCTGGCGCGGCCAGGACGGCTGCGTCACCGGCTGGATGAAGCAGCGCCTGGGCCTGCTGCTGGGCGACGACGTCAACCTGTTCGCCTACCACCTGCCGCTCGACGCGCACCCCGAGCTGGGCAACAACGCGCAGCTCGGCCTGCAGCTGGGGCTCGTTGCGCATCCGGGGTCGGCCGGGCGCTTCGGCGAACAGGAGCTGGGCTTCCTGGGCGCGCGCGAGAACGGCGAGAACTTCGCCAGCGCCAAGGCTCTGGCGACCCATGTCGAGAAGGTGCTGAAGCGGCCCGTCACGCTGGTCGACACGGCCCACCGCCCGATCAAGAACATCGCGTGGTGCACGGGCGGCGCCCAGGGCTACTTCGAGGCCGCCATCGCGGCCGGCGCCGACGCCTTCATCACCGGTGAGATTTCCGAGCCGCAGGCGCATTACGCCCGCGAGTTGGGCGTGGCCTTCCTGGCCTGCGGCCACCACGCCACCGAGCGCTACGGTGCGCAGGCCGTGGCCGCCCATGTGGCGGCGCAGCTCGGGCTGAAGCACGAATTCATCGACATCGACAACCCCGCATGAAGGCGCCGATCGCGATCACGCTCGGCGACCCGGCCGGCATCGGCCCCGAGATCATTGCCAAGGCCTTCCGCGACGCGCCTGACGCCGTGCGCGGTGCGTTCGTGGCCGGCGACGTCGGCACGCTGCGCTGTGCGTCGCAGGCGCTCGCGGCGCCGGGGCGACTGGCGTGGCCTGTCGTGGAGATCGCCAGCGTCGCTGAGGCGGCCACCGTGCCGCCGGGGTGCATCCCGGTGCTGCAGGTGATCGCGCCGCCGAAAGGCATCGTGCAGGGGCGCATCAGCGCCGAGGCCGGGCGCGCCGCTGGCGACTGCGTGGTGTGGGCCGCGCGTGCCGCGTTGCGCGGCGAGATCTCGGCCCTCGTCACCGCACCGCTGCACAAGGAGGCGCTGGCCGCGGCCGGCTTTCCGTACCCCGGCCACACCGAGCTCCTGCAGGCCGAGGCCGCCGCCCACCTGGGCCGCACCGTGGCCGACGTGCCCGTGCGCATGATGCTGGCCAACGACGAGTTGCGCACCGTGCTCGTGAGCATCCACATGTCGCTGCGCGACGCCATCGAGGCCGTGCGCTTCGACGGCGTGCTGGACACGCTGCGCATCACCCATCGCGCCTTGACCCACGCCCTCGGTCGGCCGCCGCGCATCGGCGTGGCCGGGCTCAACCCGCACGCGGGCGAGGGCGGCCTGTTCGGTTCGGAAGAGCGCACCGTCATCGCGCCGGCCATCGAGGCCGCGCGCGCCGAGGGCATCGATGCCCAGGGGCCTCATGCACCCGACACCGTCTTCATGCGCGCGCGCGCCAAGGCCGGCGTGCCGTCCAGCGGCGAGTTCGACGTGGTGATCGCGATGTACCACGACCAGGGCCTGATCCCGGTCAAGTACCTCGGGGTGGAGAAGGGCGTGAACGTGACGCTCGGGCTGCCGCTGGTGCGCACCAGCCCGGATCACGGCACGGCGTTCGACATCGCGGGCCAGGGCGTGGCCGATGCCTCGAGCCTCGTCGAGGCGCTGCGCATGGCGCGAACGCTGGCCGGCGCCTGAGCGCGCGGCCGGAAAGAGAAGCTCAAGGACGCTTCAGGCTGTCGCGGATCTCGCGCAGCAGCGTGATGTCTTCCGGCGTGGCGGCCGGCGCTGCGGGGGCGGCTTCTTCGGTCTTGCGCAGCTTGTTGATCTGCTTGACCATGATGAAGATGATGAAGGCGAGGATCACGAAATTGACAGCAATCGTGATGAAGTTGCCATACGCCAGCACCGGCACGCCGGCCTTCTTCAGCTCCGCCAGCGTGTTCGTCACGCCCGGCGGCACCGTGCCCAGGATCACGTAGAGGTTCGAGAAGTCGAGCTTCCCGAACACCATGCCCACGAGCGGCATGATGATGTCGGCCACGAGCGAGTCGACGATCTTGCCGAACGCCGCCCCGATGATCACGCCGACGGCGAGGTCGATGACGTTGCCCTTGACGGCAAACTCCTTGAATTCGCTGAGGATGCTCATGATTCAGAAAGGGTGCTGAAGACCTGCTGTTGAAAGGGGTGCCAGTATGCCTGTGGAAGTGGGAGGGCAAGACGGCGGCGCGGCGGGTGATGCTGGACTGCAACTGAGGCATGACCGCTGGCGGCTCTTGCCTGGAACGGACGGAGGGTACCCAGTCTCCGTAGCTAAACCTTGCCGACTACGCTTTGGAACGTCTTGTTTCCAATTTCGCGGGATGGGTAGAACCGGTCGGATACGTCGTGTTTTGCTCTCGAAAAGAAGGCAAAACGGCGCCGTACGGGCATTCCGGAAGCATCCTGGAACGCAGGCAAAGCCCCATTGACAGTGCACTGCACTGGTACGATGAGAGGGGAGCAGTGGGGAGCGGCCGCGCGAAATCGACCTTCAAGACTTCTGTCTGTCAGAGCGCATTCGCCCTGGGTGCGCCAGATTCTTGCGTGACCCCGCGATGAATTCTGCACCTTTGTTGCCTGAATTTGCCAGTTTCAGCGCGACTATAGCTGTTCAAATTTTTACATAAATGGTGCCGCGTAGTGGCGGCGATCACAAGTGTTTGAAAAAGAAGCGCGATACAAGAGAGCGGATGTGCGAGCCTCGCATGCCTCCGGGAATTGCCGTTCTTTCGCCGCTTCGTTGTTGATACGACTGACTGACTTTCAAGGGACCTGAATTGAGAAGAAATGCGAAAGCCCTCGCGTGGGTAGCGCTTGCCGGCGTGGTGTTGCTCCAGGGCTGTGCCGTGGTGCCCGGCATGGGTTCGGTGGAGCCTTACGAAGCAGGCGGCGAGTTGCCGTCGCAGTTCCGCTACCTTCCTGACGAAGCGCCTGAGGGTGAAATCACCCCGATCTCGCTGGCGCTGGTGCGCACGCTGGCGGAGGTGTCGCCGAAGGGGGTGCCGCCTGAGGTGCAGGCGCTGTTTGGCAAGGGGGCGCGCTACACCATCGGGTCGGGTGATGTCGTGGGCGTGATCGTGTATGACCACCCCGAGTTGCTGCCGAATGCGGGCGCCGTGATTTCGCAATCTGCTGACCCGACCGGCGTGCAGGTGGCGCCGGGCTTCATCGTCGATGCTGATGGTGAGATTGCTTTTCCCTATATCGGCCGTGTGCGCGTGGCTGGCTTGAGTGAAGGCGATGCTTCGGACCTGATCGGCAAGCTGTTGCGGCCACACGTTCGCGATCCGCAGGTGACGGTGCGCATTCAGTCCTTCAGAAGCCGTCGCGCCTATTTGGAGGGCGAAGTGCGCACCCCGGGCTCGCAGATCTTCACCGATGTGCCCATGACACTGAGCGAGGCGATCAACCGCGCTGGCGGGATGACGTCCAATGCCAACCAGTCGGCCGTCACCCTCATCCGCGACGGTCGTTCGGTTCCCATCGACATGACCCGACTGCGGGAAGCGGGCTACGACGGGAACAGCATTCCCCTGAAGAACGGCGACACCGTTCGTGTGGCGCACCGGGAGGACTCCAAGGTCTTCGTCATGGGTGAAATCATGGCGCCGGTCGCCCTGTCCATGCGTAGCAACGGCCGCTTGAGCTTGAGCGAGGCCTTAGGCGAGGCGGGTGGCCCGATGACCTCCACCGCCAACGCCGGCCAGATCTACGTGATTCGCCAAGGTGCGACCGGCGCACCGGCCATCTTTCATTTGAATGCCAAGAACCCGGCAACGATGGCACTGGCAAGCCAGTTCCGGTTGCAGTCGCAGGACGTCGTGTACGTCGATCCGGTGCCACTGGTCAAGTGGAACCGCGTGGTCAGCTTGATCCTGCCATCCGCTACGGTGGTCAACAACGCGAGCGAGGTTTACAGCAGGCATCGCTAATCGCGTCTGGATCCAAGCCGAGTTTTCGAAGTTCACAGCGTGGTCCAGGTTGCTCTGAAATCAGCGGCCGCGAATGCGGTGCGGCGACATGACTCTTCTCAGAGCCTGTCGCCAATTTTTCGTCTCCAGTGCTTTTAACATGCAAGTCATTCAATCAACTCAACCCATCGCGATCATTGGTCTCGGCTACGTGGGCCTTCCCCTTGCCGTGGAGTTCGGCAAGAACCGACAAGTGATCGGCTTCGACATCAATGCCAAACGCATCGCAGAGTTGCAGCGAGGGCACGATCGCACTCTTGAAACGACTGCTGACGAGTTGACGGCGGCCAACCAATTGGCATTCACCTCACAGGCCGATGATCTGCGCGATTGCACTGTATTCATCGTGACGGTTCCCACACCGATCGACAGCGCGAACCGTCCCGATTTGACGCCACTGATCAAGGCCAGCGAAACCGTTGGAAAGGTGATGCGAGCAGGCGCCATTGTGATTTTCGAGTCGACGGTATATCCGGGCGCCACCGAGGAGGTGTGTGTTCCGGTTCTCGAGAAATTCAGCGGCAAGAAGTTCAACGTAGATTTTTTCTGCGGTTACAGCCCCGAGCGCATCAACCCCGGTGACAAGGAGCACCGCCTGCCCAGCATCAAGAAGGTAACCAGCGGCAGCACGCCGGAAGTCGCCGAGGCTGTAGATCAGATGTACCGTCAGATCATTACCGCGGGCACTCACAAGGCCAGCAGCATCAAGGTGGCCGAAGCTGCCAAGGTGATCGAGAACACGCAGCGTGATGTGAACATTGCGCTGATGAACGAGCTGAGCCTCATTTTTCACCGGCTCGGCATCGACACGCTCGAAGTGCTGCAAGCAGCCGGCACCAAGTGGAACTTCCTGCCTTTTCGTCCGGGACTGGTGGGTGGGCACTGTATTGGTGTGGATCCGTACTACCTCACCCACAAGGCGGTCGAGGTCGGTTACCACCCAGAGGTGATCCTGGCCGGTCGCCGGATCAACGACAACATGGCGAGCCATGTCGCGGACGAAGTTATCAAGCTGATGCTGCGCAAGAACGTGCCGGTTCTGGGCAGCAAGGTGCTGGTGCTGGGCCTGACCTTCAAGGAAAACTGCCCCGACGTGCGCAACACCAAGGTGGTGGATATCGTGCGCACCTTGCAAGGCTACAACACCCAGGTGGACGTGTTTGACCCATGGGTTGATGCCGTTGAGGCCGAGCATGAATATGGCCTGCAATGTTTGCCCGACCTGCCTGTAGATGGTGAGTACGCGGCCATCGTTCTTGCCGTTGGTCACCAGCAATTCGTCGCCTTGGGCGAGTCGGGCATCAAGGCCTTGGGTCAACCCGGCGCCGTACTGTTTGATGTCAAGAGCATCTTGCCCTTGGGCACCGCGGACGGTCGACTCTGAATGTGAAGGCATTGGCATGAGCAATATCACCCAAGAACAACCCTCCGCATTCGATTTACTGAAGTCCCGCCTCGTAGGTGAACCGCACACTTGGCTGGTAACTGGAGTAGCTGGCTTCATCGGCAGCAACTTGTTGGAAGTCCTGCTCAAGCTGAACCAGCGTGTCGTCGGCCTAGACAACTTTGCGACCGGCTATCAGCACAATCTCGACGAAGTGCAGTCTTCGGTCAGCCCGACGCAGTGGACCAACTTCCGCTTTATTCAGGGCGACATCCGTAACCTGGACGACTGCCAGCGCGCCTGCGTGGAGGTGGACTATGTGCTCCACCAAGCCGCTTTGGGTAGCGTTCCACGCAGCATGGCTGACCCTATTACCAGCAATAGCGTCAACATAACGGGCTTTCTCAATATGCTTGTGGCCGCGCGTGATGCGAAAGTCACGAGTTTTACCTATGCCGCTAGCAGCAGCACCTATGGGGATCATCCTGCGTTGCCTAAGGTTGAACACACCATCGGCAAGCCGCTCAGTCCATATGCGGTGACCAAGTATGTGAATGAACTGTATGCGGACGTATTTGCTCGCTGCTACGGATTCAACACCATTGGGCTGCGGTATTTCAACGTGTTTGGAAAAAGACAGAATCCCAATGGGGCTTATGCGGCAGTTATTCCGAAGTGGACGGCATCCCTTTTGAAGCGTGAGGTTGTTCGCATTAATGGCGACGGAAAAACGAGTCGCGATTTTTGCTATATCGAAAACGCCATTCAAGCCAATCTCTTGGCAGCCACCACCGACAACTTAGAGGCGAAAAATCAGATCTATAACGTTGCGGTAGGCGGTCGAGCGACGCTCAGTGAACTCTATGCATTGCTTCGTGATGAGTTGGTTGAGCATGGAGTTCAGCCTGATGCCCAACCGATGTATCAAGATTTTCGAGCAGGTGATGTGCGCCACAGCCAAGCAGATATCAGCAAGGCGGGGCGTTTGCTGGGCTACCAGCCCAGCCATACCTTGGCAGAAGGCATCCCCGGTGCAGTCGCATGGTACTCATCCCATGCGGAGCTCCTTGGGGTATGAGCCGCCTTGTCATTGACAGCGCTGGTGCCATCTTTGGGGCACAGGGAGGCGAGCACTCCTCTGGAAACAACTTGCCCACGGAGCAGGCCGCGGTATTGCAAACGACCAACCTGCCTGACTGATGCGCCTCTCCCACATTACCTGGAATCTGGGGGGGCTGGCGTTGCCGCTAGGGGTGGCTGCGCTCACCGTTCCATCTCTTATTGCGAGGCTCGGGCACGAGCGCTTTGGCTTGTTGGCACTTGCTTGGGGTCTGATCGGTTATGCCGGAGCCATGGACTTGGGGTTGGGGCGTGCGTTGACGCAAATGGTTGCCCGTTTGCGTGGGGAAAAAAACTACGCGAGCATTCCCGACGTATTGATGACGACGGGACGCATCACGCTCGTTACCGGGCTCATCGGCGGTGTACTGATTGCGGTGATCGCTCTGGCGGGGGGGCATCACTGGATTCGTGTGGAGGCTACGTCACCTCATGAAATTCTAGTGGCCATGCTCCTGCTTGCAGTAGCGTTGCCGGCCCAGGCCATGAGCGCGACCTATCGCGGCTTGAACGAGGCCTTTTTGAATTTCAGAGGCATTAGCCTACTGAGGGCTGCACTGGGTGTTGTGAATTTTGCCGGACCCTATGTCATTTCTTTTTTTTCGACACAACTACCTTGGTTGGTGGCGTCTTTGGTTGTTAGTCGTTTGCTGGCTCTATTTGTTTACCGCCGACTCGCTCTTCGATGCATGCGGAATGAATTAGAAATCAAGGAACGAGCCAGATACTCCAACACGATTGCGCGTTCATTGTTTTCATTTGGTGGGTGGGTAACGATTAGCAGCATTGTCAGTCCCATATTGGTGCAGGCTGATCGCTTTGTGATTGGGGCCACGTTGTCGGCCGCCGCCGTTTCTGTGTATGTCCTGCCCTATGAGGTTGTTGTTCAAAGCTTAATATTGGTTGGCGCCGTGTCCTCAGTAATGTTCCCGGGCTTAACGAAGATTATTCAAGAACAGCCAACCTTATGGCGAGGCTATTTTAACAAATGGTTGATGCGGATCGCGGTACTGATGTTTTTTGTCTGTTTGGTTTTGGCAATTTCGTTGCCTGTTTTTTTGCCATTGTGGATAAAAAATGGGTTGCATCTCGAGTCAATTTTAATTGGACAGGTGCTTTGCATCGGTGTGTTTGCGAATTCAATTGGGTCTATGTTTTATGCGCTTTTACACGCTCAGGGCCGCGCTGATGTGACGGCTAAGTTGCATTTGATTGAGTTGCCGCTCTTTATGTTAGCGCTGTTTTCATTGACTGCAAGTATGGGTGTGCTAGGAGCGGCATGCGCGTGGGTTGGGCGGATGATCGTGGATTCATTGGCGCTTGCTTGGAAATCGAGGTCGCTTCGTGCTTGAGATTCTTGCCCTAACGTTGCTATTTGGATTGGCGCTTTCCAGTCTTCGGCCAATGCAATTGGCTAATCCATTTCAAATTTATTTCTTGATTTGGTTTCTTGTGGTTGGAGGGTATTTTTGGGGCGCTGAAGAGTTCATTCCCGTTTCGTTTGAGTTCTTGTTTTTGATTTGGCTGGTAAAACTGGTTGCGCTGCTAATTCTGATGGTGGTCCTTTTGGAGCAGAGAGGAAGGCCTATTTTTATACGCGATGAAGGGGCGTTCTATCCTCCTCGTCGTCTCTTGTTTTGGGCTCAAGTTGCGGTTTTTTTGGTAATTCCATTTGCCTATCAGCGTGCAAATGAATTGTCCGGAGGGGTGAGTATATTTTCTGTCGACGGGTACATTAGATTGCGTACTGCCATGACAGAAGATGGAGAGGGTTATGGGGTGTGGGGCTACTTTTTTATATTGTCCTACGTAATTTCCTCTATCAGATTTTATTCCCTGGTGAAAAATAGAAAAGGATTGAAGCCTGCTCTTATTTCCTTGGTTGCCGGTTTGTTTTACGTTTACATGGCGACGGGCAGAACGTTTGTTCTTTTGCTGATGGCATTGATGATCTTCCCTCTGGTAGTGCGAGGTTTAATTGGCTTGAGGGGAATGTCGATTTCTTTTCTTGTCTTGCTCTCTATGTTTGTCGTCGTTGCTGCGCTAACGGCGAAAGGCGTCTCTGTGGACGAGGGGGCGACTGAAAATTTTGCATCCCTACTGGAAAATTTGAGAGGCTACACAGTTGCACCTCTGTTGGCCTTTTATAAATTATTCGAGAGCGATCCGCCTTTGATGTGGGGGCAAAATATGTTCCGCTCTTTTATCGCTATTTTTAGCTCTCTAGGCCTTCAAGGGGTTAGGCCTGTTGCATTGATTCGCGACTACCAGTTTGTGCCTGATCCGACAAATGTGTATACCGTCTACGATATTTATTTTCGTGACTTCCTTTATGTGGGGGTTTTTCTTCCTCCGATTTTTCTATTTGGGCACTGGCTTCTTTATGTTCGGGCGGTTCGATTTGGGGGGCGTTGGTCCTTTTATTATGCGGCCTCCATTTATCCCTTGATCATGCAGTTTTTTCAGGATATGTATTTTTCTCTTTTTTCCATGTGGGTTCAGATTATTTTCTGGTATTGGGTTTTTCTTGGTCCTGGGGGGGCTTTGATTTTTAGGCGTAAAAATTCATTGACAAGTCAAGGGGTGCGCCGTGATTGATGTTGTTGTTGTGAATTGGAATGCCGGTGATCAATTGCTCGACTGTGTTGAATCTGTTGGTCAAAAGGCGCAAGAATTGATTTCCAAAATTATCGTGGTGGATAATGGTTCTGTTGATAATTCTTGCGCGCTCGTTGAGAATCTTCCTGGCGTGCAATTGCTTTTTGGTGATGAAAATCTTGGCTTTGGTCGGGCATGCAATCTAGGGGCGCAGCACGGCGAGGCGAAATACTTGCTATTCCTAAATCCAGATGCAGCTCTGCGTGAAAATTCACTGCAGAGGGCATTGAAATTTATGACTGATCCAGCTAATTCTCAAGTGGGGATTTGTGGCGTACAGCTAGTGGATGAGTCCGGTCATGTAGCGCGCAGTTGCGCGCGTTTCCCTTCTGCAGTGGCCTTCAGTGCGCACGCGCTTGGCCTGGATCGCGTATTTCCCGCACTGGGAGTTCTCATGACCGAATGGAACCATGAGGAAGTACGGGATGTAGACCATGTCATTGGGGCCTTCTTCCTGGTTCGGCGCAGTTTGTTTGATGCGCTGCACGGATTTGACGAGCGATTCTTTGTTTATCTGGAGGATGTGGATTTCTCTCGTCGGGCTCATCTTTCTGGTTGGCACAGCGTGTATCTGGCCGACGTGCAAGCCTTTCATGCGGGAGGCGGAACGTCGCGGCAGGTGAAGGCGCGGCGATTGTTCTATTCGTTGCGTAGTCGTCTGTTGTATGCGTGCAAGCATTTCTCGTGGCCAGGGGCTGCCTTGGTCTTGTTTGTGACGCTGGCCCTTGAGCCCATTTCCCGTTCGGTCTTGGCCTTGGCCCGTCGTTCGTGGACGGGTTTTCGAGAGACCTGGACTGCTTATGGCCTCTTGTGGCGATGGTTGCCTCAATGGGCCCTCAAGGGGGTGACCCGTTGAAGTCGATCAAGGTCTTGGCACTGACCAAGTACGGGCGCGTTGGCGCCTCTTCTCGTATGCGGTCCTGGCAGTACCACCCTTGGTTTGAGCGTGCCGGGATTCAGGTGACTGCTCAAGCCTTGTTGTCGGATGAGCAATTGGGTGACCGCTACCAGCGTGGTGCTTATCGCTCGTCGGACCTGATGCGAGCCTATACAGCGCGCCTGCGGGCCATGCAGAGGCGGCAGGAATTCGACGTTGTCTGGATCGAAAAAGAGGCACTGCCATGGGTGCCGGTTTGCCTCGAGCGAGTCTTGTTGCGCGGCACGGCTTATGTGCTCGACTATGACGATGCCATTTTCCACAACTACGATCTGCATCGCTGGGGTTGGGTCCGCAGAGGCTTTGGGCGGCGTTTGGACAAGCTGATGGCAACGGCCCGCTTGGTCGTCGGTGGGAATGGTTACCTGGCACAGCGTGCACGAGATGCAGGTGCGCCGTGGGTGGAAGTGATTCCCACGGTGATCGATCTGGACAGGTATGTGGTCAGGCCGAATAGGCCCGAGGGCGTTCCAACAGTCGTGTGGATTGGGTCCCCTTCGACGTCGCGCTATTTGAGCGAACTAGCAACCCCCTTGGCAACATTGGCGCAACGTATCCCGTTCAAGCTGCGCGTAATCGGAGTCGAACTGGAGATCAAGGGCGTTGAGGTGGAGTGCATACCCTGGACAGAGGCATCCGAGGTTGCGGCCATCGCGGAGTGCGATGTCGGGGTGATGCCGCTATCTGACTCACCATGGGAGCGGGGCAAATGCGGCTACAAGCTGATTCAGTACATGGCTTGCGGCTTGCCAGTGGTGGCAAGTCCTGTCGGTGTCAATATCGAGATCGTGAAGGAGGGTGAGAACGGCTGGCTGGCCGGTACTGCGGACGACTGGGTGGAGCGTCTGCAGCATTTACTAACTGATCAAGCCGCCCGGGAGCGTATGGGACAAGCGGGCAGGGCGAAGGTTGAAGCTTCATATTGCATTCAGAAGACGGCACCAAGAATGGTCCAGTTGCTTCAACTCGTTGCGCAAGGGAGATAGTGTGTGTGGTTTTTCGGGATTTTTAGGGAATTGGAACGACGTCACTGCCCCTGATGCGGTACTGCGTCGAATGACCGACGCAATTGCTCATCGCGGCCCGGATTCAGATGGTCATTGGTTTGACGAGGCGGCGGGTATTGCGATGGGCCACCGCCGTTTGGCGATCGTGGATTTGTCCCCCGCTGGGGCGCAACCCATGGTGTCGGCCAGTGGGCGGTGGGTGTTGATCTTCAATGGTGAGATCTACAACCACTTGGACCTGCGCGTCGAACTTGAGCAACATCAGAGTGGGCTTGCATGGCGAGGGCATTCAGACACCGAAACGCTATTGGCCTGTTTCGATCGCTGGGGCATTCGCGCCACGGTCGAGCGGTCGATCGGCATGTTCGCTTTTTCCGTTTGGGACAGGCAGGCACGCACACTCACGCTCGCGCGCGATCGCTTGGGTGAGAAGCCGCTTTACTACGGCTGGCAGGGCCGAGGCCGTGCCGCGGTGTTCCTGTTCGGCTCCGAATTGAAAGCACTGCGCGCCCACCCGGCGTTCGGCGCACAAATCGATCGAGATGCTCTGTGCTTGTTCATGCGACACAACAATGTGGGTGGGCACCATTCCATTTACGAGGGCATTCACAAGCTCTTGCCTGGCAGCCTCTTGAGCGTGTCGCAAGCTGCTCCTGAACCCGTCTTCCAGACCTACTGGTCGAGTGCAGCGGCAGCGCAACGCGGCATGGCCCAGCGGTTCGAAGGCAGTCCAACAGAGGCTGTTGATGAACTGGAGGTCTTGCTCAAAGATGCCGTGCGACGACAGATGATGGCGGACGTGCCGCTTGGCGCCTTCCTTTCGGGTGGGGTTGATTCCTCTACCGTGGTCGCGCTGATGCAGGCGCAAGCCAGTCGTCCGGTGAAGACCTTCTCGATCGGTTTTCACGAGGCAGGTTACAACGAGGCTGAGCACGCCAAGGCAGTGGCTCAACACCTTGGCACCGAGCACACCGAGATGTATGTCACGCCAGAGCAGGCTCTGGCTGTCATTCCGAGTCTGCCCGGCCTCTATTGCGAGCCGTTTGCCGACTCTTCGCAAATTCCCACGTTCCTGGTGAGCCAGCTTGCGCGTCGCCACGTCACCGTGTCGCTTTCAGGTGACGCCGGAGACGAATTGTTTTGCGGCTACAACCGCTACTCGCTTGCTGCGAGCTTGTGGCATCGGCTGTCGGCCGTGCCGCAGCCGATGCGGCGTATGGTGGCCCGTGGGCTGACGAGCGTGTCGCCAGGGCGCCTAGACCGAATTGCTGCTCATACGCCCCTCGGGCGTCGCTGGGCGAATGTTGGGGACAAGTTGCACAAGGGGGCGGGTGTGATGACGGCCAGCTCGGCGGCTGAACTCTATCGCAGCATGGTCTCTCATTGGCTTCGTCCTGAAGACGTGGTGCTGAGCGGCACCGAGCCGACCACTGCGCTCAATGACTCGGCGCCGGCTCTGGCCGGGCTAGGCGACATCGAACGCATGATGGCTCTCGACCTCCAGACCTATCTGCCCGATGACATTCTGGCCAAGGTGGACCGGGCCGCCATGGGGGTGAGCTTGGAGACGCGTGTGCCTTTTCTTGATCACCGCGTGGTGGAATTCGCATGGCAGCTGCCCATGGAATACAAACTGCGCGACGAAAACAAGGGCAGCACGACCAAGTGGGCCTTGCGGCAGGTATTGTTCAGGCATGTGCCCAAGGCGCTGATCGAGCGCCCCAAGATGGGCTTTGGCGTGCCCATCGCCGATTGGCTGCGCGGCCCGTTGCGCCCTTGGGCAGAAGATCTGCTCAGCGAGGCGCGCTTGAAGCGCGACGGCTATTTCAATCCCGCGCCAATTCGAAAAAAATGGGCCGAGCATGTGCGTGGCCAGCGCAACTGGGAGCAGCAACTGTGGTGCGTGCTGATGTTTCAGGCATGGTTGACAGCGCAGGTGCCGGTGAGACCATGAAGCGATTGATGTTCGTCATTTCGGAAGACTGGTACTTCGTTTCCCATCGTCTTCAGTTGGCGTTGCACGCGAAGGCCGCAGGGTATCGCGTCGCCGTCTTGTGCCGCATTTCGAGTCACGCCGAATTGCTCGAAAAATCGGGCATCGAGGTTTTTCCGTGGTTCTTGGAACGACGCTCCAAGAACCCGCTCACCGAATGGCGAGCATTGAAAGAAGTGCGAGCCGCCATCCGTGTATTTCAGCCTGATGTCTTGCACGCAGTGGCGCTCAAGCCCGTCCTGTACAGCGCAATGGCAGGTAAATCCAAAAAATCCGGGGGCAGAGTGTTTGCACTCGCGGGCTTGGGATACGTGTTCTCCTCGCAGAAGATGCTCGCACGGTGCTTGCGCCCGTTCATCGTCCAAGCGTTCCGCACCGCATTTCGCAATCCGGCCACACGTCTGATCTTGCAGAACCCGGACGACGCGCAGGTGCTGTCGGATGCGAAGGTCATTGCGCCCGAAAAAATTCGCCTGATTCGTGGCGCGGGTGTGGATACGAGTGCGTTCCCCGCGACATTGGAGTCCGACCAGCAAATGCTCGTCGTGCTGCCGGGGCGGATGCTGTGGGACAAGGGCGTGGCCGAGTTCGTGGAGGCCGCGAGGCTCTTGCAGCAACGCGGCATCCGTGCGCGATTCGCTTTGGTGGGCGGCCGTGATGATCACAACCCATCGTGCGTTCCGCTGCAGACCCTGAAAGCCTGGGAGGCGGAAGGTGTGGTCGAGTACTGGGGGAATCGCAATGACATGCCCGCAGTGCTGGCCCAGGCCCACGTGGTGTGCCTGCCTTCCTATCGTGAAGGATTGCCCAAAGCACTGCTCGAAGCCGCCAGCAGTGCAAGGCCGATCGTCACGTTCGACGTGCCCGGCTGTCGGGAGGTCGTGGTTCATGGCAAAAATGGTCTCCTGGTTCCGTTCGGCGACATCCCGGCCTTGGCCGGTGCTCTCAGGATGCTGATGGCCGATCGTGCGATGCGAGAGCAGATGGGCGCCGAAGGGCGTCTGATGGTCGAGCGGGAGTTCTCGCAGGAATTTGTTGCAGCGAAAACCATGCAGGTGTGGGAAGAGGTGGTCGCGTGAGGGTTCTTGTCACCGGTGGGACCGGCTTCGTAGGGGGGGCGCTCATTCAACAGTTGATAGCTGGCGCTTCGACTGCGGGGGGGAGGCCTGCGGCCCCGTTCGACATCGTTGCTGGAGTCCGGCAACCGAGCCGGCGTCTGCCAGAGGCGATCAAACAGTGCGTGGTAGGCGATTTGTCCAGCGACACCGATTGGAGCGAAGCACTGCGAGGTGCCGATGCAGTCGTCCATTGCGCTGCCCGGGTGCACGTGATGCAAGACAATGCGGATGATCCGCTGAGCGCCTTCCGTTCCGTGAATGTTGAAGGTACGCTGAACTTGGCTCGGCAGGCTGCAATGGCGGGGGTGAGACGTTTTGTCTTTGTCAGCTCAATCAAAGTAAACGGCGAAGCGACGGCGGTCGGGCAGCCTTTTCGGGCGGATGATTCCCCGACGCCGCAGGATGCCTATGGAATCTCCAAGCACGAAGCGGAGGCAGGTCTGCGTCAGCTGGCCATCGATTCGGGAATGGAAGTGACCATAGTTCGTCCGCCGTTGGTCTACGGGCGCGGCGTCGGAGCGAACTTCCGAGCCATGATGGGTGTGGTCGCGCGTCGCTTGCCTCTGCCATTGGGGCGCATCGAGCACAACCGTCGAAGTATGGTTGCGCTCGGCAATCTGGTCGATTTGCTGATTACTTGCTTATCTCATCCGGCTGCTGCCAACCGGATTTTCCTGGTTTCGGATGACGAAGACCTCTCGACATCTCAGTTGCTGCGGCGTCTCGGGCGGGCGATGGGGCGGCCGGCGCGGCTTGTGCCCCTGCCGGTGAGCTGGCTGGAGTTCGGTGCGACCTTGCTGGGCCGGCGAAGTGTCGCGCAGCGGCTCTGCGGTTCGCTGCAGGTGGATATCTCGGACACAAGGCAACGACTGGGGTGGGTGCCGCCCCTCAGTGTTGAAGAGGGTTTGAAGAGGGCGGCAGAAGGGTATTTGAATGAAGCGTCTGTTTGATTTGATTCTTGCACTGTGTGCGGCCATGGTGTTGTTGCTGCCGGTAGCCCTCGTTGCGCTGGCTGTACGTCTTACGTCGCGTGGCCCAGCCCTCTATTGGTCCGACCGCGTTGGCAGTAATAACCGGATCTTCAAAATGCCGAAGTTCCGAAGCATGCGAGTGGGCACGCCTGCGGTCGCCACGCACCTGCTGTCCGACCCCAAGGTGTATCTAACGCCCATCGGCCCTTTTCTGCGCAAGAGCAGCCTCGATGAGCTGCCGCAGTTGTGGAGCATCCTGGTCGGTGACATGAGTTTTGTGGGGCCGCGTCCGGCACTGTTCAATCAAGCAGACCTGATCGAGCTGCGGACCCAGCGTGGCGTGCATCTGTTGGTGCCGGGCCTCACTGGTTGGGCCCAGGTCAATGGGCGCGACGAGTTGCCGATCCCGGTCAAGGTCCAGTTCGATGTCGACTATCTCCAGCGCCAGTCTTTGGTATTTGATATTCGCATTCTTTGGCTTACCTTCGTCAAAGTGCTCAGGCGCGATGGCGTGACGCATTGAGTACAAGGATGACGATGAAACGTTTGCTGATCATTGGCACGGGTGGTCACGGCCGCAGCATTGCGGAGGCGGTCTTGTTGCGCGACGACTATCTGTTGGCGGGCTTTCTCGATGACGCGGCCGAGTCCGAGCAACGCCTGTGGGAATGGACGGTGTGGGGAAAGACCTCCTTGTTGAGCGCATGCAGGGACCGGGTCGATGCGGTGTTCGTGGCCATCGGCAACAACGCGCTGCGCGAAGCCTTGCACGAGCGTGTGCAGGAGCAGGGGCTGGCCTTGGCAACGGTGATTCACCCGACTGCCACCGTATCGCCGAGGGCTGCTGTGGGGCAGGGCTGCGCTGTCATGGCTGGCGCGGTCGTGGGCACCGGCGCTCAACTGGGCGAAGGCGTGATAGTGAACTGTGGCGCGGTAGTCGATCATGATTGCACAGTGGAGCCGTTCGGCCATCTGGGCGTAAATGCGGGGATGGCCGGTAGCAGCGTGCTCGGGCGTTGTGTGTGGATGCCTGCGGGCTCAACGCTCGCCTATGGGGTCAAGGTTTCTGCCGGGCGTGTACTGCGAGCGGGCGAAGTGGTCGATGCGTAACGATGCCGGCGCCTGAAAGAGCGGCAAGCAGGTGAAGTCGAAGATCGGCCTTCTTTCGCGCTGGGTTTTTTGGGCCTGTGCTTTCGCGATTCTTGTGCTTTCGCTCGCTCCGCCCTCGACGCCCATGCCCACTACGGGCTGGGATAAGAGCAACCATGTGCTGGCCTTCGCGACGCTGGCCTTCTTTGCGCACCAGGCCTGGCCTGGGCGCATATCGATGGTAATGCCGAGCCTGCTGGCTTACGGTGCGCTCATCGAGGTGTTGCAGTCTTTCACGCCTGATCGATACGCCGAATGGAGCGACCTTTGGGCTGACGGCCTAGGTCTGCTCATCGGGGAAGTGTTCGCGCGGCTGGCGCGGTGGCTGGCTGCTCAGCGGCAAGCAGGTCGCTGATTTCCCTGCGTTTCAGAGGTTTGCTGGAGGAGCCGATGGAGATGGCTTGGCCTTGACTGCGTCCTGCTGGCTATTCCGAAGCCGCTCCAGCTTCTTTGTACTTGTACTCGGTGTAGCGGTAGCCACCGTACTTATAGCCATAGCTGCCATAGTGCCTGCGCGAGAGGTCCATGCCGTTGAAGACCACGCCGTTGACTTGCTGGCCTGCATGCGCGAGGCGCTTGACGCTCTCATTCAACTCGCCCAATTGAGTCAGGTTGTCACGGGCGACCAGCAGCACAGCACCTGCATGAGCAGCGACTGCAGCGGCATCGGCAGCTACCAGCACCGGCGGGCTGTCGATCACCACCAAGTCGTAGCGTCCCGAGAAGTCGTCCAGTAGTTCACCCAGTGCAGATGACAGCATCATGTTCGCGGGGTTGAAGGGATAGGCGCCGGTCGTCAGGACATCGAGGTTGGGGATCACTTGGGCATGGATCGCCTGCTCGGGCGTCATGTCGCCCGCCAGCACATCTGCCAAGCCGCCCTTGCGCGGAAGCCCGAAGGCTTTTTGAAGATGTCCCTTGCGCAGGTCGGCGTCGATCAGCAGGACGCGCTTGTCGGCCTGCGCCATGATGACGGCGAAGTTGCCGGAGACGAAACTTTTGCCCACACCAGGCGTAGCGCCGGTGATGAGTACGCGGTTGTTGCCGCTCTCCATCAAAGTCAGTTGCAGGGACACGCGCAGATTGCGCAGGCTCTCGATGGCAAGGCTCTCGGGAGAGGTGACTGCCAGCAATTGCACGCCCTTCGCGCCACCGGCTATGTGTTCCAGAATCGTTTCCTGCTCGATGGCCAGTGGCACGACGGAATAGACGTTGAGGCCGAGGCGGTCCTCGATTTCCTGTGGATTGCGAATGCCGCTCGAGAGCTTGCTACGCAGGATGGCAAATGCAACGCCAGCCAAAAGCCCCAGCACCAGAGACAGTGCAATGACCAGCGGCTTTTGCGGTTTGACCGCCTTTCTGGGCTCGACGGCCATGTCGAGCAGTCGCACATTGCCAATCTTGCCTTCCTTCACGAGCCGCAGCTGCAGCGAACTGTCGAGCATCGACTTGTAGAGCTCCCCATTGACGCGGACGTCGCGCTCCAACCGGAGTGCATCACGTTGCACGGTCGGCATAGCGCTGACCTTCGTTTCGAGGCTGTTGATCTCATGGCGGATGGCCGCAATTTGGCCATCGAGCATCTGAACCTTTGGATTGCTCGCGGTGAAGCGCGACAGGAGCTCTCGCCGCAGTTGCTCGGACTCAAGCAACTTTGTCTGGAGCTGCACCGACAGCGACAATGCCGCTTTTGCCTCTTCGTCGAAGGCCACAGTGCCATTCTGATTGCGGAAACGAGCGTAGGAGTCTTCCGAGTTTTCCAGTTGCCGCTTGAATTCAGGCAGCTGTCGATCAAGGAACTCGATGGTCTTCTCTGCCTCAGCAGCCTTCCGCTCGACATTTTGGCGCACGTACTGGGTGCCAATTTCGTTGAGCGTGCGGCGCAGACGATCACGGTCGCTGTCTTCGAGGGAGACGCTGATCACATTCGATTGCTTGCCTTGTTCGCCAAGTTGCACACGCTTCTGCAAGTCTTCAATCGTGGCCAGCAGCGATGCACGCGAAACAAGGAATTCAGCGCCAGGCTTGCCGTCGAGCCGCGAAACCACCAATGTGATCGTCCCATCCTGCACCTGCTGATTCAGGACCTTCCCGACGGTCCCGGTCAACGGCTCGGTGAGATCGGGGTGGCTCAGCGTGTACTGACCACCCGCCATTGCGGTGATGATGAAAGGCTTCTGATCTTCCAGCGCGGAAGGTACGTCAAATTTGGCAATGTCGACGGATTCGGTGCCAGAAACGTACCCTCCCATGCCAAGAAAACCCGGGCTCGACAGTTCTTTCGCGCGCCTGGAGAGCCATTCGCCGATGAACGGCAAATAGCGCGGCTGTGCATCGATGTACAGCTGCTTCGCCTCAACGGCTCCTCCAATGACCATCCGAGAACGGATGATTTGAATTTCGCCGGTGGCCGGCGTTTTCACATCAAAAAGACTTGCGGTGTCGCCGAGAAAATTCTTGGCATCAGGGGCGGCATCTTCGACCTGAATCAGAAGGTTGGATTGATAGATCGGTGTGGCCAGGAGCGCGTAAGCCGTACCGATCGCGAGGGCGACCGCGGTGATACCCGCCACCAGCCACTTGCGGTCGAGCAGGATATCGAAGTACTCGGACAGATGAATTGCATCGTCGTCATCGTCACGTGCAAGTGCTGCGGAGGGGGCCGTTGTGGAGGCAGAAGGGGTCATGAGAGTTTGCGGATGCGCTCGGCCCAGGCTTGGGCGCCGTCAGCGATGAGTTGCAGGGCGTGCTCGAAGGCCGGGCGGCCCATGCGATACGGATCGGGAATGTCAACGCGTGCGACTTCGCCCAAGCGAAACAGCTTGCCTCGGGTCAACGGATGGCGCTGCCCGATGTGAATCCGCTGAGCGTCGTCCATTGCAAGAATGAGATCGGCCTGTTGACACATCTGCGCTGTAAGTTGGCGCGCACGGTGGGCCTCGATGTCGATGCCGCGTTCGGCCATGAGCTTGCGTGCAATCGGATCTGCTGGGTGCCCAACCAAGGCTCCAGTCCCCGCTGACACGACTTGAACCTGCGGTAACGCGGCAGCAATCAGTGCTTCCCCCATCGGGCTACGGCAGATGTTACCGATGCATACCACCAGAACAGATTTCATGAGACTTGGCTCCCTGCGAAGGCTTGTGCCTCTGTTGTCAAACTCAACGTATTGCGTGCCGCGGCTCCACGTCCAGCATGAAGCACATGTCATACGGAAATGTCCTCACCATTTGTTCTTCGTTGCGCGATCGGATCGCGGCCTAAACAGGAGAGCCGAAGGATGGCTGGGCACGCCCTTGGCATTGTAGTCAGGGCGTTGGCGCCTATTGCCTCGCGGATATGGTCAAGCAGCAGGCGTTCTGGGCTCGAATTTGGTCAGGGGGCAGTCAAAGGGACCGCTGATTAGGTGAGCTGATCAGCCGTTCTATGACCAAAGTCATGTCGATGCAAAAGATACAAAAAATGACATTGTGAGTGTCGCGAATCCCCTGAATTGGGGGGGAGGGGTGGGTACCCTTCGCGGACAATTGTTGCAGTGCGGCGCGCTCCAAGCGTCGCAGGAGTTTTCAGTGTGATCAATCGTCTGGCTGCGCCCTTGCTTGCCCTGCCGCGCCCCATGAAGCGCATGCTGGCTCTAGGGGTCGATGCAATGCTCTGCGTCCTGTGCGTCTGGTTGGCATTCAGTTTTCGCTTCGAGCAGTGGATGACGCCGCGTGGCGTTCAGTGGTCAGCCGTCGCTGTTGCTGTTGCCTTTGCGCTTCCTCTCTTTGTGGTTTTCGGGCTCTACCGAGCCATCTTTCGCTATGCAGGCACGGCTGCAGTCATGGCCATCGTGCGCGCGTGCGTGTTGTTTGGCCTCGGTTATGCATTGATCTTCTCGGTGCTCGGCGTGCGAGGGGTGCCGCGAACGGTCGGCTTGCTGGTGCCGTTACTCCTGTTCTTGGCGATCGCTGGCTCGCGCATGTTTGCTCGCTATTGGTTGGGCGGTCTCTACATGAGCGCGCTGCAGCGCAAGCAACTACCTCAAGTGGTGATCTACGGCGCGGGAAGTGCGGGTTTGCAGCTTGCTGCTGCGCTGGCGCAGAGCCGGGACATGGTGGTTCGGGCTTTTGTTGACGATGCTCCGCACCTTCAGGGCAACACGATCAACGGTCTGCATATTCAGTCTTCGGATTGGCTCAGCAACAACGCTGCCGGTTGGGGCATCACCGACGTGCTCTTGGCGATGCCTTCAGCCAGCCGGGGACGCCGCGTTGAAATTCTGAACCACTTGTTGCCATTGCATCTGCATGTACGCATGCTTCCGGGGCTGCTTGATTTGGCCAACGGCAAGGTGCAGGTCAATGATCTGGTTGAAGTCGACATCGAGGACTTGCTGGGGCGGGATCCGGTCGAGCCGGTGGCCGACTTGTTGCACAAGCACATCCGCGGCCAGGTGGTATTGGTTACCGGAGCTGGTGGCTCCATCGGCAGTGAGCTGTGCCGGCAGATCGTTCAACTGTCGCCTTCCACGCTGCTGCTCGTGGAGCTGAGCGAATACGCGCTCTATGGCATCCACCAGGAGCTGGAGCAGTTGGCGCCGAACGTACGGGTCGTCCCACTGCTCGCCTCGGTATGCGATGCGGCGCGGCTGCGTGAAGTGATGCGCGCCTGGCGTCCTGACACGGTCTATCACGCGGCGGCATACAAGCATGTGCCGCTCGTCGAGCACAACCCGGCAGAGGGTGTGCGAAACAACGCGATGGGCACGCTCACGACGGCGCGGATTGCGATGGAGTGCAAGGTTCCCAACTTTGTCCTGATCAGCACCGACAAGGCCGTACGGCCGACGAACATCATGGGGGCCAGCAAGCGCGTCGCCGAAATGGCGTTGCAGGGGCTGGCGCAGCAGAGTTCAGACACTTGCTTCTCGATGGTCCGCTTCGGCAACGTGCTCGGCTCCAGTGGCTCGGTGGTGCCGCTGTTTCGCAAGCAGATCGAAGCGGGTGGTCCGATCACGCTGACGCATGCAGACATCACGCGCTATTTCATGACCATTCCCGAGGCCGCCCAGTTGGTGATTCAGGCGGGCGCGATGGCGCAGGGCGGCGATGTCTTCGTGCTCGACATGGGCGAACCGGTAAGGATCATCGACCTCGCGCGCCGGTTGGTAGAACTTTCGGGGCGCACGGTCCGTGACGAGCATTCGCCGGATGGCGATATCGAGCTACAGGTGACTGGGCTGCGACCTGGTGAGAAGCTCTACGAAGAGCTCCTGATTGGTGACAGCGCGATGCCTACGGTGCATCCCCGTGTCATGAAAGCACACGATCCCTGCCTGCCTTGGAATGAACTCTGGCGCCAGTTCGAGACGCTGAATGCGGCACTCGAAAGCAGCGATGTGCCGATGCTGAAGCAGACGCTGACGCAGATGTTGCCCGGCTATCGGCCCCATGCGGAGGTGGTGGATTGGGTGCATATGGAGCGTCACCGTGTGCGTGACCGTGCTCAGCCGCTCGCAGTGGCAGTCGGCGCTGCGCAGGTGAGCGAGGCCAACCAGCCATCCGCACCGAATCAGATTGCCGTGGCAATCTGATTCGATAGAGCTGCTTCATTTTTTTCCGCCCCGACTCACTGGGGTGATGCTGAGACCAAGAGCCCCGGATCGGGGCTCTTTTGTTTTCAAGCCTGTGGCGCCTATTGCGCCCGCTTGAAGTCGAGGATGTTGTCCCCCGCCTTGGGTGCCTTGTCATCGGGCGGCGAGAAGCTGAACGCCTTCGGATCCCGTATCGACGTCATCTCGAACAGCGGATTGATCCGTCCCAGCTTGGCGCCGCCATCCCGTATCAGTGGAGCCCAGGCAAAGTTCGCAGTGAACTTGCTCGAGCGCGGCAGCAGCGCGTCGAAGGGGATGGAAACGTAGATGCCCTTGTCGAAACTGCCTTCGCCGAACTGTGCGGCGGACACGTTGGTCTTGGTGGCCCAGGCGCCGATCGTCACGCCGTTGTCGAAGCGGCGGCTGATGTCAAGGGTGACGCCACGATCACCCGCCAAGTATTGACCCGCACTGATCCTGGCCTGCACGCCGTTCCAGCCGGTGTCCCAATAGAGCGTGGCGTGGCCGGTGTTGACCTTGTAGTCGCGCAGGCCGAGGTCCTGCGCGAAGTCGCGCTGGCGTACGTGGTTGATGTCGATGCCGAAGGCGAACTTGCTGCGCCATGGGCGGTAAAGCCATTCGGCGCCCACGCCAGCAAACATCGACTCGAGGGCGCCACCGTAGACGCTGTAGTACTGGTCTTCGTTCAAGCGGCCCACGTGGGTCAGCTGAAACACCGGCATGGTCAATCGCTTGGTCGTTGCGTACTCGCGCTGGTAGGTTCGCACTCGGGGAAGGTTGCTGGGCGCGGTGTAGGTGAACTTGTCAAAGTTGTCGAGCAAGCGCCAGTTCAGTGCGGCGTTCACCCAGGTGCTCGGTGTAAAGCGGTACTCCGCAGTGGCTGAGACGCCGAGTTGGTAGAGCATGAAGGCATCGGGGCCGCCGAGGATCTGCGAGAAGCTCGGGGTCAGGCCGAAGGTGAGTCTTTCCGTGCGCCGTTCCCATGGCGTCATGGTCGGCGTCTCGCCGGGCGATGCTATGGCGGCGGTTGTTGCCTCGGTGGGTGTGCGCTGCGGCGATGCCGGCGCGTAGAGCCCGTCTTCGGTCCGGCCGCGCGGCGGGGCGTAGTCGCGCTGGTCCGTGGCGCGCAGTTCTGCGGGCGTCTGTGCCTGGTAGTGCGCCGTCACCCATTCGCTGCGATCGACGACCTGCGTGTGCAGTGCGAGTCCGCGTTCGTTGTAGTGAAGGATGAAGTGCTTGATCGACGCCGGTGCATCGCGATGCATGACGGCAATGACCTGCTGAACGCGTGCTTCGCGGTACACCGTGTGGCTTTCGGTGATCCAGACGTGCGCGCTGTCGCCTTGCGGCGCGATGCGCTGCACGGTCCATTCGGTGCGTGCCTGGATCTCCGCAGCGGTGGAGGCCCATCCAGGTGGATTGGCTGGAGCCTCCGGCGTGAAGCGGGGCGGCGGCGGATCTGCGGGCTTGCTGGCTCGCATGCTCGCCATGTTGGTGGACAGGGTCAGGCCCACCATCACCTTGTTGCCGCGCTCCAGGCCGGCGGTGAAGGCGACGCCGGGTGAGTAGCGATATTCCAGTCCGATGTTAAAAGGTGAGCGCTGAACCTGGTTGTTCTGCTGGGGCTCGTTCTTGTAGTTGTTGCCTTCGTACTCGAGCTTGACGGTCAGGGGATCCCAGGGCGTGCGCCATTCGACGCCGCCGAACAAGGAAGCTGGCCCTCGAAAGAAGGCCTTGAAGTTTGCTTCGCCGCCCGTTGCTGAGCTCACCGTGCGCGTTCTGAAGCGATTGCTCAGGGCCAGCAAGGGGTTGCGGATGTTTCCGCTGTTGCCCAGATACCCCCAGCCGATGCCGAGGCTAAAGTCGAGATCGCCGTAGCGTTTGTTGGCGACCAGGTATTCGGCCGAAAAGAGGCCGGTACCGCCAAGGTCGCGAAAGCCCAGCGCAACCTGAGGCACATACGCGGATTCGCGCAGCAGCCGCAGCTTCACGTCGATGCTCTTGTCCTTGTTGCTTTGACCCGTGGTGCTGGCGGCGTATGCGCGGTTGCTGATGGAGGTGTAGCGAAAGCCGGCCTCCATCCAGTCCAGCGGCTGGAACATCACGTTCAGTCGCGTATAGGGCGACACGTGGCTGATCGACGTACGGAAATCACCGGCCTCGCCCATGCGTGCTGTCGGCGTCTGAAGCAGGCCGGTTTCGCCCCAGTCGTTGCTGCTTGTGCGAGGCGCCTTGTATTGCGGGGCCGAGGCGTCGGGGCGCACCGAGATGACGCTTTCCGGCGGAACTGACGGCGGAATGGCCGTATTGAGTGTTGCGGCCGGCTTGGCAGCTGCAAGCGCGGCAGTGGTGGTGCCCAGCGCCGCTGTCTGAGGCGAAGGGCCTTGGGTCGCCAGGAACTTGATAATGCCTTCCGACGCGTCGACCAGTTCGGTCATGCCGCGCGGCGCTGCCCAGATCCATGCGCCGGGTGCCGGCTCATCGGAGGGGTGGCCGTTCCAGGGGGCGATGCCCACGCGCGACGTCCGGCCGTCGGGTTGCGCAACCCATGCCCAATCGTGAGTACTGTCGGGCGCGCAGGCGATGACGTAGTCCCAAGCGGTCCGGCCGGCCTCGTGCGCCACGTGGCACAACTCGCCATTGGGGCGGACAACCGCGATGGTTTTCAATTGCGGGGAGGGCGCAACGAGCTGCTGGCCGGCCGACAGCACAGGGTCTTGATCCGGATGTGCCTGTAGCCAGCGGGGGTCCACGATGCCCAGTGCCACGCGGCCGGTGACCGGCAGGTTCTGCAGCCACGTGATGAGCTTCAGCCGATCGAGTTGCTCGGAGCGCGGTGCGCGCCTGCTGGCTGCCTCGAGGCGCACGAGCAGGGTGTTCTTCAGGAACTGCTGGGCCAGCCGTTCCTGCGGTACGCGCCATGCCAGCCCGGGCGCGGCCGTGCCCTCGGGTTGGCGCAGCAGCCAGGTGCTCAGTCGTTCGCCGGGTCGCACTTCGGCATCGCTTGCGGGTTCAACGGTCGCCGCGTTCTGCGACGGCTCCGCCGTGGCGCCAAGACTTGCCATCAACGCGCAGGCAAGGGCCGTTCGACGGGGCCAATGCGGGGGGCTGATGGCTCGCAGGAAGAGGGGGCTCATGTACCAGCGGGCGCCGCAGGGCCGGCTGCTGGTGCGGGGGGTGTCCACTGTTCGAAGCTCATGCAGAGGTCGCGGGAAATACATTGCTCCGAATACACGACCTGGGGGGCGCCAGAAGCAAATGAAACGCCGAAGCGGGCGGGAGGAACGGAGGCCGTCGCAGGGCGGGACACGCTGCGTTCTTCATACCAGCGCAGGCCGCTTGCGGGCATGCCGGCGAGAGCGCTGTCGGTGGGCGGCGCGATCGACGCGCGCGCGATGTCGTCGCGAATGCCGAAGCGATAGCCGGGCATCAGGTCGCGTTCGCGCGCGTAGGTCTGCGTGGTGTTGGCAGTGTGAGCTTGCCAGGCGGGTGGGTTGGCAAGTCGAACGTCGCGCCAGTCGGTGGACAGCCCGGTCGTGCCGACCAGTTGACCATTCAGAAGTCGGACGACCTCGCCCGTGCCGCTGTACCAAACCTCGACGGGCCCTTCGGCGCGCTGATCGATATAGCCGAGCACCATGTACAGGACGCGCCCATCGACGGCGGTCCGCAGGTACCTATAGCTGGGATTGAAATTGGGCTGGGTTGCTGCAGACTCACCGCGATACAGCAGGCGAGCTGAATCCAGCATGGCTGAAGTTCCGGAGGAGCAACCGCCAACGCCCAAGAAAAACGTTGCCAAAAGGCAACGTTCTAAGAGTCGCGTGGCGGAAGCAACGCGCGGACTTTTCAGCGAATGCCCTCCTTTCAGGAGGGCAACCAGCATTAACGCGTGCCGGTGGTGCCCGTGCCGGTGGTGCCGGTGCCAGGGACGAAGAAGCCACCGCCGCCGTTGCCGTTGTTGCTGCTGCCGAGGGTCAGCATCAGTGCGCCGGTGCCTGCAACAGCGCCCCATTGAACGGGGGTCAGGCCGCCAAGGCCAGCAGCGGTTGCGCTCGGAGCGCCAGCGGGGCCCGGTGTAAATGCGCGATTGTTGCTTGCGGGCGCAGGGGTAACCTGCGTTTGGGCAAAAGCCGACGAGATTGCCAGGGTGGCAAGGGCGACGGTAGCAACCAGTTTGTTCGTCTTCACAGTGATCCTCTCAAAGGGTTTTTATGCTCTTGACTTGAGGTTAGCAGCATCAGAAGTGTGCCGCAACTAATTTGGCCTGGAGGATGAGGCGTTTGCCACGGCCTCCTTGTAACCGCGTATTGCCTCGATTGTTGTGGATGAGTGTGACGGGTGCATGTGTATCTCAATGCTACGTAACGTTCCGTCCAGGATGGCCGTAACGACGGCGACTGATGCGCAGCCCCAGCGATAAGGCCTCGGTCGTTGTCGCCGCATTTCTTCAATGAAATCAACACACTGGCCGAACTATCGTTGCGATGGGCCGCATGGCCGCCTCCCAGGCATCGTTCCTGCAGTACCCCGAAACGAAAGTTGACATTCAAGGTAGGCCGCGGGGCACAACAAGGGGATATGCGTGGTTCGATTGTCTGAAGGTGGGGTATCGAAGGGTGTGCGAGTGTGCGGGCGCGCGGCCGGTAGCGTGATCGGAGGCGTCTGCTCATGATGAGTCACCTGTCCGCCAGCAGCGCACACTCGGCGCCGGCACTCACTGGCCGGTACGCCGCCCTGGGCTGTGCCTTCTTCGGTGCCCTGATCGTCGAGGGCGACCTGGCCCTGGCCGACCGCATGCGACGCCTTCTTTGCGATCTGGCCCCGGGGCGCCGCGTCGTGATCGCCTCCACGCACACGGAAGCGATCCGTCTGCTGGCCGCGTTGCCCTACGACCTGGTGCTGGTCGACATGCACCTGACTGACGATGGCGGCGTCGCACTCCTGTCGCACCTGCGGCGCGCCTACCCGCAGATCGACGCCATCGCCATGTCAAAGGACGACGACCGCCTGCTGGTCGAGGCCGCGATCTCGTCAGGAGCCTCTGGCTATCTGCTGACGAGCACCGACGATGCCGAACTCTCTTTCTTGCTGCGCTCGATCGAGCGCGGCGGTTCGCCGATGGACGCTCGCGTCGCGCGTCGTGTTCTCGGCCTGATTGCGGCGTCCGCGAAACCGGAGGGTGTCGAGTCCGCGCTGCGCGACGGCGACACGGTCTCGCCCCCGATGCCTGCTCCCGGGCTGCTGTCACCTCGGGAGCTCAATGTGCTGCGCCTGATCGCGCAAGGCTGGAGCAATCGGCAGATTGCTGAAGCGATCTGCCTCTCGATCAACACAGTCGAGTTCCACGCCAAGCGGATCTACCGCAAGCTGGCCGTCAAGTCGCGCACCCAGGCCGTTCGGCAGGCGACCCAGTACGGGCTGCTGAGCTGAGCGCCGAGGGCCGTCGCGTGCTGTCGCGCACGTGCTGCGGCGCCGTGCGCACGCGCGGCAATCATTGAAAAACCCTTTTGCGCCCCGCTACAATCTCGGGTTGACCTTGCTGTGGCAAAGGTCAGCCCCTGCTCCAGCGAAGAAGACTTAGAGGATCCCCATGAGTGACATGACCTCCGGCTCGCCCCGGATCGACACAAGCAAGCGGACGTGGTTGATCGCATCCAGCTGTGCCGGCGTAGCGGGCGGCGTGGCCACCGCAATCCCTTTTGTGAGCACATTCCAGCCGTCCGAAAAGGCCAAGGCCGCGGGCGCCGCGGTCGAAGTGGACATCTCGGCCCTCAAGGTCGGCGAAAAGATCACCGTCGAATGGCGCGGCAAGCCCGTCTGGATCCTCAAGCGCAGCCCTGACCAGGTCGCCGAACTCGCCAAGCTGGACGGCCAGCTCGCCGATCCGCTCTCCAAGCGTCACCCCGACGAATTCACGCCCAAGTACGCACAGAACGGCCACCGTTCGATCAAGCCCGATGTGCTGGTCGTGGTCGGCATCTGCACCCACCTCGGCTGCTCGCCGGTCGACCGCCTGCAGGCCGGCCCGCAACCCTCGCTGCCGAACGACTGGGAAGGCGGCTTCCTCTGCCCTTGCCACGGTTCCACGTTCGACCTCGCCGGCCGCGTCTTCAAGAACAAGCCCGCTCCTGACAACCTCCCTGTGCCTCCGCACATGTACCTGTCCGACACGCGCCTGCTCATCGGCGACGACAGCAAGAAGGCCTGAGGGAGACCACGAACATGGCTGAATTTCACGAAGTTTCCCCCAACGCTCCCGCCGGCGAGAAGCTGCTCAACTGGGTCGACAACCGCTTCCCGCTGACCAAGCTCTGGAACGACCAGTGGGGCAAGTACTACGCACCGAAGAATTTCAACTTCTGGTACATCTTCGGCTCGCTCGCGATGCTGGTCCTCGTGATCCAGATCGTGACCGGCATCTTCCTCGTCATGCACTACAAGCCCGACGCGAACCAGGCGTTCGCATCGGTCGAGTACATCATGCGCGACGTGCCCTGGGGCTGGCTGATCCGCTACATCCACTCGACGGGCGCCTCGGCGTTCTTCATCGTGGTGTACCTGCACATGTTCCGCGGCCTCATGTACGGCAGCTACCGCAAGCCGCGCGAGCTGATCTGGGTCTTCGGCTGCGCGATCTTCCTGTGCCTGATGGCCGAAGCCTTCATGGGCTACCTGCTGCCGTGGGGCCAGATGTCCTACTGGGGCGCCCAGGTGATCGTGAACCTGTTCGCTGCCATCCCCTTCATCGGTCCTGACCTGGCCCTGCTGATCCGCGGCGACTACGTCGTGAGCGACGCCACGCTGAACCGCTTCTTCAGCTTCCACGTCATCGCCGTGCCGCTGGTGCTGCTCGGCCTCGTGGTGGCCCACCTGATCGCGCTGCACGAAGTGGGGTCGAACAACCCCGACGGCATCGAGATCAAGGCCAAGCGCGGTCCCGATGGCCATCCGCTCGACGGCATCCCGTCGCACCCGTACTACACGGTGCACGACATCTTCGGCGTGGTGGTGTTCCTCACGATCTTCTCGGCCGTGATCTTCTTCGCGCCTGAAGCCGGTGGGTACTTCCTGGAGTACAACAACTTCATCCCGGCCGACTCGCTGAAGACGCCGAACCACATCGCTCCGGTCTGGTACTTCACGCCGTTCTATTCGATGCTGCGCGCCACCACCGACGACATGGTCAACGTGTTCGCGCTGATCATCGCGGCCGCCGCCGTCTGGAACTTCATCAAGGGCAAGTCGGGCATGGGCCTCAAGGTTGCCGCGGTGGTCGTGGCCGCCGTCGTGATCTTCCTGCTCAAGACCTTCGACGCCAAGTTCTGGGGCGTGGTCATCATGGGCGGCTCGGTCATCATCCTGTTCTTCCTGCCGTGGCTCGACCACAGCGAAGTCAAGTCGATCCGCTACCGTCCGAGCTGGCACAAGTATGTCTACGGCGTGTTCGTGTTCCTGTTCCTGATCCTGGGTTACCTCGGCATCCAGGCGCCCGGCGTCTGGGGCAACCTGGTCATCGGCTCGTTCGCCCTGGACATCGCCCAGACCATCTCGCAGATCGGCACGCTCTTCTACTTCGGCTTCTTCCTGCTGATGCCGTGGTGGAGCCGCAAGGGCGAATTCAAGACCGTGCCCGAGCGCGTGGTCTTCGCCGCCCATTGATGCGCGCGCAAGTGCAAGAGAGCTTGAGAGAAACACGATGAAGAAAAGAATTTCCGGCTGGCTCGCTGTCATGGGTTTGGCACTGGGCCTGACCTTCTCCGCGGCCGCATCCGCCGAATCGGGCGGTCTGGCGTGGGACAAGTCGCCCAACAAGACCACCGACGTGGCGGCCCTGCAGAACGGCGCCAAGCTGTTCGTCAACTACTGCCTGAACTGCCACTCGGCCGCCTTCATGCGCTACAACCGCCTGCAGGACATCGGCATCAGCGAGCAGCAGATCAAGGACAACCTTCTGTTCACGACCGACAAGGTCGGCGAGACCATGAAGGCCAACATCGACGCGCGCCAGGCCAAGGAATGGTTCGGCACCACGCCGCCCGACCTGACGTTGGTCGCACGTTCGCGCGCCGGCCACGGCGGCACGGGCCCCGACTACCTGTACACCTTCCTGCGCAGCTTCTACCGCGACGACACCAAGGCCACCGGCTGGAACAACCTGCTGTTCCCGAGCGTCGCCATGCCGAACCCGCTGTGGGAACTGCAGGGCGAGCGCCTGCCGGTGCACGCCAAGGTCGAGCAGCACGGTCATGCCACCGACGTGTTCACGGGCAAGTGGGAGCAAGTGACCCCCGGCACGCTGACCCCGGTGCAGTTCGACAGCGCAGTGGGCGACCTCGTCGGCTACCTGCAGTGGATGGCCGAGCCGGCACAGAACACCCGCGTGCGCATCGGCGTGTGGGTGCTGCTGTTCCTGGCCATGTCGGTGGTTTTCGTATGGCGACTGAACGCCTCGTACTGGAAAGACGTCAAGTAATTCCGTTCACGCCGACCGGGCGCCTCGTGCGTCCGGTCCCACAGAGTGGGTTGCCCAGGCGACCCACTCTTTTTGATTTTTAGGAGTCTCTCGCCATGATGGTCTTGTATTCAGGAACGACCTGCCCCTTCTCCCACCGCTGCCGCTTCGTGTTGTTCGAAAAGGGCATGGACTTCGAGATCCGCGACGTCGATCTCTACAACAAGCCCGAAGACATCAGCGTGATGAACCCGTATGGCCAGGTGCCGATCCTGGTCGAGCGCGACCTGATCCTGTACGAGTCGAACATCATCAACGAGTACATCGACGAGCGCTTCCCGCACCCGCAGCTGATGCCCGGCGACCCGGTCGACCGCGCCCGCGTGCGCCTGTTCCTGCTCAACTTCGAGAAGGAACTGTTCGTGCACGTCGCCACGCTCGAGAACCGCACCGCCAAGGGCAACGAGAAGGCGCTCGAAAAGGCCCGCTCGCACATCCGCGACCGCCTCACGCAGCTCGCGCCCGTGTTCCTCAAGAACAAGTACATGCTGGGCGACAACTTCTCGATGCTCGACGTGGCCATCGCACCGCTGCTGTGGCGCCTCGACTACTACGGCATCGACCTGAGCAAGAACGCGGCACCGCTGCTGAAGTACGCCGAGCGCATCTTCTCGCGCCCGGCCTACATCGAAGCACTGACGCCTTCCGAAAAGGTCATGCGAAAGTAAGTAAGCTGCGTGCTTGCTTCCTTCGTTTTTCGCCGCCTTTCATGATCAACGCGCTCGAGTCCTCTTCCACCCGCCCGTACCTCATCCGGGCGCTGTACGAGTGGTGCACCGACAACGGGTTCACGCCCTATGTCGCGGTGCTGGTCGACGACACCGTCCAGGTGCCGCGCGAGTACGTGAAGAACGGCGAGATCGTGCTGAACATCAGCTTCGACGCGACCAGCTCGCTGAAGCTGGGCAACGACTTCATCGAGTTCAAGGCCCGCTTCGCCGGCACGGCGCGCGAGATCAGCGTGCCGGTCGGCCGTGTGATCGCGATCTACGCCCGTGAGAACGGACAGGGCATGGCGTTCCCGGCCCCCGTGCCGACCGCCACCACGTCCGACGATGGCGATGACGCCACCACGGCCGCTGCTTCGCCGAACAGCGCGCCGCGCATGCCGCTGCGCGATGCCTCGCGCGGCACCGAAGGCGACGCCAGCAAGGTGTTCCATCTGGTGACGGGCGAAGAGGGCGACGAGACGGTCGACGCCGGCTCGGCGCCTTCCGACCCGACCGACGAGCCGCCGCGCCCACCGGCCGGTGGCGGCACCCGGCCGTCGCTCAAGCGCGTCAAGTGACGACGCGGTCGGCCCCAAAGCCGGCCGCTTAGAATCGTCGCCAGCACTGCTTTCTTTCAGCCGCTTTAGCTCAATTGGTAGAGCACCCGCCTTGTAAGCGGAAGGTCGTCAGTTCGATTCCGACAAGCGGCACCAATCAAAAAAGCCCGACAACGTCCTGCGTTGCCGGGCTTTTTCTTTGTCTCCCTCGACCTGTCCGGCGGTCCGGACCGGCCGCAGAAGCCGACGGAACGCCGCGGATCAGCCCACCTCCACCGTCACCCGCAGGAACGTCGCGGCGATCAGGCAGGTGTTGGGGTACTGGCTCTGGTTCTGGCTCTGGAACAGCGTCACCAGCTCCGTGCGCAGTTCGTCGGTGCGCCCCGCCTGGGCTGCCGCGTCGAATGCGTTCATGGTCGGGCCATAGAACTGCCGGAAGGTGTCGACGAATTCCGCCGCCGAGCCTTTGAAGTCGAAGATGTAGCTGTCGCGTTCCCAGCTGATGGCCTCCGAAGCAACGCCCGCCGCGCCGAAGCGCTCGATGATGTTCGGGGTCGAGCCCCAGCCCATCGGGCTCACGAAACCCTCGGGCGGCGGAGGCGCATACGACGAACTGATCTTCAGGATCTGCGCCACCAGCGTCGGGTCGTTCGGGATCCAGTTGCCCATGAGGATGCGGCCGCCCGGACGCGTGACACGCACCATCTCCCGTGCCACGTCGAAGGGCTTGGGCGCGAACATGGCGCCGAACATGCTGATGACGAGGTCGAAGGACTTGTTCTCCAACCGCAGCTCGCAGGCGTCCCCTTCCTCGAACCGGCAGCTGGCCGACAGCCCGGCCTGGGCCGCCCGCCGGTTGCCCGCGGCGACCAGGTTGGCGGCGATGTCCACGCCCAGCACCTGCGCGCCGAGCTTGGCGGCCGGGATGGCGGTGTTCCCGTCGCCGCAGCCGAGGTCCAGCACCTTCATGCCGGGCGTGATGCGGGCGTGCCGCACGACGTCTTCACCGCTCTCGCGCATGCTCTCGGCGATGCGGGTGAAGTCGCCTTTTTCCCAGAGGGCCTTGTTCGGGTTCATGACTTCACCTTCTCGATCATGTGGTCGATCACGTGCGTGTGCTCGTGTTGCGGGCTGAACATCACGATCTCCGCGTCGGCGTCGACCTTGACGTTGTGGCCGGGCGGCCAATAGAACAGGTCGTTGGCCTGGACGGTCTCCTGCTCCCCGGCGTCGTCGGTGGTGGTGATCTGGCCCTTGAGCACGAACCCCCAGTGCGGGCACTGGCAGGAGTTGTGGTTGTTCAGGCCCTGGAAGAGCGGCGTCGTGTCGACGCCCGCCGACAGCGTGAAGTACTCGCCGCTGATCTTGCTGTAGCCGGTCGCGTCGCCGAAATTCAAACGCTGCCGGATCAGGGCACCGGGAATTTCCATCTTCACGTCGACTTCGTCTTTTGCGATATGCATGAGGTACTCCTTGAGGGTCCGCGGGCGCGAGGGTGATGCGTCTATTCGTTGCACCCGCCAGATTCGATAGACGGCATACTGATGCTCCACGCTTGGCGTTCCTGAAACGTTCCCGGCCCGTGCCGGGGGAAAGGAATCGCGATGTCGCCCCCACCGACTCCGCCGTCCGAAGCCGTGTCCATCCGGCTGCTGGGCCCGTTCCACCTGAGCGTGGCCGGCGACGACCCGCAGATTCCATCAGTGCCGCTGACCCGGCGCGCCGCCGAGCTGCTGCAGCTGCTGGCGCTGCAGCCCGGACGCAGCCTGGCGAACGAGCAGGTGGTGGAGGCCCTGTGGCCGCACCTGGACCCCGACGCGGGCAGCGCCAACCTGCGCAAGGCCGCGCACCACGCGCGCCAGTTCATCGGCCAGCCCGACGCCGTGGTGCTGCGAGGCGGCCGGGTTTTCCTGTTGCCCGACCACGATGCGGTGGCGTGCGACGCCGAGCAGTTCGAGCGCGCAGCGGACGAGGCCCTGCGCAGCGGCGATCCGCAGGCCTGCAAGGCGGCCGCGCAGCTCTACGGCGGCGACCTCCTGCCGGACGCCCGCTACGAAGCCTGGACCGAGGCGCCGCGCCAGCGGTTGCGCGACAAGTTCCTGCGGTTGCTGCGCCAGACCGGCGACCTGGAACGGCTGGTGCGTGAAGACCCCACCGACGAGGCAGCCCATGTCCAGTTGATGCGCGAGGAACTGGCGGCCGGGCGGCGCTCTTCGGCGCTGCGCTGGTACGGCCACCTGCGCGACCATCTGCAGCAGACCCTGGACATGCGTCCCGGCCCGTCGGCCGAGGTGCTGTACCGCGAATGCGTGGCGGGCCTGGAAGGCGCCGCGCCGCGTTTCGTCGGCCGTGCCATGGAGCTGGTGCGTGTCCTGGGGTGGCTGCGCGCCAGCCTCGCGGGCCGGCCGGGGGGCGCGGTGGTGCGCGCACCGGCGGGAATGGGCAAGACCGCGTTCTGCCGCCGTGTCGCCGAAGAAGCGCGGGGCCTGGGTTGGCAGGTGCGCTCGTTGCAGGCCGGCGACTGGACCCGGCCCTACGGCATCGCGGCCGACCTGGTGGAGCCCTTGCTCGGCGAACTGCCGGACGCGGCGCAGGCCATCGGTGCGCACGCTCAGGCTGTGCTGGCGCAGATGACCGCCTCGGGCGACGTGAAACCGCTGGCCTTGCCGCTCGGGCGCCACCAGATGGTGGGTGCCGTGCGCCGGCTGCTGCTGGCCACCGCCGCGCAAAAGCCGGTGCTGCTCATCGTCGACGATGCGCACGCGGCGGACGATGCGAGCGCCCAGGCGCTGACGCAACTGGCGGCGAGCGGCCCCCCGGTGTTCGTGCTGCTCGCATGCCGGCACGCGCTGCCGCCGCTGCTGGATCGGAACACCTCGCGCCTGCAACGTGCCGGCCAGCTGGAGGCCCTTGAACTGGGCCCACTGTCCGAGGAGGAAGCGGCACTGCTCGCGGCCCGCTCAGCCGATGCACCGATGACGGCCGAGGCCGCCACCGCCATCGCGCGTCGTGCCGAAGGCCTGCCGTTTGCCGTGGTCGAGCTCGCGCGCGGTGCGGCCACCTCAGACGGCGCCACGGCGGTGATGTCCCGCAGCCTGTCGTCGGCCCTGGCCGAACGCCTGTGCGACCTGGACCCCGGTACGACGGAGGTCTTGCGCCGGTTGGCCCTGTCGGCCGAGGATTTCGACGTGGCCACGGCCGTGGCGCTGGCCGCCGACGAGGGCCACGACGCGTTGGCGCGGCTCGACCAGGCGTTGACCGCAGGCGTGCTGGTGGTGGCCGATGGCCGCTACCGCTTCCGCCACGCACTCGTGCGGGACGCGCTGGCCGAAGGCATCCCGCCGCACCGGCGTGTGCTGCTGCATCGCGACGTGGCGGCCCGGCTCGCGCAAGGCGGTGCGGCACCGGGCCTGGTGGGCCATCACTGGCTCGCCGCGGGCGACGCCGAGCAGGCGATGCCGTGTGCGCTGGCGGCTGCGCGCCAGGCCTTTCGCCTCGGCGCTTACGAGGACGTGTTGCGCCACGTCGAGCCGCTGCTCGTGCACCGGGCGGCGCAGCCGGAAGCATTGGCGCTGCGTGCCGAGTCCCTGGACGCGCTGGGCCGGCCCGGCACGTTGGCCGCCTACGATGCGGCCGCCGCCGTCGCGCCGGACGCGCTGTCCCACGAACTGCGCGCCAAGCGGGCCTTGGCGCAAGTGAAGATGAGCGATCCGCCCGGCGCCCTGCAGTATCTGAAGGATGTGCATCCCACCACGGTGGCGGGGCGCCTCGCCGAAGCGCTGGCCTACAGCGGCGCGGCGGCCCTGGGCTTCGGGGACCCCGCCGAAGGCACGCGCCGGTCGGCCGAAGTGCGCCGGATCGCCTTGGA
Source organism: Variovorax sp. GW822-FHT04E09 (assembly GCF_058800845.1). Lineage (NCBI taxonomy): Bacteria > Pseudomonadati > Pseudomonadota > Betaproteobacteria > Burkholderiales > Comamonadaceae > Variovorax > Variovorax sp. GW822-FHT04E09. The sequence goes on from NZ_JBXAMR010000005.1 coordinate 536,916, forward strand.
GACCGGCGACGAAGGCACGCTCGTGATCGCCTCCTGGTCGCAGGCTGCGGCGGCGCACGCGCGCGGCGACCTGCACGGCAGCGTGTGGGCCGACCTCAAGGAGACGAGCCACCTGCCGCAGCTGGCGGTGCGCGTGTTCGACGGCCACCTGTGCATCACGCAGCGCTTTTTGTACGGCTCGCGGCCGTATGCCGAGGTCATCGCGTTCGCCGATGCGCTGGCCACGGAAGCGCAGCGGCTGGGCGCGGCGCGCGGGCATGCGTTCGCGGTCACGCTGCGCGGCGAGGCCTGGCTGCTCAGCGGGCAGCTCGACGCCGCCGAGCAGGACCTGGTGGCCGGCGGGCGCATGCACCGCGCGATCGGCGGCGCGACCGGCGAAGCGCTGTCGCTGCAGCGCCGCTCCGAACTGGCGATCTACCGTGGGCAGATGGACCGGGCGCGCGGCCTGCTCGACGAAGCGCTCGATGTCGCGCGCCAGTCCGACGTCGGCTTCCACCTGCTGGACCGCATCTACGGCACCCGCATCGCGATGGCCACGCAGCCCGAGGCCGCGCTGGGCGTGCTGGAGGAGGCCGAGGCCAACGTGCGCGGCCCGCTGGAAAGCTGCCCCGGCTGCCGCATCACCTTCGCCATCCCGGCCACCATCGCGGCCGCGAGGGCGCACGAACTGGACCTGGCGGCCAGCCACCAGCAGCAGTCCGAATACCTGGCCAACGTGGTGATGAAACTGCCGGCCTGGTACGCGTCGCTGCACGAGGCGCAGGCCCACATCGAACGGGCCACCGGCCGTGTCGCTGCCGCGCGCGAAGGCTTCGCCGCGGCGGCGCGGGAGTTCCATGCCTGCGGCCATGCGCTGGACGCCGCGCGCTGCCGGGAATTGGCCAGCTAGGAAGTCCGCGCGGCACCGGCGTGACGAACGGACAGCGAGACGCTGCGCCGCATGAGCCAGGCCGGTCTTACGCCTTGCGCACGAATTCCGACTTCAGCTTCATCGCGCCAATGCCGTCGATCTTGCAATCGATGTCGTGATCGCCGTCGATCAGGCGGATGTTCTTCGCCTTGGTGCCGACCTTCACGACCAGCGACGAGCCCTTGACCTTGAGGTCCTTGATGACGGTGACGGTGTCGCCGTCGTTCAGCACGTTGCCGACCGAATCCTTGATGACCCGGCCCTCATCGGCCGCGCTTTCGGCGGCAGCGCCCGAGGCGGACCATTCGTGAGCGCATTCGGGGCAGACAAGGTTGAGGCCGTCTTCGTAGGTGAATTCCGAATGGCATTGGGGACAAGGGGGCAGGGTGCTCACGGCGGTAGGTAGGGTCCGTATCGGTTGAAGGACGTGGATACTAGCCTGCCCTCATGGACGCAGGTCCTGTTCCTGTTGGCCGCAGCGGCTCAATCCAAGGTGTCGAAGAGCCGGAAGATCCACGACAGCTGGTAAGCCAGCGTGCCCGCGACGAAGGCCGTGTGAAAGCGCGGGTTGGCGGAGCGGGCCGCCGCGATGCACAGGCCCACGAGGATGGGCGTGCGGATGAGGTACTCCATCGCAAAGCGGGCGAAGTGCGCCTCGCCTTTGATCAGCGTGTCGACCACGTCGAGCAGGTAGGTCGCGGCCAGCAAGCCGAAGAACCACGCGCGGCGGGCGTAGAAGTAGTCGCGGTAGCTCGCGTAGTCCTGCATGCTGTCGGGAAAGAGCAGCGCGCACAGCAAGAAGAGCAGGATCGCGTAGCTGACGATGAAGGCGTAGGTGCCGAAGGTCCAGCTGTCGATCTGGTACAGGCCGAACTCCCACCACCAGAAATGCACCAGCGCCAGCAGCACCGAGGCGACCCAGGCCAGGTGCACGGCGTAGAGCCGGTACTGCGTCGGGTGCTGCACGATGCGCGCGACGCCCGACAGCAGCCGGGTCACGCCCAGGCCGATGACCATGCCCATCACGACACGGATGTGCGGAAAAATGTCGTGGGCCGAGATGGCTTCTTGCTGCATTCGAGAGTGCCCGTTCGAATGTATGGACGCCCAGTCTAGGCCGCCCGCGTCACACCTCCGCGCCTTCGACCAGAAAGCGCAACCGTCGCACCCCTTGCCACTCGTCCGCATCGAGCCGGAACGCCAGCTTCACGCGTGGCGGCAGCGGCTCGGTGTGGCTGAACCAGATCGCGTCGATGGGCTGGCCCTGGTGCTTGAGCTTGAGCGCCAGGTGCTTCTCGCCCACCAGCCGCTGCGACACCACCTCGACCTCTTCGCTGAAGGTGGGCGGCGCGAAGCCCTGGCCCCAGACCTCGCGGTGCAGCGTGTCGACGAGGTCGATGCGCATGTACTCGCGCGCGATCGGCCCGTCGGTCTCGATCTGGCGCGTGAGCGCGGCCTCGGCCAGCCATTCGCCGGCCACCTGGGCCAGTGCGCGCTCGAAGACAGGAAAGTGCTCGCGCGCCACGGTGCAGCCTGCGGCCATCGCGTGGCCGCCGAAGCGCAGCAGCACGCCGGGGTGGCGCTTGGCCACGAGGTCGAGCGCATCGCGCAGGTGAAAGCCCGGAATCGAGCGGCCCGAGCCCTTCAGCTCCTGCTCCTTGCCCGGCGCCGCGCTGGCCGCGAACACGAAGGTCGGGCGATGGAAGCGGTCCTTGATGCGCGAGGCCACGATGCCCACCACGCCTTCGTGGAAGTCCGCGCCGAACACGCTGATGGCCGGCGGCGGCGCTTCCACGCCTTCGCCATCGGCGGCGAACAGCGACTCGGCCAGCAGCAGGGCCTGGTCGCGCATGCCGCCCTCGATGTCGCGCCGCTCGCGGTTGATGCCGTCGAGCATGCGCGCGAGTTCGTCGGCGCGGCCGGCGTCGTCGGTCAGCAGGCACTCGATGCCCAGCGTCATGTCGGCCAGCCGGCCGGCCGCGTTGATGCGCGGGCCGAGGGCAAAGCCGAAATCGAAGGTGGTCGCGGCCGAGGCGGTGCGCCCCGCGGCCTTGAACAGCGCTGCCACGCCGGCCGGCATCGCGCCCGCACGGATGCGGCGCAGGCCCTGCGCCACGAGGCGGCGGTTGTTGGCGTCGAGCTTCACCACGTCGGCCACGGTGCCCAGCGCCACCAGCGGCAGCAGCGCATCGAGCTTGGGCTGCGTGGCGGTGTCGAACACGCCGCGCGTGCGCAGTTCGGAGCGCAGCGCGAGCAGCACGTAGAACATCACGCCGACGCCGGCGATGCTCTTGCTTTCGAACTCGCAGCCGGGCTGGTTCGGGTTCACCATCACGTCGGCCAGGGGCAGCTCGGGGCCGGGCAGGTGGTGGTCGGTCACCAGCACCTGCAGGCCGCGCGCCTTGGCGGCGGCCACGCCCTCGACGCTGGCGATGCCGTTGTCGACGGTGATCAGCATGTCGGCGCCGGCATTGGCCACGCGCTCGGCAATCGGCGGTGTCAGGCCGTAGCCGTCGACCACGCGGTCGGGCACGAGGTAGCTCACGTGCTTGCCGCCCAGCAGGCGCAGGCCGCGCACGCCGACCGCGCAGGCGGTGGCGCCGTCGCAGTCGTAGTCGGCCACGATGCACAGGCGCTTGTCCTGCGCGATGGCGTCGGCCAGCAGCACGGCGGCTTCGCGCGTGCCGCGCAGCGTGTCGGGCGGCAGCAGGCGCGCGAGCCCGTCGTCGAGCTCGTCCTTGCCGCGCACGCCGCGCGCGGCAAAGAGGCGCGCCAGCAGCGGGTGCACGCCGGCCTGTTCCAGCGCCCAGACGGTGCGCGGCGGGATGTCCCGGGCAATGATCTTCATAGGGACTCCAGCACCTGCGTGGCGCGGTTGCGGTCGAACAGGCCCTTGGCCCAGCGGGCGAGGCCGCGCGGCTGCACGGTGAAAAGCTGCGCGCCGCGGTCGCCGCACAGCGAGAGCGCCACGTCGGCGCCGCGCGTGAGGTCGGCGAGCAGGCCGGCGACGGCGCCGGCATCCAGCGCCTGCCAGGCGGCGGCCCAGGCCAGGCCGTCGTCGCGCAGCGCGGCGTCGCGCAACGCGAGGTCGACGACCGGCGTGCGCGAAAGGGGCGGCGAGGGCAGGTCGCCGTCCTTCAGGACGCCGGTGCCGCTGAGCCAGAACGAATTGATCGGCGGCACGCCGCGCGCGGTGCGCTCGTCGTTCACGCGCTGCGTGTACAGCAGCATCTGCATCTCGTTCTGTAGCCGGCGCAGCGGCCGCGAGACATCGCCCAGCGGCGACCATTGCGAAATGGGGTACCCCACCGCGCGGTCGATGGAGGCCGTGGCCAACCCGTCGAAGATGGGCGCGCGCGCGAGCCAGCGGCCGGGCGTGCCGGAGGGATAGAGCGCGATGCCGTCTTCCTCGAAGAACGGCTGCGCCACGGCCAGCAGGGCCATCGACTCGGCGGCGTCGATCTCGATGGCGCTCGGGTCGCCCAGCGCCACGTCGTCGATGCCGACCTGCCAGTTGCACAGCGTCACCAGGCCCCAGGCCTCGGGGTCGCCGGGCGCGGCCAGGCCGGTCTTGCGGGCTTCGAGCGCGGCCCAGGGAATGCAGCCGTCGTCGGCGGGGGGCAGGCCGAGCGCGCGGGCCAGCGCGCGTTCGTGCGGCGGGGAGCGGGTGCTGTCGTCCTGGGTGTCGGTGTCGGCGAGCGTCAGGCGCAGCAGCAGGGTTTCGAGGTTCGGCAGCCGCAGGGTGGCGAGCGCCGCGCGGCAAGCCGGGGAACCGCGGCCGGCAAAGGGAATCAACAGATGACGTGGGAGGGGTTCGGCCATTTCCCTATTGTCCGGGATGCCACAATTCCACCGTATGACCTACCCCCTCGCTCCTCACCCCGAGTATTTGCCGCCCCCCGCGGGTGCGCCCATGCCCCTTGAGGCCACGGGGCGAGGCCGCTGATGCGATTCCCCTACGAACTGCAGCTCGGTTGGCGCTACACGCGCGCAGGCCGTGCCACGCGACGCAACGGCTTCATCTCCTTCATCTCCGGCGTGTCGATGCTCGGCATCGCCCTGGGCGTGGCGGCGCTGATCATCGTTCTCAGCGTGATGAACGGCTTCCAGAAGGAAGTGCGCGACCGCATGCTCAGCGTGGTGTCGCACATCGAGATCTTCTCGCGCGACGGCCAGGCCTTGCAGGACATCGACGCCATCATGGCCGACGCCCGCAAGAACCCCGAGGTGATCGGCGCGGCACCGTTCATCAACACGCAGGCGCTGATCGCGCGCGGCGAAGACATGAAGGGCGCCATCGTGCGCGGCATCGACCCCGCACTCGAGCCCGAGGTCACCGACACCGGCGGCATCGCCAAGGGCGGCACCTTCGACAAGCTGGTGCCGGGCGAGTTCGGCATCGTGCTGGGCATCGAGCTGGCACGCTCCATGTTCGTGCAGCCCGGCGACCAGGTCACGCTGGTGGCGCCGGGCGGACAGGTCACGCCGGCCGGCGTGGTGCCGCGCCTGAAGCAGTTCACCGTGGTCGGCGTGTTCGACTCGGGCCACTACGAGTACGACTCGGCGCTGGCGATGGTGCACGAGAAAGACGCCGCCAAGGTGTTCCGTCTCGAAGGCCCGACCGGCATCCGCCTCAAGCTGAAAGACCTGCACGAGGCGCGCGAGGTGGCCGACCAGCTCGCCGTCACGCTGCCGGGCCAGTTCCTCATCCGCGACTGGACGCGCCAGAACAAGACCTGGTTCGCAGCCGTGCAGGTCGAGAAACGCATGATGTTCATCATCCTCACGCTGATCGTCGCGGTGGCGGCCTTCAACCTCGTGTCGACGCTGGTGATGACCGTGACCGACAAGCGCGCCGACATCGCCATCCTGCGCACGCTGGGCAGTTCGCCGCGCAGCATCATGGCCATCTTCGTGGTGCAGGGCGCCATGGTGGGCGTGATCGGCACCGTGGGCGGCCTGCTGCTGGGCCTGGGCATCGCCTACAACATCGACGTGATCGTGCCCTTCCTGGAGCAGCTCTTCCACGCGAGCTTCCTGCCCAAGGACATCTACCTGATCAGCAAGATGCCGAGCGACCCGCAGCAAAGCGACATCATGCCGATCGCGATCATTTCCCTCATCCTGGCCTTCCTGGCCACGCTGTATCCGAGCTGGCGCGCCAGCCGCGTCAATCCCGCCGAGGCCCTGCGCTATGAGTGATGTCGTTCTCAAGGCCCGCGGCCTCACCAAGCGCTTCCACGAAGGCCGCATCGACCTCACCGTGCTGCACGGCGTCGACCTCGACGTGCACGCCGGCGAAACGCTGGCCATCGTCGGTGCGTCCGGCTCCGGCAAGAGCACGCTGCTGCACCTGATGGGCGGGCTCGACGCACCCACCGCGGGCAAGGTCGAACTGCTCGGCAAGGACATTGCGCATGCCGACCCCGCCGAGCAGGGCCGGCTGCGCAACCAGCACCTGGGCTTCGTCTACCAGTTCCATCACCTGCTGCCCGAGTTCAGTGCGCTCGACAACGTCGCGATGCCGCTGAAGATCCGCCGCGTCGAGGCCGGCGAAGCGTCGCAGGCCGCGGCCAAGATCCTCGCCAGCGTGGGCCTGGGCGAACGCCTGCACCACCGGCCGGCCGAGCTGTCGGGCGGCGAGCGCCAGCGCGTGGCCATTGCGCGTGCGCTGGTCACGCAGCCGGCCTGCGTGCTGGCAGACGAGCCCACCGGCAACCTCGACCGCAGCACCGCCGACGCCGTGTTCGCGCTGATGCTCGACCTCGCGCACCGGCACCGCACGGCCTTCGTGATGGTCACGCACGACCAGGACCTGGCCAAGCGCTGCGACCGCGTGCTGCAGCTGGTGGCGGGGCGGCTGGCGGGCTGAGCGTCGGTCAGCCGCTCGAGGGGCGTCCTCGGGCTTCCTGCGGCACACGGGATGCGCGCCACGCGCCGGGGCGCAGGAAGGTCTGACGTTGCAACGAGACCGTCACACGCCGGTGACAGCATGCAAGTTTCCCGACTGGCGTGCGCTCCTTGCCGACTCGACTTTTTTCCCTGCCATGGCTTTCGCATCCTCACGGCGGGCGTGACGATGCGCGCGGCATCGTTGCGCCGCGAGGGTGAGCGAGGTGCACCCTGGGTTCGCGGGCTCGGCAGGCCGCAGCGTCGCACTCTGCGCGCTCGCGCTGTCGTGGCTGGCCGGCACGGCCTGGGCGAGCGACGGATCTGCATCGCCGCTGCGTGAGGGCGAGGCCCCGGCCGGCGCGGTTCCAGGCGCGGGTGACGCCGCACTGGCGTTCGACATTCCCTCGCTTCCCTTGGCCGATGCGCTCAAGCGCTATGCCGCCGTCACGCGGCAGCCTGCACTCTTTCGCAGCGAAATCCTGGCCGGGCTGACGTCCTCCGCGGTGCGCGGGCTTTACGCCCCCGACGCCGCGCTTGAACTGTTGCTGGAGGGCACGGGCCTGGTGGCCGAAAAGGTCCGCACGGGTTCGGCCGTCACGCTCGCGCTGAGGCCGGCGCAGGCCCGGGCGGAGGCCCCGCGCGCGGCCAGCCTTGGAAGCCTGGCGGGCTACCCCAGCCTGCTGCAGGCGCGGGTCTGGGAAGCGTTGTGCGGCAATGTGCGCACGCGGCCGGGAACGTACCGGTCCTTGCTGCGCTTCGAGGTGGACGAGGGGGGCCAGCTTCGCCGGCCGCGCCTGCTCGGCCTGACCGGCGACGCGGCCCGCGACGCCGAGATGCTGGAGGTTCTGCGGGGCGTGCGCCTCGCGCATGCGCCGCCGCCGGACCTGCCGCAGCCCTTGACGCTGCTCATCCTGCCCACCGATGCGCGCGGCGGAACGCGCTGCCGCGAGGCGACCGGCCGCTCGCCGTCCTGACCTGTCCATGGCCGAAGACGTCCGCCCCGTGCTCATGGACTACCTGTCCAGGCACTACGACGCCCTCAAGCGCCAGCTGGGCCGCGCGTTGCGCAATGCAGACCTGGCCGAGGACGCGCTGCACGACACCTGGCTGCGCGTGAACGACCAGGGCGGAAGCGAAGCAGGGCCGATCCAGCGGCCGGGCGGCTATCTCGTGCGCATGGCGTTCAATATTGCGCTGGACATCCAGCGTCGCCAGAGCCGCAACCTGCCTTTCGAAGAAATCGATGCGCTGATGGAACTGGCCGACACGGCGCCGGGACCCGCGCGGATCGCCGAGGCGCGTTCGCAGCTGGACGCAGTGATCAAGCTGCTGGACCGCATGCCGGCGCGGCGGCGCGAGGTCGTCGTGCTGGTGCACATGGAGGGACTGACGCAGCCCGAAGTGGCCCGGCGCCTGGGCATTTCCCTGCGCACCGTCGAATACGAACTCAAGCATGCGCACGACTACCTGAGTGCCCGGATGGCCCATGACAAAAAATAGTTGCGGGATCGGCGCGGCCCGTTCGTCGTACGGAGTGAAGAATCGAATCACCCTGGCGCTCGCAACGGGCCGAGGCCCAGAAGAAGGGTCCCGGCGGTGATGCACGACCCCCTGACGGCACCGGTCGACGATCCCGCCCTCGCGGTCGACACGACGCGGCACGAGGCCTGGGAGTGGCTGCGGCTGTTGCATTCGGGTGCCGTCAAGCCGCAGGACGCCCAGCGCTTCAAGCACTGGCTGGCGCGCAGCCCGGCGCACGCGGCGGTCTTCAAGGAGGCCAGGGCGCAATGGGCCGTGCTCGGTCAGGCCTCTGCCGGCGTGCTTCGCACCAATGCCGATGCGGCGGCGTTTCATGCGCGCCACCAGCCCCGACCGGTGCTCGCGCGCCGCGCTTTCCTCGGTGCGGCAGCGGGCGCGGCGGCCATGGCCGGTGTCGCGGGCGTGGCGGTGTTCCATCCGTCTGCGGGCTTGTGGCCCGCGCCGGCGGGGTGGGGCGGCGACTACCGCACCGCCACCGGCGAGCAGCTGGAGGTGGGCCTGACCGAGCGGGTGCAGGTCACCCTGAACACCCAGACCCGCATCCGGCGCCGCACGGTGGACGGCCGGACGACCGGCGTCGACCTGCTCGAGGGAGAGGCCGCGTTCGATCTGTCGTCGGCCAGTGGCGCACGGCCCTTCGGCGTCGTGGCCGGGGCGGGCCGCAGCCTGGCCGAGTCGGGGCGTTTCGAGGTCCGCTACCTGGACGCCAAGGTGTGCGTGACCTGCATCGAAGGCGCGGTGCGCGTGGAGCATCCCGCGGGTGCGCGTGAGCTGCGCGCGCGCCAGCAGACGGTGTACGACGGCACGTCGGTGAGCAGCGTGGCGCTGGTCGGCGCCGCCAACCTGTCGGCCTGGCGCAAGGGCGAGCTGGTGTTCACGCAGGCCCGGTTGTCCGACGTGCTCGACGAGATCAACCGCTACCGGCGCGGTCGTGTGGTGCTGATGAACACGGCCGCGCGCAGCCGCCTAGTCACCGGGAGCTTCTACATCGCATCGCTCGACCTGGCGCTGGTGCAGCTGCAGCATGCCTTCGATCTCGACGCCCGTTCGTTGCCGGGCGGGTTGACGGTTCTCAGCTGAATCGGGCGGCCGTGGTGCGCGGCCTGAAAAATAAGTTGCGGGGTCGTGGGGCGCCCGTTCGTCGTAGTGCATCGACTCAACTTTCCGGCGGAAACGACTCATGAGCACACGCGGGCCCCTCACACCGATCCACGCAACGAAGGCGCGCACCCGGCGGCAGGCGCGGCGCTTTCGCATGGCGCCGATTGCGCGCGCCATTGCCATGACGCTGGCGGTCAACGGCGCGCTGGTGCTGGATGCCCAGGCCCAGCAGGCCTTCAGCGGCGCCTGGTTCGCCAACAAGAGCGCGATGCAGAACACCGCTTCGGCGACGGGCCGCCTGCCCAACGGCATGCCGGCATCGATGCTGACCAATCCGCTGGAGCAGCGCAAGGCCGGCGAACAGTTGCAGCGCTCCATGGGCAACCTGAACATGGCGGCGCGTTCCATTGCCGCGCAACAGGCGGCGCAGGCGGCCGCACGCGAGGCCGCATCGAACGGGGGCTCGGACATCCCCGACGGCCTGGCCGACGGCGGGCTCAAGGTCGATACCCACAGCCTCACCGCAGGCTGGCTCAATGCCAGGGCGCCGGTGCAGACCGCGTCGGGCGGCCGCACCGTGGTCGGCATCGAGCAGACCGACGACAAGGCGATCCTGAACTGGGAGAGCTTCAACGTCGGGAAGCACACCACGGTGCAGTTCGACCAGAAGGGCGGCGCCAAGCCCGACGGCACCAACGCATGGATCGCGCTCAACCGCATCAACGATCCGAGCGGCCGCCCCAGCCAGATTGCCGGGCAGATCAAGGCCGACGGCTCGGTGTACCTCGTCAACCGCAACGGCATCGTCTTCACCGGCTCCAGCCAGGTGGACACGCGCTCGCTGGTCGCGTCCAGCCTTGCGCTGTCGGACAAGCAGTTCAAGCTGGGCATCAACAACCCGCAGGTGCTCACCAACCAGGGCAACGATTTCCCGATTCCGCAGTTCGGCGAGTTCACCTCCGCGCGGCCCCTGATCTACGGCGACGCGGGTTTCAAGGCCGGCGTCGGCGGCGCGCCCGACAAGATGGGCGACGTGGACCGCTTCGTTCCCGGCGCGGCGCCCGGCGAAGTGCGTGTCGACGCAGGCGCGCAGCTGGCGGCGAACAGCGGCGGCAAGGTCATGCTGTTCGCGCCCAAGGTGCGCAACGCGGGCCGCATCTCGGCGCCCGACGGCCAGGTCATCCTCGCGGCCGGCGAGAACATCTACCTGAAGACGCCATCGACGCAGGACCCGAACGCGCCCCGCGGCCTCGACGTGGCCGCTTCGGCAGTGCCCGGTTGGGCTTTCACCGGCGGGCAGGTGTGGGGCGCGCTCAAGCTCTCGCCGGTCTATGCCGACGCCAACTTCGTCGCCGGCCTGCGCGATGTCGTCATGCCCGAGATGGCGGCGCGCGCCAAGGCGGTCGGCTACGAGGTGGTCAACACCGGCACCGTGCAGGCCGACCGCGGCAACATCACCCTGCAGGCGCAGGACGTGCGGCAGTCGGGCGTGCTCAGCGCAACCACCGCGTTGAACAACCGCAACGGCTCGATCCTGCTGCGCGCCTGGGGCCTGGGCTCGCACATGTACGCCGATGGCGTGAACGACCTGATCAACTGGTCGGCCGGCACGCTCACACTGGGCGAAGGCAGCATTTCGCAGGTATTGCCCGACGCCTCGGACACGAGCGAGATCGAGGCATCGGCGCTTGCCACGCGCTACCAGCCGGGCCGCGTGAGCCTGTACGGGCAACTGATCGACATCCGCTCGAAGGCCGGCGTGCTGGTGCCGGCGGGAACCATCAAGCTCGAATCGGCCGTCAATCCGATGTTCACGCTGTTCCCGTACTTCAAGCCGGGCAGCCTGCGCGATGCGAGCCGCATCTACGTGGACAACGATGCGTTCCTGAGCGTGGCCGGCCTGCAGGGCATGCAGGTGGCCATGTCGCGCAACTTCATCGAGGCCGAGCTGCGCATCAACGAACTGCGCGACTCACCCATGCAGCTCGACGCGTGGGTGCGTGGCAAGAAGGTAGTCGTCGACCGGCGCGTGAGCGGCGTGTTCAAGGACGGCCCGATGGCGGGCGTGCAATGGGTGCTGGGCCCTGACGGCGCCACCTATATTCCCGGTGCCTGGGTGGGCACGCCGCTGGGCGACGTGAGCGGCTGGGTGGGCGTGGGCAAGACCGACCTGGGCGAGCTCTCTGCCAACGCGGGCAGCATCGAGATGCGCTCGGGCGGCTCGGTGATCACGCGCACGGGATCGATGCTGGACGTGTCCGGCGGCTCGGTGCGCTACACCGACGGCATGAACACCGCGACCAAGCTCATGGGCGCCGACGGCCGCGTGCACACCATGGACCGGGCCATGTCCGACACCGACTACACCGGCATCGCGGGCGAGTTCACCAACCAGCATGCGCGCTGGGGCGTGAAGACCACCTGGCGCACGCCGCTCATCGGCGCCGACTACAAGGAAGCCGGCTACACCGAAGGGCGCAAGGCCGGCGCCGTGCAGATCTACGCGGGCGACACCATGGTGCTCGAGGGCGACATGCTGGGCGGCGTGGTGGTGGGCGAGCGCCAGTCGAAGAACCCGGGCGGCAACAAGGGCGGCCGGCTGCAGCTGGGCGAGAACTCGCCGGATGGCCGGCCGTGGTCGCCGGGCACCATCATCGTCAGCCACGACCCGAAGCGGCTCGCGCAGGACTTCGATGCGAACACGAAGCTCGGCGACGACTTCTATGTGCAGTTGAAGCCGGGCGAGCAGAAGTCCCGCAAGCTCACCTTCCTGTCGGACGACATGCTCAGCAATTCGGGCATGGGCACCATCGTGCTGAACCACATCAACGGCGACTTCGAGCTTGCGAGCGGCGCGGCGCTGAACCTGTCGCCGGGCGCGTCGCTCTCGGTGGCCGGCACCGAAGGCTCGACCAACGACATCCGCATCAACGGACTGATCCGCGTGCCGGGCGGGCAGATCGGGCTTTCGTCGGCCTACGGAAAAGTGGAGCTCGGCGAGCAGGGCCGGCTGGACGCCAGCGGCCAGTGGATCAACACCTGGCGCGACGGCGCACTGCGCGGCGCCTGGGCGCTGGACGGCGGCGCGATCACGGTGATTGCCGGAAAGATCGTGGCCCACAAGGATGCCGTGCTCGACGTATCGGGCGGTGGCCGCGCGGACCCCGGCAAGCAGGGCCTGCCGACGCTGCGCGTGGGCAATGCGGGGTCCATTTCGCTGGCCGGCGTGACGCCCGACCTCGACCTGAACGCACTGAACATGCGCGCCCATGCAGCGGGCTCGGCGGGCAGCCTGTCGATCCAGACCGCCTCGGCGGTGCAGATCGGTGGCGTGCCGCCCGTTTCGCCGCCGGACGAAGCCGGGGCCACTCCGGCCTCCGCGGCCTCCTCGGTGGTGATGCTGCCGCCCACGCTCTTCGGCGAGCGCGGATTCGGCAACGTCACGGTCTCGGTGCGCGGCGAAGGCAAGGGCATCGTGGTGCCCGAAGGCGTGGTGGTGTCGCAGCAGGCCACGAGCATCGACCTGAACAACTTCGCCTGGCGCGATCTGCCGAGCGGCCGCAACCTGGCCGAGGCAGCGCCCCTGGGCGTGCTGCGGCCCGACGAGCGCGCGGCGCGAAGCCCCGCGGCGCTGTCGCTCGGCACCGAGAACGGTCCGGTCCGCATTGCGCGGGGCGCCAGCGTGCGCACCGACACCGGCGGCAGCCTGTCGCTGAACGCCGGCAGCGAACTGGGCGTGCTGACGGTCGGCGGGCGCCTTGACGCACCGGCGGGCCGCATTGCGCTGAGCGGCGGCACGGTCGTCCTCGAAGCCGGCGCTGAACTGCTGGCGCGCGGCGTGCCGCTGATCCGCATCGACAGCAGCAGCGGCCGCCGCGTGGGCGAGGTGCGCGACGGCGGCACGGTGAGCATCCTGGCGGGCGACATGCGGCTGGAGAAAGATGCGCTCATCGACGTGTCGGGCGCCACCGGCACGATCGACGGCGTGCCCGATGCCGGCCCCTCGGGCACGCGCGTGCACCGGCCCGCACCGGAGATCCGGCTGGACAGCAACGGCGGCCTGATCGAAATCACGGGCAAGGGCCTGATCGAAAGCACGATGGTGGGCAAGGCGGGCGGGCCCAACGGCATCGGCGGGCGCATCCGCCTGAACATGACCGCGACATCGGGCCCGACAGGCTCGCCGCTGGAGCAACTGCAACGCGTGCTGCAAGACCCGGACTGCGTGGGCCTGGCGGTGGACGGCGTGTGCAGCGACTGGCGGCAGGGCGTGGACTACGACTGGGCGCCCGGCCTGCGCAGCTACGGCTACGAGATCGACGGGCCGATGATCCTGTCGTCGGCGCTGCTCGCGAAGCTGGCGGATGTGAAGGAGCTGGTGGTGTCCGACCGACTGGGCCTGCCCGGCGCGAACGGCGCGCTCGATGCGGCGCAGTTCGGCCTGACGCCGCAGGCGCTGGACCTGTTCCGCGACGCGCTCCTTTCGAGCGACCTGCTGCGCGACCTGCTGAACAAGCCCGGCCAGGTGTCCACGCTGACGGTGCGTCCGCAGGCCTTCAAGGACGGCGGCTTTGCCGACCTCTCGCTGGTGAATGCGACGCAGGGTGCGATTCGCCTGGACAACGCGAACCTCGCTTTGGGCCGCTCGATCTGGCTGCAGGGGCCGATCGTCGGGCACGCGGGCTCGTCGTCGTCGCTGCGCGCGCCACGCATCGTGCTGTCGGCCGTGCCCGGCGCCTCGCCTGAAGCGCCGGCATCGTCGGCCGCGTCGGCAGGGGCGGGGCAGCTCACCGTGGCCGGCTCGCTGATCGACATCTCGGCATCGGAAGACCCGACCCAGTTCCAGGCCGGCGCCGTGCGCATCGGCGGCTTCGGCCGCACGGTGCTCGAAGCTGGAGAGATCCGCATGGGCGGCGCGCTGCCTTCGCCGATCAACGAAGAAACCCGGCTGCAGGTCAACCTGGACGTGGACGGGCAACTGGTGCTGAACGCCGGCCAGGTGTACCCGACCACCGCGATGACCGGCGTGATCCGCGCCGGCGATTCCATCACCGTCGAGCGCCTGGGCGATGCCGGCAGCGCGCCGCTGTCGGCCGGCGGCAGCCTGCGCCTGGAAGCGCCGGTGATCGCGCAGAACGGCGTGCTGCGCGCGCCCTTCGGCCAGATCGAGCTGAACGCCGGCGAGCGCCTGTCGCTGGGCGCAGGCAGCCTCACTTCGGTGTCGGGCGCCGGAATGACCGTGCCCTTTGGCACGCTGTCCAACAACGAGCACTGGCACGACCCGTCGAAGGCGGTCGATCCCACCAATCCGTCGACTGGCTCGCTGGTCGCGCCGCCTGAAAAACGCATCACCATGAAGTCGCCCGACGTGGCGCTGGCGCGTGGCGCGGTGGTGGACATCGCGGGCGGCGGCGACCTGCATGCCTCCGAATTCGTGCCGGGCCCGGGCGGCTCGCACGACATGCTGAACATGCCCGGCATGTACGCGATCCTGCCGGGGCAGGCCGGCGCGGCGCCCGCTGGCGGTGCCGCGGCGGGCCAGCGTGTCTGGCTCGCCGGCGGCCCCGGTCTGGCGGCCGGCTGGTACACGCTGCTGCCCGCGCGCTATGCGCTGCTGCCCGGCGCCTTCGCGGTGCAGGCAACGGGCAAGGCCTGGGGCGGCGCACTCGTACCCGCCACCCGCGCACCGGACGGCAGCCTGGTCATGCAGGGCAAGGCCGGCAACGCTTACGGCGGCAACCAGGACGCGCAGGCATCGGCCTGGCGCGTGATGTCCGGCGCCGTGCTGCGGCGCTACTCCGAATACAACGAGGCCACGGCCAACGACTTCTTCTCGTCCGAGGCCTTCAAGCTCACGCAGTACCGCCTGACCGGCCAGAACGTCGTCACGCCGCGCCTGCCGCGCGACGGCGGCGCGGTGGTGTTCGACGCCGGCCGCCGGCTGGTGCTGGACGGCACGCTGCGCTCGGCACCCGACGAGGGCGGGCGCGGCGGGCTGGTGGACATTGCCGGCAAGAAGATCGCCATCGTCGGCAGCGGGCAGGACAGCGCCAGCCTGCAGGCCGACGGCTACCTCGTCATCGATGCGGCGAGCCTGTCGAACTTCGGCGCGGGCAGCCTGCTGGTGGGCGGCAAGCGCAAAGGCAACGCGCTCGGCCTGGAACTGGACGTGACCGCGACCGACATCGTGGTGCGCAACAACGACGGTTCCGAGCTGTTCGGCCCCGAGATCATCCTGGCCGCCAGCGACAAGGTGGCCATCGAAGGCGGAAGCCGTGTGAGCGCGAAGGGCGCGGGCGGGCGCGGCGCGGGCAACCTGGTCATGAAGCCGCGGGTGGCGGCGGTCTACGCCGACCCGGACGGCAACCTGGACGACAACTTCGATGGCGTGATCGACGCCAAGGACGCGGTGGACGACGTGCTCGTCTCGGCCGCCAGGGACTGGGGCGCGCTGGTGCGCGTGGCCACCGGCGACGCGGTCAAGGTCATCCGCCAGGGCGTGGACACCTCGCGCGGCGGGCTGGTTTCCATCGGTGCGGGTGCCATCGTCAACGGCGATGCGGCCTTGCTGATCGACGCCACGCGCACGACGGAACTGGCGGCCTCGGCGCAGATCGCGGGCACAGACCTGTCGGTGGCGGCCGGCCGCATCGGCTTCGGCGGCGGCACCGAAGGCATGGTGCTGGACAGCGGCGCGCTTGCGCAGCTGGGCCGTTCGACGCGCCTGACGCTGCGCAGCTACACCGACTTCGACTTCTACAGCTCGCTCGACCTGGGCGCGGCCGGCCTGAAATCGCTGACCTTCGACGGCGGCGCATTCGTGGGCCGCGGCGCGGGCGACGTGACGATCAAGGGCGACAGCATCGCGCTCGTCAACAGCGGCGGGGGCGGCACCGGCGTGCCCGCCGCCGGCGGTGCGGGCGGCTTCACGCTGGACGCGGCCACGCTGGTGCTGGGCGCGGGCCAGAAGACGTTCTCGGGCTTCGGCGCGGTGACGCTGGCGGGCCGCAACGCGATCATCGGCGAGGGCGCGGGCGGCATCGACACGGGCGCGTCGCCGCTCACGCTGAACACGCCGCTGCTGACCGGCCGCGGCGGCGCGACGCAGTCGATTGCCACGGGCGGCGCCTTGCAGGTCGTCGCTTCGGCGCAAGGCGAGGCCGCGTCGTTCGACCCGCAGGAAAGCCTGGGCCTGCGCCTGGCCCTCAGCGGGCGCAGCATTGCCTTCGACGGCCGGGCGGTGGCGCGGGGCGGCAGCATCGACATGACGGCGACCGGCGGCAGCCTGGTCGTGGCGCGCGGCGCCACCATCGACGTGAGCGGCTCCGCCAAGCAGTTCTTCGACGTGGCCGAATACGCGGACGCGGGCCGCATCGGCCTGTCGGCGGTGGGCGGCGACGTGCGGCTGGAGGCCGGCAGCCGGCTCGACCTGGCCGCCCACCCGAGGGGCGGCGACGCCGGCACGCTGAGCCTTGCGGCATCGCAGGGCGGCACGGTGGTGCTCGACGGCCTGATCGCGGCGCAGGCGGGAGGCAATGGCGGCAAGGCCGGCAGCTTCGCGCTCGACATCGAGGCGCTGCCCGATTTCGCCGGCGTGAGCCAGCGGCTGAACGACGCCGGCTTCAACCGCTCGCGCCAGTTCCGCATCCGCCAGGGCAACGTGGCACTGGGCGGCTTCACGCAGGTGGAAGACTTCGGCCTCACGGCGGACCGGGGCAGCATCGACATCTCGGGCACGGTGGATGCGCGCTCGGCCTACGGCGGCGCCATTCGCATCACCGCCGGCAACGGCGTGGCAATGCAGGCCGGCGCGCAGTTGCTCGCCGGTGCCACCGGCAGCCTGGGCAACGGCCGCGTCACGCTCGAAGCGGCGGGCGGGCAGCTCAACCTGCAAGGCGGCCTGATCGACGTGGCCGGCAACGAAGGCGGCAAGGTGCGCCTGCGCGCGCAGCAGAACGCCACGCACGACGACGTCGCGGTCAGCGCGCTGAACGTTGCCGTGAACGGCGCGCGCTCGGCGGTGCTCGAAGGCGTGAGCGTCTACGACGTGAAGGACTACGACGGCGCCACGGTCGATTCGGTCAAGCCCGACGCCATTGCCGATGCCGCGCGTTTCAGGGCCGCATCGGGCGGGGTGGCGGCACGGCTGGGCACCGGGCTGGCCGTGATGCCCGGCATCGAGGTCCGCAGCACGGGCGACCTCGCGTTGAACAGCGACTGGAATCTTTTCAGCGATTTCTCCGGCGCGCGCGAAGGCACGCTGACCTTGCGCGCGGGCGGCAACCTCGCCATCAACGGCCACCTGAGCGATGGCTTCGACGCGGCCGACCGCAGCGGCCGGCTGCAGGCGGGCCCGTCGTGGAACCTGCGGCTGGTGGCCGGCGGCGAACTGGCCTCGGCCGATGCGATGGCGCTCAAGCCGCTCGCGGCGCAGGCCGTGGGCAAGGGGTCGATCACCGTGGGCACGGCCAACACCGCCGTGCCCACCGACATCGACCCGAAGCCTGACAACGGCGCGGGCAAGCTCGTGCGCACCGGCACCGGCGACCTCGAAGTGCGCGCGGGCCGCGACCTCACGCTGGCGCACAAGGAATCGGTCATCTACACCGCCGGGCGCAAGGACACGACGGTGTGGAGCGACTTCTCCACCGCCAACCCGAACGCCAGCTACGGCGTGGAAGGCGGCAACCTTGCCATCGGCGTGCAGGGCAGCATCGAGGCCGCGCCGTCGGGCCAGCACTTCACCGAATGGCTCAACCGGCAGGGCACGCTCAATGCCAAGCGCTTCTTCGGCGAATACACCAACGGCGAAAACGGCTGGAACCCCGACGGCGTCTACGGCCCCGTCATTCACGCGCCCGAGCAGTCGAGCTGGTGGATCGACTACGGGCGCTTCCAGCAGGGCGTGGGCGCGCTGGGCGGCGGCAACGTCAGCGTGGACGCCGGCGGCGACCTGCGCAACCTGCTGGTCGCCTTGCCGACCCACATGCGCATGCGCGGCGGCCGCTCCGCCAGCGAGGCCATGGCCATGGAAATGCGCAACGGCGGCGCCATGTCGGTGCAGGCCGGCGGCGCGATCCGCGGCGGCCAGTACTACGTGGCGCGCGGCGCGGGCGACATCCGCGCCGGCGAAACGGCGGTCGGCCACACGGTGACGATAACCCGCGACGACAGCGGCGGCGGCTTGACGAAGAGCAGCTACACCGTGGCGCCGATCCTCGCGCTGGGCGACGCCACGCTGAGCCTGCGCACGGCCGGTGACCTGCGCCTGCAGACGGTGGTCGATCCGCTGCTGGTGACCTACGGCGAGGGCCTGCGAGGCGACGGCCAGGTGCTGAACTACGGCGCCTACATGAGCGGCTACACCGACCGCAGCGCGCTGCGGCTGGTGTCGACCGGCGGCAACATCACCTTCGTGAACCGGACCGAGTTCATCTTCCGCGACCTGCTGCTGCGCTGGGTCGAGAAGGACACGCTGGTGGGCTTCGGCGGCAACCGCTATCCGGCGCGCTTCTCGGTGGCCGCGCTGAACGGCGGCATCGCCATCGACGGGCCGCTGTACGTGCTGCCGGGCACCACCAACGACGTGCGAGTGGTCGCGAAGAACGACATCCGCTTCGACGCGCCGCTCGTCATGGCCTACGCCACGCCCGCGATGATGCCCACGGGCTACATGCCGGCCGGCGCGGGCTCGCCGTTCAGCCAGATGAACATGGAGGACATGCTCGACAACCTGATCGAGCGGGCACTGGCCTCGCCGGTCAACAACACGTACCTGCGCACCGTGAACAACCCCGAGGTGCTGCCGCTGGCCAACGACTTCGAGCCCAGTCGCATCTATGCATCGCAGGGCTCCATCGTGGGGCTCGACGTGAAGGCCAACGAGCAGACCTGGGTGCGCGCGGGCACCGACATCCGCGGCCTGCGGCTGGCGGGCCGCAACCTGCGTGGGTCCGACGTCACGCTGCTGGAGGCGGGCAACGACATCCTGGCGATGCAGAGCACGGCGCGGCTGGACCCGAACAACGATCTCTCGGTGGGCCTGACCGGCAACATCGAGATCCAGGGCCCCGGCACGCTGGTGCTGGCCGCCGGCCGCGACCTGTACGCCGACAACCTGCAGGTGCAGACGCTGGGCAACCAGCGCTACGACAGGAACAACCGCGCGCTGCCCGAGACGCAGGTCAAGGGCCTGCCGGAACACGGCGCCGCCATCACCGCCATGGCCGGGCTGAACCACGCCGTGGGCTACGACGCGTTCACGGCCGCCTACCTCGATCCGTCGAAGGTCGCGTCCATGCCCGACTACCTGAAGACCCGGGGCGCGGACGGCAGCGTGCTGCCCATCTACCTGGTGGACCAGGTCGAAACGCGCGCAGGCGGGCAGGAAAAAACCGTGCGCCGCGGCCTCGTCTCGTTCATGTCGGACATGACCGGCGAAAAGCTGGAGCCGCTCGAAGCCTGGGCGCGCTTCCAGAAATTGCCCCAGCTTGCGCAGCAGCAGTTCCTGCGGCAGGTGTACCTGCTCGAACTGCGCGAAGCCGGGCGCGACCAGAACGAGCCGGGCACCGGCGGCCTGCCGCGCAACGGCGGCTACAACCGCGGCTACACGGCCATCGAGACGCTGTTCCCGGGCGACACATGGAAGGGCGACGTGGCGGCCAACAAGCTGATGCTGCGCACCATGGCCGGCGGCGACATCGACGTGCTCACGCCCGGCGGCGGCCTGCAGGTGGCGGCGCTGGGCGCCGCAGTGCCGGCCGGCTACGGTCTGGTGACGCTGGCGTCGGGGCACATCGGCATTGCGGCCAGGAACGACGTCACCGTGAACCAGTCGCGCATCCTGTCGTTCGTGCCCGAGGTGACGAAGCAGGGCAGCGACCAGATCATCTGGTCCACCGTCGGCGACATCGACGCCGGGCGCGGCGCCAAGACCTTGCGCGTGCCGTCGGCGCCCGAGGTGTCCACCGACCTGGACGGCGTGACGGTGATCCGCGAGAAGTCGGACATGAGCGGCAGCGGCATCGGCACCGTGGGCGACGGCGACGTCGACCTGGTGGCGCCGCGCGGCACCGTGAACGCCGGCGATGCGGGCTTGCGCGTGGCGGGCAACCTGAACATTGCGGCGCTGCAGGTGCTCAACGCGGACAACATCCAGGTCAAGGGCGAGACCAAGGGCCTGCCGGTGATCGCGTCGGTGAACATCGGCGCGCTCACCAATGCGAGCGCTGCCGCTGCGCAGGCGACGGCCGCCGCGCAGGACGCGGTGCAGCGCGAGCGCGCGGCCGCGCGGCAGGCGCTGGCGTCGGTCTTCACGGTGCGCGTGCTCGGCTTCGGCAACGAGCCCGCACAAGAGGGGCGCGACGCGCCGGCGCCGCGGTCGGGACTGCAATCCGGGGCGCAGGTCGACTACGACCCGCAGAACCCCGTGCAGGTGGTGGGCATGGGCCGCAAGATCGACCCCAGGCACTGGGCCGCCCTGAGCAGCGACGAGCGTCGTCGCCTGCAGCAGGACCGCTAGGCGGGCAGGGGCGGCATGTCATGGCACCCAGTGTCCTTTGCGAACAGGAAGCACCGGCGCGCGACGAGGCGGCCGATGCGCTGCGGGACGAAGCGCAGCGTCGCCTGGCGCTGCAGGTTTTTCTCTGCGCCAACTACGAAGGGTTGCGGCGCAAGCTGACCCGCCATCTCGGGTGCGCCGAGATGGCCAGCGAATGCCTGCACGACGCCTGGCTGCGGCTGGGCCACCTGCGGGTGGGCGCGCCCGTGGAGAACCCCAGCGCCTACGTCTATCGCGTGGCCTGCAACCTGGCCATGGACCGGTTGCGCAGCGAGGGGGCATGGCGCTATGTGGACGACCCGCACACCGCCGTCGAGTCGGCCATCGACCACGCGCCGGGGCCCGAGGACATGGCCGAAGTGCGCGCCGAAGTCGGTTCGGTCGACCGCGCGATGCAGGGCCTGCCGCGGCGTCACCGGGCGGTGCTCGAGGCCTTGCGCATCGAGGAGAAGACGCGCCAGGAGGTGGCCTCCCATTACGGGCTGTCGCTGCGCAACGTGGATACCGTCCTGCGCCAGGCGCTGGACCATTGCGGCGCGATGACGGGCCGGCCGGTGCTGGCCGGCGTCGGTACACCCCGAAGGGCCGTGGTGTCGCCCCGGATGGCCGCCTGAGTGGCAAGTGACACCGCGGCACCACGGTGCTGCTTGCCACGGCAGGCGCAATGTCACGAAACTGTGGGCTTGTTCGTCAAGACAGTTCAACCACAGGAGCTTTCTTCATGCAGCCCATGTTTTCAACACTGGAAACCGACGACGACACACCGCCCGCGGCCACGGCCGAGCCGCGCAATTCCTACCTCGAGGAAAAGGCGTTCAAGTCGCGCACGCTGCTGATCTTCGGCAGCATCACCGACAGCGTGGCCGCCGACGTCACGCGCCGGCTCATCGCGCTCGATGCCGACAGCGGCGACAAACCCATCGACATCCTCGTGAGCTCGCCCGGCGGGCACCTGGAGTCGGGCGACGCGATCCACGACGTGGTGCGTTTCATCAGCGCGCCGGTGCACATGATCGGCACCGGCTGGGTGGGCAGCGCGGCCACGCACCTGTTTTTGGCGGCGCCGCGCGAGCGCCGCGTGTGCCTGCCCAACACGCGCTTTTTGATCCACCAGCCCAGCGGCGGCGCGGGCGGTCAGGCGACCGACATCGCGATCCAGGCGCAGGAGATCATCAAGGCCCGCCAGCGCATCGCGCACGAGATCGCGCGCGAAACCGGCAAGCCCATCGACGTGGTGCTGGCCGACATCGAGCGCGACCGCTGGCTGTCGGCCACGGAGGCCGTGGAGTACGGGCTGGTCTCGCGCATCATTCAGCGCAAGACCGAGTTGCGGCCCGCCTGATCAGGCCTTGGGCTTGTAGGCGACGACGTCGATCTCGACCTTCGCATCGACCATGAGGCGCGCCTCGGTGGTCGAGCGCGCCGGCTTGTTCTCACCGAAGTAGCTCATGTAGACGCGATTGAAGGCACCAAAGTCGCGCGCGTCGTGCAGCCAGACGGTGCTCTTGCACACGTCGTCGAGCGTGGCGCCGGCCAGCGCGAGCACGGTCTTGAGGTTCTCCATCACCTGGCGCGTCTGCACCTCGATGCCGCCGGCCACGATCTCGCCCTGCGCGTTGGCGGGCACCTGGCCCGACACGTAGACGAAATCGCCCGCGCGCACGGCGGGCGAGAAGGGGCGGGCCTGGCGGTCGGAAGCGATGGGCGGGGCGCCGAGGTATTCGAGGGGCATGGGAACTCCTGGGAGTGAGAGGGTTGAGTGGGGGCGGGTGAGGGCCGCAGTATCCGTCCGATTTGAAAGACTTTTTCAGAATAACCCCTCAACAAGGGTTAACACGGATGATTTGGCATGAAGTCTGCTTCAGAGTTCGGCCTAGAAAGAAAATTTCTTTCATAAATAAGTCCGCCCCATGAAGGAGTTCTCCATGTCTCACGCCGGTCTTGTCCAGCGCCTGCCCCGCCTGTCGAAGCGCAGCCTGCTGGGAGCTTCCCTGCTCGCGATGCTGTGTGCCGCACTGCCTCACCCCAGCGCCCACGCGCAGGGTCCGCGCAACTTCGCCACGCTGGCGATGGTGGCCGAGCCGCAGACGCTCGACCCGATGGCCTCCACGGCCGACCTGGTCGGAACCATCATGCAGCACGTGTACGAGACGCTGTACACCTTCGATGCCAAGTGGAACGTGGTGCCGATGCTGGCCGAGGGCATGCCCAAGATCTCGGCCGACGGCAAGACCTACGCCATCACGCTGCGCAAGGGCGTGGCGTTGCACAACGGGCGCGAGCTCACGGCCGACGACGTGGTCGCCAGCCTGCAGCGCTGGATGGACCAGTCGCCGCGCGGCAAGGCCGTAGGCAAGGAAATCGAGAGCCTCAAGGCCAAGGGCCCGCTCGGCGTGGAGATCGTTCTGAAGGCGCCGTACGCGCCGCTGCTGTCGCAGCTGGCGCTGCCCAGCGGCATGGCGGCCATCATGGCCAAGGATTCCATCGCTTCGCCGCTGAAAGACTTCGTCGGCACCGGCCCCTACAAGTTCAAGGAACGCCGCCCCGACCAGTTCGTGCTGCTCACGCGCTTCGACAAATACGCCGCGCGCAAGGAGCCCGCGAGCGGCTACGGCGGCAAGCGCGAAGCGGCCATCGAAGAGCTGCGTTTCGTGCCCGTGCCCAACGCCAGCACCCGCGTCGAAGGTGCGCTGGCCGGCCAGTACGACTTCGCCGACCTGCTGCCGGTGGAAGCCCTGCCGCGCCTGGAGAAGGCTGGCGGCAAGACGCTGCCGATCATGACGCCGTCGTTCGGCTTCCCCTACCTCGTGCTCAACACCAAGGAAGGCGTGGCCGCCAACCCGGCGGTGCGCCAGGCCGTGCAGACCGCGCTGGGCCAGGGCGAGATGCTCGCGGCCGGCTTCGGCGACACGCGCTTCTTCGTGGCCGAGGCCAACCACTTCCCCAAGGGCTCGCCGTTCTACTCGGCGGCCGGCGCCGACCACTACAACCAGCGCAACGCCACCAAGGCGAAAGACGCCGCGGCCAAGGCCGGCTACAAGGGCGAGCCGATCCGCGTGCTCACCAGCCGCCAGTACGACTTCCACTACAACATGTCGCTGCTGATGGCCGAGCAGCTCAAGCGCGCCGGCTTCAAGGTCGATCTCAACGTGGTCGACTGGGCCACGCTGGTGCAACGCCGCAACGACCCGAAGCTGTGGGACATCTACGTGACCCACTCGGGCCAGTTCCCAGAGCCCATGCTCTCGCCGCCGCAACTGGGCGACGGCGCGCCCGGCTGGTGGGATTCGCCCGCCAAGAAGGCCGCACTGAGCGCCTTCAACACCGAGAGCGACCCGGCCAAGCGCGGCGCGCTGTGGGGCAAGGTGCAGCAGGTGGTGTACGACGAGGTGCCCTACATCAACGTCGGCAAGTTCAACGGCCTCTCGGCCAAGAGCCCGGCGTTGGACAACTACCAGCCCGCGACCTGGCCGTTCTTCTGGAACGCGAAGATCAAGTAAGGCCGCAAGCACCGCCATGCCGTCGCGTCGTCAACTTCTGCAAGTCAGCGCACTGGCCTCCGGCCTCGGCGCCCTCGGACTCAAACCATCCATGGCCACTACCGCTCAAGCCACCACTTCGGGCCCCGTGTACGCCTACGTCGGCACCTACAGCGACGGCGGCAAGCCGTGGCGCGGCGGGCGCGGCCTGGGCGTGCACCAGTTCGTGGTGGACGGCGCGACCGGCGCGCTCAAGCCCATCCCCGGTGCACCGCCCGCCGTGGCGAGCGCGGGCAGCGATGCCAAGCTGCGCAACCCCGCCTCGCTCGCGCGGCACCCGAGCCTGCCGATGCTCTACGCCGCCAACGAGTTCGAGGCCGGCTCCGTCTCGGCCTTTCGCATCGGCGCGAACGGCGCTCTGTCGTTCGTGGCCGAGATGCCCTGCGGCGGCAAGGACCCGGCGCACCTGAGCGTGCATCCCGACGGCCGCTACGTGTTCACCGCCAACTACGCCAGTGGCGACGTCAGCGTGATCGCACTGCGCGCCGACGGAACCTTCGACACCGACCGCGCCGCCGTCGTCTACAAGGACGTCGCGGCCTGCGGCGCCGCCACGCCCTGCAAGCCCGGCGCCGACGTGGTGCCGCTGGCCGCGCGTTCGCACGAAGGCTTTGCCACCAGCGACCACGACGGCCCGCACGCCCACATGGTGCAGGCCGACCCGGCCGGCAACTTCGTGCTCGTGGCCGACCTGGGGCTCGACCGCGTCATCTCGTACCGCTTCGACCGCGCCACCGGCGTGCTGAGTCAGCCGAGCACGGTGGCCGTGTCCGAGAGCTCGGGCGCGCGCCACTTCGCCTTCCATCCGAACGGCAAGTGGGTCTACCTCGTCAATGAAGAGGCCTCGACCATCGCCTTCCTGCGCTACGACGGCGCCACCGGCGTGCTCACGCTGGTGAGCGAAACCTCGGCGCTGCCCGCCGGTTTCAAGGGCACCAGCTACGCCTCGGGCATCCGCATGCTGCCGGGCGGCACGCACTTCGTGTCGCTCAACCGGCTGCACGACTCCATCTCGATCTTCAAGGTCGATGCGCGCACCGGCGCGCCCACGCTGGTGCGCGAAGAGTGGACGCGCGGCAACTACCCGCGCAGCTGCACGCTCGACCCGAGCGGGCGCTTTCTCTACGTGTGCCACAACAAGCAGGGTGACAACGTGACCATCTTCCGCGTGAAGAAGAACGGCGACGTGCAGTTCACCGGCCAGTACGTGGCCGTCGGCAGCGCCGCCGCCATCGAGTTCTCGTCATGATCAAGAGCGCATCGCTTCGCTACATCGCCTCGCGCGCGGGCGGCATGCTCATCGTGCTGGCGCTGGTGGCCGTGCTGGTCTTCGTGCTCACGCGCGCCGCCTCGGGCGACCCCATCTCCGTGCTGCTGGGCGACCAGGCCACCGCCGCCGACATCGCCCGCGTGCAGAAGGACTACGGGCTGGATAAACCCCTGCCCGTGCAGTTCGGCTACTGGTTGCGCGAAGTGCTGCAGGGCAACCTGGGCACCTCGATCTTCCTGCAGCGCCCGGTCACGCAGGCGCTGTGGGAGCGCGCCGAGCCCACCACCTTGCTGGCCCTGCTGGCGGTGGCCATCGCGGCGCTCATCGGCGTGCCCTGCGGCATCGTCTCGGCCGTGTTCCGCGGCCGCGTGGTCGACCAGTTCTTCACCGGCATCGCGATGCTGGGCGCCAGCATCCCCAGCTTCTGGCTGGGCATCGTGCTGATCCAGATCTTTGCGGTGTCCTTCGGCTGGTTCCCGGTGTCGGGCTACGGCGCGCCCGATGCGCCGTTTGCCGAGCGGCTGCATGCGCTGGTGCTGCCGGCCACCGTGCTGGGCCTCTTGAACTCCGCGCTCATCATCCGCTTCACGCGCGCTTCGATGCTCGACGTGCTCGGTGAAGACTACGTGCGCACCGCGCGTTCCAAGGGCCTGAGCGAGAGCACCGTGGTGCTCAAGCACGCACTGCGCAACGCGCTGGTGCCCATCGTCACCGTGATCGGCCTGACGGTGGCTCTCATGATCGGCGGCGCCGTCATCACCGAGACCGTGTTCGGCCTGCCGGGCGTGGGCAACCTCGTGGTCAACGCCGTGCTGCGGCGCGACTACCCGGTCATCCAGGGGGCGCTGCTCGTGATCGCCGCGATCTATGTGCTCATCAATTTCTCGATCGACCTGCTGTATGCCGTCGTCGATCCGCGCGTGAAGGTCTGAACGATGCGCATGCC
>NZ_JBXAMR010000006.1:0-403282 GCF_058800845.1 Variovorax sp. GW822-FHT04E09
CTTCCCTCCGCGAATGTCCCCCGGGCTTCGCCCTCCTCCTTGATTTCGCTGCGGGAAGCACCCAGTGCCCTGCGCACGGGGGCACGCGGTCGGTTCACGGCCGATCAACAACTGCCCTGAAGACGCTCACGCCGATGGGGTGCCTTGCGCAGCGAAATCAAGGAGGAGGGCGAAGCCCCGGGGGACATTCGCGGAGCAAGGTACCTCGTCGGCGGGAGCGTCGCCCTGAACAGCGAACGCCCCAACGCCAGCAGCAAAAAACTCAGGCCAGCCCCATCGACTGCCGGGCAACCGCGCGCAAGGCCTGGAAGCTCTGCGGCAAGGTCTTCCCACTGGTATCGACCGACAGATCGGCCTTCGAATAGAAGGCAGCGCGGCCATTCAGGATGCGCCGCAGGTCTTCCATCGCTTCCTTGCTGGCCGCCATCGGGCGGGTGTCGCCCTGCGCGGCCACGCGGCCCATGTGCTCCTCGGGCGCGGCCTGCAGCCACACGGTGGTGCAGTGGGCGAGCAGCTCGTTGAAGGTGGCCGGGTCGGACACGATGCCGCCGGGCGTGGCGATGACCACCTCGCTGTAGATCTGCACCGCCTCTTCCAGCGCGCGGCGCTCGTAGCGGCGGTAGGCGTTGGTGCCGTACAGGTCGTGGATTTCGCGCACGCTGCAGCCCGCGAGCTTCTCGATCTCGCGGCTCAGTTCGATGAACGGAATTTCGAGGTCTTCGGCCAGCATCTGGCCCAGCGTCGACTTGCCCGCGCCGCGCAGCCCCACGAGCGCGATGCGCCGGTGCCGCGCCGGGTCGACCGAAGCCGTGCCCAGCATCTCGCCGAGCGCCACGCGCACGCGGCGCAGGTCGGCTTCGCTGCGGTGCTCGAGCAATTCGCGGATCAGCAGCCACTCGGGCGAGCTGGTCGTCACGTCGCCCACCAGCTCGGCCAGCGAGCAGTGCAGCGCCCCGGCCACCTGCTGCAGCACCAGGATCGATGCGTTGCCGATGCCGTATTCCAGGTTCGCCAGGTGGCGCTCCGACACGTCGGCCGACAGGGCCACCGCCTTGCGCGTGAGGCCGCGCTGCGCGCGCAGGTTGCGCACGCGGTCGCCCAGTGCCACCAGCAGCGGGTTCTTGGCCTCCCCGGCCACGGCGGCGCCGTGGTTGCCGGTGCCGCCCTCGGGCGCGGTGGCCAGCACCGCGTCTACATGCTCGTTCATGCCATTCCTCGTTCTTCGCCGGGATTGTGCGCGCTCAGGGTAAACACCATAGATGCACTATATTGCTTGACACCTGTTGTCTCGCTGCTTATTGTTCGATCACACGCAAGATACTGCACACGCAGACTTCCTGCAAGAAGTCGATAGTTCATCCGTTCGAGGCCCACGATGTCCGACACCCCCACGCCCGCCACCGGCAAGGCGGCATTTCACCAGCTGATCGCCGACCTGACCGCCGAGATCGCCGGCCAGCCGCTGGACGCCACGCTCGACCAGTGGCTCAACGCCACCCACGGCGCCGGCAGCGCCCGTTTTGCGCAACTGCGCCAGGCCTGCATCGGCGGCGTCGCCGAAGGCTGGCTGTGCGACCGCGAAGGCGGCGGCATCAAGTACGGCCGCGTCTTCAAGGCCGAGGACGCGCTGCATCGCTTCTCGGTCGACGTGGTCGACATGCAGGACCTCGCCGGCCCGCACCACACGCACCCGAACGGCGAGATCGACCTGATCATGCCGCTGGACGACACCCCCGCCGCCACCTTCGACGGCCGGCCCGCGGGCTGGTGCGTCTACGGGCCCGGCACCGCACACCGCCCGACCGTGGCCCAGGGCCGCGCGCTCGTCCTCTACCTGCTGCCCGAGGGGCAGATCAAGTTCACTTCATGACCGACCTTCTCGCCAACCACGTCGCCGGCCGCTGGCAAAGCGGCACGGGCGCCGGCACGCCCCTGTTCGACCCGGTGCTCGGCACCGAACTCGCGCGCGTCGACGCCACCGGCCTCGACCTGCCCGAAGCCTTCGCCTTTGCACGCGAACAGGGCGGCCGCGCGCTGCGCGCCCTCACCTACCGCCAACGCGCCGGCCTGCTCGCCGCGCTCGTGAAGGTGCTGCAGGCGAACCGCGACGTGTACTACGAGATCGCCACCGCGAACTGCGGCACGGTGAAGAACGACTCGGCCGTCGACATCGACGGCGCGATCTTCACGCTCGGCCAGTACGCCAAGTGGGGCGACGCGCTCGGCGACGTGCGTGCGCTGCGCGACGGCGAGGCCGTGAAGCTCGGCAAGGAGCCGGTGTTCCAGTCGCAGCACCTGCAGGTGCCGACGCACGGCGTGGCGCTGTTCATCAACGCCTTCAACTTCCCCTCGTGGGGCCTGTGGGAAAAGGCCGCGCCCGCGCTGCTGTCGGGCGTGCCCGTGATCGTCAAGCCCGCCACGGCCACCGCCTGGCTCACGCAACGCATGGTGAAAGACGTGGTCGATGCGGGCGTGCTGCCGGCCGGCGCGCTGTCGGTCATCTGCGGCAGCTCGGCCGGGCTGATGGACCAGCTGCAGCCCTTCGACGTGGTCTCGTTCACCGGCTCGGCCGAGACGGCCGCCATCATCCGTTCGCACCCGGCCGTGGCCGAGCGTTCGGTGCGCGTGAACATCGAGGCCGACAGCCTCAACAGCGCTTTGCTGCTGCCCGGCGCCGCGCCCGGCAGCGAGGCGTTCAACCTCCTCGTGCGCGAAGTGGTGCGCGAGATGACGGTCAAGTCGGGCCAGAAGTGCACCGCCATCCGCCGCATCCTGGTGCCGGCCGAGGTGTACGACGCCGCCGCCGAAGCCATCGGCGCGAAGCTCGCGGGCGTCACGGTCGGCAACCCGCGCAACGAGGGCGTGCGCATGGGCTCGCTCGTGAGCCGCGCGCAGCTGAACGCGGTGCGCGACGGCCTCGACGCGCTGGCCGCGCAGACCACCGTGCTGCACGACAGCAGCAACAAGCCCCTCATCGACGCCGACCCCGCCGTGGCCGCCTGCATCGGCCCCGTGCTGCTGGGCGCGCGCGACGCCGACGCGGCGCAGCGCGTGCACGACGTCGAAGTGTTCGGCCCCGTCGCCACGCTGCTGCCCTACAACGACCTGGCACACGGCATCGCGCTCGCGCACCGTGGCCAGGGTTCGCTCGTCACCTCGCTGTATGGCAGCGACGATGCCGCGCTCGCCCAGGCTGCGCTGTCGGTCGCGCCGAGCCATGGCCGCGTGCACGTCATCACGCCCGAGGTGGCGCAGGCCCACACCGGCCACGGCAACGTGATGCCGATGTCGATGCACGGCGGCCCCGGCCGCGCGGGTGGCGGCGCCGAACTGGGCGGCCTGCGCGCGCTCGATTTCTATCACCGCAGGAGCGCGGTGCAGGCGAGCCCCGGCGTGCTCGCCGCGCTCGGCCTCTAGCGCCACGCACAGGCCCCAAGGAGACACACGATGAACAGCAGCCTGCCCGCACGATTCAACTTTTCCGAACACCTGTTCGCCCTCAACCGCGGCCGCGCCGAGCGCACCGCCTACATCGACGACCGCGGCACGCTGGGCTACGGCCAGCTCGAAGACCGCGCGCGCCGCCTGGCCGCCGCGCTGAAGGCCGCGGGCATCCGCCGCGAAGAGCGCGTGCTGCTGCTCATGCTCGACGGCAACGACTGGCCCGTGAGCTTCCTGGGGTGCCTGTACGCGGGCATCGTGCCCGTGGCCGTGAACACGCTGCTCACGCCCGACGACTACGCCTACATGCTCGACCACAGCCGCGCTCAGGCGGTGCTGGTGTCGGGCGCGCTGCTGCCGACCTTGCAAGATGCGATGGCGCGCGGCGGCCATGAAGTGCAGACGCTGTTCGTGTCGCAACCGACGGGCGCATTGCCCCAAGGCGCGCAGGCGTTCGAAGCTGCGCTCGCCGCCGCCGAGCCCCTGCCCGCACCCGCGCTCACCGCGTCGGACGACCCGGGCTTCTGGCTCTATTCCTCCGGCTCCACCGGCAAGCCCAAGGGCACGGTGCACACGCACGCCAACCTGTGGTGGACCGCCGAGCTCTACGGCAAGCCCGTGCTTGGCCTCACCGAAGGCGACGTGTGCTTCTCGGCCGCCAAGATGTACTTCGCATACGGCCTGGGCAATGCGCTGACCTTCCCGCTGTCGGTGGGCGCCACCGTGGTGCTGATGGCCGAGCGGCCCACGCCCGATGCCACCTTCCGCCGCTGGACCGAGCACAAGCCCACCGTGTTCTTCGGCGCGCCCACGGGCTTCGCCGGCATGCTCGCCTCGCCGAAGCTGCCGGCGCGCGAAGCCGTCGCGTTGCGCATGTGCTCGTCCGCCGGCGAGGCGCTGCCCGGCGAGATCGCGCAGCGCTTCAAGGCGCACTTCGGCTGCGAAATCATCGACGGCATCGGCTCCACCGAGATGCTGCACATCTTCATCTCCAACCGCCCCGGCGACGTGCGCTACGGCACCACGGGCAAGCCGGTGGACGGCTACGAGGTCGAGCTGCGCGGCGAAGACGGCCGCCCCGTGCCCGACGGCGAGGTGGGCGACCTGTACATCCGCGGCCCGAGCTCGGCGCTCATGTACTGGTGCAACCGCGAGAAATCGCGCGACACCTTCCAGGGCGGCTGGACCAAGAGCGGCGACAAGTACACGCGCGACGCCGACGGCTACTTCACCTATGCGGGGCGCAGCGACGACATGCTCAAGGTCAGCGGCATCTACGTCTCGCCCTTCGAGGTCGAGGCCACGCTGATGCAGCACCCCGCCGTGCTCGAGGCCGCCGTCATCGGCAAGGACGACGCCGACGGGCTCACGAAGACCAAGGCCTTCGTGGTGCTGAAAGACGGCGCCGCCGCCACCGAGGACGAGCTCAAGGCCTTCGTGAAGGAACGCCTGGCGCCCTACAAGTACCCGCGCTTCCTGGAGTTCGTGAACGAGCTGCCGAAGACGGCCACCGGCAAGATCCAGCGCTTCCGGCTGCGCGAACGCGAGAAGCAGGCATGAGCACGCCGACGGTTGCCACCGATTTCGCCACCATCGACTGGCGCGAGCGCACCGTGCGCATCGAGTGCCGGTGGATCGCCCCCGAGCGCGGCGCCGACACCCCGCTCATCGTGTTCCTGCACGAGGGCCTGGGCTCCGTCGCGATGTGGAAGGACTTCCCCGCCCAGGTCTGCGAGGCCGCCGGCGCGCGCGGGCTCGTGTTCTCGCGCCCCGGCTACGGCCGCTCCACGCCGCGCGCCGAGGACGAGATCTGGGACGTCGACTTCATGCACCGCCAGGCGCACGAGGTGCTGCCCGCGCTGTTCGCCGCGCTGAAGTTCGGCGACGAGAAGCCCTGGCTCTTCGGCCACAGCGACGGCGGCTCGATCTCGCTGCTGTATGCCTCGCGCTTTTCCGACAGGGTCGCGGGCCTCGTGGTGCTCGCGCCGCACATCTTCGTGGAAGACAAGACCGTCGCGAACATCGAGATCGCACGCGACGCCTACCGCACGAGCGACCTGCCCGGCAAGCTCGGCCGCTACCACGACAGCGCCGACTCGGCCTTCTGGGGCTGGAACCGCATCTGGCTGCACCCGCCCTTTCGCGACTGGAACATCGAGGCCGAGCTGGCCACGATCCGCTGCCCCGTGCTCGCGGTGCAGGGCATCGACGACGCGTACGGCACGCTCGCGCAGATCCGCGACATCGCCCCGCGCGTGGCGGGGACATGCGAGCTGCTCGAAATCCCTGAATGCGGGCATTCCCCGCATCGCGATCAGCCGGATCGTGTCATCGTCGCGACCGCTTCTTTCATCACCAACAACAGGAGACAGACACCATGACGAACCTTCGCACCGCGCGCCTGGCGCTCACGGCCATCGCCCTCGCCGCCCTGGCCTCCGCGGCCGGCGCACAGGGCACGGCAAAGCTCAAGGTCGGCCTCATGCTGCCCTACAGCGGTACCTACACCGCCCTGGGCGTGGCCATTGAAAACGGCTTCAAGCTCTACGTGGAACAGCAAGGCGGCAAGCTGGCCGGCCGCGAGATCGAATACTTCAAGGTCGACGACGAGTCCGACCCGGCCAAGGCCACCGACAACGTCAACAAGCTCATCAAGCGCGACAACGTCGACGTGATCGTGGGCACCGTGCACTCGGGCGTGGCCATGGCCATGGCCAAGGCCGCCAAGGAAAGCGGCACCGTGCTCATCGTGCCGAACGCCGGCGCCGACGCGGTGACGGGCCCGATGTGCGCGCCCAACATCTTCCGCAGCTCGTTCAGCAACTGGCAGCCGGCTTTCGCCATGGGCGAGGTGGCGGCCAAGCAGCAGGGCAAGAAGAAGGTCATGACCATCACCTGGAAGTACGCGGCCGGCGAAGAGTCGGTCAACGGCTTCAAGGAAGGCTTCGAGAAGAACGGCGGCAAGGTCGACAAGCAGCTCACCCTGCCCTTCCCCAACGTTGAGTTCCAGGCCCTGCTGACCGAGATCGCGGCGGCCAAGCCCGATGCGGTGTACGCCTTCTTCGCGGGCGGCGGCGCGGTGAAATTCGTCAAGGACTACCAGGCCGCCGGCCTGAACAAGACCATCCCGCTGTACGGCCCCGGCTTCCTGACCGACGGCACGCTCGACGCGCAGGGCGAATCGGCGCAAGGCATGCTCACCACGCTGCACTATGCCGACGGCCTGAACACCCCGCGCGATAACGCCTTCCGCGTGGCGTACGCCAAGTCGTTCAAGCTGCAGCCCGACGTGTACGCGGTGCAGGGCTACGACGCCGCGCAGATGCTGGGCGTAGGCCTGAATGCCACCAAGGGCGACATCTCGAAGAAGGCCGAGTTCACGGGCGCGATCGAGAAGGCGAAGATCGACAGCCCGCGCGGCACCTTCACGGTGAGCAAGTCGCACAACCCGGTGCAGGACATCTACCTGCGCAAGGTGGAAGGCAAGGAAAACAAGCTCGTCAGCACGGCCATCAAGGGCCTGTCCGATCCGGCTCGCGGCTGCCGGATGTAAGCAGGGCCACGGGCCTTCGGTTCTCTCTCGTTCCCTCGCGGCCCCGATCCATTTCACGGGGCTGCGAGCCGCCTTGCGGCAACCACAACCAACTGGGATCTCACGGTGGATTTCGGAACCTTTCTCGTGCAGTGCCTGAACTCCGTTCAGTACGGCCTGCTGCTCTTTCTCGTGGCCTCGGGGCTGACGCTGATCTTCGGGATCATGGGCGTCATCAACCTCGCCCACGGGAGCTTCTACATGATCGGCGCCTACATGGCGTTCTCGCTGGCGCCGCTGTTCGGCGACCAGTTCCTGCTGATGCTGGTGGCCGGCGTGGTGCTGGCCGCGATCTTCGGCTACGTGCTGGAGTGGGCCTTCTTCAGCTACCTCTACCAGCGCGACCACCTGCAGCAGGTGCTCATGACCTACGGGCTCATCCTGGTGTTCGAGGAACTGCGCTCCATCTTCGTGGGCAACGACGTGCACGGCGTGAAGGTGCCCGCGTGGCTCGACGGCAGCTTTGCGCTGGGCAACGTCATGAGCTACCCGTGGTATCGCCTGTTTGCCTCGGCCGCCTGCATCGTGCTGGCCGTGGGCCTGTACTACGTGGTGAACCGCACGCGCCTGGGCATGATGATCCGCGCCGGCGCCAGCAATCGCGACATGGTGCGCGGCCTGGGCATCGACGTGAAGCGGCTGTACCGCATCGTGTTCGCGGCCGGCGTGGCGCTGGCGGCACTGGCCGGCATGATCGCCGCGCCGATGTCCTCGGTGTACCCGAACATGGGCGCGAGCGTGCTCATCATCTGCTTCGTGCTGGTGGTGATCGGCGGCATCGGCTCGATCACCGGGGCGCTCGTGGCCTCGCTGCTGGTGGGTTTCGTCGACACCTTCGGCAAGGTGTTCTTCGCCGACCTGGCGGGCATCGGCATCTACCTTCTGATGGCCATCGTGCTGATCTGGAAGCCCGAAGGCTTGATGGGGAGGCGGCCATGAGCCCGGTGGTTGCATCCGCACCTTCGTCGCCGCGGCGTGGTGCCCTCATCGTGCCCGTGCTGTGCGCCATCGCGCTCGGCGTGGCCGGCCCGCTGCTGGGCAACTACGCGTCGGACTTCATCGTCAAGGTGATGATCCTGTCGATCTTCGCGCTCAGTCTGGAGCTGCTGGTGGGCATGACCGGGCTCGTGAGCCTGGGCCATGCGGCCTTCTACGGCATCGGCGCCTACGTCACCGTGCTGGCCTCGGGCAACGAGGGCGGCAACTTCGCAGTGCTGCTGGTGCTGTCGATGGGCGCGGCGGCGCTGTACGCGCTCTTCGTGGGCGCGCTGAGCCTGCGCACGCGCGGCGTGTACTTCATCATGGTCACGCTGGCCTTTGCGCAGATGGCCTTCTTCGTGTTCCACGACACCAAGGTCGGCGGCGGCAGCGACGGCATCTACCTGTACGTGCGCCCGGCCATCGGCGCGCTCGACATGGAGAACCGCACGGTGCTGTTCTACGTGGTGCTGGCGGCGCTGGTGTTCACCTACGGCCTGCTGGCGCTCATCCGCCGCTCGCGCTTCGGCGCGGCGCTCGCGGGCATCCGCGTGAACGAGCAGCGCATGCGCGCGGCGGGCTTCGCGGTGTACGGCTACAAGCTCGCGGCCTTCGTGCTCGCGGGCGCGCTGGCCGGGCTCGCGGGCTTCCTGCTGGCCTCGCGCGACGGCGTGGTCAACCCCGAGCTGATGGCCTGGCACAACTCGGGCGAGGTGCTGCTGATGGTGATCCTGGGCGGCCTCGGCCACCTGCGCGGCGCGGTGATCGGCGCCGTGGCCTTCACGCTGCTGAAGGAAATCTTCTCCACCCACGCCGTGATGGGCCCGCTGGCCGACCACTGGCAGCTCACGCTGGGCATTGCCATCATCGTGTTCGTGGCGCTGCTGCCCAAGGGCCTGATCGGCCTGGTGCAGCGCCTGTCGCCGAAGGGAGGCGCATGACCGCCGCACTGCTGTCCGTGGACAAGCTCACGCGCCGCTTCGGCGGCCTCACGGCCGTCAACGCCGTCACGCTCGACCTGCACATCGGCGAGGTGCATGCGGTGATCGGCACCAATGGCGCCGGCAAGTCGACACTCATCAACATGCTCTCGGGCGAGATCGAGGCCTCCGAAGGCCGCATCGCACTGGACGGCGTGGACATCACCGCGCGCGCGCAATCGCGCCGCGCCCGCGACGGCGTGGGCCGCAGCTACCAGCGCACCACCATCTTCCCGGAGTTCAGCGTGCACGAGAACTGCCGCCTCGCCGCGCAGGCCGCCACGGCGAAGCCCTGGGCGATCTGGCAGTCGTCGCAGCGCTGCGCCACCAGCAACGCCTCGGCCGACGCCGCGCTCGAAGCCGCCGGCCTCACGGCCGAAGCCCGGCGCGTCGCCGGCACGCTGAGCCACGGCGCGCAACGCCAGCTCGAAGTGGCGATGTGCCTGGCCACCCACCCGCGCGTGCTGCTGCTGGACGAACCGCTCGCCGGCATGGGTGCCGAAGAAACCGACCGCATGCTCACGCTGCTCGCGCGGCTGAAGGCCACGCACGCCATCCTGCTGGTCGAGCACGACATGGACGCCGTGTTCCGCATCGCCGACCGCATCACCGTGATGGTGAACGGCACCGTCATCGCGACCGGCGACCCGACGTCGATCCGCGAGAACCCCGAAGTGCGCACGGCGTACCTCGGCGAGGAGCAACACTGATGCTGATCGTTCGCGACCTCAACACCTACTACGGCAACAGCCACATCCTGCGCGGCGTGCACGCCGGCATTCCCGCGGCGACCTCCGTCGGCCTGCTCGGGCGCAACGGCATGGGCAAGACCACGCTCATCCGCACCATCATGGGCTACGTGCGCCCGGCCTCCGGCGAAGTGCAGGTCGACGGCCGCACCGTCACCGGCCTGCCGCCCGAGAAGATGGCACGCCTGGGCATCGGCTATGTGCCCGAGGGGCGCGGCATCTTCCCGAACCTGTCGGTGCGCGAGAACCTCGTGATGAGCGAACGCGCCGGCATCGACGGCCAGCGCGCCTGGACCTTCGACCGCGTGATGGCCACCTTTCCTCGCCTGTCGGAACGGCTCTCCCACGGCGGCCAGCAGCTGTCGGGCGGCGAGCAGCAGATGCTCTCCATCGGCCGCGCGCTCATGACCAACCCGCGCCTCTTGATCCTCGACGAAGCCACCGAAGGCCTCGCGCCGCTGATCGTGGCCGAGATCTGGCGCGTGATCAGCGAGATCCGCGCGACGGGCATCGCCACGCTGATCGTCGACCGCGACTACCGCAAGGTGCTCGCGCACACCGACCTGGCGGTGGTGATGGAGAAGGGGCAGATCGTGCGGCACGGGGCGTCGGCGGATCTGCTGGCCGAGCCGAAGGTGCTGGAGGAACTGCTGGGCGTGTGAGCATGCGTGGCGGGCGTCACCCGGTCCGCTGCGCCATCAGGAAATCGATGAACACCCGCATGCGCAGCGGCACGTGGCGCCCGTCCGGGTACAGCAGCGTGTAGGGCCGCGAGCGACCGGCGAAAGGTTTCAGCACCTCGACGAGCGCGCCGTCGGCCAGTTCCTTCTCCACGACGAAGCGGTAGGTCTGGAACAACCCGGCGCCGCTTTTCGCGAGCGTGACGCCTCCGAGCACGTCGTCGGAGCAGCTGTAGGCGCCGTCCGCGAAGACTTCGCGGTCCTTGCCGTTCTCCTTGAAGAGCCACGAAATGCGGCGGCCGCTGCTGGGCAGCTCGAACTGGATGCACTCGTGCGCGGCGAGATCGTCCAGCGTGCGCGGCGTGCCGGCCCTCCTCAGGTATTTGCGCGTGGCGACCACGACCAGGTCCGCATCCTCGAGGTGCCGCGCGATCAGCGTGGAGTCGGGCTGGGCCCGCACGCGCACGGCCATGTCGTAGCCCTCTTCCACGAAATCGATGTTGCGGTTGCTCAGGTGCACGTGCAGCCGGATGTCGGGAAAGCGTTCGCGAAACGCCGGCAGCATCGGCAGGATGCGGTGGTGGCCGTAGGTGGTCGGCACGCTGATGCGCAGCGTGCCCGAAGGCAGCGCCTGCTGGCCCATCACCTCGCGCTCGGCCTCGGCGAGCTGCGCCAGCGCCTGTCGGCACTGCGCAAAGTAGACACGGCCCGCGTCGGTGAGCCGCACGCTGCGCGTGGTGCGCACGAAAAGCCGCAATCCCAGCCGCTTCTCGAGCCGGGAGATCGATCGGCTCACGGCCGCGGGCGTCACGCCGGCCGCGAGTGCCGCCGAGGTGAAGCCGCCGCTCTCCGCAGCGAGGCAGAACAACTCGATGCTGCCCAGAAGGATGTCGCCGAACTGCCGCTGCATGGATTGATTACCTTGTGTATCAAGTGAAGTGCGAGTCTAGTGATTTATCTGTTTCTCTGTCATCAATACAGTTCTCCCACGTCATCAACTTCCTTGGAGAACCGACATGCAGGACGACACATCCCCCACCGTGGTCATCACCGGCGCCTCGAGCGGCATCGGCCTGGGCCTTGCTCAGGCGTATCTCGCGCGCGGCTTCAACGTGGTCGCGAATGCGCGCACCGAAGAGCGGCTCGCAGCCGCCGCGAAGCAGCTCGGCAACCCGGCGCGCCTTCTCGGCGTCGCGGGCGACATCGGCCGCCGCGACACGGCGCAGCAGCTCGTCGACCGCGCCGTGGCGCGCTTCGGCCAGGTCGACGTGCTCATCAACAACGCGGGCATCTTCAACGCCAAGCCCTTCGTCGACTACACCGAAGACGAACTCGACCAACTGGTCGCCACGAACCTCAAGGGCTTCGTCTATGCCTCGCAGGCCGCGGCGAAGCACATGGTCGCGCGCCGCCAGGGACACATCGTGAACATCACCGCGAGCATCGCGCTGCAGCCGAACCAGCAGGTGCCGGCCGTGTTGCCGGTGCTGATCAAGGGCGGCATCAATGCAGCGACGCGCGCGCTGGCGCTCGAACTCGCACCGCACAACGTCAAGGTGAATGCGGTGGCACCCGGCATCGTGGACACGCCGCTGTACACGCCCGAGCAGCACGGATTCCTCAACGGCCTGGCACCCGCCGGCCGCATCGCGACCGTGCAGGAGATCGCCGATGCGGTGCTCTACCTCACGAGCGCCGATTTCACGACCGGCGTCGTGCTGCCCGTGGATGGCGGCATGAGCACCGGCAAGTGGTAATCACCTCAGTCATTCACCCAAGGAGCACACCATGCCTTTCATCAACCTGAAGATCACCCGTGACGGCGTCACGCGCGAACAGAAAACCCAGGTCATTGCCGAGTTCACGGAAACGCTCGAACGGGTGCTGAAGAAGCCGCCGGAATGGACGCACATCGTGATCGAGGAGATCGACACCGACGACTGGGGCTTCGCGGGCCTGACGACCACCGAGTACCGCAAGCGGCTGGCCGACCGTGCGAAGCCGCCGCAGTGAAGGAATGGCGCCGGATCGGGCCGCATTGCCCTCGATGTGAGGGGGAGTAACACGTCCGTTCCACCGGGTTTCACCTCTGTCCTGCGACAGCGCGACAGCCGAATCATGTCCGGCTGCGCAGCCCCTCCCCGTGCCGCGCCCACTCCACGCACGAGGCTGCGCATGACGTCCCTGCAATCGCGCCACATCGACAACGTCTATTCGATCGCCACCGGCACGGCGCTGCGGGCCGATCCGGCGGCGAGCCTGGTGCACAAGTCGTGGGCGCGCTGCGTGCGCGACCACGGGCTCGATCCGTCGCGGCCGACGCCGGCGCGCATCCTGCCGGCGCAGGAGGTGCGCGTGCACCAGCAGCAGCTCGAGCACTTCCTGCGCGCCGCGCGCGCGGGCATGGAAGACATCTACCGCCGCGTGGCCGAGCTGGGCTACATGGTGCTGCTGACCGATGCCGAGGGCATCACGGTCGACTACATCGGCAACCCGGCCTGGGACGACCAGCTGCGCCGCGCCGGCCTGTACCTGGGCGCCGACTGGAACGAGGCGCACGCCGGCACCTGCGGCGTGGGCACCTGCCTCATCGAGCGCCAGCCGATGACCTGCCACCAGACCGAGCACTTCGACGCCACGCACATCGCGCTCACCTGCACGACGGCGCCGCTGTTCGACCACAGCGGCAAGCTCACGGCCATCCTCGACGTGTCGGCGCTGCGTTCGCCCGAGGCGCGCGAGAGCCAGCACCTGGTGCGCCACCTGGTGTCGATCTACGCGCGGATGATCGAGGACGCCGACTTCCTGCGGCACTTTCGCGGCCACTGGATCCTGCGGCTTGGCAGCGCCTTCGGGCTGGTCGACGTGGCAGGCGAAGTGATGCTGGCCTTCGACGAGGGCGGCACGGTGGTGGGCGCCAACGGCGGGGCGCGCGAGGTCTTTTCGGGGCCGCAGCAACAACTGCTGGGCGGCGCGGTGTCGGAGCTGCTGCACCTGCCGATGGACGCGATCTGGCGTCTGGGCAATGGCGGCGCGTCGGCCCTGCCGTTTGCGCACACGGTGCTGCTGCCCGGCGGCGGCGAGTACCACGCCTCGTTGATCGCGCCGCGCCTGCGGCGCTCGCCGGTCACCGCGCCCTCATCGCCGGCACAACCTTCAGACCGTTTGCCGCCACTCGAACGCATCGCGGGCGATGACGACCCCGCGATGCAGCAGCTGATCGCGCAGGCGCGCCGGCTCGTGGACCGCGGCATCCATGTGCTGGTCGAGGGCGAGACCGGCAGCGGCAAGGAGGTGCTGGCGCGCGCGCTGCATGGCGCGAGCCGGCGCGCGGCGCTGCCCTTCGTGGCGGTGAACTGCGCGGCCATTCCCGATTCGCTGATCGAGAGCGAGCTCTTCGGCTACACGCCCGGCAGCTTCACGGGCGGCCGCGCCAAGGGCATGAAGGGGCTGATCGCGCAGGCCGACCGCGGCACGCTGTTTCTCGACGAGATCGGCGACATGCCGATGGCGCTGCAGACGCGGCTGCTGCGCGTGCTGTCCGAAGGCGAGGTGCTGCCGCTGGGCGCCGAGTCGCCGCAGCGCGTGGACCTTGCGGTGGTGGCGGCCACGCACCGCGACCTGTCGGCGCTGGTCGCGGCCGGGCGCTTTCGCGAGGACCTGTACTACCGCCTGTGCGGCGCGGTGCTGAAGCTGCCGCCGCTGCGCGCGCGGCGCGACCGGCGCCACCTGATCGAGGCGATGTTCCATGAAGAGGCGGCGGCGATGGGCTCGACGGCGCGGCTGTCGGAGGCGGCGATGCTGCGGCTGATGGCGCATGACTGGCCGGGCAACCTGCGCGAGTTGCGCAATGTGCTGCGGCTGGCGTTGGCGCTCTGCACGGGGGCGAGCATCACGCCCGAGGAACTGCGCTTGGCGCCACATCGTCCGTCGCTCGACCGCTGTGACACATCACCCGCGCTCGCAGACGACGACAGCGCCGCCGACGCCACGCGCCTGCTCGACGCGTTGCAGCGCCACCGCTGGCACGTGGCGCGGGCCGCGCAGGCGCTCGGCATCAGCCGCGCCACCGCGTACCGGCACATGAAGCGCTTCGGCATCGTGGCGCCGCAGCGCGGCTAACGCCTCAGGATCTGCTCGATGGCGTGCACGGCCGTGCCCAGGCCGTCTTCCGCGCGCATGCGTTCGCCCAGCGCCCGGGCCCGCGCGCGCACCTGCGGGTCGTGCGCGAACGCGATGCCGCGCACCAGGTCGTCGGCGCTGAACCGGGCACCCGCCACCGCGGGCGGTGCCACGCCCGCCAGCGCGAGGTGGTGGGCCCAGAACGCCTGGTCGCCCGCGAAGGGCACGACCACCGACGGCACGCCCGCGCGCGCGGCCGAGTGGCTGGTGCCCGAGCCGCCGTGGTGCACCACCAACGCCATCTGCGGAAACAGCCAGTCGTGCGGGGTGTCGCCGATGACGTGGAAGTTCGGCGGCAGCTGCCCCACTTCGAGGCCGCTCCATCCGGGATGCAGCACCGCGCGCCTGCCGGCCATGCCGTCGACGAGGGCGGCGAGCAGCCGCGCCTTGTCGAAGCCCGTCATGCTGCCGAAGCCGATGTAGACGGGAGCCTCGCCGGCCGCGAAGAAGTCGCGCAGCGCCGCCGGTGGCTGCCAGTCGGGCGCGGGCGCCAGCCACTGGCCGCACACGGCGGCATTGGCGGGCCAATCGGTGGGGCGCGGCAGCAGGCTCGGCGAGTAGCCGTAGAGCACCGGGTGCGTGGTCCACAGGCGGCGGCGCGGCGGCAGGCCGCAGACCTCGGCGCGCGCGGCATTCACGGCCGGCCGGAAGGCGCGCCAGAGCAACCCGTTGACGAGGTGGTGGCTCGCGCGATTCAGAAAGCGCGGCACGCGCGCGGGCGGCAGAAAGGGCGAGGCGAAGGCGGCCGTCGGCGTGAGCGGGAACATGCCCGCGCCGATGGCCGGCACGCCCAGCGCCTCGGCCGCCGACAGGCCCACGAAAGCCGCGAGCCCCGCGCAGACGATCGCGTCGCAGCCCTGCGCGGCCTCGACGGTCTGGCGCAGCCAGGGCGTGGCGTTGGCATTGGCGATGTCCGCCAGCGCCTTCGCGGCGGCGGCCGGCTTGTCGCCCTGCGCGATGACGCCGCCGAGCGCCTGCCGGATGTCGCCGGCCAGCGCCTGCGAGCGCACGCCGAGCCGTTCGGCCGCGCCGAGCGTGGTGGCGTCCGCCAGCAGCACCGACGCATGGCCCGCGTCGTCCATCGCGCGGCACAGCGCAGCGAGCGGGCGCGCGTCGCCCTCGGTGCCATAAGTGAGCACGGCGATCTTCATGGGGCGCGTCTCCTTGCGACGGGTTTGGGGGCTGCGCGTGCGCCGCCGACGAAGAGGTCGACGACCACCGCGAACTCGTCACGCAGCACGAGGCCCGGCAACGTGAGCCAGCGCATCAGCGCGCCGAAGTACAGGTGGTGCAGCAGGCTCGCGAGGTGCGCGGCCGAGACGTCGGTGCGCAGCGTGCCGGCCTGCTGGGCGGCGGCGATGAGCGCTTCGAACAGCCCCGACAGGTCGCGCGGCGTGCCGCGGTCGCCGCCGCCGAGTTCGCTCTCGATGTTGAGGAAGCGAAAGCGGAAGTAGTCGAGCAGGTAGGCCCGGTAGCGCTCGGACCATTCGGCCGAGGCATCGAGCAGGCCGGTGAGCTGCTCGGTGAAGCCCGCCTTCGGGTCGATGGCCTCGTGCAGGCGCTGCGCATCGACCACGAGTTCGAGGTGCACCCAGTGCGCCAGGATCGCTTCCTTGGTCGGGAAGTGGTTGTAGAGCGTGCCCTTGGCCACGTCGGACTGCTGCGCGATCTGCTCCATGGTCGTCGCGTCGTAGCCCTGGGCTTCGAACAGGCGCATGGCGGTGGACGCGACGTGGTCGAGCGTCTGGGTGCGGCGGCGCTCGCGGCGGCCTGGCGGTTCTGGTTCGGTCACGGTTTTGGGCCCTTGAATTTGAACGTCGTCCAATTTTATACGTCGTTCAAATTCTCACGCATCGTCTCAGTCTCGGTGAGACAGCGACAGGCGCCTGCGACAAAACCCCCGCCAACCCCTTGATTCCTCGTCGCCCTCCGCACGGCACGAAAGCTGCGCCACGACTCCCGCGTGCGCCTTGCCGCGCCGCGATTCGATTCGTTCAACGACACACGGAGACATGCAATGACAGACCCGACCACCGGCCCCACCCGGGCCGCCGCCCAATGGCTGGCCGACTTCGCCGCCGCGCTCGCACGCGGCGACATCGATGCGGCCGTCTCGCTGTTCGAGGCCGACAGCTACTGGCGCGACCTCGTCGCCTTCACCTGGAACATCCGCACGCAGGAAGGCGCGGGCGCCATCCGCGCGATGCTGCAGGCGCGCCTGGCCGACACGCAGCCCACGGCCTTCGCGCTCGAAGGCGAAGCGACCGAGGCCGAGGGCGTGGTCGATGCATGGTTCACCTTCGAGACGCGCGTGGCGCGCGGGCGCGGCCATGTACGCCTTCGTGACGGCAAGGCCTGGACGCTGCTCACCACCATGACCGAGCTGAAGGGCTTCGAGGAAAAGACCGGCGACAACCGCATCAAGGGCGCGGAGCACGGCGTGCACAAAGGCCGCAAGAAC
This sequence comes from Variovorax sp. GW822-FHT04E09, assembly GCF_058800845.1. NCBI lineage: Bacteria > Pseudomonadati > Pseudomonadota > Betaproteobacteria > Burkholderiales > Comamonadaceae > Variovorax > Variovorax sp. GW822-FHT04E09. The sequence goes on from NZ_JBXAMR010000006.1 coordinate 17,064, forward strand.
TGGCTCGAGAAGCGCCGCGACGAAGAGGCCGCGCTGGGCTACACCGAGCAGCCCGAGGTGGTGATCATCGGCGGCGGCCAGGGCGGCATCGCGCTGGGGGCGCGGCTGCGTCGGCTGGGCGTGCCCACCATCATCGTGGAGCGCAACGCCAAGGCCGGCGACTCCTGGCGCAAGCGCTACAAGTCGCTGTGCCTGCACGACCCGGTCTGGTACGACCACCTGCCCTACATGCCCTTCCCCGACGACTGGCCGGTGTTCGCGCCCAAGGACAAGATCGGCGACTGGCTCGAGATGTACACGAAGATCATGGAGCTCAACTACTGGAGTTCCACCAACGCGACCAAGGCGCGCTTCGACGAGGCCACGCAGCGCTGGGAGGTGCAGGTGGAGCGCGAGGGCAAGCCCGTGACGCTGCGCCCGAAGCAGCTGGTGTTCGCGCTCGGCGTGTCGGGCTACCCGAACGTGCCGAAGGTGGCGGGCGCCGAGAACTTCCTGGGCGACCAGCACCACTCCAGCCAGCACCCGGGGCCCGAGGCCTACGCGGGCAAGAAGTGCGTGGTGCTGGGCTCGAACAACTCGGCGCACGACATCTGCGCGGCGCTGTGGGAGCACGGTGCCGACGTGACGATGGTGCAGCGCTCGTCCACGCACATCGCGCCGTCGCAGTCGCTCATGGAGCTGGCGCTGGGCGGGCTGTATTCCGAGCAGGCGGTGAAGAGCGGCATCGACCACCACAAGGGCGACCTGATCTTCGCCTCGGTGCCCTACAAGATCATGCACACCTTCCACATCCCGGTGTACGAGGAGATGAAGAAGCGCGACGCCGACCTGTACGCGCGGCTGGAGAAGGCCGGCTTCCTGCTCGACTTCGGCGTGGACGGCTCGGGCCTGTTCATGAAGTACCTGCGGCGCGGCTCGGGCTACTACATCGACGTGGGCGCCTCGGAGCTGGTGGCCAACGGCAGCATCCACCTCAAGAGCGGCGTGAACATCGAGCGCGTGAACGAACGCTCGGTCACGCTCACCGACGGCACCGAGCTGCCGGCCGACCTGCTGGTGTACGCCACGGGTTACGGCTCGATGAACGGCTGGCTGGCCGACCTGATCTCGCCCGAGACCGCCGACAAGGTCGGCAAGTGCTGGGGCCTGGGCTCCGACACGCCGAAGGACCCGGGTCCGTGGGAGGGCGAGCTGCGCAACATGTGGAAGCCGACGCAGGTGCCCCAGCTATGGTTCCACGGCGGCAACCTGCACCAGTCGCGCCACTACTCGCAGTTTTTGGCGCTGCAGCTGAAGGCGCGCATGGAAGGGATCGATACGCCGGTGTACGAACTGGCGGCGTCGCACCACAAGCGCTGAGCGGCCCGGTTTCCTCTCCCCTCGGGGAGAGGGAGTCATTCACTCCTGGATGAAGCGGCGCAAGCCTTCGAGGTCGGTCACGGTGATGCCGCCGTACTCGATGTGCAGGAACCCGGCTTCCTTCAACCGGTTCAGCGCCGCGTTGCAGCGCTGGCGCGACACACCCGACAGGTTGGCGATCTCTTCCTGCGAGGTCTGCAGGTGCGGCTCGCTGCCCGGGTGCAGCCAGGGGTGGAACAGGCCGGCCAGCGCGCGCGCCACCTGGCTGTCGGCGTCGAGCAGCCGGTGCGCGGCGTAGCTGCCCATGAACCAGTGCAGCCGCTCGTTGATCTGCTGCAGCAGGAAGTGATCGAAGCCGCGCTGCGTGCGGTGCAGCCACTCGAAGGTCTCCAGCGGCAGCTGCGCCACGCGGCTGGGCCGCAGCGCGATGATGTCGGCCGAGCGCGGCACGGCGCGCAGCAGCGTGCCTTCGCCGAACCAGCTGCCCACCGACAGCCCGCCCAGCGTGACCGAGCGGCCGTCGCTGGAGGTGATCGACCACTTGAGCAGCCCTTCGAGCGTGCCGTACCAGTGCAGCGGCGTGTCGCCGCGCCGGCACAGCGCGGCACCGGCGGCCACCTCGACCTCGCGCATCTCGTCGAGCACGCGCTCGCCCGCGCCCACGTCGAGCAGCGGGAACCAGGCCGAGCCCTGCAGCAGCTGGGGAATGGTCAGGGAGGCCGCGGGGATCGCCGGCTTGGTCGGGGGCATGCTGTCTTTTTTGTTTACTGCGCGCCCTTGAGCTGCTGCAGCTCGGCCTGCGCCTCGTGCAGCTTCTTCTCGCGGTCGGCGATCTTGCTGGCACGTCCCTTCTCCTGCGCCGCGCGCAGGTCGCGCTCGCGCTCGGCCACCTTGCGCTCCTGGGCGCGGATGCGCTTCTGGTGCTCGGCCGCGAGCTTGGCGTCGGTGCAATGGCGGTTCACTTCGGCCAGCGCCGTCTCGAGCCCGCGCACGCGCTGCTTCTGGCCCTTGGACTTTGCCATCTCGATGTCGCGGCCGATGGCCTCGCGCTTGGCGTCGCAGGTGGCGGGGCCGGCGGGTTGCGCGGCGGCGCCGAGGGTGGTGAACGCGGCCGCGGCGGCCAGCAGGAGAGGCAGAAGTTTCATAGAGGAGGCTCCTTGTGTGCGCAACGGCGCAGGGGCGACTTTAGCGGCTGGCGCCGCGTAAACCCTGCCCCTGAATGTCGTCGCGATGACTGAGTACGAACGCATCACAAAAAATAATGGCGCGCCCCCCTGACTGACTGACCGAACGACCGACCCCAGGAGCCCCGAGCATGTCGAAGCGCAAAGTGATCGTGACCATCGCCCCCACCGGCGGCATGGCGCACAAGTCGCAGAACCCCCACCTCCCCACCCAGCCCGCCGAGATCGCCGCCGATGTGCTGCGCTGCTGGAACGCCGGCGCCAGCGTGGTCGCCATCCACGCGCGCCGCCCCGACGACGGCGCCACCTGCAACGCCGAGGTGTACCGCGACATCAACAGCCGCATCCGTGCGCTCGGCAGCGACATCGTGCTGAACAACTCCACCGGCGGCGGCGTGCACGGCGACATGGTGAAGCCGCTGGCCGGCGATCGCTGGGAGATCGCGTGGGAAGAGCGCATCAAGGGCATGGACGCCGGCGCCGAGATGTGCACGCTGGACGCCACCACCCTCAACCTGAGCTTCGAAGGCAAGCAGATCCTGATGGACACGCCGATCACGCGCGGGCGCGAGCTGGCCGCCGGCATGAAGGCGCGCGGCATCAAGCCCGAGTGGGAGGTGTTCAGCCCCACGCACATCCTGCAGGACACGACCACGCTGATCGAGGAAGGCCATGACGACGAGCCCTACTTCATCAACCTCGTGATGAACGTGCACCGCAACTTCCAGAACGCGATGCCGTACTCGCCGCGCAACCTGCAGATGATGGTCGACACGCTGCCCAAAGGCGCCATCTTCGGCGTGAGCGGCATCGGCATGTCGCAGCTCGAAGCCAACGTGGCGGCGCTGCTGCTGGGCGGGCATGCGCGCGTGGGCCTGGAAGACAACCTCTACTTCCGCCACGGCGAGCTGGCCACCAACGTGCAGCTCACCGAGCGCATCGTGCGCGTGATCCGCGAGCTCGACATGGAGGTGGCCACGCCGGCCGAGGCGCGCCAGATCATGGGCCTGCCGCGCGTGGGTGGACCGCGGCCCGAGTTCGCACTCGGCTGACAAGACAACAACGACAACGAACAGAGACACGACACATGAACACTTCCCGCACCGCACTGGCCCTCGCGCTCGGCGCCCTCTTTGCATCGAGCGCCTTCGCCCAGGTGTCCGACGACACCATCCGCATCGGCTTCATCAGCGACATGTCGGGCCTGTACCGCGACTACGACGGCCCGGCCGGCGCCGAAGCCATCCGCATGGCCATCGCCGACATGGGCGGCGCCATCAATGGCAAGAAGATCGAGCTGGTCACGGCCGACCACCAGAACAAGCCCGACATCGCCGCCGCCAAGGCGCGCGAATGGTTCGACGTGAACAAGGTCGACATGCTGATCGGCGGCGTGAACTCGGGCGCGGCCATTGCCATGGCGGGCGTGGCGGCCGACAAGAAGAAGCCGTACTTCGTGGTGGGCTCGGGCGCGTCGAGCCTCACCAACGAGTACTGCTCGCCCTACACCGTGCACTACGCCTACGACACGGTGGCCATGGCGCGCGGCACCGCGAGCGCGGTGGTCAAGGCCGGCGGCAAGAGCTGGTACTTCGTGGCGGCCGACTACGCCTTCGGCGCCGCGCTGCAGAGCGACGCCACCAAGACCGTGCAGGCCAGCGGCGGCACGGTGGCAGGCTCGGTGAAGCACCCGCTGGGCGCGAGCGACTTCTCGTCGTTCATGCTGCAGGCGCAAAGCTCGAAGGCGCAGGTGCTGGCGCTCGCGAATGCGGGCGGCGACACGGTGAACGCCATCAAGTCGGCGGCGGAGTTCGGCATCAGCAAGAACATGAAACTCGCCGGCATGATCATCACCATCAACGACGTGCACGCGCTGGGCCTGAAGGCCTCGCAGGGCATGTACCTCACCGACAGCTGGTACTGGAACCAGAGCCCCGAGTCGCGCGCCTGGGCGCGGCGCTTCTTCGACAAGCACAAGCGCATGCCCTCCTCCTTCCATGCCGGCGACTACTCCGCCGCGCTGCAGTACCTGCAGGCCGTGAAGGCCGCGGGCAGCGACGACGCCGACAAGGTGATGGCGCAGCTGCGCAAGACGAAGTTCAACGACATGTTCGTCAAGGGCGGCTGGCTGCGCGACGACGGCCTCATGGTGCACGACATGCACCTCATGCAGGTGAAGACACCGGCCGAGTCGAAGGAGCCGTGGGACTATTACAAGGTGATCGAGAACATCCCCGGCGAAGCCGCGTGGACCACCAAGACGGAGAGCCGCTGCGCGCGGTGGAAATCGGCATGACCCCTATCAATGATGTGAAGCGCGTCGCCGTCGTCGGCACCGGCGTGATCGGCGCGAGCTGGGCCGCGCACTTCCTCGCGCGCGGGCTCGACGTGAACGCGACCGACCCCTCGCCCGGCGCCGAAGACCGGCTGCGCGCCGCCGTGGCGCAGCACTGGCCGACGCTGGCGCGCTTCGGCCTCGCCGAGGGCGCCTCGGTCGATCGCCTGCGCTTTCACGACAGCCTGGAAGACGCGGTGGCTGTGGCCGACTTCGTGCAGGAGAACGGCCCCGAGCGCATGGACTTCAAGATCGACCTGTTCCGCCGCATGGACGCGGCGGCACCGCCCGAGACCATCCTTGCGTCGAGCTCGTCGGGCCTGGCGATCAGCGGCGTGCAGTCGGGCTGCGCGCACCCGCAGCGCGTGGTGCTGGGGCATCCGTTCAACCCGCCGCACCTGATCCCGCTGGTCGAGGTGATCGGCGGCGAACAGACCTCGGCCGACACCATCGCGCGCACGATGGCGTTCTACGCGGCCATCGGCAAGCGGCCGATCCACGTGAAGCGCGAGGTGAAAGGCCACATCGCGAACCGGCTGCAGGCCGCGCTGTGGCGCGAGGCTTTTCACCTCGTCAACGAAGGCGTGGCGAGCGTGGCCGACATCGACACCGCCATCGCGCACGGCCCCGGCCTGCGCTGGGCCGTGATGGGGCCGTTCATGAACCTGCACCTCTCGGGTGGTGCGGGCGGCATCGAGCACCTGCTCGCGCACCTGGGCGGGCCCATCGAAGACTGGTGGAAGGACCTGGGCGCGCCGTCGATGACGGCCGAGCTGAAGCAGCAAGTGGTGAAAGGCGTGGACGACGCCCTGGGCACGCGCCACACCGCCGACCTCGAAGCCGCGCGCGACACCCTGCTGTTGAACCTGATTCGCGCCAAGGCCGAGACGGGTACGCTGGATTGACATGACCGACTTCCTTCTCGACGACACCCTGGTCGCGCCGCCCCGCACGGTGCGCATCGACTTCGACGACGGCTCGTTCGTGCTGCGCTCGCCGACGACGTTGCAGCCGTATGCGCGCTGCATCGGCGAATGGATCGAGCGCTGGGCGCGCGAGACGCCCGACGCGCTGGCCTTCGCCGAGCGCGATGACAGCGGCGAAGGCTGGCGCACGCTCGACTACCGCGCGCTGCGCGCGGCCGTCGGCGCCGTGGCGCAGGGCCTGCTCGACCTGGACCTGCCCGCCGGCCGCCCGGTCGTGATCCTCTCGGACAACGCCATCGACCATGCCGTGCTGATGCTCGCGACGATGCACATCGGCCGCACGGCCTGCTCGCTGTCCAGCGCCTACTCGCGCATGGCGAAAGACCCGTCGCGGCTGCACGGCATGTTGAAGGCGCTGCAGCCCGGGCTGATCTACGCCTCCGACGCGAAGGTGTACGGCGCATCGCTCGCAGGCAGCGGCATCGAGGCAGTCACCGTGTTCAGCCGCAATGCCGACACGCATCCGGGCGCGCTGGCTTTCGACCAGTTGCTCGACGCGAAGGAAACGCCCGCCGTCATGCAGGCCTTCGCCGCCGTGGGCCCCGACACGCACGCCAAGTACCTGCTGACCTCCGGCTCCACCGGCCAGCCCAAGGTGGTGATCAACACGCACCGCATGCTGTGCGCCAACCAGCAGATGATGGCGCAGACCTGGCGCTTCCTGTCGCAAGAGAAGCCCGTGCTGGTCGACTGGCTGCCGTGGAGCCACACCTTCGGCGCGAACCACAACCTGCACATGGTGCTGTGCCACGGCGGCGCGCTCTACATCGACGAAGGCCGGCCTGCGCCGGGCCTCATCGAGAAGACCGTGCGCAACCTGCGCGAAGTGAAACCCACGCTGCTGTTCAACGTGCCGCGCGGCTTCGACATGCTGCTGCCTTTTCTCGAAGCCGACGACGCGCTCGCCGCCGAAGTGTTCTCGCGGCTGCGCCTGGCCTTCTACGCGGCGGCGGCGCTCGCGCCTTCGACCTGGCAGCGGCTCGAAGCCGTGGCGCGGCGCGTGCGGCCCGCGCGCCCGCTGTGGCTCACGACCTCGTGGGGCGCCACCGAGACCTCGCCCGCCATCACCTCGGCGCACTGGCAGCTCGACGGCGCCGGCTGCATCGGTGCCCCGCTGCCGGGGCTGGAGCTGAAGTTCGTGCCCAACGGCGAGAAGCTGGAGATGCGCGTCAAGGGCGTCTCGGTGTTCCCCGGCTACCGCGACGCACCGCGCGAGACCGCCAGCGCCTTCGACGCCGAGGGCTACTACCGCATCGGCGACGCGGGCTACCTCGCGAACCCCGGCGACCCGACGCAGGGCGTGATCTTCAACGGCCGTGTGGCGGAAGACTTCAAGCTCTCGACCGGCACCTGGGTGTCGGTGGGCACGCTGCGCGTGAAGCTGGTGTCGCTGCTGGCGCCGCATGTGCAGGACATCGTGCTCACGGGCCACGACCGCGACGCGATCGGCATGCTGGTGTTCGCCAGCCCGCAAGGCGCCGCCCTCGCGCCCGGGGCGCTGGCCACGCGCATTGCCGAAGTGCTGCGCGCCCTGCGCGATGAAGGCGCGGGCTCGTCGCAGTGCCCGGCCTGCGCGCTGGTGCTGGCCGAACCGCCCAGCCTCGATGCGGGCGAGATCACCGACAAGGGCTACATCAACCAGCGCGCCGTGCTCACGCGGCGCGCGGCCGAGGTGGCGCGGCTGCATGCGCCGGCGCCGGGCGATGCGGACGTGATCCGCGCCACCTGAACGCGGCGGGGTTGGAGAACCCGGGAATGTTTTCTACGATGGCCGGGCCACCCGCCATTTCAACTTCCCGGAGACGCCGCCCATGTCCACCCCACCCTGCGTGACCTTCGAAGCGGACGGCCCCGTCTGCACGCTCACGCTGAACCGTCCCGACAAGCGCAACGCCGTGGACGGCGTGGTGGCCGCCGCGTTGCGCGCGGCCTTCGAACGCTTCGAGGCCGACGACGCGCTGCGCGTGGCCGTGCTGACGGGCGCGGGCGGCCATTTCTGCGCGGGTGCCGACCTGGGCGCGGTGAGCGATCCGGCGCGCCGCAACGAGCTCGACCCCGACGGCGGCGGCGCCGGCCCGATGGGGCCGACGCGCATGGCGCTGTCCAAACCGCTGATCGCAGCGGTGAACGGCTACGCGGTGGCGGGCGGGCTCGAGCTGGCGCTGCTGGCCGACCTGCGCGTGGCCGACGACGACGCGGTGTTCGGCGTGTTCTGCCGCCGCTGGGGCGTGCCGCTGATCGACGGCGGCACCGTGCGGCTGCCGCGCCTCGTGGGCATGGGGCGCGCGCTCGACCTGATCCTCACGGGCCGGCCGGTGTCCGCCGCCGAGGCGCTGGCGATGGGCCTGGTGAACCGCACCACGCCGCCGGGCGGCGCGCTCGCTGCCGCGCAGGAACTGGCGCAGCAGATCGCCGCCTTTCCGCAGCAATGCATGCTGGTCGACCGCCGCTCCGCCTTCGAACAGTGGGACCTGCCGCTGGCCGAGGCGCTGCGCCGCGAAGGCGCGCAGGGCGTGCCGATCGTCGCGGCCGAAGGCGAAGCCGGCGCCGCGCGCTTTGCCGGCGGTGCGGGCCGGCACGGCACCTTCACCGGCTGATTCAAGCGCGCCGCCGCAACGCGGTGCGCAGCGCCTTCGCAAAGCGCGGGTCGGCCATGGCGCCCACGTTGAAGCGCGACCAGCGCGAGACCTGTGTCGAGTCGACACTGAAGATGCGCCCCGGCGCCATCACGATCTTGCGCGGCAGCAGCTCCTTCGCGAAGGCCAGCGAGTCCTCCACGCCGGGCAGCGCAGCCCAGATGTAAAGCGACTGCGGGCTGCGCGCGAAGACCTCGGCGTCCACGGCGTCGAACAGCTTCAGCGCGTCGCGCGTGGCCTCGCCCAGCCGCTGCTGCAGCCGCTTGAGGTGCCGCTGGTAGTGGCCCTCGCTCAGGATGACGTCGACCGTGCGCTCGCTGTACTCCGAGCTGCTCACGTGGATCAGCGCCTTCAGGTCGGCCAGGTCGCTCGCCAGGTCCGCCCCGCAGGCGATGAAGCCCACGCGCAGCGCGGCCGAGAACGACTTGGAAAAACTGCCGATGTAGATCGTGCGCTCGAGCTGGTCGAGCGCCGAGAGCCGCGGCAGCGCCGTCGGCTTGAAGTCGGCCAGCGGGTCGTTCTCGACGATCAGCAGGTCGTACTTCTGCGCCAGCTGCAGCACGCGAAACGCCTTGGCCGGCGAGATGTCGGAGCCCGTGGGGTTGTGCGCGAGCGACTGCGTGAAGAACAGGCGCGGCCGTTCGGCGATGAGCAGCTGCTCCAGCACCTCGAGGTCGGGTCCGTCGGCCAAGCGCGGCACCGCGAGCATCTGCGCGCCCGCGAGCTTGAGCTTGCCGAACAGCGGGTAGTAGCCCGGGTCGTCCACCAGCACCTTGCCGCCGGGCGGCACGAAATAGCGGATGACGATGTCCATGGCCTCGTTGGCGCCGTGCGTGAGCACGATCTGCCGCGGCTCGGCGCCGATGCCGAAGTCGGCCAGCTTGCGCACGAGGTGGTCGCGCAGTGGCGCGTAGCCGAAGCGGCTGCCGTAGCGGAACAGCGCACCGAGCCCCGTGCGCACGACCTTCGGGTGGTACTTGTCCAGCCGCACATCGGCCAGCCATTCGACGGGCGGAAAGCCGTCGCCCACGGCCACCGCATCGGGCTGGGTCTTGAGCTGCTCGCGCATGAGCCACACGATGTCCATCGCGCGGCCGAGGCTGCCCGCGTCGTCCTCGGCCGGCTTGGGTGTGGCCGTGGCCTGCGCCAGCACGTAGTAGCCCGAACCGCGCCGCGGCTCGACGAGGCCGCGCGACACCAGCAGCTCGAAGGCGGCTACCACGGTGTTCTTGGCATAGCCGTGCAGCTGCGCGAGTTCGCGCAGCGAGGGCAGCTTGTCGCCGGCCTTGTAGGCGCCGCTCGCGATCTGGCGCGCGAGGGTGTCGGCGAGCGAATCGGCGATCGTGGTCATGGGTTTGGACTGTGACACAGCGAGGCGTGGCGGCGCACCACTGTCCGCACTGTCCCGCCAAACTGTGCCTTCCGCGGGCGGTACAGCCGGCCTAAATTGCCTGCTCCCGAATTCACCCTCCGAAGAGACACGCACCGATGGCCGCCGATTCCCGCATTCCCAATTTCCGCGCACTCACGCCCGCCCAACGCCTGGCCCACATCGCACAGGCCGCCGCGCTCACCGACGACGAGGTGGCGCTGCTCGCCCAACCCGGCGCGCTGGGCGTGGAGCGCGCCAACGGCATGGTCGAGAACGTGATCGGCACCTTCGAGCTGCCGCTGGGCGTGGCCGGCAACTTCACCGTGAATGGGCGCGACTACCTCGTGCCGATGGCGGTGGAAGAACCCTCGGTGGTCGCCGCCGCCTCCTTCATGGCCAAGCTGGCGCGCGAAGGCGGCGGCTTCGAGGCCTCGAGCACCGGGCCGCTGATGCGCGCGCAGGTGCAGGTGATCGGCATCACCGACCCCTACGGCGCACGGCTCGCGCTGCTGCGTGCGCGCGACGAGATCCTGGCCGTGGCGAACAGCCGCGACAAGGTGCTGATCGATCTCGGCGGCGGCTGCCGCGACATCGAGGTGCATGTGTTCGGCGACACGCCACGCGGCGCGATGGTGGTGATGCACCTGATCGTCGACGTGCGCGACGCGATGGGCGCGAACACCGTCAACACCATGGCCGAGGCGGTGTCGCCGCTGGTCGAGAAGCTCACCGGCGGCACGGTGCGCCTGCGCATCCTGTCGAACCTGGCGGACCTGCGGCTGTCGCGTGCGCGCGTGCGGCTCGCGCCCGCCGTGCTGGCCACGCGCGAGCGCAGCGGCGAAGAGGTGGTCGAGGGCGTGATCGACGCCTACACCTTCGCGGCCATCGACCCCTACCGCGCGGCGACGCACAACAAGGGGATCATGAACGGCATCGACCCGGTGATCGTCGCGACGGGCAACGACTGGCGCGCGGTGGAAGCCGGCGCGCATGCGTACGCCTGCCGCAGCGGGCGCTACACCTCGCTCACCACGTGGGAGAAGGACGCAGGCGGCGCGCTGGTCGGCACCATCGAGATGCCGATGCCGGTGGGCCTCGTCGGCGGCGCCACGAAGACGCACCCGCTCGCACGGCTCGCTTTGAAGATCCTCGACGTGAAGTCGGCGCAGGAGCTCGGCGAAGTCGCCGTGGCCGTGGGCCTCGCGCAGAACCTCGGCGCCCTGCGCGCGCTCGCCACCGAAGGCATCCAGCGCGGCCACATGGCGCTGCACGCCCGCAACATCGCGCTCGTCGCGGGCGCCACCGGCGACGAGATCGACGCCATCGCCAGACAGATGGCCGCCGAGCACGACGTGCGCACCGACCGCGCCGTGGCGCTGCTCGACGCGCTGCGCAAGAAGTAAGCAACGCGGGAGCCTCCCGCACCACGGTCCGCGGCCGACACCGCGGCGGTCGCGCACGCGGCCGTCACACAACCACAGACGGAGACAACTCGAATGAACGCAGACAGTGCAACGCCCGCCCGCTGGCGGCTGGTGGAGATATGGGGCGACACGGCCGACCTGGGCCACCTCGCGTGGTCGATCGCGATCGGCGTCGCCGTGAGCCTCACGGGCTATCTCGTGGCGAGCCGCGTGCTCGCGAGCGTGGTGAGCACGCCCGAACTGGCACGCGCCTACGCGATGCTCGCGGGCCTGGGCGGCTGCGTGGTCTCGGGCGTGATCTGCGCGAAGCTCTTCACGCCCAAGCGCGAAGTGGTCGAAGGCACCGCCGCCGATCCGCGCTGGCGTGAAGAGGTGTTGGCCGAGCTGGCCGCCGAGCACGGCGACCTGGGCTCGGTGGACGACCTGCCGCCGGTGGTGGTGCGCGAGATGAAGGAGCTCGAGATCTACGAGCTGTTCGCGTCGTACAAGCCCCAGGCCGCCAAGGCCGTTGAAGGAGCCGCCTCGTGATCGATGCTGCCCTCTTCAACCAGATCCTCGTCGCCACCGGCATGGGCCTCGTGGGCGCGATCGTGTTCGCGGCCATCGGCCTCGTCTCGGGCACCGACGAAACCACCACGCTCGCACCGCTCACCCTGCTGGTGGTGCTGCTGGGCGTGCCGCCCGAAGGCGTGTTCACCTTCTTCCTGGCCGCGGCCGTGGCCAAGCACATGACGCACGCGGTGCCCACCGCGCTGCTGGGCATTCCGGGCGACACCATGGCCACGCCGCTGCTGCAGGACGCCAACGTGCTGCGCAACCTGGGCGTGCCGCACATCGCGCTGCGCAAGATGGTGTCGGGCGCGATCATCGCGGCCTTTCTCGCGGTGCCACTGGCCGTGTTGTTCGCGGTGCTGCTCGCGCCCTACGGCGCGGCCATCACCAAGGCGGCGCCGTGGATCTTCGTGGTGGCGGCGGTGGCCATCGCCTACTTCTCGAGCGGGCGCTGGGCCTCGGTGGCCACGCTGGTGCCGTTCGTGATGGTGATCGTGGCGCTGCAGGCGCTCACCGGCAAGTACGGCGTGAAGCTCAGCATCAGCTACTTCCTGGGCATTGCGATCGGGCCGCTGGTGGCCGACCTCTTCTCGGTGATCTCGCCGGCGGCGCGTGCGCGCATGAAGCGCGACAAGGTCCGCACCTTCTCGCTCGCACCGGACGTGAAGGGCTGGTCGGGCTACTTCCCCAACCCGTTCAAGGTGCTCGACCGCGGCCAGGTGAAGTGGACCTTCGCGACCGCCGCAATCTCCAGCGCCACCTTCGTGTTCAGCCCCGTCGCGATGACGGTGGTGCTGGGCGAGCTGGTGGGCTCGCGCATCAAGCATGCGTACCACCGCCTCACGACCACGCTGGCCGCACGCAACGGCGTGACCGAGGCCACCTACATCGCCGAGGCGCTGATCCCGCTGATCGCCATCGGCCTGCCGCTGAGCCCGGTGGCGGCCGGCCCCGCCGCGCCGCTCTTCAATGCGCCGCCGGTGTTCACCATCGACTCGGCCACGGGCCAGACGCACAACCTGCACAACCTGCTGAACCACTGGGAGTTCCTGGGCTACGGCATGCTGGCCGTGGTGCTCGCGGCGCTGGTGGCCTACCCCTTCACGATGAACTTCGCGCGCCGCGCGGCGCTGTTCGTGTCGCGCAAGGTGAGCCACGAGGCGATCATCGCGACCTTCGTCGGCTTGATCGTGGTGATCAGCGTGTGGGAAGGCCAACTGCTCGGCCTCCTGGTGATCCTCACGATGGGCCTGCTCGGCGGCCTGCTGTCGCGCGCCATCGGCTTCAACACGGGCGTGCAGTTCATGGGGTACTACACGGCGGTGTTGACGGTGCCTGCGGTGATCAAGGCATTCTCCTGATCGGCGAGCACCCACAGCGTGTCCCGTGCCCAGGGCACTGGGTGCTTCCCGCAGCGAAATCAAGGAGGAGGGGCGAAGCCCCGGGGGACATTCGCGGAGGGAAGTACCCGGTGGCCTGGGCACACGCCCTGAGCCCGGCGGCAGCCAGTCAGCGCTTCAATGCAGGCTTCTTCTTCGCCGGCTCATCCCCGCCGAACAGCTTCTCCACCTGCTGCCCCACGCGCGCCCCGATCGCCGTGCCCACCCCCGGCAGCACCGCGCTGCCGACCGCCGCCCCCGCGAGCGCACCGCCGGTCATCGAGACCTCAGGCTCGGCCACGCTGCCGCCGATCTTCAGCGGCACGCCGACCACGCCATCGACCAGGTCCACCGCCATCTCGCCCGACATCTGCCGGTTGAACAGCCGCAGGTTGCCGCTGGCGGTGAGCACGCCCGAGCGCGCCTTGAGGTTCGTGTAGCGCATCACGATGCCGTCTTCGGTGCCCTGCGTGTCGAGCGTGCCCGTGAGCTCGTCCAGCGCCGTGGTGCCGCCGCGGCTGATGCCGGCGGTGGTCACGGCCTTGGCCAGGTCGAGCCGGGTCAGCGTGGCGGGCTGCACCGAGAAGGTGGTGCGCGTGTGCAGGCCGCGGATCAGCGCGCCCACCTCGCGGGCCTCGGCCACCAGCGAGGTGTGGCCCGAGACCTTGCCCGCCACCGCCGAGCGGCGCCCGAAGGCCTGCACCAGCGGCTCGATGTCGACCTGCCGCGGGTCGAGTTCGGCCGACACGCGCAAGCCCCGCCCCTCGGGCAGCACCTCGAGCCGCGATTCACCGTTCCACGTGCCGCCCCCGGCGTCGATGCGGGTGCGCCAGCGGTCTTCCGTGCCCTCGCGGTCCAGCCGCAGGCGCACGGGCGATGCGGCGCCGGCGCGCTCCAGACGCAGGTTGCGAGGGCGCCAGTTGTCGTCGAACGTCACCTCGCCGTCGTAGGCCAGCGCGATGTCGCGGCGGTCGATCCAGACCACGTCGCGCCAGCGCACGCGCTCCACCGGCACGGGCGCCAGGGTCCAGGGCGCGGGCAGCGGCACGATGCGCTCGCTTTCCTGCGGCTCGGGGCCCTTGTCCCGGAAGGCGCGCACCGAGGCGCGCGGCAGCACCAGGCTCTCGAGCGCGATCTCGTCGATGGCCACCTCGCGGCGCAGCAGCAGCGGCCACAGGTGCAGCCGCACGCTCACGCGGCGCAGGGTGATGGGTTGCGGCTGGTCGGTCGCCAGCTCGGACAGCGCCAGCACGGGCACCGGCCACAGCGACCAGTGGGCGCCGCCCACCGTCAGCTCGACGCCGTAGCGCTGCGAGAAGCCCGCGGCGATGCGGGCCGCCACCTCCTCGTCGTCGGGCAGGCGCGCGGCCACCACGAGCGCCAGCGCGCCGATGCCCAGCAGCAGCACCGCCACCGAGCCCAGAAGCCACCGCCGCACCGAAGGGAAGGTCATCGGGCCAAGGTAGCACGCAAAGGCGACTGCGGTTGTCAGCCGTCGTCGCTATAGTGCCCTCGCACCCCCTGTATCGGAGACCCCTGCATGCGTATCTGGAAGAAAGAGATCTCGGTCGAATCGCTGACCGCCAACCACGTGGGCACGGCCGTGGCCGCCCTGGGCATCGAATTCCTGGAGGTGGGTGACGACTTCATCCGCGCCCGCGTGCCGGTGGACGAGCGCACCCGCCAGCCCTACGGCATCCTGCACGGCGGCGTGTCGGTGGTGCTGGCCGAGACGCTGGGCTCCTGCGGCGCGCACTACTCGGCCCCCGAGGGCGACCGCGCCGTGGGCCTGGACATCAACGCCAACCACATCCGCTCGGCCACCAGCGGCTGGGTCATCGGCACGGCGCGGCCGGTGCACCGCGGGCGCACCACGCAGGTCTGGCAGATCGACCTGACGAACGAGGCGGGTGAGCTGACCTGCGTCTCGCGCATCACCATGGCGGTGCTGCAGCCGCGCTGAGCGCGGGCGCGCCTTCCGGGCGCTTCTTTTCTTTCTTCTCCCGCTGGTACGCCTCTTGCGGGTGGCACCCGTGTTCAGCACGGGGTGGATCGACCACAATCTCGCCCCAGGGAGCGCGTCGACCCCCCAAACACACACCAACCGAGGAGAAGAAAACACATGTTCAACTGGACTGAAAAGCCGGTGTCCACACTGGCCAATGGCGCCGTCATTGCGCCCGACGAGCGGCTGCCCTGGCTGCAGACCGGCGCGATGGGCATCCAGCACGTGATCGCGATGTTCGGCGCCACGGTGCTGGCGCCGATCCTGATGGGCTTCAACCCCAACATCGCGATCCTGATGAGCGGCATCGGCACGCTCATCTTCTACTTCGTGACCGGCGGCAAGGTGCCCAGCTACCTGGGTTCGAGCTTCGCCTTCATCGGCGTGGTGATCGCGGCCAGCGGCTACGCGGGCAAGGGGGCCAACGCCAACATCGCGGTAGCGCTGGGCGGCATCGTGGCCTGCGGGGTGGTCTACATCCTGATCGGGGCCATCGTGCAGGCCGTGGGCACGGGCTGGATCGAGCGCTTCATGCCGCCCGTGGTCACGGGCGCGGTGGTGGCGGTGATCGGGCTGAACCTGGCGGGCATTCCCATCAAGAACATGGCGGCCAGCAACTTCGATTCTTGGATGCAGGCCGTGACCTTCCTGTGCGTGGGCCTGGTGGCGGTGTTCACGCGCGGCATGGTGCAGCGCCTGCTGATCCTCATCGGCCTGATCCTGGCCACGCTGGTGTACGCCGCGCTCACCAACGGCATGGGCCTGGGCAAGCCGGTCGACCTCAGCGGCATCGCCAACGCGGCCTGGTTCGGCCTGCCGACCTTCACGGCGCCGGTGTTCACGGCCAACGCGATGCTGCTGATCGCGCCCGTGGCGATCATCCTGGTGGCGGAAAACCTCGGCCACCTGAAGGCCGTGACGGCCATGACCGGGCGCAACCTCGACCCGTACATGGGCCGCGCCTTCATCGGCGACGGCATCGCCACGGTGGTGAGCGGCGCCGCGGGCGGCACGGGCGTGACCACCTACGCCGAGAACATCGGCGTGATGGCGGCCACGCGCATCTACTCGACGGCGGTGTTCGTGGTGGCGGCCTTCATTGCGCTCATCCTGGGCTTCAGCCCCAAGTTCGGCGCGCTGATCCAGGCCATTCCGCTGCCGGTGATGGGCGGCGTGAGCATCGTGGTGTTCGGCCTGATCGCCATTGCCGGCGCCAAGATCTGGGTCGACAACAAGGTCGATTTCTCGCAGAACAAGAACCTGATCGTGGCCGCCATCACGCTGATCATCGGCACCGGCGACTTCACGCTGAAGTTCGGCGACTTCGCGCTGGGCGGCATCGGAACCGCCACTTTCGGCGCGATCATCCTCTACGCCCTGCTGGGCCGTTCGCGCAACGCCTGAGCGCAGACAAAGTGAAACCTCGTGCAATAACTGTTGTGCGGGGTCAGTGAACGCGGTGCCGGTCACCGGGCTTTGGCCGGCGCCCGTTAGACTCCAACGCTTTTCGCACCGACGTTCACACACGTTTTCCAATGGCCGATGTTTCCGCCGCTCGTACCAAGGCGGTTTTCGAATTCAAGAGCGCCACACTGCCGCTGATCGCAGTGATCCTCAAGACAGCCGACCTCGACGTGCTGGCCGAGGCGCTCGACGCCCAGTTGGCGGATTCGCCCGACTTCTTCGAGCAGGAGCCGGTGGTGATCGACCTCTCGCTGCTGCAGGAACAGGCGGCCGAAGGCGGCACCGACGCCCCCGAAATCGACTTTGCCGCCCTGCGCAGCCTGCTGGCGCGCCACCAGACCCAGCCGATCGCCGTGCGCGGCGGCAGCCCCGAGCAGCATGCCGCGGCACGTGAAGCCGGCCTGTCGGTGGCCGCCATGCCCGCGGCCCCCGCGCCCCGCCCGCCGGCCCCGCCCGCCGAGGCGCCCGCGCCGTCGGAAGCCCCGCAGATCGTGCGCGAGCTGCCGGTGCCGGCCAACGGCACGCTGCTGATCGACAAGCCGCTGCGCTCGGGCCAGCAGATCTACGCGCGTGGCGGCGACGTGGTGGTGACGGCCATCGTGAGCTTCGGCGCCGAAGTCATCGCCGACGGCAACGTGCATGTGTACGCGCCGCTGCGCGGCAAGGCCATTGCCGGCGCGCGCGGGAACACCGAGGCGCGGATCTTCTCGACCTGCATGGAAGCGCAGCTGGTGGCCATTGCGGGCATCTATCGCACGAACGAAGTGCCGCTGCCCGAGCCCGTGCTGGGCAAGCCCGCCCAGGTGCGCCTGGACGGCAAAAAAATAGCGATCGACGCGATTCCCTGATGAAAAACCAGGAACGCGGCAGCGCTGAGCATCAATCGACAACTGAATCGAAACAAGAAGGAATGGCGATGGCCAAAATTGTGGTGGTGACCTCGGGCAAGGGCGGCGTCGGCAAGACGACCACGAGCGCCAGCTTCGCGTCGGGCCTTGCGCTCGCCGGCAAGAAGACGGCCGTGATCGACTTCGACGTGGGCCTGCGCAATCTCGACCTGATCATGGGCTGCGAACGCCGTGTGGTGTACGACCTGATCAACGTGATCCAGGGCGAGGCCAACCTGAGCCAGGCGCTCATCAAGGACAAGCAGTGCGACAACCTGTTCGTGCTGGCCGCCTCGCAGACGCGCGACAAGGAAGCCCTGTCGCAGGAAGGCGTCGAAAAGATCCTGAACGACCTGTCGGCCATGGAGTTCGACTACATCATCTGCGACTCCCCCGCGGGCATCGAAACCGGCGCCATGATGGCGATGCACTTCGCCGACGAGGCGCTGATCGTCACCAACCCCGAAGTCTCTTCGGTGCGCGACTCGGACCGCATCCTGGGCATGCTCAGCAGCAAGACCAAGCGCGCCAAGGACGGCGGCGAGCCGATCAAGGAGCACCTGCTGATCACCCGCTACAACCCGAACCGGGTGGCCGGCGGCCAGATGCTCTCGCTGGAAGACATCCAGGACATCCTGCGCATCAAGCTGATCGGCGTGATCCCCGAGTCGGAAAGCGTGCTGCACGCCTCCAACCAGGGCGTGCCTGCCATCCACGACAAGGACACCGACGTGGCCCAGGCGTACAGCGACGTGGTCGCGCGCTTCCTTGGCGAAGACAAGCCGATGCGCTTTGTCGACGCCGAGAAGCCCGGCTTCTTCAAACGGATTTTCGGGAGCAAGTAGGCATGTCGTTTCTTTCGTTCCTGCTTGGTGAGAAGAAGAAGACTGCGAGCGTCGCCAAGGAGCGCCTGCAGATCATCCTCGCTCACGAGCGCTCCAGCCTCAGCGGCAAGAAGCGCCCCGATTACCTGCCCGAGCTCCAGCGCGAGCTGGTGGCGGTGATTTCCAAGTACGTGTCGATCAACGCCGACGACATCAAGGTGCACCTGGAAACCCAGGACAACCTCGAAGTGCTGGACATCAAGATCGAACTGCCCGATCCGGTTCCGGCGCGCTGAGCGCCAGAGCCCCGATCAACCGGCTCACGCCGGTTGATCCGGGGCCGCAGCGGGCAGCGCCTCCACCCGCTGCGCCCACTCTCGGGCCTTGTCCTCATCGAAGAGCGGACTTTCGCGGTCGCCGTAGAACTGCGCCGCCAGAGATTCCACGCAGGCGCGCTGGCTCTCCAGGTTCTCTTCGCAGTCATCGAGCGCGGCACCGGTGAGCAGCCAGCGCTCGGCGGCCGCAGCGTCTTCCGGCGCGCCCTGACCCTGCATGCGCATCCAGCCCAGCTCGTAGCAGGCCCAGCCCTGCTGGCGTTTTGTGCTGTCTTCCGCCACCTTCTGCAGCGCATAGAGGGCTTCGGCGTACAGGACGTTCACTTCCGCTTCTCCCTGGCCCTGTTCGGCCAACGCCCCTGCGTGCAGGCACAGCGTGCGACCGAGCTGCATCGTGGCGCTGACGTCGCCGGCTTCGTGGCCGCGGCGGAAGTAGCAGATCGCGCGGGCCAGGTCGGGCTCTCCGGGTTCGCCGAGCTTGTACGCCAGGCCGAGGTTGTAGAGCGCCATCGTGTTGTTCTGCTCTGCGGCCCGTTCGTAGTGCCGCATGCCGCCTTCCAGGTCGCGCTCGCCCCCCTCGCCTTCCGTCAGCATGTAGCCGAGCTGGGCGTGCGTGGCGGCGTCGTCCTCGCCGCCGTGGGCGATGGCGTGCAGCAGCCACGCGCGCGCCAGGGCGGGTTCGGCGCCGAGGCCCGCCGTGTCCCAGCGCAGCATCTTCGAGAGCTCGCACATCGCCACGGGCAGGCCATCGGGTGAGGCGGTCGCGGGGGCGTCGCCGGGCGCGCGCACGCCGGCGGCGCGCGCCATCCAGCGCAGGGCTTCGCGCGGGTCGGCCTCGATGCCCTCGCCGTCGCGCAGGTGGCAGGCCAGTTCGTAGGCGGCCCGCAGGTCGCCGGCGGCATGGCGCGCGGCCATGTGCTCGGCGTGCGCCTGCTCGCGGCCGTCGGCATGCAGCCAGACGTACAGGCCGGAGTCGTTGCGCGCGGCCTGCACCGGCTCGCCCGCGCTCCAGCGCTTGCACAGCTGCGAGCGGACCGCGACGGCCATCCAGCCGTCGGCGACCGACAAGGCGGCGGTGATCCACGGGTAGGCCTGCGGGTGCAGCACGGCGCCATCGGCGCGCAACACGCCCACGGCGAGTTGCCCCTTCTCGACCTTCGCGGCGCGCGGCACCGGATCGGCGACCAGCCAGCCAATGTCCTGCGTGCCCCAGGCCAGCGGCTGGAGCGTGCGGTGCCGGCACGGCACCAGTTCGCGGCCGGTGGCCACGTCGTAGATGCCGCGCAGCCACGGCGCGTTCTTCGCCGTGCGCCCGCCCTTGGACGCCACGCGCACCAGGTCGCGCCGGACCATGGCGTGCGCGCGCTCCTGGCCGGTCAGCGGCTCCAGGGTCTCGAAGCGGCCGTAGTCGAAGGGCACGAGCACGTGGCCCTGCCCATCGACGAGGCCGCACAGGCCGTCGGCGCGTTCCACGGCGAAGCGCTTCGGCCGGGCCGGGGTGCCGCGTTCGTTCGACGGGTCGGTGTCTTCGGTCGTCAGGATCTCGATGGGGTATTCCTCGAGCAGGTCGACCTGTTCGTACACCGGCTCGATCACGACGCGGCCTTGCGCATCGAGCAGACCGCTCTTGCCGTCGCGCTTGGCGTCGAAGCCCTCCCAGTCATGGCGCCACTGAAGGCTTTCGAAATGCGGCGGCACGGCCCATTCGCCGTCCGAGCGCACCAGCCCCCAGCCGCCCTTGTCGGCGCGCGCGGGCGCGAGGCCGAAAGGCGTGAAGTCTTCGGCTTCTTCGAACCGGGGCGAAATCGTCCATTGGCCCTGCAGGTCGATGTAGCCGATGCGCTGGCCCACGCGGGCGCGCACCCGGCCTTCGACAAAGCTCCAGACCTCGTCGACCGAGGGCGCGAGCAGCCAGCTGCCGTCGGTGCGCAGCAGGCCGACGTGGTCGCCGACCAGGGCCGTGGCGATGTCGTCCTCGAAGGCCCAGACCTCGTCGAGCTGCGGTTCGAGCAGCACGCGCGGCGCCTCGGCGTCGGCATGCAGCAGGCCGGAGCGCTCGCCTTGCGAGATCCAGAGCAGGCGCGGATCGTTGGCGCCGGCGTAGCGGATGTCGTCCCACGCGGGCTCGACCACGGTGGTGCGCTGGCTGCGCCCGTCGTCGTCGTACACCACGCGCATCACGCCCCAGCGGCCGTCGACCTCGAAGCGCCAGAGGTCCTCGCCCAGGTGGTTGTCGTAATCGGGGCGTTCGCCGTCGTCTTCGTCTTCTTCATCGGGTACGAAATCGGCAAAGCGCTCGTCGCGCGGCGCCTCGTAGCCGTCGAAGTACGGATGCGACATCCCACCGAAGCCGAACTGCCAGGCCCAGGACTCCCAGTCTGCGAAACGTTTGACGCCGAGCGCCGCGTCCACGCCCGGGTGGTTGCCGCTGTCGATGCAGCGCTGCACCTCGGCCCACAGTTCATTGCACTCGCGGCGGTTGCGCTCGATGAAGCCCTCGCCATCCGCATCGCCGCCGAGCCAGGACAACTCGTCGAGGTTCGCCGAGAAGCGCGGCGCGCTGTCGTCGGGCGTGTCGTCGATCAGCTCGGCCAGGTGCAGCGCCACGGCTTCGAACTGCAGCGCGATCTGCGGCAGCGTGTGCAGCATCGGATGCCGTTCGACAAAGGCGTGCAGCTGCCGGATGCGCGCGAGCGCGGCATGCGCGTCGCTGACGAGGTTGTCGGTGCCGGCATCGCCGAAGACGCGCTGGTGGTCGATGGCATCGCCGGCCGCGCCATCGGCCAGCAGGAGCTGCCAGAGCACGGGGAAGTTGTTGTTGGCTTCGGCGATTTCGTCGGCCGATGCTTCTTCGGTGTCGGGAAGACTGTGTTCGAGATAGAGCCAGGAACGATTGCCCATGTGTGGTCGGTGCGTGTGTCGTCCATGGCGAAGGCCATGGGTGGCGCCCAGTTTAGAGGCGCCGTTTCACGCGCACGTGACCGCCAGCCGCTACGCCAGGAACTGCGTGACCTGCGCGAGCACGGCCTGCTCCTTGAGGATGCGGCGATGGCCCCAGCCCTGCGTGGGAAAGAGCCGC
Organism: Variovorax sp. GW822-FHT04E09; assembly: GCF_058800845.1. NCBI lineage: Bacteria > Pseudomonadati > Pseudomonadota > Betaproteobacteria > Burkholderiales > Comamonadaceae > Variovorax > Variovorax sp. GW822-FHT04E09. The sequence goes on from NZ_JBXAMR010000006.1 coordinate 38,885, forward strand.
GCGCCGGCGATCGCGTCGCGAAAGGCCTCGGCGTCGGCGAAGCGGTTCACGCGGTCGTCGCGGTCATGCACGATGAGCGTCGGCTGCGCGATGCGCGGGCCCACGGCGGCGGGCTCCAGCTGCTGCATCAGGATGCCTTCGCGCGCCTCGATCAGGCGCTGCATGCCCGCACGCGTGCGCTCGCTGAGGCCGAACACCTGCGCGAAGTAGCGCGTGTACTCGCGCGGCGAAGCCGGCGGTGCCAGCAGCACCAGCCGCTGCGCCGGCAGCCCGCGCCCCGCCGCATAGGCCAGCGCATTGGCCCCCAGCGAATGCGCGACCGCCGCGCGCAGCACGTGCCCGTCGGCGCCCAGCCGCGCCGCCACGTAGTCGATGGCGCGCGCGAACTGCGGCAGGTTGCTGGCCGTGCCTGCGCTGCGGCCGTGGGCCGGCATCTCCAGCAGCACGGGCCGCAGGCCTTGCGCAGCGACGGCCTGCGCCAGCGGCAGCATCTGGCCCGCGTGGCCGCCCCAGCCGTGCACCAGCAGCACGACCGGCGCCGACTCGGCCCCCGAGTCCTGCGCGGCCAGGTGGTAGATGCCAAGGTTCGCGTCCTCGAAGGACCATGCCTCGCGGCGCCAGTCGGCACCGGGCTGCTGGCCGCGGTACAGCCATTTGGGCGGCAGCGGCGTGCCGAACACGCGGTAGGCCGCGCGCACGCCGAGCGCGGGCCACAGGCGCTGCGAGGCGCCGAGGCCGAAGCGCATCGCGCGCATCAATGGACTGGCGCTGTAGTAGCCCACGGGGGCGGTGGTGCTGCTGGTGGTGGTGGTCATGGGGAAGGCTTTCGTTCGGGGGGCTCAGTACCAGACCCAGTCCTGGTTGCTGCGCGGCAGGCTGCGCAGCGTGTCCTGCACGCCGCGCACACCGAGGAGCACCGCGTAGGCGGCGAGAAAGAGGGCAATGATCAGCATGGTGCTTCTCCTTTTTTATCGCACGGTGGTGCGAAATTAAGGCAAACGAAGAGGCGGTGGCCGTCGTCTGCGGGTGCGCCTCAGGCGCGGTAGCTGGAAAGAAGGCGCTGCCAGGTCTGGCCCGCGCGCTCGGCCGCATGCCCGTCGCGCAGGAAGCGCGCGTCGTGCAGCTGGTTCATCATGATCCCGTTGATCTCGCTCACGAGCTGGGCCGGGTCGGTGTCGGCCTGGAGCTCGCCGGTCTCGACCGCCTGCAGCACCGTGCGGCGCAGCGCGGCACGCCAGCGCGTGATCTCGTCGAACAGCAGGTCGCGCAGTTCGCCTTCGCGGTCGTCGAACTCGAAGGCGCCGGCCACGTAGAGGCAGCCGTTCTGCGCCTCCACGTCGCGCGTGCGGGCGATCCAGCGCGCGACGATGTCGTTCAGGCGGGGCAGGCCCTTGGGCTTCTGCATCGCGGGCACGAACACCTCGGCCAGGAAGCCGCGGCCGTATTCCTCGATGACGGCCTTCTGCAGCGCCTCGCGCGACCCCACGCGCGAGAACACGCCGCTCTTGGACAGCCCGAGCCGGCTCGCCACGGCCTGCAGCGAGATCGCCTCCAGCCCCTCGGCCAGCGCGAGATGCATCGCCGCGCCGACGATGGCGGCACGGGTGAGTTCGCTTTTCTGGGTCTTGGCGTCCATGCGGCGGACTTTAGCACAGTCGTGCGAAATATCAACCTCCCCACGCAGAAGGGCCTCATAGATGTTTTGCTCATGTGGAACCAACAAACGCATCGTTCCCTGCATAAGCCCTTCTGCCGAGAATCGCCGGTCGGCCCCACTCGGGGTCCGGACCTCTTTTCACCTCCTGCGCGCCCGATGAACTTTCAACAACTGCGCTCGGTACGCGAGGCCGTTCGTTGCGGCTTCAACCTGACCGAGGTCGCCCACACCCTTCACACCTCGCAGCCCGGCGTGAGCCGGCAGATCCGCGAACTCGAGGAAGAGCTCGGCATCGAGCTCTTCGTGCGCGCCGGCAAGCGGCTCACGGGCCTCACCGAGCCTGGCGGCCACGTGCTGCCGATCATCGAGCGCATGCTGATGGAAAGCAGCAACCTCAAGCACGCGGGCCAGGAGTTCGTGGCGCAGCAAAGCGGCCTGCTCTCGGTGGCGGCCACGCACTCACAGGCGCGCTATGCGATGCCGGTGGCGGTGCAGGAATTCCGCGCGCAGTTCCCGAACGTGAAACTGCACCTGCACCAGGGCTCGCCCAAGCAGATCGCGCAGATGCTGCTCGACGGCGAGGCCGACGTGGGCATCGCCACCGAGGCGCTGGGCGACTACCCGCAGCTGGTCGCCCTGCCCTGCTACCGCTGGACGCACTCGGTGATCGTGCCGCCAGGGCACCCGCTGCTCGACGCGCCGCTCACGCTGGAGGCGCTCACGCAGCATCCGCTGATCACCTACGACACGGGCTTCACGGGCCGCTCGCGCATCGACGAGGCTTTTGAACAGCGCGGCCTGCAGCCCAACATCGTGCTGGCCGCGATGGACGCCGACGTCATCAAGACCTATGTGCAGCTGGGCCTGGGCGTGGGCATCGTCGCCGGCGTGGCCTACGAGGCCGAGCGCGACACCCAGCTACGCGCGCTCGATGCGGGGCGGCTGTTCGGCATCAACCTCACCAAGCTGGCGGTGCGGCGCGGCACCTACCTGCGCAAATATGTCTATGCGTTCATCGAGTCGTTTGCGCCGACCTTGACGCGCGCCATTGTCGAGAAGGCCTTGGGCGACGAGGTCAAGGTGTCTCACTACGAGATTTAGCTCAAGCGCAACGAAATCGACACTTCCGGCTCCAGGGTTGAAAAGAATGCGCGCAGCTTCACACAAGCGGCGTACATTCGGGTTAATTCCTTGGCTTCCGGAACGGATCAGCAATGGCATCGACTTCGCAGCAGCAGCAACTACAGGCCACCCGGGCCGCCCAAAAGGCGGCCGATGCAGCGGAGAAGCGCGAACGCCTGAAACGTGCCCTGCCCGCCACGGTCGAGCTGCTGCAAAGCCGCCAGGCCGATCGCATCGACGATCGCGACATCGACGCGTATGTCGATCTCAACTGGCTCGAATGGCATGGCGGCGGTTTGCGCCTCACCATCACCGGGCGCAACGTGTGCGCCCAATCGGCCGCCACCGCGGTGGCCTGACAAGCCCTCCTCCCAGTTCCCCAAAGAAAAACCGCCACAGTCTCCTGTGGCGGTTTTTGCATGTGCGCGGTGCGAGCGCAGTGCGAAGGCTTACTGACCCGCGATGATCTGCGCGATGAGGCCGGTGGCAATGGCTGCGAGCACGTAGTCGCCACCCACGCCCACCCACTGGTAGCCGCGCGGCGGCTGCTGCAGGCGGTAGGCGCGCCAGTCGTTCACCACGTAGTTGCGGCCCCGGTACTCGGTCGGCACGCGGCCGCCACGGCGCCACTCGCTGTGCGGCTGCGGGAAGCCCCGGCGGTCGAACTGGCGGCCGTCGCGGAAGTCCTGGTCGCCGCGATAGCCGGCGTGAGGGCCGCGATGCCCGCGATGGTCGTCGCGCTGGTCATAACGACCGCCACCAGGACGGTGGTCATCGCGCTGCTCGTAGCGGCCACCGCCCGGGCGGTGGTCGTCGCCCCGGCGATCTTGCGCCAGCGCGCTGCCTGCCGCCAGGGACATTGCGAGCGCCGCAACGGCGGCAGTGGTCAGGCGCTTGGTACGAAAGATCATCTGGAACTCCTTTGGTGTGTCTGTGATGACGCCTCCATTCTGTGCAGCGCGTGTGTCTGCTTCGGGTGCGTCAGGTCACCGTCAGATGAAATCCGGTAAGCGCAGGTATCTCCACGGCGTGTTGTCCTGCACGCGCGTGACGTACTTCACGCGGGCGCGTAGCGGTTCACCACCATGCCGCAGTCGTAGGCCCTCGATCCGAGCAGGCGCAGCGCATGGCCATGGCGCGTGTCGTGGAACACCGAGCGGCCCGCGCCGACGGCCGTGGGGTTCACGAAGAACTGGAACTCGTCGACCAGCCCTGCCGACGTGAGCGACGACGCGAAGCCGACACCGCCGATGCTGAGGATGTCCTGGCCCGGCTGGCGCTTGAGCGCGTTCACCTCATCGGCCATGGCGCCGCGCGCGATGTCGGTGCGTTCCCAGCGCGAGGCCTGCAGCTTGTTCGTGAGCACGACCTTGCGCGCCTCGACGATCCGCTGGGCAAAGGCGTAGTCGGGGTTCGCCGGAAAGCGCGTCGCCGCGCGGCCCCAGTGATCGAGATAGCCCTCCTCGAGGATCTTGCGGCTCAGCAGGATCGTGTCGACGCCTGCGAACACGGCATTGAAGTCACGCTTGAGCGCCGCATCCCATCGCCACCGGTCGCCCCAACCCCACAGCTGCCAGTCGATGTCGCCGTTGGCCGGCGACACGAACCCGTCGACCGACATCTGCATTTGCACGATGAGCTTTCGCATCGGAGCCTCCTGAAAGTCGCTTGCGCAAACCGCTCTTGAAATGCAAGCAGTTTCAGTATTCTCAAACCGATGCAAAAATGCAAGCAGTTTCTTGAACCGGCGGAATCCCGATGGCCATCCAGCAGAAGTCCCTGTGCCCGATCAACCTCGCGCTCGAAGTCGTCGGCGACCGCTGGAGCCTGCTGATCGTTCGCGACCTGATGTTTGCCGACAAGCGGCACTTCCGCGAGTTCCTGCAGTCCGAGGAAGGCATCTCCTCGAACATCCTCACGGAGCGGCTGAACACGCTGGTCGAACACGGCGTGCTCAGCAAGACCGACGACCCCACGCACAAGCAGAAGGCGCTCTACAGCCTCACGCCGGTGGGCATCGACCTGCTGCCGGTGATCACGCAGCTCGGCATCTGGGGACGCAAGCACCGGCCGGTGACGCCCGAGAGCGGCGCGCCCGCGGCTGCGCTGGAAAAGGGCGGACCGGCGCTGCAGAAGAAGATGCGGGCCGCGCTGCGCAAGGCGCACCTGGGCGCCAGGTAAGGCCCTACCCGCCCACCGTGCTGTTCGCCGCGTCGGCGCGTACGCGGCCCTGCGCCTCCAGCGCATCCACCGGCGGCAGGTCGAGTTCGATCCACGCGCCGTGCGCACGTGCGAGGTCGAAAGTACCGGTCGACTGCGGCCGGTCGGTGTGCAGCACCAGCGCGTAGGGGCCCTCGCCGCGCACGGCGAGGCGCTGTGCGAGCGCGTCACCGCCCAGCTCCGCCGCTGGGGCACGGTCGCGCGGCGACGACAGCACGAGCACGCTGCTGCCCAGGGCGATCACCGCCACGCGCACCTGGCTGGCAGGCACCGCCACAGGCTCGCCGATGTGCGTGCTCGTATCGTCGGAGACCGTGCCCAGCAAGGCCCGGTAGCGCGCCAGCGTGGCGTCGAGGTCGCGCACGGCGATGGCCAGGCTGGCCACGCCGAGCACGCCATTGGGATGCACGCGCGCGGCGCCCTCGGGCACGCGCAGGGCGCGCCGCGTGAGGTCGCCGCACAGGAACGGCAGGTCGGCCGACGGCGCGCGCGCGGTCTGCCAGCGCAGGTGTTCGCCGTCGGGGCGCACGCGCCCGCCGTCGAGCGGGCCTTCGAGCACGAGGCCGCGCGCCTTCGCATCGGCCACGGTGACGGCGGTGTCGCGCGGCAGCAGGGCGAAGTCGACGATGCCTTCGCCGTGCCGCTGCAGCAGCTGCCACCAGCGCTCGGCGGGCGCCGGTTCGCGCCATGCGATGAGTTCGAAGTAGCTGCCGTCGCTGAACACGACGAGCGCGTTGTGCGTGCTGCGGCCCGGATGGTCGCCGCCGCGCAGCACGTGGAAGCCGAGCGCGGCGTAGTCGGCAATGGCGCGTTCGAGGTCGTGCACGGCGATGACGACGTGGTCGAGGGTCAGGGGCATGGTGAAGGTCTTCCTCGCGGCAAAGGGGTCGTCGTGGTCAGGAGGCGGTGCGGGCAGCGCCCTCGCCGCCCAGGTAGGCATCGCGGATGCGCGCGTCGGCCAGCAGCGCGCGCGCCGGGCCCGAGAGCACGATGCGGCCGGTCTGCAGCACGTAGCCGTGGTGCGCGATCTGCAGCGCGAGGCTGGCGTTCTGCTCGACCATGAAGACCGAGACGCCCTGCGCGTTGATGCGCGCGATGAGCTCGAGCACCTTGTCGACGTACAGCGGCGACAGGCCCATGGTGGGCTCGTCCATGCACAGCAGCTGCGGCCGGCCCATGAGCGCGCGCGCCATGGCCACCATCTGCTGCTCGCCGCCCGAGAGCGTGCCGGCCAGGAAGCCCAGGCGCTGCGCCACGCGCGGAAACAGCTCGAGCATGCGGTCCAGGTCGTCGGCCACGGCCGCGCGGTCGCGGCGCGCATAGGCGCCCATGAGCAGGTTCTCGCGCACGGTCATTGCGGGGAACAGGCGGCGCGCCTCGGGCACCGAGCCGATGCCCTTGCGGATGATCTGCGGCGTGCTCAGGTCGAGCGTCGATTCGCCGTTGAAGCGGACCTCGCCCGAGCGCGGCTTGAGCAGGCCGAGCACGATCTTCATCGTGGTCGACTTGCCGCTGGCATTGCCGCCGAGCAGGCTGACGATCTGGCCCTTGCGCACTTCGATGTCGAGGTCGAAGTGCGCCTGCACGGGGCCGTAGAAGCTGTTGACCTTCTTGAGCTGCAGCAGGGGCGCAACCGCACCCGCCGGCGCCTGCGTGACGGCACGTTCAGGCAGGTCGTCGTTTCTCCCCTCTCCCCAGAGGGAAGAAGGCGACAGGCCGGTGCGCGCGACGGTGGCGATCATGCGGGCACCGCCTCTTCCTGCGCTTCGCCGACATGGCGATGGCCGAGGTAGGCCTCGATCACCGCGGGGTCGTTGCGCACGTCGTCGGGTAGCCCTTCGGCGATCTTGCGGCCGTCGTCGAGCACGGCCACGCGGTCGGACAGCTGCATGACGAGGTCCAGCTTGTGCTCGATCAACAGGATGGTCTGGCCGCGTGCTTTGAGGCCGCGAATGATCTCCAGCATCTCGGCCGTCTCGCTCTCGTTCATGCCGGCCGTGGGCTCGTCGAGCAGCAGCAGGCGCGGCCGCAGCGCGAGCGCGCGCGCGATCTCCACGCGGCGGCGGTTGGCGTACGAGAGGCTGTAGGCCGGATGGTCGGTGCGCGGCGTGAGGCGTTCGCCGAAGAGCGCGATGATCTCGCGCGCCTCGTCGCGCAGCGCTTCTTCCTCGCGCCGCACCGCCCCTGGCTGCACCAGCGCAAGCGCCAGCTCGGCCAGCGCCCCGAGGCCCGGCACGCCGCCCACGCGCGGTTTCACGGCGCGCAGCCGCGTGTGCGCGCCGACCAGCACGTTGTCGAGCACCGAGAGGTTCGCGAACACGCGCCCGTGCTGGAAGGTGCGCGCCAGGCCGCGCTGTGCGAGCTCTTGCGCGGGCAGGCCGGTGATGTCGTGGCCGTCGAAGCGCACCTGCCCGGCATCGGGCTTGTCGAGGCCGGTGACGAGGTTGAACAGCGTGGTCTTGCCGGCACCGTTCGGGCCGATCACGCTCAGCAGTTCGCCCTCGCCCACCTGCAGGTCGACGGCGTTGACGGCCGTGAGCCCGCCGAAGCGGCGCACGAGGCCGCGGACCTCAAGCAGCGACGGCATCGGCGACCTTCGCCTTCGAGTTCACGAGCTTCACCTCGGCGCGGATCGTCTGCGGGTTGCGCAGCAGGTTGAGGATGGGGCAGTTGCGCTCCACCGCTTCGAACAGCGCATCGATCTCCTCGCGGCTCGCGGGCGAATCGATGTGCACGGTGTAGCCGATCTCGTGCGGCCAGATCGGCGTCTGCTCGTGGCCCGGCTTGCCGCCGCGCGGATCGATGACGCCCGTCACCTCGACCTCGAGGCTTTCGAGCGGCACCTGGCGTTCGGCCGCCTGGATCAGGAAGATGTGCGTCACGCAGGTGCCGAGAACGCCCAGCTGCAGCTCGGGCGAACTCGGGCCGAGGTTGTAGCCCGCGAAATCGGGCGGGCTGTCGCTGATGACCTGGTGCTCGCGGATGCGCAGGCGGCGCACGCCGCTGCGGCCTTCGGCGCGCACGCTGGCCTTGAGCTGCGAGGGCTGTGCGGTGCCGGCCGCGACGGCGGCGTTGCGAGCCAGCACGGCGACGCGTTTCTCGGCGAGGTAGTCGTTGAGGTGACTCATGGTGTGTGGTGGTTCTTTCAGACGGTGCCGAGCAGGCCTTGGGGACGGAAGCGAATCAGGAGCAGGAGCGCCACGCCGTAGATCAACATGCGGTACTCGGCCGTCACGCGGAACAGCTCGGGCAGGCTCACGAGCGCGACCGCACCCAGCAGTGCACCGCTGATGTTCCCGAGCCCGCCGAGGATCACCATCGTGAGCGCGAGGATCGAGATTTGCGAGCCGAAGGTCTCGTGGTTGATGTACGAGTACATGTGCGCGGTGAAGGCGCCGCTCACGCCCGCCGCGAAGCCGCCGAAGCCGAAGGCCAGCGCCTTGTAGCGGTCGGGGCTCACGCCGTAGGCGCGCGCGGCGACCTCGTCTTCGCGCACCGCGCGGAAGGTGCGGCCCAGGTGCGAGCGCAAGAGGCGCCACTGCAGCAGGGCCAGCAGCACCAGTGCGCCGAACGAGGCCCAGTAGATCGCCTCGTTCGACGACGCATCGCGCCCGAACAGCGACAGCGGCGGAATGCCCGACACGCCGATGGGCCCGCGCGTGAGGCTTTCCCAGTTGAGGATGGTGAGCGCCACGATCTCGCCGATGCCCAGCGTGGCGATCGACACGTAGTGCCCGCGCAGCCGGAAGGCCGGGAAGATCAATGCGGTGCCGATCAGCGACGTGAGCACGCCCGCGGCCACGATGCCCGTGCCCACGGGCAAGTGCAGGTCGAGCACCAGCAGCGAGGAGGCGTACGCGCCGATGGCCAGCAGCCCCGCGTGGCCCAGCGAGATCTGGCCGATGGTGCCGGCCACCAGCGTGAGGCTCAACGCGAGCGCACCGTAGAGCCACGCGTTGGTGAGCGTCTGCAGCACGTAGGGCGACGGATCGAACAGCGGCAGCAGCACGGCCGCGGCGAACAGCGCGAGCAACAGGCGCGGCGGCACGCGCCACGGCTTGCTCGGTGCGATGAAGGTGCCGGTGAGTGGCTCGGGCGGCAGCGCGCGCTGGCGGCCGAAGAGGCCGTTGGGCTTCCACACCAGGATGACCAGCAGCAGCGCGAAGGCAAAGAGGTTGCGGTACGGCGTGCCGAGAATGGCCACGCCATAGCTTTCGATGAGCCCCAGCAGCAGGCTGCCGACGATGGCGCCCGGCACGTTGCCCACGCCGCCGACCACCGTCGCCACCACGCCCTTGAGCGTGGCCTGGAAGCTCATCGCCGGGCTGATGTTGTTGTAGTACATGCCCACCAGCAGGCCCGAGAGCCCGCCCAGTGCGGCGGCGATGGCGAACACGGTCTGGTTCACGCGGTTCACGTCCACGCCCATCTGCTGCGCGGCGTCGCGGTCTTGCGCGGTGGCGCGCACGGCCCAGCCTAGCTTCGTGAAACGCAGGAAGCCGAACAGCACGGCCGCGCTCGCGATGCCGATGCCCGCAATCAAGAGGTCGAGCGCGCCGATGGTGCCGGTGCCGATCTGCAGGCGCCAGTCGGGCAGCTGCGTGGGCAGCGCGCGCGGGTCGGGGCTGAACACCAGCTGCACGAGGATGTCGAGCACGAAGCTGATGCCGATGGTGGCCAGGAGCGGCGCGATGCGCGCGGCGCCCTGCAGCGGCCGCAGCCCCACGCGCTCGATGAGCATGCCGAGAGCGCCCGAGCCGAGCACCACCAGCGCGATAGTGATGGGCAGCGGCGTGTGCAGGTAGGTGATGCTCGCCCAGCCGATGTACGCGCCCACGGTGTACACCGAGCCGTGCGCGAAGTTGATGAGGTGCGAGACGCCGAAGATCAGCGCGAGCCCGACCGCCAGCAACGCATAGATGTTGCCGATGATCAGGCCGTTGACCGTGTGGTCGAAGAAGGAGGTGAAGCTCATCTACTTGGCCGATGCCAGCGCCGCCGCCTTCTCGTCGATCTGCGCCCACTTGCCGTCCTTCACCACGAGGTTGACGCTCTTCACGCCGATCACGCGGCGCGTCTGCGCATCGAAGGTGGCCTTGCCGAAGATGACGCTGGGCACGTCCTTGATCTTGTAGAACGCATCGCGCACGGCCTTGCGATCAGCCTTGGGGCCGGCTTCGCGCAGCGCGGCGGCGGCGTACACCACGGCGTCGTAGGCATAGGCGTTGAAGGCGTCGGGCTCCTTGCTGTACTTGGCGCGGAAGCTCTTCACGAAGGCCTGCACTTCGGTGCGCGGCTCGTCGGGATAGAAGGCGGTGTTGGTGTGGATGCCGTTCACGGCCGCGCCGCCGAGCTCGATGAACTTGGGCGAGTACACCGAGCCCACGGCGGCGATGGGCTGCTTCAGACCCACGCTGCGCACCTGGCCCGCGATGAGCGCGCCGTCGGGGTAGTACGAGATGAGCACCACGCCGTCGGGGTTGGCGTCGCGCACGCGCACCAGGGTCGAGCGGAAGTCCTTCTCGTCGGGCTGGTAGCCCTCGGCAATGGCGAGCTGCGCGCCGCGCTCCTGCGCGGCCTTCACGAGCACGTCCTTGCTGGTGCGGCCCCAGTCGGTGTTCAGGAACAGCACGGCGATGCGCTTGAAGCCCAGCGTCTTCACGGCCAGGTCGGCCAGCAGCGGCTGTGCGTCGGCCTGGCTGATCGACGGGCTCCAGATGTAGTCGCCGCCCTTGGTGAAGTCGGGGTGCGAGTTGGTGAAGCCCAGCTGCACGAGGCCCGCGCGCTGGTAGATGGGCGAGGCGGCCATCGAAGCGGGGCTGGAGAAGTCGCCGAGTTCGATGAGCACGCGCTTGTCGTTCACGAGCTTCTGCGCAATGGCGACGGACTGGCGCGGGTCGCTCTGGCTGTCCTCGAAGTTGTAGGCCAGCGGCCGGCCGTGGATGCCGCCCTGCGCGTTGATGTGCTCGAGCGCAAGGTCGAAGCCGGCCTTCCACTGCGCGCCGTACTGCGCGTTCTGTCCGGTGAGCGGGCCGCTCACGCCGAACCACACGGGCTCGCCGCTGGCGGGCGCGGCCCAGGCCGCGAGCGGCGCGGCCAGCAAGGCGGCGGACAGTGCGACCGCATGGCGCAGGAAACGATGGCGGGTGAACAGCGGCGGCATGGGACGGACCTCGGTGGCAGTGAAGGGATGTGCAGGGCCGCGATTCTTCGCCGCTGTCCCGGCGCCGGGAAGGAACGAAAACGGAGAGGCTTATGCGCTTTCCGAGCAAGCGAAGGGGCAAGCGCCAACGGCCGCGCGGCCTCGTTTAAGCTGCGCGCCACATGAAGCGACGCCACCTCCTCCAGATGCTCGCCGGCGTGCCGGCCACCGCCCTGCTGCTCTCCGCGTGCGGCAAACGAAAGGCCTCAGCCAACGCGCTGAAGCCCGATGCCCGCGTGCTGGCGCTGGGCGACAGCCTGACCTTCGGCTACGGCGCATCGCCCGAGACGGCGTGGCCCGCAAAGCTGGGCGAGCTCACGGGCTGGCAGGTCGAGAACTCGGGCGTCAACGGCGACACCTCGGCGGGTGCGCTGGAACGCCTGCCCGCGCTGCTGTCCGCCGGCAGCTACGACGCGATCCTGATCGGCATCGGTGGCAACGACATGCTGCGCGGCGTGTCGCCCGCCAGCACGCGCGAGAACCTTGCGGCATTGATCGAGCAGGCGCGCGCGCACACGTCGCACGTGGCGGTGCTGGCCACGCCGGCGCCCGATGCGATGCGCGCGGTGGTCGGCTCGCTCAGCGACGCGCCGTTCTACGAAGAGGTCGCGAAGTCGGGGCAGGCGTTGCTGGTCGCCGGTGTGTATTCGGGCGTGCTGTCGGATGCGGCCCTGCGCTCGGACCGCATCCATGCGAACGCTAAAGGCTACGCCAAGGTGGCGGAGCAATTGGCTGAGCAGCTCAAGGCTGCGGGCTGGCGCTGAGGTTTGTTGCGCTGTTGGAGCGCATCGGTGCGCCTGCTGTGGCACTGCGCACCGGCAGGCTCTCGAGCACGCCGAATAGCAGCTCCATCGCGGTGAAGCCGAGGATGATCAGGCTGGCGCCCTGCGTCACGGCGTAGACCTGCCAGGTCGCGAACAGGAAGCGCGCCACGGCGTCGTAGCGGCCATAGCGCAGACGCGGATCGCGGATGCGCAGCACAGCCCAGACGGTGACCACGGAGCCGAGCAAGTTGGCCATCAGCATGTGCACGGGGTCGAAGGCCGGAAAGCTGCCCGGCAGTTGCAGCGTCTGGATGGTCCACAGCAGCAGGGTGTGCACGGCGGCGAAGGTCCATGGCGTGGCGAAGCCGATGGTCACCACGAGGTCGTACCAGGCGCTGGCGCGGACGATGCGTTGGTAAGTGGGAAGCGCGATCATGAAGAAGAGCCCTGCGGGAGTGAAGAAGCCCCGGAAGCTAAAGCCTCGGGTACGCTCCAGGGTCAAGCACATTCTTCGGCGAAGGAACCACGACCATGCAGATCGGCCAGCTGGCTTCGGCGACGGGCTTGAGCCGCGACACGCTGCGCTTCTACGAAGAGCGCGGCCTGATCCGTGCAGAGCGCGGCAGCAACGGCTACCGCGTCTATGCGAAGGAAACCGTGCAGATGGTGGGCTACATCCGCACCGCGCAGAAGCTCGGTTTCAGCCTGCATGAGATCGGCGACAACCTGCCCGCGGTGTGGGAGTCGGCCGCACCCGACCAGGCGATTGCGGCGCTGCTGGCCGACAAGGTCGCGGTCATCGACCAGAAGATCGCCGAGCTGAACGCGCTGCGGCAAGACCTGCTGGCACGCGTGCCCGCCGGCTGCCCGATGGCTCAGGCGGCCTGCGCGCGCAACAGGTCGACGTAGGCGCCCTGCACCAGTTGGCTTTCGGCCACGCCGAGCCGGGCCATGAGTGCATGGGCTTCGGCCACGCCGGCGTCGGCAAGCTCGCCGTCTTGCAGCACCACTTCGAGTTCGAGGAATTCACCGAGGCCTTCGACGCGGTCGAGGTGCACGCGTGTGCGGCCCACGAGGAACAGGCGGCGCTGCTTGCGCACGCGGCCAGCCTGGCCCCAGGCGAGCGTGAGCGATTCGCGCAGCGCGTCGGGCGTGGCGGTGGGCGTGATCAAGTAGAACGATTCCTTCGGGCCGGTGCTGTCGGCGCGACGATAGAAGATGAGTTCGGCGCGGTCGGGCGCGAAGGTGCGCAGCTTGAGGCGGTCGGCGCTGTGTTCACAGCGGAAGAAGGTGTCGTCTTGCGCGATCTCGATGGGGCCCTGGTCGGCGAGCGTTGCGACGATTTCTGCGATGCGGTCCACGCTGTCGATGCGGGCCTTGATCTCTATGTTTCTGGCCATGTCTTCTCGTTTTCTTGAGGCTGGGTTCGGGGCGCGTGCACAGGCCACCGGGTACTTCCCTCCGCGAATGTCCCCCGGCCTGCGGCCTCCTCCTTAATTTCGCTGCGGGAAGCACCCAGTGTCCTGCGCCCGCTGAGCGCTGTCGTTGTGCCGGTCGATCAACGGCTGCACCGCCCAACGCTCACGCCGATGGGGTGCCTTGCGCAGCGAAATCAAGGGGGAGCCCGAAGGGCGGAGGACATTCGCGGAGCAAGGTACCCCGTCGGCGGGAGCGTCGCCCTGAACGAACAACAGCAAAGACTCAGGGCGCGCTGCCCTGCGGCCCCACAGGCGGCGCCGCCGCGCGCCCACTCGAGCCCGGTGCCAGCTTGCGTCCGAAGGCCTCGCCCACGTTGCGCACGGGCCGGCTGGCTTTTTCCGACACGTTGCTCACGCCGCGCCGCGTGGCCGCATCGGCGCGGTTGACGCCGCGGCCGGCGGCGTTGGTGCCGCGTTGCACGCTGCCCACCACCTTGCCGCTGCGCGAGGGCGACTTGATCGTGTGGGCGCGTTCGGCCTGGGGCGGGTTGTCGGCGCTCTGCGCCTGTGCGGTGACGGGCAGCCAGAGCGCGGCGGCGATGGCGGCGAGCGATGCGGTGGTGATGTGAAGCTTCTTCATGGCGTCGTCCCCTGGGAGTGGTCTTCGGATTCGGCGGCGGCCGCGCGGGCCATGCGTTCGCTCTTCCAGTACACGTCGTCGCCGCCGTTCATGCGGTTGAGCACGCGTGCGAGCACGAAGAGCAGGTCGCTGAGCCGGTTGAGGTACTGGCGCGGCGCGTCGTTGAGTTCGGTGGTGGCGCCCAGCGACACCACCGCGCGCTCGGCACGCCGCGCCACAGTGCGGCACACGTGCGCCAGCGACGCGGCGCGCGTGCCGGCGGGCAGGATGAATTCGGCCAGGCGCGGCAAGGCGGCGTTGTGGTCGGCCAGTGCGTTGTCGATCTGCAGCAGCGCTTCGGGCTTGAGCAGCGTGAAACCGGGCATCGAGAGTTCGCCGCCAAGGTTGAAGAGCTGGTGCTGCACATCGACCAAAAGCTCGCGCACGGGCTCTGGCAGCGGCTCGCACAGCAGCACGCCGATGTGCGAGTTGAGTTCGTCCACGTCGCCCATCGCGTGCACGCGCAAGTGGTCCTTGGGCACGCGGGTGTTGTCGCCCAGGCCGGTGGTGCCGTCGTCGCCGGTGCGGGTGGCGATCTGGGAAAGTCGGTTGCCCATGGGCGCTCCTCTCGGTTCAGGTCGTGAGGCCGGCGGCGTCGATCTTGCCGGCCAGCCACTGCAGTCCGGCCAGATGCTGATGGTCGTGGCTGCACAGGTAATGGATGAGGCTGCGCATCGTGAGCGGCCCGTAGCCCTCGAACACGGCCGTGCGCGCGAGCTGCGCGTCGCTCAGCTGCGAGATGATTTCCATCGTCTGCACGCGCGCCTGGCGGAACTCGGCGAGCACCGCTGCAGGGTCGGCCGCGCCGTAATGGCGCTCGATGGCCAGCGGCTCGCTGTCGATCGATGCGAGCGTCGGATGGGTCTCGGCGAGCGTGCGGCGAAAGCGCACGTGGTAGCCCTCGATCTCGATGTCGCGCACATGGCACAGCTGCTCGATGGCGGTGAAGGCCTCGCTGGGCACGCCCTCCCATGAAGGCGGCGCCCAATGCCGGAAGGCTTTGGGAATGGCCGCGTAGTGGGCTTCGAGCTGCGAGGGAAAGGCCGCGAGGGCTGCAAGGGTCGTGGGGTTCATGTCTTTTACCGAAGCGCATTATGGTGCGCGCTCCGTAAAATGACCGATCCCCCTCAGCCCCTCCAGGAGACGCCCGATGAACGCCCCGACTTCCACCTCGCACCTGATGCCGGCGCTTCATCTGCGCGACGTTCCCGCGGCCCTGATCGACGGGCTGAAGGCGCGCTTCGGCGACAACTGTTCCACGGCGATGGCGGTGCGCACGCAGCACGGACGCGACGAGTCGTCGTTCGACGCGCCGCCGCCCGCGGCCGTGGTGTTCGCCGAAAGCACGCAAGATGTTGCCGATGCCGTGAAGCTCGCCAGCGAGCACAGCGTGCCGGTCATCCCCTTCGGCGTGGGCTCCTCGCTCGAAGGCCACCTGCTCGCCGTGCAAGGCGGCATCAGCATCGACGTGTCGCGCATGAACCAGGTGCTGTCGATCAACGCCGACGACCTCACGGTGACGGTGCAGCCGGGCGTCACGCGCAAGCAGCTCAACGAAGAGATCAAGAGCACGGGCCTGTTCTTCCCCATCGACCCGGGCGCCGACGCCTCCATCGGCGGCATGACGGCCACGCGCGCCAGCGGCACGAACGCGGTGCGCTACGGCACGATGCGCGAGAACGTGCTGGCGCTCGAGGTGGTCACGGCCAGCGGCGACATCATCCGCACCGGCACGCGCGCCAAGAAGTCGTCGGCCGGTTATGACCTCACGCGCCTCATGGTGGGCAGCGAAGGCACGCTGGGCGTGGTCACCGAGGTCACGCTGCGCATCTACCCGTTGCCCGAGGCGGTGTCGGCGGCGATCTGCTCGTTCCCGAGCATCGAGGCCGCCGTGCGCACCACCATCGAGACCATCCAGCTGGGCGTGCCGATCGCGCGCGTGGAGCTCATCGACGTGAACACGGTGCGCATGGTGAACGCCTACGCCAAGCTCAACCTGCGCGAAGAGCCGATGCTGCTGATGGAATTCCACGGCTCGCCCGCGGGTGTGAAGGAGCAGGCGGAGACGGTGCAGGAACTCGCGAGCGGCCACGGCGGCAACGCCTTCGAATGGGCCAGCACGCCGGAAGAACGCACGCGCCTGTGGACCGCGCGGCACAACAGCTACTTCGCAGCCGTGCAGTCGCGCCCCGGTTGCCGCGTGATCTCGACCGACACCTGCGTGCCGATCTCGCGCCTGGCCGACTGCCTGCTCGACTCGGTGGCCGAGGCCGACGCCAGCGGCATCCCCTACTTCCTCGTCGGCCACGTGGGCGACGGCAACTTCCACTTCGGCTACCTGCTCGACCCGAACATCCCCGAAGAGCGCGTGAAGGCCGAAGAACTGAACCATGCGCTGGTGAGCCGCGCGCTGGCGCTCGAAGGCACCTGCACGGGCGAGCACGGCGTGGGGCTGCACAAGATGGACTTCCTGGTGACCGAAGCCGGCGTGGGCGCGATCGACATGATGCGCACGATCAAGCGCGCGCTCGATCCGAAGAACATCATGAACCCGGGCAAGATCTTCAGCCTCTGATCCCTCGCGATCACGCATCAATGAAAAAGCCCGGCGGCTCGCAAGAGCGCCGGGCTTTTTCGTGGCCCGAAAGCCCGCGTCCTGTTCTTACCTGCGGCGACGTGCCGGTGCCGGCTCCGGCGGCACATAGGTCTGCGAAGGCGCAGCGCCCCCATCGACACCCAAGCGGCCACCGCCGCCCAGGCCCTGGCCGCGCACGGTCTGTGCCTTGTAGTTGCGCAGCGAACGGACCATCTGGTTGAACGCGTCCATGAAGGCTGCGGCAATCACCTTGCCCTGCGCCGTGTTGGTGTAGCCGCCAAGGCCACCGGCGCCGCTGCGGCCGGCCAGGCCGCCGAAGGCGCCGAAGTCGGTCTTGGAGGCGCTGCCCTCGGCTGCCGCGACCTGCACGCCCGAGCGGTTGTCGATGAGCGTCAGCAAGGCGCTGGCTTCCTTGGTCTGCAGGCTGCCGCCGACGGCTGCGATGGCACGGCCACGGCCGCCACCCACGAGGCCGCCGAGCGCGCCGCCGATGCCGCCAGCATCGCTGTTGCTGAACACGATCTCGGGCGACAGGCCGTAGTCGGACGCCACCATCTGGCCGCGGCCGAAGTTGCTGCCGCCGCGCATCTCGCCCGACTGCTGCAGCGCGCGTTCACGCGTCATCGCGTTCATGCCGGCCGCGCCGCGCTCGACCACGATGAAGCAGTTCGATTGCTGCACCAGCAAACGCAACAGATTTGCAGTAGGCGGCAGGCGGTACTCGCCCGTGAGGATGGTGTACCAGCCGGCGTTGACGTTCTCGACCAGCGAGACGGTCCCGAGCGGCGATTCGCAGCGTTCGAGCTGGCTGCTCTCGCCCGAGGTGGCACCGCCGGCGGCGCTGCCCGTGGCCATGGTCTTGGCCGACTGGCTGCCCATCTGCATGTCGGTGGTGGCGCAGCCCGTGAGCAGCAGTGCGCCGACGGCGACTGCGGCGAGCGGGAACTTGGTGGCGAAGAACGGCATGGTCGACTCCCTCGTTTCGATGGTGGTGGTCTTGCAGGGCTGAAAGAAAAACCGCGATCGAGGATACGCGCAAAGGATTGCAGGAATCAATCAAACGAACGCTGGGGTCCGTCTTCGCAACCCGGGCCGAACTAGGCCGTTCGGCGGATGCGTTCGATGAGCCCGTTGAGTGCTTCGATGGAGCCGAAGTGGATCGCCAGCTCGCCGCTTTCGCCGCGCTTCGTGCGCTTCTTGATGCGCACCTCGACCTCGGCCGTGAGCAGGTCGGCCAGCTCTTCTTCCACGCGCTGCAGGTCGCGCGACTTCTCGCCGGCATTGCCGCGCCGCGAGGGCGTGAGCGTGAACTCGGCCGCGAGCTTCTTCACCAGCGCCTCGGCCTCGCGCACCGACATCTTCTTGGCGGCGATCTGGTTGGCGGCGGTGATCTGCGTGCCGCGATCGAGCGACAGCAGCGCGCGCGCATGGCCCATGTCGATGTCGCCGGCCATCAGCATCAGCTGCGCGGGCTCGGCCAGGTTCAGCAGGCGCAGCAGGTTGCTGGCGGCGCTGCGCGAACGGCCGACGGCCTGAGCCGCCATTTCGTGAGTGAGCCCAAACTCGGTCACCAGGCGTTGCAGGCCTTGAGCTTCTTCCAGCGGGTTGAGGTCTTCGCGCTGGATGTTCTCGATGAGCGACATGGCTGCCGCGGCCTCGTTGGGCACGTCGCGCACCAGCACCGGCACGGTGTCCAGGCCCGCGAGCCGGGCGGCACGGAAGCGCCGCTCGCCCGCGATGATTTCGTACTCGGCGTTCTTGGCCGCGGCCGATTCGGCGTCGAGCCGGCGCACCAGGATCGGCTGCATGATGCCCTGCACCTTGATGCTCTCGGCCAGCTCGTACAGCGCGCCCTCGTCCATGCGGGTGCGTGGCTGGTAGACGCCGGCCACCATCTGGTCGAGCTTCAGGGCGTTGGGGTTCTGCGGGGCGCCGCCCTCTTCCGTGGCGCGGTCGCCGCCATTGCCGAGCGGATCGGCGGAGGGTGCGGCCGTCGGGCCGAGCAGCGCTTCGAGGCCGCGGCCCAGGCCCTTGGGTTTCTTGGTCGCCATCAGTGCGTGTCTTTCGAGAGGTCGTTCAGGAGTTTCCGGCCTTCGGGCCAGTCGCCCAGGCCGGATTCGGCGTTCAGGTGGCCACCGGTGCCGGCATCGATGAAGCGTGCGCCCCAATCGCTGGCCAGCTGCTTCGAGCGCGAGGCTTCGCAGTACGGGTCGTCGTTGGCGGCGATCAGCACGGCCGGAAACGGCAGCGGCTGGCGCACGATGGGAGCCCAGCCGGGAATCAATTGGCGCAGGTCGTCGCGCTCCAGGTCGCCGGGCGCCACCAGCAGCGCGCCGCGCACCTTGTGCGTGTTGCGCGAGTGGGCGGCCCAGGCGGCGGTGAGGATGCAGCCGAGGCTGTGGGCAGCCAGCACCACTTGGCGCGGCGCGGCCAGCACTTCTTCTTCGAGGCGGATCGACCAGTCGCCGCGCAGCGGGCGCATCCACTCGTGCTGGTCGACGCGGTGGTCGCCGTAGACCGACTCCCAGCGGGTCTGCCAATGGCCGGGGCCGCTGTTCTGCCATCCGGGCAGCAGCAGGATGTGGGGTTCACTCATGGCTGATTGCTACGAACTTGATAGCGCCTACCGCCCTTCGGGCGGGCATCAGACGGGGTTTTGATCGGTATCGGCGACGGAAGCGGAAGGCGCGGCGGCCAGCACATCGTCGGGGATCGGCAGATCGGGCACCACGCGCGGCGGGGGCGTGACCGGCGGCGCCACCGCACCCGAGGCGAAGGCGCTCGCGGGCGGCATCTTGGCGACCAGCTCTTCGGCGAAGGCGATGAAGGCCTGGCTGCCGCGGGCGGACGGGTCGAACACCACGCCCGGCAGGCCGTAGCTCGGCGCTTCGGCCAGGCGCACATTGCGCGGGATCACGGTGTCGAACACCTTGTCGCCGAAGTGGGACTTGAGCTGCTCGCTCACCTGCTGCTGCAGCGTGATGCGCGGATCGAACATCACGCGCAGCAGGCCGATGATCTGCAGGTTCTTGTTGAGGTTGGCGTGCACCTGCTTGATGGTGTTGACCAGGTCCGTGAGCCCTTCGAGCGCGAAGTACTCGCACTGCATCGGCACGATCACGCCGTGGGCCGCGCACAGGCCGTTGAGCGTCAGCAGGCTCAGGCTCGGCGGGCAGTCGATCAGCACGAAGTCGTACTCGGCACCGACCGCAGCCAGCGCGGTGCGCAGGCGTTTTTCGCGGCGGTCGAGCGCCACCATTTCGACTTCGGCGCCGGCCAGCTCACGGTTGGCGCCCAGCACGTCGTAGCTGGCTTCGGCCTCGACGAGCTTGTCGGACTTCACCCGCGCCTCGGCCACCGAGGCCGATTCGAGCAGCACGTCGTACACCGTGAGCTCCAGCTGGCGCTTGTCGATGCCCGAACCCATGGTCGCGTTGCCCTGGGGGTCGAGATCGATCATCAGCACCCGTTGGCCCACCTTGGCCAGGCCGGCGGCGAGATTGACGGTGGTGGTGGTCTTGCCGACGCCGCCCTTCTGGTTGGCGATGCAGAAAATCTTGGCCATGTGTCGTCAGTGCGGGTCGTCGGGGTCGGTCAGCGCGAGATCGCGAGCTTGATGCCGAAGGCGATCAAGAAGGTGCCAGCCAGCTTTTCGAGCGTGGCCGAGATGCGGGGATTGGCGCGGATGCGCTCGGCCAGGAAGTGCGTGAGCAGCGTCGAGGTCAGGCCGTACAGGAAGGTCAGCGCGGCGATGGTCACGGCCATGGCGCCGAAGGTGATGACGCCCTGGTGGCGCGCCGGATCGACGAACAGCGGGAAGAAGGCCATGTAGAACACGATCGCCTTGGGGTTCAGCAAGGTGATCGTCAGCGCCTGGCGCAGGAAATGGCTCGGGCGGATGTTCAGGATCGGTGCCGCGCCGGGCTTGGCCAGGAGCATCTTGAGACCGAGCCACGCCAGGTAGGCGGCGCCCAGCCACTGCACCGCCTTGAAGGCGGCCGGGTAAGCAGCCAGCACGGCCGACACGCCCGCCACCGCCGCCCACATCAGGACCTGGTCTCCCAGGATCACGCCGAAGGTCGCTGCCAGGCCGCCACGAATGCCGCCTTTGCTGGTCGAAGTGATCAGCGCCAGATTGCCCGGACCGGGAATCAGAAGGAACAGGACGATGGCGGCGACGAATGCGCCGTAGTCAGCGATGCCGAACATGGGATTTGCCTCGAAAAAGAGAGCCAGGGGGAGGCTTCGAGTCTAAGGCAGGCCAGCGCCGGGAAGATTGCTCCGGCACCGGCTTTTGCCGGCGCCGTCGCATCTTTTACGAAATCAGGCGGCCTCTTTGCGCGCCCAGACGATGCAGCGCTCGGCGTCCAGGCCCGGCACCGTCAGTTGTTCCACGTGAAACACTGCAACGCCGGCCGGCAAGACGGCCAGTTCGTCGGTCGGCACCTTGCCCTTCATGGCCAGCCAGACGCCGCCCGGTGTCAGCAGGTGCACCGAGCCGTTGAAGAAATCGGGCAGCGACGCGAAGGCGCGCGAGCTGATCACCTCGTAGCTGCCGGCCAGCGATTCGACCCGCGCATGCAGGCCGCGCAGGTTCGGCAGCTCCAGCTCGGCCGCCACCTGCTGCACGAAGGCCGCCTTCTTGGCGACCGCATCGAGGCAGCTGACCTCGATGTCGGGCCGCATGATGGCGATCACCACGCCCGGCAGACCGCCGCCGGAGCCGACGTCGAGCAGCCTGCCCTTCCCTGCCCACTCGCGCTGCAGCGGTGCGACGGCCGCGAGGCTGTCGAGCAGGTGGTGCGTCATGACGCCGGCCGGGTCGCGCACGGCCGTCAGGTTGTAGACCTTGTTCCACTTGAGCATCAGCGTGCCGTAGGCCAGCAGCTGTTCGCCCTGCGTGTCGGACAGGGCCACGCCCAGGGCGGCTGCGCCTGCGCGCAGCGTGTCGAGGGGCGTCGCGCTCATGGTGCGGTGTGCGGCTCGGTGGCAGCAGCTTCGGTGGTTTCTGTGGCTGTGGCGGTATCGGCGGCGTCGCGGGCGAAGGCCTTGTGCCCGCCCTTGCGCAGGTGAATCATCAGCAGCGAGATCGCGGCGGGCGTGACGCCCGAGATGCGCGATGCCAGCCCCAGCGTTTCAGGCCGGTGCTTGTCCAGCTTCTGGCGCACCTCGAAGCTCAGGGCCTTGACCTGGCCGTAGTCGAAGTCGGCCGGCAGCTTCAGGTTCTCGAAGTGGGCGGCGCGCTCCACCTCGTCGTGCTGGCGCTCGATGTAGCCGGAGTACTTGGCCGAGATCTCGATCTGCTCGATCTCGGAAGCGCTCAGCGCCGACGACGGGCCGTACTTGCCGCCGTCCAGCGACATCAGGGTTTCGTAGTTGACGTCGGGCCGGCGCAGCAGGTCGGCCAGGTTGTATTCGTGCTCGATGGCCTTGCCCAGCACCCGGGCCGACTCGGTCGCCGGCAGGTTGCGCGGGTTCACCCAGATCGACTTGAGCCGCTCTGTTTCACGTGAAACAGCGTCGCGCTTGCGGCTGAAAGCGTCCCAACGCGCGTCGTCCACCAGGCCCAGCTTGCGCCCTGCTTCGGTCAGGCGCATGTCGGCGTTGTCCTCGCGCAGCTGCAGCCGGAACTCGGCGCGGCTGGTGAACATGCGGTACGGCTCGGTCACGCCCTTGGTGATCAGGTCGTCGACCAGCACGCCGAGGTAGGCCTCGTCGCGGCGCGGCAGCCAGGCATCTTCGCCACGGCACTGCAGCGCGGCGTTGATGCCGGCGAACAGGCCCTGGGCCGCCGCTTCTTCGTAGCCGGTGGTGCCGTTGATCTGTCCGGCAAAGAACAGGCCGCGGATCGCACGGGTCTCGAAGCTGCTCTTGAGCTCGCGCGGATCGAAGTAGTCGTACTCGATGGCGTAGCCCGGGCGCAGGATGTGGGCGTTTTCCAGGCCCGGCATCGAGCGCACCAGCTGGTACTGGATGTCGAACGGCAGGCTGGTCGAGATCCCGTTCGGGTAGTACTCGTTGGTCGTCAGGCCTTCGGGCTCCAGGAAGATCTGGTGGCTGTCCTTGTCGGCAAAGCGGTTGATCTTGTCTTCGACGCTCGGGCAGTAGCGCGGACCGACGCCGTCGATCTTGCCGGTGAACATCGGGCTGCGGTCGAAGCCCGAGCGGATGATGTCGTGCGTGCGCTGGTTGGTGTGCGTCACCCAGCACGGCATCTGCCGCGGGTGCATCTCGACCTTGCCCATGAAGCTGAACACCGGCATCGGCCCTGCCCCACCGGGCATGCCGTCGCCGGGTTGTTCGGTGCACTTCGAGAAGTCGATGCTGCGACCGTCCAGGCGCGGCGGCGTGCCGGTCTTCAGGCGGCCCTGCGGCAGCTTGAGTTCCTTCAGGCGCGCCGACAGGCTGATGGCCGGCGGGTCGCCCGCGCGGCCGGCTTGGTAGTTGTCCAAGCCGACGTGGATGCGGCCGTCGAGAAAAGTGCCCGCGGTCAGCACCACGGTGCGTGCGCGGAAAGAAATGCCCACCTGCGTGACGGCGCCGACCACGCGATCGCCTTCGATCATCAGGTCGTCGACGGCTTGCTGGAACAGGCTCAGGTTCGGCTGGTTTTCCAGGCGGTGGCGGATCGCGGCCTTGTACAGCACGCGGTCGGCCTGCGCACGCGTGGCGCGCACGGCCGGGCCCTTGCTCGAATTGAGGATGCGGAACTGGATGCCCGCCTCGTCCGTGGCAATGGCCATCGCGCCGCCGAGCGCGTCGACCTCCTTCACGAGGTGGCCCTTGCCGATGCCGCCGATCGACGGGTTGCAGCTCATCTGCCCCAGCGTCTCGATGTTGTGGGAGAGCAGCAGCGTCTTGGCGCCCATGCGTGCGGAAGCGAGCGCGGCTTCGGTGCCGGCATGGCCACCGCCGACGACGATCACATCGAATTCTTCGGGGTACAGCATTGGAAAAAGGGGGCGCACCACAGACGCGTGCGCGGCGCAAAAAAGGGCACTAATTTTAAGCGGCGATGCCCTGCCGCAACCCCTGTGTGGACAAGCTAGGGAGCCGCGCCAAAATCGGCCTGGAGCCTTGTCGGCATTGCGCAGTTTGCTACATATTTAATAGCAAACAACCCGCATCGGGCGGTCACTTGGGAGGGTCAGAGCACCGGTTCGGGCTTCTCGATGCCCCGCAGCTCGCCGCTGGGCGCCGGCGTGCGCGGCGCAATGGCCCGCTCGTCCTGCAATTCGCGCACGGCGAGCTTCTTGTCGGTCATGCGCACCGCGCCGAAGATCGTGGAGAAGGCCACGTCCTTCGCGTCGCGCCCCGTGCCCACGCGCACCAGCCGGTCGACGGGCGCCATGCGCGTCGGATCGAACAGCACCCACTGCCCGCCGAGCCAGGCTTCGAACACGGCATGGAAGTCTTGCGGCGGTTCGTCGAACCACACGTAGCCCACCACCAGCCGCGCCGGAATGTTGAGCGCGCGGCAGAAGGTGATGCCCAGGTGCGCGAAGTCGCGGCACACGCCGGCGCGCTGCACGAACACTTCGCGCGCGGTGGTGGTCGAGTCGCTGCTGCCCGGCACGTAGACGATGCTGTCGTGGATCCAGTCGGCAATCGCCTGCACGCGGCCGATGCCCGGCGGCAGGTCGCCGAAGAGCTGCTGCGCGCAGCGCGCCAGCAGGTCCGACTCGCAATAGCGCGTGGGCAGCAGGTCGCCCAGCACCGCGTCGGGCAGCTGGCTCACCGGCACCTCGGGCAAGGTGGCCGGCACATGCACCACCGGGCGCCGCACCGTCGCGCGGTAGGCGATGGTCAGCGGCCCGGGCGCCGCGTCGAAGCGCACGAAGCGGTTGCCGCTGTCGGCCTCGCAGCCCACCCGCAGCCGCGCGGGCGGCTCGATGGTGAGCGTCTCGGCCAGCACCGCCTGCGCGCCCGTGCGCGCGGCCTCGATGTTCAGCCGCAGGTGCGCCGGGGCGTCCACCTCGTAGTCCAGGCGCAGGTCGACGTGCGACAGGTGCATGGCATGGGGCAAGGCGGTCAATCGAGCGCCTTCTTCACCGCGCCCACGCCAAGTGCGGCCAGCACCACGAACAGCACCGCCAGCACGAGGAACAGGCCGAACAGCAGCTTGGCGATGCCCGCCGCGCCGGCCGCCACGCCGCCGAAGCCCAGCAGACCCGCCACGAGCGAGATGACCGCAAAAATGATCGCGTACTTGAGCATGGTGAACCACTCCTTGGTTGCTTTGCAGCGGGCATGCGCCGCCGTGTCCGGACTGTAGGAAGCCCCGCCGCACCACCCGATAGTCGGCACGCGCGAGCCACCGTAGGACAAAAACGCGATGCAGCCAAACCCGCTAGCATCCCTTTCGGTCGCACAGATCTTTTCCTTCTATCCATTGGAGTTTTTTCGAATGAAGCTGTACTACTCGCCCGGCGCCTGCTCGCTCTCCCCCCACATCGCGCTGCACGAAGCGGGCATCGCCTTCGAGCCCGTGCTGGCCAGCACCAAGAGCCACAAGCTGCAGGACGGCACCGACTACTACGGCATCAACCCGCTGGGCTACGTGCCGATGCTCGAGCTCGACGACGGCACCCGCCTGCGCGAAGGCCCGGCCATCGTGCAATACATTGCCGACCTCGCCCCCACCAAGAACCTCGCGCCCGCCAACGGCACCATGCCGCGCTACCGCCTGCAGGAATGGCTGACCTTCATCGGCACCGAGATGCACAAGGGCTTCAGCCCGCTGTTCAACCCGGCCATGCCCGAGGAAGCCAAGTCCATCTCCAAGGACAAGCTCAAGGCCCGCTTCCAGTGGCTCGACGGCGAACTCTCCGCCAAGCAGTACCTGATGGGCGAGCATTTCAGCGTGGCCGACGGCTACCTGTTCACCGTCACCAACTGGACCAAGCCCACCGGCGTGGACATCTCGGACTTCCCCAACGTGCTGGCCTGGCACGCTCGCGTGGCCGCCCGCCCCGCCGTTCAGGAAGCGATGAAGGCCGAAGGCCTGCTGAAGTAAGCCGAAGCGCGCAGAACGCGACGCCAGCGACGATCCGGGCCACCCCAGGGAAAACCCGGATCACCGCAGCCACAAGCCGCATGCCGCGGCTTTTTTTTCGGGCGACGCTACGGCATCCGTCACCAGGAAGCCGAGCCGCCCATGTCCGAATCCCCTCCCCCTCCTTCTTCCCCGTCCCCCGTCGAGCTGCGCGAAGAGATGCGCGGGCCCGTCATGTGGCTCACCATCGATCGCCAGGAACGCCGCAACGCCATCAACGCGGCCGTGCTCGAGGGCCTGTCCGATGCGCTGGCACGCGCCAACCGCGACACCGCCGTGCGCGCCGTGGTCCTCACCGGCGCCGGCACGCGCGCCTTCTGCGCCGGCGCCGACCTGCAGAGCGGCACCTCCTTCAAGTTCGACTACGCCGCGCCCTATCAGGGCATGGCCAACCTCTTTCGCCAGGCGCGGCAATCGACCGTGCCGCTGATCGCGCGCGTCAACGGCGCCTGCATGGCGGGCGGCATGGGCCTCATGGCGATGTGCGACTTGGCCGTGGCCAGCCGCCAGGCCGTGTTCGGCCTGCCCGAGGTGAAGGTCGGCGTGTTTCCCGCGCAGGTGCTCAGCGTGCTCGGCGGCCTGCTGCCGCGCCGCGTGCTGGCCGAGATGTGCATCACCGGCGAACCGATCGACGCCGCGCAGGCGCTCGAGCTGAAGCTCATCAACCGCGTGAGCGACGACGTCGACGAGAGCGTCGACTGGCTGCTGGGTCGCCTGCTCGACAAGTCGCCCGCCGCCATCCGCCGCGGCCTGTACACGATGAAGAAGATCGAGGCCATGGCCTTCGAGGAATCGATGGCCTTCACCGAAAGCCAGATCGGCCTGTTCGCGCTCACCGAAGACGCGGCCGAAGGCCAGCTCGCCTTCCGCGAGAAGCGCAAACCGCAATGGAGTGGCCGATGAACAGCAGCAACCACAACAGCAATCGCGTCGTCCGCATCGGCGGCGCCTCCGGCTTCTGGGGCGACAGCAGCGTGGGCGCGCCGCAGCTCGTGGCCAGCGGGCAGATCGACTACCTCGTGTTCGACTACCTCGCCGAACTCACCATGTCGATCCTCGCGGGCGCGCGACTCAAGAAGCCCGAGCTGGGCTACGCGACCGACTTCGTCTCCGTCGCGATGAAGGCCGTGCTGAAAGACGTCGTGACACAGGGCATCCGCGTCGTGAGCAATGCGGGCGGCGTCAATCCGCAAGGCTGCGCCGATGCGCTCGCGGCACTGGCCGCCGAGCAAGGCGTCTCGCTGAAGATCGCCGTGGTGAGCGGTGACGACGTGTCGCCGCTGCTGCCCGAGCTGCGCGCCTCGCAACCGCCCGTGCGCGAACTGCAGAGCGGCGCGCCGCTGCCCGAGCGCGTGCTCAGCGCCAACGCCTACCTGGGCGCGCGCCCGGTCCAGGCCGCGCTCGACGCGGGCGCGCAGGTCGTCATCACCGGCCGCTGCGTCGACTCGGCCGTCACGCTCGGCGTGCTCATGCACGAATTCCAATGGCAGCCCGGCGACCACGACCTGCTCGCCGCGGGCAGCCTCGCGGGCCACATCATCGAGTGCGGCTGCCAGGCCACCGGCGGCCTGCACACCGACTGGGACACCGTGTCCGACTGGCCGAACATCGGCTACCCCATCGTCGAATGCAGCGCGGACGGCAGCTTCGTCGTCACCAAGCCCGCGGGCACCGGCGGCAAGCTCACGCCCGCCGTGGTCGGCGAGCAGATGCTCTACGAAATCGGCGACCCCGCCGCCTACCTGCTGCCAGACGTGGTGGCCGACTTCACGAAGGTGCGCATCGAACAGGCGGGCGAACACCGCGTGCGCGTGCACGGCGCGCGCGGCCGCGCACCCACCGGCAGCTACAAGGTCTGCGCCACCTACGTCGACGGCTTCAAGACCGCGGCGCAGCTCACGATCGTCGGCTTCGACGCGGTGGCCAAGGCGCGGCGCACCGGCGAGGCGATCCTCGCGCGCACCGGCGCCCTCTTTGCGCGGCAGGGCCTCGGGCCCTACAGCGGCACGCAGCTCGAAGTGCTCGGCGCCGAGTCCTGCTACGGCCCGCATGCGCAGACGCAGGCACAGCAGATCCGCGAGGCCGTGCTGCGGCTCGCCGTGACGCATCCGCGCAAGGACGCGCTGGAGCTGTTCGCGCGCGAGGTCGCGCCGGCCGGCACCTCGTGGGCGCCCGGCACCACGGGCGCGGGCGGCGGGCGCGCCTCGGTGTCGCCGTCGATCCGGCAGTACGCATTCCTCCTCGACAAGGCGCGCGTGAGCCCGCAGGTGCGCGTCGATGGGCAGGCCGTCGATGTGCCCGCGACGCACGCCACCAGCGACGACCCGCCCGCCGTGCGCACCAACGATGCACTGCCTCTTGCCACGCCCGGCGACGATGCCATCGAAGTCCCGCTGATCCGCCTCGCGTGGGCCCGCAGCGGCGACAAGGGAGACACCTCGAACATCGGCGTCATCGCGCGCCATCCCGAACTGCTGCCGCTGCTGCGCGCGCAACTCACCGAGGCGCGCGTGGCCGCATGGCTCGCGCACCTGGTGCAGGGCCGCGTCACGCGCCACGAGGTGCCCGGCATCCACGCCTTCAACTTCGTCTGCGAGCAGGCGCTGGGCGGCGGCGGCATGGCCTCTCTGCGCAACGACCCGCTCGGCAAGGGCATGGGACAGATCCTGCTGGCGCTGCCCGTGCGCGTGAGCCCGGCACTGCTGGCGCGGTTGCTTCCTTAGCACCAATCGGGACAACCGTGCGACAGCAGGGTTGAGACGGGCGGCTTAGCCTTGCGCCTGTTTCAACTCTGCCTCCACTCGCGATGTCCACCCTTTTCGACCCCGTCCAGGCCGGCGACCTCCAGCTCGCCAACCGCATCGTGATGGCGCCGCTCACGCGCAACCGCTCGCCCAACGCGATCCCGCCCGACATCGCCGCCACCTACTACGCCCAGCGCGCCAGCGCCGGCCTGCTCATCACCGAAGCCACCGCCATCAGCCACCAGGGCCAGGGCTACGCCGACGTGCCCGGCCTCTACGGCACCGAGCAGCTCGACGCCTGGAAGCGCGTGACCGACGCCGTGCACGCCGAGGGCGGCAAGATCATCGTGCAGCTGTGGCACGTGGGCCGCGTCTCGCACACCGAACTGCAACCCGGTGGCGGCAAGCCCGTCGCGCCCTCGGCCATCACCGCCAAGACCAAGACCGTGCTCATCAAGGACGGCGTGCCCACCTTCGTCGAAACGTCGGAGCCGCGCGCACTCGACGCGGCCGAGCTGCCCGGCATCGTCCACGCCTATGCCGCGGCCGCACGCAACGCCGTCGAGACCGCGGGCTTCGACGGCGTGGAACTGCACGGCGCCAACGGCTACCTGCTCGACCAGTTCCTGAAAGACGGCAGCAACAAACGCACCGACGACTACGGCGGCGCCATCAAGAACCGCGCGCGCCTGCTGCTCGAGTCCACGCGCGCCGTGGTCGACGCCGTCGGCGGCGGCAAGACCGGCATCCGCCTGTCGCCCGTCACGCCCGCCAACGACGCGCACGACAGCGACCCGCAGCCGCTGTTCACCTATGTCGTGCAGCAGCTCGCGCCGCTGAACCTGGCCTACATCCACATCATCGAAGGCGCCACCGGCGGCCCGCGCGAAATCGCCGACCGCCCCTTCGACTACGAAGCCCTCAAGGCCGCCTACCGCGCCGCCGGCGGCAAGGCCGCCTGGATGGTCAACAACGGCTACGACCGCCCCCTGGCCGAAGAAGCCGTGAAGGAAGGCGACGACCTCGTGGCCTTCGGCAAGCCCTTCATCTCGAACCCCGACCTGGTGCGCCGCCTGCGCGAGCACGCGCCGCTGAACGAGCTGGACAAGGCCACGATGTATGGGGGTGGGATGAAGGGGTATACGGACTATCCGGCGTTGGGCTGAGTCGGCCCTTCGGCGTCAACTTCTTCGCGCTTGCTCCGCCCTTTTTCGCGGGCAGCGCGTGAGGTGACGATTGTTCGCAGTGTGCGCCGCGCAGTCCCTGCAGACTGCGCCGACCTCTCCTCCTCTCAAGGAAGTCGTCGATGCCGCGCACGCTGTCTGTCTCTTCTGCTGCGATCCCTGTTGTTCTTGGTCAGGCTGCACTGGCGCCCGTGCGGCTGTCGGGACATGAAGGGGTCAACAGCCTCTTTGCCTACGAGCTCTTTCTCAAGACCCCGGATGCGCTGGCTCTGTCCGGCGTCTCCTCCGGCGCCGACTTCGACCTGGATGCCTTCATCGGCCAGGAGATCAGCTGCGAGATCGAACTCGATGGCTCTTCGCCTCGCCAGCTCAACGCCCTGATCACCGACGCAGCCCTGTGGGGCGAGGAAGGGCGCCACGCCCAGTACAAGCTCACCCTGCGCCCCTGGCTGCACCTGGCCACCCTGCGCACCGACTGCAGGATCTTCCAGAACCTCAGCGTCGTTCAGATCCTGGACGAACTCCTGGGCGACTACGCCTTCCCCGTGGACAAGCGCCTGATCGAGCACTACCCCGTGCGCGACTACCAGACCCAGTTCAACGAGAGCGACTTCGCCTTCTTCTCCCGCCTGTGCCAGGAATGGGGCATCAGCTACCACTTCGAGCACTCGGACGGTAAGCACCGCCTGGTGCTCTCGGACGCCATGGGCGCCTATGCGGCTGGCGATCCGCTGTACGAGCATGTGGAATCCGCATCGAAGCCCAAAGCGACGCCATCGAGGCCACGGCCTTGAAAGACATCGACGTCGTGAGCACCGAAGACACGGTCTACATCACCGCCAAGAAGAAGGTCACGATCAACGGCGGCACCAGCTTCAGCGAATGGAGCGAAGGCGGCATCCACAACACGCAAACAGTCAAACCGAACACCGTGACGGCGCTGATCGTCTCCAGTTGTGGCGGGCCCATCGGCTACCAAAACCTGGACGGCGAACTCAGCGCCTGGACCGGCCGGCCGCCCGCGGGGACCGCGCTCGATCCCACGACGGGCGAGATCCGGCAGGTGAAGACCGATCGGTGTCATGTCCAGAGCGAGTTCCAGGGCAAGGGCTTCAATGAAAAGCCGCGGTTGGCGGTGGCACTCGACTACCTGCACGCCATGAGCGGCTTGCCCAGGAAAGGCAACATCCATGTGCCATTGCGCTTCAAGCCTGGGTACTTCGGCAAGAGCGGTCAGCTGGAACTGGTCTTGAGCGAGCAAGTGCGCAAGCTGGGGTGTGTGACAGAAGTGAAGTTGTGGGTGTTCGAGAAGAACAACCCAAAGCGTCCCAACGGTTCGCGCGGCGAAACCAAGACCTGGCATCCCATCACGCCCAGCTTGAAAGGCACCACACTGAGCTTCAAGGATGAAGACACGGCAATGCTGTTGTCGATGATGAGCTCCAAGACTGTGAGTTCCAACGGCGCCTTGGCAATGGCGTGGAGTCCCCGATCCGTGGTCGATAACTACCCCAATACCGAGTACGTGACGCTCCGCCAGCGACTGGTTCAGGCCTTCTGTGAAGTGACGCTGAAGGAGCCTAACCCCACCGACGCAGGCGAGAACTGGGCCAAAGACGTGCTCCATGCAGACCCATGGGTGTTTCCTCTGGACATCGCGCTCATCGACGGCAACGTGAACATGGGCGGGTTCAGCCTGGACAAGTCGGACCCGGCGCGTCCGAAGAACGCGGTATGGCATTTCGGACGACCGATGGGAGAGCGTGGGGAAGTGCCGGATTGGGATTTCTTGTCCGACAACTTCCTGAGCAAAGGATATGTCGACAAGAAGTCCGCCATCTGGGTCAACAAGGACCCCGTGCGATAGATAGCCCATGCAACGACGCGACTTCCTTTCTACCTTCGGCTTGACCGCAGCCTCCTTTTTTTTCCCTTTGACCGGATGCTCCATGAGTAGCAAATCCAACATCAAAAATTTCAGCGGGATCTACCGCTATCTGCAGGATCCGGCTTTACGCACTCGTGAAACGGGCGATACGCTGCTGACCATCGAAGGCGCGGAGTTCAGTGGACTCAATCTTCAAGGACTGGTCTGGCGCCATGTGAAATTCGTGAACTGTGACTTTGCGGGTGCCTATGAAATCAAGCTCGATCGACTCGAGAAGAGCACTTTCGAGAACTGCAAGTTTGTCGGCATCCACGGTTTTGGCGACATGGTGGACGTGACCCTTCATCGCTGTGCCTTTGGTGGAGAAACCTATGTGATGGGCTACTCGGACAGCAAGCGCCTGGTTTTCGACGGATGCAATTTCGTCGGAGCAAGCAGCAACCGCAATCACTGGGGTGCAGTGGGCGGCTATGGAGAAGCAGAGTTCGTGAGATGCAAGGGCAAATGGTTTGACTTGAGCGGACTCACCAAGTTGATGATTCGGGACTGTGAGTTCGAAGCCGTTTCAAGCAAGCATGACCCTAGAGAGGTGGCCAATGTGCATGCGCCGGTTTTGATAGAACGTAGTAAGTTGCGCGGCACCTTCAATATGGTCGCGAGTTCAATCCAATCTCTCACCATCCGTGACACCGTCATCGACACACTCGACTTGACCGGCGCCACTATCAAGGAGGGACTCTCGATGGAGCGAGTGCGTGGCGGCACCGTCGAGGCGATAGTCAAAGGCGCCAAACGCCTCACCGTGCGAGATAGCCAGTTCACGCCTCCCGCATCAGGCGAAAAGTTCGCTTTCAGCCTCGCCAGCAACGACGCCCAGGAGGTGCTGATCGAGAACACCTCCATCCTTGGCGACAACATCCTCGTGGACATCGGCGGCGGCCCACATACCGAGTCCCTTGTTTTTCGAAAGAGCAAGTTCACCCGGCTTGACCTGCAGTACGCCCATGCGGCGCATCTGCTTCTGGAGGAATTCGAAGCGAACTCCGTGCGCTTGAACGATGCCCGCATCGGCAAGCTGGAACTGAGTTCGGCCGTCTTTGCCTTGACCCTGGACCTGTCCAACACCCAGGTCCATGAATTCAAGAAAACCGGTGGCACCGACCTGAAGAAGCTGAGCGGTCTCAAGCTCGACGGCTCCAACATCAAGCTGCCGCAATGAACCGCCCCCACGCCAAAAGAATAGGCATGTGCAAGCTCGACGGCTGCCACATCGAACCGACATGACTGGCTGCTTTGCAGATCCATTTTTCCTTCTTCTATGCGGCATCCCATGGCTTCTTCTTGGGTTGCTAGTGGGTGGCATCGTGCTCGGGTTCAAGATGGCACGAGACAAGACAGGATTTGCGAGCTTCGCAGGCGCTCTGATCTTCATCATCTGCCTGCTTTGTGCCTCTTTTCTTCTTTGGGGCACCCTCCTGATCTTCAGCAAGGACCTGTCACTCGGCAGCAACTGGATGGGCACTCGATAGCCGGTGCTCTTGGCCGCACCCACGGCAGTGTCTCCCCGCCGTGAGCCGCAAAACGCCCAAATTGCCTTCGCAGCACGCCGCGCGTACCCTTGGTCATTTGCCGCACGCATCTTCACCATGACGCGCATTGCCGAACGCCTCCACGCCCTGGGCCTCGTCCTTCCTCCTGCCGTGACGCCACCTCCCGGCGTCATCCTCCCCTTCCAGTTCGTCCGCCTCATCGGCCGGCGCGCGATCGTCTCGGGCCACGGCCCGCTCACGGCCGATGGCCGCATCGCTGCGCCGCTGGGCAAGCTCGGCGCAGAGCTGACAGTCGACCAAGGCTACGCCGCCGCGCGCCTCACCGGCCTCGCGATGCTCGGCAGCCTGCAGCGCGCGCTCGGTGACCTGGACCGCATCACCGCATGGACGCGCGTGTTCGGCATGGTGGCCTCGGCGCCCGGCTTTCAGCAGCAGCCGGCGGTCATCAACGGGTTTTCCGACCTGATCCTCGAACTCTTCGGTCCCGAGGTCGGCGCGCATGCGCGCAGCGCCGTGGGCATGGCCGAGCTGCCTTTCGGCATCCCGGTGGAGATCGAGGGCGAGGTCGAGTTCGACGCGTGAGCGTCAACGCTGCGCCCTGGCACCTGCGTCGCGCCACCGCCGACGACGTGGCGACTGTCACCGCATGCGCGGTCGAGGCCTTCCGCACCTACATCCCGCGCCTGGGCCTCACGCCGCGGCCGATGACGCGCGACTACGCGCAGGCCATCGCGCACCTGCAGGTCTGGGTGGCCGAGCGGCCGGAGCAACAGATCGGCGCGGCGCTGCTGCTCGACGTCACCGACGAAGGCTTCCTCATCGACGTGATCGCGGTCCACCCCGACCACCAGGGCAGCGGCGCGGGTCGCGCCTTGCTCGAACTGGCCGAGCGCGAAGCGCTGCGCCAGGGCCACGCGTCGATCTACCTGTTCACGAACGAGAAGATGACCGAGAACCTCGCGCTCTACCAGCGCATCGGTTATGTCGAGTACCGGCGCGAATCGCTCGACGGCCGCACACGCGTCTATCTGCGCAAGCCACTGACAAGCGCGTGAACTGTCAGGCGTCGTCCCCGAAGGTCACGCTCACGCGCAGGCCCGTGGGCTCCGCGGCATCGAGCCGCAGCTCGGCCCCCAACAGCTCGGCATAGCGCGCCACGATCGACAGCCCCAGCCCCGCGCCCTGCCCCAGCTTCTGGCCCGCGGGGCCTTGCGCCCAGCGTTGCATGAGGTCGCGCTGCGCTTCGAGCGGAATGCCGGGTCCGTCGTCGATCACGCTCAGCGTGCGGCCCGCGAGTTCGACGGTGATGGTGCGGCCGCCGTAGCGCAGCGCGTTGTCGATCAGGTTGTCGAGGATGCCCTCCACCAGCGCTTCGTTCGCAAGCACCGTCACGCCGTCGTCAAGGCCGCGCGCGCCCAGGTCGACGCCGCGCGCATCGGCGCGCGCGAGGTGGCGCAGCACGGTCTGCTCGGCCAGCATGTCGAGCGACACGGGCGTACGCTGCAGGTCGGTGCGCGCCTCGTCGGCCAATGCCAGCGCGAGCAGCTGGTCGATCAGGTGGCTCGCGCGCGCCTGCCGTTCGGACACGCGCGTGAGCTGTTCGCGCCACACCTCGGTGTCGTGCTGCGCGAGCCCGTACTCGGCCAGCGCGCGAATGCCGGCGAGCGGCGTGCGCAACTCGTGCGCCACGTTGCCCACGAACTCGCGCTGCGCACGCACGCTGTGGCGCAGACGATCGAACAGCGCGTTGACGGCATCGCCCAGGCGTTGCAATTCTTTCGAGGTCTGCGCCACGGTCACCGGCGAGAGGTCGCGCACATCGCGGGTGTCGAGTGCGCGCTGCAGCTCGCCGAGCGGTCGCAGATCGCGTCGGATGCCGTGCCAGAGCCACACGGCCAGCAGCACGAGCAGCAGAACCTGCGGCGCCATGGCATAGAACAGCAGCCGCTGCACCAGGGCGGCGCGGCTCAGCGTGGTCTGCGCCACGATCACGCGGTAGGGCATGTGCAGACCGGGTTCGGCGTCGTGATCGAGCACGACGGCACGCAGCACGTTCCCGTCGTAGTCGATGTCGGAAAAACGGTAGCGAGAACCTTCGTCGGGCAGCGGTGCCTTCAGGTCGACCCTGCCCGAGATGGGCGTGCCGTCGAGCCGCTGCACCGAGAAGTAGACCTTGTCGGTCTGATCGAACAGCACGGTCGCCACCTCGCGCGGCGTGAGCAGCAGCTCGATGCCGCGTTCACCGGCCTGCACGTTGGCCGACAGCGCATAGGCGTCGTCGAGCATGCCGCGGTCGAAGGCCTGTTCCGAAAAATAGTTGGCGATGACGAGTGCGATCACCGCGCCGGCCATCCAGGTCAGCGCCAGCGGCACCAGCACGTTGCGCAGCACGCGCCGCGTGAGCGAAGGTGCAGTGCGCGTGACCGGTGGGGTGGTGGCCTCGCTCACGGGTCGCTTCTCACACCTCGGCTTCGAGCAGGTAGCCGATGCCGCGCAGCGTGCGGATGCCCGCGCCCGAGCCGAGCAGCTTCTTGCGCAGGCGCGAGATGAAGGCCTCGAGCGCGTTGTCGCCCAGCGATTCGTCAAAGCCCGAGAGCTTGTCCGACAGCGCCCGCTTGCTCACCGTGCGGCCCGGCGGGCTCATGAGTTCCCACAGCACCTCGAACTCGCGCGCCGGCAGGTCGAGCGGTGCGTTCGCGACCGCGAAGCGCCGCGCCTTGCGGTCGAGCTTGAGTTGGCCGAGCACCACGATGTCTTCGGTGCCCTTGGCGCGCCGCACCAGCGCGCGCAGGCGCGCCTCCACCTCGGCGAGGTCGAAGGGCTTGCCCAGGTAGTCGTCGGCGCCGGCGTCGAGCCCGGCGATGCGCTCTTCGGTGCGCCCGCGCGCCGTGAGCACGAGCACCGGCGTGCGGTCGCCGCGCGCACGCGCCTGTCGCAAGGCCGTGAGGCCGCTCGCCAGGCCGCTGGTGGGGCTGGCGGTGGCGGGCAGGTTGAGGTCGAGCAGCACGGCATCGAAGGGCTGCACGCGCCACAGGTGGTCGGCATCCTCGACGTTGGTCGACACGTCGACCCGGTGGCCCGCGTCGGCGAGGCTGCGCAGCATCACGTCGCGCAGCACGGTGTCATCTTCCACAAGCAGGATTCGCATGGTGAGTGAATGAGTGGTGGGTGATTTGTGGGTCTGCCCTGGCGATGGATGCGTCAGCGGCCGGTCAGTCGCTCACCGCGATAAACGCGACATGAGCATACGACACACCTTCCGATGAGTGCACGCGATCCCTCCGATCCCTTGAGCCTGGTGTCCCCCGCCGTGCAGCGCACCGCGGTGGTTCTGCTGCATGGTTTATGCAGCACGCCTGACGAGCTGCTGACCGTGCAATCGACCCTGCAGCGCCACGGGTATGCGGTGCAGCCGCTGTGCATCGCCGGCTACTCGTTCGACGCCGCCGCGCCGCTGCAGCAGGCCGCGCCCTTCGAGCGCTGGCTCGACACCCTCGAGGCGCACGTGAAGGCGCTGCGGCGCACGCACGACCGCGTGATGCTGGTCGGCATCTCGGCCGGCGCCTCGCTGGCCCTGGGCGGCGCCATCCGCTGCGGCCGCGAGGTGGACGCGCTAGTGCTCATGTCGACCACGCTGCGCTTCGACGGCTGGGCCGTGCCGCGCACGCGCTTCCTGCTGCCGCTGGCTTTCTACACGCCACTGGGCCGCTTCTGGCAGTACCGCGAGCGCCCGCCCTACGGCGTGAAGAATGAGCGCGTGCGCACCTGGATCGAGCGCGAGCTGCGGCATCGCCAGGTCTCGCGCGCCGGCAGCGCGGTGATCGGCGTGGGTCACCTGCGCGAGCACGACCGGCTGATCCGCCACGTGCGGCGGCGCCTGAATGACGTGCAGTGCGAGCAGGTGCTGGCGCTGCATGCGCGCGAGGACGAGGTCGCCAGCCTGTCCAACCTCGACCTGCTGGTGCGCGGGCTGCGCTGCGCCTCGCTGCGCACCGTGGTGTTGAACAACAGCTACCACATGATCAGCATCGACAACGACCGCCAGCAGGTGGTGCGCGAGACCCTCGCCTTCGCCGAGACCGTGGCCCACGGCCCGGTGCCCGAACCCGTGTTCCGCGTCCGCGGACTTGCTCTTCACGCCTGAAAGAAAGGAACCTCCTCATGTCTTCCTCTCCCACCTTCAACAGCATCGCCACCATCCTCGAGACCGACTTCCGCGTCGCGCGCACGGCCATCTCGCCGGCCACCGCGCTGTCGGACCTCGGCCTCGATTCGCTGGCGCTCATGGAGTTCGTCTTCGCCGTGGAAGACGCCTTCCACCTGCGCATTCCCGAAGACCGGCTCGACCCGCGCGAAGCCGGCATCACGCTGCAGCGGCTGTGCGAGGTGATCGATGCCGAAGGCGAAGCCGCCGCCGCACGCGCCGAACCCATGGCAGCGGCCGCATGAGCAGCGGCGCCGCCCATGCCGTGCTGGCGGCCACCGCCACGGCCCACACCGCCGCCGCACCCGTGCACGTGAGCGGGCTCGGTTTCATCACGCCGCTCGGACGCAGCATCGAAGCCTTCGACGATGCACTGTTCGCCGGCCGCTCCGCGGTGCGCGCGCAGACCCTCGAGATTCCCGGCATGGACCCGATGGCCATCGCCGCCGCCACCTGCGACTTCGATGCCAGCAGCGTGCGCAGCGCCTCGCGCCTGCCGCTCGACCGTGGCACCGCGATGGCCCTGGCCGCTGCGCAGGATGCTGCGGCCGATGCCGGTCTGGACCTCGACGCCCTCGACCGCGACCGCCTCGGCATCTTCTGGGGCAGCGGCCTGGCCGGCGCCGGCACCTTCGACGCCACCACGCGCGCGCTCTACGGCGAACAGCGCCGCATGCGCCCCACCACCGTGCTCACCGTGATGCCCAACGCCGCAGTCGCCGAACTGGCGCTGCACTTCGGCGCGCGCGGCGCGGCGCTGGCCTATGCCTGCGCCTGTGCTTCCTCCGCGGTGGCCATCGGCGAAGCCATGCGCGCCATCCGTGGCGGCTGGATCGACATCGCCATCGTCGGCGGCCACGACGCCATGCTCACGCCCGGCGTGATGGCCAGCTGGCACGCGATGCGCGTCATGGCCCCGCCGCCGGCCGATGCGCCCGCCACCGCCTGCCGTCCGTTCTCGGGCGACCGCGCGGGCTTCGCCATCGGCGAGGGCGCGGCCGCGCTGGTGCTCGAATCGGAAGCCCATGCGCGGGCGCGCGGCGCCGGCGCACAACCCTTTGTGCTCAGCGGCTACGCGAGCAACTGCGACGGCACGCACATCACCCACCCCGACCCGGCCGGCCAGGTGCGCGCGATGCGTGCCGCGCTGCGCGACGCCGGGCTCGTGCCTTCGGACATCGGCCACATCAACGCCCACGGCACGGCGACGAGCGCGGGCGATGCCGCCGAGGCTGCGTCGATCGGTGAACTGTTCGGCAACGCCGCACCGGTCAGCGCGACCAAGGCGATCCACGGCCACGTGCTGGGCGGCGGCGGTGCCATCGAACTCGTGGCCGCACTGCGCGCACTGGCCCGCGAGACCCTGCCGCCCATCGCCCACCTGCACACGCCGGATGCCGCGTTCGGCAACGTCGACTTCGTGCGCGGCGCGGCGCGCGAGGCGCGGGGGCTGCGCCATGTGCTGTCGAATTCTTTCGCCTTCGGCGGCACCAACGCGGTGATCGTGGCAAGCCGGCGCGTCTCGGAGAGTTGAGCTTCAGGGGGAGGACAAAGGCGGTGCGGTCGTCTGCACCGCCTTGCTATGCTCGGCCGCATCCTGCCTCGCAGACCTCCCAGAAGAAGCGCGACATGCCCCTGCACCGCCCTGCCGTCCCCTCGGACTTCGACGCCGTCTTCGATCTCTACATGCACGAGCGGGTCGTGCCCTACCTGGGCTACGACCCGATGCCGCGCGACGACTTTCGCCCGATCTTCCAGGGCCTGCTCGACAGCCGTGGCTTCTTCATCTTCGAAGTCGATGGCCAGCTCGCCGGCTTCTACCGCGTCACACGCTACCCGGGCCGTGCGCAGCATGTGGCGAGCCTGGGCACGCTCGCGGTCGATCCCGCATTCCATGGCCGTGGCATTGCACAGACCATGGTGACCGACGTGCTCGCGCGGCTGAAGGCCGAAGGCGTTCGCCGCGTCGAGCTGATGGCCGAGAGCGACAACGCCACGGCCCTGCGTTTCTATGCCCGGCTGGGCTTCGTGCAGGAAGGCACGCTGCGCCAGTTCTACCGCCGGGCCGGAGCAGCGGACTTCATCGACGAGCACCTGATGGCGCTGCTGTTCGACTGATCCACTGTTCGGTCAGTGGTGTTGTGGGTGCTTGGGCTTCCATCGCCGCAGCAACAGCGCATTGGCCATCACGCTCACGCTCGACAACGCCATCGCCGCGCCGGCCACCACCGGGCTCAGCAAACCGAAAGCCGCGAGCGGAATGCCGGCCACGTTGTAGGCAAAGGCCCAGAACAGGTTCTGCCGGATCTTCGCCACCGTGCGGCCCGAGAGCTCGAGCGCTTCGGCCACGAGCGCGAGGTCGCCGCGCATCAGCGTGATGCCGGCCGCTTCCATCGCCACGTCGGTGCCGCCGCCCGACGGCGCCATCGCGATGCCCACATCGGCTGCGGCCAATGCGGGCGCGTCGTTCGCGCCGTCGCCGACCATCGCGACCACGTGGCCGTTCTTTCGCAGCGCGCTCACCTGCTCGGCCTTGTCGGCCGGCAGCACGTCGGCGCGCACGTCCTCGGCTGGAATGCCCAGGCGGGCCGCCATCGCCTGCGCCGCGCGCAGGTTGTCGCCCGAGATCATCACCACGCGCAGGCCGCGCGCACGCAAGGTGCGGATCGCTTCGGCAGCTTGCGGCTTCGGCTCGTCGGCGAAGGCCAACAGCGCCTGCACATGCGCGGAACCGGCATCGTCGAAGCGCAGCAGCGCGGAGACCGTGGCGCCCTGCGACTGCAGGCGCTCGATGTCGGCTTCGGCCGGCATCGCGTCGAGTTCGCGGCACCAGCGCAGGCTGGCGATGGCCCAGGTCGCGCCGTTCACTTCGCCGCGCACGCCGCGACCCGGCATCGCCTGCATCGCACCGAGCGGCGGCGCCTGTACGCCGCGTTCGGCAGCGGCAGACAACACGGCGCGTGCGAGCGGATGTTCGCTGCCGCCTTGCAGGCTGGCGGCCGTGGCGAGCAGGTCGTTCTCCTTCGCCAGCGCCCCCGCCGCGGGCAGCAGCGCCGTGAGCACGGGGCGGCCCACCGTCAGCGTGCCGGTCTTGTCGAAAGCCACGGTGTCGACGCGGTGTGCAATTTCCAAAGCCCGTGCGTCCTTGATGAGGATGCCGTGCTTCGCGGCCACGCCCGTGCCCGCCATCACCGCCACCGGCGTCGCCAGGCCCAGCGCACAGGGACAGGCGATGACCAGCACCGCCACCGCATGGATCAGCGCGGTCTCGACGCCGGCACCCGCGACCATCCAGCCCGCGAAGGTGACGAGCGCGATCACCAGCACCACCGGCACGAACACGGCAGCCACCTGGTCGACCATGCGCTGGATCGGCGCCTTGGCGGCCTGCGCGTCCTCGACCAGCCGGATGATGCGTGCCAGCACGCTTTCGGCGCCGACCGCGCGCACCTCGATGACCATGCGGCCATCACCGTTCACTGCGCCACCGGTCAAGTTGTCGCCGGGATTCTTGGCCACTGGCAGCGGTTCGCCGGTGAGCATCGATTCGTCCACCTCGGACTGCCCTTCGAGCACACGTGCATCGGCCGGCACGCGTTCACCGGGGCGCACGGCGAGGCGGTCGCCGACCATCACCTCGGCCAGCGGCACGTCGCTTTCCTTGCCGCGTGCGTTGATCAGGTGCGCCACTTCGGGCCGCAGCTGCTGCAGCGCGCGGATCGCCGAGGTGGCCTGGCGCTTGGCGCGCGCCTCGAGCCACTTGCCCAGCAGCACCAGCGTGATCACCACCGCCGAGGCTTCGAAATACAGGTGCGGCACCATGCCGTGCCCCGCGTGCTCGCCGGTGGCGGCGCGCCACCACAGCCACAGCGACAGGCCGAAGGCCGCGCTGGTGCCCAGCGCCACCAGCAGGTCCATGTTGCCGGTGCGGGCCTTGGCCGCATGCCAGCCCGCGCGGTAGAAGCGCGCGCCGAGCCAGAACTGCACCGGCGTGGCCAGCAGCAGCTGCACCCAGGGTGGCAGCATCCAGCTCTGGCCGATCAGGTCGCCGAGCATCGGCGCCATCAGCGGAATCGACAGCGCCAGGCCGATGGCCACGGGCATGAAGCCGTGCCAGGGCGACAGCGCGGCGGCCTCGTCCTGCGCGGTGCTTTCGGCGCGCGGCTCGTAGCCGGCGGCGCGCACGGCGCGGCGCAGCAGCAGGGCCATGTCCTCGCCGCCGGTGGCCACGATGCGGGCCGACTCGGTCGCGAGGTTGACGCTCACGTTCTGCACGCCGGGCACGTTCTTGAGCGCGCGCTCCACGCGCATCACGCACGAGGCGCAGGTCATGCCGCCGACCGAGAGGTCCAGCGTGGCGGCGGCCGCGGAAGGTTGAGGCTGAATGTGTTCCATGGTCCCGAGGCTAAAGCCTGACACCATGGCAAGGTCAAGCGCGGTGGCTTCAAAGCCCTTGGCTGGACGTTGACATCGTGAGAGGGTTGAAACTGGCGTTGTCCCCGATTCGGGTGTTCAATCCTTCCACCCTTCATTCATTCCGACAAGGAGCAACGACGATGAGCCAGAAATTCCAGGTCTCCGGCATGAGCTGCAACCACTGCGTGGAGGCGGTGCAGGACGCGGTGCAGACGGTCGACCCGCACGCGCAGGTCACGGTCGATCTCGAAACCGGCCATGTGGACGTGTTGAGCCAGCAGCCGCGCCAGGACATCGTGGTCGCGATCGAGAACGCCGGCTACACCGTTCAATGATGACGGCGACCTCCGCCCACGGCCGCCAGGTCGCCATCGGCGAGGCCGCGCGGCTGTCGGGCGTGTCGGCGCGCATGGTGCGCCACTACGAAGGCCTGGGCCTGCTGCCCGCGGTGGCACGCACCGAGAGCGGCTACCGCCAGTACAACGACGCCGACATCCACACGCTGCGCTTCATCAAGCGCTCGCGCGACCTGGGGTTCTCGATGGAAGAAATCGCCGAACTGGTCGGCCTGTGGCACAACCGCCGCCGCGCCAGCTCGAGCGTCAAGCGCATCGCGCAAAAGCACTTGGGTGAACTGGAACAGCGCATCGCCGACATGCAGTCGATGCGCAGCACGCTGGCGCACCTCGTGCATTGCTGCCACGGCGATGCGCGGCCGGATTGCCCCATCCTCGACGACCTGAGCCAAGTCTAGGTACTCCCCCAGGCTTCGCGCACTTCGTGTCGCTGCGCCAACCCCCTCGCCGGGGGCGATACCGGTGGCCCGGCAAAGCCGGTTCCACGGTATCCCTGAAAAAAGTCAGGCGTTCTTGACCAGCGACAGCACCTGGCTCGTGTCGAGGGTGCGCGCGCGTTCCTTGATCGCCGGCAGGTACTGCGTCTGCAGGCCCTGCCCTTCCTTCACCACGCTGGAGAACGCGTCCTTCAGCATCTGCGTGGAGAGCGTGCGCCCGCCCGCGTAGTAGCGCTTGGCCACGTGGCCCAGCGCATAGGTCGACGCGAAGCTCATGCCCGAGCTCACGGCCTGCTTGCCGAGCCCGCCCAGCAAACCGCCGCCGACCTTGCCCAGCAGGCCGCCGAGCAGCTTGCGCCCCGCCTGCTCCAGGTACTGCGAGGTCAGGCCCACGCCCACGGTGGCCAGGAAATCCTTGATGTGGCCGGTGTCCAGCTGGTAGCCGTGCGCCTGCCCGATGCGGTAGACCAGCTTCATCTGCAGCGGAATGATCGCCATGGTCGACAGCGTCTCGGGCAGCAACTCGAGCGCGCCGTTGAGGATGGCGGCGTTGAGGATCGCGCGGTCGAGCTCGGTGCTGTCGGGCGCCTGCGGCGCCGCGGGGGTTGCCGCCGTTGCAGCCGTTACCGCCACAGCCGCCGGTACCGCGGCGGCAATGTCTTCCGCCCGCTGCGAGAACTGCACCGCCGAGGCGTCCAGG
This sequence comes from Variovorax sp. GW822-FHT04E09, assembly GCF_058800845.1. NCBI lineage: Bacteria > Pseudomonadati > Pseudomonadota > Betaproteobacteria > Burkholderiales > Comamonadaceae > Variovorax > Variovorax sp. GW822-FHT04E09. Next base: position 82,077 of record NZ_JBXAMR010000006.1, read on the forward strand.
CCGAGCGAACTGCGCACGTCCATCAGGAAGAGCCGCTCCGGCTCCGACTGCACGCCGTCGGCGTCGCACATGCACACCGCCATCTCGTACGCCAGCTGGCGCGACTCGGCACTTTTCAGCTCGCCGGCCACCGAGGCCAGCGACACCCGCTTCATCAGCACGTCCTGGTAGATCGTCGGCAGGTTCACACCGTCGGCCTGCGACAGGCCCTCGGCGATCCGCTTGATCTCGGCGCGCTCGCGTTCGTGCTTCTCGCCGTCGACGAAGGCCGCCAGCAGGCTCAGGGTGACGATCGCTTTTGTTTCAGAAGGTGTCATGTTCGAGTTTTTTCGTCATGTGAAGGAGCGGATTGGGTCCGCGCGGCGCCCGAAGGTTCCTCCACGCGTTCTCCCCACAAAACTGGGGCAACTCTGTGGATAACCCCGGCACTGCTCTGTAGGGGCGTCGCAAGTCATTGATTTGCAATGGAAATCTACAGCCTGCTCAATTAACAGGCAATGAATTTCTCGGCCCGAAAACCGCCTTTCGCAGAATTGGCGAAGGCTGTCAAAGGACAACTCTGGGGAGAGTTTTTGCACAAGCCATCGGTTATCCACAGGGCCGACGGGTTACCCCATGTTGTCCAAGTTGCGGGTACACCACGGAAGCGCGGGTGCGCACAGTGACGCGGGCATGACAAGTCGTTGTCACGTCAAGGAAAAAGCGACCTTTCCACAGACGGGTGCGACCCTTATCTACTACTACTAATTTGAATAAGAAGAATAAGAAGACAGGAAGAGGAAAAGCCGCGCCCGAAAAAAAAAGCCACGAAAGGCCGCGCCGGTCCCCAGCGCCTCGGGCGAAAAACCGGGCACGGGTCGTTCGTGGCCCTCGCTAACATCGCCGGATGAGCTTCAAACCCCGGATCCTGATTGCCGAAGACGAATCGGGCATCGCCGACACGCTCCAGTACGTTCTGAGCAGCGACGGTTTCCAGCCGATCTGGTGCGCCACGGCCGAAGAAGCCATTGCGCAGTTCGCGCAGGAGCGCCCCGCCCTCGCCATCCTGGACATCGGATTGCCCGACCTGAACGGCTTCGAGCTCTTCAAACGCCTCCAGGCGCTGAACCAGTCGATGGGCGGCCCGGAGGTACCGATGGTGTTTTTGACGGCCCGCAGCGACGAAATAGACCGCGTGGTGGGCCTCGAACTGGGTGCGGACGACTACATTGCCAAGCCGTTTTCACCCCGCGAGCTGGTTGCCCGCGTGCGCACCATCCTGCGGCGCAGCGCCAGAAACGGCCCAGGAAGCCCGCCAGCGGCCGCAGCGCCGATTCATGGGGTACCCCATCAAAACGCGCCGGCGCCGCCTCCAGCGGCGCCACAGACCCCCGCAACGCCCTTTTCGCTCGACAGCGAGCGCATGCAAATCCGTTACTACGGACGGCTGCTGGAACTCTCGCGCTACGAATACGGCCTGCTGAAACTCATGGTCCAGCGCCCGGGGCGCGTGTTCACGCGCGACGAACTGCTGCAACTCGTCTGGGACGACGCCAGCGACAGCTTCGACCGCACGGTCGACGCGCACATCAAGACGCTGCGCGCCAAGCTCAAGACCATCGCGCCGGAGGTGGAGCCGATCCGCACGCTGCGCGGCACCGGCTACGCGCTGCACGAAGATCTGCCTGCCAGCAGGGAATGACCCGGCGCACGCGGATCTTCATAGGCATCCTGCTGATCTACACGGCGGGCATCGCCTTCCTGCTGTACCGCGTCGTTTCCGACATCGACCCGCGCTACCGCGAGTCGGCCGAGGAATCGCTGGTCGAGACCTCGCAGCTCATGGCCAGCCTGGTCGAGCAGGACGTGATCGCCGGCGCCATCAACACGGCGCGGCTGGAGCCGCTGTTTCGCAGCGTCTACACGCGCGAGTTTTCGGCCCAGATCTACAACCTGCACAAGAGCCGGGTCGAGCTGCGCGTGTACGTCACCGACCGCACCGGCCGCGTGATGTTCGATTCGCTCGGCCGCCACCTGGGCAACGACTATTCGCAGTGGAGCGACGTGAAACGCACGCTCGGCGGCCTGTACGGCGCGCGCACCTCGCGCGACGTCGACGGCGACCCGCGCACCTCGGTGATGTACGTCGGCGCGCCGATCCGCTGGAACGACGAGATCGTCGGCGTCGTCAGCGTCGGCAAGCCGGTGCAGAGCTTCGGCCAGTTCGTCGAAGACGCACGCGTGCGCACCATCTGGGTCGGCGTGGGTTCGGCGCTGGCGCTGCTGCTGCTCACCGTGATCGTCTCGGTCTGGCTGGTGCGGCCCTTCGGCCTGATCCGCGACTACTGGACCTGGGTGCGCGCGCAGCGCAGCCTGAGCCTGTCGCGCATGGCGCGGCGCGCGGTCGACGCGGTGCGCACCGGCTTCGGCGAAATGCGCGATGCGCTCACCGGGCGCAACTACGTGGCCGACTATGTGCAGACCTTCACGCACGAAGTGAAGAGCCCGCTCTCGGCCATCCGCGGCGCGGCCGAGCTACTGCAGGAACCGCAGATGCCGCACGACCAGCGCGAACGTTTCCTGAAGAACATCGAACGCGAAACCCAGCGCATCCAGGAAATCGTCGACCGCATGATGGAGCTCACCGCGCTCGAAACGCGGCGCACGCTCGACCGCACCGAACCCGTGGCGCTGGGCCCGCTCATCGAGGACATTGCCGCCAGCGCGCAACCCGCTGCGTCGCGACGCAACATCCGGTTGATCGTGAACATCCGCGAGCCTGCGCGCGTCGAAGGCGATCCGTTTTTGCTGCGCCGCGCGATCAGCAACCTTCTCGACAACGCTCTCGACTTTTCACCGCCCGACAGCGAGGTGCTGCTGACGCTGGAAACCACCTCGCGCCTGGCGCGCATCAACGTGCGCGACCACGGCCCGGGCATTCCGGACTACGCGCAGGAAAAAGTCTTCGAGAAGTTCTACTCGCTCGCCCGACCGCACAGCCAGAAGAAAAGCACGGGCCTGGGGCTGGCGTTCGTGAAGGAGATCGCGACCCTGCACCGGGGCCGCATCGACTTGGGCAACGCAACGCGTGGCGGCGCCGTGGCGACGCTCACGCTGCCGCTGCTGTCAACCCATCACTGACCCACGAGCGCGCGGTAGGCCTCGCGCGTCTCGGGGCTCACGGCGTCGAGCAACTGCTCGTACGACGTCTGGTGCCGCGCCAGCATGCGTGCCGACGCAACCGCCTTCGATTTGCAGAACCAGTGGCAGGTGTGCTGCATCAGGAACAGCTCGGCCGACATCGTGAAGGCCTTCGATTTCGGTGAGCGGCCGGCGGCATTTTTTGCCACGCCCGCGATGCCGCGCGCATGAATGCGCAATGCCTCGCGCAGGTCGAAGCTGGCGGAAGGGAACAGCGTGGTGGCGAACGGCAAGGCCACGGGCAGCCGGCTCACGCGCGTGTCGGCTTCGGGTTCGCGCGCCAGTTCGGCAGCGAAGGTCTCGAACTGGCCGGCGAGTTTTTCCTCGGTGGCGTCGAGCAGGTGCCAGATCTGCTGGCGGCGCTCGGCGTCGTCTTCGCCGAGGCAGCGCAGATAGCCCTGGGTCAGGCTCTCCATCAGCTTCTCGATCTGGTAGCGGCCCAGATGGCGACCGAGCAGCGCGATGCGCTGGCGCTGTTCCTTGGATTTCAGGATGTAGAAGCCGGAGGCGATCAGGGCCACCAGGGTGAGGATTTCCATGGATGCGAGAAAAGGGGAGAAAAGAGAAGAGACAAAAAAAGAAGCGGGGGCCGCGGCACCGAGTGTAGGCACCGCAGACCGCCCGCGTTTTCCTTCTGCTGGATCGTCTTTTCGTGAAACACCGCGGAACCGGCTTTGCCGGGCCGCTGGTGTTGCCCCCGGCGAGGGGGTTGGCGTAGCGACACGAAGTGCGCGTAGCCTGGGGGAGTGCCGTTACCTGAAGAAATCGAGGATGCGGTTGCGTTCCTCGGGCGGTGGCGGCGCACCGACCGGCGCGCCCGTCAGCACTTCCACCGGCTGGATCGGCTGCTCGGCGCTTTCCAGGCCCAGGCTCGCCACGTTGTGGCCCGGCGTGAAGTCGTCGAAGTACCACTCGCCGTCGATGCTCACCACGCCGGGCGGTTCGGCCGGCAGGGTCACGGGCACGCCGCGCAGCGCCGACTGCATGTAGCCGATCCAGATCGGCAGGCTCAGGCTGCCGCCGGTCTCGCCGCGCACGCCGAGCTGGCGCGGCGTGTCGTAGCCGACCCAGGCGATGCCCACGCGCGTGGGCTGGAAGCCCGCGAACCAGGTGTCGAAGGAGTCGTTGGTGGTGCCGGTCTTGCCGTACAGGTCGTCGCGCTTGAGCGCCTGGTAGGCCTTGAAGCCGGAGCCGCCCTTGACCACGCTCTGCAGCAGCGATTCCATGATGAAGGCGTTGCGCGCGGGAATGGCGCGGCGGCTTTCGTCGAGCACCGGGGGCTCGGTTTCCATCAGCACCTTGTCCTTGAGGTCGGTCACGCGGGTCACGAGGTACGGGTTCACGCGGTAGCCGCCGTTGGCGAACACCGAATAGCCCACCGCCATCTGCATCGGCGTGACCGAGCCGGCGCCCAGGCCCATCGGCAGGTTGGCCGGGTGCTTGTCCTTGTCGAAGCCGAACTTGGTGACCCAGTCTTGCGCGTAGGGCGCGCCGATCGACTGCAGCACGCGCAGCGTGACCAGGTTCTTCGACTTCATGAGCGCGTTGCGCAGCGGCATCGGGCCTTCGAAGCCGCCGTCGAAGTTCTTCGGGTCCCAGGGCTGGCCGCCGTTGGCGGCGGCATCGAACACCAGCGGCGCGTCGTTCACCACGGTGGCGGGCGTGAAGCCCTTTTCGAGCGCGGCCGAATAGATGAAGGGCTTGAAGCTCGAACCCGGCTGGCGCCAGGCCTGCGACACGTGGTTGAACTTGTTCTTGCCGAAGTCGAAGCCGCCGACCAGCGCCGTGATGGCGCCCGTGCGCGGGTCCATGCCGATGAAGGCGCCCTCCACTTCGGGCAGCTGCGTGATCTCCCAGGTGTTCTTGGGCGTCCTGGCGACGCGGATCACGGCGCCGCGGCGGATCTTGATGTTCGGCGGCGCCTTCGCGGCCAGGCCGGACTGCGCGGGCTTGAGGCCCTCGCCCGAGATCTCGAAGGCTTCGCCGTTGGCGCGCACCGCCGTCACTTCTTTCGCGCTGGCTTCCAGCACCACGGCCGAGATCACGTCGCCGTTGTCGGGGTGCTCGGCCAGGGCTTCGTCGACCGCCTCGTCGATTTCCTTCTGGCCGCTGGCCGGCAGGTCGACGAACTTCTCGGGGCCGCGGTACACCTGACGGCGCTCGTAATCCATGATGCCCTTGCGCAGCGACTTGTACGCCGCGGCCTGGTCGGCCGCCACCAGCGAGGTGTAGACCTTCATGCCGCTGGTGTAGATGCTGTCGCCGTACTGCGCGTACATCATTTGGCGCACGGTCTCGGCCACGTACTCGGCGTGCAGGCGGTTCGGGTCGGCGGCGTCGCGCAGGTGCAGTTCTTCCTTCTTGGCTTCGGCCGCCTGTTCGGCGGTGATGAAGCCGGTTTCGTGCATGCGGTCGATCACGTAGAGCTGGCGCGCCCGCGCGCGGCGCGGGTTGGCCACCGGGTTGTTGGCGCCGGGCGCCTTCGGCAGGCCGGCGAGCATGGCGGCTTCGGCGATGGTCACCTGCTGCAACGGCTTGCCGAAGTAGGCCTCGGAGGCGGCGGCGAAACCGTAGGCGCGGTTGCCCAGGTAGATCTGGTTCAGGTAGATCTCCAGGATCTGGTCTTTGCTCAGCTGCTGCTCGAGCCGGAAGGCCAGCACGATCTCCGAGGCCTTGCGGCTGAGCGTGCGCTCCGAGCTCAGGTAGACGTTGCGCGCCACCTGCATCGTGATGGTCGAGGCGCCCTGCTTGCGCCCGCCCTTGAAGCTGGCCACGGCCGCGCGCGCGAAGCCCTTGTAGTCCACGCCGCCGTGGTCGTAGAAGCGCGCGTCTTCCACGGCCAGCACGGCGTCCTTCATGACCTTCGGAATGTTCGCGAAGGGCGTGAGGTTGCGGCGCTCCTCGCCGAACTCGCCGATCAGCGAACCCTCGGCCGTGTACACGCGCAGCGGCAGCTTGGGCCGGTAGTCGGCCAGCTCGGAAATGTCGGGCAGCTTCGGGTAGATGGCGACCACCCCCACGATGGCGGCGCCCAGCAGCGCGACGGCGCCGGCACCGGCCGCGATGGCGCTCCAGCCGGCGATGCGTTTCCACGGGAGCTGGTGCAGCGCACCGGCGGGTTGGGAAGGGCGAGGTTCTTGGGACATGGGATGGGGGCTAGCGAAGAGGTTGGAGCCGTGGCGCGCGCGGGCGTTCCGTCACCCGGGGATCGAGCGCGCCGCGCCGCACGCCTTCCAGCGCGCAGTGCATGGCATCGAAATACTTGTCGTGGTCGTAGGCGATGAGCAGCAGGTCCACCCCGGCGTCGAGTGCGCCCAGCGTGGCGTTGCAAAGACCTCGGTTGTAGGCCCCGCCCATCGTGAGGTCGTCGGTGACGAGCAGGCCCTGAAAGCCCCATTCGCCTCGAATCACCTGCCGCACGATTTTGCGTGAGAAAGAGACCGGCGCGTCCGCGTCGAGTTCCCGAAGGATGACATGGCCGAGCATGATCGCGGCATCCGAATGTTTCGACACGTCTTGAAACGGCTTCCAGTCGTGCGCGGCCAGCCGGGCCACGGGCGTGTGCAGTTCGGCACCCATGTGGTGCGTGTCCTCGGTCACGCCGGCCAGGCCGGGAAAGTGCTTGAGCGTGCCGCGCACGCCAGCCGATTCAAGGCCTTGCTCGTAAGCGAGCGCCACCTGCGCGGTGACGTCGGGGTCGCTGGAAATGGCGCGTTCCTCGATGCGGGTGTGCAGGTCCCAGCGGCCCGGGGCGCGGCCGGGGCGCAGGTCGACCACGGGGCTGAAGTTCAGCGTGATGCCCAGCGCGGCAAGCGCCCCGCCCTGCTGCGCGCCGTAGGCGCGGGCACGTTGCAACAGTTCGTGTGCGGGCACGTCGGCCTCGAGCAGGCTGGCGAGTGCCGGCTGGCGGGGCACCATCGGCGACAGGCGCGAGACGCCGCCGCCTTCCTGGTCGGTCGCCACCACCAGCGGCGGCAGGCCGGCCGCCTGTCGCAGCGCCTGCAGGCTGGCAATTTCCGCGCGCAGCGTGTCGGCGCTGCGGCCCTTCACGTTGCGGCCGGTGACGAAGATGCCGCCGATCAGGCCCCGGCGGGCCAGCTCGCGCAGGTCGTTCGCGTCGTCGTAGCCGACGATGAAGCGCGCGCCCAGTGCCTGCGCCACCGGGCCCGAGGCCGCACTCACCTCCAGCCGGTGCTGGCGCGAGGCCAGCTCGTGGCCCAGCGCCGTCAATGTCGCGCCGACCGTCAGGGCCAGCGCCACCACACGGCGCGCACCACGCGCGCTGCGCCAGGCGATCGCGCCGCTGGCGCACAGCGCGGCGAGCAGCAGTGGCAGCTCCTCCTCGCGCAGGAAGCGCAGATGCGGGTCCTTCAGGTGCCAGGCCCAGGCGCACAGCACGGCCAGCAGCAGCCAGCCGAGCACGCCGGGGATGGCGCGCAGCAGCCTCATGCGTCCACCGTGGCCGCCGGCGTGGCCGGGGCGGGTTCGCTGCGGCGCGACAGCGCATACCAGTCGACCTTGCGCGTCACGAGCATCAGCGTGGCCAGCATGCCGAAGATCAGCAGCGCGCCCAGCAGCAGCGCATTGCTTTCCGAGGCCAGCAGGCCGTAGAGCGCGCCGTACAGCAGCGCCACGAAAGCGGCGAACGACAGGCCGCGGCGCCAGCCTTCGAGCACCGCGCTGAAGTACACGGCCAGCAGCGCCACGCTGGCCGCGGCCGCGCCCGCGTAGGCCATCCAGAAGGCGAACTTCTCCGACAGCGCGAGCAGCAGCAAAAAGAACAGCGCGATCGACAGGCCCACCAGTCCGTACTGCACCGGGTGCAGGCGCAGCTTGCGGAACAGCTCGAACATGAAGGCCGCCATCAGCACCAGGCCGATGAAGAGCGCGCCGTACTTGCCGGCCCGCGTGCTCATCGAATACACGTTGACGGGCTGTGCGAGCGACACGTCGAAGGTCTGCAGCGGGCCCGAGGCATGGCGCGACATCGACGCCGAGGGCGCTGTGCGCACGACGGCCGCCGCGGCGTTCTGCGCGGCATCGCCTTCGCCGCCCCACAGGCCGGCGCGCACCTGCTCGCGCGCCGTGGTCACCAGCGAGGACACGCGCCAGTGCGCGTCGAAGCCCTGCGGCGTCACCTCGCGTTGCGTGGCCAGGAAGCGCCCGCCGAAGCTGGGGTGCGCCCACGGCGAACGCAGGTGCGCGGTGGTTTCCTCGGCGATCGGCACCATCGAGAGCGTGTCCTGGCCCACCAGCGAGAGCTTCATGTCGAAGGCCAGCGGCTTGCCCGTCTGCCAGGCGGCGAGCGCGGCGCCCGTGAGCGGCGCGTGGATGCCGTCGGCGTACGTGGCGTTGTCGGGCAGGCCCGGCACGCGCTGGCGAAAGCGCAGCGCCTCGCCGTTGACGGTGAGCGCGGGCGAGCCGTCGAGGCCGCGCAGGTCGCTCACGTGGAAGGCGACGAACGGCGGGCGGAACTCGATCGACGAGCCGCTTTCGCTGTGCGGCACGGCCTGCGGGTCGAAGCCCGCGAAGCCGCCGCCGAGCGCGGCCGTGAGCGTGTAGAACGGAATGCGGAAGATGCCGCGGTAGCGCTCCTGCGGCGCCATGTCGCCCTCGATGTGCAGCTTGTCGGGGAACACGGCGTGCACCATCTCCTTGCTCTGCGGGGCCTGCCCGATCACCTTGCCCTGCGCGTCGCGCAGCGGCTCCATCCAGCGCTCCACGTACGGCACCAGCAGCAGCGGGCCGACCATGGCCTGCGGCCCGGCATAGGACGCGGCGAGTTCGCGCGCGGCCTCCTGCTGGCTTTCGCCGCGGGCGTGGTTCAGGTCGTCGATGCGCGCCAGCGGAATGCACAGCACCAGCAGCAGGAAGAACAGGCCGGCCACCTTGACCAGCACCGAAGCCTGCAGGGCCTTCAACAGTTGAAGCATGGGTTTCTCCCCTCTTTTCCGGGTTTTTTCGTGATGAGGCGCCGATGCTCTCCGGCCGATCCGAAGGCCGTATGAAGCCGCCGCGCGGCGCACTTCACACAGACTTCACACAGCGGCGCCTCCGGTTGTGGCGACTTCAACGCGCCTTCCAACTGCCTTCTCGCACGCTCACGACAGTGAGGGCCGTGCAAGTTCGCACGCAGAAGGACACCCGCCATGGACACCCCCACCACCCCACGCCCCGGCCGTTGGCTCTGGCTCGCCACCGTGAGCCTGGCCACCGTGGGTTTCATCGCCATGGGCGCCCGCCCGGTCCACGCGCAGGAAGCGCCCGCCGGTCCGCGCCTGAAGACCGAGAGCCCGTATTTCTTCGTCAAGAGCGACGACCCCTCGGTCGACCGCCTGCCGCTGAAGGACACCGAGGTCTCGGTCAAGATTTCGGGCGTGATCGCCGACGTCACGGTCACCCAGACCTACCGCAACGAAGGCCAGCGTGCCATCGAGGCGAAGTACGTGTTTCCCGGTTCCACCAAGGCGGCCGTGAGCGGCCTCAACGTGCGCCTGGCCGATCGCCTGATCACGGCGCAGATCCGCGAGAAGCAGCAGGCCAAGATCGAATACGACACCGCCAAGAAGGAAGGCAAGACCGCCGCGCTGCTCGAGCAGCACCTGCCCAACGTGTTCCAGATGAACGTCGCCAACATCCTGCCGGGCGACGACGTGAAGGTGGAGCTGCGCTACACCGAACTGCTGGTGCCGCAGTCGGGCAACTACCAGTTCGTGTTCCCGACCGTGGTCGGGCCGCGCTACAACTCGCCGCAGTCGGAGAACGCCAAGGCCGCATGGCCGGCGCAGCCCACGCTGCGCGCCGGCGTGGCGCCGGCCACCAGCTTCAAGCTCACGGCGAGCATCGACACGCCGATGGGCCTGAAGGAAATCCGCTCCGCCACGCACGCCATCGACGTGAAGAAGCGCGACGAAGACCAGCATGCCGACATCACGCTCGGTGCCGACGGCCGCCCCGCTGACAACCGCGACTTCGTGCTCGACTACCGCCTGGCGGGCGAGAAGATCGAATCGGGCCTCATGCTCTACAAGGGCCAGGGAGACAACGCCGAGAACTTCTTCCTCGCCATGGTCGAGCCGCCCAAGGCCGTGACCGCCAGCGCCATCTCGCCGCGCGACTACATCTTCGTGGTCGACATCTCGGGCTCGATGCACGGCTTTCCGCTGGACACCGCCAAGACCGTGCTCGAACGCCTGATCGGCGGCCTGCGCCCCAGCGACACCTTCAACGTGCTGCTGTTCTCGGGCAGCAACAAGATGCTGTCGCCGCAGTCGGTGCCGGCCACGCGCGCCAACATCGAGCAGGCGCTCGCGACGATCAAGAACTACAGCGGCAGCGGCAGCACCGAGCTGATCCCGGCGCTCAAGCGCGTGTACGCCGAACCCAAGGCCGCGAACGTGTCGCGCACCGTGGTGGTGGTGACCGACGGCTACGTGACGGTCGAGCGCGAAGCCTTCGAGCTGGTGCGCAACAACCTGTCGAAGGCCAACGTGTTCGCCTTCGGCATCGGCTCGTCGGTGAACCGCAGCCTCATGGAAGGCATTGCACGCGCCGGCATGGGCGAGCCCTTCATCATCACCGACCCGGTGCAGGCACCCGAGCAGGCCGCGCGTTTTCGCCGCATGGTGGAGTCGCCCGTACTCACCAACGTGAAGGCCACCTTCGGCGGCCTCGATGTGTACGACGTGGAGCCGCAGGCGCTGCCCGACGTGCTGGGCGAGCGCCCCGTGATCGTGTTCGGCAAGTGGCGCCCGGATTCGAATGGACAGCCCAAGGGCCGCGTGATCATCGAAGGCCAGGCCGCCACCGGCCCGTACCGCGAGGAAGTGCGCATCACGCCGCAGACGCGCCAGGACACCGCCGCGCTGCGCACCTTGTGGGCACGCCACCGCATCCAGAGCCTGAGCGACCAGGAAGCGCTCGAAGGCAGCGCCGCCTTCAAGGACCGCATCACCGAGCTGGGCCTGAAGTACAGCCTGCTCACGCAGTACACCAGCTTCATCGCGGTGGACAAGGTGGTGCGCAACGTCGCGCCGCAGCACAGCGTGGACGTGAACCAGCCGCTGCCGATGCCGCAGGGCGTGAGCGACCTGGCGCTGGGCGCCGAGGTGCCGAGCACGCCGGAGCCGGAAACGCTGGGCGCGATCGCCGTGGTGCTGTCGATGCTGGCCATGCTGCGCCGCCGCGCACGTCGCAACGACCCCCGTCGTTTCACGGCTTGAACACAGGACGCACGACCATGTCTCTGGCAACCCTGGCCCACCACCATCCGCGCGTCGTGGACTGGGCCATCCGCATCGACCGCACGCCGGCCTTCGGCTGGCTCGCGCTGCAGTGCGCCGCGCTCGCGCCCACCTGGGCCTGGATGGCGCGCCGCCTGCAGGACGGTTCCGACGATCCGCTGGGCCTCGTGGCGCTGGTCGCCCTGGCCGCGCTCGCCTGGCAGTGCCGGCGCGAGCTGCGCGCCTCGCCGCGCCTGGGCTGGCTGGCGCTGGCCGGCGTGGGCACCGTGCTCGCCACGCTGCTGCGCACGGGGCTCGGCGGCCTGCCCGCGCTGCCGCCGCTGGCCTCGGGGCTGGTGGCGGTGCTGTCGCTCGCGGCCGGGCTGCTGGCCTTCCTGCCGCGCGGCGTGGCGGCGCTGCCGGTGGCTGGGCTGTCGGTGCTGGCGCTGCCGCTGCTGTCGTCGCTGCAGTTCTACGCGGGCTATCCGCTGCGCGTGGTGACGGCCGAGGCCAGCCGCTGGCTGCTCGCGCCGGGTTTCGAGGTGGCGCGCGAAGGCGCGACGCTGATGGTCGACGGGCGCCTGGTGATCGTCGACGCGCCCTGCTCGGGCGTGCAGATGGTGTGGCTGGGCTACTTCACGGTCTGCGCGGTCGCGCTGTGGGCGCGGCGCAGCGACCGCGCCTTCCTGCGCCGCCTGCCGGCCGTCGGCCTGCTGGTGCTGACCGGCAACATCGTGCGCAACAGCGTGCTGATCGCTTTTGAAGGCGCCGGCCACGCGCTCGCGCCCTGGGCGCACAACGCGCTGGGGCTGGTGCTGCTGGCCGTGGTGTGCGGCGCCATCGCGCGCCTGATGGTGCCGGCGCGCGTCGCACCGCGCATCGAATTCGACCGCCCGCTGCCGGGCCTGATCACCGCCGAAGGAGGCCGCCGTGTCGATACCGTTCGTTGAGCGCTGGTTCGCCAACCATTTCATCAACCGCGTGGGCCACAAGAGCGCCTTCGCGCTGGCGATGCTGCTGTGCGTGCTCTGGTCGGCTGCCGCGGCGCTGCGCGCGCCGGCGGCCGAAGCCGACGCGGTGGGTGCCCACGAATGGCCCAGCCAGTGGGACGGCGTGCCGCTGCGCCCGCTGGCGCTGAGCGAGGTCGAGCAGCGCTTTGCCGATCGCTTCCCGGGCGCAATCGGCCGCATGACCGACGGCCAGCAGACGCTGGTGATGCGCGCCGTGAACCGGCCCACGCGCATGCTGCATCCGGCCGCCGACTGCTACCGCGCGCTGGGCTACCGCATCGAGCAGGCGCGGCTGGAACGCGACGCGCAAGCGCGGATGTGGCGCTGTTTTGTGGCGCAACGGCACGGTACGGCAAATTTCCGCGTCTGCGAGCGCATCGTCGACGCCCAAGGCACGGCTTTCACCGACACTTCGGCCTGGTACTGGGCGGCGGCCAGCGGCCAGTCGCACGGTCCGTGGCAAGCTGTCACCGTGGCAAGACCGATGTGATGAGAACGTGTTTGTGAAGAAGACCCTGCGATTCGTGCTTTTCGGGCTGCTGGCCCTCGTCCTGACCGCCCTGGTGGCCATCTTCCTGATCGCCAAGATCGCCCTTGCGCCGGCGGCGGGCGAATGGAGCACCACGGTCAAGGCCGGCCCGCTCGACTTCGAGGTCGGCGTGCCGACCGCGGTGCGCCTGGCCACCTCGTCGTGGTTCGCGCCGCGGCTGAATGGCCACGCGCTCGACACCCGCTTCGGCACCGTGCATTTCACCTGGGACGAGAAAACCGGCCAGCAGCAGATGCGCTGCGCGCCGTGCAGCGCCGACGTGCCCGCGCTCGGTACGCAGCCGATCAAGGTCGAGCGGCTGGTGGCCACCGTGCGGCGCGATGGCAACACGCTGGCCGGCACCTTCGAGGCCACGCCCCAGGCGGCCGACAGCAACGCCCTGCTGCAGGGCACCTGGACCGGCCGCCTCGCGCCGAAGAACCTGCAGCTCGACGTTCGCGTGCAGGACGCGCCCATCGCCCGCTGGTACGCCGTGCTCGTGCCGGCGCTGCCCGAGCTGCAGCGCGCCCGCATCGGCGGCACGCTGGCGCTGCAGGCGCAGCTGCTGCTGCCCGACGCCACCTTCGCGGTGCAGCCGACCATCGGCCAGTTCACGGTCGAAGGGCTGGGCACCGAGGCCATGCTGGGCGCGCGCACCAGCTGCGGCCCGTCGGCCAAGCTGGCCAACGACAGCTGGCTGGCGCGCGCGGTCATCGCGGCGGAAGACCAGCGCTTCTTCAGCCACGCCGGCTACGACCTGACCGAAATCCTCGCCTCGATCGACCACAACCAGAAGCCCGGCCAGACCCGGCGCGGGGGCAGCACGCTCACGCAGCAGCTGGCCAAGCTGCTGGTCACCGGCAGCGACCGCACGGCCGAGCGCAAGCTGCGCGAGCTGCTGTACGCGGTCGAGATGGAGCAGACGCTGGGCAAGGCCCGCATCCTGCAGCTGTACCTGGACAACGCCCCGTGGGGTGGCAACCTCTGCGGCGGCGAGGCCGCGGCGCGGCGCTACTTCAAGCGCAGCGCACGCACGCTCGAACCGGCGCAGGCGGTCTGGCTCGCGGCCATGCTGCACAAGCCGCAGGCCGTGCTGGAGCAATGGCGGCGCGACGGCCACATCGATGCCGACCGCACCAAGTGGGTGGCCGAGAGCGTGCGCGGCATCAGCCGCAACCAGCGCGAGGCGCTGCTCAAGAGCGTGGCCGCCGCCAAGTACGCGCCACCGGAGGCCGTGCAGTGACGATGAACGTGGCCCCGCCCGACATCGAGGCCATCGAACGCGCCACCGTGGCGGCGGTGGCGCCCGAGGCCTGCGAGGAACTCGACGGCTGGCTGCTGCCCTTCGACCGCGGCACCGTCAAGCGCGCCCGCTCGGCCGTGCCGCTGCACCGCGACCCGGTCGAGCCCGCCACGCTCGACCGCATCGAAGACCGCTGCGACAGCCGCCAGGTCGCGCCCGCGCTGCGGCTGGCCGACGCCGCCTGCTTCGACACGCTGCGCGCCGAACTCGCGCGCCGGCACTACATGGCCGACAGCCCGACCTGCGTGCAGACCGGCTCGGCGCGGCGCATGCGCGACCTCGTCGCGGCGGACGTGCGGCTGGCCGACGTCGACGCGACGCCCGATCCGGACTGGGCCGCGCTGTTCCTGGGCGAAGGCTTCGACCCGGTCGACGGCGTGCACCGCGTGCGTTCGCTGTCGCGCGCCACGGGCTCGCTCTTTGCCAGCGTGCGCGAGAACGGCGCCACCGTGGCCGCCGGCGCCATGGCCTTCGGCCACGGCTGGGCCAGCGTGCACGGCATGCGCACCGAACAGTCGCAGCGCGGGCGCGGCCTGGCCGGGCGCGTGCTGGCGGGCCTGGCGCAGGCGGCGCTGGCGCGCGGCGTCGAGCGGGTGTTCCTGCAGGTCGACGCGCAGAACCAGCCGGCGCTGGCGCTGTACCGCCGCGCGGGCTTCGAGACGCGCTGGCAGTACTGCTACTGGCAGCGCCAGCAGTGGCCGCGCTGAGCTGAACGGCTCCGGGCGGCGGGCACCCCCACCGGTGGCGCGGTCGGGCCTTTGGTGCCACCATGGGCGGCATGACGAACGTTCATGCCCACCACCACCCCACCGATCCCGTCGCCACCCCGCGCGGCATCGACCACATCGTGGCCGGTGTTTCCACCAGTGACGGCGACGGCGTCAAACTCACCCGCGTGCTGCAGCAGCCGCTGCAGAAGCGGCTCGACCCCTACCTGATGCTCGATGCCTTCGGCAGCGACAACCCGGGCGACTACATCGGCGGCTTTCCGAACCACCCGCACCGGGGCTTCGAGACGGTCACCTACATGATCGTCGGGCGCATGCGCCACCGCGACAGCGCGGGCCACGAAGGCCTGCTCGAGAACGGCGGCGTGCAATGGATGACGGCCGGCCGCGGCCTCGTGCACAGCGAGCTGCCCGAGCAGGAAGAAGGCCTGATGGAAGGCTTTCAACTCTGGCTCAACCTGCCCGCCAAGGACAAGATGCGCGAGCCCTGGTACCGCGACATCCGCAGCAGCGAGATCCCCGAGTTCACCACCGCCAGCGGCGCGCACGTGCGCGTGATCGCCGGCACCAGCCACGGCGTCGTGGGCGCGGAGCAGCGCGCGCACACCCAACCGCTGTACCTGGACATCACGCTGCCGCCCGGCGCCGAGTTCGCGCAGCCGCTGCCGCCTGACCACAACGCGCTGGTCTACGTGTTCCGCGAATCGCTGTGGATCGCGGGCAGCGAGGTGCCGACGCGGCGCATGGCCATCCTCGCGAACGACCCCGGCAGCGACGGCACGGTGCTGCGCGCCGGCGCCAGCAACCACAGCCCGGCGCGCGCGCTGCTCATCGCGGGCCGTCCGCTGAATGAGCCCATCGCGCAGTACGGGCCCTTCGTGATGAACACGCCCGAGCAGATCAAGCAGGCGGTGCACGACTTCCAGAACGGCAAGCTGGGCTGAGCCCGAAGCCTCTGTAGTCGCTCGCCTACCGCAAGTCGGCGTCGCGTGCGGTTCGCGCCGGCCGGTGCGCGGCCTAGATTGCGGTCATGCCTCCCACGATACGCAAGGGACAGGCGCCGCCCATGCTGCAGCGCGCCGAGTTCCACGACCGCTTCATGCAGAGCTTCCACGACCCGGCGTTCCGGGCCGAGACCGAGGCGCTGCGTCGCCTGGAAGACATCGCCTGGCAAGCCTACGACGAAGGCCGCAAGGCGCCCGTCACGCGCCGCGCCGGGCCCGGCTATGCCGACCCCGACTACGAACTCTCGGTCGACTGGCTCGACGCCCGCGCGCGCATCGACGCGGCGCAGGACGCCTGGGGCCGGCCCGAGACGCGCTCGCGCGTGCTGCTCGTCAACGGCTCGCCGCGCAACGACGGCACCTGCCCCGGCGAAATCTCCAAGACCTGGCGCCTCACCCAGTGCGCGCGCGAGGTGCTCGAAGGTGGCGGCATCGAGGTCGACGTGCTCGACCTGAGCCGGCTCACGTCGGACTACGGCCGCCACATTCACCCGTGCAAGGGCTGCGTCTCGACCGCGATGCCGCTGTGCCACTGGCCGTGCAGCTGCTACCCCAACCACGCGCTGCGCCAGACCGGCGACTGGATGAACGAGATCTACGAACGCTGGGTGGCCGCGCACGGCGTGATCGTGCTCACGCCCACGCACTGGTACCAGGCCGCGAGCCCGCTGAAGCTCATGATCGACCGCCTCGTGTGCGCCGACGGCGGCAACCCCGACCCCACCAGCACGCACGGCAAGAAGCCCGACGAGGCCAAGGCCCTGGAGCTCGAAGGCTGGGGCTACCCCAAGCACCTGGAAGGCCGCGTCTACGGCGTGGTGGTGCACGGCGACGTGGCCGGCCCCGAGGGCCTGCGCCGCAACCTCACGGACTGGCTCGACTGGATGGGCCTGGTCGACGCCGGCGCCCAGGCGCGGCTCGATCGCTACATCGGCTACTACGCGCCCTACGCCACCAGCCACGAGGCGCTCGACGCCGATGCCGACGTGCAGGAAGAGGTGCGCAACGTTGCGCGCGCCGTGGTGCTCGCGGTGGCCGCGCTGCGCGCCGGCAAGCTGCAGGTGCCCGACCGCGGCTTGAAGGCGCCCCGGCCCAAATAAGTCACGCTGCAGGCCACGGGCCCGCGCTGCGGTTCATGCTTCTTTACGCACGCTCACGTTCGGCTCACGGACGCGTTACAGAGGCGCTCCACACTTCGTCTCACCCGCTGCCCTTTGGTGGTGGACTTCTTCGAAAGGAAGCGACTCTCATGATCTCTCTTCGCCAACGCATCGTCTGGGCCAGCCTGCTGGGTTCGGCCGCCCTCGCCTCTTCGGGTGCCTTCGCTCAGGCGCCGGCTGCCACCACGCCGTCGACCGCCGCACCAACGGCCGCCACGGCCCCCGCCGATGCCACCGCCGCACCCAAGGCGCAGCACAAGCGCATGGACCCGGCCCAGCGCATGGAGCGCATGAAGGAGCACCGTGCCAAGCGCCTGGCCGCGCTGAAGGACAAGCTCAAGCTCACCAGCGCCCAGGAAGGCGCGTGGAGCAGCTTCACCGAGGCCAGCCAGCCGCCGGCCGGTGCCGCCCGCCCGCAGCGCATGGACCGCGCCGAGTTCGCCAAGCTGACCACGCCGCAGCGCCTGGAGCACATGCAGGCCCGCCAGGCCGAGCGCAGCGCCCGGTTCGCCAAGCGCGCCGAAGCGACCAAGACCTTCTACGCCGCGCTGACGCCCGAGCAGCAGAAGACCTTCGACGCCGAGACCGCGAAGTTCGCGGGCCACGGCCATCGCTTCCATCGCGGTGGGCATGAAGGCCACCACGGTGCAGCGCCTGCCAAGAGCTGAGGCTGACCAGGCGGCCGGCTGAAGGGAGCCGGCCTCCAGGAAAGGGCAAGAAAAAGCCCGCGATGCGCGAAGCATCGCGGGCTTTTTCGTGGGCGCGCGGTGTTACTGCGGCGTGCCCGTCTTCTCGGTCGGGTTGGTCGGCACCGCCGGGCGTTCGCCCGGCTGGCCGAAGCGCGGCTTCACGTGCTGCGTCTCGGCGCGCACCTCGGCGCGCGAGCGCTCGCCGGTGGGCGACGGCATCGCGTTGGGCTGGTGGTTCACGGTGGTGCTGGCCTCGCCCTTGGGCACCACGCTGTTGGCGTTGTTGCGGTTCTGCGCGCGGGCCTCGGCCTTCACGGCCTCGCGCGAGACGGGCATCGAGCTGTCGCCCGCCATCGGTTCGACGGGCGCCGGTTTCTGGGCCTGGGCGACGCCCGCGCCCAGCAGGGCGGCGAGCAGCGCGGTGGGGATCGTCAGGCGTTGCAGGGTGGTCATCATGGAAAGCTCCTTTGCAGATGGAAAAAGGCACAAAGCGCGAGCGCGTTGGCATCGGCTTTGAAACCACCGTAGGAGCCTCGTTTCGGGCGCTGTGTGGGGGTGCGGCAGGCCTGCCTGTAGGAGCCCGCCGCCCTTGCGTGAAAGGCACGCGAAGAAGGTGGCGCGTTCCTACAGTCGGCGCGGGCGCGGCCACGTACAACGGGAACACCGATGTCCTCCCCCATCACTTCCCCGCTGCCCGAGGCCGCTGTCGCCGCCGCACCGGCCTCGCTCAAGGTCATGACCGTGAACACCCACAAGGGCTTCACGGCGCTGAACCGCCGCTTCATCCTTCCGGAGCTGCGCGACGCGGTGCGCACGGTGGGCGCCGACGTGGTGTTCCTGCAGGAGGTGATGGGCACGCACGCGCGCCATTCGCGCACCGTGAACAACTGGCCGGAGGCGCCGCACTACGAATTCCTGGCCGACACCATGTGGCCGCAGTTCGCCTACGGGCGCAACGCGGTGTATCCGAAGGGGCACCACGGCAACGCCGTGTTGTCGAAGTTTCCGATCGTGCATTTCCGCAACCACGACGTGTCGGTGAGCGGTCCCGAGAAACGCGGCCTGCTGCACTGCGTGCTGCGCCTGCCCGGGCGCACGGTCGACGTGCATGCGATCTGCGCGCACCTCGGGCTGGCCGAGGCGCACCGCCAGCAGCAGCTGGAGCTGCTGTGCCACATCGTGCGCGACGAAGTGCCGGCCGATGCGCCGCTGATCGTGGCGGGTGACTTCAACGACTGGCGCGCCCGCGCGCACGACGTGCTGGCCGAAGGCGCGTCGCTGCGCGAGGTGTTCGTGCATGCCCACGGCCGCGCCGCGCGCACCTTTCCGGCGCGCCTGCCGCTGCTGCCGCTGGACCGCATCTACGTGCGCAATGCGGGCGCGCACGCGCCCGTGGTGCTGCCGCGCCGGCCCTGGTCGCACCTGTCGGACCATGCCCCGCTGGTGGCGGACATCGACCTGTGAGCACCGAGGCCCCCATGCGCGACACCCCCGAGCGCGCCGGCCACTGGACCGGCGGCAACCGCATCGACCTGCTGGAGAACGGCGAGGAATTCTTTCCGCGCGTGTTCGAGGCCATCGGCGCGGCGCGGCGCGAAGTGATCATCGAGACCTTCATCCTGTTCGAGGACAAGGTGGGCCTGGCGCTGCACGCGGCCATGCGCGCGGCGGCGCAGCGCGGCGTGAAGGTCGACCTGATGATCGACGGCTTCGGCTCGCCCGACCTATCTCACGCGTACCTCGAAAGCCTGGCCACGGCCGGCGTCAAGGTGCGCGTGTTCGACCCCGGCCAGCGCTTCCTGGGCCAGCGGCTCAACGTGTTCCGCCGCATGCACCGCAAGATCGTGGTGGTCGACGGCGAGCGCGCCTTCGTGGGCGGCATCAACTACTCGGCCGACCACCTGCTCGACTTCGGTCCCAAGGCCAAGCAGGACTACGCGGTCGAGCTGGCGGGGCCGATCGTGGCCGAGATCCACCAGTTCGTGCTGCGCGCCATCGCGGTCGGCGGCAAGGGCGTGGGCTGGTTCCGGCGAAGGCTGAAGCAGGCGCCGCCGGTGTCGCAGCTGCAGGCCGCGGCGGGCGAGGCCGACGCGATCTTCGTCACGCGCGACAACCGCCGCCACACCAACGACATCGAGCGCCACTACCGCGCCGCGATCCGCGCCGCGCGCGAGCGCATCGTGATCGCCAACGCGTACTTCTTTCCGGGCTACCGGCTCATCAAGGAGCTGCGGCGCGCGGCGCGCCGGGGCGTCGATGTGCGCCTCATCCTGCAGGGCGAGCCCGACATGCCGATCGTGAAGACGGCGGCCGGCATGCTGTACCACCACCTGCTGCACGCCGGCGTGCGCATCTACGAGTACTGCGACCGGCCGCTGCACGGCAAGGTCGCGCTCATGGACGACCGCTGGAGCACCGTGGGCTCGAGCAACCTCGACCCGCTGAGCCTGTCGCTGAACCTGGAGGCCAACGTGGTCGTGCGCGACACCGCGTTCAACAAGGTGCTGTGGGAGCGCATGGACCATCTCATGCAGCACAGCTGCAAGCAGATCGGCACGCACGACCTGGCCAGCGAATGGAGCGGCTGGCGGCTGGTGCGCAGCTTCTTCGTCTTCCACTTCTTGCGCTGGTACCCGTCGTGGCTCAACCGCCTGCCGCGCCACGCGCCGCGCCTGACGCCGGCCGAGGCGACCGATCTCATGGCGCAGCAGAAGAAGCGCGGCGACGAGGGCACGGCGCGCACGGAGACGGCATGAGCGCATCCCTCGCCCTCACGCACCGGCCCTGGTGGTCGTGGGTGCGGCGCGTGGCGATCTGGGCCTTCTTCGGCGCCATCGCCTGGCTGCTGCTGAAGCAGGCGCGCACCATCGACTGGGCCGAGGTGTTCGCCGCACTGCGCGCATTGCCGGGCACCACGCTGCTCGCGGCCGGCGCGCTGGCCGCCGCCAGCTTCGGGCTCTACAGCACCTACGACCTGCTGGGGCGCCACCTCACGAAGCACCGGCTCGGCGCGGGCACCGTCATCGGCGTGACCTTCATCAGCTACGCCTTCAACCTCAACTTCGGCTCGCTGGTGGGCGGCGTGGCGTTTCGCTACCGGCTGTACTCGCGCCTGGGGCTGGGCAACGAGACCATCACGCGCGTGCTGGGCTTCAGCATGCTGACCAACTGGCTCGGCTACCTCGTGGTGGCCGGCGCCGCCTTCTGCTTCTGGCCGATGGCGCTGCCGCCCGACTGGAAGATCGACGGCGGCGGCCTGCGCATGCTCGGCGCGGTGCTGCTCATGGTGTCGCTGGCCTACCTGGCGCTGTGCGCGTTCTCCGATGGCCACGTCTGGCGCGTGCGCGGCCATGCGCTGCGCACGCCGAGCTTGCCGATGGCCTTGCTGCAGCTGGCGATGTCGTGCGTCAACTGGTCGCTCATCGGCGGCGTGATCTGGGTGCTGCTGCAGGGCGAGGTCGGGTATCCGCAGGTGCTCGCGGTGCTGCTGGTCGCGGCGGTGGCGGGCGTGGTCACGCACGTGCCGGCGGGGCTCGGCGTGCTGGAGGCCGTGTTCGTCGCGCTGCTGGCGCACGAGGTGCCCAGCACCCGGCTGCTGGGAGCGCTGCTGGCCTACCGCGCGCTGTATTACCTGCTGCCGCTGGCCGGGGCGCTCGTCGCTTACCTCGTCACCGAGGCGCGTGCACGGCGCTTGCGCGCGGATGCCGGCAACAACCACAACAAACGTTAAATATTGCCCGCAGAAAGCAATCGATCGGTGAAATGACGGTCAGGAATTGTTGCACTGCAACAATTTTCACTTTGCAGGCCTATAGTGGCCCTCTGTTCCCTTACGTGCCCTCTTCCCATGTCGTCCTTCAGTACCACCGCCCGCGTGGCCAGCCCGCTGATGCAATGGGTCGACCTGGCCCTCAAGACCCACGAGACCCTGCTGTCGTCCGGCACGGTGATCCGCATGCGCACCGAGCGCATCGCCAAGGCCGGGCTCACGCCCAGCGCCGCCGACCTTGCGGAATTCCAGTTGATGGGCCACGAAAAGCTCGCGGCAGCCAGCGAATCGGGGCTGGCGATGGCCCGGCAGTGGCACAGCAGCCAGGCCTCGCTGGCCCAGCGCGCATGGCAACAGTGGCTGCAGGGCGCCACGGCGCTCTTCTCGCTGGCCGGCAGCTTCACGCCGGCGCAGGCGGCCACGCACGGCGATGCGCTCGTGCAGGCCACGGCGCGCGGCGCCAGCACGATGGGCCAGTTCACGGGCGTGGCGGCGCGCATTGCGCGCGAAGGCCTCAAGCCGATCCACACCGCCGCCACGTCGAACGCACGGCGGTTGCTGGCCGAACTGCAGGCCTGACGGCCCGCTTCTTCTGTCTCTTCAGGATTGCGCCGGGACCAGCGTCACCAGCGTGATTTCCGACGGCGCGCCGAAACGCTTCGGCGGCCCCCAGTAGCCGGTGCCCCGGCTCACGTAGATCCACATGTCGTGCAGCTTGTGCAGGCCGGCCGTGAACGGCTGCTGCATCGGCACGAACAGGTTCCACGGAAAGAACTGGCCGCCGTGCGTGTGGCCCGACAGCTGCAGCTGGTAGCCGGCCGCGGCCGCCACCGGCGCGCTGCGCGGCTGGTGCGCCAGCAGCACGCGCGTGTGCACCAGCGGCGGCGCGTCGTACAGCGCCAGGTGCGGGTCGCTCGCGTGCGCGGCGTCGAAATGGCCGGCGGTGAAATCGGTCACGCCGGCCAGCACCAGCGCGCTCTCGAACAGCTCTTCGTCGGTCTGCGCGCCGCGCACGTTGCGCGTCTGCAGCACCACGTGCTCGTTCAGCAGCACCTTCAGGCCGAGGCGGCGCAGCTCGTCGATCCAGGCGTGCGCGCCCGCGTAGTACTCGTGGTTGCCCGTGACCACGAAGGTGCCGTGGCGTGCGCGCAGCCCCGCCAGCGGCGCGATGTGATCGCGCAGCTCGGGCACGCTGCCGTCGACCAGGTCGCCGGTGATCGCGATGGCGTCGGCGCCGAGCCGGTTCACCGCGTCGACGATGCGCTGGATGTAGCCGTTGCGGATCGTCGGGCCCACGTGGATGTCGCTGAGCTGGGCGATCGTGAAGCCGGCCAGCGCTGCCGGCAGGCCGCGAATGGGCACGTCGACCTGCTTCACGCCGGCCGTGCGGCGCGCGTTGACGAAGCCGACCAGCGACACGCCCGTGGCCAGCGCCAGCACCGCCAGCGCGCTCCAGGGCCCGACCTTGTCCCAGGGTACTTGCAGGCCGCCGAGCGCGTTCGCCAGCCAGGCCAGCAGCAGGCCGAGGTCGCGCACCAGCGTCAGCACGAACAGCGAGGAGAACCAGCCCATGCTGATCAGGCCGATCCAGTGCAGCGTCTCGCCCGCTGGCTTCGCCTTGCGGTCGGCGCGGTGGCTGCGCGACACGAACGGCAGCGGCATCGTGACCGCCGACACCGCCAGCAGCACGAGCGCCAGCGGCCACGCAGGCGTGAGCGACGCCAGCGCAGGCAGCAGGCGCAGCGCGATGTAGACGTGCAGCAGCGCGGTCAGGACGCTCAGGGGACGGATCGGCATGAGGACTGGGGGGACGCGGGCATCGCCCGGGACATGTCATCTGCAAGGCGCATGCCGCGCATTCAAGGCGTCGAAAGCTGCCTGGGTCGCTATTTTTTCTATAGCGCAGGGCAACCGGATAGCGGGCGTTGGGGCGCCGCGGGCGCGCCCGTTCGGCACCGCCCGCGGCGCGATGCCGCCTCGCTTACCGCACCGTGCGCGTGCCGGCCGACGCCATGTCGGTGCCCGCCGGCCATTCGAAAACCGCCTTGGCCGGCGCGCCCAGTGACACCAGCAGCGTCTGCTTCAGCGTCTGGCCGCCGATGCGAGCCTCCACTTCATAGCGACCGGGCTCGAGCCGCGCCACCATGAACGGGCCGCCCGAGACCACGTTGTCGAGCAGCGCGGTGCCGTGGCTGTCGCGCACGGTGACGTGCACGCCGGCCGCGAAGTCGGCGCGGCGGCCGTCCTTGATCGCGAATTCGAAGCTCGCGGGCCAGCGCGGCGACACGGTTTCCATCAGCTGCGCCTCGTCCTGGCCGATGCCGCCGCTCATGTACTCGACGCCGTGCGCCATGTGGATGGGCGGGTTCATCGCGGCCTGGGCCGGCTGCGCCGAGAGCGCGCCGCCGAGCAGCACCAGCAAGGCGGCGCCGGCCGCCGCGGCCACGGGCCGGGCGTGCGAGAACAGAAACAGGGGGTTGGTGGTGAGAGACATCGGAGCCTTCCTTTCCGGGCGGTGGTGGCGACACGCCACGCAGGAAGGCACTGTGCCGGGCACGACTTAAGGAAGACTTAACTGCGCGCGGGCCGTCGCGGCCCGCGTCGGGTCAGCGCGCGGCGGTTTGTGCCAGCGCCTGGGGCAGCGGTGGCGCGACCGAGGCCATGTCGAAGTTCGACGGCCAGACGAACGAGGCCCGCGCCGGAATGCCGGCAATCACGACCAGCTGCTGCGTGAGCGTGAGCCCGCCCAGCGTCACGTCGACGTCGTAGGCGCCCGGTTCGAGCCGCGCGAGCATGTAGGGCGCCTGCGTCTGCACTTCCATCACCGTCTGGCCCGTGTACTTCTGGCGCACCTGGATCGACGCCTTGGCCGGGAAACCCGCCTGCTGCGCGCCCTTGCCGTCGTTCACGCGCAAGTCGATGGTCGCGGCCCAACGGGGCGCGACCATTTCCAGGAAGGCGGCTTCGCCCTTGGCGGCGCCGCCGCACATGTATTCGATGCCCTGCGCGACCTGGATCGGCGGGTTCGAGAACGCATGGGCCGGCGACACGGCCACGAGGAAGGCCGCGGCGACCGATGCGGCGCCCAGAACCAGTGCAGCCACGGGCTGTTGGAAACGCTTGGGGTTCATTGCTCTGTGTGTCCTCGATCTTGCGTGACAGGAAATCCGTCAGGAATTTTGCTTAGCAAGAGTCGGGCTAGATATAGCGTTTACGAGGAAGCTTCTGCGTTGCGCAGGTGAATGCTATTGTTTTCATAGCTGGTGACGCCCGTGTGACGGGCGTCAGTTCCACTTTTCGGGTGTCTTTCATCGGAAACCCTGAGACGGGGCTCGCGGGCGCGCCGCGAACGAGCGCTTTCTGGTCCGTCGCCGGCCCCGCGGCCTGTGCTGAATTGGCAACAAAAGACGGAATTGGTGCGCAATTGACTGGGCATTCCCTAGCTATTGGAGGGCGCACAAAGAAATTAGGCTCGGCGCTTCCTTTCAAAGCGTGCAAACCAAATGCTTCATCCAAATCGCCGATTCGTTTTTTTGCTGATGGCTTTGGGACTGGCCGCCCAGGCAAGCGCAGAGCAGCCGGTGCCGATCCGCATCGGCGTCATCGGCCCTTTCACCGGGCCGTCGGCCGATTTCGGCCTGCCCATGCTCAACGGCGTGAAGATGGCCGTCGACGAAATCAATGCCGTGGGCGGGTATCTGGGCCGCTCGCTCGAACTGGTGATCAAGGACGACCAGGCCAATCCGGACACTGGCCGCTCGCAATCCCAGGCCCTCGTCAATGAAAAAGTGGTCGCCACCATCGGCTTCTGCAACACCGGCGTGGCGATGAATTCATTGGCCGTTTTCAATGACGCGAAATTGCCGCTGATCGTGCCTTGCGCCACCGGCTCGCCATTGACGTCGACCTACCCGCCGGCCACGAGCTATGTGTTTCGCACCTCGCCCAAGGACAGCATCCAGGCCCCTTTCGTGGTCGACGACCTGCTGGCGCGCGGCTGGAAACGGGTTGCCGTGCTGCACGACAGCACCGGCTACGGCGAGGCGGGCGCCAAGGATGTCGAGAAGGCGCTGGCGGCCAAGCACCTCAAGCCCGTCTACGTGGGGAAATTTCCGCTCGGCGTGAAAGACCTGACGAAGGAGCTGTCGGAGGCCAAGGCGGCCGGCGCGGACGTCATCTTCAGCTACACCGTAGGCCCCGAGAACGCCGTGATCGCACGCAGCCGGCAGGCCATCGGCTGGAAGGTGCCGCAGGTCGGGGCCTGGACGCTGTCCTTCCCTTCTTTCATCGAGGGCGCGCGGGAGGCTTCCGAAGGCGCGCTGATGGCGCAGAGCTTCATCGCCGAGCCGAGCAACGAGCGCCGCTCGTCGTTTCTTTCCAACTACGCGCGCAAATTCAACACCAGGCGCATCCCGGTGCCGATGGCCGCCGCGCAGGCCTACGACGCCACCTACCTGCTGGCCCACGCGATGTTCAACGTGCCCAGCGGCAAGCTCGAAGGCCCGTTCATCAAGGCCGCGCTCGAGCAGCCCAAGCGGCCCTACTACGGCGTGGTCACGACCTACGACAAGTCGTTCTCGGAAAATGACAAGGACGCGCTGTCGCCCAACATGCTGGTGATGGGCGTGGTGCGCAACGGGCAGATCAGCTTCGCGTACCCGGAGGACGCCAAGCGCAACCTGTTCGTGCAGCGCAAGCAGTAGGAGGAGTCAAAAAAAAGGGCGCTTGCAGGCGCCCTTTGGTGAACAGCGCGACACCGCCGGTGCCGCGCCATCGATCGATCAGACGTCGATGTTCGCCGCGCGCAGCGCGTTCTGCTCGATGAACTCGCGGCGTGGTTCCACCTCGTCGCCCATCAGCATCGTGAACACGCGGTCGGCCTCGATCGCGTCGTCGATCTGCACGCGCAGCAGGCGGCGCACGGTCGGGTCCATGGTGGTTTCCCACAGCTGCTCGGGGTTCATCTCGCCCAGGCCCTTGTAGCGCTGGCGCGAGGTGGCGCGTTCGGCTTCACCGATCAGCCACTTCATAGCCTGGCGGAAGTCGTCGACCTTCTCTTCCTTGCCGCGTTCGCCCTCGCCGCGCTTGACCAGCGCGCCTTCGGCGCTCAGCAGGCCGCGGAAGGTGTTGGCGGCCTGCGCCAGCGCGTCGTAGTCGGCGCCGTGCACGAAGTCCTGCGAGATCACGCTGGACTTGATGTTGCCGTGGTGGCGGCGGCTGATGCGCAGCAGCGGCTTGTCGGTGCGGGCGTCGAACTCGCTGCTCACCTCGGCCGGCACGCCGGTCGTGTTGAGCTCGCGCAGCTTGGCCTGCAGCGCCACGGCCGAGGCCTCGGCGGCGGCCGGCGTGTCGAGGTCGAGCGCCACGCCGTCGGCGATGGCGCGCAGGGCTTCGGCGTCCATGAAGTTGCGCAGGCGCGCAATCACGGCCTCGGCCACCTGGTGCTTGCGCGCCAGCTCGGCCAGGGTGTCGCCCGACAGCGTGGTCGAGGCGGCACCGCCGGTCTCGATGCTCGCGTCCTTCAGTGCGACCTTGAGCAGGAAGGCGTCCAGCGCGGGGCCGTCCTTGAGGTACTGCTCTTCCTTGCCGACCTTCACCTTGTACAGCGGCGGCTGCGCGATGTAGATGTGGCCGCGCTCGACCAGCTCGGGCATCTGCCGGTAGAAGAAGGTGAGCAGCAGCGTGCGGATGTGCGCGCCGTCCACGTCGGCGTCGGTCATGATGATGATGCGGTGGTAGCGCAGCTTGGCGACGTTGAAGTCGTCCGCGCCGCCGCCTGCGGTGGTCGCACCGGCGCGGCCGATGCCGGTGCCCAGCGCGGTGATCATCGTCAGGATTTCGTTGCTGGTGAGCAGCTTCTCGTAGCGGGCCTTCTCGACGTTCAGGATCTTGCCGCGCAGCGGCAGGATGGCCTGGAACTTCCGGTCGCGGCCCTGCTTGGCGGAGCCGCCGGCGGAGTCACCCTCCACCAGGTAGACCTCGCACAGGGCGGGGTCCTTTTCCTGGCAGTCGGCCAGCTTGCCGGGCAGGCCCATGCCGTCCAGCACGCCCTTGCGGCGCGTCATTTCGCGGGCCTTGCGGGCGGCTTCGCGGGCGCGGGCGGCCTCGACGATCTTGCCGCAGATGATCTTGGCGTCGTTCGGACGCTCCTGCAGGTAGTCGGTCAGCAGGCGACCGACGATGTCTTCCACCGGCGCGCGCACTTCGCTGGACACCAGCTTGTCCTTGGTCTGGCTGGAGAACTTGGGCTCGGGCACCTTCACGCTCAGCACGCAGCACAGGCCTTCGCGCATGTCGTCGCCGGTGACCTCGACCTTCGCCTTTTTCGCGAACTCGTTTTCTTCGATGTACTTGTTGATGACGCGGGTCATCGCGGCGCGCAGGCCCGTGAGGTGGGTGCCGCCGTCACGCTGCGGGATGTTGTTGGTGAAACAGAGGACCTGCTCGTTGTAGCCGCTGTTCCACTGCATCGCCACTTCGACGCCGATGTGCGTGCCGGGGATGCCGCCGTAGGTGTCGGCCGGCTTCTCGCCCGCGGCGTAGAACGAGTTCGGGTGCAGGACGGTCTTGCCCTTGTTGATGAACTCCACGAAGCCGCGCACGCCGCCGGCGCCGGAGAAATCGTCTTCCTTGCCGGTGCGTTCGTCGAGCAGGCGGATGCGCACGCCGTTGTTCAGGAAGCTCAGCTCGCGCAGGCGCTTGGAGAGGATCTCGTAGTGGAAATCGTTGTTTTCCTTGAAGATTTCCGTGTCGGGCAGGAAGTGCACCTCGGTGCCGCGCTTGTCTGTGTCGCCGATGACCTTCATGGGCGAGACCTCGAAGCCGTTCACGGTTTCGAGCAGGCGGTTCTGCACGAAGCCGCGGCTGAATTCGAGCTCGTGGATCTTGCCTTCGCGGCGCACGATCAGGCGCAGCTTCACGCTCAGCGCGTTCACGCACGAGACGCCCACGCCGTGCAGGCCGCCCGAGACCTTGTAGCTGTTCTGGTTGAACTTGCCGCCGGCGTGCAGTTCGGTGAGCGCGATTTCAGCGGCCGAGCGCTTGGGCTCGTGCTTGTCGTCCATCTTCACGCCGGTGGGAATGCCGCGGCCGTTGTCGGTGACGGAGATCGAATTGTCGGAGTGGATCGTCACGACGATGTCGTCGCAATGGCCCGCGAGCGCTTCGTCGATGGAGTTGTCCACCACTTCGAACACGAGGTGGTGCAGGCCCGTGCCGTCGGAGGTGTCGCCGATGTACATGCCCGGGCGCTTGCGCACGGCTTCCAGACCTTCGAGGATCGTGATCGCACCTTCGCCGTAGCTGGAGTCGGCGGGGACGCCTTCGGGCGCCACGATCTGGATTTCGGGGGTATAGACCGGCTCGGTGTGCGGCACGTCGGGCTTGTTCTCTTCTGCACTCATTCGGATATTCCTCTGTCTCTCACGGGTTTCCCGTGATTTTTCGGGCTCTCAAAAGCTCAATTCGCCGCCTCTTGAAAGCGCAAACCCGCGGGGGGCCGCGGGTCGTGTGCGCAAGGCGCTGTGTTTTCCAGGGTCTAGATGCGCATCGGCATCACGACGTACTTGAAAGATGCGTTCTCGGGGATGGTTAACAAGGCCGAGCTGTTGGAGTCGGCCAGGTCCAGCTTGACCATGTCCTGGTCCATGTTCGACAGCGCGTCGATCAGGTAGGTGACGTTGAAGCCGATCTCGATGCTGTCGCCGCCGTAGTCGATGTCGAGCTCGTCCTGGGCTTCTTCCTGCTCGGCGTTGTTCGACGCGATGCGCAGCGTGCCCGGCTCGATGTTCAGGCGCACGCCCTTGAACTTCTCGCTGGTCAGGATGGCGGTGCGCTGCAGGCTGGCCAGGAGCGGCGCGCGGCCGAGCGTGACGGTGTTCTTGTGGTTCTTGGGAATCACTCGGTTGTAGTCGGGGAACTTGCCCTCGACCAGCTTAGTGACGAACTCCATGCCGCCGAAGCTGAACTTGGCCTGGTTGTTCGCGAACTGCATCTCGATGGCGCCTTCGGCGTCGGACAGGAGGCGCTGCATTTCGAGCACGGTCTTGCGCGGCAGGATCACTTCTTGCCGCGGCACTTCGACGTCGAGCATGGCCGACGAGAACGCCAGGCGGTGGCCGTCGGTGGCCACCAGGCTCAGCTGCTTGCCTTCGGCCACGAACAGGATGCCGTTCAGGTAGTAGCGGATGTCGTGCACGGCCATCGCGAACGAGACCTGCGAGAGCAGGTCTTTCAGCGTCTTTTGCGGCACGCTGAACACGGGGCCGAAATTGGCGGCTTCCTGCACCAGCGGGAAGTCTTCGGCGGGCAGCGACTGCAGCGTGAAGCGGCTCTTGCCGCCCTTGAGCACGAGCTTGCTGGCGCTCGACTCGAGGCTCACGGTCTGGTCGGCCGGCATGGTGCGCAGGATGTCGATCAGCTTGCGCGCGCCGATGGTGGTCGTGAAGTTGCCTTCGTCGCCGCCGAGCTCGGCGGTGGTGCGGATCTGGATCTCGAGGTCGCTGGTGGTCAGCTGCAGCTGGCCGCCGGTCTTGCGGATCAGCACATTGGCCAGGATCGGCAGGGTGTGACGCCGCTCCACGATGCCGGCCACCGATTGCAGCGCGGCAAGAACTTTGTCTTGGGTTGCCTTCAAAACGATCATGTCTTCTTCCTCTTCTCTTATCTCTTTGAATCAGCTTTCAGGACGCCATTCTCCGCTGTCGCGAGGGGCGTTCTTGATGACATTCGGCTTCAGCCTTTGAGGGTCTGTTCGAGGACGTGCAGCTGCTGGTTGAGTTCGGTGAGCTGCTGGCGCTCGCCCGAAATCTTGCGCACTGCGTGGAGCACCGTCGTGTGGTCGCGACCGCCGAACAGCTCGCCGATTTCCGGCAGGCTCTTCTGCGTGAGCTCCTTGGCCAGGTACATCGCGATCTGCCGCGGCCGCGCAATGCTGGCCGGGCGTTTCTTGCTGTACATGTCGGCGACCTTGATCTTGTAGTAGTCGGCCACCGTCTTCTGGATATTTTCGACCGAGATCTGCCGATTCTGGATCGACAGCAGGTCGCGCAGCGCCTCGCGCGCCAGGGCGATCGAGATCTCCTTCTGGTTGAAGCGCGAGTACGCCAGGATCTTGCGCAGGGCGCCTTCGAGCTCGCGCACGTTGGAGCGCACGTTCTTGGCCACGAAGAAGGCGACTTCCTCGGGCATTTCGGTGCCTTCGACGCGGGCCTTGTTGATCAGAATCGCCACGCGCATCTCGAGCTCGGGCGGCTCGATCGCCACCGTGAGGCCCGAATCGAAGCGCGACACCAGCCGCTCGTGGATGTCGGCCAGCCCCTTGGGGTAGGTGTCGCTGGTCATCACGATGTGCGACTTCTTGGCCAGCAGGGCCTCGAAGGCGTTGAAGAACTCTTCCTGCGTGCGGTCCTTGTTGGCGAAGAACTGCACGTCGTCGATCAGCAGCAGATCGAGCGAGTGGTAGCGTTCCTTGAACTCATCGAAAGTCTTGCGCTGATAGGCCTTGACCACATCCGACACGAACTGCTCGGCGTGGATGTAGAGAACTTTGGAATCGGGCCGGTCGGCCAGCAGCCGGTTACCCACAGCGTGCATCAGGTGGGTCTTGCCCAGGCCGACGCCGCCGTAGATGAAAAGCGGGTTGTACAGGTGACCCGGCATGCCGGCCACGTGCATGGCCGCGGCGCGCGCCATGCGGTTGGCCGTGCCCTCGACCAGGGTGTCGAAAGTGAGCCCCGAATTGAGCCGGTTCTTGAAGCCGGCGGCCGCCGGTTCCTCGCCCGGGCCGGCCACGTCGCGCGGCACATCCGTTTCGGCCATGATGGCCATGGGTGCAACACGGACGGGGGTTTCTCGCGGAGCGAGCGCTAACTCGATGGTGACCGGCTGGCCGTACATCTTCTCGGCCATGGCCGCGATCTTGCCCGCGTACTGGGCACGGATCCAGTCGAGCTTGAAGCGGTTGGCGACGAACACCGTCATGCGCGAAAGGTCGTCGGCGACCTGCGCGGTGAGGGGCTTGATCCAGGTGTTGAACTGCTGCTCGGACAGCTCCTGCGCGAGCTGGTCGACGCAGGCCTGCCACAGGCTTTCGCCGATGCCGTCAGTCGACATGGGCGCTTGAAAAAGTGATGGAACCCTCGGGCATTTCTTGTATAGGTATTGTGGATATTCTCTGCTGGAAGGCGCTGGGCATTCTAACTTGTCAAAACCTTATCCACATGCTGCGCTGCACATGGAAAGGCCCGCAAATCCAGTCGAAGATTGTTCCGGCGGCCAATGTTTGCGATAATTGCGGGTTTCCCTGAAAAGCCTTCACAGCGTCTTTCGGGGGCCATCCGAAACTCGCTCCCCCAGCGCTCGCCGGGTTTTTGCATGCCTTCATGCGGAAACCGGCGCAAACAGGGAATCAGGAAACCATCATGAAACGCACTTACCAAGCATCCAAAGTCCGCCGCGCCCGTACCCACGGCTTTCTGGTCCGCATGAAGACCCGTGGCGGCCGCGCCGTGATCAACGCACGCCGCGCCAAGGGCCGCAAGCGCCTGGCCGTCTGACGGCACCCCACCTGCCGTTGTCAGCCGCCGACACGTCCGCGCAGGCTCCTGCAGCCTCTGCGCCTGGCCCCGCCAGCAGCGACGTCCGCGGCCCGGCTTCCTTGCAGCGGCTCAAGACCCGCGCGCAATTCCAGGCCGTCCTCGCAGGTGCCACCGTGGCGCGCACTGCCCATTTCGCATTGCACCGCTGTGCGCTCGATGTTTCTCCATCGGGCGCCGCTTCGCTGTTTCCGTCCGATGAGGTCTGGCTGGGCGCCATGGTGCCCAAGCGCTGGGCACGCCGCGCGGTGACGCGCAACGCCATCAAGCGCCAGATCTACGCCGTGAGCGCCGGGCCCGGCGTCGTGTTGCCGCGTGCCGCGCACGTGGTGCGTTTGCGCGCCGGTTTCGATCGCAAGGCGTTCGTGAGCGCCTCCTCGGACAAGCTCAAGGCCGCCGTGCGCGCCGAGCTCCAGCAGCTGCTGGCGCGCGCCGGGCGTCCGCCGGCACCGGCTGCCGCCTCCCCCGCACCTGCCTCCGCATGAAACGCCTGCTGATTGGCCTCGTGAAGGGCTACCGCCTGCTGCTGAGCCCCTGGCTCGGGCAGTCGTGCCGCTTCACGCCGACCTGCTCCGTGTATTCGATCGAGGCGCTGGAAGTGCACGGCGCGCTCAAGGGCAGCTACCTGACTCTGCACCGCATCGCGCGCTGCCAGCCTTGGTGCCAGGGCGGCCACGATCCGGTTCCACCGAAATCACAGCGTCGCACTGACAAGTCAGGATCGCTGTTTTCGTCTCTTCTCTCCTCCGACAAGAAGTCTTCGTCATGAACGATATCCGCCGCACGATCCTGTGGGTGATTTTTGGTTTCTCGCTCGTGCTGCTGTGGGACCAATGGCAGGTCTTCAACGGCAACAAGCCGACCTTCCTGCCGTCGACCAAGCCCGCCGCCACGGCGCCGGCCACGGGCAGCGCTGCCAACAACGGCGTGCCGACCGCGGCTGCCGCAGCCGGCGGCACCGCGGGCGCCGTGCCCACGCAGGCGGCCCCGGCCGCACCGCGCGAGCAGGTCGTGGTGACCTCCGACCTGTTCAAGGCGACGATCGACAGCGAAGGCGCCACGGTCAACCACCTCGAACTGCTCAAGTACGACGAAGCCGACCGCACCAAGCGCGTCGTGCTGTTCGAGAACGGCTCGCCCGCCACGCGCTACGTGGCGCAGACCGGCCTGCTGAACCCCGTGGCCGGCGACGCTTTCCCCAACCACCTGACGGCCATGACGCCCAAGGCCGGTCCGCGCACGATGGCCGACGGCCAGAACACGCTCGAGGTGAGCTTCGAAAGCGCCCCGGTCGGCGGCCTGAAGTACATCAAGACCTACGTGTTCAAGCGTGACGACTACGTCATCGGCGTGCGCCACGAAGTGGTCAACATGAGCGACCAGCCGCGCGACGCGCAGCTGTACATGCAGCTGCTGCGCCACGGCACCGTGGCCGCCGGCACCATGTTCGGCACCAACACCTTCACCGGCCCGGCCGCGTACACCAACGAAAAGAAGTTCCACAAGCTCGACTTCAAGGACATCGCCAAGGGCAAGGTCGAGCCGCCGCCGCCGGCCAATGACGGCTGGATCGCGATGGTGCAGCACTACTTCGCGTCGGCCTGGCTGCTCAAGGGCGACCCGGCCAGCGAACAGCTGCGCCGCGAATTCCGCGTGAAGGACCTGGGCGACAACCTCTTCACCGTGGCCATGGTCGCCACGCTGCCGAAGATCGCCCCGGGCGCCACGCAGGTCGTGAACAGCGCGCTGTTCGCCGGCCCCGAAGAAGAAAAGAAGCTCGAAGCCATCGCCCCCGGCCTGGACCTAGTGAAGGACTACGGCATCTTCGCGATCATCTCCAAGCCGCTGTACTGGCTGCTCACGCAACTGCACGGCATCCTGGGCAACTGGGGCTGGGCGATCGTGGCGCTGGTGGTGCTGCTGAAGGCGGCCTTCTACTGGCTCAACGCCAAGGCCTACGCCAGCATGGCCAAGATGAAGGCCATCAACCCCAAGATCATGGAAATGCGCGAGCGGCTGAAGGACAAGCCGCAAGAGATGCAGCAGGAAATGATGCGGATCTACAAGACCGAGAAGGTCAATCCGATGGGCGGCTGCTTCCCCATCGTGATCCAGATCCCGGTGTTCATCGCGCTGTACTGGGTGCTGCTGTCGTCGGTTGAAATGCGCCACGCCCCGTGGATCGGCTGGATCACCGACCTGTCGGCACCCGATCCCTGGTACATCCTGCCGATCGTCATGACGGCCACCTCGCTGTTCCAGACCTGGCTCAACCCGACGCCGCCCGATCCGATGCAGGCCAAGCTGATGTGGATCATGCCGCTCGCGTTCAGCGTGATGTTCATCTTCTTCCCGGCCGGCCTGGTGCTGTACTGGATCACGAACAACGTGCTGTCGATCGCGCAGCAGTGGTTCATCAACAAGCGACTGGGCGTGCTGGGCAAATAAGTAAGCCACACGGCCTCCGCCACCCGCAAAGGGCCGCATCCGCGGCCCTTTGCTTTTTGCTGAAAGAATCGCGCTGTCATGACCCTCGCCCGCACCACCGATCCCATCGTCGCCATCGCCACCGCCCCGGGGCGCGGAGCGGTCGGCATCGTTCGCGTGTCGGGCGCCCGGTTGGCGCCGCTGGTCCAAGCGCTGTGCGCCCGCGCCCTCAAGCCGCGCGAAGCCACCTACCTGCCCTTTCGCGATGCGCAGGGCGAGCCGGTCGACCACGGCCTGGCGATCCATTTCCCGACGCCGCATTCCTACACCGGCGAAGACGTGCTCGAACTGCAGGCGCACGGCGGCCCGGTCGTGCTGCAGCTGTTGCTGTCGCGCTGCCTCGAGGCCGCGGCCGAAATCGATCTGGCCACCGGCCGCCCGCGCCTGCCCGGCCTGCGCGTGGCCGAGCCGGGCGAGTTCAGTCAGCGCGCCTTTCTCAACGGCAAGATCGACCTGGCCCAGGCCGAGGCCATCGCCGACCTGATCGACGCGAGCACCGAAGCCGCCGCGCGCAGCGCCGGGCGCTCGCTGTCGGGCGCTTTCTCGCGCGAGATCCACACGCTGCGCGACGCGCTGATCCACCTGCGCATGCTGGTCGAGGCCACGCTCGATTTCCCCGAGGAAGAGATCGACTTCCTCCAGAAAGCCGACGCGACCGGCCAGCTGCAGCGGCTGCAGGCGCAACTGGCCGCCGTGCAACAGCGCGCCAAGCAAGGCGCGTTGCTGCGCGAAGGCATCAAGGTGGTGATCGCGGGCCAGCCCAACGCCGGCAAGAGCTCGCTGCTCAATGCGCTGGCCGGCGCCGAGCTGGCCATCGTGAGCGCCATCGCGGGCACCACGCGCGACGTGGTCTCGCAGACCATCCAGATCCACGGCGTGCCGCTGCACGTGGCCGACACCGCCGGCCTGCGCGACAGCACCGACGAGGTCGAGCAGATCGGCGTGGCGCGCGCCTGGGGGCAGATCGAAAGCGCCGACGCCGTGCTGTTCCTGCACGACCTGACGCGCGCCGGCCAGCCCGACTACGCCGCTGCCGACGCCGAGATCCTGGCCGGCCTGCGGCGCAAGCTGCCGGCGAGCGTGCCGGTGCTCGATGTGTGGAACAAGCAGGACGCGGCGGCGTCGGCCGCGCCGCCGTCCGAAGGCATTGCGCTGTCGGCCAAGACCGGCGCGGGCATCGAGGCGCTGCGCGATCAGTTGCTGGCGATGGCCGGCTGGCAGGCCGTGCCCGAGGGCGTCTACCTGGCGCGCGCACGCCACGTGCAGGCGCTGGCCCGCGTCGAGACGCACCTCGCGCTGGCGGCGGCCCACCTGGCGGCGCAGGCGCAGCTGCTCGACCTGCTGGCCGAGGAGCTGCGGCTGGCGCAGAACGCGCTCAACGAGATCACCGGTGAGTTCGGCGCGGACGACCTGCTGGGGGTCATCTTTTCGCGCTTCTGTATCGGGAAATAGCGACACATGCGTGCGCTTCGCTGGTGAAAGCGTAAACAGTTGTAGCCGAACCTCGGGGCCTTCGCGGATACTTCGGATCACTTGCGGGGGTCGAGAAAAACATGTCCATCCAGAACCTGAGCCGCTCCATTGCGGAGAACCTGAGCGCCGACGCGTTCGCGCTGACCTTGAGCGTCGCGCAGTGGGACACGCTCGCGGGTTATCTGCAGCCCATCGAAACCGCGATCGGCGACGTGCTGATCTCGCAGGGCACGCACGACCGCTCGGTGTTCTTCGTCGAAAGCGGCGCCATCAGCGTGCATCGCGTCAGCAGCAAGGAGCAGATGCGCTTGGCCGTGCTGTCGCCGGGCTCGGTGGTGGGCGAAGGCTCGTTCTTCTCGCGCGAGCCGCATGCGGCCAACGTGGTGGTCACCGGCGCGGGGCGCGTGTGGCGCCTCACGGCCGTGCGGTTCTCCGAGATGTCGAACCGCCAGCCCAACATGGCGCTGGACATCGCGATGGCGCTCGGCGCCGTGATTGCCAAGCGCATGGCGCACCGCTCCAAGCGGGTGGCCGTCACCTGAGTTGAGCGGAGCCTTCCCGCTCGCCGCGCGCTGCCAGCCGCCGCACAACAACAAGAACAAGTCTTCGTTTCCGATCCCGAGAATTGCTGGTGAGCCATGGCCTTGATCTGCCCGGTCTGTGACGCGGACAACCGCGAGGGTGCCAATTTCTGCAGGAACTGCGGTGGCCGGCTGTCGGCCGCCGACCGCGTGCCGCCCCCGGCGCCCAGCCCTGCCGACCGCGAATGGGCCACCACCGC
Organism: Variovorax sp. GW822-FHT04E09; assembly: GCF_058800845.1. NCBI lineage: Bacteria > Pseudomonadati > Pseudomonadota > Betaproteobacteria > Burkholderiales > Comamonadaceae > Variovorax > Variovorax sp. GW822-FHT04E09. Next base: position 119,007 of record NZ_JBXAMR010000006.1, read on the forward strand.
ACCGGCCCAGTTGCGCGCGCCGACCATTCCCGCGCCGCTGTTCGATCCTTCCGAGTCGAAGCGCGCGTCGTCGCCTGCGTCCAACGGCTGGAGGCCCGAGCCGCCGCCCCCGCCACCGCCCGCGGATGAAAAAACCGTGATCGTGGCATCGGGGCGTGGGGGCGCCGCATCGTCCTTGCCTCCGTCCCCGCGGGCCGACCGGCCAAAGACGCGGATCAAGGTCAAGCGCATCAAGCCGCCCGAACCGGTGCTGCGCCCGCGCGGCATCGGGCTGTGGCTGGGGCTGCTCGCGGTCGCGCTGCTGCTGGTGGTCGCGGGCTGGCTGGGCTATGGGACCGGCAGCAAGGCGCCCGAGCCGGCCGTGGCACCGACTCCTGTCGTCGCGCCGGCTCCCGCCGCGACGCCACCGGTGGTCGAAGCACCGCCGGTCGCGACCGAGCCTGAGCCGCCCGCGGAAGCGATCACCGAGCCGGCGGAAGCCGCACCCAAGCCGACACCCGTCGCGAAGCCGCGCAAGCCGGTGACGCCTCCTCCGCCGACGCCCCAGGCTCCAGCAGCCGCGGCGCCCGTGGCGGCTGCCCCGGCACCTGCGCCCGCGTCACCGGCCCCGCCGGTCGACCCGCAGGCCCAATGCGGCGACCGCAACTTCATCGCCAAGGCGCAATGCATGGCGGCCCAGTGCGTGAAGCCCGAGTACAGGTCGCACGCACAGTGCGAAGCGGTGCGCCGTCAGCAGCGCATCGAAGAAGAAAAGCGCAACCCGTCGCTCTTGAACTGAGCCCGCGCCGGCGGCCTCAGCCCTTTTGCAGCCGCTCGATGGCAATTGCCAGCGCGGCGGGCTTGCCCGACAGCACGAGGGTGTCGCCGTCCGACAGCAGCGTGTCGTCGGCCGGCACGCGCGCCTGGCCGTCCTGGCGGCGCAGGCTGGCCACCCGCACACCCAGCGTCGGCAGCGCAATCCGTCCGAGCGTCTGGCCGATGGCGCGTGCGCCCGGCGTGAGCGTGAAGCTGTTCAGGCGCTCGTGATCGATCTCGTCGGCGTTGTCGTCGTCGGCGCCGTGGAAGTAGCCGCGCAGCAGGTTGTAGCGCGCGTCGCGCTGGTCCTGCACCACGCGAATCACGCGTCGCATCGGCACGCCGACCAGCGCCAGCGCATGGCTGGCGAGCATCAGGGACCCCTCGATGGCCTCGGGCACCACCTCGGTGGCGCCGGCGGCCTGCAGCTTCTCGAGGTCGTGGTCGTCCTGGGTGCGCACGATCACCGGCACGTGCGGCGCGTGGGCGCGGGTGTTGGCCAGCACCTTCATCGCGCCCCCCACGTCGAGGTAGGTGACGACCACCGCGCTGGCGCGCGCCAGGCCCGCGGCCATCAGCGCCTGCAGCCGCGCCGCGTCGCCGAACACCACCGAATCGCCGGCCGCGGCGGCCTGCCGCACGCGGTCGGGGTCCAGGTCGAGCGCCATGTAGGGGATGCCTTCGCGCTCCAGGATGCGCGCCAGGTTCTGGCCGCAGCGTCCGTAGCCGCAGATGATCACGTGCTGCGCGGTGTTGATGGTCTTGCGCGCGATGGTCGTCATCTGCAGCGACTGCTGCAGCCAGTCGCTGGCCACCAGCTTGCGCACGATGGCGTTGCTGTACATGATGATGAACGGCGTGGCCAGCATCGACAGCACCATCGACGCCAGCACGGGGTTGGCCAGCCATGGCGGCAGCAGGTTGCGGTCCTGCGCGAGCGCCAGCAGCACGAAGCCGAACTCGCCGGCCTGCGCCAGGTACAGGCCGGTGCGCAGCGACACGCCCGAGGTCGCGCCCAGCACCCGCGCCAGCACCGTCACCAGCCCCAGCTTGAACAGCAGTGGCACCAGCAGCAGCACCGCCACCAGCAGCCAGCGCTCGACCACGATGTGCCAGTCGAGCGACATGCCGACGGTGATGAAGAACAGCCCCAGCAGCACATCGTGAAAGGGGCGGATGTCGGTCTCGACCTGGTGCTTGTATTCGGTCTCCGACACCAGCATGCCGGCGATGAAGGCGCCCAGCGCCAGGCTCAGGCCGGCCAGCTCGGTGAGCCAGGCCAGGCCCAGCGTGATCAGCAGCACGTTCAGGATGAACAGCTCCTCGCTGCGCCGCCGCGCGACCAGCGTGAGCCACCAGCGCATGATGCGCGGCCCGCCGTACAGCAGCACGCCGATGAGGAAGGTGGCCTTCACCAGCGCGAAGCCCAAGGCCTTGGCCAGCGCCTCGGGCGGCGCGCCCAATGCGGGAATCAGCACCAGCAGCGGCACCACGGCCAAGTCTTGAAACAGCAGCACGCCCATCACGCGCTTGCCGTGCTCGCTCTCCAGTTCGAGCCGCTCGGCCATCAGCTTGACCACGATGGCGGTGCTGCTCATGGTGAGCGCGCTCGACAGCGCCAGCGTGGTCTGCCACCCCAGCTGCCAGGCCGGCGGCAGCTGCGTGGCGATGATCAGTGCGCCGGCGGTGGCCAGCGCCATGGTCAGCAGCACCTGCGCCATGCCCAGCCCGAACACGTGCTTGCGCATGGCGCGCAGCTTGGGTAGGCTGAACTCGAGCCCGATCACAAACATCAGGAACACCACGCCGAATTCGCCCAGGTGGCGGATGCCTTCGGTTTCGTTGCCGCCCGTCAATGCAAACGCATGCGGCCCGATCAGCACCCCCGCCGAGAGATAGCCCAGCATCGGCGGCAGCTTGAGCGACCGGCAGGCCACCACGCCGATCACCGCGGCCAACAGATACAACAGCGTGAGATCGAACGAAGACATAGGCGCCGATGCTAGAGCAATGTCCGTGCCCCGGGCTTCCCCGGGCCATGTGATCCCCGACCGCGCCCGCCTCGTAAAATCCGGCGATGAGCTCCCGCCCCGCCCCGACCCACGTGGTCGACCCCGACGCCATCCTGGCCCGGGCACGCGTCACATTCGACATCGAAGCCGAAGCCGTCCTCGGCCTGAAGGCCCGCGTCGGCCCGAGTTTCGTCGAGGCCGTGCGCAAGATCCTTGAAGTGCGCGGCCGCGTGGTCGTGATGGGCATGGGCAAGAGCGGCCACGTCGGCCGCAAGATCGCCGCCACCCTCGCCTCCACCGGCACGCCCGCGATGTTCGTGCACCCGGCCGAGGCCAGCCATGGCGACCTCGGCATGATCAAGGCGGTCGACCTCGTGCTCGCCATCTCCAACAGCGGCGAGGTCGACGAACTCACCGTGCTGCTGCCGGTGGTCAAGCGCCAGGGCGTGCCCCTGATCGCCATGACCGGCCGCCCCGATTCCACGCTGGCGCGCCATGCCGACATCGTGATCGACGCCGGCGTCGCCAAGGAAGCCTGTCCGTTGAACCTCGCGCCCACCGCGAGCACCACCGCGCAGATCGCCATGGGCGACGCGCTGGCCGTGGCCCTGCTCGACGCGCGCGGTTTCGGCTCCGAAGATTTCGCGCGCTCGCACCCCGGTGGCGCGCTGGGTCGCAAGCTGCTCACCCACGTGAGCGATGTCATGCGCTCGGGCGACGAAGTGCCGTGCGTGCCGCCGACCGCCACCGTCAGCGAGCTGATGCGCGCGATGAGCATCAAGGGCTTCGGCGCCGCCGCGGTGGTCGAGCCCGACGGCCGGGCGCTGGGCATCTTCACCGACGGCGACCTGCGCCGCCTGATCGAGGCCGGCGCCGACCTGCGCACGCCCAAGGCGGCCGACATCATGCACCGCGACCCGCGCACCATCCGCGTCGACGCGCTGGCGGTGGAGGCGGCCGAACTCATGGAGCAATGCGGCATCACCCGCCTGTTCGTGATCGACGGCGCGGGGGTGATCGTCGGCGCGGTGAACACCAACGACTTGATGCGCGCGAAGGTCATCTGATGCCGCTTGATTTCCAGGCCGAGACCCTGCTGGCCGCGCAAGACGTGCGCATCGTCTTCTTCGACATCGACGGCGTGCTGACCGACGGCGGCGTGTACTTCACCGAGCACGGCGAGACGCTCAAGCGCTTCAGCATCCTCGACGGCTACGGCCTCAAGCTGCTGCGCAAGGCCGGCATCACGCCGGCCGTGATCACCGGGCGCGACTCCAAGCCGCTGCGCGTGCGGCTCGAGGCGCTGGGCATCGAGCACGTGCGCTACGGCACCGAAGACAAGCTGCCCGCCGCCGAGGCCATGCTGAAGCAGCTCGGCTTCACCTGGGCGCAGGCCGCCGCCATCGGCGACGACTGGCCCGACCTGCCGGTGCTGACCCGCGTCGGCTTCGCAGCAGCGCCGGCCAACGCGCACGCCGAAGTGCGTGCCGTGGCGCGCTATGTCACCACCGCACGCGGCGGCGAAGGCGCGGCGCGCGAATTCTGCGACCTGCTGTTGACGGCTTGCGGCCAGTACCGCCCGCTGCTCGACGCTGCCTTGGGCCCCCGGCCATGAGCCCGCAGCTGCGACGCGCCTGGAACCTGACGCGCGATGTGCTCGACCGCACCACCATCTACCTGCCGATCATCCTGATGGCGGGCGTGGCGCTGGGCACCTACTGGCTGGTGCGCAATGCGCCCAAGCTGCTGGAGCCCACCGTCAAGGCGGCGCCCACGCACGAGCCCGACTACTTCATGCGGGACTTCGTCATCAAGAACTTCCTGCCCAACGGCGACCTGCGCAGCGAGCTGCACGGCACCGAGGGGCGGCACTACCCGGACACCGACACCATCGAGGTCGACCAGGTGCGCATGCGCTCCGTGTCGCCCGAGGGGCTGGTCACGCGCTCGTCGGCGAACCGGGGGCTGTCGAATTCCGATGGCAGCGAGATCCAGCTGTTCGGCAACGCGATCGTGATCCGCGAACCCGCGGTCAGCGCGAGCGGCAAGGCCACGCCGCGCCTCGAGTTCCGCGGCGAGTTCCTGCATGCGTTCCTCGACACCGAGAAGGTGCAGTCGAACAAGCCGGTCACGCTCATCCGCGGCAGCGACCAGTTCACGGGCGATACGCTCGACTACGACAACCTGAGCGGCGTGGCCAACCTCACGGGCCGCGTGCGCGGCGTGCTGGTGCCGTCGGCCGCCGCAGGCAAGCCGCGTTGAGCGGCGGCCACACAAGAACAAGTTCCCGGGAGACGATCCACGCATGACCACCGCCGCACCGCTCGTCTTCATCACCGGCGCCTCCAGCGGCATCGGCCAGGCCCTGGCCGCGTCTTTCTACGACGCGGGCTACCGGCTGGCACTGGTTGCGCGGCGCACGGGCGAGATCGACACCTGGGCGACAGGCCGCCAGCTGGACGTGGGCCGCTACCAGGTCTACGGCGCCGACGTGGCCGACACCGACAGCATCGTGGCCGCCGGTGCCGACTGCATCGTGCGCCAGGGCGTGCCCGACGTGGTGATCGCCAACGCCGGCATCAGCATCGGCATCGACACGGCCGAGCGTTCGGACCTCGACGTGCTGGCGCGCACCTTCGCCGTCAACAACGTGGGGCTGGCCGCCACCTTCCATCCCTTCGTGCAGGCCATGGTGCAGCGCGGCAGCGGGCGGCTCGTGGGCATCGGCAGCGTCGCCGCCATCCGCGGGCTGCCGGGGCACGGCGCCTACTGCGCGAGCAAGGCCGGCGTGGTCGCGTACTGCGAAAGCCTGCGCGGGGAACTGCACAACAGCGGGGTGAAGGTCGTCACGCTCTGCCCGGGCTACATCGACACGCCGCTGACGCAGGGCAACCGCTACGGCATGCCCTTTCTCATGCAGCCCGAGGACTTTGCGGCCCAGGCGTTGCGCGCCATCGAGGCCGGCACGAGCTACCGCGTGATTCCGTGGCAGATGGGCGTGGTCGCCAAGGTCATGCGCCTGCTGCCCAATGCCGTGCTCGACCGCGCGGTGCAGGGCCGGGCGCGCAAGAAGCGCAGCGGCGAAGCCTGAGCTTCATGCCGATTGCACAGCGGGCACAGCGCGCAGGCAAAGAAAAAGGCTCCCGCGGGAGCCTTTTGTGTTTGTGTGCCGTGAGGCATGCGAAGGAGTGAACGGGGTTCAGTACCCACCGTTGCCGCCGCCGCCGTAGCCGCCACCGCCGCTGCGACCACCGCCGCCGCCACGGGGACCTGCGCCGTAGGGGCTGCGGAAACCGCCATCGCCACCACCGCCGCCGCCACCCGAACGACCACCACCGCCGCCGCCGTAGCCGCCGCCACCGCCGGAACGGCCACCGCCGCCACCACCGTAGCCGCCACCACCGCCGCCGCCGTAGCCACCGCCGCCGCCACCACCGCCATAACCACCGCCGCCGCCGCCGTAGCCGCCGCCACCGCTGCGGGGGGGGCGTGCTTCCATGGGACGTGCTTCATTGACGACCACGCTGCGGCCGCCCAGGGGTTGGCCGTTCATGCCGTTGATGGCGGCCTGTGCTTCCGCGTCACTGCCCATCTCGACGAAGCCGAAGCCCTTCGAGCGACCCGTGTCGCGCTCCATCATGACCTTGGCGCTGGTCACTGCGCCGAACTGGCCGAAGGCCTGCTCGAGATCACCGTCGCGCACCGAGTAAGGCAGGTTGCCGACGTAGAGTTTGTTGCCCATCAAGGGACTCCTATAAACACATCAAGAAAAGCGATGGAGTCCCGAAAGCATCACTCAAACGAGAGCCGCCGAGCCGCGCGAAACTGACCGATCACCGAATTGCTCCCGCCCAAAATCAAGAGGGATGCTCGTGCATTATGGGTGAAATATCAAAAAAGCAAGCAGGAATTTGCGTCTTGAGGTAGCACCTTTCGAAACTAGTAGAAGTTAGCGCACGCCTACCTGTTTGAGCCGGGGGAATTGACGATGCGGCTACAATTTGCGGGTCATTGGGGAGTAGCCGCCTTCCGCATACGAGAAGGGCCCGCGTCAACAGACTTGTCCTTGCCCCACGAGGACATGGCGCGTGCAGTGAACACACCTGGCGAGACCTTTGACCGCACAACTTCGGGAATATGGCCGAAGGTGTTGTGCGGTCAATTGCGTCCTTCGGCCCAAGGAACCCCACATCCATCATGGAAGCTTTTCTCGTTGCAACGGGCGTGGTCGCGCTCGCCGAAATGGGCGACAAGACCCAACTCCTGGCCCTTCTGCTGGCCGCGCGCTTCAGGAAACCCTGGCCGATCGTGTTCGGCATCTTTGTCGCCACGGTCATCAACCACGCGCTGGCCGGCGCGGTCGGCAACTACATCACGCGCTGGCTCGGCCCCGAGGTGCTGCGCTGGATCCTGGGCGGTTCGTTCATCGCGATGGCCGTCTGGATGCTGATTCCCGACAAGCTCGATGAAGACGACGCCCCCGGCGTCTCGAAGTTCGGCGTCTTCGGCACCACGGTGATCGCCTTCTTCCTGGCCGAGATGGGCGACAAGACCCAGATCGCCACCGTCATGCTGGCCGCCCGCTTCACGCAGGACTACGCCTGGGTCGTCGTTGGCACCACGCTGGGCATGATGCTGGCCAATGCGCCGGTCGTGTGGCTGGGCGACAAGATCGTGCGGCGCGTGCCGATCAAGCTGGTGCACGGCATCTCGGCGGCGATCTTCCTGGTGCTGGGCGTCGTGATGATCGTCGGCTGGTAGCAGGAAAAAGTCACGGGGCTATACTTGCCCTGCGCCGATTTGCTTCAGCTTGCGGGCGCTTTATAAATTCTGCTAAAGACGGCTGCCGAACCCGGCTCGTTTTTGGCGAGGCCGGGTTTTTTCATTCATGTCGTCGTCGTCACCTTTGGTCGTCACCCCTCAGTCGATGCAGTTCGCAGGTCCGTTGGCCCTGCGCAGCGGCGCCTCGATCAGCGGCTACACGCTCGCCTACGAAACCTACGGCACCCTCAATGCCGAGCGCAGCAATGCGGTGCTGGTGTGCCATGCGCTCAACGCCTCGCACCACGTCGCGGGCGTGTACGAGGGCCAGGCCCGCTCCGAGGGCTGGTGGGACAACATGGTGGGCCCGGGCAAGCCGCTGGACACCGACCGCTTCTTCGTGATCGGCGTCAACAACCTCGGCTCCTGCTTCGGCTCGACCGGTCCGATGCACGTGAACCCCGCCAACGGCCGCGTCTACGGCGCCGATTTCCCGGTGGTCACGGTCGAAGACTGGGTCGACGCCCAGGCGGCGCTGCTCGATGCGCTCGGCATCCGCACGCTCGCGGCCGTGATGGGCGGCAGCCTCGGCGGCATGCAGGCGCTGTCGTGGACGCTGCAGTACCCCGATCGCGTGCGGCACGCCGTGGTGGTGGCCAGCGCGCCCAACCTCACGGCCGAGAACATCGCCTTCAACGAGGTGGCGCGCCGCGCCATCGTGACCGACCCCGACTTCCACGGCGGCCACTTCTACGAATACGGCGTGGTGCCCAAGCGCGGCCTGCGCATCGCCCGCATGATCGGCCACATCACCTACCTGAGCGACGACGTGATGAACGCCAAGTTCGGGCGCATCCTGCGCAGTGCCGTCGAAGGCGAGGTGGCGGGGCTCGACTACCGCTATTCCACGCAGGACATCGAGTTCCAGATCGAAAGCTACCTGCGCTACCAGGGCGACAAGTTCAGCGAGTACTTCGACGCCAACACCTACCTGCTGATCACCCGCGCGCTCGACTACTTCGACCCCGCGCGCCACCACGGCGGCCAGCTCAGCACGGCGCTGGCGCAGGCCACGGCCAAGTTCCTGCTCGTGAGCTTCAAGACCGACTGGCGCTTCTCGCCCGCGCGCAGCCGCGAGATCGTGAAGGCGCTGCTCGACAACCGCCGCAACGTGAGCTACGCCGAGATCGACGCGCCGCACGGCCACGACGCCTTCCTGCTCGACGACGTGCGCTACATGGGCGTGGTGCGCTCGTACTTCGAACGCGTCGCCAAGGAATTCCAATGAGCGACATCGAACACCAACGACTGATTGCACAGCTCGTGCCGCAAGGCTCGCGCGTGCTCGACCTGGGCTGCGGCGACGGCGCCCTGCTCGACCTGCTGCAGCGCGAGCGCGGCTGCACCGGCTACGGCGTGGAGATCGCGGACGGCAACGTGCTGCAGTGCATCCGCCGCGGCGTCGACGTGATCCAGCTGAACCTCGACGAAGGCCTGGCGATGTTCGACGACGCCACCTTCGACGTGGTGCTGCAGATCGACACGCTACAGCACCTGCGCAACGCCGAGGTCATGCTGCGCGAGACCGCACGCGTGGGCCGCTTCGGCATCGTCGCCTTTCCCAATTTCGCGCACTGGCCCAACCGCCTGAGCGTGGCGCGCGGGCGCATGCCCGTGACGCGCCGCCTGCCCTACCAGTGGTACGACACGCCCAACATCCGCGTCGGCACCTACAAGGACTTCGAGGTGCTGGCCGGCAAGAACAACCTGCGCGTGCTCGACGCCTTCGGCCTGCAGAACGGGCGCGACGTGCGCTGGCTGCCCAACGCGCGCGCCAGCACGGCGGTGTTCAAGTTCGAGCGGGGCGGCTGAGCACGCCGCCCCTGCACCGCACGGACATCGGGTCGGAATGAGCTTCACGCTCGCGCAGCCGGTTCACAGCGAACTGCTCATCAAGAAAAGCCGCTTCATCGGCTGCGTGCAACCGGTGCCCGACCGCGCGGCCGCGCTGGCGGTGGTCGCCTCGCTGCGCGCGGAACACCCGGGTGCAGCGCACGTGTGCTGGGCCCTCATGGCCGGCGGCCAGTCGGCGGCGAACGACGACGGCGAGCCCGGCGGCACGGCCGGACGCCCGATGTTGGAGGTGCTGCGCCACCAGCAGGTGGAAGGTGCGCTCGCGACCGTGGTGCGCTACTTCGGCGGCGTGAAGCTCGGCGCCGGCGGGCTCGTGCGGGCCTACACCGACGCCGTGGCGCAGGCCCTGCTCGGCGCCACGCTGGTGCCGCTCGTGCGCCAGCGCCAGCTGCAGTGCGCCGTGCCCTATGCGCTCGAGGGGCTGGTGCGGCGCGAGCTGGCCGCCATCGGTGCGGTGCTGGAAGACGTGCAGCACGGCGACGACGTGCGCTTTGCCTTCGCGCTGCCCGCGCCCGAGGCCGATGCTTTCATCGCGCGACTCGACGATGCTGCGCAAGGGCGCGTCGTCTGGCCGACGGCGTGAGCCGCTTCGCCGGCGCCTTGCCCGAAGCCTGCTCCGCCGTGAGGGCGAGCACGCCGCGCGATGCGAGCGCGATCGGCTCCGCCAGGTCGTCGTCGACGCTGCGCCGCGTCATCTCGGCCGTGACGATGCCGGTGGGCACGGCCAGCACGCCCCAGCCCAGCAGCATCATCACCGAGGCGATCGCGCGGCCCAGGTCGGTCTTGGGCACGAGGTCGCCGAAGCCGACCGTGGCCATGGTCGAGATCGCCCAGTAGATCGCCACCGGAATGCTGGTGAAGCCGTGCGTCGGGCCTTCGACCACGTACATCAACGTGCCCATCACCAGCACCACGAGCATCACGAAGCCCACGAACACCGTGATCTTCCGGCGGCTCGATGCCACCGCCTGCACCAGTGCGCGGTACTCCACCGAATAGCGCGAGAGCTTGAAGATGCGGAACACGCGCAGCAGCCGCAGGACGCGCACGTCGATCAGGTAGGCCAGTTCGGGCGCGAAGGCCACGAGAAAGGTCGGCAGCAGCGCCAGCAGGTCGATCACGCCGTAGAAGCTCAATGCGTAGCGCAGCGGCTTGTTCACGCAGCACAGCCGCGCGATGTACTCCAGCGTGAAGAGAATCGTGAACACCCATTCGAGGGCATTGAACAGAGGCCGCCACTGGTCGCGGATCGACTGCACGCTGTCCAGGATGACGACCAGCACGCTCATCACGATCACCGCGATCAGCGTCAGGTCGAACCACAGGCCGGCGGGCGTGTCGGCCTCGAAGATCACGGTGAACAGCTTGCGGCGCCAACCACTGGCCGGCTTGTCGAACCGCGAGTCGGTGGCAGCAGGCGTGGAGAGGGCTTCGATGTTCGGACGAATCAGGCGGGTCATGAGGGCATTGTCATGGGGTCGGGCGACTTATTCAGTTACGCTTCTTGCGCAATGAAGTGCCGCATGCCGCGGGCGCCTTCTTACGATAGTCCCCTTTCTTGAGGAGCTCCCCTTTGGCCACACAGTCCCCCTTTTTCGGCAAGCGCGATCGTGACACCGACTCGCTGACGTCCCGTCCCGCACCGCTGGTTGGTTCGGGCACCAATCTCTCGGGCACTCCCGTCAATCCCTCCTCGTTGACCGCGCAGGCCGGCCTGGCCCCGGTGGCCGCCGCTCCCGCCGTCAAGGAAGGCGGCAGCAAGCTCACCGTCGGCCCGAACATCAAGCTCAAGGGCGTCGAGATCACCGATTGCGACACGCTCGTGGTCGAGGGCCTGGTCGAAGCGACCATGGACTCGCGCCTGATGCAGATCGCCGAACAGGGCGAGTTCAAGGGCTCGGCCGAAATCGACATCGCCGAGATCCGCGGCGTGTTCGACGGCAACCTCACCGTGCGCGAAAAGCTCGTCATCCACTCGACCGGCAAGGTCACCGGCAAGATCCGCTACGGCAAGATCGTGATCGAAGAAGGCGGCCAGCTGTCGGGCGAAATCAGCTTCGGCGCCAAGGCGTCGTAAGCCAGCCCACGCAGGCCGCCCTCAGGCGGCCGGCGGCTTCCATCCCAGGCGCTCCAGCAAGGCACCGGCCGCGGCCGGTGCCTTTTCTTTGGCGCCGTTGATGAAGTACACGAACACGTCGCGCGCCTTCGGTGCAGCGGCCCAGCCCTGCGCGCGCTCGGCCCAGGTGTCGAGCGCCTTCGGCCCGTAGCCGGTCTTGAGCTTGGCGTCGGCCATCATGAGCCGCGCATAGGCGACGTCGCCTTCAGGCTCCTCGAACGATGGAAACTTGTCGGCGTCGGTGAACACGGTCGACACCTTGTGCTTCTTCGCGAGCGCCTTGTAGGCGGGCACGATGAAGCTCTCGTGGCGCACGTCCATCACGTGGCGCAGCACGCGGCTGCCCTCCTTCTTGGGCAGCAGCTCCAGGAATGCCTCGAAGTCTTCCGCATCGAACTGCTTGGTCGGCATGAACTGCCAGACGATCGGCCCGAGCTTGTCTCCGAGCTCGGCCACGCCGCTGTCGATGAAGCGCTGGATCGACTCGCCCGCGGTCGCCAGCACCTTGCGGTTGGTGGTGAAGCGCGAGGCCTTCATCGAGAACATGAAGTCGTCGGGCGTGTCGTCGCGCCACTTGCGGAAGGTCTCGGGCTTGAAGGTGCTGTAGTAGGTGCCGTTGATCTCGATGGCGCTGACCTGCCGGCTGGCGTAGTTCAACTCCTTCGCGTGAGCGAGGCCCTTGGGGTAGAAGTTGTCGCGCCAGGGCTCGAAGGTCCAGCCGCCTATCCCTGCCTTGATCCGCGTCGATGTTGCCTTGCTCACATTGCACTCCGGGTTTTGAGATCGCCCGCACTCTACGCGCGCTCGCCGCGAGGCGCAAAATGCGTTTTTTCGTCCCCGCGGAGAACCCCCCGATGAACGCCCCCCTGCACCGTGAAATGCCCGCCGGCACGCTCGACGCGACGCGCGCCCTCTCTGATGTCACCGCCCAATGGGACGGCGACATCGTCAAGCAACTCACCGACTACATCGCCATCCCCGCCAAGTCGCCCGGCTTCGACAAGGACTGGTCGGCCAACGGCTACCTGGAGACCGTGCTGCGCAACGCCGCGGCCTGGGTCGAGGCGCAGAAGGTCGAGGGCCTGAAGCTGGAAATCGTGCGCCTCGAAGGCCGCACGCCGGTGCTGTTCTTCGAAGTGCCGGCCACCGGCACGAACATGGCCGAGACCGTGCTCATGTACGGCCACCTCGACAAGCAACCCGAGTTCACCGGCTGGCGCAACGACCTCGGCCCGTGGACGCCCAAGTACGAGAACGGCCTGCTCTACGGCCGCGGCGGCGCCGACGACGGCTACGCCGTGTACGCCAGCGTGGCCGCGCTGCAGGCGCTCAAGGCCCAGGGCGTGGCGCACCCGCGCATCGTCGGCCTCATCGAGACCTGCGAGGAAAGCGGCTCCTACGACCTGCTGCCCTACGTCGACGCGCTGCGTCCGCGCCTGGGCGAGGTCGAGCTGGTGATCTGCCTCGACTCGGGTGCCGGCAACTACGACCAGCTGTGGCTCACGACCTCGCTGCGCGGCATGGCCAGCGGCACGCTCAAGGTCGAGGTGCTGACCGAAGGCATCCATTCGGGCGACGCCTCGGGCCTGGTGCCCTCGAGCTTCCGCATCATGCGGCAGGTGCTCGACCGCCTCGAAGACAGCGCCACCGGCCGCCTGCTGCCCGCCAGCTTCCATTGCGAAGTGCCGGCTGACCGCCTGGCGCAGGCCAAGGCCACCGCGGCCATCCTCGGCGACGAGGTCTACAAGCGCTTCCCGTGGGCGCACTACGACTGCGGCGGCTCGACCATGTTCGCGCTGCCGACCACCACCGACCCGGTCGAGGCGCTGCTCAACCGCACCTGGAAGCCCACGCTGTCGGTCACCGGCGCCGAAGGCTTCCCGGCCCTGAAGGACGCGGGCAACGTGCTGCGTCCCTACACCGCCTTCAAGCTCTCGCTGCGCCTGCCGCCGCTGGTCGATGCGGCCGAGACGGTGCAAAAGCTCAAGGCCCTGCTCGAGGACAACGCGCCCTACCAGGCACGCGTCACCTTCGAGAGCGGCGGCGGCGCCACTGGCTGGAACGCGCCCACCATCACGCCGTGGTTCGAGGACGCGCTCAACAAGGCCTCGCGCGCGCACTTCGGCGCCTCCTGCGGCTACATCGGCCAGGGCGGCACGATCCCGCTGATGAACATGCTGAGCGCCGGCTTCCCGGCCGCGCAGATGATGGTCTGCGGCGTGCTGGGCCCGAAGAGCAACGCGCACGGCCCCAACGAGTTCCTGCACGTGCCCTACGCCAAGAAGCTGACGGCCGCCGTGGCCGAGGTCATTGCGGCCCTGCCCGTCGCGCACCGCGCCGCGGCTGCGGAGCCGGTGGCGGCTTGAGCGCCGCGCCGGGCCGCCCCAAGCAAGCGCGCTCCCGCTTGGCGGGACGGCGCGCAGCGCCAAGGGTGCACCAATGAGCGCCGCGCCGGGCCGCCCCAAGCAAGCTCGCTCCCGCCTGGCGGGAAGGCGCGCAGCGCCAAGGGTGCACCCATGAGCGACGCGCTGCCCTTGCCGCACCGCGTGTCGCTGTCCACGCAGGACGGCGAGACGCTGGCGCTGCGGCGGCTGCCCGCCGCCGGCAGGCCCCGCGCCGTGGTGGTCGTGGTGCACGGGCTGGGCGAGCACGCGGGGCGTTATCACGGCCTGGCCAAGCAATTGCACGGCTGGGGCTTCGCGGTCTGGGCGCACGACCACCACGGGCACGGCGAATCCACCGGTGCGCGCGGCGGCCTGCCCAGCGAGCTGCGGCTGGTCGACGACCTGGCCCTGGTGATCGACGATGCGCGCCGCGAGAACCCCGGTGTGCCGCTGGTGCTGCTGGGCCACAGCCTGGGCGGCCTGGTCGCCGCGAGCCTGGTGGCGCGCGGCGTGCGGCCGGTCGATGCGTTGGTGCTCTCGTCGCCGGGGCTCGACCCGGGGCTGAACGGTTTCCAGAAGATGCTGCTGGCGGTGCTGCCGCGCATCGCGCCCAACCTGCGCGTGGGCAACGGGCTCGACGACAACTGCCTCTCGCACGACCCGGTGGTGGTGCAGGCCTACCGCGACGATCCGCTCACGCATGACCGTATCGGCAGTCGGCTGGCGCGTTTTCTCGCCTACGAAGGTGCCACGGTGCAGCAGCACGCGGCGCGCTGGCCGGTGCCCACGCTGCTGGTCTACGCGGGCGACGACCGGCTCGTGCGGCCGGCGGCCAGCCGCGCCTTCGCGGCCGCTGCCGCGCCCAGCGGCAACGTCGAGGCGAAGTGCTTCGACGCGCTGTACCACGAGCTCTTCAACGAACTCGATGCGGAGCCCGTGTTCGACACGCTGCAGCGCTGGCTCGACCGGCGGTTTCCGGTGGCGGCTGTTCCCGCGCGCGTGGCCTGAGGCTCAGGCCTTGGCCACCGGCGCGCGCCGGCGTTGCGTCTGCGCGAGCCAGAGCAGCGCGGCGCCGGTCAGGGCCACCGGCAGCAGCGAGCCGTAGTTCAACAGCTGCCAGCCCTGCGTGGTCACGAGCACGCCCGAGGCGAACGAGGTCAGCGCCAGCGTCGCGAACACGCAGAAGTTGAGCGCGCCCTGGGCCCGGTCGCGCTCCTCGGCCGTGTAGGCCGTGAGCGACAGCGTCGTGCTGCCGGTGAACAGGAAATTCCAGCCCACGCCGAGCAGGAACAGCGCGACCAGGAAGTGGTGCAGGTCCACGCCCGACAGCGCCACCACGATGCAGCCGAGGTTGAGCGCCAGCCCCACCCCCATCACCGGCAGCGCGCCGAAACGGCGGATCAGGTGGCCGGTGAAGAAGCCTGGCGCGAACATGCCGATCACGTGCCATTCGAGCACCAGCGCCGCGTCGGAAAACGGCAGGCTGCAGATCTGCATCGCGATGGGCGTGGCGGCCATCAGCAGGTTCATCACGCCGTAGCTCAGCGCGCCTGCGGCGGCCGACACGATGAACACGGGCTGGCGCATGATCTCGCCCAGCGGCCTGCCGCCGCCGGCTTCCCTGCGGGTCGGCGAGGGCGGGAATTCGATGAAATGCATCACCGCCATCGAGAGCAATGCCACCGCCGCCAGCGCGATGTAGGCGCCGGCGAAGGGCACGGAGAGCGCCTCGCGCGTGAAGGTCGCCAGGTTCGGCCCCGCCACCGCACCGATCAGGCCCCCGGCCATCACCATCGACACGGCCTTCTCGCGCCAGGCCGGCAGTGCCAGCTCGGCCGCCGCGAAACGGTAGAGCCCGGCGTTGGCGTTGTAGTAGCCGGCGACCAGGGTGGCGAAGCACAGCAGCCAGAAGTTCTTCGAGGACGCCGCGTAGGCGCACAGCAGCGCCGAGCCGACCGCCACCGCCAGCCCGATCTGGAACGAACCGCGGCGGCCGAAGCGCTGCTGCGTGCGCGCCACCAGTCCCGTGCTCAGCGCGCCGCCCACCACGTAACCCATCACAGGCAGCGTGGCCATCCACCCCTGCGGCGCGATGCCCAGGCCCACGAGACCGTTGATGGCGATGAAGGTGACGTTGTTGGTCAGGAGCAGGCCCTGGCAGATGGCCAGGAGCCACAGATTGCGATTCATGGGGCGCGGTTCTACGCGATTGGCCGGCGAAGGCAAGGCGCCGGCCAAAAAAAAAAGCGCCCTCGCGGGCGCCGGAATTCTGAGAATGAAATTCGCCGGGTGGCAGGTCAGGTCGGCTTGTTGCCTTGCAGCAGACCGCTGAGCGAGCCCAGCAGGTCGTCCTGGTTGCCGAGGCCTTGCTCGGGCACCTTGCCCTGCGGCGTGAGCTGGTTGATGAGGGCCGGCAGCATGGTGGCCAGCATCGGCAGCAGCATTTGTGCGTTGATGCCGAGTTTGGAGGCGATGGCGGCGATCGTGTCGCCGCCCAGCGCGTTCTGCAGCTGATCGCCCGACACCGGCTTGTTTTCACCGTTGCCGATCCACGAGCCGATCACGTCGCCCATGCCTGCCTGCTCGAACTTCGAGACCATGCCGCCGAGGCCGCCCTGCCCGCCGTTGTTGGCAAGCAGGCCGCCCAGGGCGCCGGCGAGGCTTCCGAGATCTCCCAATCCCCCGAGGCCACCGCCCTGCGGTTGCTGCTGCTGTGCAGCGCCTCCTAGCACCTGACCGAGTACCGAATCGAGCAACCCCATGACCATTCCTTGGTGTGTGACAGAAACGCTCACATTTTCCAATGTGGCGACCCGCTTGCCGAAAGTGGCGCGGCCACTTTCGAACTGGCAACGTGACAAATTACTTGCTGCGTGCTGCGCGTTTCGGCAGGAGCGCGGGGCTGACGCCCTGCACACCGACCAAGCCGAGCACGGTGACGAGCGAATTCTGCGCGCCTTTCCATGCATCTGTCACGTCAATCGACTCGGCCAGCGAGTGGAATCCGCCCGACTTGCCGCCGCCGCCGATGATGATGGCCGGGATGCCCAGCGAAATGGGAACGTTCGCATCCGTGCTGCCGCCGCGCAGCAGCGTTTTGTGGCCGAAAGCACTGTTGGCACGTGTGGCGGCCTCGACGATCACCGAGTCGGGCGCCGTGCGGCCACCCGGGCGGTCGCCGATGAGCTTGGTGCTCACGCTCAGGCTGCTCACGTTCCAGCGCTTGTTCTCTTCCGCCACGGCCTCGTCGAGCGTGGCGAGGATCTTCTTCTCGGTCTCGAGCAGCGAGGCCATGTCGTCCGAGCGGATGTCGATGGCCATGCGCGCATCGGGCGCGATGGTGTTCACCGAGGTGCCGCCGCCGACGGTGCCGACGGTGAAGGTGGTCTTGGGGAAACTCGGCGTGCGCACGTCGGCGATCTTGGCGATCGCGCGGCCCATGCCGTGGATCGCGCTGGGCACCTGCCCGAAGGCGCCGAAGCTGTGGCCGCCCGGGCCCTTGAAGGTGACTTCGTAGCGGTGGCTCGCGGTACCGAGCACCAGCACGTGGCCGTCGGGCGAGGGCTCCAGGCCGACCATGCCGTCGATGTCCAGGTGGTCGCGGAAGATGGCCTTCATGCCGCGCAGGTTGCCCAGTTCTTCCTCGCCGACGTTGGCAACGATCATCAGGTCGCCCACGGTCTGGATCTTGTTGTCGTTGAGCACCTTGAGCCACGACAGCAGCACCGACAGGCCGCGCGTGTCGTCGCCGATGCCGGGCGCGAAGAGCTTGCCGTCGCGCTCCTTCACCTTCACATCGGTGCCGGCCGGAAAGACCGTATCGAGGTGCGCCGAGATCAGCAGCTTGGGGCCGTTGCCCGTGCCCTTGCGCAGGCCGACCACGTTGCCCTCGGCGTCGATCTTCGCGTCCGGCAGGCCGAGCGCCTTTAGTCGGGCCAGGAAGGCTTCGGCGCGCTTCTGTTCCTTGAAGGGCGGCGCCTCGATCTCGGTCAGCGTCTTCAGTTCTTCGACCGTGCGTTCGTGGTCAGCCTTGACCGATTCCAGCAGCTTGCGGATCGCGGGCGATGCCATGAGCTGGGTGTAGGCCTGGTCGACCGCGGGGCTGACTTGCGCCGGCGTGGGCGCAACGGCCTGGCTCTGGGCGTGAACGGCGGGCATGGCGCACAGCGCGGCCAGGACGAGGGGGGCGAGACGAAGCGCGCGGGATGAACGAGGCATGGGGGGAGCGGTCCTTCCGGGAGGCGGATTGAACAAGGAAAAAACGAAGCGGCCATTGTTCCGCAGGCGCCCGGTGTGCGCCTCGCGGAAAACACCCCCCGAACCGCTCAGGCGCCGACGAGCGACACCAGCGCCGCGAGTGCCGCGGTTTCTGCGCGCAGCACCCGCGCGCCGAGCGTGGCCGGTGCGAAGCCGCGCGCGATGGCGTCCTGTTCCTCGGTGGCGCTGAGACCGCCTTCGGGGCCGCTCAGCACGAGCGCCGGTTGCGCGGTGGGTGTCTCTGCGGCCACGGCGGTGACGGCGCGCGTGCCGTCGGCCAGGCTTAGCACCAGTCGCGTCGCTGCCGTATCCGCGGCGGCAGCGCTGCCGAGCCAGCCTGCGAAGGACTGCACCGGATGGATCACCGGCACGCGATTGCGACCGCACTGCTCGCAGGCCGCAACGGCGATGGCTTCCCAGTGCGCCCGCTTCTTCTCGGCGCGTTCGCCCGACAGGCGCAGCACGCCGTGCGCCGTGGCCAGCGGCTGGATGCTGGCCACGCCGAGCTCGGTGGCCTTCTCGACCAGCCAGTCCATGCGCTCGTTGGCCGGCATGCCGACCGCGAGGTGCACGGCGCGGGCCGCTTCGCGCTCGATGGGCGTGTGGGCCCCCACCGTCACAGCGACCTCGCTGCGGCCCATGCGCTCGACCGTCGCGGCGTACTCGCCGCCCGCGCCGTCGAACAGGGTGAGCGTGTCGCCGGGCTGCATGCGCAGCACCTGCACATGGCGCGCGGCGCCCGGCGGCAGCGCCAGGCTGGCGCCGGCGGTCAGCGGCACGGAGCAGTGAAAACGGGGCATGCGATGAGATCAGGAGCTGACGGCGCCCGTGGTGCGGGCGCTACAGCGATTTTCTTTTTCGGCTTTTTTCAGTTTCTCTTCAGACTCGGCCGTAGGCGAAGCCGGTGACGGCCGTGGTGCCCTCGACCTCGTCGATCACGCGCAACAGCGGCTTCAGCTCGATGTAGCGGCTGGCGGTGGCGCGGATGTAAGCGATGAAGCGAGGTGTGTCGGCCAGGTAGCGCGGCTTGCCGTCGCGCAGCGTGAGGCGCGCGAAGATGCCGGCCACCTTGAGGTGGCGCTGCAGACCCATCCATTCGACCGCGCGATAGAAGGCGCCGAAGTCCTCGTCGACCGGCAGCCCGGCCTTGCGCGCGGCGGTCCAGTAGCGGATGGTGATGTCGAGCACGAACTCCTCGTCCCAGCTGAGGAAGGCGTCGCGCATCAGGCTGGCGATGTCGTAGGTGATCGGGCCGTAGACGGCGTCCTGGAAGTCGAGCACGCCCAGCGGCTGGCCGGCATCGTCGCCCACCATCAGGTTGCGCGGCATGAAGTCGCGGTGCACGTACACGCTCGGCGACGCGAGGTTGTTCTCGACGATCAGCGCGAAGGCGCGGTCCAGCCGCTCCTTCAGCTGGCCTTCCACGGCCACGCCGCGGTGCTTGCCGATGTACCACTCGGGGAAGAGCGCCAGTTCGCGCTCGAGCAGGGCCCGGTCATAGGGTGGCAGCACGCCGGGCCTGGAGGCCAGCTGCCAGCGGATCAGCGCGTCGATGGCCAGGTCGTAGAGCGGCCGGTTGGCGTCCGGGCGGGCCGGGTCGATCACGTCGAGCATGGTCTGGCGGCCCAGGTCATCGAGCAGCAGGAAGCCGTGGTCGCGGTCCCATTCGAGCACCTGCGGCGCCGTCACGCCGGCCCCGGTCATCAGCTGCGCCACCTGCACGAAGGGGGCGCTGTTTTCCTTGTCGGGCGGCGCGTCCATCACGATGCGCGTGCCGCCGTCGGTGGTGTCGAGGCGGAAGTAGCGGCGAAAGCTGGCGTCGGCCGACGCCAGCCGGACGGTGTCCGGGCGCAGTTGCCGGGCGTCGGCAATGCCGGCCAGCCAGCCCCGGAACGCTTCGGCCCGCTGCGGATCTGTCCAGAGAATGGCCTGGGCGGGGTGTGGGGTCGTGGACGCCGGGGTCGAAGGTGCTGTCATGGATAATCAATTCTACAAATCCGCCTGGCGCGGCACCCCTGCTCGAGGTCGATCCGACCGGGCGGGGTGGCTGCCGGACCCCGCAACCCGCCGGCTTGCCGCGCCGTCCCGACGATTTTTCGTTCCGAATCGATGCCTACGACCCCACGCGCTGCCTTGCGACGTTCGAGCCCGCCGCTGCCACTGGCCGTGCTGTCGCTGGCGCTGCTGCACGCGCATGGCGCCTTTGCCCAGCAAGCCGGTGTGCTTGAGGGACCGCTCACGCTGAAGCGCACGCCGCTGCTCACCGAGACGCTGACGCCCGTGCAACGCAGCCAGCTGCCCAGCCTCGTCACTGGCGACCGCATTTCCGGCCGCCCCGACCTCGAGACCGTGGTCGAGGGCAACGCCACGCTGCGCCGTGGCCCGGTCGCCATCACGGCCGACCGCCTCGAGTACTACCAGCCGGACGACCGCGCCAAGGCCACCGGCAACGTGCGGGTCAACCAGGCCGGCAACGTGTACGAGGGCCCCGAGCTGGAGCTCAAGCTCGAGACCTTCGAGGGCTTCTTCAACAACGTGCGCTACCGCTTCCTCGCGACCGGCGGCCACGGCGAGGCCGAGCGCATCGACTTCGTCGACTCCAACGTCTCGATCGCGCGGCGCGCCAGCTACACCACCTGCCGCCGCGAAGACTTCCCCGGCTGGATGCCGGCCTGGCTGCTGACCGCCGCCACGCTGACCACCGACACCGAGGAAAACGAGGGCGTGGCCATCGATGCGCGCATGAGCTTCATGGGCATCACGACGCCGCCGATCCCGCGCGTGACCTTCCCGCTGTCGAACGAGCGCAAGAGCGGCCTGCTGCCGCCCACCATCGGGCTGGACAACACCAACGGCTTCGAGGTCGCGCAGCCCTACTACTGGAACATCGCGCCCAACCGCGACGCCACCTTCACGCCCACGCTGATGAGCAAGCGCGGGCTCAACCTGGCCAGTGAGTTCCGCTATCTCGAGAAGGACTACAGCGGCAGCATCCGCCTGGACCTGATGGGCAGCGACCGCCTCGTGGGCCAGCGCTACAACGAGGCGCGCGCCGAGCAGCTGCAGAAGCTGAACAACGGCGAGATCGCGCTCAAGGACCTGAACTTCGGCAAGCCGCCCGACAGCAGCAAGCGCTGGGGCCTGTGGCTCAACCATCGCCACGACTTCGACGCCAAGGCGCTGGGCCTGGACTCGCTGTCCGCCAGCCTCAACATCAACCGCGTCAGCGACAACGACTACTGGCGCGACTTCACACGCACGCCGACGCTCGCGCAGCGGCAGCTGCCGAACGAAGGCTCGCTGAACTGGACCAAGGGCGACTGGAGCGGCGCCGTGCGCGCCCTGCGCTACCAGACGCTGCAGTACAACCTGTCGCCGGTGGTGCCTTCGTACGACCGCGTGCCGCAGATCACGGCCAATTACGCCAAGTACGACTGGCACGGTTTCGACGTCTCGCTGAACACCGACTACTCGCGCTTTCGCGTCAACAGCATCCTGGCCGGCCAGCCCGGCTTCGACCTCAATCAGCAGTCGCAGCCCGACGGCGACCGCGTGTTCGCGCAGGCGGCGATCAGCCGGCCGTTCCTTACGCCGAGTTCCTTCGTCATCCCCAAGCTGCAGCTGCACGCGACCTCGTACAACTACTACCTGCCGCAGTCGTCCATTCCGAAGGTGTCGGTCAACGGCATCGACTACGTGAACGGGATGCCGTACAACCCGAGCCAGCTGTACTTCTTCCCGACCTCGTCGAACCGCGTCGTGCCGACCTTCAGCCTGGACAGCGGCCTGGTCTTCGAGCGCGACGCCAGCTACTTCGGCCGCGCCTTCCGCCAGACGCTGGAGCCGCGCGCGTACTACGTGTACACGCCGTACCGCAACCAGAGCATGCTGCCGAACTACGATTCGGCCGCCAACGACTTCAGCTTTGCGACCATCTACACCGAGAACGCGTTCTCGGGCGCCGACCGCATCTCGGACACCAACGCGCTCACGCTGGGCGTCACGTCCCGCCTGATCGACCCGGGCACCGGCGTCGAAGCCGTGCGCTTCGGCATCGCGCAGCGCTTCCGCTTCGCCGACCAGAAGGTCACGCTGCCGGGCGTCGCGCCGGTCACCGACCGCACCAGCGACCTGCTGCTGGGCGCCCAGATCAACTGGACGCCCAAGTGGAGCCTGGACACGCTGCTCCAGTACAACCCCGATTCGCGCCGCTCCACGCGCAGCGCGATCAGCGCGCGCTACAACCCGGGGCCGTACCGCAACCTCAGCGCCGCCTTCCGCTACCAGGCGCCGAGCACGCCCACCGCAACCGACGGCAACAAGTCGATCGACTTCGGCTGGCAATGGCCGCTCAACGACCTGTGGGGCGACAAGGGCAAGGACCTCGGGCCGGGCAAGGGCGAAGGCGGTGGCCGCTGGTACGCCGTGGGTCGCCTGAACTACAGCCTGCAGGACAAGAAGCTCACGGACGGCGTGCTCGGGGTCGAGTACGACGGCTGCTGCTGGATCAGCCGCGTGGTGCTGCAGCGCATCACCACCGGCCAGGTGACGGCCAACACCCGCATCATGTTCCAGCTCGAATTCGTCGGTTTCTCCAGCATCGGATCGAGCCCGATGCAGGCGCTGCGACAGAACATCCAGCGCTACCAGCCGCTGCGTCAACCGACCGAAGCCCCGAGCCGCTTCACCAATTACGACTGAAACGACGACCGTTCACGCCATGAAACACATCCGTTCCCTCATCACCCTGGGTTGCCTTGCGGCCATCGCCGCAACGGCCGGCGCACAGGGCTTTCGTTCCGGCAGCGGCATCACGGACATCATGCGTGCCGGTCCCCGGATCGTGCCGCCGGCGGCGCGCCCTGCCGGCCCCGCGGCGGCGCCGGTGCAGCGCGCGGCCGAGTACATCGTGGCGCTGGTCAACTCCGAGCCCATCACCAACACCGAGGTGCAGTCGCGTGTCACGCGCCTGATCCGCGAGAACCCGGACGCCGAGCGCGTGCCGCGCGCCGAACTCACGCGCCTCGTGCTGGAGCGCCTGATCACCGAGCGCGCGCAGCTGCAGCTGGCGAAGGAAAACGGCATCAAGGTCGATGACGTGGCGATCGACCAGGCCGAGCAGACCGTGGCGCGCCAGAACGAGATCAGCCTCACCGAACTGCGCAGCCGCGTCGCGGCCGAGGGCATCTCGCCGCGCGAATTCCGCAACGACCTGCGCGACCAGCTGCTGCTCACGCGCCTGCGCGACCGCGAGGTCGAGTCCAAGGTCAAGATCAGCGACACCGAGGCCGACGAATACCTGCGCGACCAGCGCGAGAGCGCCGTCAAGAACAACGCCCTGCTCAACCTCAACATCGCCCAGCTGCTGGTGGCCGTGCCCGAGAACGCCACCGAGGCGCAGGTCGCGACCGCACAGAAGAAGGCCACCGACCTCGCACAGCGCGCGCGCAGCGGCGAAGACTTCGCCAAGCTGGTGCGCGAAAACTCCGATTCGCCCGACCGCGCCAACGGCGGCGCGCTCGGCCTGCGCAGCGCCGACCGCTACCCGCCGGTGTTCGTCGAGGCCACGCAATCGACCGCGGTGAACGGCATCGCCGGACCCGTGCGTTCGGGCGCCGGCTTCCACGTGCTCAAGGTGCTGACCAAGGCGCAGGTGGGCTCGTCGGATGCGTCCATCACCCAGACCCAGGTGCGCCACATCCTGCTGCTGAACGACCCCAAGCGCACGACCGCGCAGGCGGTGGCCCAGCTGCAGGAATTCAAGCGCCGCGTGCAGGCCGGCACCGCCGACTTCGCCGGCCTGGCGCGCGACAACTCGCAGGACGCGAGCGCCAAGGAAGGCGGCGACCTCGGCTGGTCGCGCCCCGGCCAGTTCGTGCCCGAGTTCGAGGAAGCCATGGACCGGCTCACGCCGGGCCAGATCAGCGACCCCGTGGTGTCGCGCTTCGGTGTCCACCTGATCCAGGTGGTCGGCCGCCGCGAAGCCAAGCTGAGCCAGTCGGAGCAGCGTGAAGCCGCACGTGCCGCGCTGCGCGAACAGCGCGTCGAAGAAGCCTTCACCACCTGGGTGCAGGAAGTGCGCGCGCGCGCTTACGTCGAATACCGCGAGACGCCGCAGTCCTGATGGCCGCGGCAGCGCTCTAGGCCGCGATGGCACAGCACATTGCAAGAAAGCGGTTCGGACAGCACTTCCTGTCCGACGGCGGGATCATCGACGGGATCGTGCAGGCGATCGCGCCGCAGCCCGGCGATGCGATGGTCGAGATCGGGCCGGGGTTGGCGGCGCTCACGCAGCCGCTGGTCGAGCGGCTCGGCCGCCTGACGGTCATCGAGCTCGACCGCGACCTGGCCAAGCGGCTGCGCGAACATCCGCAGCTGGATGTCATCGAGTCGGACGTGCTCAAGGTCGACTTCGCCGAACTCGCGGCCAAGGCCGAACCGAAACCGCTGCGCGTGGTGGGCAACCTGCCCTACAACATCTCCACGCCGATCCTGTTCCACCTGCTGGGCTATGCCCACCTGATCGCCGACCAGCACTTCATGCTGCAAAAGGAAGTGATCGACCGCATGGTGGCCCGGCCCGCCACCTCGGACTACAGCCGCCTGAGCGTGATGCTGCAGTGGCGCTACGACATGGAGAACGTCCTGTTCGTGCCGCCCGAGAGCTTCGATCCGCCGCCGCGCGTGGACAGCGCCGTGGTGCGGATGGTGCCGCTCGCGCAGCCGCCGGCGGTCGATGCGGCGCGGCTTGGCGAGATCGTGCAGGTCGCCTTCAGCCAGCGGCGCAAGATCCTGCGGCACACGCTGGGCAAGTGGCTGGGAGAGCACGGCTTCACCGGCGAATTCGACATCCAGCGCCGTGCCGAGGAGGTGCCGGTGGCCGAATACGTTGCACTGGCCCAGGCCGTTCCCCCATGAAAAAAGCCCGTCGATGACGGGCTTTTTTGTGGCGGCGAGCGGTTGCAGTTACGCAGCGGCCAGCCAGTACCCCGCGTTGAAGGGGCTGCTCATGCGCAGCGCCAGGGGCGACACGTCGACGAGCTTGTCCGTCGGCATTTTCTCGCCGGCCGGCTCGGTGCTGGCGGCGGGCGTGGCCGCGGCGGCTGCCGTGGCGGTGGTGTTGACTTGGATGCCATCGAGGGTTTCAGCGGTGGGCTGAGCCTCGTTCGCCCGTTCTGCTTGGCTGGTGGATGCAGAACGGGCTACAGAAAAGAATAGAAGCAGCGGAACGGGACCTTGCGATCACCCCAGTAGTCCGAAGCGTCGCGGAAGATGTCGAGCAGTTGCTCGCGCGCTTCCTTGTCGAACTTGGCGTTGGCCGGGATCTGTTCGAGCACGATGACGAAACCAGGCTGTGGGCCCGATTTATGCAACGGGTCGGTCATGCAGTCGTACAGCGCGTCGAAGTTCTTGCCGAAGTGCGCCGGGAAGGTGAACTGCTGGGCAATCAGGTCGAGCACGTCCTGCTTGGTCTGGGCGTTGCCCAGGTTGGCGTACAGGAAGTGCTGGCCGGCCGCGTTGGCGGCATCCTGCAGGTCGTTCACGCGGAACGCGCGGATCGATTGCACGATGTTCGGGCGTACGGCTCGAAGGGATAAGGTCATATCCGCTGGTCTTTCCATAGTCATCATCATCTCGTCGGGGCGCTTCGGGGCGCCGCTCAGGTCGTTGTCATCGCTCATGGCGCAATCCGTCTGAAACTCGCATAGTGGTCCGCCGTGTACCAGCAGGCCTCGGGCGCTGTGCGCTGCTCGCCACCGCAAACGATTCGCCGGGCGCCGCGGTTGCGCGCGCCGGGCGTTGGCACCGTGTACTCGCGGTAATGCCCGCGGCGTGCCGCTGGCAGGATGCGTTCGCGATTGCCGAATACCGTGCCGTCTTTGTCGTACCGGAAGGGGCCACCGTCAAGGATGGCCTGGTAGGTTCGCTGGCCCTGGACCGGCAGATCGGTCAGGGCAATCGATGCCTCGGAGGACGTTTTGTCGGCGCCGAACCATCCGCGGGCCTCGGCCCCCGTCGTCAGAGCCACCAGCATCAAGCTGGTGAGCGCAAACTTAGTGACAGAGGACGTGATCGAGGCGTAAGCCGCCATGGGGCACCACAAGAAAAGAGCGGGGGGTTTGAATTGCGCTCAACCTCGGGGTTAACCCGCAAATTCAAGCCCGCGAGTGTGCACCACGCTGGCGAAAATAGCAAGCGACTGCCCAAAGTTTGAGCAGTCGCGGGGGCGGAAAGCGACGCCTTAAGTTGGCGTCCACTCTCGCCAAATGGCCTATCTCTCGGCGTTTGCGTCGGCCACTGTCAAGGCCGTCATGTTCACGATGCGGCGAACAGTCGCGCTCGCCGTGAGAATGTGCACAGGTTTGGCCGCGCCGAGCAGAACCGGGCCGATGGCGATGTTGCCGCCGGCCGCGGTCTTGAGCAGGTTGTAAGAAATGTTGGCGGCGTCGATGTTGGGGAACACCAGCAGGTTGGCGTCGCCCGCGAGCGCGCTGTGCGGCATGACGACCGCGCGCTGCTTGCTGTCCAGCGCCACGTCGCCGTGCATTTCGCCGTCCACCTCGAGCCAGGGCGCCTGCACGCGCAGCAGGTCGAGCGTCTTGCGCATCTTGACGGCGCTGGGCTCGTTGCTGGTGCCGAAGTTGGAGTGCGACAGCAGCGCAGCCTTCGGCTTGAGGCCGAAGCGCATCATTTCCTCGGCCGCCATGGTCGTGATCTCGGCCAGTTCCTCGGGCGTCGGGTCGTAGTTGACGTGCGTGTCGACCAGGAACACCTGGCGGTCGGGCAGCAGCAGGCCGTTCATGCAGGCGTACACCGGCACGTCCTGCGGGGTGCTGGCGCAGCCGCCGGGGCGCTTGCCGATCACCTGGTCGATGTAGTGCAGGTGGATCAGCGTGGTGCCCCAGGTGCCGCAGATCATGCCGTCGACCTCGCCCTTGTGCAGCAGCATGGCGCCGATCAGCGTGAGGCGGCGGCGCATCTCGATCTTGGCGGTCTGCACCGTCTGGCCCTTGCGCTCGGTCATGCGGTGGTAGGTCTGCCAGAAGTCGCGGTAGCGGTGGTCCTGCTCGACGTTGACGACGTCGTAGTCGAGCTCTTCCTTCAGGCGCAGGCCGAACTTCTCGATGCGCTGGGCGATGATGGCCGGACGGCCGATGAGCGTCGGGCGCGCCAGGCCTTCGTCCACCACGATCTGCGCGGCGCGCAGCACGCGTTCTTCCTCGCCTTCGCAATACGCCACGCGCTTCTTCGGCGCGCGCTTGGCGGCGTCGAAGATCGGCTTCATGGTGGTGCCCGAGGCGTAGACGAAGCTCTGCAGCTTGTCGCGGTAGGCGTCCAGGTCCTTGATCGGGCGCAGCGCCACGCCGCTTTCCTCGGCCGCCTTGGCCACGGCCGGCGCGATCTTCATCATCAGGCGCGGGTCGAAGGGCTTCGGAATCAGGTATTCGGGGCCGAAGCTCAGCTTTTCACCGGCGTAGGCGGCGGCCACACGCTCGCTCTGCTCGGCCTGGGCCAGCTCGGCGATGGCGTGCACCGCGGCAATCTCCATCTCGTCGGTGATGGTGGTGGCGCCCGAGTCGAGCGCGCCGCGGAAGATGTACGGGAAGCACAGGACGTTGTTGACCTGGTTCGGGTAATCGGTGCGGCCCGTGGCCATGATCACGTCGTTGCGCACCGCATGGGCGTCTTCGGGCGCGATCTCGGGGTTCGGGTTGGCCAGCGCGAAGATCACCGGCTTGGGCGCCATCTTGGCGACCATCTCAGGCTTGAGCACGCCGCCGGCCGACAGGCCGAGGAACACGTCGGCGCCGGCGATCACTTCCGACAGCTTGCGCATGTCGGTCTTTTGCATGTACTGGCGCTTGTCGTCGTCCATCAGCTCTTCGCGGCCTTCGTAGACCACGCCGGCCAGGTCGGTGACGAACACGTTTTCGCGCTTCAGGCCCACCTTGAGCAGCAGGTTCAGGCAGGCCAGCGCCGCGGCGCCCGCGCCCGAGGTGACCAGCTTCACTTCGGCGATGTTCTTGCCGGCCACCTTCAGGCCGTTGAGCATGGCGGCCGCCACGGTGATGGCCGTGCCGTGCTGGTCGTCGTGGAACACCGGGATCTTCATGCGCTTGCGCAGCTCGCGCTCGACGTAGAAGCAGTCCGGGGCCTTGATGTCTTCCAGGTTGATGGCGCCGAAGGTGGGCTCCAGCGAGGCGATGATCTCGACCAGCTTGACCGGGTCCTTCTCGTCGATCTCGATGTCGAACACGTCGACGCCGGCGAATTTCTTGAAGAGAACGCCCTTGCCTTCCATCACCGGCTTGGAGGCCAGCGGGCCGATGTCGCCCAGGCCCAGCACGGCGGTGCCGTTGGAAATGACACCCACGAGGTTGCCGCGCGAGGTGTACTTGAAGGCGTTGGCCGGGTCCTTGACGATTTCCTCGCAGGGCGCGGCCACGCCGGGCGAGTAGGCCAGCGACAGGTCGCGCTGGTTGACCATCTGCTTGGTCGCCGCGATGGCGATCTTGCCGGGGACGGGAAACTCGTGGTACTCGAGGGCGGCACGGCGCAGCAGGGCGCGCTTGTCTTCCGGGGTGGGGGTCGAAGGGGACGATGCGGTCGAATCGGACATGTGCCGTTGCTCCTGGTGGCGCTTCTTCTGGGGGCGCCGATTGTAGACCTCGGTCCATACCGCCCTACGCCGCATGGCCGGTGGCAGGCATGACCAAAAGCACGGGGCACCGTCAAGGCCCTGTGGCAATATGTGTGGCTGGGACACAAACCGACAACATCTCGAGAGGAACGACCATGGCCCTGATGGATTTCATCAAGAAACAGTTCATCGACATCATCCAGTGGACCGAGTCCGGCGATGGCACGCTGGCCTGGCGTTTCCCGATGGCCGAGATGGAAATCCAGAACGGCGCCT
Organism: Variovorax sp. GW822-FHT04E09; assembly: GCF_058800845.1. Lineage (NCBI taxonomy): Bacteria > Pseudomonadati > Pseudomonadota > Betaproteobacteria > Burkholderiales > Comamonadaceae > Variovorax > Variovorax sp. GW822-FHT04E09. The sequence goes on from NZ_JBXAMR010000006.1 coordinate 148,164, forward strand.
CGCTCACCGTGCGCGAGTCGCAGATGGCGGTGTTCGTCAACGAAGGCCAGGTGGCCGACGTGTTCGGCCCCGGCATGTACAAGCTCACGACGCAGACGCTGCCCGTGCTCACGTACCTGAAGAACTGGGACAAGCTCTTCGAATCTCCCTTCAAGAGCGACGTCTATTTCTTCAGCACCCGCCAGCAGGTCGACCAGAAGTGGGGCACGCCCCAGCCGATCACGATCCGCGACAAGGACTTCGGCGCCGTGCGCCTGCGCGCCTTCGGCAACTACAGCTTCCGCATCGGCGACCCGAAGCTGTTCCACACCGAAATCTCCGGCACGCGCGACATCTACTCCGTGGCCGACCTCGACGGCCAGCTGCGCGGCCTGGTGCTGCAGAACATCAGCAACGCCATCGCCTCCAGCGGCCTGCCCTTCCTCGACCTGGCGGCCAACCAGATCCAGTTCGCGACCGCGCTGGCGACCCAGCTGGTGCCCGAGTTCGAGAAGATCGGCATCAAGCTCGAGAACATCACGGTCCAGAACGTCTCGCTGCCCGAAGAGCTGCAGAAGATCCTCGACCAGAAGATCGGCATGGGCATGGTCGGCAACGACATGGGCAAGTTCATGCAGTACCAGACGGCGCAGGCCATTCCCAAGTTCGCCGAAGGCGCAGCCGGTGGCGGCGGCATCGCGGGCGACGCGATGGGCCTGGGTGCCGGCGTGGCGCTCGGCCAGGTGCTGGCGCAGAACCTCGCGCAGGGCCTGAGCCCCAATGCGGCAGCCCAGGCCGCGGCCACGACGCAGCAGCCGGCCGTGGCCGTGGTGAGCGCCGCCGACGTGATGACCACGCTCGAGAAGCTCGGCGAACTCAAGACCAAGGGCATCCTCACGCAGGAAGAGTTCGACGCCAAGAAGGCCGAACTGCTGAAAAAGCTCGTCTGATTCGTCGCAATGTTTTCGATAGCGACTGACGCCCGCCCAGCGGGTGTCAGAGGCCTTTTGGGCTTGAATCATTCGTGGCCGGCCGCGCCATCGCACCCGGTGCGCCATGGCTGAGGAAACCGGCTCCCAACGCTACTACCGCGCGCCCTGCCCCGGCTGCGGCGCGCCGGTCGAATTCCGCTCGGCGCAATCGACGCACGCGGTCTGCCCCTATTGCCAGAGCACCGTCGTGCGCCAGGGCGACACGCTCGCGCGCACCGGCAAGATGGCCGAGCTGTTCGACGACTTCAGCCCGCTCCAGCTGTTCGCCGCCGGCCGCATCCAGGACAAGCCCTTCACGCTGATCGGCCGGCTGCAGTACACCTACCCCGGCGGGCGCTGGACCGAGTGGATCGCCGCGCTCGACGGCGACCGCACCGGCGTCCTCAGCGAGGACAACGGCGCCTACGTCTTCGCGCTGCCCTTCGACCTGCAGCGCGCCGCGCCACCGCCCGCCGACCTGCGCGTGGGCGCCACCACCGCCTTCGCCGGCCAGAGCTACACCGTCGCCTCCAACGAACAGGTGGCGCTGACCTCCGCGCAGGGCGAACTGCCGCACCTGCCCGAGCTCGGCCAAGCGTTCGCGATGGTCGAGCTGCGCAACGACAAGGGGCTGGTGCTCAGCATCGACTACGGCACCGCCCCGCCCACCGCGTACCTCGGCCGCTCGGTGCAGCTGGACGACCTGCAGCTCACCGGCCTGCGCGACGAATCGGCGAAGGACGAAAAGGGCCGCAGCTTCAACTGCCCCAATTGCGGCTCGCCCGTCACGGTCAACCTGGCCGACAGCAAGAGCATCACCTGCGGCTCGTGCAACAGCATCATCGACCTGTCGCAAGGCATCGGCGGCGAACTCAAGCACGCCGAGCAGAACGAGCCGGTGCGCCCGCTCATCGCGCTGGGCAGCGTGGGCCAGCTGCAGGGCGCGCAGTGGCAGGTGGTGGGCTTCCAGCACCGCATGGGCCAGGAGCCCGGCGACGACGAGCAGTTCGGCTGGGACGAGTACCTGCTGTACAACAAGAAGCGCGGCTTCAGCTTCCTGGTCGATGCCGAAGACGGCTGGAGCATGGTCAAGCCGACCACCGGCGCGCCCGTGATGGCCGAGAACGGCAACACCGCCACCTACCTCAACAAGCGCTACCAGCAGCAGTACGCCTACAACGCCGAGACCACCTACGTGGCCGGCGAGTTCTACTGGCAGGTCGAGCGCGGGCAGAAAACCTTCAACCGCGACTTCGCCAGCGGCGGCGCGCTGCTCTCGATGGAACGCTCGGCCAACGAGCTGACCTGGTCCTCGGGCAGCAAGATCGACAGCGGCGCGGTGGCCACGGCCTTCAAGCTCGACGCCAAGAAAGACCTGTTCTCGCGCGGCGACGCGCTGCCCGTGAGCGCCGCGTCGGGCATGGGCTGCGGCACGATCATCCTCGTCATCGTGGTCATCCTCTTTGTCCTGATCATGATGAGCAACTGCAGCGGCGGCTCCTCGAGCGGGTACCGCAGCTCGGGCGGTTCGTACGGCGGCTACTCGAGCGGCGGCGGCCACAAATGACGAAGATCGCGCGCAGGCGCTCTCTTGTTTCTCTCTTTATTGCTACGACTGGAGGTCCCCATGGGAATTGAATGGCTGAAACCGGGCGTGGTCCTCGGATCGCTCGTGTATGCGCTGATCGGCGTGGTGGTCTTCTGGATCTGCTTTCTGATCATCGACAAGATCACCCCCTATGACCTGTGGGGCGAGATCGTCGAGAAGCAGAACAGGGCGCTGGCGCTCGTCGTGGCCGCCATGTGCCTCGGCATCAGCGTCATCGTGGCCGCAGCAATCCATTGAGCGACGCGGCCCTGCCCGCGCGCACCCCGGATGCGCGGGGGCCGCAACCCGTGGAGATCGCGCTGCTCGCCAGCGTGTTCGTCGTCGCGGCCTGCGGCCTCGTCTACGAACTGAGCGCGGCCGCGCTGAGCTCCTACCTGCTCGGCGACTCAGTGCTGCAGTTCAGCACCATCATCGGCACCTACCTGTTCGCCATGGGCGTCGGCTCGTGGCTCTCGCGCTATTTCGACCGGCAGCTGCCGGCGCACTTCCTTCGCATCGAACTGCTCGTGGCGCTGATCGGCGGCGCGCTGCCGGCGATCCTGTTCCTGGCCAACGCCTACGTGCCGGGCGCGTTCCGGCTGCTGCTGTACGGCCTCGTGGTGGTGGTGGGCACGCTGGTGGGGCTCGAGATTCCGCTGGTGATGCGCATCCTCAAGCGCAACATCGTGCTCAAGGACCTCGTGTCGCAGGTGCTGACCTTCGACTACCTGGGCGCGCTTGCCGTGTCGGTCGCGTTCCCGCTGATCCTCGTGCCGCAGCTGGGCATGATCCGCACCGGCCTGCTGTTCGGCGTGATGAACGCCGCGGTGGCCGTGTGGGCGCTGTGGCTGTTCCGCCATGAGCTGCGCCGCGCCGGCGCGCACGCGGTGGCCTGCTTTCTCACGCTGGCCGCGCTCATCGGCGCCTTCTGGGGCGCCGACCACATCACCACGCTGGCGGAAGACAAGTTCTACCAGGACCGCATCGTCTTCAGCGCCAGCTCGCCCTACCAGCGCATCGTGGTCACGCGCGGCGCGCTGGGCCACCGGCTGTTCCTCAACGGCAACCTGCAGTTCGCCGAGCGCGACGAGTACCGCTACCACGAGGCGCTGGTGCACCCCGCGATGGCGGCGCACGGCGCGCCCAAGAAAGTCGCCGTGCTCGGCGGCGGCGACGGCATGGCGGTGCGCGAGATCCTCAAGTACCCCTCGGTCGAGTCGGTCACGTTGGTGGAGCTCGATCCGAACATGACGCAGCTCTTCACCACGCACGAGACGCTGGCCGCGCTCAACGGGCACGCGCTCTCGTCGCCGAAGGTGAAGGTGGTCAACACCGACGCGTTCCAGTGGCTGCAGCAGGAGGGCGACACCTTCGACGTCATCGTGGTCGACTTTCCCGATCCCACCAACTTCGCCATCGGCAAGCTCTATACCAACAGCTTCTACGCGCTGCTCGACCGGCGCCTGTCGGCCAGCGGCTACGCCGTGATCCAGACCACCTCGCCGCTGGTGGCGCGCAAGAGCTACTGGACCGTGGCAAGCACGATCGAGTCGGTCGGCCTGAAGGCCACGCCGTACCACGCGCACGTGCCCAGCTTCGGCGAATGGGGCTACATCATTGCGAGCCACCGGCCCTACCGGCAGCCCGACGCGCTGCCGGGCGGCATGCGCTTTCTGACGCCGGCAACGCTGCCTTTGATGTTCGACTTTCCGCTCGACATGGCGCGCGTGCCGACCGAAGTGAACCGCCTGTCGAACCAGACCTTGGTCACCACCTATGAGCAGGAGTGGGGCAAGGTCATGGCGCACTGATATGGCTCGCCTCCAGGCTGCGCGCACTTCGTGTCGCTTCGCCAACCCCCTGCCGGGGGCAACACCTGCGGCCCGGCAAAGCCGGTTCCGCGGTGTTCCACGAAGGAACCGTGTGCCATGAGGCGTCGTGGCTTTCTTGGCGTCGCTGCCGGTGCAGGCGCCCTGGCGCTGGCCGGCTGCGAGGCGCCGCCGCCGGTCATCGAAGGCGGCTTCACCGGCATCGATGTCGCGCGCGGCCATGCCATGCGCGACGCCACGCTCAAGTCGCAGGCCCCGGCCACCGTCAAACGCACCCGCGTCGTCATCGCGGGTGGTGGCGTCGCCGGCTTGGCGGCGGCGCGTGCGCTGCGCCTCGCGGGCATCGACGACTTCGCGCTGCTCGAACTCGAAGATACCGCCGGCGGCAACGCGCGCGGCGGCTCGGTCGGCGGCATCGCCTGCCCGCTCGGCGCGCACTACCTGCCCACGCCCGGCGACGACGCGCACGAGGTGCAGGACCTGCTCGAAGAACTCGGCCTGCGCCGCCGCGTGGCCGGCCGCTGGACGTATGACGAGCGCCACCTCTGCCACAGCCCGCAGGAACGCCTGTTCTTCCGAGGCGAGTGGCAGGACGGGCTGCTGCCCGTGCACGACGTCGGCGATGGCACGCACGCCCAATACCGCCGCTTCGCACAGCGCATCGACGCCCTGCAGCACGCCGCCCACTTCGCCATTCCCACGCTGCGCTTTGCCGTCACGCCCGAACTGCTCGCGCTCGACGCCCTGCCCTTCGCCGGCTGGCTCGACCGCGAAGGCTTCGACGATGCCCACCTGCGCTGGTACCTCGACTACTGCTGCCGCGACGACTACGGTGCCGGCATCGCGCAGGTGTCGGCCTGGGCCGGCATCCACTACTTCGCGAGCCGGCACGGCTTCCATGCGCCCGGTGACGCGAGCGGGAGCGTCAACGACACCAACCCCGATCGCGACGGCGTGCTCACCTGGCCCGAAGGCAACGGCTGGCTCACGAAGCAGCTGGCCACGCCGCTGGGCGAGCGCCTGCACACCGGCCAGGTCGTCACGCGCATCGCCGAAGGGCGTGCGGGCGTCGAGGTCGATGCATGGGATGCCGCGTCGAAATCGATGGTGCGCTGGCAGGCCGAGCGCTGCATCGTCGCGCTGCCCGTGTTCATCGCCGCGCGCGTGGTCGAGAACCCGCCCTCGCTGCTGACCAGCGCCGCCGCGCACCTGCGCTACGCCCCCTGGCTGGTCGCCAACGTGCACCTGCGCGGCCCGCTGGCCGATCGCGTCGGCGCCGCGCCGAGCTGGGACAACGTGATCTACGGCACGCGCGGCCTCGGCTACGTCGATGCGCGCCACCAGACGCTCGACCCCACGCCGCGCGGCACCGTGCTCAGCTGGTACCGCCCGCTGGGCCCGAGTGGCTACGACACCGGCGACGGCCGCCAGCTGCTGCTCGAGCGCCCGTGGACCGCATGGCGCGACGAGCTGCTGGCCGAGCTGTCGGTGCCGCACCCCGACCTGCCCGCGCTCGCCACGCGCGTCGAGATCACGCGCTACGGGCACGCCATGTCGATCCCGCGGCCGGGCCTGCTCGCGCAGATCGGCGCGCACGGTGACCGCGTGGCCGCCGGCCGGCTGTCGTTCGCGCACGCGGACTGGTCGGGCTATTCGATCTTCGAGGAAGCCTTCACGCGCGGCCACATCGCCGGAGCCCGCCTCGCATGAAGACGCTGGTGCTCGGCGGCTACGGCAACTTCGGCGCGCGCATCAGCCGCGCGCTCGCGCAGGACCCGGGCATCGAGTTGTGGGTTGGCGGGCGCGACCTCGAACGGGCCACGGCCTTCGCGCAATCGCTGGGCGGCAGTGCACGCGGTGTGCGCGTCGATGCACAGTCGCCCGACCTCGCGCAGGGCCTGGGCTTTCTGGGCGTCGACCTCGTCATCCACACCGCCGGCCCGTTCCAGGGCCAGGACTACCGCGTGCCGCAGGCCGTGGCAGCTGCCGGCGCGCACTACATCGACCTGGCCGACGGCCGGCGCTTCGTCTGCGACTTTCCCGCCGCGATGGACACCGCTTTCCGCAGCGCAGGCTGCACCGCCGTGGCCGGCGCCAGCACCGTGCCGGCGCTGTCGTCGGCGGTGGTCGATCACCTCGCCGCCGACTGGCAAAGCCTGCGCAGCATCGACATCTGCATCGCACCGGCACAGGGCGCACCGCGCGGCGAAGCCACGCTCGCGGGCGTGCTCGCCTACTGCGGCGCGCCGATCCGCGTCTGGCAGGGCGGCCGCTGGACCGAGCAGCCCGGCTGGGCGCATCCCGCGAAGGTGCAGTTCGCGCGCATGAAGCCGCGCCGCGGCGCCTTGTGCGACATCCCCGATCTCGAACTCTTTCCGGCGCGCTACGGCGGCGTGCAGTCGGTCATGTTCCGCGCCGCACTCGAAGTCGGCCTGACCCAGCGGGCCTTCGCCTTCCTGGCTTTCCTGCGTCGCACAGGCCTGCTGCGCGCACCGCAGAAGCTGGCGCCGCTGCTGCACGCGACGGGCGGTGTGTTCGATGCGTTCGGCACCGCGCTGGGCGGCATGGTGGTGCGCGTCGAAGGCACCGATGCACACGGCGCCATCGCGCGCCGCGCCTGGCACATCGCGGCCGACGACAACCACGGCCCCGAGATTCCCTGCATGGCCGCCATCCTGCTGGCCCGGCGGCTCGCGCGCGGCGAGGCCTTGCCGGTGGGCGCGCACGCCTGCGCCGGCCTGCTCACGCTGCCCGAGTTCGACCCCGAGTTCGCGCGCTGGGGCATGGTGACGGATGTGGTCGACGAAGGGGCGCCCGCGCCATGACGCGCCCTGCTGCTGCCGACGGCGACGATCGCCTGCTGCGCCTGAGCCTCGTCGCCGTCTGGCTCTTCACTGCCGTCGCCAGCATCGTCGAACTCGACGGCCAGAGCCGCCGCGTGCTGGCCGACGCGGGCGTCGCCTCGCCGCCGTGGCTGGTGCAGGCGCTGATCGTCGGCGGCGCGGCGGCCGATCTGGCGATCGGCCTGGCGCTGTGGCTGCGACCCGGCCGCACCGTCTACCTGGCCGCCTTCGCGTTGATGCTCGCCATGACGCTCGTGGCGACCGTGCTGCAGCCGGACCTGTGGCTGCATCCGCTGGGCCCGCTGCTCAAGAACCTGCCCATCGCCGCGCTGCTCTGGCATTTGTACCGACGCGCCACGCCATGAACACCTACCTCGTCCTCAAGTGGCTGCACATCGTCTCCAGCGTGCTGATGGTCGGCACGGGGTTGGGCTCGGCCTTCTACATGTTCTTTGCCAACCGCAGCGGCAGCGTGCCGGCGCAGGCGGTGGTGAGCCGGCTGGTGGTGCGGGCCGACTGGTGGTTCACTACGCCCACGGTCATCCTGCAGCCGGTCACCGGCTTCGCGCTGGCGCACCTGGCGGGCTGGCCGCTGTCGACGCCGTGGCTGGCGCTGTCGCTGGGGCTGTTCGCGTTCGCGGGGGCGTGCTGGCTGCCGGTCGTGTGGCTGCAGATCCGCATGGCGGCCCTGGCGGGGCAGGCGGACCACGAGGGCACGGCGCTCCCGTCGCTGTATCTGCGCTACCAGCGCTACTGGGAACTGCTCGGCTACCCGGCCTTCGTGGCCATGGCCGTCGTGTTCTGGTTGATGGTGAACAAGCCCGCACTTTCGTTCTGACGTTCGAGACGGGCCGGTGCGCGGGCCCTGTGCGGTTTTCACGCAGACTTCACACACAGCGCCATGGCTTCACAGACCGGGCAGAGACTGTCAGGCGCCAACAAAAAACATCGGGGGAGCGTCCATGCTTCAAGTTGCCAATCGAAAACTCGCGTCGCTCAGCGACGTGCTCTTCACTGGGCTGGGCCGCGTGCTCGGGTTCCTGCGTCCGCTGTCACGCGGACTCATCGGTTCCTGGCGACCTCCGGGGTGGCTGCGCATCGTGGGCGCCTTTCTTCTCTTCGGGCTGCAGTGGCTGCAGCAACGGCTGGCCTGGGTGGTGGTGCTGGCGCTGCTGGTGCTGGCCGGCTGGTTCGCGAGCCCGCATGTGCTGAAGTGGTGGCACGGCCTCACGCCCGACCGCGTCGAGCCCGTCGTTTCCACCGCGCAGATCGTGGCGCCGGCGCGCACGCAGATTGAAAACGACAAGGGGCCCAACCCGGTCGTCATCAACTTCTCCGCCTCGGTCGCGCCGATCGCGCGCATCGGCCAGGAGGCGACCGGCGTCAGCATCGAGCCCGCCATTGCCGGGCGCTGGTCGTGGAGCAGCCAGAAGAAGCTCGAATTCCTTCCCGCGCAGGATTGGCCGGTCGGTCAACCCTACAAGGTGCAGCTGGCGAAGGACGCGCTCGCGCCGCACATCGAGATCGAGCAGCGCAAGTACGAGTTCACCTCGCCCGAATTCAGCGCGCGCATCGCGGGCGCGGAGTTCTACCAGGACCCGGTGCAGGCCAACGTGCGGCGCGCGCTTTTCCAGGTGCGTTTCTCGCACCCCGTGAACACGGCAGAGTTCGAAAAGCGCCTGGTGCTGACCTATGACCAGGCCTGCGGCACCTCGATCTTCAGCGTGGGCAAGTGCGCGAGCGAGAAGTTCACCGTCAGCTACGACAAGCTGCGCCTCACCGCCACCCTCCAGTCCGAGCCGCTGCCCATTCCCGAGAAGACGCGCCCCGTGGTGCTCAGCCTCACCTCCGGCGCGGTCGCGCAGAAGGGCGGCCCCGGCCAGCGCAACGACATCTCGCGCGCGGTCGACATCCCCGGCCTCTTCAGCCTCGACATCTCGAGCATCGACCCGACCATCGTCACCGGCGAGAACGGCGAGCCCGAGCATGTGATGCACGTCACCGCCTCGATGCCGGTGCACGAGCGCGAAATGGCGCGCGTGGTGCAGGCCTGGCTGCTGCCTGCCACGGAAGAAGCCAAGGGCGACCCCGAAGAAAAGTTCGACTGGTCCGCCGACCCCTCGAAGGTCACCGACGCCGTGCTGCGTCGCGCGAAGAAGATCAACCTGCAGCCCATTGCCAGCGAACGCGAAGTGACCGAGATGGTCAGCTTCCGCCTCCCGCAGGCCGAGGGTGGCCGCTACCTGCTGGTGCGCGTGGCCAAGGGCCTGAAGACGCCGGGCGGCTACCAGCTCGGCGCGGCGCGGCAAGACGTGCGCCTGCTCAAGACCTTCGCGCCCGAGCTCACCATCATGAGCCAGGGCTCGCTGCTCGCGCTCTCGGGTGAACGCAAGCTGCCGATCCTGGTGCGCGACCTGCCGGGCATCCGCCTGGAAATCGGACGCCTGCTGCCGCAGCAGCTGCAGCACCTGGTCACGCAGACCAACGGCGACTTCGCGCATCCGCAGTTCAACAGCGGCCTGCAGTCGGACAACCTCGTCGACCGCTTCCAGAAGGAGATTCCGCTCAGCATCCCCGCCGGCAAGGCGCACTACGAGACCGTCGACTTCGCGCAGTACCTGCGCAGCGACGTGGCCGACCGCCGCGGCGTGTTCCTGCTCAAGGTGCAGGGCTACGACCCCAAGGCCAAGAAGAAGGCCGAAGGCGATGCGACGCAGTCCGAAGAGGAACAACAGGAAGAACAGCCCTCGGAAGGCGAAGGCGACCCCGAAAGCGGCAACCCCGAAGACCAGAAGGACCAGCGCCTGGTGCTCGTCACCGACCTGGGCATCGTCGCCAAGAAGGCGCTCGACGGCACACGCGACGTGTTCGTGCAGAGCATCGCCAACGGCCAGCCCGTGGCCGGTGCGCTGGTCGAGGTGTGGGGCCGCAACGGCATGATCGTCGCGTCGCAGTCCACCGACGCCACGGGCGCCGCCAAGCTGCCCAACCTCGCCGGCTACCAGCGCGAGAAAGCGCCCGTGGTGCTGGTGGTGCGCAAGGACGGCGACCTGAGCTTCCTGCCCTTCAACCGCAGCGACCGCACGCTCGACATCTCGCGCTTCGACGTCGGCGGCCTGCGCGCGGCCGGCGTGCCGAACCAGATGACCGCCTACGTGTTCAGCGACCGCGGCATCTATCGCCCGGGCGACACCATGCACATCGCGATGATGGTCAAGGCGGGCAACTGGGCCACGTCGCTGCGCGACCTGCCGCTCGAGGCGGAGATCATCGATGCGCGCGGCCTCAGCGTGCGCCGCGAGAAGCTCAAGCTCGGCCCCGGCGGCGCGGCGGAAATCGCCCACGCCACGCAGGACACCTCGCCCACCGGCAACTACACCGTCAACCTCTACCTGCCACGCGAATCCTCGCCCGGCAACCCCGAGGTGCAGGGCCTGCTGATCGGCAGCACCACGGTGAAGGTGCAGGAGTTCCTGCCCGACCGCACCAAGGTCGTCGCCAAGCTCAGCAGCGAAGTCGCCGAAGGCTGGGTCAAGCCCAAGGACCTGAAGGCGCTCATCGACGTGCAGAACCTCTTCGGCACGCCCGCGCCCGACCGCAAGGTCGAAGGCACGCTCACGCTGAGCCCGGCCTTCCCGGTGTTCCGCGCGTTCGCCGACTACGCCTTCTTCGATCCGCAGCGCGCCACCGAGAAGCAGGTCGACGACCTGGGCAGCGTGCAGACCAGCGCCGAGGGCAAGGCCGAGTTCGACCTGCGCCTCTCGCGCTTCGATGCGGCCACCTACCAGGTGCACGTGCTCGCCAAGGCCTTCGAGCCCGAGGGCGGGCGCAGCGTCTCTGCCGAGGCGCAGACGCTGGTGAGCGACATGCCCTACCTCGTGGGCGTGAAGGTCGATGGCGACACCAGCTACGTGAGCAAGGGCGCCGCGCGCAATGCGACCGTGATCGCGATCGACCCGCAGGCCAAGAAGACCGCCGTGGACGCCCTGAAGATCGAGCACGTGGAGCGCAAGGTGCTGTCGGTGCTCGTGAAGCAGGACAACGGCCTCTACCGCTACGAGTCGCGCAAGAAGGAAATCGTGATCGACGAGAAGCCGCTGGCCATCGTCGCGGCCGGCAACACCATCGCGCTGAACACCTCCACGCCCGGCAACTTCGCCTATGTGGTGCGCAATGCCGGCGGGCTGGAGCTGAACCGCGTCGAGTACAGCGTGGCGGGCAACGCGAACGTTTCGCGCTCGCTGGACCGCAACGCCGAACTGCAGCTCACGCTCGACCGCAAGGACTACGAGCCGGGCCAGGAGATCGAGGTGAGCATCCGCGCGCCGTACGTGGGCGCGGGCCTCATCACCATCGAGCGCGACAAGGTCTATGCCCACGCATGGTTCAAGACCGACAAGACCGCTTCGGTGCAGAAGATCGTGCTGCCCAAGGACTTCGAGGGCACCGGCTACATCAACGTGCACTTCGTGCGCGACCCGGCCTCGGACGAGGTCTACATGAGCCCGCTGTCGTACGGCGTCGTGCCCTTCGCCACCAGCCTGGCCAAGCGCACCGCGAACCTGCAGCTCACCAGCAGCGAACTGGTCAAGCCCGGCCAGACGGTGAAGATGAAGCTCACCAGCGACAAGCCCACGCGCGCCGTGCTGTTCGCGGTGGACGAAGGCATCCTGCAGGTGGCGCGCTACAAGACGCCCGATCCGCTCAAGCACTTCTTCCAGAAGCGGGCGCTCGAAGTGGGCACCTTGCAGACGCTCGACCTGATCCTGCCGGAGTTCAAGAAGCTCATGCAGGGCGCGGCCCCCGGCGGTGACGGCGAAGGCGAGCTCGGCAAGCACCTGAATCCGTTCAAGCGCAAGCGCGACAAGCCGGTGGCCTACTGGTCGGGGCTGGTCGACGTGAACGGCAGCCGCGAGTTCAGCTACACCGTGCCCGAGAGCTTCAACGGCAGCCTGCGCGTGATGGCCGTCGCGGTGAACGACGAGACCACCGCCGCCAAGAGCACCCGCACCGTGGTGCGCGGCGACATGGTGATATTGCCGAACGCACCGCTCGCGATGGCGCCCGGCGACACGGTCGAAGTGGGCGTGGGTCTCGCGAACAACATCGTGGGGTCGGGCAAGGACGTGCCCATTGCGCTCACGCTCACCGCCTCGGGCGGACTCGAAGTGGTGGGCGATGCGACGCAGACGCTCAAGGTCAACGAGCGCGGCGAAGCGAGCACCAAATTCAACGTGCGTGCCAAGCCGGGCGAGCAGGCGGTGCTGGGTTCGTCGGCGCTGGTGTTCACCTCGACGCACAAGACCTTCAGCGCGCGCCTCTCGACCGAAGTGAGCGTGCGGCCTGCGTCGCCGTTCGTCACGCTGGTGCAGGCGGGCAGCTTCCAGCGCGCGGGGGAGCTGAGCAGCAAGGCCGACCTGTATCCGAACTTCCGCAAGAGCGATGTCGCGGTGTCCGCCGCGCCGTGGGCCTTCGCAACCGGCCTCATGCAGTACCTGGAGGTGTACCCGCACGGCTGCACCGAGCAGATCACGAGCCAGACCTTCCCGGCGGTGCTGCTGTCGGGCCGCCCCGAGCTGGTGAAGGAAATGGCGCGCGGCCGCACGCCCGAGCAGGGCCCGATGCCCGAGGCGCGCAAGACCTTCGAGCGCTACCTCGTGCAGCTGCGCGCACGGCAGACGGCCGACGGCGGTTTCTCGCTGTGGCCCGGCGCGGGCGCCGATGCCTTCGCCACGCTCTACGCGGTGCACCTGCTCATCGAAGCCAAGGACCACAAGCTGCCCGTGCCGCAAGACCTGCTGCAAAAGGCGAACACCTACCTGCAGGGCTGGCTCGGCAGCGGCGACACCTCGCTCGACGGCTGGCGCCAGCGTACGCAGGCGGCCTACCTGCTCACGCGCCAGGGCATCATCGCGCCCGCTGCGCTGGCCAACCTGCGCGAAGCGTGGCGCAACAAGCAGACCCAAGGCTGGAGCGACGACCTCGGCGCCGTGTACCTCGCCGCGAGCTACCAGCTCGTGAAGCAGGAGCAAGTGGCCAACGAGCTGCTCAACCCGGTGTGGTCCGACCTGCTCGCGCGCACCGAGAAGAAGCAGCGCCGCAACGTGTGGGGCGCGTACTACGACCCGCTGGTGCACGACAGCATGACGCTGCACCTGGTGGGCCGCCACTTCCCTTCGCGCCTGAAGACGCTGAAGCCCGACGTGTGGGAAGGCATGGGCGCGATGGTGCGCGACGGTTGGTACAACAGCCTGTCGTCGGCCTCGATGCTGCTCGCGGTCGATGCGTACTTCGAAGCGGTGGCGCAGAACGCCGAGGGCAAGCTCACGGCGCAGAGCGTGAACGCGCAAGGGCAGGTCGCGGCACTCGCGCTGGGCTCGGTGAACCCGATCACGCGTGCCGCGGTGCCGGCCGGCACGGCCAAGCTCAAGCTGTCGAACGACAGCGACTTCAACCTGTACTACAGCTGGGCCGAACAGGGCTTCGAGCGCAACGTGCCCACCACGCCGGTGAACCAGGGCCTGGAGATCTTCCATGAAGTGCTCGATGCCAAGGGCAACCCGATCACCAAGGCCAAGCTTGGCGAAGAGGTCACCGTGCGGGTGCGCGTGCGCAGCCTGGAGCGCGCACAGCTCAACGACGTGGCGCTGGTCGACCTGCTGCCCGGCGGCCTGGAGCCGGTGCTGCAGGCCGTGGGCGACGACCAGGAAGCCAATGCCGATGCGCCGATCTGGAAGAAGCGCCTCGGCGGCGGCGGTTCGTGGAAGGTGCAGTACGCCGACATCCGCGAAGACCGCGTCGTGTTCTACGGCGCCGTCGACAAGAACCTGCTCGAAGTGACCTACAAGGCGCGGGCCACCAACGTCGGCGACTTCGTGGTGCCGGCCGCGTATGGCGAGGCGATGTACGACCGGCGCGTGTATTCGCGCTCGGCGGGCGCTCGCTTCCAGGTCGTCGCGAACTGACGCAAGGCAGCGGAGGCCGTCATGCGCTTCAGCGTGAAGTTGGGAAGGCTCCGCAAGCCAGCGCTGTGGGCGCTGGCGGTCGCCTTCCTGCTCGCCTTGCTGCGCCTGTGGCCGCACGCCCCGCTCAGCGAAACCGTCGGCAGCTCGCGTGCCGTGTACGCGCAAGGCGGCGAACTCTTGCGCCTCACCCTCGCAAGCGACGAGCAATACCGCCTCTGGGTGCCGCTCGATCGCATCTCGCCGACGCTGGTCGATGCGGTGCTGCTGTACGAAGACCGGCGCTTCTACGCGCACCCCGGCGTCAACCCTGCCGCGCTCGCGCGCAGCGCATGGCGCATTGCGAGCGGCGAGCGCAGGCAGGGCGGCTCGACGCTCACGATGCAGCTGGCGCGGCGTGTCTACGGCATCGACAGCCGCACGGCCGGGGGCAAGATCGCGCAGATCGGCGCGGCGCTCTGGCTCGAAGCGCGCTTCAGCAAGCGCGAGATCCTCGAGGCGTACCTCAACACCGCGCCCTACGGCGGCAACATCGAAGGCGTGCAGGCCGCGAGCCTCATCTACTTTCGCAAGGACGCCGCCAAGCTCAGCCTGCCCGAAGCGCTGACGCTCGCGGTGATTCCGCAGAACCCCGTCAAGCGCATCGCCGAGCGCGGTCGCAATGCCGAGCTGCAGTCGGCACGCGAACGTTTGTGGGCGCTGTGGGCCGAGCGCGATCCGACGGCAAAGCAGCACGCGCCCGATGCGCAGCTCGCGCTCTCCGCGCAGTCGCGCGGCAGCCTCCCCTTTCTCGCGCCGCACGCCACCGACATGCTGCTCGCGCAGGAGCGCGGTGTGCAGGAAGTTCGCACCACCATCGACCTGCGCATGCAGGCCACGCTCGAACGCGTGATGGGCCAGTACCTGCGCACGCACGCCGACGTGGGCATGACCAACGCGAGCGCACTGCTGCTCGACGCCTCGACCATGCAGGTGCGCGCGCTGATCGGTTCGGCCGACTGGCACAACGACGCCATCGCCGGGCAGGTCAACGGCACGCAGGCCAAGCGCTCGCCGGGGTCCACGCTCAAGCCCTTCATCTACGCACTCGCGCTCGACCAAGGGTTGCTGCATCCGAAGACGATGCTGAAGGACGCACCGACCTCCTTCGGCCCCTACACGCCCGAGAACTTCGACCACCGCTTCGCCGGCCCGCTGCCCGCGCAAGAGGCGCTGATTCGCAGCCGCAACATCCCCGCGGTGGCCGTCGCCGCGAAGCTGTCGAAGCCAGGGCTCTACGACTTCATGCGGCTCGCGGGCGTGCAGAAGCTGCAGAGCGAATCGCACTACGGCCTTGCGCTGGTGCTGGGCGGCGGAGAAGTCACGCCCGAGGAGCTTGCGGGTCTCTACGCCACGCTCGCGAACGGCGGCATCTCGCAGCCGCTGCGCTACACGCAGCCCGCGCCCGACGAGCGGCCGGTGCAGCCGCTGCGCCTCCTGAGCGAAGAGGCCTCGTTCATCACGCTCGACATGCTGCGCCACACGCCGCGCCCCGACACCACGCTGCCTGCGCGCCCCGCCATCGCATGGAAGACGGGCACCTCGTGGGGCTTTCGCGACGCGTGGACCGCGGGCGTGTTCGGCCGCCATGTGCTGGTGGTGTGGGTCGGTAACTTCGATGGCACGAGCAACCCCGCGCTGGTGGGCGTCGATGCGGCCGCGCCGCTGTTCCTGCGCATGGTCGATGCGCTGCGCGCGGAGCGGCTCGATCCCGGCGAGATCGCGACGCGACAGCCGCCCGATCTGCGCCAGGTCGAGGTGTGCACCGCGACGGGCGGACTGCCCGATGCGCTGTGCCCGGTGCGCACCACGACATGGTTCATCGCCGGCAAGTCGCCGATCCAGGTGAGCAACCTGCACCGCGCCGTGTGGGTCGATGAAACCACCGGCAAGGTGGTGTGCGGGCCGCAGCCCCATGCGCGCCAGCAGGTGGTCGAGCAGTGGGGCAGCGACATGCGGCGGCTGTTCCGCCAGGCGGGCCTGCCGCGCGCGAGCCTGCCGACCGATGGCTGCGAGAAGGGCGAGGCTTCGGAGACGGCGCCGCTCATTACATCGCCCTTGCGCGGCGTGCGGCACACGCTGCGCGTGAAGAAGCCCGAGCCGCTCGTGCTGCGCGCCGAAGCCGCGGCGGGCACGCAGACGATCTACTGGTTTGCCGATGACGCACTGGTCGGCAAGGCCGCGCCCGGCGAAGGCATCACCTGGATGCCGGACATGGCCGATTCAGGCCGGCGCTACGTGCTGCGCGCGGTCGATGACCAAGGCCGCGCCGAGTCGCGCGAAGTGACGGTGGACATCGCACCTTGAAGCTGGTGGATGTCACGGCGCCGTCACGCGCAATCGGCATGGTCTCGCGTTTCGACTGAAACCTTTCTTCTGCCCATGACGCGTCTCGCCTCCCTCTCCTTCATCGCTCTTGCCACCGCGCTCGCCTGCGGCAGCGCGGCCGCACAGACCGCCTTCCCCGCCACGCTCGCCGGCCACGCCGTGCTGCCTGCGCAGAGCTTCGTCGCCGCACCGAAAGATGCGCCGGCCGACCTGCAGGCCAGCGGCAAGTTCACCTCGGGCAAGCGCGTCGAGGCGCTGGGCACCGTCGAAGGCCTCTCGGCGGGCCGTGGCACCGGCGTGTCGGTGCCCTTCAAGGGCCAGCCGCTGCAGGGGCACTCGGGCATCAAGAAGATGGACGACGGCTCGTTCTGGATCCTCACCGACAACGGCGCCGGCGCGAAGGCCAACTCGCCCGACTTCATGCTCTACCTGAACCACTACAAGGTGGACTTCAAGAGCGGCAAGTTCAATCGCCTGAACACCATCTTCCTGCACGACCCCGACAAGAAGGTGCCGTTCCGCATCGTTCACGAAGGCACGAAGCAGCGCTACCTGACGGGCTCGGACTTCGATCCCGAGAGCTTCCAGTTCGCCGGCGGCGCGCTGTGGATCGGCGAGGAGTTCGGCCCCTTCCTGATCAAGGCCGACCTGAAGGGCAAGGTGCTCGCGGTGTTCGATACGCAGGTCGACGGCAAGGCCGTGCGCTCGCCCGACCATCCGGCCGTGACCACGCCGGGCGCACCGGGTGGTGCGGTCGATTTCCAGATCAAGCGCTCCAAGGGCTTCGAAGGCATGGCCTCGTCCAAGGACGGCAGCAAGCTCTATGCACTGCTCGAAGGCCCGGTGTGGAACGCCGAAGCCAAGGACTACGAGAAGCTCGACGGCAAGGAAGCGCTGCGCGTGCTGGAGTTCGACGTGGCCTCGGAAAAATGGACGGGCCGCCACTGGAAGTACGTGCTCGAAGCCAACGGCCACGCCATCGGCGACTTCAACATGATCGACGGTACCACCGGCCTCATCATCGAGCGCGACAACGGCGAAGGCACGAGCGACAAGGCCTGCCCCGAAGGCCAGAAACGCACCGACTGCTTCCATGACATCGCGAAGTTCAAGCGCGTCTACAAGGTCGAGCTGAGCGACGCGAACGTGGGCGGCGCAGTGCGCAAGATCGGCTACATCGACCTGCTGAACATCGCCGACCCGAACAAGCTCGCGCGCAAACCGCTGAACGACGGCGTGCTCAAGTTCCCGTTCTTCACCATCGAGAACGTCGACGTGGTCGACGCCACGCACATCGTGGTCGGCAACGACAACAACCTGCCCTTCTCCACCAGCCGCGAGCCGAACAAGGCCGACGACAACGAGCTGGTGCTGCTCGAAGCCGGCGCGCTGCTGCAGGCGAAGTAAGGCGTACGGCGGCGCCCGCCTTTCAAGGCCCCGCTCGCGGGATGGGCGGGGGCGAGAAAAACCGAGAAGATGAGTATGATTCTCATTCTCCAGGTTTCCTCTCTCCCTCTGTCCCATGAATTTCCGAACGACCTTGCACGTCGTCCGGCGCCCGTCGTGAGCGCCGGCCTCCGCTACCGGATGGGCGTCGCGTCGCGGGCCGTCGCCGCCATCGCGGGCGGTTACGGCGTCGCCGCGCTGTCGGCCGCCGTGCTCGCGCTGGGCCTGCCCGTCCTCTTCGGCATGGCGCGCAGCGAAGCCGCGCTGACCGGCACGCTGGCCTCCTTCCTCGTCTACGCCGTGGCCGTGATGTGGGTCTTCGCCGCGCGCTCGGCGTGGCGCGCCTGGACCGGCCTCGCCATCGCGGCGGCGCTGCAGGGCCTGCTCTTGCTGCTGTGGACCCAGGGCGGCGGAGGTGCCGCATGAAGGAAGGATTCCGTCAGTCGATGGCCTGGCTGCACACCTGGTCGGGCCTGCTGGTCGGCTGGGTGCTCTTCATGGTGTTCGCGGCCGGCACGGCCTCGTACTTCAAGGACGAGATCACCTTCTGGATGAAGCCGGAGCTGCATGCCGTGACGCCTGGCACGGTGCCGCAGCCGGTGGCCGCCGACAACGCGCTGGGTTTCATGCAGCGCCACGCGCCCGATGCCACGCGCTGGTTCATCACCCTGCCCACCGAGCGCGAGCCCGGCGTGAGCTTGCTGTGGGCCAAGCCGCCGCCGCCACCCGGTTCGCCGCCCGTGGACCGGCGCCGCAGCTTCGACCGCGCCATGCTCGATCCGGCCACCGGCCAGGCGATCACCGCGCCGCGCGAGACGCGCGGCGGCGAGTTCTTCTACCGCCTGCACTTCGACCTGCACTACATGCCCGCGCTCTGGGCACGCTGGATCGTCGGGTTCTGCGCGATGTTCATGCTCGTGGCCATCGTCAGCGGCATCGTCACGCACAAGCGCATCTTCAAGGACTTCTTCACCTTCCGCCCGAAGAAGGGCCAGCGCTCGTGGCTCGACGCGCACAACGTCACCGCCGTGCTCGCGCTGCCGTACCACGCCATGATCACCTACACCGGGCTGGTCACGCTGATGTTCATGTACATGCCGTGGGGCCCGCAGGTGGCCTACAAGGCGCACGGCGGCAACGACACCTTCTTCGCCGAGGCCTTCCCGGGCGGCGTGCGCACGCAGATCAAGGCCTCGGGCACGAAGGCCGCGCTGGCGCCCCTCGCGCCCATGGTGGCGCAGGCCACCGCCCACTGGGACGGCGCGCCCGTGGGCCGCATCGTGGTGCACCAGCCCAACGACGCCAACGCCGTGGTCTCGCTCACGCGGGCCGAAGGCCGGCACCTGTCGTACGACCAGCCCAGCATGCAGTTCAACGGCACGACCGGCGCGCTCATCGGCACCTTCGGCGACGTGCCCAAGGCCGCGGCCGAAACGCGCGGCGTGCTCTACGGCCTGCACATCGGCCGTTTCGCCGATCCGCTGCTGCGCGCGTTGTTCTTCGTCTCGGGCCTGGCGGGCTGCTTGATGGTGGCCACGGGCCTCTTGCTGTGGGCCGTGAAGGAGCGCCAGAAATACGCCAAGACCCTCAAGCAGGGCGGTCGCATCGGCTTCGGCCTGCGGCTGGTCGACGGACTGAACCTCGGCGCCATCGCGGGCCTGCCCGTGGCGATGGCCGCCTTCTTCTGGGCCAACCGCTTGCTGCCGGTCGACGTGGCCGGCCGCAACGAGGCCGAGATCCGCTGGTTCTTCATCGTCTGGGGCGCCACCGCCCTGCTGGGCCTGCTGCGCCCCACCCTGCGCATGTGGCAGACGCAGCTCGCGCTCGGCGCGCTGCTGTTCGCGCTGCTGCCGGTGCTCAATGCCTTCACCGGCCCCGCGCCGCTCACCGTGAGCCTGCGCAGCGGCCCGAGTTCGGTGGCGGGCTTCGACCTCGTGGCGATCGCGCTCGGCCTGGGGCTGGCGGGCGCGACCTGGCTGGTGGAGCGCAAGCGCCGCAAGGCTTTGGCGGCACCCAAGAAAGCCGTCAAGCCGCCGCCGCCAACGGAACTTGCTGCCTCGGGTCAGGGATCGTGATGCCGCTGCTCGGGTTGGTGTTCGCCGCCTCGCTGGCCGGCTTCTGCGCGCTGAGCCTCGCGATGGACCGCCACAGCGAAGACGTCTTCGGCCGCGGCCACACGCCGGGCGCCTGGCGCCGATGGCTGCAGCTCGGCGGGACGGCGCTGCTGTGCTTGTCGCTGTGGGCCAGCCTGGAGGCGGCGGGCGGGTCGGTGGGGTGGGTGCTGTGGCTCGGGGCGCTGACTGCGGCAGCGCTGGCGACGGTCGGGCTGTTGAGCGGGTTGCCGCACCGTTTTCCGCGCATTGCCATGGGCGCCGCGGTGCTCGCGATCGGGCAGGCGCTGTTCTGCGCGCTGCCCGGCTGATCCGCGCTCAGGCGCGCATCAACGCCTCGATCTCATCCGCCTTCACCGGCACCCCCCGCGAAATCAGTTCGCAGCCCGTGGCCGTGACGATCGCGTCGTCCTCGATGCGGATGCCGATGTTGTGGAATTTTTCGGGCACGCCCTCGCCGGGGCGCACGTAGATGCCGGGCTCCAGCGTCAGCACCATGCCCGGGTGCAGGATGCGGCTCGGGCGGTTCTTGATGAGTTCGTTGGACAGCGGGTCCTTGCGCTCGCTCACCTCGCCCACCTGCGTGGGTTCGACATAGCTGCCGCAGTCGTGCACGTCCATGCCCAGCCAGTGGCCGGTGCGGTGCATGTAGAACTGGAAGTAGGCGCGCGAATCGATCACGTCGTCGACGCTGCCGACCTTGTTGCCGTCGAGCAGGCCCAGGTCGAGCATGCCCTGCGCCAGCACCTTCACGGCCGCGTCGTGCGGGTCGTTGAAGCGGTTGCCGGCCTTGGTGGCGGCGGCCGAGGCGTCCTGGCTGGCCAGCACCAGGTCGTACAGCGCGCGCTGCGGGCCGCTGAACTTGCCGTCGGCCGGGAAGGTGCGGGTGATGTCGCTGGCGTAGCCGTCGAGTTCGCAGCCGGCGTCGATCAGCACCAGCTCGCCCTTGCGCACGGGCGCGGCGTCGGCGCGGTAGTGCAGCACGCAGGCGTTGGCGCCGGCCGCGACGATGGAGCCGTAGGCCGGGTACTGCGAGCCGCCCAGGCGGAACTCGTGCAGCAGCTCGGCATCGAGGTGGTACTCGCGCACGTCCTTGCCCTCGCGCAGCATGCGCGCCGACAGCTGCATCGCGCGGATGTGGGCGCGGGCGCTGATCTGCGCGGCGCGGCGCATGATGTCCTGCTCGTGCGCGTCCTTGACCAGGCGCATCTCGTCGAGCGGGCCGCACAGGTCGCGTTGCTCCTCGGGGCACAGCGCGCCGTAGCGCACGCGCGCGCGCACCGACTGCAGCCAGCCGTCGATGCGGGTTTCCAGGCCCTTGTGGGTGGCGAAGGGGAACCACACGGTGGAGCGGTTCTCGAGCAGCTTCGGCAGCTTGGCGTCGAGGTCGTTCACCGAGAAGGCCTCGTCCACGCCCAGCGCGGCGGGGGCGGCGTCGGGGCCGAGGCGGTAGCCGTCCCAGATCTCGCGTTCCAGGTCTTTCGGCGCGCAGAACAGCGTGGCGCGGCCGTCGCCCGCCAGCACCAGCCAGGCGTTGGGCTCGGTGAAACCGGTCAGGTAGTAGAAGTAGCTGTCGTGGCGGAACAGGAAGTCGCTGTCGCGGTTGCGCTGGCGCTCGGGCGCGGTCGGGACGATGGCGATGCCGTCTTTGCCCAGTTGCGAAGCGAGGCGCGCGCGGCGCTCGGCGTAGATCGTGGTGTCATTGAGCATGGGATTTCACTTTCGATACGGTGCAAGTCCGGGGTCCTCGGGTACCAGATGCCGCCATGGGAACACATCCTGCGCAAAGTGGCTGACGTAGCCGCCGATCGTTGACTGGATGACCATGAATTGCAGCCGCTGCCGCACGCCCTGCAGCTGCTGCAGCTGGGCCAGGTCGAGGCAGGTGTTGCGCAGCCTCAGCACGCGCAGCTGCGCGCCCACGGGGCTGTGCAGCAAGGCCTCGTAGTCTTCGAAGGCCGTGATGCCGCCGGGCGTCCGGTCGGCCGGCCACGCCATCTGCTGCTCGGTGGATTCGGAAAAGTCCAGCAGCCTGAGGCCCGGCAGCTGCGTTGCGGCGGCCAGGTGGCGGATGAAGTGCTGCGTGGCGAAATGGGCGCCGACGCACAGGCTGGTCAGTTGCGGCAGCGGCACGGCGAAGAAGTCGGCGTTCGGCGCGTTCGGCACCGTCAGTTCGCTCAGGTGCGGCGTCTTGCGCACCCAGCGCGCGATGTCGCCGCCCTCTTCGAGGATGCCGTCGCTGGTGCAGACGAGCGACTGGTTGTGGTCTTCCGGCTGCGTCGGCTTGATGAACAGCGAGCGCAGGCGGGGAAACATCACCGGGCTCTCGAGCAGCGGCGTGAACATCCATTCGCGCGAGCCGTTGGCGCCGCTGTCGGGGCCGCTGAACGACAGCGAGGTGATGCAGTCGGCCACGTCCTGGCGGCTCAGGCAGGCCAGGGTTTCGTCGAAGGCATCGCCCCAGGTGTCGCCGAAGTATTCGACGTGCCAGCCCTGGCGCATGGGCGCGAGGCTCAGGCGCGTGAAGTCGCTCACGTAGAGCGGCACGGTCAGCGGGTCTTCGGGCGCGCCGTCGTTGCGTTCGGCGGCGGTCGCCAGGGCCAGGTCCTGCAGGCGCTGCGGCAGCAGGCGCAGGGCGTCGGGCAGCGGCGCGAGCGTCATGCGCCCGCTGCCGGCGCGACCCCGGCGTTGAGTTGCTGCAGGCGCTGCGGCGTGCCCACGTCGGTCCAGTCGCCGGTGTAGAGCTCGGCGCTCACCTGCTGGTTGTCCATTGCGGCGCGCAGGATCGGTGCCAGCGGGGCCTTGACGCCGCCCGGGTTGCCGGCCGGGATGTCGCAGTACGGCGGCGCGAACAGCGCGGCGCGGTACAGGCCGATGGTCGAGAAGGTGTACTTCTCGGCCGCCTGGTTCAGTGCGAGCCCGTCGCCCGAGAGGCCGAAGTCGCCCTTGAGGTTGTGCGCCGGGTTCGGCACCAGCCACAGGTGGGCGAGCTTGCCACTGGCCAGGAAGCGATCCACGGCCGTTTGTGTGAAGCGAAAGCCCGGCGCGAACACGTCGCCCGCCGCCACCCAGAACACCTCGCCCAGCAGGGGTAGCGCGCGCACGATGCCGCCGGCTGTTTCAAGCGCGCCGCCGAAGTCGCGGCCCTCGTCGGAATACGAAATGGACAGCGCACCACGCCCGTCCAGCACGGGGCGCGCGCCGAACCGGGCGGCGACCTGCGCGCCCAGCCAGTCGGTGTTGACCACCAGCTCGGTGAAGCCGCCCTCGGCCAGCGCTTCCATCGGCCACTGCATCAGCGGCTTGCCGCGCACTTCGAGCAGGGGCTTGGGCGTGGCGTCGGTCAGCGGCCGCATGCGTTCGCCGCGGCCGGCGGCCAGGATCATCGCGCGCACCGCCATCACTGCACCGACCCGGCCACACGGCCGCGTTGCAGTTCGTTGCGTTCGCTGTGGCGGGGCTGGAACAGCGCCACCAGGCAGGCCATCAGTGCGTGCGCCTTGGCCGAGTGGTCGGCGCCGAAGTTGCAGACGTACACGTCGAGCGTCACGCCGCGCTGCTCGGGCCAGGTGTGGATGCACAGGTGCGATTCGGCCAGCAGCAGCGTGGCCGTCACGCCGCCCGGCCCCTGCGGCGTGGCCGGAAAGCCGTGGACCAGCTTGCCCACGGCCTGCAGCCCGGCCGCGGCCACGGCCTTGGTGCAGACCTCGCCGAGCGCGCGCCCGTCGGTGAGCCATTGGAGGCCGCATTGGCAGTCGTGGAGATCGGCGGTGAGGTGCAGCCCTTGCATGGGGGGCAACTCTAGCAGCCGGGCCTGCGACACAAGAGAGCATCAGCGGGGTGTTGGCCCTGTATCGAGGCCGGGCGCGGCTCGCCCGGTAAAATCTCGGGTTCTCCCGTATCCCCCACCCACCCTTTTCCCCCGAAAGCCCACTGCCCATGGCAAACCAAGCCCTGATGGCCAACGCGATCCGCGCGCTGGCAATGGATGCCGTTCAACAAGCCAATTCCGGACATCCGGGCGCACCGATGGGCATGGCCGACATGGCCGTCGCCCTGTGGGGCGAGCACCTGCGCTACAACCCCGCCAACCCGCACTGGTTCGACCGCGACCGCTTCGTGCTGTCCAACGGCCACGCCTCGATGCTGATCTACGCGGTGCTGCACCTCACGGGCTACGACCTGCCCCTGGCCGAGATCAAGAACTTCCGCCAGCTGCACAGCAAGACCGCCGGCCACCCCGAAGTCGACGTCACCCCCGGCGTCGAGACCACCACCGGCCCGCTGGGCCAGGGCATCACCAACGCCGTGGGCTTCGCGCTGGCCGAGAAGCTGCTGGCCGCCGAGTTCAACCGCAAGGACCTGGCCATCGTCGACCACCACACCTACGCCTTCCTGGGCGACGGTTGCATGATGGAAGGCATCAGCCACGAAGCCTGCGCCCTGGCCGGCGCCTGGCACCTGAACAAGCTGATCGCCCTGTACGACGACAACGGCATCAGCATCGACGGCCAGGTCAAGCCCTGGTTCATCGACAACACCGAAGAACGCTTCAAGGGCTACGGCTGGAACGTCGTCGGCCCGATTGACGGCAACGACGCCAAGGAAGTGGCCAAGGCCATCGCCAAGGCCAAGAAGGAAGCCACCAAGCCCACGCTGATCGTCTGCAAGACCACCATCGGCAAGGGCAGCCCGAACCGCGCCGGCACCGCCAAGGCGCACGGCGAGGCGCTGGGCGCGGAAGAAATCAAGCTCACGCGCGAAGCCATCGGCTGGCCCTACCCCGCCTTCGAAATCCCGGCCGAGGTGTACGCCGACTGGGACCACAAGGCCGAAGGCGCCAAGACCGAAGCCGCCTGGAACGACACCTTCGCCGCCTACACGGCCGCGTACCCCGAACTCGCCGCCGAGTTCACGCGCCGCATGAAGGGCGAGCTGCCCAAGAACTTCCACCAGGTCGCGTTCGACACCGTGGTCGCCGCCCACACCAAGGGCGAAACCGTGGCCAGCCGCAAGGCCAGCCAGCTCGCGCTGGAAGCCTTCACGGCCGCGCTGCCCGAAATGCTCGGCGGCAGCGCCGACCTCACGGGCTCCAACCTCACCAACACCAAGAGCACCGCCGCGCTGCGCTTCGACGCCAAGACCGGCGCCGTCGTGCTGAACGCGCCCCCCGCACCGGTGGTGCCCCAGGGCGGCGAAGACGAAGCCGCACAAGGCGATGCCGTCGAACCGCCGCACGGCGAGATCGGCCGCCACATCAACTACGGCGTGCGCGAATTCGGCATGGCCGCCATCATGAACGGCGTGGCGCTGCACGGCGGCTACATCCCCTACGGCGGCACCTTCCTCACCTTCAGCGACTACAGCCGCAACGCCATCCGCATGGCCGCGCTCATGAAGCGCCGCGTGGTGCACGTGTTCACGCACGACTCCATCGGCCTGGGTGAAGACGGCCCGACGCACCAGTCGATCGAGCACGCTGCTTCGCTGCGCCTCATCCCGAACCTGGACGTCTGGCGTCCGGGCGACACGGCCGAAACCGCCGTGGCCTGGGCTGTCGCGCTGCAGAACGCGACGCGCCCGACCGCCCTGCTGCTGAGCCGCCAGAACATCGCCTACGCCGCCAAGAGCGACCTGGGCGACATCAGCCGCGGCGCCTACGTGCTGTCCGAGCCCGAGAACGTCGGCCTCAAGAACAAGAAGACCGCCGCCGTCATCATCGCCACCGGCTCCGAAGTGCAGCTCGCGCTGGCCGCCCAGAAGCTGCTGGCCGACAAGAAGATCGCCGTGCGCGTGGTGTCGATGCCCTCGACCACCACCTTCGACCGCCAGGACCTGGCCTACAAGAAGGCCGTGCTGCCCAAGAAGATCCCGCGCGTCGCGGTCGAAATGGGCTGCACCGACGGCTGGTGGAAGTACGGCTGCGCGGCCGTGGTCGGCATCGACAGCTACGGCGAGTCGGCCCCCGCGCCCGTGCTGTTCAAGCACTTCGGTTTCACGGCGGAGAACGTGGCCGCCACCGTGGAAGCGGCCCTGCGCGACTGAGCGTCGCGCGGTTCGTCCTCTTCCCGTCCGATCAAAAGTTTTTCAACCTTAGGAGCAAGTCAGATGGCTATCAAACTCGGTATCAACGGCTTCGGCCGCATCGGTCGCAACGTGCTGCGCGCAGCCGTGCAGAACTTCAAGAACGACATCGAAATCGTTGCCATCAACGACTTGCTCGAGCCGGAATACCTGGCTTACATGCTCCAGTACGACTCGGTGCATGGCCGCTTCAAGGGTGAAGTCACGGTCGAAGGCAACACGCTGATCGTCAACGGCAAGAAGATCCGCCTGACGCAAGAGCGCGACCCGTCGCAGCTCAAGTGGAACGAAGTCGGCGCCGACATCGTGCTCGAGTCGACCGGCCTCTTCCTCACGAAGGAAACCGCGCAGAAGCACATCGACGCAGGCGCCAAGAAGGTGATCCTGTCGGCCCCCTCGAAGGACGACACCCCCATGTTCGTCTACGGCGTGAACGACAAGAAGTACGCCGGCGAAGCCATCATCAGCAACGCCAGCTGCACCACCAACTGCCTGGCCCCGCTGGCCAAGGTGCTGAACGACAAGTGGGGCATCAAGCGCGGCCTGATGACCACCGTGCACGCCGCCACCGCCACGCAGAAGACCGTGGACGGCCCGAGCAACAAGGACTGGCGCGGCGGCCGCGGCATCCTGGAAAACATCATTCCGTCGTCGACGGGCGCGGCCAAGGCTGTGGGCGTGGTGATCCCCGAGCTGAACAAGAAGCTCACCGGCATGAGCTTCCGCGTGCCGACCTCCGACGTGTCGGTGGTCGACCTGACCGTTGAACTCGTCAAGGACGCCACCTACGCCGAGATCTGCGCCGAAATGAAGGCTCAGAGCGAAGGCGCACTGAAGGGCGTGCTGGGCTACACCGAAGACAAGGTCGTCGCCACCGACTTCCGCGGCGACCCGCGCACCTCGATCTTCGACGCCGAAGCCGGCATCGCGCTCGACGGCACCTTCGTGAAGCTCGTGAGCTGGTACGACAACGAATGGGGCTACTCGAACAAGTGCCTGGAGATGGTGAAGGTCGTGTCGAAGTAAGACTTCGCGGCTTCAACGAAAAACGCGCCCTCGGGCGCGTTTTTTATTGGGCGAGTGATCGTCGAACGGCTCAGCGCAGCTTCTCGTTGCGCCGTATCTCGCTGCTGAGCTGCGCCGTCATCCGCGTGGCCGCGCGCCGTGCGGCCAGGCCGTAGTCGCCGTTGAACTCGCCGAACTCCGCCGTGCCGTTGCCGACCGCGCGCACGCGCGTGACTTCGGCGCCCGCGGTGTCCGTCACCACGCAGGCCACCTCGGCCGTGAAGGCGGTGGGCGGCCAGGTGATCCATGAGGACGAGCTCGAATCGGTCCTGATCTGCGGCGTGAACACCAGCGACACGCCCGCCGCCTCGTTGGCCTTGGCATCGCCGGCGGTGCGCAGCACGACCACGTTGCGGTAGACCGCGCGCAGCGCGTCGCGGATCGATTTCTCGAGGTCGCGGTACGGGTAGTAGCTCACGCGGTCGCCGCTGCCGCCGGCGGTGGTCACCTGCAGGTCGCGTTGCGCGTCGGTCATCACGTAGGCCACCTTCTTGGGAATGAGGTGGGCGGCCGACCGGGGCGGTGCGGTCTCGGTGATCATCGTGATCGGGTGGGCGCAGCCCGCCAGCAGCACGGCGGTTGCCAGCACGGCAGCCAGCCGGGGCGTCAGGAAAGAAAGAAGCGTCATGGTGCGTTCCCGTCCTTACTGCGCAGGCGGCGCGATGGCCGCGACGAATTGCGGATCGGCATACACCTGCCGCAGCAGCGCCCGCACCAAGCGCGGGTACGCGGCCTGCCCGGCGGGCACGGCCACGATGTTGGCGTAGCTCGAATCGAAGGCGATCTCGCCGCGGTAGGTCTTGCGCAGCGTCTGCGCGGCGTTGCGCGTGACGGTGACTTCGACGTCCATGCGGCCCGAGCCGTTGATCACGCCCAGGTCGAGTTCGTTGACGAGGATGCGCGCTGCGATGCGGGTCGGCGCCTTGGGGTCGTAGACCGAGATTTCGCCCAGGTCGCGCATCAGCGCGTCTTCGAGGTACTGGGCGAAGGTGCCGCTGGGCGACACCAGCCTGGCGCGGCGCAGGCCCAGGGTGTTGATCCTGTCGTTGGGGTCGGTGGGTTGCACCTTGGCCACCGCGACCTTGCCGGGGTTGTGGGCCTCGAGCCGGTCGAGCGCTTCGTAGTCGGCGGCATAGGGCGGCGCGCCGAGCTGTGCGCAGCCCGTGGCCAGTGCCGCCAGCAGGAGCGCGCCGGTGCGCCAGCGCACGCCCTGCGGTCTGGAGACGATCGCCATGTCTTGAACCCCCTCGTCCGAGATGTCTTCTTCTCCCCGGCGCGAGGGTAGCAGGCATCGCGCCGCGCGCGAAGGCGGCGCGAAAGACTCAGATCGGTTCGAGCACGTGGATGCGCTTGCTCTCGGTGAGCTCCTTGGTCTGGGCGCTGAAGGCCGCCATGTGCGGCGCGACCGCGTGCGCCTGCAGGGCCGGCAGCGAGGCCCACTTCTCGATCACCACGAAGGTGTCGGGCCCGAAGCTGGCCTTGGACGGGGGAATGCCCTGTGCGTCGATCGTGGCCGCGTATTCGATGCAGCCCTCTTCGGCGAGCACGGCGGCGCGGTTGGCCTTGAAGGCTTCGAGCAGAAGGGCGCGCTGGCCAGGCTTGGCGGTGATGACGGCAACGACTTGGATCATGGAACAGGGTCTCCGGTGAAGTGACATGAACTGAGGAATGGAACGACCGAATCTACGAGATCGCACGCCGGCGCGCAGGTCCGGTGGGCGACAAGGCCGGCATGCACATGCCGCATGCGACAGTTACCCGCGAGACACACTCTCGCCCCGCCACGGTCGTGTCGAGGTCATAGGATCGGGTCATCTTCCGCATCGACCTGCCTTTGCCATGTTCATCGTCACCCTGACCTACATCCGTCCGCTCGAGGAACTCGACGCGCTGATGGATGCGCATGTCACCTGGCTCAAGAAGCACTACGCCAGCGGCCTGTTCGTGGCCTCGGGGCGCCAGGTGCCGCGCAAGGGCGGCGTGATCCTCGCGCGCTCGGGCGACCGCGAGGGGCTCGAGGCGGTGCTGGCGCGTGACCCCTTCGTGCAGGGCGGCGTCGCGCGCACCGACGTGATCGAGTTCATCCCGAGCATGACCGCGCTGAGCGTCGAGGTGCTGCGCGGCTACTGAGGACCGCGCAGCCCCGGCAGCCGAACGATCAGGCCCCCGGCATTTCCTCGCGCCCGTCCGGATGCCGCGCAAAGCGCGCGGCCTCGGCGCCATGCACCGGCGCCGGGTCGGCCCAGGGCCAGCCGCCGAACTGGGTGCGGCGGTAGTCGGCCATCGTCTGCGCGATCTCGGCCTGCGTGTTCATCACGAAGGGGCCGTACTGCGCCACCGGCTCGCCGATCGGGCGGCCCTGCAGCAGCAGGAA
The DNA here is from genome assembly GCF_058800845.1 of Variovorax sp. GW822-FHT04E09. NCBI lineage: Bacteria > Pseudomonadati > Pseudomonadota > Betaproteobacteria > Burkholderiales > Comamonadaceae > Variovorax > Variovorax sp. GW822-FHT04E09. The sequence continues at coordinate 177,783 of NZ_JBXAMR010000006.1, forward strand.
CTCGCCGTCGCCCTCGGGGCCGTTGCACAACTCCACGGCCGTGTCGGCGCGCAGCTCGATGGCCACCGGCCCGTCCACGCGCCGGCCCGCCACCTGCGCGGTGGCGCCCTTGAAGAAATACAGCATGCGCCGCGTGCCCTCGCCGGTGGCGGGCGGCAGCGTCCAGCGCGCGCCGGGCGTCATGCGCAGCGTCCAGATCGCCAGGTCGGCGCCCGCCTGCGCGGCCCACGAATCGGGCGGCGGCGCGAGCGGGTCGATGGCCGCCTGGGCCTGCGCGTCATCGCGGCCGAAGCGCCCGGCGATCACCGCCACCTCGGTGCGGCCGCCCTGCGCGTCGTCCGAGGCGAAGCGCGGAATCGCCTCCGACCAGAACATCGTGAAGTGCGGCTCGGCCATCTTGTTCTTCGCCGGCAGGTTGAGCCAGATCTGGAACAGCTCCAGCGGATTCGGCGCACCGGCGTCCAGCAGCGGGAACATCTCCGAATGCACGATGCCCTTGCCGGCCGTGAGCCACTGCACGTCGCCGCCGCCGAAGCGCGCCGTGGCGCCCAGCGAGTCGGAGTGGTCGACCAGGCCCTTGCGCACGATGGTCACCGTCTCGAAGCCGCGGTGCGGGTGCGAGGGAAAGCCCGGCACCGTCTCGCCGTGGTACATGCTCCAGCCGTCCTTGCGGCTGAAGTCCTGGCCGATCTGGCGGCCGGCCAGCGAGGCCTCGGGGCCCATGCGGCCGTTGCCCTTCGGGTACGCGTCGTCGTGGTAGACGCAGAACAGGAAGGGGTCCAGCGTCTGCCACGGGAAGCCGAGCGGCTGGACCTGGACGATGGGAGACGCGCTGTGGTTGTCGTTGCTGTCGGACATGTCGGTATTCCTTGGTGAGGCAGGCACGGCCGTCATGCGGGCCGTGCCGGAACCAGGAATATCGGGGCGGCGCCGCCTTTCGGTAGGTGCCTTGCGCGCAACGATCAAGAGCGCATATGGAACGATGGGCATCGTCCGGCCCCCGCGTTCACTGCGAGGGCATCTCGGCGTTCGGGTCCATGTAGACCAGTTCCCAGATGTGGCCGTCCAGGTCCTGGAAGCCGTGGCCGTACATGAAGCCGTAGTCCTTCGGCTCGCGCGGCGTCGTGCCGCCGGCGGCCACCGCCTTGGCGACCAGATCGTCGACCTCGGCCCGGCTCTCGCACGACAGGCACACCAGCACCTCGTTCTCCTTGCGGGCGTCGGCGATGCCCTGGTTCGTGAAGGTCTTGAAGTAGTCCTCCATCAGCAGCATCGCGTGGATGCTGCCTTCGTGGATGACCATGCAGGCGGCGTTGGCGTCGGTGAACTGCGGGTTGAAGGTGTAGCCCAGCGCGCCGAAGAAAGCCTTGCTCTTGTCGAGGTTCCGGACGGGGAGGTTCACGAAGATCTGCTTGGTGGCCATGGTGTCTTTCCTGTATCGATGAAGGGTGGATCGGGTGTGTGTCGGCGTCTTTGTGTACGCCGTCCACAAAAGATACCAAAGAAAATGGACGGTGTCCACATGATTTTTCGAAGCACCGGAAATCGGCCGGCACCACCTCGTTGAGGGGGAAAAAGAGCGGGCATCATGAACACCATGGAAATCGAGTTCAAGTTCTGTATTCCCGCCGGCCGCCTGAAGGCCGTCGAAGCCGCATTGCGGCGCGGCGCCGTCGTGCGCACGCGCCTGCAGGCCCGTTATTTCGACACCGCCGACCAGCGCCTCGTTGCCGACGGCATGGTGCTGCGGCTGCGCAAGGAGGGCCGGCGCTGGGTGCAGACCGTCAAGGCCGCCGGCGACAACGCGCTGCACCGGCTCGAGCACAACGTCGACCTGGGCACCGGCGCCACCGCGCCCGCCATCGACCCCGCGCGCCACGCCGGCACGCCCGTCGGCGAGCGGCTGGCCCGCCTGCTGCAACCGACTGATGGTGCCCCTGTGCCGCTGGTCGAGCGCCAGTCGACCGACATCGTGCGGCTCACGCGCGACCTGCGCGTGAGCGGCCCGGCCGGCGCCGTGGTCGAGATGGCGCTGGACGTCGGCAAGGTCGTCGCGCACGCGGGCACGCCCGCGCAGCGCGCCTCGCCCGTGTGCGAGCTGGAGCTCGAACTCAAGAGCGGCGACGTGCAGGGGCTCGTGGCGCTCGCGCGGCGCTGGTCGCAGCAGCACGGCCTGTGGTTCAGCACCGTCTCGAAGGCCGAACGCGGCATGCGCCTGCTGGCCGAACAGGAGACGGTGCCCGCCGTGAAGGCCGAAGCGCCGCGCTTTTCCGCTCACAGCCGCGACGGCCGCGCCCTCCAGCAGGCCGTGGTCGCGTCGTGCCTGGACCAGATGCTGCCCAACGCCAGCGAGATCGCCGCGGGCAGCACCGACGAAGAACAGATGCACCAGCTGCGCATCGGCATCCGCCGCCTGCGCACCGCGCTGCGCGAACTGGCGGGGCTCGATGCCGACGCCAGCCGCTTCGATGCCGCCACCTGGGAGCCGCCGCTGGTCGACGCCTTCCGCGCGCTCGGCGAACTGCGCGACCGCGAACAGGTCGTGAAGCTCGCGCAGCCGCGGCTGCGTGAGGCGGGTGCGCCGGAGGTCGATCCGCTGGCGGGCGATGCCAGCGATGCGGCTGCCGCGCCGGCGCTGACACCCGGCGACATCGTGCGCGCCGCCGCGTTCCAGGACGTGCTCGTGTCGCTGATCGGCTTCACCGCTGCCGCACCCGAGTCGACGGGCCCGACGCCGCTCGCTGCCGACGCGGCCCTTCAGTTGCTGCGCGAGCGGCTCCAGCGCTTGCACAAACAGGCGGTGCGCGACGGCCGGCGTTTCGAATCGCTCGCCACCGAACACCAGCACCGCGCGCGCAAGCGGCTCAAGCGCCTGCGCTACCTGGCGGAGTTCGTGGCGCCGTTGTTCGCCGAGGCGGAAGGCGGCAAAAAGAAGAAGGACGCGGCCGAGCGCTACCTGAAAGCACTGCGCCCCGCGCAGGACGCGCTGGGCGAATTCAACGACGAAGCCGTGGCGCTCGCGCTGTACCGCGAGGTCGCGGTGCGCGACCCGCGTGCGTGGTTCGCGGTCGGCTGGTTCAGCGCGCGACGCGCGGCAGGTGCGAAGGCGTGCCGCAAGGCGCTGGAGACGATCAGCGAGGCGCCGAGGTTCTGGAAGAAGAACTAAGAAGAAACAACAGGCGAAACGAACGCCGGGCCACGCGGCCTGCGGCATTCGTCAACGGTCGGTCAATCAGTGATGGTGCCCGTGCGCCCCATGCACATGCCGGTGCTCGATCTCCACCGGCAGCGCCGCGCGCACGTCCGTCACCTGCAGGCTGAACTTCAGCGCCTTGCCGGCCCAGGGGTGGTTGCCGTCGAGCAGCACGACCGGGCCCTTGATCTTGGTCACGGTGAAGACGTGCTCGGTGCCGTCGTCGAGCCGGCCCTGCAACTGGCCGCCGACCTTCACGCCGGGTGGGAACTCGGTCTTGGGGATGGTGCGCACCAGCGCCTCGTCGCGCAGGCCGAAGGCGTCTTCGGGGGCGAGGTTCAGCGTGGTCTGGTAGCCCTTTTCCTGGCCGTCGAGCGCCTGCTCGATCTTGGGCAGGGTGTTCTCGTAACCGCCATGCAGGTAGGCCATCGGCTCGGGGCTGGCTTCGATGAGCTTGCCCTGGGCGTCGGCGACTTTGTACTTGAGGGTGACGACGGTGTCTTTTTCGATTTTCATGGCGGGCATTTTCTGTGGAAATCGATCTGCGTCCGAAGTCAGGTCATCCGCGCCCGCCACACATCCGGCAACGCCTCCTCCTCCCGCAGCTTCTGCGTCACCATCCCGATGAACGCCGACACCGCCCGCGGCAGGTGCTTGCGGCTCGGGTAGACCACGCTCAGCCCGTGCCCGGTGCGCTGGTACTGCGGCAGCACCGGCACCAGCCGCCCGGCCTCCACATCGAGCCGCCCCATGGCCGGCGGCAGCAGCGCGATGCCCAGGCCGGCGATGGCGGCCTTGCGCAGTGCCTGCGCGGTGTTGCCGCTGAAACGACCGCCCACCTGCACTTCTTCTTCCTTCCCCTCGGGCCCGGTCAGGCGCCACGTGGTGCGGCCGCTGGGGTGGGCGGGGGTCACGCAGTCGTGATCGGCCAGCTCGCCCAGCGTGGCGGGCGTGCCACGTGCGGCCAGGTAGGCGGGGCTGGCGACGAGGCCGTCGGTGCGCGGGCCGAGCAGCTGGCGGGCGACGTACCCCGAGTCGGCCAGGGCGCCGCCGCGGAAGGCGATGTCGATCTGCTCGGCAATCAGGTCGGCTTTTGCGTCGCTGAGCACGAACTCGACGCGCACCAGCGGGTACGCCGCCAGGAAGTCGGCCACCCAGGCCATGGGGAAGAAGTCGAAGAAATCGGCCGTGGCCGCCACGCGCACGCGGCCGCTGGGTTCCTGGCTGCCAGTGATGAGCGCCTGCCCGGCCTCGACCAGCCCGTCGACCGCCTCCGCGCACTGTTCGTGAAAGGCCTGCCCGGCGCCGGTGAGCGTGAGCTTGCGCGTCGAGCGCTGCAGCAGCCGGGTGCCGAGCTGCGCCTCCAGCTGCTGGATGCGCCGGCTTACGGTGTTGGGCGGCAGGCCCAGTCGGCGGCCGGCCTCGGCGAAGCTGCCGTGGCGCACCACCTGCACGAAGACGGCGATGTCGTTGAGGTCGAGCATGGCGGGGCCTATTCCTTCTGTTGGTGGACGAGTGCAATCCGACTCTACCGTCTAGTCGATCAATGCGTGCGTGCCTAACCTTCAGTCCATGGCCTTTCCGGCCTTCGACCACCTCATTTCATTCAGGAGCACGCACCCCATGACCGGACAGCAACAACAACCCCGCATCGGCATCGTCATCGGCTCGACCCGCGAAGGCCGCTTCGGCGAGAAGCCCGCGCACTGGATCCACGAGATCGCGAAGCAGCGCACCGACCTCGCCTTCGAGCTGGTCGATCTGCGCGAGCACCCGCTGCCCTTTTTCAACGAAGCCGGCGCGCCCGCCTGGGGGCCGGTGAAGAACGAGGCCGCGCAGCGCTGGCAGGCCAAGCTGGCCACCTTCGACGGGCTCATCATCGTCACGCCCGAGTACAACCATGGCCCGAGCGCGGTGCTGAAGAACGCGATCGACTGGGCCTACAAGGAGTTCATCCGCAAGCCAATCGGCTTCGTGGGCTACGGCGGCGTGGGCGCGGCGCGGGCCGTGGAGCAGCTGCGGCTGGTCGCGGTCGAGATGCAGATGGCGCCGGTGCGCCACGCGGTGCACATCGGCATGGTCGAGTTCCTCGGCATCTGGCAGCAGGGCAAGTCGTTCGACGACTTCCCGCACCTGGCGCAGTCGGCCACGGGCCTGCTCGACGACATGGCGTGGTGGACCCGCGCACTGAAGACCGCCAGGGAGGCCGCATGACCACCGCCGTGGCAACAGACACCCGCGCCATCGTCTACCGCACGCGCGGCGCGAAGCATGGGCCGATCGCGCGGCTCATGAGCCCCGGCGACCTGGGCGAGTACCTCAAGCCCTTCGTGTTCCTCGACCTGTTCGGCTTCGATGTCGACGGCGGCCACAAGGGCTTCGGCCTGCACCCGCACTCGGGCATCGCCACGCTGACCTGGCTCATCGAAGGCGACACGCTGTACGAGGACACGACCGGCGAACAGGGCGTGCTGCGCGGCGGCGGCGTCGAGTGGATGCGCGCCGGCAACGGCGTGTGGCACACGGGCGCACCGGCGCCGGGCGTGAAGCGCGTGCAGGGCTTCCAGCTCTGGGTGGCGCTGCCGGCCGCGGAGGAAAACGCGCCCGCGCAGAGCATCTACCTCGCGCCCTCGCAGGTGCCGCAGGAAGGCCCGGCGCGCGTGCTGCTCGGGCGCCATGGCGCGGCGCAGAGCCCCATTCCAGCACCCTCGCCGATGAACTACCTGGCCGTGCAACTGAAGGACGGCGAACGCTGGCGCTACACGCCGCCCGCCGGCCACACGGTGGGCTGGGTGGCGGTGAATGCGGGCCGGCTCGACGCGGGCGACGGCACCGGCGGTCCCATCGGCACGGGCGAGCTCGCGGTGTTCGAGGAATCCGGTGCGGCCATCGACGTCGTGGCGCAGGGCGACACGGCCTTCGTGCTCGGCTCGGCGGTGCCGCATCCGCACGAGCTGGTGATGGGCCACTACTCGGTGCACACGAGCCGCGCGACGCTCGACCGGGGCGAGGCCGAGATCCGCCGCATCGGCGCGAAGCTGCGCGAGGAAGGCCGGCTCCGCTAGCCTGAACCGCGCGTAAGCCAGCATGCGCCGCGCGAGCGGCTGCGCCAGAATCGTTCGCTTCTGTTTTTCGCGAACGATCCCGCAGCCGCCCGCCATGAATCTCGTCGACGCCTTCGCCGCCCACGCCACCCGCTTCATCGACATCCGGCGCGACATCCACGCGCACCCCGAACTTGGTTTCGAGGAGCACCGCACCTCCGAGAAGGTCGCGAACCTGCTGACCGAATGGGGCATCGAGGTGCACCGCGGCATCGCGGGCACGGGCCTGGTCGGCGTGCTGCGCAAGGGCACGGGGGCCCGCACCATCGGCCTGCGCGCCGACATGGACGCGCTGCCGCTGCACGAAGCCAACGAGTTCGCCCACAAGTCGACGAACCCCGGCCGCATGCACGCCTGCGGCCACGACGGCCACACGACGATGCTGCTGGCCGCCGCCTGGCATCTGTCGCAACAAGGGCCCGATGATTTCGACGGCACCGTGCATTTCATCTTCCAGCCTGCCGAGGAGATGGGCAAGGCGGGCGCCAAGAAGATGATCGACGAGGGCCTGTTCGAGCGCTTTCCGTGCGACGCGGTCTTCGGGCTGCACAACTTTCCCGTCGGCGACGTCGGCCGCTTCGCGCTCAACGAAGGCGCGCTGATGGCATCGAGCAACACCTACAAGATCACCGTGCGCGGGCGCGGCACGCACGCCTCGATGCCGCACACCGGCATCGACCCGGTGGCCGCGGTGGTCACGCTGGCGCAGCAGCTGCAGACCATCGTGGCGCGCACCATTCCCAGCACCGAGCGCGCACTGCTGGCGGTCACGCAGCTGCAGGGTTCGGATGCGCCGAACGTGATTCCCGATGTGGCGACGGTGGGCGGCACGATCCGCACCTTTTCCATCGAGGCCATCGACAAGCTCGAGGCGCGGCTGCGCGAAGTGGCGGCCGGCGTGGCGGCGGCGCATGGCTGCACGGCCGAGGTGTACTTCAACCGCTCCTCGCCGCCGACCGTGAACCATCCGGCCGAGGCGCGCTTTGCCGCCGGCGTGATGCGCGAGGTGGTGGGCGACGACATGGTCACCGACAACTTTCCCGCCGTGATGGGCGCCGAGGACTTCGCGCACATGCTGCTCGCGCGGCCCGGTTGCTATGCGTTCCTGGGCAATGGCGACGGCGACCACCGGCTCGATGGCCACGGGCCCGGCCCTTGCATCATCCACAACACCTCGTTCGACTTCAACGACGAGATCATCCCGATCGGTGCCAGCTACTTCGTGAAGCTGGTGCAGCGCTGGCTGCCGTCGGGCACCTGAAAAACGACTTTTTTTGTTGACGATGAAAGCGGCCACCTCGATGACTTTTCCCCTGTTCACCCGACGTTCGCTGGCTGCGCTTGCAGCCGCCGTGGCCCTGGGCGGCCTTGGCGCCGCGCACGCGCAGCAACGCGTGATCCACATCATCGTGCCCTTCGGCACGGGCGCCGTGCAGGACACGGTGGCGCGCGCCTTCAACAACGAGCTGGGCGTCGCGCTCGGCGGCAGCGCCATCGTCGAGAACCGCGCGGGCGCGGGCGGCACGGTGGGCGCGGCGGTGGCGGCCAAGGCGCCGGCCGACGGCAACACGCTGGTGCTGGCGGCGGCCAGCCACAACATCGCGGGCTTCCTGTACAGCAAGCTGCCCTACGACCCGCTGAAGGACTTCGTCGGCGTGGCCAACGTGGGCAATGCGGGCTACGTGCTGGCGGTGGCCAGCGGCATGAACGTGTCGACCACGGCCGACTTCATCAAGGAGGTCAAGGCCAACCCCGGCAAGTACAACTACGCCTCGGCCGGCAACGGCAGCGCCACGCACCTGGCGATGGCGTCGTTCCTCGCGAAGGCGGGCCTGCAGATGACGCACATCCCGACCAAGTCAACCGGCGAGGCCGTGAACGAGGTGCTTGCGGGCCGGGTGCAGGCGGTGATCTCGTCGAGCATCGGCGTGATGGGCTTCCAGGACGACGCGCGCGTGAAGCTGCTGGCCTCCACGGGCCAGGCGCGCAGCCCCTTCCTGCCGAAGCTGCCGACGGTGGGCGAGAGCGGCCTGCCGGGCTATGCCTTCGATTCGTGGATTGGCCTGCTGGCACCGGCGGGCACGCCGAAGGCCGAGGTCGAGCGCATCAACGCGGCGACCAACAAGGTGCTGGCCGATCCGGCGATCCAGGAACGCTTCAAGCGCCTGGGCGTGGAGCCGCGCAGCCAGAGTGCCGAAGCCTTCCAGAAGCTGCTGCGTGCGGACTGGGATGCGATGGGGGCGGTGGTGAAGGCTTCAGGGGCGAAGGTCGACTGACCTTTTGTTGTTGTCCGGGTTGGTGCTCCTGTCCGGGGCGCGTGCCCGGGCCACCGGGTACTTCCCTCCGCGAATGTCCCCCGGGGCTTCGCCCCTCCTCCTTGATTTCGCTGCGGGAAGCACCCAGTGTCCCGGGCACGGGGCACGCTGTCGGTTCTCAGCTGATCAATCACCGTACTGCCCAACGAGCACGTCGATGGGGTGCCTTGCGCAGCGAAATCAAGGGGGAGGCCGCAGGCCGGAGGACATTCGCGGAGCAAGGCTCCCCGTCGGCGGGATCGCCGCCCTGAACGGCCCGTTCGTTCACAGATATCACAGAACCCCAGCGACCGAAAGAGCGCTTGCCCCGCAGATATCTACAAGATATGTACTTAATATATTTAAACTGAGACAGGTCTCCATGCAGCCGGGCCCTGTCGTTTTTCATTGTTCCCAACCCTAGGAAGAAGCATGAAGTCACAAGCAGGCATGGTTTCCTCATTCAGTCTCGCGGGCCTGGTCGCCCTGGCCGTGGCCAGTCCCGCGCAGGCCCAGGAGCAGGTGGTCAAGATCGGCCACAGCGGTCCGCTGTCGGGTCCCAACGCCTTCGCAGGCAAGGACAATGAAAACGGCATCCGCCTGGCCATCGAAGAACTCAATGCGAAGAAGCTCAGCGTCGGCGGCAAGACGCTGAAGTTCGAGCTGGTCTCCGAAGACGACCAGTGCGACGCCAAGACCGGCGTCAGCGTGGCGCAGAAGTTCGTCGACGACGGCGTCAAGTTCGTCATGGGCCCGTACTGCTCGGGCGTGGCCATTCCGGCCTCGCGCATCTACAGCGACGGCGGCACGCTGGTGTCCACCGTGGGCACCAACCCGAAGGTCACGCAGGGCGGCTACAAGAACCTGTACCGCATCATCGCGAGCGACAACCAGATCGGCGGCGCCATGGCCGTGTACGCGGCCAAGGAACTGAAGGTGAAGAAGGTCGGCGTGATCGACGACCGCACGGCCTTCGGCCAGGGCCTCGCCGAAGAGTTCACCAAGGAAGCGAAGAAACAGGGCCTCACCATCGTCGGCCAGGAGTTCACCACCGACAAGGCCGTCGACTTCACCGCCATCCTGACCAACATGAAGGGCAAGGCGCCCGAGGCGATCTTCTTCGGCGGCTACGCGCCGCAGGCCGCGCCCATGGCGCGCCAGATGAAGCAGCTGGCCGTGCCCGGCAAGCTGCTGGGCGGCGACACCGTGTGCAGCCCGGCCACCGGCAAGATCGGCGGCGACGCGGTGAATGACCTGGTGTTCTGCGCGCAGGGCGGCTCCATGCTGGAGAAGGCGCAAAGCGGCCCGGCGTTCAAGGAGAAGTTCAAGAAGCGCTTCAACATCGATCCCGACGCGTACGCCGCCTCGTACTACGACCAGGTGCTGTTCATCGGCGAGTCGATGAAGAAGGCCAACGCCATCGACCCCGACAAGGTCGGCGCCGAGCTCTACAAGGCCACCTACAAGGGCGTGGCCGCCACCTACGCGTACGACGACAAGGGCAACATGAAGCAGGCGCCCATCACCGTCTTCACCTTCAAGAACGCGGCCCCCGTGCCGATCGCCAGTTACTGAGTGAGCCTCACACCCATGCAACGCATCCAGGTCATCGACTCGCACACGGGCGGCGAGCCCACGCGCCTTGTGATCGGCGGCTTTCCCGATCTGGGGAAAGGCTCCATGGCCGAGCGCCGCACGCTGCTCGCAGACCAGTACGACAAGTGGCGCGCCGCCGCCGTGCTGGAGCCGCGCGGCAGCGACGTCGTGGTCGGCGCGCTGCTGTGCGAGCCGGTGTCGCCCGATGCCGCGGCGGGCGTGATCTTCTTCAACAACGCCGGCTACCTGGGCATGTGCGGCCACGGCACCATCGGGCTGGTCGCGAGCCTGGCGCACATGGGGCGCATCGGCGTGGGCGAGCACCGCATCGAGACGCCTGTGGGCACGGTCACGACCACGCTGCACGCAGACGGTTCGGTGAGCGTGCGCAACGTGCCCGCGTACCGGCACCTGCACCAGATGGCGGTCGAGCTGCCGGGCCACGGCACGGTGCGCGGCGACGTGGCGTGGGGCGGCAACTGGTTCTTCCTCGTGAGCGAACACGGCCAGCGCGTGGCGAGCGACAACCTCGCGGCGCTGACCGACTACACCGCCGCCTTGCGCAAGGCACTGGCGGCGCAGGGCATCACGGGCGCGAACGGTGCGGAGATCGACCACATCGAACTCTTCGCGAACGATGACGAAGGCGCCGACAGCCGCAACTTCGTGCTGTGCCCCGGCAACGCCTACGACCGCTCGCCCTGCGGCACCGGCACCAGCGCCAAGATCGCCTGCCTCGCGGCCGACGGCAAGCTCGCGCCGGGCGCGGTGTGGCGGCAGGCCAGCGTGATCGGCAGCGTCTTCGAGGCGAGCTACGCGATGGACGGCGACCAGGTCGTTCCCACGCTGCGCGGCCGCGCGCACATCAGTGCCGAAGCCACATTGCTCATCGACGACGAAGACCCCTTCGGCTGGGGCATCCGCCTCTGACACCGGGGCGCATGGACGCGGACGTCATCGTCATCGGCGCCGGCATCGTCGGCGCGGCGTGTGCCCATGCGCTGGCGCAGGCCGGGCGCCGCGTGCGCGTGCTCGACGCGCGCCTGGGCGGCGCCACCGGCGCAGGCATGGGCCACCTGGTGGTGATGGACGACAACGCGGCCGAGCTCGAACTCAGCCGCCATTCGGTCGCGCAATGGCGCGCGCTCGCGCCGCGCCTGGGCGCCGACTGCGCCTACAGCCCCTGCGGCACGCTCTGGATCGCGGCGAACGACGAGGAAATGGCCGAGGCCGAACGCAAGCAGCAGCGACTGGGCGCGCTCGGCATCGAGAGCCGCCTGCTGGGCGCGGCCGAACTCGCACGCGCCGAGCCCGCGTTGCGCCCCGGCCTGTCGGGCGCACTCGAAGTGCCGGGCGACGGCATCCTCTATGCACCGAACGCCGCGCGCTGGCTGCTCGCGCAGCACGCGGCGTTGGTGCAGGTCGAGCACGCGAAGGTCGAGGCCATCGAGGACGACGGCACGCTGCGCCTGGCCGACGGCAGCCGCCGCCGCGCGCCGCAGGTCGTGCTCGCCAACGGCATCGAGGCGACGACGCTGTGCCCCGAGCTGCCGATCCGCCCGAAGAAGGGCCACCTGCTCATCACCGACCGCTACCCGGGCACGGTGCGCCACCAGCTCGTCGAACTCGGCTACGTGACCAGCGCGCACCACAGCGACGGCGACTCGGTCGCCTTCAACGTGCAGCCGCGGCCCACGGGGCAGCTGCTGGTGGGCTCGTCGCGCCAGTTCGACACGACCGACCTGGCCGTGGAGGCACCGATGCTCGCGCGCATGCTGCAACGCACGCTCGACTACCTGCCGGGGCTCGCCGACCTGAATGCCGTGCGCGCGTGGACCGGCCTGCGCGCCGCCTCGCCCGACGGCCTGCCGCTGCTGGGCAGGCATCCGTGGCGCGAGAAGCTCTGGCTCGCGGTCGGGCACGAAGGGCTGGGCGTGACCACGGCGCCGGGCAGCGCGCACGTGCTCGCGGCGCTGATGACTGGTGCAACGCCCGATTTCGACGCCGCGCCGTATGCGCCGCGCGGCCTGCGGGAGCGGGCATGAGCGCTCAAACCTTGCTGCACATCGACGGACAGCCTGTGCGCGTGAAGGCGGGTAGCTCGGTCGCCGCTGCCTTGCGCATTGCGGGCGGCATGGGCGCGGCGCGCACCTCGGTCACGGGCCAGCCGCGTGCGCCGCTCTGCGGCATGGGCGTGTGCCAGGAATGCCGCGTGCAGATCGATGGACGGCGACGCCTCGCCTGCCAGACCGTGTGCGCCGACGGCATGCGCGTGGAGACGACGGCATGAGCGGCGTGGCGTTCGACACCTGCGATGTGCTGGTCGTCGGCGCGGGCCCCGCGGGCATGGCCGCGGCCGTGGCGGCGGCGGCCAGCGGCGCGTCGGTCGTGGTGATCGACGACAACCCCGCACCCGGCGGACAGATCTGGCGCGACGGCCCCGGCGCGTCGCTGCCACCGGCGGCACGCCAGTGGCGCGAGGCGCTCGCACGCCACGCGAACCTGCGCGTGCGCAGCGGCACGCGTGTGGTCGCCGCGCCTGCTTCGCATGAACTGCTGCTCGAAGACGCCGAGGGCGCGACGCGCATGCGATGGACAAAGCTCATCCTGTGCACCGGCGCCCGCGAGTTGCTGCTGCCCTTCCCCGGTTGGACGCTGCCCGGCGTGACGGGCGCGGGCGGGCTGCAGGCGCTGATCAAGGCGGGCCTGCCGGTCGAGGGCGAACGCATCGTCATCGCGGGCAGCGGGCCCCTGCTGCTGGCCGCTGCAGCCACCGCCAAGGCGGCGGGCGCGCAGGTGCTGCGCATCGCCGAGCAGGCCTCGTTCGCCTCGGTCGCGGCCTTCGGTGCCAGCCTCGTGCGCTGGCCCGGCAAGGCCGTGCAGGCGCTCACGCTGGCCGACACGCAGTACCGCACGGCGTCGCGCATCGTCTCGGCACAGGGCACGACGCAGGTCGAATCGGTGCGGCTGCGCCAAGGTGATCGTGAGGTCGAGATGGCCTGCGATCGCATCGCCTGCGGTTTCGGGCTCACGCCCAACACGCAGCTGGGCCAGTTGCTCGGCTGCGCGCTCGCGGGGCCGGGGCTCGCGGTCGATGCGTTGCAGGCCACGAGCGTCGCAGGCATCTACGCAGCCGGCGAATGCACCGGCTTCGGCGGCAGCGAGCGCGCGCTGGTGCAGGGCACCATCGCCGGTCACGCCGCCGTCGGCGAGGCCGCGAAGGCCCGCACCCACGACCGCGAGCGCGCCCGCTGGGACGCTTTCGCCGCCCAGCTGCACCGCCGCTTCGCGCTGGCCGACGACCTCAAGGCCCTGCCCCGTCCCGACACGCTCGTGTGCCGTTGCGAGGACGTGCCGTTTGCCGCGCTCTCGGCCTGCACCGGCTGGACCGACGCCAAGCTGCACCGCCGCTGCGGCATGGGCGCCTGCCAGGGGCGCGTGTGCGGCGACGCGGCGCAGTTCCTGTTCGGCTGGACGCCGCCCGCGCCGCGCCCGCCGCTGGTGCCGGTGCGCATCGAGACACTGGCCGGGCTTGCAGCCCCCGGCGACGCCCGACAATGACGGCCACGCATCCGCACACGCACGAGCACATCCACACCCCCACCATGGCTGCCCCGAAGACCGCTCCCCGACCCCCGCCCAAGCGCCGCGCGGCCGACCTAGCCTACGACGCCATCGAGGCGCTGCTGTCCACCATGCAGCTGGAGCCCGGCAGTCAGATCGTCGAGGCCGAGCTGGCCGAGCGCACGGGCCTGGGCCGCACGCCGGTGCGCGAGGCGCTGATGCGCATGGTGTCGATCGGCCTCATCGTGCAGCAGCCGCGCCGCGGCCTGCTGGTGTCGACCATCGACCTGGCCGACCACCTCGACGTGATCCAGACCCGCCGCGTGCTCGAGCAGCTGATCGCCGCCTGCGCCGCGCGCCGCGCCACCGCGCCGCAGCGCCAGGCCATCGTGCGCTGCGCCGAGGCCATGGTCGAGGCCGCGGGCCGCGGCGACCTGAACGACTACATGCAGGCCGACCGCGCGCTCGACCTCGTCACCCACCAGGCGAGCCACAACGACTCGGCGGTGAAGGCGGTGGTGCCGCTGATCGTGCAGTGCCGGCGCTTCTGGTACGCCTACCAGCACGAGGGCGAGATCGTCGAGGGCGCCAACGCGCACCTCGAACTGGCGCAGGGCATCGCCACCGGCGACGAGGCCGCGGCCATCGCGGGCGCCGAGCGGCTCATGGACTACCTCGAAGTCTTCGCCCGCAAAATCATCGACAAGTAGGCCGAAGGGCCTCGCCTGCCCCCGCCCACACCGGGGAACTACGCGTGATCTGCCGGCGCCTTCGCCGCATACTGGCCCGATGGCCGCTGCACCCCGCGCTCGACCCGAAGACTTCTTCACCCCCGACGAGTGGCAATCGCTCACCGCGCGCTCGTCCTGGCGAGGCCTGTGGCTGGTGGCGCACTGCTGGGGCGTGATCGGCGCCGCGATGCTCGTGGGCATCGTGTGGCCGTGGACGATTCCGCTCATGGTGCCGATCGTCGGCACGCGCCAGCTGGGCCTGTTCATCCTCATGCACGACGCCGCGCACGCGGGGCTGCACCGCAATCGCAAGGTGAACGACTGGGTCGGCTACTGGCTGTGCTCGCCCACGCTGCGCGACTACCGGCCGTATCACCTGCAGCACCACCGCTTCGTGCAGCAGACCGAAGACCCGGACCTCGTGCTGTCTGCGCCCTTCCCGATCTCGCGCGACTCGATGTGGCGCAAGGTCGCGCGCGACCTCAGCGGCCAGACCTTCTACAAGCAGCGCTTCGGCCACATCGCCGACGCCCTGCGCCAGCGCGCGCCGGGCGAATCGGCGCTGCGCGTGTTCGTGCGCGAACTCGCGAAGGACAGGCGTTTTCTCATCGGCAACGGCCTGGGCCTGCTGGCCTTCACGCTGGCCGGCGTGTGGTGGGCCTGGGTG
This sequence comes from Variovorax sp. GW822-FHT04E09, assembly GCF_058800845.1. Taxonomy (NCBI): domain Bacteria; kingdom Pseudomonadati; phylum Pseudomonadota; class Betaproteobacteria; order Burkholderiales; family Comamonadaceae; genus Variovorax; species Variovorax sp. GW822-FHT04E09. The sequence continues at coordinate 192,932 of NZ_JBXAMR010000006.1, forward strand.
CTGATGTGGCTGCTGCCGATGGCGACCTGGCTGCCGCTCGTGAGCCGCGTGCGCAACATCGCCGAGCATGCGCTGGTGGCGCAGAACGAGGCCGACCCGCTGCGCCAGGCGCGCACCACGCACGCCGGCTGGCTCGAACGCATCTTCGTGGCGCCCTACTGGGTCAACTACCACTGCGAGCACCATATGTTCACCAACCTGCCCTGCTGGGCGCTGCCGAAGGCGCACCGCCTGCTGCAGCGCCAAGGCGCGACGGCGCGCATGGAAGTGCAGCCCGGCTACCTGCAGCTGCTGCGCCAGGCAGCGCCAGTGGCGTAAGCCTTCAGCGGCTGGGCACAGGCACCGTCGCCACCGGCTGCCCACCGCGCTGCGCCTGCTGGCTCAGCCAGATGCTCGCGATCACGATGCCGATGCCCGCCATCTGCCAGCCCGAGAGGCTCTGGCCCAGCAACGCCCAGCCCAGGATCACCGCCGTCACCGGGCTCAGGAAGGCCAGCGGCGCGATCGCCGAGGGCTCCAGCCGCGCCACGCCGCGGAACCACACGATGTAGGTGAGCGCGGCGCCGACCAGGCCGAGCCAGGCGAAGCCGACCCAGTTCATCGCCGTGAGCGCGGGCAGCGGCGGCTCCAGCCACAGCGCCACCGGCAGCAGCAGCAGGCCGCCGGCCGTCAGCTGCCAGGCCGTGAAGGTCAGCGCCGACACCGGCGGCTGCCAGCGGCGGCTCAGCACCGTGCCGAAGGCCATCGACACCGCCGCCGCGAGCGCCGCGGCGATGCCCAGCGCGTCGAGCGCGGCGTTCGGCGTGAGCACCAGCAGCGCCACCCCGCCCATGCCGATCACGGCCGCCGCCACCGACAGCGCGCGCACCGGCGCGCCCAGCAGCAGGCCCGCGAGGAACACCACGAACAGCGGCTGCACCGAGGTGATGGTGGCCGCCACGCCGCCCGGCAGCCGGTAGGCGGCCAGGAACAGCATCGCCCACAGCACCGAGAAGTTCAGCGCGCCCAGCAGCAGGATGCGTCCCCACCACGCCCGGGGCGGCAACTGGCGCACGATGAGCATCAGCAGCAGGCCGGCCGGCAGCGCGCGCAGCAGCGCCACCGTCAGCGGGTAGTTCGCCGGCAGCAGCTCGGTGGTCACGATGTAGGTGCTGCCCCAGACCGCGGGCGCGATCGCGGTGAGCAGGAGGTCGGTGGTGCGGGAGGTCATGGCTCGAATCTAGGGCGTTGACCTGTGGTTGTGAATGCTCGAATAATGAATTGATTCTTTACTGACAGTCGTCAATCGAGCGCCGGCCCATGGACCATCTCACCGCCCTCAAGGTCTTTCGCACCACCGCCGCGGCGGGCAGCTTCGCCGGCGCCGCGCGGCAGCTGGGGCTGTCGGCGGCGGCCGTCAGCAAGAACATCGCCGAGCTGGAGGCGCACCTGAAGGTGCGGCTGATCAACCGCACCACGCGCAGCATGAGCCTCACCGAGGCTGGCGCGGCCTACGTGGAGCGGCTCGCGCGCATCCTCGACGACCTGGACGAGGCCGACGCCGCGCTGGCGCCCGTGGGCGCGAGCCCGGGCGGCGTGCTGCGCGTGAGCGCGCCGCTGACCTTCGCGCTGACCTGCATCTCGCCGCACATCCCCGCCTTCCTGGCGCGCCACCCGAACCTGCGGCTCGAGCTGAACCTGCAGGACACCCGCACCGACCTGATCGGCGAGGGCTACGACCTCGCAATCCGCGGCAGCGACCGGCTGGAAGATTCGAGCCTGGTCGCGCGCGAGCTCATGACCATGACCCACGTGCTGTGCGGCGCGCCCGGCTACTTCGCGGCCCACGGCCGGCCCGCCGCGCCCGAAGACCTGAAGGCCCACGAGTGCGTGCAGTTCACCCTGTCGGGCCACGCGAACAAATGGACCTTCCGCCGCGCCGGGCGCAGCGTGGCGGTGCCGATCGACGGGCGCTACAAGGTCAGCTCCAGCATCGCCGTGCGCGACGCGCTGCTCGCCGGCTTCGGCCTGAGCCTGGTGCCGCGCATCTATGTCGAGCAGGAGCTGGCGGCGGGCCGGCTCGAAGCCGTGCTCGCCGACTGGGAGGCCGACCGCACGCCGGTGTACGCCGTGTACCCCTCGCGTCACCTGGCGGCGAAGACGCGGGCCTTTGTCGACTTCCTGCTGGAGCGGTTCGCGGCGCGGTGAGGTGCGCGGGGGCTAGTCGCCCGCCGGCTCGGCGATCTCGGGCGCTTCCCACCCCAGCAGCTCGGCCAGCCGCTGCACGATCCAGCCGGCCTCGGGCACCGACACGCCCGATTCCGGCGTGGCCAGCCCGGCGTGGATGCGCCGCAGGATCTCGCTTTCGACCGGCACCTCGGTGTGGTGCTGGATCTGCGCATGGCCCACGAGGTGGCCGGCGAGGTCTTCGCAGATCTCGTAGCGTGCGCGCACCACGTCGATCGGTTCGCGCAGGCGCTGGCGCGCGTCGCTGTAGACCGCGAAGAACGAGGGCGGGATGTAGATCTGGTTGTCGTCGGACATGGCGGCGCGTGATGCAGGGCAGGCCCTAATGACAAAACGCGCCCGGGGGCGCGTTCGTCGTGGCTCCGAAGAAAGAGCCGCGGGGGCTGGATCAGCCGCCCTTGCTCGGGCGCTTGCCCGGGTTCTTCTTGCTGCGCGTGGCGGTGCCGCGCTCGAGGCTGATCTTCTGGCCGCCACCGTTGCGCGGCACGGTGTAGCCGGGCATGGGCGTCGGCTTCGGGCTGGCAAGACGGTCGGCTTCGGTACGGATTTTCTTGGGCATGGAAAGCTCGGATAAAAAAGATGTTCGACCCCCGATTAGGCCACATCGGCAGATTTCGTCTGCCAAGCGCCCAAACAGGAGCATGGGAGGGATGTCAGGTCGACTGCGGTGTCAGCAGGCGCACCTTGACGCTCTTGCCTTTCACGCGGCCGTTGCCGAGCTTGCGGGCGGCTTCTTCGGCAATGCCGCGGTCCACCGCGACATAGGTCGAGAACTCGTTGACGTTGATCTTGCCGACCTGGTCCTTGGTGTAGCCGCAGTCACCGGTCAGCGCGCCCAGCACGTCGCCGGCGCGGATCTTTTCCTTGCGCCCGCCGACGATCTGCAGCGTGGCCATGGGCGGCGTGAGCGGTGCGCCCTTGGCGGGCGTGAGCTCGGCCAATGGGTGCCATTCGGACTCGCGGCCCTGCAGCAACTCGATCTTTCCGACGAAGCCCATCTCGTTCATGCTGGCCAGGTTCAGCGCCAGGCCTTCCGAGCCGCCCTGCTGGCCCACGCGGCCGGTGCGGCCCACGCGGTGGATGTGGATTTCGGAGTCGGGCGTCACGTCGACGTTGATCACCGCTTCGAGCTGCGCGATGTCCAGCCCGCGCGCCGCCACGTCGGTGGCCACCAGCACCGAGCAGCTGCGGTTGGCGAACTGCACCAGCACCTGGTCGCGCTCGCGCTGCTCCAGCTCGCCGAACAGCGCCATCGCGCTGAAGCCCTGCGCCTGCAGCACGTCGACGAGGTCGCGGCACTGCTGCTTGGTGTTGCAGAAGGCCAGCGTGCTCACGGGACGGAAATGGTCGAGCAGCAGGCTCACGGCGTGCAGCCGCTCGCTGTCTTTCACCTGGTACCAGCGCTGGCGGATCTTGCTGCCTTCATGCTGGGCCTGCACCGTGATCTGCTCGGGGTTCTTCATGAACTGCTGCGCGAGCTTGGCGATGCCTTCGGGGTAGGTGGCCGAGAACAGCAGCGTCTGGCGTTCCTTGGGGCACTGGCGCGCCACCTTCACGATGTCGTCGAAGAAGCCCATGTCGAGCATGCGGTCGGCCTCGTCGAGCACCAGCGTGTTGAGCGCCGAGAGGTCGAGGTTCTCGCGCTCCAGGTGGTCCATGATGCGGCCCGGCGTGCCCACCACGATGTGCGCGCCGTGCTCCAGGCTGGCGATCTGCCCGCGCAGCGCGACGCCGCCGCACAGCGTGACGACCTTGATGTTTTCTTCGGCGCGCGCCAGGCGGCGGATCTCGGTCGTGACCTGGTCGGCCAGCTCGCGCGTGGGGCACAGCACCATCGCCTGGATGGCGAATCGGCGCGGGTTCAGGTTGGACAGCAGCGCCAGCGCGAAGGCGGCGGTCTTGCCGCTGCCCGTCTTGGCCTGGGCGATCAGGTCCTTGCCCAGCAGGGCGGGCGGCAGCGCGGCGGCCTGGATGGCCGTCATCTGCGTGTAGCCGAGCTGGGTGAGGTTGGCCAGCATCTGGGGCGACAGCGCCAGCGTGGCAAAGCCGTGGGGTTCGGCCTGGAGGCCGCCGGCTGGGGAGGTGGTGGAGTTCATCGTTCGGCAGCCGGAGACAGACAGACAGGAAAACGCAAAGGGGAAAAAGTGACGGCCCGGAAAAGACAAAGGCCTTGCAGGGCCCCCTCCGGGAGGGCGCTCTGCAAGGCCGGCCGGGCGTCGCTCAGCGGCGGGGCGTGTTGTTGCCCGAGTTGGTCGGCGGGGGGCCGCGGCGTTCCAGGTGACGGAACGTGATGCGGCCCTTGGTCAGGTCGTAGGGCGAGAGCTCGAGCGAGACCTTGTCGCCGGCCAGGATGCGGATGTGGTGCTTGCGCATCTTGCCGCCGCTGTAGGCGATCAGCTGGTGGCCGTTGTCGAGCGTGACGCGGTAGCGCGAGTCGGGCAGGACTTCGGTCACTGCGCCGTTCATTTCGATCAGTTCTTCCTTGGGCATGTGTGATTACCTCTGAATCGTTCGATGTGTGTTGGAGATGAAGATGGGCGTGTTGGTTTCAGTCGGCCGGCGGGTCAGCCGGCGTCCAGGAATCTGTCGTTGCGGTGCGGGAAGCAGAAACCTGCCCACCGCGATGCTGTTGCGAAAGTGTCCATGAAGCCTGGGGCGCTGCGTGCCGGTGCGGGGCGCGCAATGCCGAAAAATTAGTGAGAACGGACGCGCCGCACGCGCGATTCGCTTCAACAGGAACGAAGGCAGTGGTGGCATTCATGGGCGCCCGGTCTGGCGCTCCAACACACTGTGAAAGCCGGCGTGGCCCGAGGGCTGGAAACGAGAAGCCTGATGAATCCTGGATCCCGGATTCAGATGGCAACGCAGATCGGCCGGCGGGGGTGACGAAATTCTTCGTCGTGGTATCGAAACGAACCCGACATTATAGCTTGCAGGGCATGACAGTTGCTTGTCTTAAAAACAACGCCCGCATGAAAAAGGCCCCGAAGGGCCATCCGTCCTGCGAAGGTAGCTATTGAAAATATAGCAACTCGCCGCTGGATCAGGCGCAGGCCGGCGCCGTCGGTGCCGCAGGCGCCGCGGACCGGGCCCACCGCGCCGCGCGCCACAGCAGCACCAGCCCCGCCAGCTGGGCGGCGGCGCCCACCCAGCCCACCGCGCTCACGCCGAACCACGCGATCGTCACGCCGCCCAGCCCCGAGCCCGCCGCGATGCCCAGGTAGACCGCCGAGGCGTTGAGCGACAGCGTCATCGGTGCGCGATCGGGCGCCAGCCGGATCAGCCGCACCGCCTGCGCCGGGCCGAAGCCCCAGCCGGCGAAGCCCCACAGCGCCGACAGGCCCACGATCAGCGGCAGCGCCAGCCCGCGCGGCAGCATCTGCGCGGCGAACGAGAGCCCGCCCATGATCACCACCAGCGCGAGCGCGAAGCCCCGCGCCATGCGGTCGGCGCCGAAACGGTCGGTGGCCCAGCCGCCGGTCGCGGTGCCCAGCGCCGCGGCCACGCCGATCGCGAAGAACACCGCGCCCACGCCCTCGGCCCCGAAGCCCAGCGTGTGGCCGAGGAACAGCGCGATGTAGGTGTAGAAGCTGAAGCCGCCCGTGGCCCACAGCACGGTGGCCAGCAGCGCCGGCGCCACGCTGGGCTCGCGCGCCACGGCGAAGGCCGAGGTGCGCGGGGCCGCGTCAGTGGGGGCCTGCGCCAGCGTGCGCGGCAGCCCCACGAACAGGCCCCAGGTGGCCAGCGCCGCCACCGCGGCGATCAGCAGGTAGGCCGTGCGCCAGCCGCCCCAGCCCGCGATCCAGGCGCCCAGCGGCACGCCGAGCGCCACCGCCACGGTGCCGCCGCCGGTCACGATGGCCAGCGCCCGGCCGCGCAGCGCGGGCGAGACCATCGCCGCCGCCACCGCGCTGGCCGTCGGCAGGAACACGCCCGCCACCAGCCCGAGCGCGACGCGCGCCAGGGCCAGCTGCGCGATGCCGTGCGCCATCGAGGCCGCCGCCGTGAGGCCCGCGAAGGTCGCCAGGCTGGCGATGAGCAGCGGGCGGCGCCCGAAGCGCGCGAGCAGCGCGGCCATCAGCGGCGAGCCGATCGCATAGCTCAGCGCGAACAGCAGCACCAGCTGGCCGGCCTGCGCGGCGCTGACCTGCAGGTCGGCCGCCAGCATCGGCAGCAGGCCGGCGACCATGAAGCTTTCGGTGCCGATGGCGAAGGCGCCCAGCGCGAGCCAGGCCAGGCCCAGGGGCAGGCGTTCGGCCGGCGGTTGCTGCGGGGTTTCAGGAGCGGTGTGCATGGTGAAGGACTCCATGGGTGGGTGTTCCAAGGCCTTCAGAATAGGATTGCAGGCGGCTCTTCAAAAGAACCACAATCGGCAAAGATCATGGAGCCACTTTTCGAGCTTGCCCTGCGCCTGCCGGCCGCCGGTTCGCGCGACCTGCTGCGCGCGCTGCACCGCCAGCTGCGCGACGCCATCCTCGACGGCCGGCTGCAGCCCGGCGCGCGCCTGCCCGCCACGCGCGCGCTGGCGCAGCGGCTGGGCGTGTCGCGCAACACCATGCTGGCGGCCTACGACCTGCTGCTGAGCGAGGGCTACCTGCTGGCGCGCCCGGGGTCCGGCACCTACGTGGCCGACATGCTGCCCGCATTGCGGCGCGGCCGGGCCGCGCCGAAAGAGGCGGGCGCAGCGCCCCGGCGCGATCCGCGGCTGGTGCCGCTCAACGTGCCCGGCGCCGACCTCGCCCCCACGCTGCAGCCGCGGGCCGCGCGCGACGACTTCCGCGTCGGCCTGCCCGACGTCGGCGCCTTTCCGTTCGACATCTGGCGCCGCCTGTCCGACCGCGCGCTGCGCCGCGTGGCGCGCCAGACCGCCGACTACGCCGACCCCCAGGGCCAGGGCGCCCTGCGCGAGGCGATTGCGGCGCACGTGTCGTTCACGCGCGCGGTCGGCTGCACGGCCGACGACATCGTGGTCACCGCCGGCGCGCAGCAGGCCTTCGGGCTGCTGGCGCGCATCCTGGTGGTGCCGGGGCGCACGGTGGTGGCGGTCGAGCAGCTGTTCTATCCCTCGCTGCGCGAGGCCATGCTGGCGGCCGGCGCGAAGGTGGTCACGGTGCCGACCGACGACGAAGGCCTGTGCGTGGACCGCATCCCGCCCGAGGCGCGCGTGGTCTGCGTGACGCCCTCGCACCAGTTCCCCACCGGCGTGGCGATGTCGCCGCCGCGCCGGGCCGCCCTGCTGGCCTTTGCGCGCGCGCGCAACGCCGTGCTCATCGAGGACGACTACGACAGCGAGTTCCGCTTTGCCGGCCGCCCGCTCGACGCGCTGCAGACGCTCGACCGCGCCGGCTCGGTGTTCTACGTCGGCACCTTCTCGAAGAGCCTGTTCCCCGCGCTGCGCTTGGGCTTCGTGGTGGCGCCGCCCTGGGCCCGCGCGGCACTGGTGCGGGCGCGCGAGCTGGCCGACTGGCACGGCCCGGTGCTCGGGCAGGAGGCGCTCGCGGCCTTCATTGCCGAAGGGCACCTGGCGCGTCACATCCGCCGCATGCGCAAGCTCTACGGTGCGCGGCGCAGCGCCCTGCTCGACGCGCTGGCGCGCCACGGCGCGGGCCGGCTCGAGGCGATCCCGTCCGATGCCGGCCTGCACCTCTCGGCCTGGCTGCACGGCGGCGCGCGCGACCATGTGGTGGTCGAGCGCGCCGCGGCGGCCGGCATCACCTTGCCGCCGCTGTCGCGCTTCGCGCTCGATCCGCAGGCGCCCGATGCGCCCAACGGGCTGGCCTTCGGCTTTGGCCTGATCGCCGAGCCGCAGATCGACGGCGCCATCCGGCGGCTGGTGCGCCTGCTGTAGGGCGTTGGCTCAGGCGCTGTCCAGCGGCAGCCGCGTCGTGAACTTGGTGGTCGACAGCACGATGTCGCTCGAGTAGTTCTCCAGCTCCAGCGCGTCGCCCAGCTGCTCCTGCGCGAAGGCCTGGTAGTCGGGCAGCGAGCGCGCGCAGATCACGAGCACGAAGTCGGTCTCGCCGGCCACGCAGTGGCATTGCAGCACCTGCGGCAGCGCATGCACCTTGCGCTCGAAGGCCCCGATCGCCTCGCGCGTGGTGCTGCGCAGCGACACGCGCGAGATCACCAGCACCGGAAAGCCCACGCGCGCCGCATCGAGGATGGCCACCTCTTCGCGGATCACGCCCGCGCGCCGCAGCCGCTGCACGCGCTTGAGGCAGGCCGAGGGCGAGAGGTTCACGCGCTCGGCCAGCGTCTGGTTCTGCAGGCCCGCGTCGGCCTGCAGTTCGGCCAGGATGCACTGGTCGATGCGATCGAGGGTGCCGGTTTTCATGGTGCCGCCAGTGTGGCGCAAGGTGCGCGCAATCGGCTTCGTTTTCGGGCCCGCACAACGACACCGGATTTCGCGGCCGATGGCTACGCTGGGGCTCCCCCGACGAACAAGGAGCATCCGATGGCCGAAGGCGCAACCTACGACCCCGTGGTCAGCAAGCACCTCGTGCGCTACGGCATGGGGCTGAGCCCGCATGTCATCGTCAAGGCGCGCGGCGCCACGCTGTGGGACGCGAACGGGCGCGAGATCCTCGACTTCACCTCGGGCCAGATGTGCGCCACCATCGGCCACAACCACCCGCGCATCGTCGCGGCCATCGAGAAGGCCTGCGAAGGCGCGCTGCACCTGTACAGCGGCTTCGTCGGGCCGGCCGTGCCGGCGCTGGCCGGGCGGCTGGCGGCGATGCTGCCGCCGTCGCTGTCGAAATCGCTGTTCCTGTCCACCGGCGGCGAGGCCAACGAGGCCGCCGCGCGCATGGCCCGCGTGACCACCGGCCGCTACGAGATCGTGGGCCTGAACGGCGGCTGGCACGGCGTGAACGGCGGCATGGCCGCACTCACCTTCGCGGGCCGGCACCACGTCGACTACGGGCCGCGCAAGCCCGGCACCATGTCGATCCCCGCGCCGAACTGCTACCGCTGCCCCATCCGCCATTGCCGCGACGCCTGCGACACCACCTGCCTCGACGTCGGCTTCGACATGGTCGATGCGCAGTCCAGCGGCTCGCTCGCGGCCTTCATCGCCGAGCCGATGCTGAGCTCGGGCGGCGTGATCGTGCCGCCCGTCGGCTACTTCCCGAAGCTGCAGACCAAGTGCCGCGAGCGCGGCATGCTGCTGATCCTGGACGAAGCGCAGACCGCCTTCGGCCGCCTGGGCAGCAACTTCGCGTTCGAGCAAATGGGCGTGGTGCCCGACTTCCTCACCGTCTCGAAGACGCTGGGCGGCGGCCTGGCGATCGGCGCCACGGTCACCAGCGAGGCGATCGAGCAGGACTGCCACGAGAAGGGCTTTGTGCACGTCACCTCGCACGTGTCCGACCCGCTGCCGGCCGAGGTCGGGCTGGCGGTGCTCGACGTGCTCGAGGAAGAAGGGCTCAACCAGCGCGCCGCCGCCATGGGCGAGCGGCTGAGCCGGGGCCTGGCCACGCTGAAGGCGCGGCACGAGGTGATCGGCGACGTGCGCGGCCACGGCCTGCTGCAGGGCGTGGAGCTGGTGAAAGACCGCGAGACCCGCGAACCCGACGCCGAGCGCGGCCGCGCCATCACCGACGCCTGCATGGCGCGCGGCCTGAGCATGAACATCGTGGCCGTCGGCGGCATGGCGGCCGTGTGGCGCATCGCGCCGCCGCTGAACGTGAAGCCGGAGGAAATCGACCGCGGCCTGGAAATACTCGACGACGCGATCCGTTCGACGAGCTAGCCGATCCCGAGCATCCGCCGGTTCGCCGCCACGTCGGCCCCACCCGCCGCGAAGTCGTCGAAGGCGCGGTCCGCCACGCGGATGATGTGGTCGCGGATGAAGGTGGCGCCTTCGCGCGCGCCGTCTTCCGGGTGCTTGATGCAGCACTCCCATTCGAGCACCGCCCAGCCCGGGAAGTCGTACTGCGCCATCTTCGAGAAGATGGCCTTGAAGTCGACCTGCCCGTCGCCCAGCGAGCGGAAGCGGCCCGCCCGGTTGATCCAGCTCTGGAAGCCGCCGTACACGCCCTGCTTGCCGGTCGGGTTGAACTCGGCGTCCTTCACATGGAAGAGCTTGATGCGCTCGTGGTAATGGTCGATGTAGGCCAGGTAATCGAGCTGCTGCAGCACGAAGTGGCTCGGGTCGTACAACAGGCAGGCGCGCGGGTGGTTGCCCACGCGCTCCAGGAACATCTCGTAGCTCACGCCGTCGTGCAGGTCTTCGCCGGGATGGATCTCGTAGCCCACGTCGACGCCCACGGCGTCGAAGGCATCGAGGATCGGGCGCCAGCGGCGCGCCAGTTCGTCGAAGGCCTCCTCGATGAGGCCGGCCGGGCGCGGCGGCCACGAATACAGGTACGGCCAGGCCAGTGCGCCCGAGAAGGTCGCGTGCGCCGTGAGCCCGAGGTTCGCCGAGGCCTTGGCCGCGTGGTGCAGCTGCTGCACCGCCCACTGCTGGCGCGCCACGGGGTTGCCGCGCACCTCGGGCGCCGCAAAGCCGTCGAAGCCCGCGTCGTAGGCCGGGTGCACCGCGACCAGCTGGCCCTGCAGGTGGGTCGAGAGCTCGGTGATCTCCAGGCCGTGGCCGGCCAACGTGCCCTTGATCTCGTCGCAGTAGGTCTTGCTCTCGGCGGCGCGCTTCAGGTCGATGAGGCGCGTGTCCCAGCTGGGGATCTGCACACCCTGGTAGCCGAGGCCCGCGGCCCATCCGGCGATGGCGTCGAGCGAGTGGAACGGGGCCGTGTCGCCCGCGAACTGGGCCAGGAAAATGCCCGGCCCCTTGATCGTCTTCATGCGTGTCTCCTGATGCGCCGCACAGCATACTTCGGGGGTTCGGCTGACACACGACCGAAGTTCGATGGGCGCACAATGAACTTTGTCCACAGGGAACCCATCGACATGTCTCAGCCTGTCGCCGCCCGGCTCAAGATCGGCTTGTCCGCCTGCTTCTCGCACGCCGACCCGGCCCGCTCGCTTTTCACGAACAAGACGCTGCAGTACGTCGAACAATCGATCGCCCACTGGCTCATGTCGGCCGGCGCGATGGTGGTGATGGTGCCCTGCCCCACGGGCGAGACGGCGCGCGGCGACACCAAGCTGTCGCACTACGCCGAGTGGCTCGACGGCGTGGTGATGCACGGCGGCGCCGACGTGTGGCCCGGCAGCTACGGCGAGGAGCCGCTGAAAGACGCCTGGATCGGCGACCAGATCCGCGACCTGTACGACCTGGCGCTGGTCGAGGCCTTCGAGCAGGCCGGCAAGCCGATCTTCGGCGTGTGCCGGGGCCTGCAGCTGATCAACGTGGCCTTCGGCGGCACGCTCTACCAGGACATCGAGGAGCAGCACGGCCACCCCGAGACGCTGCGCCACCGCGACCCGGTGACCTACGACCAGAACTTCCATCAGATCGAGATCGTCGAAGGCACGCGCCTGGCGAAGCTGTACCCCGAGGTGCGCACGGCGCGCGTCAACAGCATCCACCACCAGGGCATCAAGGGGCTCGCGCCCGGCTTCGAGATCGAGGCCTGGAGTCTGCCCGACCGCGTGCCCGAGGCGATTCGCCGCCGGCCCGAGAAGGGGCGCGGCTACATCGCGGCGACCCAGTGGCACCCCGAGTTCCACAAGTACGGCAGCACCGAGACCGTGGACGACACACCGATCCTGCACGACTTCCTGTGGGCCTGCGCCACCGCCCGCGTGGCACCGCGCACCAGCATGCGCGAGATGCAGGGGCGCATTCGCAACCGGGCGGCGCGGTTGCTGCGGCAGGCGTTGTTGCGGCGCTGACGGCTGTTGTTCGGGGCGCGTGCACAGGCCACCGGGTACTTCCCTCCGCGAATGTCCCCCGGCCTGCGGCCTCCTCCTTGATTTCGCTGCGGGAAGCACCCGGTGTCCTGCGCACGGGACGCAGCGCTGGTGTGCGGCCGATCAACGACCGTACTGTCCAACGCTCAGCCCGCGTCGCGCAGCAGGTGCTTGAGCAGCTTGCCCGTCGCCGTGCGCGGCAGGCTCTCGCGCACTTCGAAGATGCGCGGGATCTTGTAGCGTGCCAGCCGGTCTTCGAGAAAACGCACCAGCTCGCGCGCCTCGAGTGCGCGCCCGCCACGCGCCACCAGCACCGCCGTCACGGTCTCGCCCCACTCGGGGTGCGGGCGACCGATGACGGCCACGTCCTGCACGTCGGGGTGGGCGCCCAGCGCGTCTTCCACTTCCTTCGAATAGACGTTCTCGCCGCCCGTGATGATCATGTCGCGCAGCCGGTCGACGATGAACAGGAAGCCGTCTTCGTCCACCCGCGCCAGGTCGCCCGTGCGGTACCAGCCTTGCGCGTCGAAGGCCTCGGCGCTCGCCTGCGGGTTGTCGAGGTAGCCCTGCATCACGGCCGGCGAACGCAGGTGGATCTCGCCGACCTCGCCCGCGCCGCAGCGCCGGCCGTCGGGGTGGCGCACCTCGATGGCCACGCCGGGCACGCCCGCACGGCCGATCGAGCCGGCCTTGGCGATCGCGTCTTCCGGGTAGAGCACCGTGCCCAGCGGGCCCGATTCGGTCATGCCGTAGACCTGCACGAAGCGGTCGCTGCGGTAGCTGTCGGCCAGCTTGCGCGCCATGTCGGCGCCGAGCGGGCCGCCACCGTAGGCCCACAGGCGCATCGCGCTGAAGTCGTAGCGTTGCACGTCGGGCACCACCGACAGCGGCGCCAAAAAGGCGATGGGCGCGCCGAAGGTGAAGGTGATGCGTTCTTCGGCCAGCGTGTCGAGAAAGGCCTTGGGTGCGTACTCGCGCAGCAGCACCACGGTGCCGCCCATGAGCAGCGTGCCCAGCAGCCAGTTGTTGAGCGGCGACGAATGCCACACGGGCATCGCGACCAGCGTGCGCTCGTTGCGCGACAGCGACATGCCCGCCGCCGTGCACACCGCCGCCATGAAAACGTTGCGGTGGCTGTGCAGGCAGCCCTTGGGCTTGCCGGTGGTGCCCGAGGTGTAGAGCACCTGGGCCAGCGTGTCGGTGCCGGGCGCCGGAGCCTCATCGCCGAGTGGCGCGGCCTGCGCCGTCAGGTCGTCGAACATCGGCAGGCCGTTGGCGGCGCTGTCGGTCGCGAGCCAGTCGCAGCGGTGCGCGATGCGCGCGGCGACCTGCGTGGCGAGCGTGCCGTCGGCCACGCACAGGCGCACGCCGGCGTGCGCCAGCACGTAGTCGATCTCCGGCGCCTGCAGCTTGTGGTTGACCGGCACCACGGCCGCGCCGAGGCGCCAGGCGCCGAACATCGCGGCGACGAAGCCGACCGTGTTGAAGCACAGCAGCGCGACCTTGTCGCCAGGGCCCACGCCCTGGTCGCGCAGCACGGTGGCGGCGCGGCGCGAGAGCTCGGCGAACTCGGCGTAGGTCCAGGCGCGGCCTGCTGCGCGCAGGCATTCGTGCGTGGGCTGGGTGCGGGCGTGCTGGTCGAGCAGGGAAACGAAATCCATCGGTGTCGTCTCAATGCCAGGCGGCGCGCACCAGCGCGGCGGGGTCGCTCGTGCCGGCGCTGATGCCGGTCACGGGGCCCCAGTCGGGATCGAAGCGGCTCGACACGAACGCGGCCGCCGCGAGCGGGCTCGCGTGCTGCAGCATCAGGCCGGCCTGCGCCGCGCGCACCAGCCGCTGCGTGAAGCGGCGCGCCTGGCGTTCCAGGTCTTGCGGCGCCAGCTGCACCATCTGGCGCAGGGCCTGCACTTCGGTCTGCAGGCGCGCTTCGCCGGCGGTCACTTCCTGCAGGTGGTCGAGCACGAGGTGCGCGTCGTCGGGGTTGCGCGACACGGCGCGCAGCACATCAAGGCACATGACGTTGCCCGAGCCTTCCCAGATCGAGTTGACGGGCGCCTCGCGGAACAGGCGGCCCATCGGGCCGTCTTCCACATAGCCGTTGCCGCCGAACACCTCCATCGCCTCGCCGGTGAGCGCCACCGCGCGCTTGCAGTTCCAGAACTTGGCGGCGGGCGTGAGCAGGCGGCGCCAGGCGGTGTCCAGCGGCGCGGGCGAGCCAAAGCGCGAGGCCAGTTCCATCGCCAGCAGCGTGGCGCTTTCGGTTTCCAGCGCCATGTCGGCCAGCAGCTCGGTCATCACCGGCTGGTCGACCAGCGCCTTGCCGAAGGCAAAACGGTTGCGCGTGTAGTGCAGCGCCTGCGCGAAGCCCTGGCGCATGAAGCCGGCGCTGGCGAGCGCGCAGTCCAGCCGCGTCACGGTGGCCATCTCGATGATGGTCGGGATGCCGCGGCCCTCGTCGCCCACGAGCACACCCCAGGCCTCCTTGAACTCGACCTCGCTGCTGGAGTTGGAGCGGTTGCCGACCTTGTCCTTCAGGCGCTGGATGTGGATCGCGTTCTTGCTGCCGTCGGGCCGCCAGCGCGGCACGAAGAAGCACGACGAGCCGTGCTCGTCGGTCTTGGCCAGCACCAGGTGGCCGTCGCACATCGGCGCCGAGAAGAACCACTTGTGGCCGGTGATGAGGAACTCGCTGCCCCATGGACCGCTGCCCGCCGGCACCGCGCGCGTGGTGTTGGTGCGCACGTCACTGCCGCCCTGCTTCTCGGTCATGCCCATGCCGACGGTCATCGAGGTCTTGCCCTCGAGCGGGATGTCGCGTGGGTCGTGCACGTGGGCGGCGAGCTTGTCGCGCAGGTCGGCGTACAGCGCGGCGTTGCGGCGCATCACGGGGATGCAGGCCTTGGTCATGGTGGTCGGGCAGGTGGAGCCCGACTCGATCTGGCTGTGCATGTACAGCGAGGCGCCGTAGCCCACCCAGGCCGAGGGCCGCTCGTCGAAGAACGGCAGGTTGGCGATGCCGTTGCGCCGCGCGATCGACATCATGGTGTGCCACGCGGGATGGAACTGCACGCTGTCGATGCGCGTGCCGGTGCGCGAGTGGGTGTGCAGCTCGGGCTCGTGGCGGTTGGCGTCCTCGGCGGCGCGCAGCGTGGCCTCGGCGCCGTACTCGGCGCCCTGGCGCACCAGCTCGTCGTCGCGCCAGGCGGCGCCGCCGCGCCCCACCGCGCCGCGCAGGGCGGGGTCGCTGGTGTAGACGTTGTAGTCCTTGAGCTCGGGGACCTGGTTGTCGGGGTGGATGCCGGTGGTGGTCATGGCGTTGTCTCCGTGAAGCGGTGAAAGAGGGGCGTGTTCAGGTGGCGGCGGCGCGTTCGCGCACCACCAGCGTCTGGGTCGCAAGGCCGATGAGGCCGCGCGTGTCGTACAGGTGGGACACGGTGAGGCCCGCGCCGCCGGCGTGCATCTCGGTGCTGGCGCGCAGGCCGATCCACTCGCCTTCGGGCACGCGAAACAGGTTCAGGCTGAGGTCGGCGTTCGAGAACAGGAAGTCGGCGGGCGACAACACCCAGCTCAGGCCGTTGCCGAAGTCGGCCGCCGCCGCCGCGCGCATCGCGGGTGAGGTGGCCACGCCGCGCACCAGCGGCACCGCGAGCCGGAACCACGCGGCGCCCGCGCCGGGCTGCGCGATGTCGCCTTGGGCCAGGCGCGACTCGACGGCGGTCTGGTGGAACGAGAGGCCGTCGGGCAGGCCGGGAATGCGCAGGCGCTCGGTGCAGTCTTCGGGCAGCGGGCGCAGTTCGCGCGGCGCATCGCCCGCGGGCAGGTTCGCCGGCAGCGTCAGCGGCGAGGTCTTCAGCAGCAGCGCATGCGCGCGGGCCACCACCGTGTCGCCCGCGAGCAGGTCGATGCCCACGCGCACCGTGGCGCGCGAGGCCTGCGACTGCGTGCGCGTGACCAGCGGCGCCACCGGCACCGGCTTCACCAGCTCCAGCGTGAGCCGCGCCAGCTGCCAGCCCGGGCCGGGCGCCGCGCGTTCGGCGATGTGGGCGAGCAAGGCGGCAGGCGCACCGCCGTGCTGCGCGCGCGGGTCCCAGGGGCCGCGCGAGAGCGCGTCGGGCTGCCACGTGTCGCCCTCGCCGGTGTAGACGGCGGGGGGCGTTGTCTCGGGGGCACGGTCGTGCGAGGTCATTGCAGAATGCCTTTCGATGGGATCAAAAATTCTAGGAACAACCCGCCCGCGAGGTGTTCGGGTTCGGCGGCCATGACCGGCGCCCGTGCACCCGCCGCCGCCCCGAGGAGGAAGCCGCGCCAGTCCCGCGCGCGCCACACCTCGCAGGCGCTGCAGGAAGCCTTTGTTCGGCTTTTGGTCGAGAAGGGCTACGCCGCCATCACGATCCGCGAGATCGTGGCCGTGGCGGGCACGGGCCTGGGCAGCTTCTACGAATACTTCGAGAACAAGGAAGACCTGGCGCGCGTGTGCCTGCACCTGCGCTCCAAGGCGCTGCTGCTGGACATGCGTGCGGTCGTGGCCGCGAACGAAGGCCGGCCGTGGCGCGAGATCGTCGATGAGGTGATCGATGCGCAGCTCGACGCGCACCGCGCGCAGCCCGTGGCCTGGGGCGCGCACTACCTGCTGGAGCGCCACCTCTCCAGCCCCGAGGCCTACCGCAAGATGTACGACCGCTTCGTGGCCGAATGGGTGGGCGTGCTCGACGCGGCGGGCGACGTGGGGGCCGACGGCCCGCAGAAGAAGGAAGCGGCGCGCGTGTGCCAGACCATCATCTACGGCCTGGTCGCGCACACCCACATCGGCACGGGCGGGCGGCCCGACCTGCAGACGCTGTCACGCCAGTTGCGCGATGCGCTGCGGGGCTACCTGGCGACAGTCGCCTGAGGCTCTGGCTCAGCGCGACGACTTGTTCGTCGTGCCGCTGACGCCGGCGTCGATGGTGCCGAACACCGTCACGCCGCTGCCCGATGAAGACGTGGAGGAAGAAGACGGCGACGGCGCGGTGCCGGCGCAGCCCGAGACCAGCAGACCGGTCGCAAGGACGGCGAGGGCGGCAAGGATCGACTTCACGGCAGGACTCCAGAAAACTAAGGACGTCCCACTATAGGCCGGGGGCTCCGGCCGCCCTGTAACAAAGACACCAGCCGCCGCAGGGGCGGCGGTGTTCAGCCCGCAACGCGCGGGTCGGTCGCCAGCAGCATTTCGACCATCGACCGCAGGTCGGCCTGCAGCCGCGCGGCGCCGGCCTCGTCGAGCGCCAGCGTGGCCTCGTCCATGTAGAGCTTGCGGTTGATCTCGACCTGGATGCTGTGCCGGTTCGCCGCCGGGTCGCCGTGGCGGCGCACCAGCTCCACGCCCTTGTACGGGTGGTTGTAGTCCACGCTGTAGCCGCATGCGCGCAGGTGCGCGCACAACTTGTGCGACAGCGCCGGGTCGGCCGTGCTGCCGTCGCGGTCGCCGATCACGAAGTCGGCGTGCGCCAGCCCCGGGAAGTCGGTGGCGTGGCTGCCCGCGATGGCGGGCATCGAGTGGCAGTTGATGTGGATGCTGTAGCCGTGCCGCGCATGCGCTTCGTCGATGGCCTGCGCCACCGCCGCGTGGTACGGGCGCCAGCACTGGTCGATGCGCTGGCGCACCTCGGCCACGGTAAGCGGCCGGTCGTAGATCGGCAGGCCCTCGTCGGTGAGCTTCCAGATCAGGCCCTTGCCCAGGCGCACTTTCGACAGCACGCGCGGGTCGGTCGACACCGGGTCGGTCCACGGACCGTCGAGCATGGTGGTGTCGACCTCGGTCATGTCGCGGTTGGCGTCGAGGTAGCTGCGCGGAAAGTGCGCCTCGATCCAGGCGGCGCCCATGTCGCTCGCGAAAGCGTAGAGCTTCTCGACGTGGGTGTCCTCGGCCCGGCGCAGCGTGGCGAGCTCGCACACGGGCCGGAAGTCCTCGGGGTAGACGGTGCCGCTGTGCGGAGAGTCCAGCACCAGCGGAGTGTGCCCGGCGACGCTCGTCACCTGGGCGCGGGTTTGAATCAGTTTCAGGACTGGATGCATAGGCGGTGTCGGTCAGTCCAATCGGATGCGCGCGAAGGCGGCCACCTTCTTCATCTTCTCGATCTCGCTCGCGATCTGCTTCGTGAACTCGGCCGGCGTGGTGCCCGAGGCGTACAGCCCCTGCAGCGCCAGGCGCTCGCGCACCGCGGGGTCCTTCAGCGCCGTGGCCACGGCCTGCTGCATGCGCAGCACCAGCTCGGGCGGCGTGCCGGCGGGCGCGATCATGCCGAACCACGAGGGGTCGTTGCTGGCCGCGTAGCCCAGCTCGCCGTAGGTCGGCACCTCGGGCAACACGTCGAGGCGGCCGCTCCAGGACACGGCCAGCGCCTTCAGCTTGCCGGCCTTCACGTGCGGCAGCGACGAGGCCACTTGGTCGAAGTACACCGGCACCTGGCCCGCGAGCACGTCGTTGATGGCCGGGCCCGCACCGCGGTAGGGGATGTGCACCATCGAGGTTCCGGTGCTGCTCTTGAACAGCTCGCCCCACATGTGGCCGATGGTGCCGTTGCCCGGCGACGCGTACGACACCTTGCCGGGGTTGGCCTTCAGGTACTTCACGAGCTCGGCGAAGCTGCCGACCGGCAGCACGGCCGGGTTGATGACGATCACGCCTGGCGCCTTCACCAGCTCGGTCACGGCGGCGAAGCCCTTGATCGGGTCGTAGGGCAGCTTCTGGTACACGGCCGGGTTCACGCCGTGCGTGGACAGCGTGGCCACGCCGAAGCTCAGGCCGTCGGGCGTGGCGCGCGCCAGCTCGGCCATGCCGATCGAGCCGCCCGCGCCGGCGCGGTTGTCGATCACCACGGGCTGCTGGAGGATCTTGGCCAGGGGCTCGGAGAGCACGCGGGCCGTGATGTCGGTGGCGCCACCGGGCGGGAAAGGCACGACCAGGCGGATCGGCTTGCCTTGGGCAAAGGATATTCCTGGGGCGAAAGAAACGGCAGCCAGGGTGGAGAGGAAATGACGACGTTGCATGAGGGTTCTTCCAATGGAACGATGAGTGAATGTGCAAAGCTGCAGCTCACCTGAAGCAAAGGATATACCCGATATCATTCCAATCTGGAATGACTTGATGGGCTCCCCCATGCCGCTGCGACGCCTCAACCCGCCCCTGAACCTGCTGCGCGCCTTCTCCACCGTGGTGCGCTTCGGTGGCGTGTCGCGTGCGGCCGAGGCGCTGCACCTCACGCAGGGCGCGGTCAGCAAGCAGGTGCAGGAGCTCGAGCGCTGGATCGGCGCGCCGCTGTTCGAGCGCAGCCGCAAGCGCCTGGCGCTCACGCCGGCCGGCGAGCGCTACGAGAAGGCGGTGCGCGCCCTGCTGGCGCAGCTGGAGGCGGCCACGCTGGAGCTCATCACCAGCGGCGACGGCGGTGGCGCGCTGCACCTGTCGACCCTGCCCACCTTCGGCGCCAAGTGGCTGATTCCGCGCCTGCCCGATTTCCAGCAGCGGCACCCGCAGATCACGCTGCATTTCGTGCCCTTCGTGCACGGCTACGACTTCGAGCGGCCCGAGCTCGACTGCGCCATCCTGTTCGGCGACGGCCACTGGCCCGGCGCGCGTTCGCACTACCTCGCGGGGCAGGACGTGGCGCTGATCGCCCCGCGCGCCGCGCAGGCCGAGGCCCCCATCCGCACGCCGCAGGACGTGGCGCGCTGCACCCTGCTGCGCCATGTGAGCGTGCCGCAGTCGTGGCTGCACTGGAGCGAGGCGCACGGCGTGCGCGGGCTCGACCCGTTGGCCGGGCTGCAGTTCGACCAGTTCCAGACCATGATCCGCGCCGTCATGGCCGGCATGGGCGTCGCGCTGGTGCCGCGCTGCCTGGTGCAGGACGAGATCACGTCGGGGCTGGTGGAAGAGCCGCTGCCCAACGGCGGCTACCGGGGCAGCGAGGGCTACTGGTTCTGCTACCCCGAGGGGCGTGGCCAGCTGGCCACGCTGGACCATTTCCGCCACTGGCTGCTGGCCGAGGTCGACCGCAGCGGGGAAGCGACGGCGCTGCCGCCGGTCGCGCAGAACTGAGCAGGGGTTACTCGGGCTTCGCGCCCGAGGCCTTCACCGCCGCACCCCAGAGCCCGATCTCGCTCGCCACGAAGCGGTCGAACTCGGCACCGGTCGTCGGCGCCGGCTCGGAGCCCCGGTCGCGGATGAAGCGCGCCATCTGCTCGCTCTTCAAGATGTCGGTCACTTCGTGGTTCAGCCGCGCCACGACCTCGGACGGCGTGCCGCGCGGTGCCATCAGGCCGAGCCAGCCCACGGCTTCGAAGTTCTTCGTGCCGGCCACGCCGGTCTCGCGCACCGCAGGCACCTCGGGCAGTTGCGACGAGCGCGTGGCCGACGTCACCGCCAGCGCAACCGCCTTGCCCGCCTTGATGTGCGGCAGCGCGGCCGTCACCGAGTCGACCATCAGCGGCACCTGGTTGCCCAGGAAGTCCGCCTGCGCCGGCCCGCTGCCCCGGTACGGAATGTGCGTGATGAACACATGCGCCGCCGATTTGTACATCTCGCCCGACAGGTGCTGCGTGCCGCCGATGCCGGCGCTCGCGTAGCTGAGCTTGCCGGGCTCGGCCTTGGCGCGCGCCGTGAGCTCGGCCAGCGTGCGGATGCCGCTCTCGGGCGTGGCCAGGAACACCAGCGGCACCTTCGCGATCAGCGAAATGCCGACCAGGTCCTTGCGCGGGTCGAAGCCCGGCTTGGCGTAGAGCGTCTGGTTCACCGCCATCGCGCTGCCCGCCACCACCAGCGTGTAGCCGTCGGGCGGCGCGCGCACCACGAACTCGGTGCCGATGTTGCTGCCCGCGCCCGCCTTGTTGTCGACGATCACGGGCTGGCCCAGCCGCTTGCCGAGCTGTTCGGCGAGCGCGCGGGCAAAGATGTCGGTGGCCTGCCCGGGTGGGAAAGGCACGACCAGCTTGACGGGCTTGTCAGGCCACGCGGCGGCCTGGGCCAGGCCCGCGCCGCCCAGCAGCGCGGCGGCACACAGGGCCGCGAGGTGTCTGCGCTGCATGCGTCGTCAGGCCGCGTCGGGCGCCGAGAGGTGCTTGCCCACGATGCCCGCGAGTTCGAACATCGTCACCTGGTCCTTGCCGAACACCGGCTTGAGCTTGGCGTCGGCGTTGATCGCGCGCTTGTTGGTCGCATCCTGCAGGTTGTTGGCCTTGATGTAGTCCCACAGCTTCTTGATGACCTCGGTGCGCGCCACCGGTTCGGCGCCGATCACCGCGGCCAGCGAGTCGCTGGGCTTGAGGCCCGCGCCCGGCTTGCGCGGCTTGGCTGCCTTCTTCTCGGCCGGTGCCTTCTTGGCGGCGGGCGTCTTCTTCGCCGCCACCTTCTTGGCCGCCGCGGTCTTGGCGGCCGGCTTGCCGAAGGTCTTGCGCGGCGGGAACTTGCTGCCGCCTTCGCGCGGCGCGAACTCGAAGGTCACCTTGCCTTCTTCGGCGTTCCACGTGAGGAAGGCCTTGAAGGCGCGGCGCGTGCGCATCGACACGAACTTGTCGAGCAGGTCGGTCTTGCCGGTGGCCAGCAGCTTTTCCATCTGGTCGCGCTCGACCGGTTGCTGCAGGATGATCTTGCCGGTCTTGAAGGTGCAGCTCGGGGTCGGCTGCTCGTTCGTCGGCACCGACTTCTCGCAGACGTAGTTGCTGCCGTGATCGAACACCGGCGCACCGCAGACCGGGCACGGGCCCACGGTGTCCTGCTGGCTGAAGTCGACGATCTCGCCGCTGTCTTCGTTCTTGTCGTCGCCGAAGTCGAACTCGAGCTTCCAGTTCTTCGCTTCTTCCCCGTCGTACTTGAGGATGATCTCGGCGGTGAAGGGCCAGCCCGCCTTGGAGCGGAAGCCCTCGAGCGGGCCGATGTGCTTGTTGGCCAGCAGCTGCTCGGCCTCGGCCACCTCGAAGGTGCGCCCCGCCGGCGACTTGCCGAACGAGAAGCCGCAGGCGTCCTCGCCCGTGCCGCTCTTGCCGGTGCAGCCGTAGCGACGGTAGTTTTCCTTCACCACGCCGCCGCAGTTCGGGCAGGGCGTGGCGAGCGTGGCGTAGTCGCCCGGCACGGTGTCGCGGTCGTACTCCTTGGCCTTCTTGACGATGTGCTCCGTCATCTCGGCGATCTCGCGCATGAAGGCGTCGCGGCTGAGCGCGCCCTTCTCCATCTGCGCGAGCTTGTACTCCCACTCGCCCGTCAGCTCGGCCTTGGACAGTTCTTCCACGCCCAGGCCGCGCAGCAGCGTCATGAGCTGGAAGGCCTTGGCGGTCGGGATGAGCTCGCGGCCTTCGCGCAGCATGTACTTCTCGGCGATCAGCCCTTCGATGGTGGCCGCGCGCGTGGCTGGCGTGCCCAGGCCCTTCTCCTGCATGGCTTCGCGCAGCTCGTCGTCGTCGATGGTCTTGCCGGCGCCTTCCATGGCGCCCAGCAGCGTGGCTTCGGAATAGCGGGCGGGCGGGCGCGTCTTCAGGCCCTTGAGGTCGGCCGACTCGTTCTGCACGATCTCGCCCGGCTTCACCGGCACGAGGCGCTTGCCGTCCTTGTCGTCTTCCTTCTCGTCGTCCTGGGCTTCCTTGCCGTAGATGGCGAGCCAGCCCGGCTTCACCAGCACCTTGCCGTCGGTGCGGAAGGGGTACTTCTTGCCATTCTGTTCCACCGTGCTGATGCGCGTGGTGACCTGGTGCTCGGCGCTCGGGAAGAACACCGACAGGAAGCGGCGCACCACGAAGTCATAGAGCTTCTGCTCGGCTTCGCTCAGCCCGCTCGGGGCCTGCAGCGTCGGGATGATGGCGAAGTGATCCGACACCTTGGCGTTGTCGAAGATGCGCTTGTTGGGCTTGACGTAGTTGCCGTCGACCGCCTGCTGCGCGAACGGCGCCAGGTGCTTCATGCCGCTGCCGGCGAGCATTTCCATCGTCTGCTTGACCACCGGCAGATAGTCTTCCGGCAGCGCGCGCGAATCGGTACGCGGGTAGGTCAGCGCCTTGTGGCGTTCGTACAGGCTCTGGGCCAGCGCGAGCGTGGTCTTGGCACTGAAGCCGAAGCGGCCGTTGGCCTCGCGCTGCAGCGAGGTCAGGTCGAACAGCGCGGGCGAGGCCTGCGTGGTGGGCTTGCTCTCTTCGGTGACCGTGGCGGGCTTGCCGCGCGAGGCGTCGGCGATGGCGCGGGCTTCCTGCTCGCTCCACACGCGGTCGGCGCGCTGCTCGGCATCGGGCTCGCCGTTGGCCAGCAGCGGCGCGTTGGCCTTCTTCCAGTCGGGGTTGAACCACTTGCCGGGGTACTGGCCGGCCTTGGCCGCGAAGCTGCCGTGGATTTCCCAGTACTCGCGCGAGACGAACTTGCGGATCTGCTCCTCGCGCTCCACGACGACGGACAGCGTCGGCGTCTGCACGCGGCCCACGGTCGTGAGGAAGAAGCCGCCGTCGCGCGAATTGAATGCGGTCATGGCGCGCGTGCCGTTGATGCCCACGAGCCAGTCGGCCTCGGAGCGCGAGCGCGCGGCGTCGGCCAGGCCCTGCATCTGCTTTTCGGTGCGCAGCGCATCGAAGCCGTCGCGGATGGCCTGCGGCGTCATCGACTGCAGCCACAGGCGCTTGACCGGCTTGCCCAGCGGGCTCTTGCCGCCGGCGTACTGCTCGATGAGGCGGAAGATCAGTTCGCCCTCGCGGCCCGCGTCGCAGGCGTTGATGAGCTGCGTCACGTCCTTGCGCTTGGCCTGCTTGACCACGGCGTTCAGGCGCGTCTTGGTCTTGTCGACCGGCTTGAGGTCGAAGTGCGGCGGGATCACCGGCAGGTTGGCGAAGCTCCACTTGCCGCGCTTGACGTCGAATTCCTCCGGGGCCTGGATCTCGACCAGGTGGCCCACGGCGCTGGTCACGACGTAGGTGTCGTTCTCGAAATGCTCGTCATGTTTGTCGAACTTGCCGGCCACCGGCGTGAGGGCCCGGACGATGTCCTGGGCCACCGACGGCTTTTCTGCGATTACCAAAGTCTTTGTCATCTGAGGGCTCTCTATACTCTGCGGCTTCCGCGTGCGCACGCGCGCACACGCATGTGTGCATATTCAACCTAACAGACTTCGGCGATGCCTTCCAAATCCCCACTTTCCGCCGGCCGCGACAAGGAAGCCGTCCCCGTGACCGAGCCCGAGGCCCGGTCCGCCGCCACGCGCTCCGGTGGCCGGCGCATCCAGATGCGCCGCTCGGACGTCCACGGCAACGGCGTGTTCGCCCTGCAGGACCTGGCCGAAGGTGAAACGCTGATCGAATACAAGGGCGAGGTCATCAGCTGGAAAGAGGCGCTGCGCCGCCACCCGCACGACCCGACCCAGCCGAACCACACCTTCTACTTCCACATCGACGACGGCCGCGTGATCGACGGCAATGTGAAGGGCAACGACGCGCGCTGGATCAATCACTCGTGCGAGCCGAACTGCGAGGCCGACGAAGTCGATGGGCGCGTTTATATCAAGGCCCTGAGAAACATCGCCGCCGGCGAGGAACTGAACTACGACTACGGCCTGATCATCGACGAGCCGTACACCGAGAAGCTGCTGTCCGAGTTCCCGTGCTGGTGCGGCTCCGAGATGTGCCGCGGCACGCTGCTGACGCCCAAGGACGAGGACGAGGAAAAAGACAAGAAGAAAAAGAAGAAGGCCAAGAAAAAAGCCGAGAAGAAGAAGGCCGAGGCCAAGGAAGCGAAGAAGGCTGAAAAGAAAGCCGAGAAGAAAAAATCGGACAAGAAGGCCGACAAGAAAAAGGCCGACGGCAAGAAGAAGTCCAAGGGCGACGCCCCGGCCGCCGCCGGAGACTGACGATGGCCACGACGCCGGCCAGTGCCTGGTTCGAAGACCGGATCGCCGCGACGGTCGCGCCGCTGCTGCCCGGCTTCGCGGTCGAGGCCGTGGCCGAAATCGATTCCACCAACACCGAGCTGATGCGCCGCGCGCGCGCCGGCCGCACCGACCCCGTGCTGCTCGTGGCCGAGCGCCAGACGGCCGGGCGCGGTCGTCTCGGCCGCCCCTGGCAGAGCGCGCAGCAGCCCGAGGCGCCCGCCTCCCTCACCTTTTCGCTCGGCATGCCGCTGGCGCCGGCCGACTGGTCGGGCCTGTCGCTCGCCGTGGGCGTGAGCGTGGCCGAAAGCCTCGACCCGACGGGCGCGCACCAGGTCGGCCTCAAGTGGCCCAACGACATCTGGGTGAACGACCGCAAGCTGGTCGGCATCCTCATCGAAACGGCGATGCCGCAGACGGCGCGCCCCGATGCCGCGCGCTACCTCGTGGTCGGCATCGGCATCAACATCGGCCCGCGCGAGGGCGACGGCATGCGCACGCCGCCGGCCTGGCTGCGCCAGTGGCAGCCCGACGCGTCCGCGCCCGAGGTGCTGCTGTCGCTGGCCGAGCCGCTGGTGCGCAGCGTGCTTGCCTTCGAGGCGAACGGCTTCGCGCCTTTTGCCGAGCGCTTTGCGGCGCGCGACGTGCTGCGCGGGCGCGAGGTGACGCTCAGCGACGGCACCGCCGGCCTGTGCGAAGGCGTGGCCTGGGGCGGTGAGCTGCAGGTGCGCACCGACGCCGGCCTGCAACTGATCTCGAGCGACGAAGTGAGCGTGCGCCCGCGCGGCATGTCTTTCTGAGTGAGGGCATGAAGCTGCGCCTGGTCCTCATCGCCCTGCTCGCCGCCAACGCGGGCTACTGGCTGTGGACGCGCGGCGACCTGGCCGGCTTCGGGCTCGCGCCGGCGGCGCTCGACGAGCGCGAGCCGCAGCGCATGGCGCGGCAGATCCACCCCGAGTGGTTGCAGATCCGCAAGGAAGCCAAGCCTTTGGGCACGCCCGCGCCCTGATCCAGTCAGGCCGCAGCCGCGCGCGCGAACATGCGCCGCGCCTTGGCCAAGGCGGCCTGCAGTTTCTCTTCGGAGGGCGGCTCGTGTGAACTCGAGCTCAGGCCGAACTTCTTGCCCGCGATCTCCTGCACCGCGACCAGGATGCCGCCCAGCACGACCGGATCGGTCTCGGTGTCGAGCGCCTGG
This sequence comes from Variovorax sp. GW822-FHT04E09, assembly GCF_058800845.1. Taxonomy (NCBI): domain Bacteria; kingdom Pseudomonadati; phylum Pseudomonadota; class Betaproteobacteria; order Burkholderiales; family Comamonadaceae; genus Variovorax; species Variovorax sp. GW822-FHT04E09. The sequence continues at coordinate 219,035 of NZ_JBXAMR010000006.1, forward strand.
CGCAAGGGCTCGAGCGCCTTGGGCGCAGCGCTGCGGCGGTTGAACACGATCTGCATCAGCGCGCTCGCGGCCCATCGGCGGTTCGTGGCGACGGCATCGTGCGTGAGCAGCGGCACGACCTTGGCGATGTCGGTCGTGCCGCCGAGCCAGCCGATCACCCACAGCCCCTTGCAGCGCAGCTCGTCGTGCGGCGACGCGAGCGCGGCGCGCGCGAGGGCCGCGGTCTCTTTCAGGCGCCGGCCCTTGCGGTACTTGAAGCCGCCGAGCAGCTGCAGCACCGTGGCCTGCATCGCCGGGTCGGGCTCGCGGTCGAACTGCGCGAGCAGGTGGTCTTCGGCTTCGTCGCCGCGCTCGCCGAACTTGCGACACAGCCAGTCGTAGAGCTCGCTGTCCATGCCGGTGTCGTGCAGCAGCGTGTAGTGAAAGGCGAGCGCCTCGGCTGAATCCTGTTCCAGCAGATCGGCGCCGAAGTCGAACATGTCCGACACATCGGTGTCGAGGCGGATTTCCAGGAAGCGTTGGCGCAGCGTGTCGAGCGGATTCATTCCGACGGGGCCTCCTCGAAGCGCACGGTGAAGAGCGCGCCCGGCGGATGCTTGCCGGGGTGCGCGTCTTCGAGCTTGACCCGCGCGCGGTGCTGGTTGGCGATCTCGCGCACGATCGGCAGGCCCAGCCCGGAGCCGTCGGCCTCGTTGCCGAGCACGCGGTAGAAGGGCTCGAACACCAGTTCGCGGTCGGCCTCGGCGATGCCGGGGCCGTTGTCCTCCACCTGCACCAGCTGCACGTGACCGAAGGGGTCGGCCAGCACGCGCGCCGTGACCACGCCGGGGCGTTCGGGCGTCGAGGGCGTGTAGTTGAGCGCGTTGTCGACCAGGTTGCGCACCAGCTCTTTCAGCAGCGTCGGGTTGCCGTCGACCATCACGCCGGGTGCGCCGGCCTGGACGCCGTCGTAACCGAGGTCGATGCGCTTCTCGATCGCGCGCGGCACGGCCTCGCGCACCACCTCGATGGTCAGCCGCGCGAGGTCGCAAGGCTGGCAGTGCGTCATGGCGCTGGTGCCCTCGGCGCGCGCCAGCGACAGCAGCTGGTTCACCGTGTGCGTGGCGCGCACGCTGGCGCGGCCGATCTGCTTGAGCGACTGCTTCAATTCGTCGGCGTTGGCGCCTTCGCGCTGCGCTAGGTCGGCCTGCATGCGCAGGCCCGCGAGCGGCGTTTTGAGCTGGTGGGCGGCGTCGGCCAGGAAGCGCTTCTGCGTGAAGATGGAGTCGTTGAGCTTGTCGAGCAGCTCGTTCACCGACGACACCAGTGGCACGACCTCGAGCGGCACCGAGGACTCGTCGAGCGGGCTCAGGTCGCCCGGGCGGCGCTCGCGGATGCGCGCCTCGACCACCGACAGCGGCTTGATGCCGCGCACCAGCGCCAGCCAGATCAGCAGCACCGCCAGCGGCAGGATCGCGAACTGCGGCAGCAGCACGCCCTTGATGATCTCGGTGGCGAGCACCGCCTGCTTCTCGCGCGTCTCGGCCAGTTGCAGCAGCGACGGCGGCACTTCTTCGCTGCCGCTGGGAATCCACAGCGAGGCCACGCGCACCGGCTGGCCGTGCACGGTGCTGTTGTGCAGCAGGACCACGTTGGTGCCGGGCGGGTCGTCCACGTTGGGCTGCGGCAGGTCGCGCTCGCCGTGCAGCAGCGTGCCGTGGCCGTCGAGCAGCTGGTAGTAGATGTGGCCGGCGTCGTCGGCGCGCAGGATCTCGCGCGCCGACTGCGACAGCACGAAGTGCGTCTGCCCCTGCTTCACCGTGACCAGCTCGGCCAGCACCTTCACGTTGTGCTCCAGCGCGCGGTCGAAGGGCGCGTTGGCGATGCCCTGCGCCACCAGCCAGGTCACGCCGATGCTCACCGGCACGAGCAGCAGCAGCGGCGTGAGCATCCAGTCGAGGATCTCGCCGAACAGGGAGCGCTGGGCGCGCTGGAAGAGCTTCAAGGGAGTTCCTGGCAAGACGAAAGAACGCGGGCGAGCGTGAACTAGTACTGCGATTCGCAGGTGTGACGTTTCATTGACAAGGTGTGACTGGTTGTAGCCTTGACGTGCAGTTTCTGCAATTCAAAAACATCAGGGAGAAATCATGAAGCAAAAGACCGTGGGCGGCTGCCCCAAGCCGCTCTGGATGGCCGCGACCGTGTTGGCCGCCAGCGTGGGTGTGACTGCATGCGGCGGTGGAGGTGGCGGGGGCGGGGGTGGCATGCCGATGCTGCCGATCGCACCGGTTCCGGCGCCCGCACCCGCGCCCTCCCCGGCCCCCGCACCCGCGCCCTCCCCGGCCCCCGCGCCCGCGCCCGCACCGGCCGAGAACCGCGCCGCTGTGCCGGGCTCCGAGCCGTCGCCCTCGCTGAGTGCGCCGCAGCCCGGCTCCACTGCCGCGGTGGGCAATGACAGCGAAGGCATCTACGCGGGCGTGCGAGGCATTGCCTTCGTCGGCACCAACGGTTCGTTGGCGGGCAGCTTCCTCGGGGGCACGATGTGGGGTTCGCTGAAGGTCACGGGGCTCGACTGGTCGTTCAACCCGGACACCGAGTTGTATGTTCCGCCCAACGCATATCCGGTGACGGGCTCGGGCACCTTCACGCCGAAGAAGTCGGTGGATGGCACCTACGCCTACGACAACCGCAGGCCGTCCGATGTCGGCCCGCTGGCCTACACGATCGAGAACGCGCTGGCGGTGTCGCAGGCGAGCATGACCGGCACGTGGTCCAACACCGACAGCAGCCCGAGCCTGGGCGTGACGGTGCAGGTCGATGGCCAGGGCGTGTTCACTGGCAGCACGAGCGGCGTGCAGATCGGCCAGTGCACGCTCTCGGGCACTGTCGCCCTGGCGCAGCCCGGCTCGGCCAAGAACATGTACAGCCTCACGCTGAAGGCCGTGAATGCCGCCACGGCCAGCACCAACGACTGCAAGCTCACCCCCGCCGCCACCGGCAGCTATGCCGGGCCGGCCATCATCGGGCTGGTGCCGGCGGGCGTGTACGACAGCAACGGCTACTTCCGCAGCCTCATGTTCCTGATCCGTTCGAACACCGGCGCCACGCTGCTCGTCAATCTGCGCAAGCAGCCCTGACGGCATTGCGCGCGGGCGGGGCACGCTCAACCGGGAATCTTCTCGAGGCAGTAGCCCAGCCCGCGCACCGTCGCGATGCGCACCGGTCCCTTCTCGATCTTCTTGCGCAGGCGGTGGATGTAGACCTCGATGGCGTTGATGCTCACCTCTTCGCCCCATTCGCACAGCCGGTCCACCAGCTGGTCCTTACTGACCAGCCGGCCGGCGCGCTGCAGCAGCACTTCGAGCAGGCCCAGTTCGCGCGCCGACAGCTCGATCATCTTGCCGTCGATGGTCGCCACGCGGCCGGCCTGGTCGTAGACCAGCGGGCCGTGGCGGATCGCGTTGCTGGTGGCGCCCATGCCGCGCCGCGTGAGGGCGCGCACGCGCGCCTCGAGCTCCTGCAGGCTGAAGGGCTTGGCCATGTAGTCGTCGGCGCCGTGGTCCAGGCCCTTGACGCGCTCTTCCACGCTGTCGGCCGCCGTGAGCACCAGCACCGGCAGCTGCGAGCCGCGCGCGCGCAGGCGCTTGAGGATCTCGATGCCGTGCAGGCTGGGCAGCCCGAGGTCGAGGATCAGCAGGTCGAACTCGCTGTGGGTCATGAGCGCGGTGTCGGCCTGCGAGCCGTTGGCCACGTGATCGACCGCCGCGCCCGAGGTGCGCAGGCTGCGCAGCAGGGCATCGGCCAGCACCTGGTCGTCTTCGGCAATCAGTATTCGCATGAGCCACCTCCGGCGGATTCAGGCGCCATGCCGGCGCAGTTCACATTTGTCTCAACGCGAGTCTAGCCCGCTGTATAGGCTTCGAGTCCGATGGTTACCACGGTGGCGATCTCGTCGCCCACGCTGGCGCGGAACTCGCGCTCGGTCTGCGTCACGGCGCGGCGGAAGGCGTCCAGCCAGGCCAGCCCGTCGGCCGTGAACAGCACGCGCCGCGCGCGCGCATCGAGCGGGTCGGGCCCGCGCGTGACCAGCCCCCAGGCCTCGCACTGGTCGACCAGCGTGCCCATGGCCTGCTTGGTCATGCCGGCTCGCTCGGCCAGCTCGGTCAGGCGCGAGCCCTCGCGTGCCAGGTGCCGCGTGATGTGGATGTGCGCCGCGCTCACCTGCGCGCGCGCCGCGAGGTTCGACAGCGCCAGCGGCACGTCGATGTCGTGCGCCATGAGCGCCAGCACGCGCTCGTCGAAGCGGCGCATCGCATGGCCCAGCAGGCGGCCCAGGTGGGTCTGGCGCCAGGCGTCGGGATCGGTGGGAAAGGCGGGGTCGGCCATGGCTTCAGATGGTAAGGCAAACTGACTTTAAAGTGGGTTTGCGAAACGCCATGAGCCCCTACACTACTGTTCAAGCATCCAGCCTGTGGTTAAAAGCAGATGGATGAATCCCGACACAAACCGTTGATATTCAAGGAGATTTCCACATGGACGCAGTCGTCAAGGGCGCAAGCATCTCGGTCGCCAACAGTGAAAAGGCCAAGGCCCTGCAGGCCGCGCTGGCCCAGATCGAAAAGCAGTTCGGCAAGGGCACGATCATGCGCCTGGGCGAAGGCGAGGCGCTGGAAGACATCCAGGTGGTCTCCACCGGCTCGCTGGGCCTGGACATCGCCCTGGGCGTCGGCGGCCTGCCCCGTGGCCGCGTCGTTGAAATCTACGGCCCGGAATCCTCGGGCAAGACCACGCTCACGCTGCAGGTGATCGCCTCCATGCAGAAGCAGGCCGGCACCTGCGCCTTCGTCGACGCCGAGCACGCCCTCGACGTGCAGTACGCCCAGAAGCTCGGCGTGAACCTGTCCGACCTGCTGATCAGCCAGCCCGACACCGGCGAGCAGGCCCTGGAAATCGTCGACTCGCTGGTGCGCTCGGGCGCCGTCGACCTGATCGTGGTCGACTCGGTCGCCGCGCTCACGCCCAAGGCCGAAATCGAAGGCGAAATGGGCGACTCGCTGCCCGGCCTGCAGGCCCGCCTCATGAGCCAGGCGCTGCGCAAGCTCACGGCCACGATCAAGAAGACCAACTGCATGGTCATCTTCATCAACCAGATCCGCATGAAGATCGGCGTGATGTTCGGCTCGCCCGAAACCACCACCGGCGGCAATGCGCTGAAGTTCTACGCCTCGGTGCGCCTGGACATCCGCCGCATCGGCACCATCAAGAAGGGCGACGAGGCCATCGGCAACGAAACCAAGGTGAAGGTGGTGAAGAACAAGGTGTCGCCCCCGTTCAAGACGGCCGAGTTCGACATCCTGTTCGGCGAAGGCATCAGCCGCGAGGGCGAGATCATCGACATGGGCGTGAACGCCAAGATCATCGACAAGTCGGGTGCCTGGTACGCCTACAACGGCGAGAAGATCGGCCAGGGCCGCGACAACGCCCGCGAGTTCCTGCGCGAGAACCCCGACCTGTCGCGCGAAATCGAGAACAAGGTGCGCGAATCGCTGGGCATTCCGCTGCTCGCGGCCGACGCCGGCAGCGAACCCGAGAAGGCCGAGAAGCCCGCCAAGGCATCGAAGGCCGACAAGGCGGCGGAGTAAGTTCGATAAGCGGCCTTCGCGTGTTGCGTGGGCGGCGTGAGCGACCCACCACCCCCGAATGGCCTTCAGTGCCCCCTCCCTCAAAGGCCGCGCCCTGCGCCTCCTGAGCCAGCGCGAGCATTCGCGCGCGGAGCTGGAGCGCAAGCTCGCGAAGCACGAGGAAGAGCCCGGCACGCTGGCCCAGGCGCTCGACGAGCTGGCCGCCAAGGACTTCATCAGCGAGCCGCGCGTCGTCGCCTCGGTGCTGCACCAGCGCGCCGCCCGTTCGGGCGCGTTGCGCGTGAAGCAGGAGCTGCAGGCCAAGGGCATCGCGCCCGAAGCCATCGCGCAGGCGGTGGCCGGCTTGCAGGAGACCGAAGTCGAGCGCGCCACGGCCCTGTGGCGCCGCCGCTTCGACGCGCCACCCGCCGATGCGAAGGAGCGCGCGAAACAGATGCGATTCCTGATGGCGCGCGGTTTCTCGGGCGCCGTCGTGTCCAAGGTGCTCAGGAGCGACTTCGATGACACAAGCGACGACCCCTCCGGCGAATGAAGGCGACGCGGCCCTGTCTCGCGTCATCACCCAGCGCGTGCACTGCGAATGGCGCGACGCCTATGCGCTCGCGTCCGACCCGAAGCGGCTGCCCGACTGGGCCAGCGGCCTCGCGAAGAGCGCGCTGGTGCCGCACGGCGACCACTGGATCGTGCGCACGCCCGAAAGCGGCGAGGCCCGCATGCGCTTTGCGCCGCCCAACGACCTGGGCGTGCTCGACCACTGGGTGGCGCCCGAAGGTGTGCCCGAGGTCTACCTGCCGTTTCGCGTGATCGGCGTGGCGCCGGGCGTGTGCGAGCTGCAGTTCACGCTGCTGCGCCAGCCGCACATGGACGATGCGGCCTTTGCGCGCGATGCCGGATGGATCGCGCGCGACCTGCAGGCCCTGCGCCGCCTGCTCGAGGCGGGCTGAGCCCGGCCTGGCTTACTCGGTGGCGGCGGTGTCGTCGGCCAGCGGGTTCTCGGCCTTGTACGCGGCGATGTCGCGCACGTTCTTCTGCACCGCCACCGCGCCGAACAGGCTCAGCAGGAAGGCCATGGCGTAGAAGCCCTTCTCGCTCGCGGCCAGCGAGGCGTTGAACAGGCCCACGGCCAGCAGGCCCACCGACAGCAGCAGCGAGACCCAGCACAGGCCGAAGTAGATGCCGGTGACCGAGATGCCCTCGAGCCGGTCGCGCACCGTCTTTTGCAGCGACACGGCGGAGAACAGGCCGTACATGAGGATGGTGAAGTAGTAGCCCTTCTCGTTGAGCTGCATCGCGGCATTCCACAGCCCGAGCAGGTACACGATGGCGCCGATGATCAGCGCGGCCCAGGATGCGGCGACGAATGCGCCGGTCGGTTTCTGAAACTTGACGGTTCCCATGACGATCCTCCTCGTTGTTGTGTGGCGCGATTATGGTGCGGGAAGGCGGTGGCATGATCGCCAGCGACCGGCCTCGCAGGAGGCGGCTTTCCAGAAAAACCGGAGGAACCCTTCATGTCGTCGCCACCCGCCCACCCGCAGTCTCTCGTTCGCACCGGCGCCAAGGCCGGCTTCGCCTTCGCCGGCTCGGCCATCAAGGGCGCGCTGATCGGCCTGTTTCTCGGCGGCGGCGTGTTCTTCTACTACCTGAGCCAGCTGCAGGGCCCGGGCATCCCGGCGGCGCGCGCCGGTGGCGCGGGCGCCATCCTGGCGCTGATCATGTCGCCGCCGCTGCTGGTGGCCGTGCTGCTGTCGCTGTTCGTCGGTGTGTACTTCCTGCTCGGCGTGCAGCGGGGCCGCGCCCGCGCGATGCAGCACCTGGTCGCGGCGCGCGGCGAGGCCGTGTCGCAGCGGCTGGGCGACGCGATCGCGGGCCGCATCGAAGCCATGCCGCGCACCCACGGCGGCCTGCAGCGCGTGGCCGACTGGCTGTCGCCCGACGCCCTGTGCCAGCAGCTCGCACCGGTGCTCGGCGAAGGCCGGGCCGTGCGCGCGGTGGTCGGCTTCGTGCTGGGCCGCCTGCCCCTGAGCGACATGCTGGCCGAGTGGCAGCAGGAACGTGCCGCGCACGGTGCGACGACACCGGCGACGGGCGAAGACCCTGCCCTGCGCGCCCTGCTCACGCGCCGCATCCACGAGGTGCTGCAGGAGATGGCGACGCCCTCGCGCAAGCTCTTCTACATCGCGCTGGCCGCGCAGGCCGTCCTGCTGGGCGTGGGGCTGTGGCTCGTGCGCTGAGCCCGACCGTCTTCGTCGGTCTTGGGGCGGCCCGCCGCCCTCGCGCTGACGCCTCGGCGACAATCAGCGCCCGCGCGGGCCTTGCGGTGTGCGCGGCCTCCATGCCTGCCTGTTTCCCCTGCCCCCCGCTTCCATGATCGTCCGGAAACGCCCGTCCGGGCTCAAGCTGTTTCTGTCCTGGCGGGGCTCCGTCCTGCCGCGCATCGCCGCGGCGCTGACGCTCAACGTGATCGTGGCCATCGTTGTCACGGTGCTGCACGGGCGCTTCGGTTCCATCAAGATTCCGCTGGGCACCGTGCCCTTCGCGCTGCTCGGCTTGCCGCTGGCGATCTTCCTGGGCTTTCGCAACACCGCGGCCTACGACCGCTTCTGGGAGGCGCGCAAGCTCTGGGGCGAGGTGATCCTGCGTTCGCGCAACCTGGCACGCCAGTGCCAGAGCCTCATCGACGGCGATGCGCCGGTGAACGCCGGCGCCGACACCGTCCGCCGCCTGGACGACCTGCGCGTGCGCATGACCCTGCGCGCCGCGGCCTTCGCCCATGCGCTGCGCCACCAGCTGCGCGGCACCGACGCGGCAACTGACACCCAACCCTTCCTGCGCGAGACGGAATGGCAGGGCCTGACCCAGGTCGCCAACCGGCCGCATGCGCTGCTGATGCACATGGGCGCCGACCTGCGCGAAGCGCTGCGCGCGCGGCGCATCGACCCGGCGCTGGCGGCGGGCGTCGACGGCACGCTGTCGGCGCTGAGTGCGGCGGCCGCGTCGTGCGAGCGCATCCTCAGCACGCCCATTCCCTTTTCGTACACGCTGCTGCTGCACCGCACGGCGTACCTGTATTGCTACCTGCTGCCCTTCGGGCTGGTGGACTCGGTCGGGTTCATGACGCCGGTGGTGGTGCTGATCGTGGCCTACACCTTCTTCGGCCTGGACGCGCTCGGCGACGAGATCGAGGAGCCCTTCGGCACCGAGTCCAACGACCTGCCGCTCGAGGCGCTGTGCCGCACGCTCGAGATCGACCTGTGCCAGTCGGTGGGCGCCCCGGCGCCGGCGCCGCTGGTGCCGGTCGACTACTTCCTGCGCTGACACCCGCCGCGTGCGCGGTGCCGGCTTTTCTTTTTCCTGCCTGACGAAAGAAAGACGTTTTGTCCCCCATGCCGCACGAAGACCGCATCCGCCTGCCCGCCCTGCGCAGCAGGATCACCACCGCCGAGGCCGCCGCCGAATGGATCCGCGACGGCATGGTGGTCGGCATGAGCGGGTTCACGCGCGCCGGCGACGCCAAGGCCGTGCCGCTGGCGCTCGCGGCCCGCGCGCGCCGCGCGCCGATGAAGATCACGCTGATGACCGGCGCCTCGCTGGGCGGCGACGTGGACCGCCAGCTGACCGAGGCCGGCGCCATCAGCCGGCGCATGCCGTTCCAGGTCGACACCGTGCTGCGCCAGGCGATCAACCGCGGCGAGGTGATGTTCATCGACCACCACCTGTCGGAAACGGTCGAGATGCTGCGCACGCGGCAGATCCCGCCGATCGACATCGCGATCATCGAGGCCGTGGCCATCACCGAAACCGGCGCGCTGGTGCCGAGCACCTCGATCGGCAACAGCGCGAGCTTCGCGATCCTGGCCGACAAGGTGATCGTCGAGATCAACACCTCGCAATCGACCGCGCTCGAAGGGCTGCACGACATCTTCATTCCCAAGCACCGCCCGCAGCGCGAGCCGATGCCGCTGGTGGCGCCGCACGACCGCATCGGCGTCAGCGCCATCGAGATCCCGCCCGAGAAGATCCTGGGCATCGTCATCACCGACAAGGCCGACAGCACCTCCACCGTGCTGCCGGCCGATGCCGAGACCGCGGCCATCGCGGCGCACCTGGTGGCGTTTTTCGAGCACGAGGTGGCGCAGGGTCGGCTCACCGAGCGGCTGCTGCCGCTGCAGGCGGGCATCGGCACGGTCGCCAACGCGGTGATGTCGGGGCTGGGCGCGGGGCCGTTCGAGCACCTCACGATGTACTCGGAGGTGCTGCAGGACTCGACCTTCGACCTGTTCGACGCCGGCAAGCTGGACTTCGCCTCGGGCTCGTCGATCACGCTATCGCCCGCGAAGGCGCGGCAGGTGTTCGGCGACCTGGAGCGCTACAAGGACCGGCTGGTGCTGCGGCCGCAGGAGGTGAGCAACCACCCGGAGATCATCCGGCGCCTGGGCATCATCGCGCTGAACACGGCGCTGGAGGCCGACATCTACGGCAACGTGAATTCGACCCACGTGCTGGGCACGCACATGATGAACGGCATCGGCGGTTCGGGCGACTTCGCGCGCAACGCCTACCTGTCGATCTTCGCGACCAAGTCGGTCGCCAAGCAGGGCGCGGTGTCGAGCATCGTGCCGATGGTGTCGCACGTCGACCATGCGCCGCAGGACGTCGACATCCTGGTCACCGAGGTGGGCCTGGCCGACCTGCGCGGGCTGGCACCGCGCGAGCGGGCGGCGGCGATCATCGCCAACTGCGCGGCCGAGCCGTACCGCGCGATGCTGCAGGACTACTACACGCGTGCTGTGGCGACCTGCGGCGGCCACACGCCGCACCGGCTGGAAGAGGCGTTTTCATGGCACGTGCGCTACCGCGACACGGGCACGATGCGGGTCGACTGAAAGCAAAAAGGCCGGTCCTTGCGGGCCGGCCTTTCCTTCTTGTCAGCGCTTGAAGCGGGGGCTCAGAGCGCCAGCATCAGCTTGAGGTTCTGCACCGCGGCGCCGCTGGCGCCCTTGCCCAGGTTGTCCAGGCGCGCGATCACCACGGCGTGGCGGTGGTCCTCGTTCGGGAACACGCGGATCTCGAGCTGGTTGGTGTCGTTGAGCGCCAGCGCGTCGAGCTTGCCGTCGTCGGTCGGCGGCAGCACCTTCACGAACTGCTCGGGCGTGTTGCTCCGGGCGTAGTGCGCGGCCAGGGCGTCCTGCAGGTCGCCGGCCTTCGGCTTGCCGGGCAGCAGGTCGAGGTGCAGCGGCAACTGCACCAGCATGCCTTGCTTGAAGTTACCCACCGACGGAATGAAGACCGGGCGGCGCGTGAGGCCGGTGTAGGTCATGATTTCGGGGATGTGCTTGTGCTTCAGGCCCAGCGCGTAGGTCTCGAACAGCGGCGCCTTGCCGCCCTCGTAGTCCTCGATCATGGTCCGGCCGCCGCCGGAGTAGCCGCTCACCGAAGGCAGCGACACCGGGAAGTCGGCCGGCAGCAGGCCCGCGTCGACCAGCGGGCGCACCATGGCGATGGCGCCGGTGGCGTAGCAGCCGGGGTTGCCGACGCGGTCGGCCTGGGCCACGGCCTGCCAGTGGCCTTCGACGAGTTCGGGGAAACCGAAGACCCAGCCCGGTGCGATGCGGTGGGCGGTCGAGGCGTCGATGATCTTGGGCTTTTGGCCCGGGAGCTGGTCGATCAGCGCGACCGACTCGCGTGCCGCGTCGTCGTGCAGGCACAGCACCACGAGGTCGACGCCGGCCATCAGCTCGCGCTTGGCGGCCACGTCCTTGCGCAGCTCGGGCGCGATGCTCACGAGCTCGATCTGCGGCATCGTCTGCAGCCGCTCGCGAATTTGCAGGCCGGTGGTGCCGGCTTCGCCGTCGATGAAAACCTTGGCCATATCGGAGTATGCGTAGGGTGGCTAGAAGAAAGTACGTATTGACCGCAACCGCACATCAAGTATTGGTGCGGCGCACCATGATACAGTCCGCGGTTGTTCGCCGCCCCCAGCCGTCAGGCTGCCGTCGCCCGCGAACAACAGAGCAGAAACAACAGTCTCACTCCCGATCTCCCGTTCTCAACCTCCTCCTTCCGAGAGACATCCCTCATGAAGATTCACGAGTACCAAGGCAAGGAAATCCTTGCCAAGTTCGGCGTGCCGGTGCCGCGCGGCATCCCGGCCTATACGGTTCAGGAGGCGGTCGAGGCCGCCCAGAAGCTTGGAGGCCCGGTCTGGGTCGTCAAGGCCCAGATCCACGCGGGTGGCCGCGGCAAGGGCGGCGGCGTCAAGGTCGCCAAGTCGATCGAAGACGTCAAGAAGCTGGCTGGCGAGATCCTCGGCATGCAGCTCAAGACCCACCAGACCGGCCCTGAAGGCCAGAAGGTGCGTCGCCTCTACATCGAAGACGGCGCCGACATCAACAAGGAATACTACATTTCGGCCGTGACCGACCGCGCCACCCAGAAGGTGGCGTTCATCGCTTCGAGCGAAGGCGGCATGGACATCGAGGAAGTGGCCCATTCCACCCCCGAGAAGATCATCACGGTCTACGCCGACCCCAAGGACGGCCTGACCGACGCACAAGCCAAGGAAATCGCCGACGGCATCGGCATGCCGGCCGATTCGACCGCCCAGACGGTCGACATCCTGAAGAAGCTCTACACCTGCTACATGGAGACGGACGCCTCGCTGGTCGAGATCAACCCGCTCAACCGTGACAGCAAGGGCAACGTCGTCGCCCTGGACGCCAAGTTCAACTTCGACAGCAACGCGCTGTTCCGCCACCCCGAAATCGTGGCCCTGCGCGACCTGGACGAAGAAGACGCGGCCGAAGTCGAAGCCTCGAAGTTCGACCTCGCCTACATCTCGCTGGACGGCAACATCGGCTGCCTGGTGAACGGCGCCGGCCTGGCCATGGCCACCATGGACACCATCAAGCTGTTCGGCGGCGAGCCGGCCAACTTCCTGGACGTGGGCGGCGGTGCCACCCCCGAGAAGGTCACGGAAGCCTTCAAGATCATGCTGAAGAACAAGAACGTGGAAGCCATCCTCGTGAACATCTTCGGCGGCATCATGAAGTGCGACACCATCGCCACCGGCGTGATCGCAGCCTGCAAGGCCGTGAACCTGCAAGTGCCGCTGGTCGTGCGCATGAAGGGCACCAACGAAGTCGAAGGCAAGAAGCTGCTGGCCGAGTCGGGCCTGCCGATCATCAGCGCCGACACCATGGCGGACGCGGCCCAGAAGGTCGTGGCAGCAGTCAAGAAGGCCTAAGGAACAAGTCATGTCGATCTACATCAACAAAGACACCAAAGTCATCACGCAAGGCATCACCGGCAAGACCGGTCAGTTCCACACCGAGAAGTGCCAGGAATACGCGAACGGCAAGAATGCCTTCGTGGCCGGCGTGAACCCGAAGAAGGCCGGCGAGTCGATCTTCAACATCCCGATCTTCGGTTCGGTGAAGGAAGCCGCCACGCAGACCGGCGCCACCGTGTCGGTGATCTACGTGCCGCCGGCAGGCGCCGCGGCCGCCATCTGGGAAGCTGTCGAAGCCGACCTGGACATGGCGATCTGCATCACCGAAGGCATTCCGGTTCGCGACATGCTCGAAGTGCGCAACAAGATGAAGGCCAAGGAAGCGGCCGGCGGCAAGAAGACCCTGCTGCTGGGCCCGAACTGCCCCGGCCTGATCACGCCCGACGAAATCAAGATCGGCATCATGCCCGGCCACATCCACCGCAAGGGCCGCATCGGCGTGGTCTCGCGCTCGGGCACACTGACGTACGAAGCCGTGGCTCAACTGACGGAAATCGGCCTGGGCCAATCGTCGGCAGTCGGCATCGGCGGCGACCCGATCAACGGCCTGAAGCACATCGACGTGATGAAGGCCTTCAATGACGATCCGGACACCGACGCCGTCATCATGATCGGCGAAATCGGCGGCCCCGACGAGGCTGACGCAGCCCGCTGGTGCAAGGACAACATGAAGAAGCCGGTCGTCGGCTTCATCGCCGGTGTCACAGCCCCTCCCGGCAAGCGCATGGGCCACGCCGGCGCGCTGATCTCGGGCGGCGCCGACACGGCCGAAGCCAAGCTCGCCATCATGGAAGAGTGCGGTTTCACCGTGACGCGCAACTTCTCGGAGCTGGCCAAGCTGCTCAAGGGCAAGCTGTAAAAAGCACACCCACCGCTGGCGGCATTCCCGCCGCTCGCATTACCACGCAGAAATGAAAAAGCGCCCGCATTGAGTTGCGGGCGCTTTTTTAACTACAACACAGTGGAATCAGAGACATGGAACTTCTTCAAAGCACGGACTTCTGGATCGGTCTGATCAAGATCGTCTGGATCAACATCATCCTCTCGGGCGACAACGCCGTCGTGATCGCCATGGCGGCGCGATCGCTGCCGCCCGCGCAACAGAAAAAGGCCGTGCTGTTCGGCTCGGGCGCGGCCGTCGTGCTGCGCATCGTGCTGACGGTGGTGGCGGCCAAGCTGTTGGCGCTGCCCTACCTGCAGATCATCGGCGGCGCCCTGCTGCTGTGGATCGGCCTGCAGCTGCTCAGCGAGGAAGACGAAGGCGACGGCGATTCCCAGGAGTACGGCAGCATGTTCGCGGCCGTGCGGACCATCCTGCTGGCCGACCTGGTGATGAGCCTGGACAACGTGATCGCCGTGGCGGCCGCCGCGCAAGGCAGCATGGTGCTGCTGGTGTTGGGTTTGGCCATCAGCATCCCCTTGGTGATTTTCGGCAGCACGCTCATGATCAAGCTCATGGAACGCTTCCCGATCATCGTCATGCTGGGTGCCGCGCTGATCGGCTGGGTCGGCGGCGAGACCATCGTGAGCGACGTGTCGCTGCATGAGGCGCTGGCGGCCAACCCCTGGATGCACTACGTGGGCGCGATCGCCGGCGCGGTGCTCGTCGTGGCCCTGGGCCGCTTCCTGCAACGGCGCGCACGCGCTGCTGCGCACTGATTCCTTAAAAAGCGAGCGCTGACAAACGATGGCAGGTGTTGGCGTTTCCCTTTTCTCCAGTCGACCGGCGCTGAGCTGGGAGTTTGCGGCGCTGACCGATGTCGGGCGCCTGCGCGCCCACAACGAAGACGCGGTGCATGTCGACCCGGCCCTCGGCCTGGCGCTGCTGGCCGACGGCATGGGCGGCTACAAGGGCGGCGAGGTGGCCAGTGCCATGGCCATTTCGCTGATGCACGCGAGCTTCGGCCGCTGGTTCGCCCAGGCCGGCATGCAGGCGCCCGCCCGCGTGGTCCGGCGTGCGCTGCAGGCGGCCACCGACGAGGCCAACGGCGCCATCCTCCAGGCGGGCATCACCCACGAAGAACTGCGAGGCATGGGCACGACCCTGGTGCTGGCGGCATTCCGCCCGCAGCGCGTGGTGGTCGGCCACATCGGCGATTCGCGCTGCTACCGCCTGCGCAACAACAAGCTGGAGCAGCTCACGCGCGACCATTCGCTGCGCCAGCAGCAGCTCGACGCGGGCGCCATCACGCCCGAAGAAGCCCTGAACTCCCCCACCCGCAACCTCGTGACGCGGGCCGTGGGCGTGGAAGCCCAGGTGTTGCTGGAGATGCACGAGCACAGCGCCAGGCCGGGCGACCTGTACATGCTGTGCTCCGACGGGCTCAGCGAGATGGTGCCGGATGCGCAGCTTTTCACGCTTTTGAGCCGTGATCTGGGGCTGAAGGAGATGGCTTCACTTTTGGTTGCAATTTCAAACGACAATGGCGGACGGGATAACATTTCAGTTGTTCTGGCCAAGGCGGGCGTCAGCGAAGCGACCCGCGGGGCCATGTAGCAGCCAACCCAGGCGGCGGACCGTTTGCGCCGCCTGACGGTGCTGGATCTTTGCAAACGGGGAGTAATCGGCCATGCCGAAGATGATCATTTCGGTCGATGGCGTCGTCATCGGCCAAGTGGCGCTCGCCAAGAACCGCACGACGTTGGGCCGGCGCGCCTACAACGACATCGTGATCGACAATCTCGCCGTCAGCGGCGAGCATGCCGTGCTGCACATGAGCGGCGGCGAAGTCGAAATTGAAGATCTCAACAGCACCAACGGCACCTACGTCAATGCGCTGGCCGTCCAGAAGCAGGCGCTCCAGGACAACGACGTCATCGAGGTCGGCGGCTGCCGCATTCATTTCCGCTCGCACAGCAACCTCATGGCCGGCCCCGGCTCCGTGCGGGCCTCGCTCTCCGAGTATTCGGCGCCGATGCCGCTCTCGTCGGCACCCACCGAATCGGGTGCGCTGGTCGAGTTGGGCGTGCCCGTGCTGCGCGTGCTCTCGGGCGCCAACGAAGGCCAGGACGTCCCGCTGCAGAAGGTGGTCACCACCATCGGCAAGCCCGGCGTCGCCGTGGCCGTCGTCACCCGCCGCCGCCAGGGCTACGTGGCGGCCACCGTCGTCGGCAGCGTCACGCTCAACGGCGCCCCGCTGGGCGCCGAGGCCGTCGCGCTGCAGGAAGGCGACGTGCTCGAACTCGGCGGCGCCTCGCGCATGCAGTTCGTCCGGATCTGAGCCGGCCCGGACGCCCTGCTCCGTTCCCCGTTTTCTCGCCGGCAGGCATCCGTTGTCCAAGGCTGACCAGCCATGAGCGCATTGCGGCGGCACTGGCCGCGCATCGCCATCACGCTGCTGCCGGTGCTGCTGGCGCTGCTCCATGCCACCGGCGTTTGGCGGCTGGGCGTGATTGAGCACCTGGACCACCTGATCTACGACGCCCGCCTGCGCGCCACCATGCCGGGCACGCCCGACACGCGGGTCGTGATCGTCGATGTCGACGACGCCAGCCTGGCGCGCGAGGGCCAGTGGCCCTGGCCGCGCGACAAGATCGCCAGCCTCACGACAGAACTGCTGGCCCGCCAGCACGTGGCCGTGCTCGGCTTCGACGTGATGTTTCTCGAGCCCGATCGCAGCTCCGGCCTCGGGCGCCTGAAGGAGATCGCAGCCGGGCCATTGAGCGGCGTGCAGGGCCTCGCCGCCGAGATCGACCAGCTCGCGCCCACCCTCGACCACGACGCCACACTGGCTCAGGCCCTGCGCGGCCAGCCCGTGGCGCTCGGCTACTACTTCACCCGCACCGAACAGCCCAGCGCCAAGGGGCTGCTGCCGGCGACGCCCGTGCTGCCACCCGACGCCTTTCCGCCCCATGCTTCCTTCGTCACGCTCTGGAACGGCTTTGGCGCCAGCCTGCCGGTGCTGGGGCGCGCGGCGCCGGTCGCGGGGTTCCTGAATACCCTGGTCGGTGACGGCAGCGACGACGGCGTGATCCGCAGCGTGCCGCTCATCGCCCGCTACGAAGGCGAGCATGCATCGCCCGGGCACTACGAGTCGCTGGCGCTGGCGGTGTACCGGCTGGCGAACGGCTCGCCGCCCGTGCGGCCGGCGCTCGTGGCCGGCGACGGCAACTTTCCGCGCCTGCAGGCGCTGGTGCTGGGGTCGCTGCGCATCCCGGTCGACCAGAGTGCCAGCCTGCAGGTGCCATTTCGCGGCCCTGGCGGGCCGCGCGCAGGGTCGTTCCGCTACGTGGCCGCCGCCGACGTCCTCGAGGGCCGACTGGCGCCGGGCGAATTGAAGGACAAGATCGTGCTGCTCGGCGCCACCGCGCCCGGCCTGCAGGACCTGCGCGCCACCCCGGTCGGTGCCGCGTTTCCGGGCGTCGAAGTGCACGCCAACATCGTCTCGGGCTTGCTCGACCGGCGCCTGCTGGCCGTGCCCGACTACGCGCCGGGATATGAAGTGCTGACCGTGCTGGCAGCGGGGCTGCTGCTCGCGTTCGGACTGTCGCTGCTGTCCGCATCGCGCGCCGTGCTGCTCGGCGCGGGCGTGGTCGCCGCGCTGGTTGGCCTGAACACCTGGCTCTACGTCGGCCACAGCCTCGTGCTCCCGCTGGCGTCGGCGCTCGTCATGGTGGCGCTGGCCTTCGCGCTCAACATGAGCTGGGGCTACTTCGTCGAATCGCGCGCGCGGCGCGGGCTGGTGCGGCTCTTCGGCACCTACGTGCCGCCGCAGTTGGTCGACGAAATGCTCGTGCGCCCCGGCCGCTACAGCATGCGCGCCGAGAGCAAGGAAATGACCGTGATGTTCTGCGACATGCGCGACTTCACCCGGCTGTCCGAGCAGATGGCGCCGGCCGAGCTGCAGGCCTTCCTGAACACCGTCTTCAGCCGGCTCACCGAGGTGATCAGCGCGCACCGCGGCACCGTCGACAAATACATGGGCGACTGCGTCATGGCCTTCTGGGGCGCGCCCATCGACACGCCCGGCCATGCCGCGCTCGCCGTGCAGGCGGCGATCGACATGGCGGCCGCCGTGCACGACATCAACCGCCAGCACCGCGCCAACGGCCGCCCCGAAATCAGCGCGGGCATCGGCCTGAACAGCGGCCTCATGAGCGTCGGCGACATGGGCTCGACCGCGCGCCGCAGCTATACCGTGGTCGGCGACGCGGTCAATCTCGCGTCCCGGCTGGAGGGCCTGAGCGGACACTACGGGGTCGAGATCGTGGCCAGCGGCGCCACCCGCGAGGCGGCGCCCGGGTTCGTCTGGCAGGAACTCGACAGCGTGCGCGTCAAGGGCAAGGCCCAGGCCGTCGCCATCTACACCCCGCTCGCGCCGGAAGCCACAGCCGAGGCGCAGGACACACGGCAGCAACTCGACCGCTGGAGCCAGGTGCTCGCCGCCTACCGCCGCCAGGATTGGGCGCTGGGCCGGAACTTGCTGGCTCCCCTGCTCGCCGCGGATGCGAAAAAAGTCCTTTACCAGCTCTACGCTCAGCGTTTAGCCTCGATGGCGCTTCGCCCGCAAGACCCGGACTGGGACGGCGCCACCCGGTTCGACACCAAATGACGACAGACGCATACAAGGGGTCTTCCACAATGCAGGTTCGCGTGCTGGGTTGCTCGGGCGCCATCGCCAAGGACTGCCGCACCACCTCGTTCCTGGTCGATGCGGACCTGCTCGTGGACGCCGGCACGGGCGTCGGCGACCTCACCCTCGACGAGATGGCCGCCATCGACGACGTGGTGCTCACCCACTCGCACCTCGACCACATCGCCGCCCTGCCCCTGATGCTCGACGCCGTCGGCAGCCGCCGCACCCGGCCCCTGCGCGTGCATGCTCTGGCGGCCACCATCGACGCGCTGCGGGCGCATGTGTTCAACAACGTCATCTGGCCGAATTTCGAACGCATTCCCAGCCCCGAATCGCCGTTCGTGAGCTTTCACGAGATCGCGGTCGGGCAACGCCTCGAGCTGGGCAGCGACGCTCCCAAGCTGATCGAGGTGCTGCCGGCCGTCCACACCGTGCCGGCCTGCGGCTTCGCCATCCGCCGGGCCGAAGGCGGCGCCCACTGGGTTTTCAGCGGCGACACAGAACGCAATCCGCCCTTCTGGGAGCGCATCAACGCGATCGACGTCGCGATGCTGGTCATCGAGACGGCTTTCAGCTCCCGCGAGGAGGCGCTGGCCGAGCGCAGCCTGCACCTGTCCCCGGTGGCGCTGGCGCACGAGCTGGCGCAGATCGACCCGGGCAAGCAATACCCGATCTACATCACCCACACCAAGCCCGCAGAGACCGAAGAAATCATGAGCCAGATCGAGATGCTGGCGGGGCGGGAGGTGGCAGGGTTGGCGCAGCGGGACATTCGCTGGCTCAAGGCGAACGGGGTGCTGACCTTCTGACAGGGCCCGGTCGGGCATGACAAATTTGTCGACACAATTGGCATCTGAGTGCGAGTTATGTCACATCATGTAACCATCTTGTGACCAAAGACGGCCCGATCGAGGGTTGCAGAGTGGGGAAACCGGGTGGCACGGATGCTGCGGAAGGTTCCTCGCTCCGGGCTGGTTCCCGGGCTCTACAAACCAACCTGGAGTTAATGAATGAACCGTCGTTCTATCGCACGCAATGTGCAAAAGGGTTTCACCCTGATCGAACTGATGATCGTTGTGGCGATCATTGGTATCTTGGCTGCCATTGCCATTCCGCAGTACCAGACGTACGTTGCCAAATCGCAAGTTGCGCGCGTCATGTCTGAAGTCGCCTCGCTGCGCACTGCGGCAGAGGCTTGCATTCTTGATGGCAAGCTCACGCCTGTTCTCTCGACCGCAACACCTACCAATGTCCAGTGCAATCTAGGCTCGACCGCGAGCAATCTGCTGGGCGCCGCAGTCACGATTAGCACGGGCCTTACCGCCGACCTTGGCACTGCCACGAACAACGGTGCACTCGTGGCCACTTTTGGCGGCAATGCAGCTGCGGCAATCACCGGGAAGACGCTGACCTGGACGCGCCTCTCTGCTTCGGGCACGTGGTCTTGCTCGACCACCGTTGAGTCGAAGTACCGCCCCGCTGGCTGCTCGTCCAGCACGGCTGCTACCAGCGGCGGCGGCACCGGTGGCGGCAGCGGCACTACTCCGTAACACTACCTCGCTTTCGATCTAGCAAATGAAAGAGCGCCCTTTAGGGCGCTCTTTTCACGTCATGCGTAAAAAGACTCGCATCTGTCTTTACGTCGTGCTCATCAGTGCGATCTTTCTCCCCTGGTTCGCATGGGAGACAGATCGCAACATGGTCAGACGCTGGGCTTATCCAATCACAGGGCATTTGTCCGCACTTTCGACTCGATGCGATGCCCATACTCCCAGTTGGCTTCAAGAGTTGGCCCGCCAGTTGCCCACCCGGCTTGACTCTCCGGCAAATCAACTCGTGTTCGTGGACAAGGCTGGTAGTCGATCAGGATGTGTCAACGGTTGGGAGCGCTATCCCCTTATCAGCCAACGCGTGGCAACTGGCTCCAGCTTTCGCTTGGCCAGCTTGTCAAAGATCGTCACCTTCTTTGGCGTGGTCCATGGTCAAGCAGATTGGCTGAACCAGCCGCTGGCAGCCGTGCTGGACCTGGGTCCTCCTTTTCGAGACCCGCACATTGCGCAGATACAGGTCCGCCATCTCCTGAATCATTCCGCCGGCTTCGACCGCATGCGCGCCGAGGACCCGATGGTCATCAACGACAAGAAGCCTTGGTGTCCCGGCCAGGTGCAAGAGCTGGCACAGGCGCAGCTTCAATTCACGCCGGGCTCTCGCCATGCCTATTCGAACTTGGGCTACTGTTTGGCTGCAGTCGCTTATGAACGGCACGCGGGCCGCAGCTTATGGAGCGCGCTCGAGCAGGACATGCGCTTGTCGCAATACGGCATCGGCTACATGGACCAAGCGGACTCGCCGCTCGCATACAACTTCATGCACAACGAGTTGCACGGGCCAGAGTTTGTCGAGCATTTCGACTGGCAAGCGCTTCGTGCTCCGATGGGCATGACAGGCAGTGCAGAAGGACTGGCGCGCTTCATTGCTGACAATCGCCCACTGCTGGACCGTTCGCGCGGCATGCATGACTCCAGCATCCCCTGCAACGAAACCGTGCCCGAGAGTTGCCAAGATGGATTTCTTGAGCGGCGCCGTGTCGGTGACCATCAGGTCTGGCTACAGCGAGGCTATCTGTACGGCATGTCGGCTCTTTTCTTGTCCGATGACGCCGGGAACTTCATTGTGTGGCTGGGCGCTGGTGACGTCGGGCAGCCATTGCGTGCTTCCGAATTTATCGAACGGGCTTTTCTCAAAGGCTTCCATTGAGGATGCAACGACGCCCACTTTTCATCGTGAAGGCAGTCGGCTTGATGCAACTGCTTGCACTGCTCCTGCCTATGCTGCCAGGCGTGGTGGCTGCGCAATGGCTCCAGCTCTACAGGCCGTGGTTCTGGGCGGAATTTCTGGTGCTGGTCGCGTTGACTCGTGGCCGGCCTTGGCTTTTCGCACTTGGATTAGCGCTGCTTTGGTCGGCAGATTTCCTGTTCATATTCGCCCAAATCAATCTATCGTCCAGCTATGCCGATGTGTTGGATTTGCTGAGCTACATCCCGCACACGAACGTGACCTGGATCATGGCCGGCATTGCGGGACTGTTTGTCCTGTTGCTATGGGGGGGACTGTGCGTGCAGGTCCACCAGCGAGCGTCCCCGGGCCATGGGATGCTGCTTTGGGTGATCGCGTTGCTCGGCCTTGCACTGCTATGGCCGACGCGCAATGGCTTTGAGCACAGCGAAGGCAAGATCTATGGGGTCCGCACGACCAAGCTGGCAGGTTCGTGGGTGCTGGACAGCCAATTCCTCCGTGACACCTTTTCTTTCTACGAGGAAGGATATGCGGACGACCTGGGCAAGTTCGTCAAGCTGGGCGCTGACAGGTCGGCCGTCAAGAAGGTGCTGGGCAATGACGTACCTCCAGACAAGCTGCTTGTGATTGTTGTGGAGTCCTGGGGGCTTGCCCACGACAAGGCAGAAAACCAGTTCTGGCAGGACCTATGGAACTCCCCCGCGTGGGCACACGAAGGTGGAAGGCTGGAG
Source organism: Variovorax sp. GW822-FHT04E09 (assembly GCF_058800845.1). Classification (NCBI taxonomy): domain Bacteria; kingdom Pseudomonadati; phylum Pseudomonadota; class Betaproteobacteria; order Burkholderiales; family Comamonadaceae; genus Variovorax; species Variovorax sp. GW822-FHT04E09. The sequence continues at coordinate 241,050 of NZ_JBXAMR010000006.1, forward strand.
TTCATGGGGGCAACCCTGCAAGGCGAGTTCCGGGAATTGTGTGGGCTGTTCCCGCATACGCTTCGGATTGACGTGGTTCCTCAAGCCAACGACTGCCTTCCTCGTCAACTACAAAGCCAAGGCTGGCAAACGCAAGCGTTTCATGGCGCTTCATCGAAGATGTATCGCCGCGATCAGTGGTATCCAGAAATTGGCTTTGAGCACAGCTACTTCATGCAGCAGTTGATGCTCGGGAGTTCGATGTGCGCCAACATTCCTGGGGTTTGTGATTACAGCATCGCTCCGCGCGTAGTAGACAGCCTGCGACGCAACGGCAAGCAGTTCACCTACTGGATGACCCTCAATTCCCATACACCCTATCGCGAGTCGGATCTTAGCAATCCGAAAGTGAAAGATCAGGTGTGCCCTTTCCTCAAGCTCGATGGAGCGCGTTGTGCCCATGCTGCACTGCTGTACGACTTCATGCACGTGCTCAAAGCCCAATTGGAGCATGCCCCCATCCCTGGTCTTCAGGTAGTTCTTGTCGGTGATCACTCGCCCAAGTTCTTCGACGCTCAATCGCGAGAGCAGTTCGACGAGACAGCCGTGCCGTACGTCAGCATCAGGGTGCCGCGCCAATTGGCAACAGAACCCAGCGCTGACTAAAGGACTCATTCACCGCTGAGCATGCATGGCTGGAGGCATGACTCCCGGGACCACCCAGCACCAGCGTCACACGTCGAGTCGCGGTTGAGGAGCGCATGGCGCTCAGCGAGATCAACTCCTGGCCGCCGTGTCTTGCTGCAGCCAGCTGGGATTTATCGAGGCCATGCGCGCGACCTCTTGCACCACTCCATCAATCCACGGTCGGCACCTCCCGCCAATTGAGTAGCCGCAACCCCAAAGCTCCAGGCAATTTGATGGGGTTGTTCTGCATGTTCCCCTTCACATCCCCGCTGACAAGCCGCGTGGAACCATCGACGCCAAGGAACCGCACGTCGTTCACCGCAGCACCCGCTGCCGCATATGCAATGAGGTTGCCGTTGGCATCCACCAACGCCGATCTGCCCGTACCGAAGTCGATGGCATAGACGCGGCTGGTACCCGAGGGGGCGCAGGCATCGCCTGCGGTCTGCAGCGTGGAGAACGCCACCACGCCGCTGTACGAGGTCGACGCATTGACTGCGCGCCAGCCCACTCTGTTGGTCACGCCCAGGTCGGTGTACCAGCCGCGGCTGGTCGCCGTCAGCGCAATGCCTTGCGTCAAGTCGGTCACCGCCTGCAGGTTGCTGCGTGCGATGGGGAAGTTGCCAGTGCTGACCGGCGTGAACGCGCTGGCTGTGCCGTCGATGAGGGCGTAGTAGCTCTGCTCTTGGGCGGACTGAATGTCGCTGGCATCGAGCAAGCGGCCGGTGCCCACCAGCACGTAGCGCTTTTTCGTCAATGGCTGGATCTCGATCAACGGCTGCGTGGTGATCGGCTGTGCTTGTGGTGTCGTCGCGCCATCGGTGAGGTTGGCAATGAGGGTGGGTGCGGGGTAGGAGGTTGTGGCGGCTCTGGCAGCGGTGAGATCAAAGCGCCAGAGCTGTCCGTTGAGATCTCCCGCATACACGGCATCGGCGGTGCCATCCGAAAAGTCCTGCACATAAGCCGACGCCTGTGCCATGCCTTCAGAAGCCGTCGGGGTACTGATCTTCTGGATGAGCTGGCCGTTGGTCGGGTTCACGATGTAGAGGTGGCTGCTCGTTCCGCCGCCGTTGTAGCCGCTGGTGAAGATCACCACCCAGCCGTGCTTTCGCGTCTTGACGACCACGGGTGCGCCGAAGCTGTAGCCCATGTCGGCATCGGTGAATTCCCAGAGCACCTTGGACGCGACGTTAGTCTCGGTGTTCATGCCTGCCGGGTTGGTCACGTCGAGGGCGTAGAAGCCCTTGCCCCCTTTGCCCAGTCCACCGATCAGGACGGTGCGCCAATCAGAAGTGGCCGCGCTCGTCGTGGTGAAAGTGCCGCCGGCGCTATTGAAATCGATGTCGAAAGTGGAAGGCGTGGCATCGACGAAGAAGCGGTGCTGGTAGTACGGGTTGCCCAGTTGCGACAGCAATCCGTCCGCATCGCTGGAGGCGGCCTTCGCAAAGAGGAAGCTCGGCACATAGGCGAATTGTTCCTTGCCGGCATCTGTGCCGGTCAGCGCACCGTTGAAGGCATGGACCATGCCGTCGTTTGCGCCGGCATACACCATCACCGGTCGATTCCTCCAGGTCGTCTTGAAGGCGGCATAGCCAGGATTGACCGAATCGGAATAGGGAAGCGCCGGAGGGCCCGCCGGTGTTACCTTGGCGTTCACGATATCTCCTAGCAGCAGGTCGCGCTGCCGGTAAGCCTTGCTGGCGTCGGTGGCGGTGCGCTCGTTGGCACGGTCCCCGCGCAGCCAGTTGACGTAGTTCTCCGCGTCGTTGCCGGTGACGTAGCTGGTGTTCAGCAGCGCCTGGTGGTCTGCCGACAGGCTGGCATAGCGGAAGGGCACGCCGGCGGTGGCGCCGCGCGTCACGATGTTGCGGCTGTCGTTCCATCCGGTGCCAGCGAGCTGCGCTTCGAGCTTGGTCTTGCTTTCCCAGACCAAGGTTGCAGAGGGGTTGCCGCTGCTATCGAAAGTGAGCCGGCTGGCGCTGAGAAGACCGGTCCAGTTCTTCGAGTCGTATTGGGCCGCATAGGAGGCTGCGCCAGTAGACGACACCTGCGCGCTCGAGAGCGAGAACGAGGTGGTATAGGCCGAGATCTCGTTCGAGATCCGCTCAAACGCCTGCTTCAGGCCCGCCACCATGGTGTCGGGTTGTCCTGCGGCGAAGTAGTTGTCGGGACGAGGCACTGTCACCGGGGTGTTTCGAGCGTCTGTCAGGGTGTCGCCACTTGTCGACCACCAGTCCAGCGGGATGGTCCCGGCGAAGGTGTAAGGATCGAAATCGGCTGGCAATTTCTTCTGGTTCAGACCACCGAACTTCGCGGCCAGGTAGAACTTGTTGTTCCGGGAGAAGGGCTGTTCCAGAACGTCGACCCAATAGGTCTGTACGGTCTGCTTGCCGATCAGATCAGGGCGAATGTCCTTGGTATTGGCCTCGAAGGCCAAGCCGGCCATGTAGTCGGTCGAGTAGCTCGAACCCGTGGCGGCGGTCGCCTTGCCGGTTCCCATACCCTGCAGAAATTTGGCATTGTTCGTCGATTTGACTGCGTCGAACATGGTGTCCGCGCTTACCTCTGTGGGCATGGTTGGCTCATGGTCTGTCAGCGAGTTGCCCGGAACGTTCTTGTCCCGATGGGTGTAGATATCGCCGATACCCAGAACGAAATTGCGTTGGCAGCTGTACTGGACGGGGTCTGCAGCCCTCCAGTCGGTGATCGCCGGAAAACCATCCAGGTAGGTCGTCTTCGTGGCCTTGCTGGCGCCGGCCATGGAGGTCCACGACGGCACACTCTCCAAGCCACGGAAATACCGCAAGGCGGCGTAATACAGTTCGTTGACGGGGTCGATGCCCTTGTAGTCGCCCGGTATGAGCTGGCCGAACTTGTTGAGGTAGTTCATCACCCCACTGTCGGCAATGGTCACGCGTTCGGTCACTTCAGTCGCGCTGGCAGCGGTTGTGGCCGTGGCGTCCGCAGCATCCGGGTTGCGTACCATTTGGCCTGTGTCGGCCGCCCATTCCTTGTTGGTGTTGTCTCTCGGAGCTTGGCCCGGCTCAGGGTGGGTCGGCCCCACGAATTTCTGTCGCGCGCGCAGCACACCGCCATCGCGGTATTCATTGCTGTCGTTCAGGTAGCCCAGGGCGCTGAAGCGCATCTTGTCTGCGTACTGCTGGATCAAACCCTCCGGCTTCCATCCGTCGCGGTACTGCTTGCAGTTGGCTTCGAGGCCCACGGTAGCATCGCAGACCTTCGCGCGCATGGTGTAGTTCTGCGTCGAGGCTGCGCCCACCGCGGAAGAAAACAGCGAGTAGTTGTTCTGCCCGGGCGGCTGCCAATTGAGGCGAATCACGGCCGAGCCAGTCTGATCAAAATACTTGAGCTCCAGATCGTAGCTCTGGCCGGCGACAAGACTGATAGTCCCTTCGCGATTTTCGGCGCCGTGTGAAGTCCAGTCGTCGATCAACAAGGTGCCGTTGACCTTTAGCACTACGCCGTCGTCGGCGTACGTCTGGAACTTATAGGTCCCCGTGGCGGGGGCAATACCCGAGTAGGTGTAGATCGCGGTGAAATTGTCATTCGGTACGCCGTTTCCGGGACCGGTCTTGCTACCCCAGCTGTTGTCGATCGTGTCGTTGCTGTTTGTCCACCGGAGCGTGTCGGGTGTCGGGGTCTGGCTCACGCCCGCGTAGTACTGCCCGCGCACACCATTGGTCGTGATCAACTGCATGGCGAAGCCCCGGCCGTTGACGATGACCCGCATCGTCTTGGCATTCGCGAAGGGTGTCGCGCCGGCAGCCTCGGTCAACGGCAGCCGACCCTCGGTACGGGCGTCCTGATTGCGCTCCGGGAAATAGCTGCCTTGGCCGGAATGCCAACCCTTTTCGACGATGGTCTCGGTCGGCGTGTCCACGACGCGGCGTCCACCCGTCATCGCCCAGCGGAAGGGATCGATGGCCGTGAGGGTCGCCCAGTTGAGAAAGTTGCCGCTCCACTTTCCATTGCAGATCCGGTTCGTGGTGACGCTCACGGGCTGGAAATAGCTGGAGTCACCCTTGTCGAGGGGAATCACAGTGCCGCCATCGGTCGTCACCTGGGTGGTGTTCTTCTTGTACTCGTAGCACTTCAAAGGGTCGAAGTAGCCCAGGAAGTTCCGCGTGCTGGTGTAGTCAGCGACATGCGCAACGCGCGTTGCGGTGGGGTACTCCACCGACAGGCTGAGTGCCAGGTTGCCGGGCACTTCCGACGTGGAAAAGATCGGCTGGTTTGCCAGTGCCGTCGCCGAGATGGCTGGCAGATGGGTGGTGACAAGCGCCAGTGCCAGTACGCTGCACGAGAGGGCGCGCAGCCGGGGGTATCGAGTCAAGGCAATCATGAAGGGGTCCCGGGGCTGGTTATTGTTCAGGCCTGGCGAAAGAGGCTTGCAGGAACACTTGCGTGTCGCGGGGGCCGGTCACGCGCATGCTCAAGCGATAGGTGGTCGAAGGAGGTGGCGGGAGGCGCGTTCCCATTTCCTGGCTGCTGCCACCGCGAACGTCATTCGCCGCGGGCGGAAAAACGCAACCCCCTGGGCCTTGCGTGCCGGGTGACGAGGCTGCATTGCACAGACGGTCGATCACGTAGCGGATCTTGACCTTCGCGTCGGTGTTCTCGATGTCGTTGGAGGCCATGCCGACGGTATCGAACACTGAGTCGCTCAGCAGTGCAGTGGGCACACCCCGGTCATTGGTTGCGAGCGTCGTCGCACTGTAATTCGCCGATTTCAGATTGCTGTTGCGGGTGGCTGCCGCAGTCAATGCGCCACTGCCGCTGAATGTGTTCAACACCGTGGCGATGGCCTGTTCGCCTTGATTGACCAAGTCACGCTTGAAGGCAAGATTGCCCGCGCTGGCGAGCGAGGTGTTCATGGAGCGAATCACAGCCACGCCGCCTGCGAGCAGGATGACCAGCACGACCAGCGCGAAGAGCAAAACCACACCGCGTTGGCGTGAGCGGCGCGAGAACGATCGATTTCTCATCATCATGATGTAGGCAGCAGGAGCATGTTGCGAAGCGGCACGGTGAACTCCACCACGCGGTGGCGGAAATGCAGGCCGTCTCCGGAGATCGCGTACGACTCGTTGAGCGTGTCGGGCAGGTCGTCGAACAGCGTCAAGCTGCTTTTCGACACGACGTCCTTTTCGTAGTTGGTGCTTCTCAGCACCATGGCCACACGGACCGCCAGAATGCGGCGGACCTTGGCGGGCGTACTCATCATCTGTGTGATGTTGTAGGCCGCATCGTCGGGCGCCACCCAGGCATCGTTCGTTAGGTCGAAGTTGCCGTCTTCGTTCTTGTCGATGGCGTAGACGGCACGCAGTGCGACAACGCCATCGGCAATGCCCTGCTGTGCCTGTTCATCGCGTTTGGCTGCGGTGTCGCCTCCCGCGGTTTGCATGAGGTCGTAGCTCACCAGCGTTCGATCGGCGTTAACGCCGAACATCCGCAATTGCAGGTTGTCCGCGGACAGGTTGCCGATGGGCGTGAAGAAGGACGTGCCACCTGCGATGAGGGTGGCCAGACTGGTGTCCGCACCGCTCGTGGTGTAGTAAGTGCCGCCCAGCGGCAGGTTGTCGTTGCCGGATGAATCGGCGAACGCCGGATCGGCGTGCACTTGCTGGACAAGGCAGTCGTCGGTGCCGCTGCGGCTGAGCAGGCCGATGTCGCCTTCTCGCAGTCCGATGGTGTTGTCCAGTCGCAGCTTGTTGGACGCACTACCCGCAGAAAGCACCGGGCGTGCAATGTCGCCGGCCGACGAGTTGCCGCTCATGACCATCAGCACGTCGGAGCCCGAAGCGGGGCGGTAGATCAGCACGGGGGCGACGCGCACTGTCTGGGGAAAGCCCGCAAACGGCGCAGGAAATGCCGTGGTACGGGGTAAGACGGCAGTGCTGTCGTCGCGCTTGATATTCAGCCGACAGCCAAAGACGCCCAGGTCCCATGCCTGCGTGAAGCCCGAGCCCGCGCTGCGCAGCGCGCGGTCCAGCACATAGGCGGCGTAGTTGCCTGATTGGTTGGCGTCGTTGACAGAAGTGGTGCTGCGCTTCTGGCTTTCGCCCACGATGACCATGCTGGTTACCGCCAGCGTGACCACCAAACCGATGGCCATGGCGACCAGAAGCTCAATCAGCGTGACGCCGCCGTTGCGCCGGCGACCATCCAAGTTCGCGCCCTTCATGGCAGCACCACCCGTGTCGTGAGTTGGCTCTTGGCACTGGCGCCGGGGGATTGCCACTTGATGGTCACGTCTGCTTGGCGTCCGGTCACCGAATACTCCCCCTCGCCGCCGGGAAGTCCGCTCTGGGTGGTCGCGGCTACCTTGGCCTTCCACGCGGTCACGACGTCTGCAGGCACCGTGGGCGCGCGGCGCAACCACATCTCGTTGACGAGCTCATTGGCCAGCAAGGCCGCGCGGTTGCGGTCTTCGGTGTCCATCGACAGCTGGATGGCACGGGACTGCAAGCCGACGAGGCCCAAGATGCCGACCGAAAAAATGAGAACGGCCATCAACACTTCGATGAGGGCCACGCCCCGTTGATGTTTCGAGTAGCGAGGCATGGTCATGCGGGACACCCGTCAGGATTGGCATCGGACATCGTCTTCTTGGGGTCGCACATGCGCACCTGCCCGCCGAGTGTCACGAGAACGCGCAAGGGGCGGTCGGCGCCTTCGAGCGCGATGTCGTAGGCGGGCGGTGTTGCGATGTCGACGCTGCAGCTCTCCCCGCCCGTCAGGGTGGTGAGCGCGGTGCTGGCGTTGGCCACCATTCGACCGACGGAGTTGAAGCACACGGCCGCAGGGCCGGTGATCGTCACGCCAGCACCAACGTCGGTCAGGACACCCGAGGAAACGAACGCGCTGCTTTCGCCGGCAATCGAGGGCAGGGCGCGAACCGTCCAATGGTTGCCGTCAGCCTTTGCCGTGAATGCAGGGCTGGCGGAGGTGGATTTGCTGTCGGTCAACGCGAAGACGACTTGGCGGCTGCGTCGAAGCGACTCGCTCTGTGCTTCGCGCAGGCCATTCTGAAGCGCCTCACCGACGGCCCGCACTTTGCTGTTGCGTACCCACTCCATCATCGACGGCGCGGCCAGCATCATGAGAATGGCCAGCAAGGTCACGGTGACTAGGAGTTCGATCAACGTGAAGCCTAAGTTCCCATGCTGATCGGCGCTCCGTCCGCTTGTGTGCATCAGCATTGTCCCTTCCTCAACACCCAGGCGGAGGCACAGGTATTCCAGCCCGAAACGCCCGTGATGGTCGTCGAGCGGCTGTCCGCTTGGTCGATTCTGTAGACGAAGCCGCTGGTGCTGCCGCTGCCAGTGGCCTCGAGCACATAGGTGGTAGCGGTGGGCGTGCCGGTCTTGCAGGCCAGCGTGAAGGTGCCGGCCTTTCGCTTGGATGCATCCACCGCGCAGGGCGCGGTGACAGCGGTGGCGCCGGTGCCGACGGTTTCGTAGGTCCGGTTGTCCTGAAAGTGGCGCTCCATATTGGCGCGCATGGTCGCTAGGCCATTGGTGGCGTCCACGATCTGGCCGCGCAATACGTATTCGCGATAGCTTGGAATGGCAATGGCCGCCAGGATGCCGATGATGGCTATGGTGATCATCACTTCGATGAGCGTGAAACCGGAGGCGCGACGCAGGTGGGAGGATGTCGATTGCAAAGTCGTACCTTTCGGAAAGAGGGCCCCGTTCCGGCGCCTTGCTCGGATGCACGAGCGAATAGATTTGGAAACAATTGGTGAATAATTGTCTTTATTTGTTGGCGATTGAGAATTCCGCCCGTCTTCGACGGCCTGCCGCCTGTCGGGTCCAGCGGTCAGCTATGCGGCGAGCCGAGGTGCGTTTGGCGGTCAAGGACGGGCGCTTCCAATGACCTTCGTCGCGACCTCTGTCCCATTTCCTTCACGCGACCACGCGAGCCGGGTCCTTGGTGCGTGTCTCGTGGCGTTCCCGTTCTTGTGCCCGTTCGTCGCAGGTCCCTCTGCCGGCGCTTGGCAACTGTTCGCCTCCGGCCTGTGTGCTGCGCTGTTCTTGTTCTTATCTCCGGCTTGCGGCTCGATGTCCCGGGGGTTGATGGCTTGGCTGGGCTTGTGCGTCGCCGCCGTCGCGTTGTCGGGCCAAGGCGCCGTGGATGCCAGGCTGCTGGCGTGCGCCGTGCTGGCGGCCATCGGGGTGTCAGCCTTGACGGGCGCTGCTCTGGTTCGAATGCCCCTCGCCCGGGAGGCGCTGGCCTGGGGCGTGCTGGCTGCTGCGGTCATCAACGCCGTTCTCGGCCTGCTTCAGTACTTCGACCTTGCCGAGACGCTCCTGCCGTGGGTTACCTCCCCGACGGTGGGCCGAGCCTGGGGTACCTTGCGCCAGCGCAACCAATTTGCCACGCTGATCAGCCTCGGGCTCGTGGCTGCGCTGTGGCTCCATGCGGCCCGCAAATCGCGGCGCGAGCCAGTGCTGGTCGGCGGCGTCGGCGTGCTCCTTCTGGTGGCGACGGCTGCTTCGGGCTCGCGCACCGGTCTGCTGCAAATCGTGCTGATTGCTGGCGGGGCAAGCCTTGTGGCGTGGCGGCAGCGCCGTACGGAGCGCCAGATTGGACCGTTCAGCTTGCCGCACCCTCTCGCGCTGTTGTCCATGCTCCCGCTCTACTTCGTCGCGAACTGGTTGCTGCCCCGGTTGGCAGCCAGCGGGAGCGCGAACGTCCTTGCTTCAGCTGGCGCCCTGGTCCAGCGTCTAGAACCCGCTGCCCTCGGCGGAGACAGCCGCGTGACGCTGTGGCGTAACGTGCTTTCGCTCATCAGCGAGCGCCCCCTCACCGGCTGGGGCTGGGGCGAACTCAGCTTCGCGCACTTCGCCACGCTGTACAACGGCCCGCGTTTCCCCGTGATCCTCGACAACGCTCACAACCTGCCGCTGCACCTCGCCGTCGAGCTGGGCATTCCGGCGGCGCTGTTGATCTGCGGTGGCTTCTGGTGGATGGTGGTTGCGGCAAAGCCGTGGCGCGAGCGCGACCCCTTGCGGCTGATGGCGTGGGGCCTGCTCGGCGTCATCCTGTTGCACAGCCTGCTCGAGTACCCGCTCTGGTACGGCCCGTTCCAGCTGGTGTTCGGCCTGTGCCTCGGCATCCTGTGGCCGGCATCGCCCAAGCGCCCGAACGCGAACAGCAGAAAGCGCGCCGCCTTCGCCGCCGCCGCAGCCTGGGTGGCCCTCATCGGTTACGCCGCCTGGGACTACACCCGCATCAGCCAGATCTACCTGCCGCGCGAGGCCCGCATGCCGTCCTACCGCGACGACACGCTCGCCAAGCTCCAGGGCTCGTGGCTGTTCTCACGCCAGGTGGATTTCGCCGAGGTGACGCTCACGGCCGTCACGCCGGCGAATGCGGCGCACATGCACGAACTGGCCGGGCGCGTGCTGCACTTTTCGCCCGAGCCGCGCGTCATCGCGAAGTTGATCGAAAGCGCTGAGTTGCTGGGCCGCGATGCCGAAGCGCATGCGCTCGCCGAACGTTTCCGGGTGGCGTTTCCGGCCGCTTTCGCCCGCTGGCTGGACAACCGCCCGGACGACGCGCCCGAGCTGTAGCCGTTTGAATTCAGCCCGCAGTCGCGACGTAGCTGCCCGACTTCCCGCCGTGCTTCTCCAGCACATGCACGTCGGTGATCCGCATCCCGCGGTCGACGGCCTTGCACATGTCGTAGATGGTGAGCAGCGCGACCTGCACGGCGGTCAGGGCTTCCATTTCCACGCCGGTCGGGCCGACGGTCTCGACGGTCGCGGTGCAGGCCACCTGCGGCGCCTCGCCGCCCTCGGCGAGCGCGAAGGCTACGGCCACGCGGGTCAGCGCGAGCGGGTGGCACAGCGGGATCAGGTCGCTGGTCTTCTTGGCCGCCTGGATGCCGGCGATGCGCGCGATGCCCAGCACGTCGCCCTTTTTGGCGGTGCCCGATTCGATCAGCGCCAGCGTCGCGGGCTGCATCTCGATGCGGCCGGTGGCCACGGCCACGCGGTGGGTGGCGGGCTTGGCCGCCACGTCGACCATGTGGGCCTGGCCCTGGGCGTCAAAATGGGTGAGGGTGCTCATCGGTGAACGTTCGTTTTGAAGATGCATCATACGAGCCCGAGCCACAGACGAGGAATGCCGCGCTTGACTCCCTCTCCCCACAAGAAAACCCGCCCGACGCCCCTCCGGCATGCGGTGTGCGCTACCTTTTTGATAGCTTCCCAGGTGCTGCTGCCGGCCCCCGCGCTGGCGCAGGTGCAGCAGATCCTGCCGGGCCTCGGTGACGGCGGCGAGATGACGGCCAGCGCCGAGCGCCGGCTGGGCGACCAGATCGTGCGCGAGCTGTACCGCGACACGGACTACATCGACGACCCGGTGATCGCCGCCTACGTGCAGGACATCTGGCAGCGCCTGCTGGCGGCCGCGCGCTCGCGCGGCGAGCTCACGCCCGAGCTCGACGAGCGCTTCGCCTGGACCATCCTGCTGGGGCGCGACCGCAACATCAACGCCTTCGCGCTGCCGGGCGGCTACCTCGGGCTGAACCTGGGGCTGTTGGCCGCGGTCGGCAGCCGCGACGAGCTGGCGACGGTGCTCGGGCACGAGCTGTCGCACGTCACGCAGCGCCACATCTCGCGCATCATGAGCAAGCAGGGCAAGCAGATGCCCCTGATGATCGCCGGCCTGATCTTGGGGATGATCGCGGCCAGCAAGAGCCGCAATTCCGACGCCGGCCAGGCGGTGATCATGGGCAGCCAGGCGCTGTTCATGCAGAACCAGCTGAGCTTCTCGCGCGACATGGAGCGCGAGGCCGACCGCATCGGCTTCGGCGTGATGACGCAGGCGGGCTTTGCGCCGCAGGGCGCCGCGGCGATGTTCGAGAAGCTGCAGTACGCCTCGCGCCTGAATGACAACGGCTCGTACCCCTACCTGCGCAGCCACCCGCTGACGACCGAGCGCATCTCGGACATGCAGGGCCGGTTCCAGTTCCGTGCCGAAGCGGCACCGCCGACGGTGCCGCTGGTGATGGACCACGCCATGGTCGCCTCGCGCGCCCGCGTGCTGACGCGCCCGGGCGTCGACGTGCTGCGGCTGTGGGTCAATGCGGCGTCGAGCGGCGAGTTCGCGGGCAGTTCACCGGCCCAGCAGGCGGGCACGCTCTACGCGGCGGCGATGGCGGCCAAGGAGCTGCGCGATTTCAAGGCGGCGCGCGCGCTGGCCGAGCGGCTCGTGGTGCGCACGGCCGACGATGCGGCCGCAAGCAAGCAGGCGCGCTGGCTGCAGGCCGAGATCGAACTCGCGGCCGGTGGCGCCTCTCGCGCGGCGGCACTGCTCGACGCCAAGTCGAAGGAGCGGCCTGAGATGATCCTCGCGGCCGAAGCCGCGATCGCCCAGCGCCAGCCCGCGCCGATGGTGCCCGTGCTGCGCGACTGGGTGGCCGTTCATCCGCGGGACGCCACGGCATGGCGCACGCTGGCCAATCTGTACGGGGCGCAGAACGACACGCTGCGTGCCATTCGTGCCGACGCCGAGGCCAACGTGGCGATCCTCGACTACCCGGCGGCGCGCGACCGCTTCAAGGCGGCGCAGGAGCTGGTCCGCAAGTCGGGTGCGCCCATCGACCACTACGAGGCATCGATCATCGACACGCGCGCACGCGCCGTCGACGTGCTGGTCAAGCAGCAGGCCGAGGAGCCGCCGCTGAAGTAGTGACGCGTCGAGGGGCGGCGTTCAGCGCCGGGAGGACAGCAGCCCGCCCAGCGCGCTCTCGATGAGCAGCCCGAGCAGCGAGTAGATCAGCGAGCCCAGCAGCGCGGCGAGGAAGCCGTTCACATGGAAGCCGCCGAGCAGGCCCGAGGCGGCCCAGAACAGCAGGGCGTTGATCACGAACAGGAACAACCCGAGCGTGACGATGGTGACCGGCAGCGTCAGGATCACCAGCACGGGCCGCACGACCATGTTGAGCAGGCCGATCACGGCCGCCGCGAGCAGCGCCGAACCGAAACTCTGGACCTGGACGCCGCTGTAGAGGTAGGCGACCGCGAGCAGCGCGACGGCGCTGAGCAGCCATTTGAGGAGGATGCGCATGCGTCGCAGGATACCCCACGGGCTCGCACAAAAGAACAAGCCCCGCTGCGTTGCCGCAGCGGGGCTTGTGTCGGTTCGGGAGGGCGTGCGGCCCTGATCAGGCTTACTCGGCCAGCTCGTTGGCCAGCACCAGCAGCGCGCCCATGCCCATCACGGCGCCGGGAAAGGCCCAGCCCGATTGCTTGGCCGGGGTCTGGTCGGGCGTGACCGGTTCCAGGTCGACGCCGATCTTCGGGCGGCGCGCATCAACCACGTGGGTGGCCGCGTGCTCGCGCTTGAGTTGCTGCGTCAGGTCGGTCAGCGGGCCCTTGGCCAGCACCGCCGTCACCTGGCCGCCGTTGCGTTCGAGCAGCGGCAGCATCTGCGCCTGCACCTTGCTGAACCACTTGGCACGCCAGTTCTCGCGCGCGCTGTGGCTCACCCACTTGCTGATCCGGTGTGTCATGCGCGGCGCGCAGGCCACGAGCACCCAATGGCGCGCCACGACGTTGTCGGCATCCGGCGCCAGTTCGGCGAACTGCTCGCTGGCATAGACGGCGTCGTCGACGTAAAGAATGATCTTTTCCATGAGTGCTCTCCTTTGATAGTTAGAGTGACAGAGACCGGATTGATGCAAGAAGTTTCAGTGCGGGGCGTTTATCGTTCAACGAACGCTCAGTGGGCCGGGGTGGCGGGGGCCGGCTTGCGCGAGGCCACCCACTTGCCGATCGCCAGCACCAGCAGCGCACCGATGATGCCGGCGGCGTACTTGATGGTGTCGGTCTGCGGCACCTTCGGCACCCAGGTCCAGTTGGCGGGGTTCGCCAGCGCCGGGTCGGACACGGCCATCGTGCCGGCGATCCAGCCCAGCAGCATGCCGCCCAGCGTGATGATCATCGGGAAGCGGTCCATCAGCTTGATGACCAGCTGGCTGCCCCAGACGATGATCGGGATGCTCACGAGCAGGCCGAAGATCACCAGCGGCATCTGGTGGCCGTCGCCCGCGCCTTGTGCGGCACCGGCGATGGCGATCACGTTGTCCACGCTCATGACCAGGTCGGCCACGATCACGGTCTTCACGGCGCCCCAGAGGCGGTCGCTGCCGGCGATGTTGCCGTGCGCGTCGTCATGGTCGGGGGCCAGCAGTTTCACGCCGATCCACAGCAGCAGGATCGCGCCCACCAGCTTCAGGAACGGAATCGCGAGCAGCGTGAGCGCGAAGAAGATCAGGATCACGCGCAGCACGATGGCGCCGGCGGTACCCCACAGGATGCCCTGGGTGCGTTGCGCGGGCGGCAGCTTGCGGCAGGCCAGCGCGATGACGACGGCGTTGTCGCCGCCCAAAAGAATGTCGATCATGATGATCTGACCGACCGCGACCCAGAATTCCGGGGCCATGAACTGTTCCATAGATTCCTCTTTGTCTTGGCGCCACGCCCGCAGCTCCCTGATGGGGACCACGACGGGCAGCGGCATGCCGATGCGTTTCGATTCACCCTGCGTGGGTGCGGTCGAAAGCGGGGGAGCGAAGGCCGGGTGACACCGGGGACTTGCGAACGCTTCGACCAAACCTGCGCAGGTTCAAATCGAAGGTCTCGCTCGACAACAGCAAGCGCGCCGACCTGCGTCCGCGCGTGTGTCGCCCGACAGGCCGGAAGTGTTGTGCTTCGTATTGACGACCTGACGATTCACGCTGCCCGGGGACAGCGATCGGGAGCTACTCCCCTTCGTGGGCGGGATTAGAGCATTGAAGACCGCGCCGAGGCAACCAAAAGTTTTCTTTACATTTGAGGGCAAATGTCCGGAGGGGCGCATGCAGCGGGCACTTGATGCTCCATTTTTGGGAGCGACTATGGCCCTAAAAAGGAGCGGGACATTGCGGGACTATGATCGCCGCTCGCTGTTTTTTCACTCTCCATGGCCGCCATCCACATCACCGACATCGAGGCCGCCATCAACCACTGGCGCGAGAAGTCTCCCTCGCCCGACGGCATCACGCTGGCGCCCGAGCTGCGCGCGCTGGCCGAGGTCTACGCGCTCATGGTCTTCCACCACGAAGACGAGGTCGACGAGGTCGGCTTTCCCGCCAAGGCCTGGGCCGCGTGGCTCGACTGGTACCACAGCACGCCCGACACGCCCTGCATCGCGATCTGCTCGACCAGCCAGGGCGACGACGAGTGCAAGGGGTGCGGACGCAGCTTCGACGAGGTGCAGTACTGGCCGGCCATGACGCCGGTCGAGAAGCGCGTCACCTGGCGCCGCATCACCATGGAAGACTCGGCCTGGCGCTTCAACCGCTATGCCGAGCGCGCACGCGAAGCCGAGCCCACCGCCGCGCAGCCCGAGTTCGACCCGGACGACGAGAAGCACTGGGCCCCCTGACCATGCGCCGCCTCGCGCAAGCCCCCAACCTCGCGATCGCGACCGTGTGGGCGCACGCCTTGTGCGAGGAGGGCGTGGCCGCGACGGTGCAGCGCGAATTCCTCGGCGCGGTCATGGGCCAGCTGCCGCCTGACCAGTGCCTGCCCGAGATCTGGATCGACGACGAATCGCAGTACGAACTCGCGAAGCGCCTGCTGCACGAGCTGCAGAACCGCCCGCAACGCAGCTGGCTGTGCGTGTGTGGCGAGCAGGTCGAAGGCGGTTTCGAGCAGTGCTGGCAGTGCGGCGAGATGATGCCGGCGGCCTAGCCGCCCGGGCTCGTTACTTCCAGCGCAGCAGCTCGACGTCGATGCTGTTCACGCCGTCGCCCAGCGTCAGCGTGCTTTCCTGGATCGTCGCCTGCAGCTGCATGCTGCGCTGCGCCAGCCTGGCGAGCGCCTGCGAGGCCTCGGTCGGCACGCGGTAGACCTTCAGGTTCTGCGGCCGCGTGAGCTTGCTCTCGATGCCGCGCCACCAGATCTCGGCCGCGTGGTTGAAGCAGTAGACGATCACCTCGTCGGCCTTGCCGCAGGCCTTGATGATGGGCTTGTCCTCGGGCTGACCGACCTCGATCCAGATCTTGGTCTGGCCCGTGAAGTCGCGCAGCCACACGTCGGGCTCCTCGACGTTCGACAGGCCCGCGCCGAAGGCCAGCGTGCCGTCGCCGTTGCAGATGTCCTGCAGCTGGTGCGCGTTGAGCGCGAGCGCGACCAGCCGGATCATCATCCGCTCGTCGGTCTCGCTGGGGTGGCGCGCCAGGGTCAGCGCATGGTCGGCGTAGTAGCCGTGGTCGATGTCGGCCACCGCGAGGGTGGCCTTGAAGATGGTGGATTTGAGAGCCATGGGTGCGCGAGTGTATGCGCGCGCCCCTTCGGCCTCAGAACGCCAGCGACGCCTGCAGGTACAGCGTGCGCGGCTGGCCCACGTACTTGCCGCCGTTGTTGTCGACCGAACGGTTGTAGTAGCGGCGGTCGAACAGGTTCTTCACGCCCACGGCCAGCTTCAGGTGGCTCAGCGACGGGCCGAAGTCGTAGGCGGCGCGCAGGTTCACCGTGCCGTAGCCCGGGATGTCGCCCAGCCGCCCGCTCGCGTCTTCCACGGTGATGTACCTGGCGCCGTCGTCCGGCGAGCCCGGCGAACGCTGCTTGGATTGCGCGTAGAGGTCGGCGTTGAGCGTCCACGGCCCGCGCTCGTAGCGTGCGCCGAGCGTTGCGACGTGGCGCGAGTAGAAGGGCAGGTCGCGCCCCGCGAACGCACCGGCCTTCGAGGTGGCTTGCGTGTACGTGTAGGTGCCCGACACCGACAGCCCCTTGAGCGCGTCGCTCAGGCTGCCCAGGTCGTAGCGCAGCGCCGACTCCAGCCCGCGGTGGCGCGTGGCGCCCAGGTCGGTCCACTGGCCGACGTCGCCGGTGATGGAGCGCGCCAGCTGCAGCTCCTTGTCGAAGTTGATGTTGAACAGCGTCAGCTCGCCGCTCCACGATTCGCCCTTGTACTTGGTGCCGATCTCGTAGGTCTTGGCCTTCTCGGGATGCAGGCTGGTGGTCGACTGCGCGAGCTGGGCGTACTGCTGCGGACCGAACGACACGCCCGCATTGGCGAACAGCGACCAGCGCTCGCTCATGCGGTAGAGCACCGACAGCGTGGGCAGCACTTCGTTGGACTCGATCTTCGGGTAGATCGCGTTGGTGACGCGGTTGTTCGCCATGGTGAACACGTCGTTGTACGAACGGAAGGACTCGTAGCGCACGCCGGGCGTGACCGTCCAGTTGCCGAAGTCGATGCGGTCGTCGATGTAGAACGCGTGCGCGGTCGTGCCGCCCTTGCTGGTCTGGTACGCGGGCTGCGCGAGCGCGTAGGCGTCGAAGCCCGACGCCGGCCGGTAGTAGGTGCTGCGCGTGGCCGTTTCGGAGGCCTCTTCCTTCAGGTAGCGCGCGCCGATGCTGATTTCCTGCACCACGCTGCCCGAGTCGATCAGGCGCGAGTAGCGGGGCTCGAAGGCGTAGGTCTTGTAGTTGCGCGGCGCGGTGGTCAGGCGGCGCCGGTTGGCGTTGGCGCCCGTGCCTTCCTGTTCGAGGTAGCTGCTGCGGTACGAGTCCGTGTAGTAGGTCAGCATCTCGAACTTGTTCACGCCGTCGTTGTGCGTGTACTTGAGCGAGCCGTCGGTGCGGCGGCCCGTGAACTCGTCATAGGGGCGGTCCGACTGGAACGGGTTGGCCGCGAACTGCGCCGTCGTCAGGCCGCCGGGCATGCGCCCCTTGCCTTCGAAGTGGTGCAGCGAGATCGCGATGTCGTCGGTCTTCGAGAGGCGGTAGGCACCCTTGAGCATCAGGTCGTCGATGCGGGTCTTGTCGTTGCTCTGGCGAAAGCCGTCCCCGTGCGTACCCGAATAAAGCAGTGCCAGCCCCAAGCCGTTCTCGTTGGTGCCGCCGATGAACAGGCTGGGCGTGCTCTTGGTGCCGCCGCCGTGGCTGGCGCTCTCGACGCCCACGCCGACTTCGCCCGCGAACTGCTTGGGGATCGAGCGCGTCACGAAGTTGATGATGCCGCCCACGTTCTGGGGGCCGTAGCGCACCGAGCCCGCGCCGCGCACCACGTCGACCGCCTCGAGGCTGCCCAGCGACACCGGTGCCAGCGACAGCTGCGGCTGGCCGTAGGGCGCGTAGGCCAGCGGCACGCCGTCCAGCAACACGGTCGAGCGCGGCGACAGCCGCGAGGTCAGGCCGCGCACGCCCACGTTGAGCGAGATGTCGCTGCCGCCGGTGCCGTTGCTCTCCTGCACCTGCACGCCGGGCACCTGGCGCAGCACGTCGCGCACGCTGGCCGAGCCGCTTTCCTGGATCTGCTGGCGCTCGACGATGCTGCGCGCGCCGGCGTGCTCGAGCACCTTGGTCTCGGTGGGCGTGCCGAGCCAGTCGCCGGTGACGGTGATGGCCTCGAGCGACTTCGACGGCTCGGCGTCGGCCGCGAAGCTGTGCAGGCTCAGGGGCAGCAGGGCCAGGGCGATGGCGGTTCTTTTGTGCGGGAACAAGGGGAGTCCTCCTCGATGTATTTGTGATGGATGAAGGGATGGGGTGCGTGCGTCGTTCAGGGTGCCGTGCCGCGGGACAGCGCCTGGCTGTGCGCGGCCGCAGCCACGGCGCGCCGGCGCCACCAGAGCCACACGCCGCTCAGGCCGAGGCCGGCCAGCGCCAGGCCCAGCAGCGCGGTGACCGCCTGGTGCACCACGCCGCCGAGCACGCCGGTGTGCAGCGGGTAGATCACGACCACCACGCCGTTGCCGGTGTCCATGTCCTGCCAGCGGCGCACGCCGAGCAGCTCGCCCGTGACCGGATGCACCCACACCGAGCCGATGCCGTTCGGGTGCGGGTCGTCGGCGAGCCGGAAGCGCACGCGCAGCGGCCGGTCCGCGCGGCCGGGCACCTGCACGTAGCCGATGGGCTGGCCGGGGAACACGGCCTGCGCGCGGGCGACGAGATCGTCGAGCGGCAGGCGAGGGCCGGTGGCGGTGCCCTTGGGCACCCCGGGCGCCTTGGCAGGTGTTTGCCCGAGCGCGGTCGAGATGAAGCCGCCCAGCGGTCGCCAGGCCATGTAGGCGCCGGTGAAGACCGACACCGCGATCAGCAGTCCGAGCACGGCGCCGCCGGTGCGGTGCAGGTCGAACAGCCCGCGCAGCAGGCCGCGGTCCAGCACGATGCGCAGCGAGGGCGGCCAGCGCGCCGGCCACCACAGCACCACGCCGCTGACCAGCAGGAACAGGTACGCCAGCGCGGCAATGGCGAGGATGCCCTTGCCCGTGTCTTCCAGCAGCAGGCTGCTGTGCAGTTCGAACAGCAGGTTGTAGGCACCTTCGTGCGTGCCGCGGCGGCCCTGTTCGGCGCCGGTGGCGGGGTCGAGGTAGAGCGTGCCGTCCCACGGGCCGCGCACCAGCACCCAGAGCGTGTCGCCGGGCTGGCGCGGCGGGCGCAGCGTGAGGTTGGTGTCGGGGCCGAACTCGGCGAGCAGACGCTGGCGCAACGGCTCCAGCGGCGCCGGGGCCGTGCTGCTGTTGCTGCGCGCGACGAAGAGCTCAGGATGCGCCGCGCGGTCGAGCGGCAGCGCTACGACCAGCACAGCGCCCAGGAGCGCCGTGAGGGCGAGCAGCGGCCCGAGCGTGAGGCCGATCCATCGGTGGAGCGTGAGCCAGAGGCGTCTCAGTGGGGCGCGCCGCATGAACAACGGGGACGTCGAGGCGTCCCGTCTGGGTTGTCGGCTGGCGTGCCCCAAACGGGGCACGTTGGCTGGGAGGTATCGGTGGGCGAACGAGGCGCGCCGGCCGTGGGCGGCACGGGCCGGCGGATCGTCGCGGGGGAGGCCTAAATTCTACGGGCCAGCTCGGCCGCCTTGCCGGTGTAGCTGGCGGGCGTCATGGCCAGGAGGCGGGCTTTTTCCTCTTCAGGAATGGCCAGCGAGCGGATCAGCCCGTGCAGCGCCTCGGCCGTCACGGTCTTGCCGCGCGTGACTTCCTTGAGCTGTTCGTAGGCGCCCTGCACGCCGAAGCGGCGCATCACGGTCTGGATCGGCTCGGCCAGCACTTCCCACGAGGCCTCGAGGTCGTCGGCCAGCGCTTCCTGGTTGATCTCGAGCTTGCCCAGGCCGGTGGCCAGGCTCGCGTAAGCCAGCGTGGCGTAGCCGAAGGCCACGCCGATGTTGCGCAGCACCGTGCTGTCGGTCAGGTCGCGCTGCCAGCGGCTGATGGGCAGCTTTTCGCTCAGGTGGCGCAGCACCGCGTTGGCCAGGCCCAGGTTGCCTTCGGCGTTCTCGAAGTCGATCGGGTTGACCTTGTGCGGCATGGTCGAGGAGCCGATCTCGCCCTTCTTCAGGCGCTGCTTGAAGTAGCCCAGGCTCACGTAGCCCCAGATGTCGCGCGAGAAGTCGACCAGGATCGTGTTGACGCGCGCCACGGCATCGAACAGCTCGGCCATGTAGTCGTGCGGCTCGATCTGGATGCTGTACGGCTGGAAGCTCAGGCCCAGGCCCAGCGGCGCGGGCGTCTCGACGACCTTGCGACTGAAGGCTTCCCAGTCGAACTCGGGCCAGGCGGCCAGATGGGCGTTGTAGTTGCCCACGGCGCCGTTCATCTTGCCCAGCAGCTGCACGGCGGCTATTTGCGCGCGGGCCTTGGTCAGGCGCACCGCCACGTTGGCGATTTCCTTGCCGACGGTGGTCGGGCTGGCGGTCTGGCCGTGCGTGCGCGAGAGCATCGACACGTCGGCGAACTGGTGCGCCATCTCGCGCAGCTTGGCGATCAGGCCGTCGATGGCCGGCAGCACCACGGTGTCGCGCGCGGCCTGGATCTGCAGGGCGTGGCTGGTGTTGTTGATGTCTTCGCTGGTGCAGGCGAAGTGCACGAACTCGGCGGCGGCCAGCAGCTCGGGGCGGGCTTCGAACTTCGACTTGATCCAGTATTCGACGGCCTTCACGTCGTGGTTGGTGGTCTTTTCGATGTCCTTGATGGCCAGGGCGTCGGCCTCGGAAAAGTGCGACACCAGACCCATCAGGTACTTGCGGGCGCCGCCCGTGAGGGGCTTGAACTCGGCAAAGCCGCAGTCGGACAGCGCGATGAACCAGGCCACCTCCACCTGCACGCGACGGTGCATATAGCCCTGTTCGCTCATCAGCGGGCGCAAGGCCGCGAGTTTGGCCGCATAGCGGCCGTCAAGGGGGGAGAGGGCGGAGACGGTGGAAAAGCTCATGCCCGAATTTTAGGCGGCCGCCGGGTGGCCGCGCCGCGGGGGAATTCGGGCGCCGTCTTTTTCCCTTCACCTAAAATGCCTGCGAACAAACGTTAACAAGCGATGGGGAGAGAGCCTTCATGAAACTGATCGGATCCGCCGCCAGCCCGTATGTGCGCAAGGTGCGCGTGGTGCTGGCCGAAAAGCGGCTCGACTACCAGTTCGTGATCGAAGACGTCTGGTCCGCAGACACCACGATCGCCCATTCGAACCCGCTGGGCAAGGTGCCGTGCCTGATCATGGAAGGCGGCGAGGCGATGTTCGACTCGCGCGTCATCGTCGAGTACATCGACACCCTGTCGCCCGTGGGCAAGCTCATTCCGCAGCAAAGCCGCGAGCGCGCCGAGGTCAAGACCTGGGAAGCGCTGGCCGACGGCGTCATGGACGCCGGCGTGCTCTGGCGCCTCGAAGCCACCTGGTCCGGCCGCGCCGACGCCGAGCGCAGCGCCGCCTGGATCGAGCGCCAGCGCGCCAAGGTCCAGGCCGGCGTGGCCGCCATGGCCAAGGGCCTGGGCGACAAGCCCTTCTGCAGCGGCATCCACCTGAGCCTGTCCGACATCGCGGTCGGCTGCGCGCTGGGCTGGCTGGGGCTGCGTTTTCCCGAGATCGACTGGCGCGGCGACCACGCCAACCTGGCCAAGTTGTACGACAAGCTCATGCTGCGGCCGAGCTTCATCGACACCCAGCCCTGAAACGACAAAGCGCCCCGTGGGGCGCTTTTTTCTTGGGGCCGTTCGGGCCACCGCATGCGGGAAGGCCGAGGGGGGCGCTGCGTCATCGCGGGCCCCGCTGTCGGCGGGAAGACAAAAATGCTGCGAGGCGCCCCGACACGAAGGAGGGAGGGAGGGAGGAGGAGAAGAATCGCCTCGGGATTTCAACCGGACGGCAGGCGCCCGGAAGACCTCGCAACATGAAAACCTGTGGGCCTTGGCCGCCCACGCTCAAGTATGAGCGCGGCTCCGCCGCACGGTTCCCGTTCGAGTGGTAAACATTTGTGACTCAAAGTTCACATTGCAGGGCCGGTCAGTCGCCGCTGGGGCCGAGCTGTTTCTCGATGACCTGGATGAAGCCGTTCTCGTCGGGCGCCGTCATGCTCGACCACGCCTGCACCACCTTGCCGTCGCGCCCGATCAGGTACTTGTAGAAGTTCCACTTCGGCGTCGTGCCCGAGGCCTGCGCAAGCTGCTTGAACAGCGGGTTGGCGTCGGTGCCGCGCACGGCCGACTTGGCGAACATCGGAAACTTCACGCCGAAGGTGCTTTCGCAGAAGTCGGCGATTTCCTTGTTGGAGCCCGATTCCTGGGAGAAATCGTTCGACGGGAAGCCCAGCACCACCAAGCCGCGGGCGCGGTACTTCATGTCCAGCGCCTCCAGCCCTTTGTACTGCGGGGTGAAGCCGCAAAAACTGGCCGTGTTGACCACCAGCACCACTTTTCCGGAGTACTGGCACAGGTTCTGGGGCTTTTCATCCTGCAGCCGCGGGAAGCTGTGTTGCAGGATCGCCGGGCACCCGGCGGCGCCGCCCACCGCGGGCGCGGCAGGGGCGGCGGGGGCCGTCTGGGCACCCGCCGACAGGGCGGCGGACAGGCCCGCCACGAGGGAAAAGGCCGTGGCGCAACGTCGCAGCATCGACAATCGGGCGGGGGTTCGCATGACGGGCTCCTGGATCGAAAAGGGGGGTGTGCATCTATGGCGCGGGCGCGCGCACAAGCACATCATCGCGCGTCTGTCACGGGCGCGCCAAACGGCCCGACTAAAATCGGCGGCCATTGAAAGACTTTGATGCTCTACCCGGAACTCTTCAGACAACTCGAATCCGTCCGCTGGGACATGGACAAGGACATCCCCTGGCAGTCGTTCGACGCTTCCTTGCTGACCGAAGAGCAGGCGCAGACCATCAAGATGAATGCCATCACCGAGTGGTCGGCGTTGCCGGCCACCGAGATGTTCCTGCGCGACAACCGGCACGATAGCGACTTTTCGGCGTTCATGTCGATCTGGTTCTTCGAAGAGCAGAAGCACTCGCTGGTGCTCATGGAGTACCTGAAGCGCTTCAGCCCGCAGCACGCGCCCACCGAGCAGGAGCTGCACGAGGTGCGCTTCGACTTCGACCCGGCGCCCCCGCTCGAAACCCTCATGCTGCACTTCTGCGGCGAGATCCGCCTCAACCACTGGTACCGCCGCGCCGCCCAGTGGCACACCGAGCCGGTCATCAAACACATCTACACCACGCTGAGCCAGGACGAAGCCCGCCACGGCGGCGCCTATCTGCGCTACATGAAGCGCGCCATGGAAAAGTTCGGCGACGAAGCCCGTGCCGCCTTCACCAAGGTCGGCGTGCTGATGGCCAGCGCGCGCCGCACCGCCCAGGCGCTGCACCCGACCAACCTGCACGTGAACAAGGCGCTGTTCCCGAACGACACCATCCAGAGCCGCATGCCCGATCCCGACTGGCTCGAGCATTGGCTGGACAAGCAGATCAAGTTCGACGCCGGCTGGGAAACCAAGGTCGGCGAGCGCATCCTGCACAACCTGAGCCTGTTGATGAACCGCAGCTTCAAGACCGTGCAGGAGCTGAACCGCTACCGCAAGGAAGTCTCGGCCACGCTGGGCCCCAAGCCCGAATACCAGGGCGCCTGAGTCGTCCTAGGACATCGATGAAATCGCCCCGCCCGGGGCGATTTTTTTTGGGCGCTCGCTGTCACAACGCGGCGGCGTCAAACGTCTAATCGGGCATGGACGACCCGACCCTCACCTTCGACAGCCACCGCCGCCGCCTCCAGGGCATCGCCTACCGCATGCTCGGCTCCGTGGCCGAGGCCGAAGAGGTGGTGCAGGACGCCTGGCTGCGCTGGCATGAAGCCGACAAGGCCAGTTTCGACAGCGCCGAAGCCTGGCTCGTGACCGTCGTCACGCGCCTGTCGATCGACCGGCTGCGCAGCGCCAAGGTCCAGCGCGAGCACTACATCGGCCCGTGGATGCCCGAGCCGACCCTCACCGGGTCGCCCGACACGCCCGAGGAAACGCTCGAGCGCGCCGACAACATCTCCGTCGCCTTCCTGGCCGTGCTCGAGCGGCTGGCGCCCGAGGCGCGCGCCGCCTTCCTCATGCGCGAGGTGTTCGACGCCGACTACGACGAGATCGCCCAGACCCTGGGCAAGAGCGAGGCCGCCTGCCGCCAGCTGGTGCACCGCGCCAAGGCCCAGGTGCAGGAGGCCCGCCCGCGCTTCCAGGTCTCGCGCGAGACCCACCAGCGCCTGCTGCGCGCCTTTGCCGACGCCGCCGCGCGCGGCAGCATGCAGGACTTGAAGGCGCTGATGGCCGAAGACGTCGAACTCATCGGCGACGGCGGCGGCAAGGTGCAGACCTTCAGCAAGATCCTGCGCGGCAGCCAGCGGCTGGCGCAGCTGTACTTCTCGCTCTGGCGCCGCATGGGCGCGGGCGTGCGCATGGAGCTGGTCGAGCTCAACGGCGAGCCCGGGATGCTGCGCTTTCTGGACGGCGAACTCGAATCGGCCCAGACCTTCGAGATCGAGGGCGAGCGCATCGTGCGCATCCGCGCCCAGCGCAACCCCGACAAGCTGGCGCGCATCGCCCAGCTATTCGCGGCCAAACGGGGCGCCTGAAGAAAAAATTCGCGCAGCCTGTCACAGGGCCGATGGCTGGCGCGTCTTCAGGGTGTAGCAAGCGGATTTCGCTTGTTTCCTTCAACCACCCTGGAGTACATCCCATGAGCCAAGCCCCCGCCCTCCGTCTCGCCTGGACCAAGTTCGCCCCCAAGTCCTTCCAGGCCATGATCGCCGTCAACGGCAGCTTCGAGTCGAGCACGCTCGGCAAGGTGCTGATCGACCTCGTCTTTGCCCGCGTCTCGCAGATCAACGGCTGCGCCTACTGCCTGGACATGCACGTGCGCGACCTGCGCGTGCAGGGCGAAGACTGGCAGCGCATCAACAGCCTGGCCACCTGGCGCGAGGTGAGCCTGTTCAACGAACGCGAGCGCGCCGCGCTGGACTGGGCCGAAACGCTCACGCGCCTGGCCGACCACCACGCCGATCGCGATGCCGAGTTCGAGGCCCTGAAGGCCGTGTTCAGCGACCAGGAAATCGTCGAGCTCTCGCTCGCCGTGGCGCAGATCAATGCGTGGAACCGCCTCGGCGTGGGCCTGCGTTCGCAGGTCGTGGCCAAGGCGATGCCCTGAACCTCAGCGCCGCTCGACCACCATCGGCGCGATGCGCAGGTTGTCGCGCAGCTGGGTGACTGCCTCGCCCGCCGCATTGCGCGACGGGAACGGCCCGGCCTGCAGGCGGTGCGTGCCGGCTTCGCTGAACACGCGCAGCTGCGGCGCCAGCGTGGGCAGGCCGCGCGCGGCCTGGTTTCTCAGCGTCTCGGCGCCGTCGCGTTCGCGGAACGCGCCGAGCTGCACCCAGAAGCCGGCGGCAGTGGAAGAGGGCGCCGATGACGTGGCCGGCGCGGCGAGCGGGGCTAGCGGCGCGAGGTCGGTCACCACCATCGCCTCACGCGGTCCGGCCGGGGCCTCGGGCTCCGATGGTGCCGCGGCCATCACCGGCGTCTGCGGTGCCACGGGCATCGTCGCGGCAGGCGCCGCAGCGGCGGTCATCGCGACCGGCGCGACCCAGGCCGACGGCACGGCCACCGGCGCCGCCGCCACCCGGACGGGCGCGGGAGCCGGTGCCGGCGCAGGCGCCGCGGCATAGGCCGTGCCCGCGTCGCGGCGCCAGGCGCCGGTGCGGATGTCTTCGTTGGTGATGCGCTCGATCTCCACCGGCGCCACGCCGCGCAGCAGGTCGAGCTTCAGCGCCGCCGTGTAGCTCAGGTCGATCACGCGGCCGTCCACGAAGGGGCCGCGGTCGTTCACGCGCACGATCACTTCGCGGCCGTTGGCCGGGTTGCGCACGCGCACATAGCTCGGCAGCGGCAGCGTCTTGTGCGCGGCCGTCATGGCGTACATGTCGTAGGGCTCGCCGCTGGCGGTCGAGGCTGCATGGAACTTGCGGCCGTACCACGAGGCGATGCCCGATTCGCGGAACGGCCGGTCGTCGGTGATCGGCACGTAGCCGCGACCCAGCACCGTGTACGGCTTGCTGGTGCCGCCGCTGCTGCGGATCGCCTCGATGCGGGGTTCGGCGTCGGGCACGCGGTCCAGGTCCGACGGGATGTTGCTGCCGGGGCCGTCGCGGCCACTGGCGACGCCGCCGCCACTGCTGCGCGGTCCGCTGGCGCAGCCGGCCAGCACGAGCGCGGCGGCCAGGGCGCAGGCCGTCAGCGCGCGGGAGGCGAGGGCGCGGTCAGCCAAAGACCGCCTTCCACAAGGCCAGCATGGCGTCGCGTTCGGCGCTCAGGGCGGGCGGCGTGACCTGCGTGGGCTCTTCGTTCAGGCGTGCGGTGTGCTGCACGCGGCGCAGCTCGCGGTAGGCGGTGGCGGCGTTGCGGCCCACGCCTTCGGGCAGCAGTCCGGCCTGTTCGGCACGCAGCAGCAGCGCGATGTTGCCCAGGTTGGGAATCAGCTCGGGGTGCGCGCCCGAGGCCGACAGCACCAGGAACTGCACCGCGAACTCGGCATCGACCATGCCGCCGGGGCTGTGCTTCACGTCGAAGCGGTCGGCCTTCACGGGGCGGGCGCCGCGCAGCTTGTTGCGCATGCCGATGATCTCGGCCTTCAGCGCCTCGCGGTCGCGCGGGGCCACCAGCACGGCTTCGCGCACCTGGTCGAAACGTGCGCCCAGTTCGGCGCCGTGGTCGGCGCTGCCCAGCACGAAGCGCGCGCGCGTCATGGCCTGGTGCTCCCAGGTCCACGCGGTGTTGCTGCCGCGACCGAGCTGGTACTTTTCGTAGGCCTCGAAGCTGGTGGTGAGCAGGCCCGAGTTGCCGTTGGGGCGCAGCGCGGTGTCGATCTCGAACAGGTCGCCTTCGCGCGTCTTCACCGTGAGCCAGTTGATGAGCTTGCGCACGTAGGCCGCATAGACCTCGCCGGCGCGCTCGTCGTCATCGTCGTAGACGAACACGATGTCCAGGTCGCTGCCGTAGCCCAGTTCTTTGCCACCCAGCTTGCCGTAGCCGATGATCGCGAACTGCGGCACCTCGCGGTGCCGGTTGCGCACGTGCGGCCAGCACCAGCGCGCGGTCACGCGCAGCGTGGTGTCGGCCAGCGCGCTCAGGTCGTCGGCCACCTGCTCGACGGTGATGCGGCCGTCCACGTCGCGCGCCAGCGTGCGGAACACCTCGGCGTGGTGGGCGTGGCGCAGCAGGTTCAAGAGGCGCTCTTCGTCGGCCTCGCCGGTGCGGGTGAGCGAGGTGTGGCGCGCTTCGAGTTCGCGCTCGAACTCCTCGGCGATGAAGCGGCCCGAGAGCATTTCGTCGCTCGCGAGTTCGTCGATCACGCCGGGGTGCTGCATCAGGTAGCGCGCGGGCCATTTCGCGGCGCCCAGCAGGCGCAGCAGGCGCTCCTGCACGGCGGGGCGTTCGACCAGCAGCGCCAGGTAGCTCTCGCGGCGCATCAGCGGCTCGATCCAGTCGGCCCAGCGCATGGCGGCATCGATGTGGCGCGGCGTCTGTCCCGCGCCCTCGCCGTCGGGCTCCTTCAGCCACTGGCCGGTGCGTTGCACCAGCTGGCGCAGGCGGCCCCGGGTTTCCTCGCGCAGGGCGAGCACGCGCGGCGTTTCGCACCAGTCGCGGATGCGCTCGGCGAACACGGGCGGCAGGTCGTCGAGCAGGTCGACCAGGTCGGCGGGCGCGGCGGCCTTCTTGCCGTTGCACTTGCCGTTGCAGGGTTTCTCGCCGCCCAGCAGCTTGTCGAACTCCTGGGCCACGAACTCGCGGTGCGTGTCGAGCTGTTCGAGGAAGGGGCAGCAGTCGGCGTAGCCCATCGACTGCGCGATCCAGCGCAGGTCGTCGTCGTTGACCGGCAGCACGTGGGTCTGCTGGTCGTCAAGGTACTGGATGCGGTGCTCCACGCGGCGCAGGAACTCGTAGGCCGCGGCCAGCGTGTCGGCCGTGTCCTGCGGCATGAGGTTGGCGCGCGCCAGCCGTTGCAGCGCGTCGAGCGTGGGGCGCGTGCGCAGTTCGGGGAACTGGCCGCCGCGCACCACCTGCAGCAGCTGCACGGTGAATTCGATTTCGCGGATGCCGCCGCGCGAGAGCTTCACGTCGTTGGCGCGCTCGGGGCGTCCGGCGCTGCGGCGCGCCGACTGCTCGCGGATCTGGCGGTGCAGGATGCGCAGCGAGTCGAACACGCTGTAGTCAAGATAACGGCGGAACACGAAGGGCAGCACCACGTTGCGCAGCGCCTGGGCCTGGCCGTCGAGCACCACGGCGCGCGGCGCGACCACGCGGCTCTTCATCCAGGCAAAGCGCTCCCATTCGCGGCCCTGCACCTGGAAATACTCTTCGAGTGCGTCGAGCGAGACCACGCTCGGCCCCGAGTTGCCGTTGGGCCGCAGCGCCAGGTCGACGCGGAACACGAAGCCGTGCTCGGTCACGTCGCCCACCAGCGCATAGATGCGCTTCACGGCGCGCGCGAAGTACTCCTGGTTGGACAGCTTGCCGCGCCCGTCGGCATCGCCGGCCGTGTCGCCGTCCACGTCGTACAGGTAGATGAGGTCGATGTCACTGGACACATTGAGCTCGCGCGCGCCCAGCTTGCCCATGCCGATCACCCACAGCTGCGAGCGCTGGCCTTCGGGGCCGAGCGGCGCGCCGTGCTGGGCGTCGAGTTCATGGCAGGCGTCCTGGCAGGCGATGTCCAGGGCCAGTTCGGCCAGCTCGGTCACGGCGGTGGTCACCACCGCGAGCGGGGCCTGCTGGTCGCAGTCGAGTGTGACCAGACGTTCCATCGTGAGCTGGCGCACGATGCGCAACGCATCGCCCACGGCCACGCCGCGTGCGCGCAGGGCGTCGTAGGCGACGGTCATCGATTCGCGCCGGGGCTCGCCGGGCGGCAGCAATTCGAGCTCGGCCGCATAGCGGCGGCGCAGCCGCTGGACGAATCGGGAACTGGAAGAAAACGCGGGAGGCGTCGGATTGGATGGCAACTGATTCACACTGGTGTGGGTTGGCGCGGAACCCGGCTCAAGGCTGGCGGTCATAATTCCCGACACAGCGCGATCCTCAATGAACGACACGGCGTCTTCCCCTTCACGTCTGCTCCAAATCACCGCTGTGACAGCGCGCTGGCTATTGGGTCTGCTCTTCGCTGCGTGGCTTCTGCTGGCACTGTCAGTCGTGGTCCTGCACGCGTGGATTGTGCCGCGAATCGGCGATTTTCGCGGTGCACTCGAGGCGCAGGCTAGCAAGGCCATCGGTGTCCCGGTGCGCATCGGCGCCATCACCGCCCGTTCCGAAGGGCTATTTCCGGCCTTCGAATTGCGCGACGTGGTGCTGCAGGACGCAGACCAGCGCGAGGCCCTTCGCCTCGTGCGGGTGGTGGCGAGCGTGTCGCCGCGGTCGCTGTGGCGCCTGAATTTCGAGCAGCTCTATATCGAGGGCCCGCAGCTCGACGTGCGCCGCGACACTCAGGGAAAACTCCATGTGGCTGGATTGCACATGGAGACCGACACGACCGGAGAAACCCGCGCCGCCGACTGGTTTTTCGCGCAGCGCGAGTTCGTCATCGAAGGCGGCACCGTGCGCTGGACCGACGAGCAGCGCCGCGCCGAACCATTGCTGCTGACCGACGTGCGCTTCGTGTCCCGCAACGGCGCGCGCCGCCACGGCCTGCGGCTGGACGCCACGCCGCCGGCCGGCTGGGGCGAACGCTTCACGCTGCGCGGCCAGTTCCGCCAGCCGCTGCTGTCGATCCGCAGCGGCCACTGGCAGACCTGGGACGGCCAGCTCTATGCCGACCTGCCCTACATCGACGTCACGCGCCTGGGCCAGTACGTCTCGCTCGACGCGCGCATCCGCGAAGGCAACGGCGCGCTGCGCCTGTGGGCCGACGTGGACGACGGGCGCATCGTCGGCGGCGCGGCCGACCTGGGGCTGAACCGCATCGACGCCTCGCTCGGCAAGGGGCTGCAGCCGCTGGTGCTGCGCGCCGTCACCGGCCGGCTGGCGGGGCAGATGAACGCGGACACCTTCGAGTTCTCGACCACCGCGCTGCAGTTCGACACCGTCGACGGCCTGCGCTGGCCCGGCGGCAACCTGTGGCTGCAGCACACGCCCGCCAAGGGCCGCACGCCCGAGCACGGCGCGCTGAAGGCCGACCGGCTCGACCTCGCGGCGCTGGCGCTCATCGCCGACCGCCTGCCGCTGGGCGAGGCCACGCACCGCTTGCTCGGCGCCTACGCGCCGCGCGGGCTGGTCGAGCGCATCGACATGAACTGGCAGGGCGCGCCCGACGCGATCGCGCGCTACCAGGCCAAGGGCCGGGTCAGCGGCCTGCGCGTGGCCTCGCAGCCGGCGCCGGCCGCCACCGCCCCGACCACCCCGGCGCCGGCCGGCACCCCCGCCGCGCCGCCGCGCGTGCACCCCGGCACCCCCGGCCTGAGCGGCGCCACACTCGACTTCGACGCCAGCCACACCGGCGGCACCGCCACGCTGGCCATGGCCAAGGGCACGCTCGAATTCCCCGGCGTGTTCGAAGACCCGGTGATCCCCATCGACCGGCTCTCGACCCAGCTGCAGTGGAAGCTCGACAACGGCGCCATGCAGGTGCAGGTGTCGAAGCTGCGCTTCGCCAACGCCGACGCCGAGGGCGAGGCCGAAGCCCACTGGCGCACCAGCGACCCCGCCACGTCGAGCAGCCGCGCGCAGCACCCCGGCGTGCTCGACCTGCAGGGCAAGCTCACGCGCGCCGACGGCACCCGCGTGTTCCGCTACCTGCCGCTCGACATTCCGCAGCACACGCGCGACTACGTGCGCGAGTCGGTCGTCAAGGGCACGGCCAGCACGGTCGATTTCCGCGTGCGCGGCGACCTGTACGACATGCCCTTCATGGACCCGAAGCAGGGCGAGTTCCGCATCGCGGCCAAGGTGTCGGACGTGCACTACGCCTACGTGCCGCCCTCGCTCGCGGCCGCCACCGCCGCGCCTGCGACCCCGGCGTCGCGCACCGGCCCGCCCGCCGCGCCGCCGCCCGTGTGGCCGGCGCTCACGGGCGTGTCGGGCGAGCTGGTGTTCGAGCGCGCAGGCATGCTGGTGCGCAATGCGCGCGGGCGCATTGCCGGCGCGCCCGGCGTCGAGGTCACGAAGGCCGAGGCGCAGATCGCCGACATGTCGCACCACGCCGCGCTGCTGCGCGTCGATGCGCAGGCCAAGGGCCCGCTGGGCGAGGTGCTGCGCGCCGGTGCGCCGCTGGCCGGCGAGGCCGGGCCGTTCCTGCAGCGCGCGCGCGCCACCGGCTCGGCCGACTACAAGCTGCGCCTCGATCTCCCGCTGGAAAACGTCGACAACACCAAGGTGCAGGCCACCGTGACGCTGGCCGACAACGAGCTGCAGGTGGTGCCCGAGGCGCCGCCGTTCACGCAGGCGCGCGGCACGCTCAGCTTCACCGACACCGGCTTCTCGCTGGCCGGCGTGCAGGCCCGCCTGCTGGGCGGCGAGGTGCGCGTCGAAGGCAAGGGCCGCTTCAGCGGGCCGCAGCGCGAACTGGCGCTGAAGGCGCAGGGCACGGCCAGCGCCGAAGGCCTGCGCGGCGCGCGCGAGGTCGACTGGCTCGCGCGCCTGGCCAAGCACGCCACCGGCAGCACGCCCTACGCCGCCACCTTCTCGATGCGCGACGACACGCCCGAGTTCTCGCTCACCAGCAGCCTGCAGGGGCTGGCGCTGCAGCTGCCCACGCCGCTGGTCAAGACGGCCGAAGAACTGATGCCGCTGCGCATCGAAAAGAAGGTGCTGGCGCGCGACGCCCGCCGCGCCACGCAGGACCAGCTGACGCTCGAGCTCGGCCGCGTCGGCTCGGTGCAGTACGTGCGCGAGCTGTCGGCCAACGGCCAGGCGCACGTGCTGCGCGGCGGCATCGGCATCGGGCTGGCGTCCGGCGAGACGGCGCTGCCGCCCGACCGCGGCGTGTTCGCCAACGTCAACGTCGCCAAGCTCGACATGGGCGCCTGGCAGACGCTGGTGGGCACCGCCGCGGTGGTCGGCGGCGGCGAGCGCGCCGACGATCCCGACCTGGCCTACCTGCCCACGCGCATCGCGGTGCGCGCGCAGCAGCTGGGCATCGCGGGGCGCACCCTGCACAACGTGGTGCTCGGCGGCACGCGCGAAGGTGCGCTGTGGCGCGCCAACGTCGACGCCTCCGAGCTGAGCGGCTACGCCGAGTACAGCCACAGCCAGGCCGGCCGGCTCTATGCGCGGCTCGCGCGCCTGAAGATCGCACCGGCCGAGGCCACGCAGGTCGAGACCCTGCTCGACGAGCAACCCGGCACCCTGCCGGCGCTGGACATCGTGGTCGACGACTTCGAGCTGCTCGGCAAGCGCCTGGGCCGCGCCGAGATCGACGCCGTCAATCGCGGCGGGCGCGAATGGCTGCTCAACAAGCTCGCCTTCAGCGTGCCCGAGGCCACCTTCACCGCCAAGGGCACCTGGGCCGCGCCGGCGGGCGGCGGCGCAAGCGCCGGCCAGCGCCGCACCACGGCCATGAACTTCAAGCTCGACATCGCCGACGCCGGCGACCTGCTCACGCGCTTCGGCATGCCGGGCGTGCTGCGCCGCGGCAAGGGGCGACTCGAGGGCGAGGTGAACTGGCGCGGCTCGCCGTTCTCGCTCGACTACCCCAGCCTGGGCGGCCAGTTGCAGGTCGACGTGGAGCAGGGCCAGTTCCTCAAGGCCGACCCGGGCCTGGCCAAGCTGCTGGGCGTGCTGAGCCTGCAGGCGCTGCCGCGCCGGCTCACGCTCGATTTCCGCGACGTCTTCAGCCAGGGCTTCGCCTTCGACTTCATCCGCGGCGACGCGAAGATCAACAAGGGCATCGCCAGCACCAACAACCTGCAGATGAAGGGCGTGAACGCCGCCGCGCTCATGGACGGCTCGGCCGACATCGTGCGCGAGACGCAGAACCTGCGCGTGGTGGTGGTGCCCGAGATCAACGCCGGCACGGCCGCGCTGGTGGCCACCGCCATCAACCCGGCCATCGGCCTGGGCACCTTCCTCGCGCAGTGGGTGCTGAGCAAGCCGCTCGCCGCGGCCGCCACGCAGGAGTTCCACGTCGAAGGCACCTGGG
This sequence comes from Variovorax sp. GW822-FHT04E09, assembly GCF_058800845.1. Lineage (NCBI taxonomy): Bacteria > Pseudomonadati > Pseudomonadota > Betaproteobacteria > Burkholderiales > Comamonadaceae > Variovorax > Variovorax sp. GW822-FHT04E09. Next base: position 274,170 of record NZ_JBXAMR010000006.1, read on the forward strand.
CCGACCCCAAGATCGCCAAGGTGCCGCGCTCGCTGCAGCTGCTGCCCGGCCTGCCGGGTGGATCGACATCGACGGGCGCCAGCGAAGGCAAGAAAACGGAGACCACGCAATGAAAGTCGCAGCCATCCAGATGGTGTCCGCCATCGCCCGCGAAGCCAACCTCGTGCGCGCCCATGCGCTGCTCGGGCAGGCGGCGCGCGACGGCGCCGAGCTCGCGGTGCTGCCCGAGTATTTCTGCATGATGGGCGCGCGCGACACCGACAAGCTCGGCCTGCGCGAAACCGCTGGCGCCGGCACGGTGCAGGGCTTCCTGGCCGACGCGGCGCGCGAGTTCGGCCTGTGGATCGTGGGCGGCACGCTGCCCATCGAGAGCGACGACGCCGACCACGTCTTCAACAGCTCGCTGGCCTTCTCGCCCGAAGGCAAGTGCGTGGCGCGCTACGACAAGATCCACCTGTTCTTCTTCGACAACGGCACCGAGCGCTACGACGAGCGCCGCGTCATCGCGCCGGGTGCGCAGCCCGTGGTGTTCGAGCTGCCCTCGCGCGACGGCCACGCCTGGCGCGTGGGCATGAGCGTGTGCTACGACCTGCGCTTTCCCGAGCTGTACCGCGCGCTGGCGGGGCAGGGCGCCGACCTGCTGCTGGTGCCCAGCGCCTTCACGCGCACCACCGGTGCCGCCCACTGGGAGGTGCTGCTGCGCGCGCGCGCCATCGAGAACCTAGCCTGGGTGGTCGCGCCCGCGCAGGGCGGCACGCACGAGAACGGCCGCCAGACCTGGGGCCAGTCGCTCGTCATCGACCCCTGGGGCACGGTGGTGGCGCAGCAGGCCGCCGAAGAGGGCGTGGTGCTGTTCGACCTCGACGCCCGGCAGGTCGAGCGCACGCGCGCCCAGCTGCCCGCGCTGTCGCACCGCGTGCTCGCCTGACGATGGCCGACGAGGCGCTCGAGGTTTCCGCACCGCCGCAGCGCCGGGCCTGGGTCGTCGCCTTCGCGCGCCTGCGCTCGCTGTGGAAGCGCTGGTTCCTCTGGCTGCTGCTGGCGGTGCTGGTGTCGGCGCTGCTGGTCACCGTCGTGTGGCTGGCCGGCCGGCATGAGGTCGAGCAGGTGCAGGCGGCATTGGAGCGCGACACCGCCGACGCCGTCGTCGACCTGCGCAGCGGCCTGCAGCGCAACGCCCAGAGCCTGCGCGCCACGCTCGCGCCGGGCATGGAGCGCACGCACTGGGCCGACCGCGCGGCGGCGCAGCTGCGCGAGCACCGCGAATGGCTGCGGCTCGAGTGGCGCGATGCGCAGCTGCAACCCATCGAGGCCGTGAACACGCCCTACCGCACGCGCATCCTCGAAGAGAGCAACCGCGGTCCCGCGCAGGCCGACGTGGCGCAGGCCTGCGCCACCGCGCGCAAGGCCGGTGCGCCCGCCTATTCGCCCAGCCACTACGTGCCCGTGGCCGGCGGCGGCGGCGTCGAGGTGATGGAGCTGTGCCTGCCGATGGACGCCGGTGACTACCTGGTGGCCAGCTATTCGCTGCGCGACACGCTGGTCGAGCTGGTCGGCCCCACGCTCACGCGCGGGCAGGAGGTCGCCTTCACCGAGGCCGACGGCACGCGGCTGGTGGCGCTGGGCACCTCGCGGCGCATCGGCACGCGCGTGTTCACCTCGCAGCAGCGCATCGACCTGCCGGGCGCCTCGCTCATGCTGCGCGTGGACGGCTGGCGCGCCGCGCCCGACCTGTTCCCGAACATGCTCACGGCGCTGGTCACGGCGATCTCGATCGCGCTCGTGTCGGTGCTCGTGCTGCTGGCGCGCGACACCCGCCGCCGCCTGCGCGCCGAGCGTGACCTGGCCGACGCGCTGGCCTTTCGCAAGGCGATGGAAGACTCGGTCATCACCGGCCTGCGCGCGCGCGACCTGCAGGGGCGCATCACCTACGTCAACCCGGCCTTCTGCGAGATGGTCGGCTTCACGCCCGAAGAGCTCATGGCCGACAGCGTCGAGGCGCCGTACTGGCCGACCGAGCTGGCGCACGAGTACCACCTGCGCCAGACGCGCCGCTTCGCCGGCGGCCTGCCGCCGCGCGAGGGCTTCGAGTCGGTCTTCATGCGCAAGGACGGCACGCGCTTTCCGGTGCTCATCTTCGAGGCGCCGCTGATCAACGCGCACAAGGTGCAGACCGGCTGGATGAGCGCCTTCATCGACGTGAGCGAGCAGCGCCGCGTCGAGGAACTCTCGCGCGCCAGCCAGGAGCGCCTGCAGGCCAGCGCGCGCCTGGCCACCGTGGGCGAGATGGCCTCGCTGCTGAGCCACGAGCTCACCCAGCCGCTGGCCGCCATCGCCAGCTACGCCACCGGCTCGCTCAACCTGATCGGGCCCGAGGCGCGCGGCGAGCAGGCCGAGGTGGCCATGGCCGTGAGGCGCATCGCCGAGCAGGCCGACCGCGCGGGCCAGGTGATCCGCAGCGTGCACGACTTCGTGCGCCGGCGCGACCGCATGCGCGAGGCCGTGGCGCCGCAGGCGCTCATCGACGCCGTGCTGCCGCTGGTGCGGCTGCAGGCGCGCAAGCTCGACGTGACGATCGAGATCGTGTGCGAAGAGCGCCTGCCCGCCGTGGTGTGCGACCGCACGCTGGTCGAGCAGGTGCTGCTGAACCTGGCGCGCAACGCCATGCAGGCCATGGACGGCGCCGACCACACGCCCGGCAGCCGCGTGCTGCGCCTGCGCGTGGCGCGCGCCCTGCCGGTGGGCGCCACCGTGCCGGCCGACGGCCGCCGCTGGCTCGAGTTCTCCGTGGCCGACCTGGGCTGCGGCATCAGCGAGGAGGTGGCGGCGCGCCTGTTCACGCCCTTCTTCACCACGCGCCCCGACGGCATGGGCCTGGGCCTGAGCCTGTGCCGCACCGTGGTGGAGCAGCACGGCGGCGCACTGATGTTCGAGCCCAACCGCCCCCGGGGCACTGTCTTCAGGTTTACGCTCCCGACTGCGGGATAGCCGCCTTTTTCTTCTTCTTCGTTTTCTCTGTTCCGCTGGACCTCATGGCATGCAACCGCTGATCGATGGCTTGATCTTTATCGTGGACGACGACGCCAGCGTGCGCGAGGCGCTGGCCTGGCTGCTGCGTTCGCGCCGCCTGGCCAGCGAGCACTTCGGCAGCGCCGAGGCCTTCGAGCAGTACTTGGACGAAGCGCCGCTGCCCGACCAGCCGCGCTGCCTGCTGCTGGACGTGCGCATGCCCGGCATGAGCGGGCTGGTGCTGTTCGACCGGCTGGCCGAACGCGGCCTGCTGGCCGAGATGCCCGTGATCTTCCTGACCGGCCATGCCGACGTGCCCACCGCCGTCGAGGCGGTCAAGCGCGGGGCCTTCGACTTCTGCGAGAAGCCGTTCTCGGACAACGCGCTGGTCGACCGCATCGAGCAGGCGCTGGGCATGTCGCAGCGCGCGCTCGAGGTGCAGCGCGTGCGCCGCGGCCTGGCCGACCGCATCGCCGAGCTGACCGACCGCGAGCGCGACGTGATGCGCCTCGTGGTCGAGGGCCTGCCGAACAAGCTCATCGCCGACCAGCTCGCGATCAGCGTGCGCACGGTGGAGGTCCACCGGGCGCGCGTGTTCGAGAAGATGGAAGTGAAGTCGGCGGTGGAGCTGGCCAACCGCCTGCGCGACCTCTAGCCCGCAGGCCGGACCTCAGCTGTGCACGTGCTGCGCCGCGCCGTCGCGCGTGGCCATCTCCAGCATGCTGCGGCCGTCGACGATGCCGACGACGTTGCCGTCCTCGCCCAGCCCGGCAATCGCGCCCTCGAACACGCAGAACAGCACGCAACCGCCGTCGGAGCGTGGCTGGTGGATGTCGCCGGCGGGCTCGTGCATGTAGTCGCCTGGGCGGCCGATGTCGTTGCGCTCGTAGTAGATGTCGCCTTCGAGCACGATCACCTCGATGGCGCCCAGGTGGTGATGGACCGGCGCCTCGGTGCCGGGATCGACCTTCAGCAGGCAGGTGAAGCCGCCGCTGCGCCGGTTGATGCTCAGCAGCTTGTAGGCCACGCCGGGCATGACCCACGGCTTCCATGGATAGCTCTCGAGCTTCTGGAAATGCGGGTACGGCAGCGTGATGCGCGCATGGGCGGCGCTGGCGGGCGGCGTGGCTTTCAGGGCGGTCAGGGTCATGGTGTCTCCGTGGGTGACGCGGCCGGAATCGGCCTGCCAAGCCAGTCTAGGAGCAGCTTCCCACGCCATGGCATGTTGGCCCGAACGAAGCACGGGATGTCGAAAGCGGCGCGCTTTTGCGCAAGTTGCAGCGCCGTTCAGCGCATGCGGCGGTAGGTGCTTGGCGCCACGCCGACGAATGCACGGAAGCGCGTCGAGAAGTACGCGGCGCTGCCAAAGCCCATGCGCGCGGCCACGGCCTCGACGGGCAGGTCGCTGGTGCGCAGCAGTTCGGCGGCGCCTTCCAGGCGGCGGCGCAGCAGGTACTGGTAGGGCGCCATGCCGCTGGCCGCCTTGAAGCTGCGGATGAAGTGGTCCTGCGACAGGTGCACCAGCCCTGCCAGGTCGGCCAGCCCCAGGGGCGTGGCCAGGTGCGCGTCGATGTGCTCGGTCACGTGGCGCAGCTGCCGCGGCGTCAGGACCGGCTGCCGGCGCGCGCCCTCCGTGCGCGGCAGCGCACCGCGCCCCGGTGCGCAGTGGCGCCGCACGAGGTGATGGGCCAGCAGGTGCTGGCTCTGCGAGAGCAGCAGCGAATCGGGGCTCGCGGGCACGCTGCCGTACAGCTCCACCTCGCTCACCAGCATCTGGAAGAAGCCTTGCAGCCACGGGTCGCGGATCGCGAAGAAGGGGTCGATCTCCACCGCCGGCCCGAGGCCTTCCTCGGCGGCGACGCGCGCGATCAGCGCCTGGCCGATGTACAGGTGCACCACGCCGCAGCGCCCGCCGATTTCCCATTCGGTGCCGTCGCAGGGGATGAAGCTCACGCTGCCCAGCCGCGAACGCGAGGCGACGAGCTTGCCGCGTTCGTACTTGCGCACCGCCGTGCTGCCGTTCTCGTGCAGCACCAGCACGTGATGCGCCGCGCCGTGGAAGGGCAGCCAGCACGCGTCCTGCTGCCAGCGGGCGGCGAACAGCTGGTCGCCGCCGGTCACGAGGTACTGGGGTTGCGCACCGGTGCCCGCGGCGATGATGTCCGGGGCGAAACGGGATGCGACGTGGGATGCGACGCTCGATGGGGCCGGCGCGATGGCGTTCATCGGAGTTTCCTCTCGTGTCCGCCCGGCACGCGGTGCGCGCGCCGCGTGCAGGCCGCGCGATGTTAGGGCCGGCGGTGCCGTGCCCTCATGCGGGATTTCCTGACGGTGCCGCGCGACGTGCGCGCAGCACCTGGGCTCAGATCTTCTCGGCGACGAAGATTTCGACGCGGCGGTTCTGCGCGCGGCCGGCGGCCGTGCCGTTGTCCGCCAGCGGCTCGCGCGAGCCGCGGCCGTCGGTGGTGATCACGGTGGTCGACACGCCGCGGCCCACCAGGTGGTTGCGCACGCTGTCGGCGCGGCTCACCGAGAGGCGCTCGTTGCCTTCCTCGCTGCCCGTGCTGTCGGTGTGGCCGACCACGCGCAGGCTGGCGGTGGTGGCGCTCTTCAGGCCTTCGGCGACCTTGTCCAGCACCTGCGCCAGGTTGCGCTTGACGTTGGCGCGGCCCGTGTCGAACGAGAGTTCATTCGGAATCACGACGTGAAGCTGGTTGTCGGCGGTCTGCGAGATCACCACGCCGGTGCCCTTGGTGGAGCTTTCGAGCTCGGCCTTCAACGCGTCCAGTCGGGCGGTCCAGCTGTTGGCCGGTGCGGCCTGCTGTGCGGCCGGTGCTTCGGCCGGCGGGGTCGACGATGCGCACCCCGCGATGAACAACACAGCGGCCAGGGCCGCGCTAGACACAACAAACTTCCTCATGAATTTTCCCTCTGCTTGGACCAATGAAAACTGAAGCGGGAACCGGCCGTTCGATAGGGCGGCCGGTTTCCCGGTGGGACGGCGATCAGCCGCGCTGTGCGCGCTCGCCCACGTAGATCTCGACGCGGCGGTTCTGTGCCCGGCCGGCGTCGCTGTTGTTGTCGGCCACCGGCTCATGCGAGCCACGGCCTTCGATGCGGAATGCCGCGGCGCTCACGCCGCGTGCCACCAGGTAGTCGCGCGTGCTGGCAGCGCGGTCCACCGACAGCGGGTTGTTGATGGCGTCGGAGCCGGTGCTGTCGGTGTGGCCGATGATGCGCACCTCGGCGTTCGGGTTGTTGCGCAGGCCGTTGGCGAACTGGTCGAGCACGGGCGCGAAGTTCGACTTGATGTTGGAGCGGCCCACGTCGAACGACACGTCGCTCGGAATGGCGAGCTTGAGCTCGTTGTTGGCCGTCTGCGTCACGGCCACGCCGGTGCCCTGGGTGGCGGCTTCCATCTGGCGCTTCTGGTTTTCCATGCGCTGCGACCACAGGTAGCCGCCGAGTGCGCCGGCCGCCGCACCGACCACCGCGCCCGTGCCGATGGCACCGCGGTTGCCGCCGGTGGCCGAGCCGATGGCGGCGCCGCCGAGCGCGCCGATGCCGGCACCGATGCCGGTGTTGCGCTGGGTGTCGGTCATTCCGCCGGCACAGCCGGACAGGACGAGGGCAGCTGCGGTGGTTGCAAGAACGAACTTTTTCATGGCGATCCCTTTCAAGGTTGAATCAAGCGGGCCACAGCTTAGCCCCCGGCGGGTATGCGATGGTACGTGCTCAAAGCCCTACGGAAAATAAGAAAACTTTCGCCATCGCCCGTGAATGCTGCGATGATTGCTACTAAAGTTGTAGCAATGGGGTGCTTGTCCGACAGTGGGCCGCGCCGTGTGGCTACACGAGCAATTCACACTTTGGGCGGCGGATCGGTGTCCTCACGCTCGGCGTCGGGGTCGTCATGCAATTCACCCTTGTTGCGCCCGGAAAACATGGTCCACCAGATGATCAAGATCAGGACGAGTCCCGCGGCGAGGGCTTCAAGCAGAATCAAACCCATGAGAAATGGACTCCAGTGGCTGGTCGGGCTTGCGATCGTAGCAACGCTTGCCGGCTGTTCCCTCGGCCCCCGCGCCCCCGACACCCCCACCCGACCCACCGTCACCCCGCCGCGCGACCTCGGTCCGCTGACCGGATCGCTCGCGCATCCGAAAAGCCGCTGGGTGCCCGTGGGCTGGTCCGAACTGCCGGGCTTCAGCGAAGACCCGCTGCATGAGGCGTGGATCGCGCTGCTGGCCAACTGCGCACGCCCCAACGCCGCCTTCGCGCCGCTGTGCCGCGAGGTGCGCCAGCTCGCCATCGCCACGCCCGAGGCGCAGCGCCGCTGGATGACCGACCGGCTGCAGCCCTACCGCGTCGAATCGCTCGCGGGGCAGAGCGAAGGCAAGCTCACCAGCTACTACGAGCCCGTGTACGAAGCCTCGCGCGTGCCCTCGGCCGGCTTCAGCGTGCCGCTGTACCAGGCGCCCGACGGCCTCGTGCCCAAGCGCCCCTGGTTCACGCGCCAGGAGATCGAGACCCTGCCCGAGGCCCAGGCCGCGCTGCGCGGTCGCGAGATCGCCTGGATGGCCGACCCCATCGACGCGCTGATGCTGCACATCCAAGGCTCGGGCCGCTTGCGCATCACCGAGGCCAACGGCTACCAGCACACCGTGCGCGTGGCCTACGCGGCCACCAACGAGCAGCCGTACCGCAGCGTGCAGCAGTGGTTGATGAGCCAGGGCGTGGCCAAGGTCGGCAAGTGGCCCGACGACACCAAGGCCTGGGTGGCGCAGAACCCGCAGCGCGTGTCGCAGCTGCTGTGGAGCAACCCGCGCTACGTGTTCTTCCGCGAAGAGACCATGAGCGAACTCGACGCCGCCTTCGGCCCGCGCGGCGCGCAGGGCGTGCCGCTGACGGCGGGGCGCTCCATCGCGGTCGACCGCGAGAGCATTCCCTACGGCACGCCGGTGTGGCTCGCCTCGAACGGCCCGACCGCGCAGCTGCAGAAGCTGGTGGTGGCGCAGGACACCGGCAGCGCCATCCTGGGCGCCGTGCGCGCCGACTACTTCGCCGGCACCGGCGCCGAGGCCGGACGGCTGGCCGCGAGCGTGAACCAGCCGCTGCGGCTGTGGGCGTTGTGGCCGAGGCAGTTGCCGGCGCCCTGAGGGCCATTTCTCGTTCTTGAACGACACGACGGCGCGGTGATCCCGCGCCGTTTTGCATGCCGCCGGCCGGTGCGTGGGCGGGGTGTGGTCGTGGCGGTCGTCATCGTTCTGTCATGCGCGATGCATGCCTTCGTCATGGGCGCCTTTTAAGGTCTGCGCCCTGACAGAGGTCGACTTTCGGCCTCATGCCGAACCACCCACGATCCCTGGAAAACAAATGACTGATCAAGCCAAGGCGCCCGGCGCCTCCCGCCGTCACGCCCTGAAACTGCTGGGCGCCGCCCCGATGCTCCCGCTGGGCGGCGTCGCCTTCCTCACCGCCTGCGGCGGTGGCGGCGGCGGTGGCCAGGCCTTCCCGCCCTTCGTGGTGCCGCCGCCGGCCCCCGCGCCGGCACCCGCACCGGCTGCGCAGTTCGTGTCGGCCGAATTCAACGGCATGGCCGCGCCCACGCTGGCCGACCCGGCCGCCATGGCCACGAACACGGTCGGCTCCACGCTCAAGGTGTCGTTCGACAACGGCAGCTCTACCGAATACCGCCTGGCCTACCAGCCCTTCTTCCTGACCGGCGACATGGTGCCGGACGGCAAGGGCGGCAAGATCCTCGCGGGCGGCTACGTCGACATCAAGAACCAGCCGATCATCGACGCCTCGGTGGCGGGCAAGGAGCGCCAGTTCTTCTCGGACAGCCCGGACGGCACCTCGCTGATCTCGCTGCCCAACGCCAACGTGCCCGGCGTCAAGGGCAAGGCGGTGTTCGCCGTTGTGCAGTTCGAATACACCAGTCGCAACCTGAAGGGCGACAACACCTACGGCACGCTGCCTTCGCCCATCGCGGTGCTCACGCTCGACCAGGACCAGACCACCGGCAAGCTGAGCCTGGTCAAGTACCACAACGTCGACATGTCGAGCGCCCACGGCCTGTGGATCACCTGCGGCGCCAGCCTGTCGCCGTGGAACACCCACCTGTCCAGCGAAGAGTACGAGCCCGACGCGACCACCGCCGCCGGCACCGACATGTTCAAGGCCTACAGCAAGAACGTGTTCGGCGACGAGACCAAGGCCAACCCGTACCACTACGGCCACCTGCCCGAGGTCACCGTGAACCCCGACGGCACCGGCAGCGTGAAGAAGCACTACTGCATGGGCCGCATCTCGCACGAGCTGATCCAGGTCATGCCCGACAACCGCACCGCCATCATGGGCGACGACTACACCAACGGCGGCTTCTTCATGTTCGTCGCCGACAAGGAAAAAGACCTGTCGGCCGGCACGCTCTACGTGGCCCGCTACGAGGCCGGCTACTCGATCGACCCTGCCGCCGCATCCACCACCAAGATGACGTGGATCAACCTGGGTCATGCCACCAGCGCCGAGATCGAAGCACTGGCCGGTTCGCTCAAGGCCACCGACATCATGGACGTGACCACCACCAACCCCGCCGACCCCACGTACACCCACATGTTCCTGGACGGCAAGGAAAGCTGGGGCCGCGTAAAGCCCGGCATGGAAAAGGCCGCGGCCTTCCTGGAAACCCACCGCTACGCCAACGTGAAGGGCGCCAGCATGGCCTTCACCAAGATGGAAGGCACCACCGTCAACATCAAGGACAAGGTGGCCTACTCCGCGCTGCAGAACATCCAGGACTCGATGGTCAGCGGCGGCAAGGGCTGGTCGGCGGCCAACAACATCGCGCTGCCCAAGAAGCTCAGCGCCGGCGGCGTGATGGCGCACAACCTTGCGGGCGGCCAGAAGGACACCGACGGCAAGTCCATCAACAGCGACTGGGTGCCGACGCAGACCCGCGCGCTGATCGTGGGCGAAGACCTCCCCACGCCCGACGCGCTGGGCAACACCTCCAGCCCCGACAAGATCGGCAACCCCGACAACATCAAGTTCTCGGAAAAGCTGCGCACGCTGTTCATCGGCGAGGACAGCAGCAGCCACGTCAACAACTTCCTGTGGGCCTACAACATCGACACCAAGAAGCTCTCGCGCCTCATGTCGATCCCCGCGGGCGGCGAATCGACCGGCCTGCATGCCGTGGACGAGATCAACGGCTGGACCTACATCATGAGCAATTTCCAGCACGCGGGTGACTGGGGCGGCATCCACTCGAAGGTGCAGGCCACGCTCGACCCGCTGGTGCGCGCCAACTACAAGGACCGCTACGCCGCGGCCGTCGGCTACCTCACGGCCGACCCGATCCAGATCAAGCTGGCGAAGTAAGGCGAGGCTGCCGCTGCGGCGGCTTGCGCTTGCTTCAGGACGGCGCTGCTGGCAACGGCAGCGCCGTTTTGTATCTCACCTGCTTGAGCGCAAAGCTCGAGCGGATCTTCTCGATCCCCGGAATCGGCGTGAGCTGCTCCATGATGAAGCGCTCCAGCGCCGCCATGTCGGCCACGGCGATGCGGATCAGGTAGTCGCTGTCGCCGGTCATCAGGTAGCACTCCATCACCTCGTCGTGCTCGGCGATGCGCTGCTCGAAGTCGGCCAGCGACTGCTTGCTCTGCGTCGTCAGGCTGATCGAGATGAACACGTTGAGCCCCAGGCCCAGCGCCTTGGCGTTCGCCAGTGCCACATAGCGGTCGATCACGCCGCTGGTCTCCAGCACCTTCACGCGCGCCAGGCAGGGCGAGGGCGACAGGTGCACGCGGCGCGCCAGTTCGACGTTCGACAGGGCGCCGTCGCGTTGCAGCTCGTCGAGAATGCGCAGGTCGATGGCGTCGAGTTCCATGAAATTCCGTGAAGCGCTTGGGTCGCGGCATTTTATGCTTGCGAATAGCCATGAAGTCGCAGGTGCCGGTAGCTAATTTTCCGCAAGGCGGCTTAAAGTGCTGGCATGAACGCCCCGATCTCCGCCGACCAGATGCGCGCCCTGTTGCTCGACACGCCGCCGTCGCACGACCCCGACCCTGAAGAGACCGCCGAATGGCGCGACGCCTTCCTGGCGCTGGCGCAGACGCAAGGTCCGCAGCGCGCGCGCCAGATGCTGGCCGAGCTGGCGCGCCTGGCGCGGCAGCAGCGCATCGGCTGGCAGCCCGAGCTGGCCACGCCGTACGTCAACACCATCGCCGCGGCCGACCAGCCGCCGTTCCCGGGTGACCTCGCGGTGGAAGAAAAGCTCGCTTCGCTCATGCGCTGGAACGCGCTCGCCATGGTGGCCAAGGCCAACCAGGCGTACGGCGAACTCGGCGGCCACATCGCCAGCTACGCGAGCGCGGCCGATCTGTTCGAAACCGGCTTCAACCACTTCTTCCACGCACGCAGCCCGGCGCACCGCGGCGACCTCGTGTTCTTCCAGCCGCACAGCGCGCCCGGCGTGTATGCGCGGGCCTACCTCGAAGGCCGCCTGAGCGAAGAAGACCTGAACCACTACCGCCAGGAACTCACCGCCCCGGCCTTCACCGACGGCAGCGGCGCGCGCGGCCTGTGCAGCTACCCGCACCCGTACCTGATGCCGGACTTCTGGCAGTTCCCCACCGGCTCGATGGGCATCGGCCCGATCAGCTCGATCTACCACGCGCGCTTCATGCGCTACCTCACGCACCGCAACCTCTTGAACTGCGAAGGCCGCAAGGTCTGGGGCGTGTTCGGCGACGGCGAGATGGACGAGCCCGAATCGATGAGCGCCCTGACGCTCGCCGCGCGCGAAAAGCTCGACAACCTCGTGTGGGTCGTCAACTGCAACCTGCAGCGCCTGGACGGCCCGGTGCGCGGCAACGGCCGCATCATCGACGAGCTCGAAAAGCTCTTTGCCGGCGCCGGCTGGAACGTCGTCAAGCTCGTGTGGGGCAGCGACTGGGACGGCCTGTTCGCGCAGGACGTGAGCGGCGCACTCGCGCGCGTGTTCGCCGAAACCGTCGACGGCCAGATGCAGACCTTCGCCGCGAAGGACGGCCGCTTCAACCGCGACAACTTCTTCGGCCAGAACCCCGAGCTCGCGCGGCTGGCCGAAGGCATGACCGACGAGCAGATCGACCGCCTGAAGCGCGGCGGCCACGACCTCGTGAAGATCCATGCCGCGTACGCCGCCGCTGCCGCCCACAAGGGCCAGCCCACCGTCATCCTGGCCCACACGAAGAAGGGCTACGGCATGGGCAGCGCCGCGCAGGGCAAGATGACCACGCACTCGCACAAGAAGATGGGCGACGTCGACCTCATCGAGTTCCGCGACCGCTTCAACCTGCCGCTCACCGACGCGCAGGCCACCGCGATGGACTTCTACCGCCCGGCCGAAGACAGCGCCGAGATGCGCTACCTGCGCCAGCACCGCGAAGCGCTCGGCGGCGCCATGCCGCGCCGCGAGACCGCCTGCGACGTCGTGCCCAAGCCCGACATCGCGGCCTACGCGCAGTTCGCCACGGCCGCCGCGGGCAAGGAGATGAGCACCACCATGGCCTTCGTGCGCATGCTGGGCAACCTCATGAAGGACAAGGCCCTGGGCCCGCGCATCGTGCCCATCGTGGCCGACGAGGCGCGCACCTTCGGCATGGCCAACCTGTTCAAGCAGGTGGGCATCTATTCGAGCGTGGGCCAGCGCTATGCGCCGGAAGACATCGGCTCGGTGCTGAGTTATCGCGAAGCCACCGACGGGCAAATTCTTGAAGAAGGCATCAGCGAGGCCGGCGCCATCGCGAGCTGGACGGCCGCCGCCACCAGCTACAGCGTGCACGGCCTGGCGATGCTGCCGTTCTACATCTACTACTCGATGTTCGGCTTCCAGCGCGTGGGCGACGCCATCTGGGCTGCCGCCGACCAGCGCGCACGCGGCTTCCTGCTGGGCGCCACGTCGGGGCGCACCACGCTCGGCGGCGAAGGCCTGCAGCACCAGGACGGCAGCAGCCACCTCGTGGCCGCGACGATTCCCAACTGCAAGGCCTACGACCCGGCCTTCGCGGGCGAGATGGCGGTCATCGTCGACGCGGGCATCCGCGAGATGATGGTCGAGCAGCAGGACGTGTTCTATTACGTCACGCTCATGAACGAGAACTACGCGCAACCCGACCTGCCGGCCGGCGCCGAGGCCGACATCCTGCGCGGCTGCTACCGCTTCGGCACGTATGCACCGGCATCGGGCAAGGCGAAGCAGAGCGTCACGCTGCTGGGCTCGGGCGCGATCCTCACCGAGGTCATCAAGGCCGCGCAGCAACTGGCCGACGAAGGCATCGCGGCCGAGGTGTTCAGCGTCACGAGCTGGAGCGAACTCGCGCGCGACGGCCAGGCCTGCGAGCAGCGCGCCCTGGCCGGCGAAAAGGACGCCGGCACGCCCTTCGTCGCGCAGCAGCTCGGCAAAGGCAGCAAGGCCCCGATCGTCGCCGCCACCGACTACGTGCGCGCCCTGCCCGAGAGCGTGCGCGCCTTCCTGCCCGAAGGCCGCCGCTACCTCACGCTGGGCACCGACGGCTTCGGTCGCAGCGACACGCGCGCCGCGCTGCGCGGTTTCTTCGGCGTGGACGCGGCGAGCATCGCGCGGGCCGCGCGGCACGCGCTCGGCGCCTGACGCCAGCGCGGCCATGCGGCGTGACGGTGCGGTGCCTGCGTTAGAGTCGCAGGCCCCACCGCCTTCCCGCGCCCATGACCGCCCGCTTCCAGTCCCTTGCTCCCGCCGTCCGCCTGGCCGACCAGGTGGCGGAAGCGCTCGTGGCCGAGGTGCGCAGCGGGCGCCTGTCGGAAGGCGACCGGCTGCCCGCCGAGACCGCCTTGGCCACCCAGTTCGGCGTGAGCCGCACGGTGGTGCGCGAGGCGGTGTCGCGGCTGAAGTCGCTCGGGCTGGTCGATTCGCGACAGGGCAGCGGCGTGTACGTGCGCGCCGCGGGCGTGGAGCCGCTTCGCTTCGAGATGCCGCACGTGGCGTCGCGCGAAGCGGTGGTGCAGATGGTCGAGCTGCGCCGCGCGCTCGAGGCCGAGGTGGCCGCGCTCGCGGCCGAGCGCCGCACGCCCGAGGACATGCTGCGCATCCGCGACGCCATCGATGCGTTGCACGCGGCGGTGTCGATGGGCGGCAACGGGGCCGACGAGGACGTGCGCTTTCACCGCGCCATCGCCGAGGCCGCGCGCAACCCCTTCCTCATCGGGACGCTGCAGTACCTGCGGCAGTTCCTGCATGGCGCCACCCGCGTCACGCGTGCCAACGAGGCGCGCCGCGCCGACTTCGTGCGCGAGGTGGCGCAGGAACACGCGCGCATCGTCGAGGCCATCGACGCCGGCGACCCGCTGGCCGCGCGCGAAGCCGCCAAGGCCCACATGGACAACGCCATCCGCCGCATCGAGCAGGCCGACCCGGCCTTCTGGCAGCAGGAAGGCGCCCAGCTCGCCCGACCCTTGGTCGAAGGCTGGCCGGCGGGCAAGTAAGCCCACGCTCACAACTTTTCGGCAGGGCAAAATGTGCGGGTTATCCCGTATCCGGGAGCTTGTCTTAAATTTGTATGATGACCTGACAAGTAAGGGGCGACCGCGCCGCAGGGTGACGGGACGACCCCGTTTTTTCATCCAGCGGACTCCCTCCCAATGACTTCCACCCTCCAGGCCGGCGCGCCCCTCGCGGCTGACGCGCCCGACGCCGCGCTCGAAAAACGCGCCTACGCCAAGGTGTTCTGGCGCCTCGTGCCCTTCCTGATGCTGTGCTACGTGGTCGCGTACCTCGACCGCGTGAACGTCGGCTTCGCCAAGCTGCAGATGGGCGCGGACCTCGGCTTCAGCGAAACCGTGTTCGGCCTGGGCGCCGGCATCTTCTTCCTGGGCTACTTCCTGTTCGAAGTGCCCAGCAACTTGCTGCTCAATCGCGTGGGCGCGCGCGTGTGGATCGCGCGGATCATGATCACCTGGGGCCTGCTGTCGGCCTGTTTCGTGTTCGTGGAAACGCCGACCAGCTTCTACATCCTGCGCTTCCTGCTCGGCGTGGCCGAGGCGGGCTTCTACCCCGGCGTGATCCTGTACCTGACGCACTGGTACCCGTCGCACCGGCGCGCGCGGATCATTGCGGTGTTCATGTCGGCGATTCCCGTGGCGGGCATCTTCGGCAACCCGCTGTCGGGCTGGATCATGGACGCCTTCCACGGCGTGTCGGCCATGCACGGCTGGCAGTGGATGTTCATCATCGAAGCCATTCCCGCCGTGCTGGTGGGCGTGATGGTGCTGTTCTACCTGGACAACGGCATCAAGCACGCACGCTGGCTCTCGCCTGAAGAGAAGAACCTGCTGCAGCGCGAGGTCGACCGCGACCAGGCGCACGGCGCCAAGGGCCCGCATTCGGTGGGCGCGATGTTCCGCGACGCGCGCGTGTGGTGGATGGCGCTCATCTACTTCGCCTTCGTGATGGGCCAGTACGCGCTGACCTTCTGGCTGCCCACGCTGGTGAAGGCCACGGGCGTGCAGGGCAACTTCAACATCGGCCTGCTCAGCGCCATTCCGTTCCTGTGCGCGATCGTCGCGATGAACCTGTTCGGCCGCAGCGCCGACGCGCGCCGCGAGCGCCGCTGGCACCTGATCATCCCCGCGATGATGGGTGCGGTGGGCTTCACCGTGGCCGCTTCGTACACGCAGAACACGGTCGTGTCGCTGACCTTCCTGTCGCTCGCGGCCGCCGGCGTGCTCACCTGCGCGCCGCTGTTCTGGTCGCTGCCCACCGCCTTCCTCTCGGGCACGGCGGCGGCCGCCGGCATCGCGGTCATCAACTCGGTGGGCAACCTCGCGGGCTTCGTGAGCCCGTACCTCATCGGCTACCTGAAGGACCTCACGGGCAGCACGCAGATCGGCATGTACGTGCTGGCCGGCGCGCTGGTGCTCGGTGCCATCGGCGTGTGGCTCACGCCCAAGCAGTTGGTCAACCGCTGATCGAAGGACGCACGACATGACTTCTTCTTCCAACACCACCCCCGTCGTCGGCCTCGTGGGCCTGGGCGCCATGGGCAGCGGCATGGCGCAATCGCTGCGCCGCGCGGGCCATGCGCCGCATGTGTTCGACGTGCGCCCCGGCGTGGCCGAAGCCTTCGCGCGCGAAGGCGGCACCGCCTGCGACACGCTGGCCGCGCTCGGCGCGCAATGTGACATCGTGGTCAGCGTGGTCGTCAACGCGGCGCAGACCGAGTCGGTGCTGTTCGGCGACGGCACCACGCCCGGCTGCGCGGCATCGATGAAGCCCGGCAGCCTGTTCGTGATGTGCTCCACCGTCGACCCGAACTGGTCGGTGGCGCTCGAGGCGCGCCTCGCGCAGCAGGGCATCCTGTACCTCGACGCGCCCATTTCCGGTGGCGCCGCCAAGGCCGCGAGCGGCCAGATGACGATGATGACCGCCGGCACGCCCGCCGCCTACGAGAAGGCCGGCGCCATGCTCGACGCGATGGCCGCCAAGGTCTACCGCCTGGGCGATTCGGCCGGCGCGGGCAGCAAGGTGAAGGTCATCAACCAGCTGCTGGCCGGCGTGCACATCGCCGCCGCGGCCGAAGCCATGGCACTGGGCCTGCGCGAAGGCGTGAACCCCGACGCGCTGTACGAGGTCATCACCCACAGCGCCGGCAACAGCTGGATGTTCGAGAACCGCATGGCCCACGTGCTGGCGGGCGACTACACGCCGCTGTCGGCCGTCGACATCTTCGTGAAGGACCTGGGCCTGGTGCTCGACGTGGCGCGCGCCAGCAAGTTTCCGCTGCCGCTGTCGTCCACCGCGCACCAGATGTTCATGCAGGCCTCCACGGCCGGCTTCGCGCGCGAAGATGACAGCGCGGTCATCAAGATCTTCCCGGGCATCGAGCTGCCCGTTGCGAAAGAATCGAAAAAATAACATCGAGCGCGAGCGCTCCACCGACCCAGGAAAGACACACACCATGAACGTTCTCATCACCGGCGGCTGCGGCTTCCTCGGCGCCCGCCTCGCCCGCACCCTGCTCGCCGGCGGCCCGCTCGCACTGGCCGGCGGCCAGCCCCAGGACATCGCACGCATCACGCTCGCCGACCGCGTGCCGCCGCCCGCCGACCTCGCGGCCGACGCGCGCATCCAGTTCGTGCAGGGCGACCTGTACGAACAGGCTGCCAACGGCGCATTGCCGCTGGCCGACACCGACGCCGTGTTCCACCTCGCCGCCGCCGTGAGCGGCGAGTGCGAGGCCGACTTCGACCTCGGCATGCGCAGCAACCTGGACACCACGCGCGCCCTGCTCGACGCCTGCCGCAGCGCGGGCCATGCGCCCGTGTTCGTGTTCTCCAGCTCCGTCGCCGTGTTCGGCGATTCGCCCGAGCAGCGCCTGCCCGCGGTGATCGAAGACACCACGCTGCCCACGCCGCAGAACAGCTACGGCATCCAGAAGTTCATCGGCGAGCAGCTGGTGGCCGACTACACGCGCAAGGGCTTCGTGCAGGGCCGCAACGTGCGGCTCATGACGGTGTCGGTGCGCCCGGGCCGTCCGAACGGCGCTGCCTCCAGCTTCCTGAGCGGCATGCTGCGCGAGCCGCTGGCCGGCGTGCGCGCACGCTGCCCCGTGGCGCCCGAGACGCCGGTCGCGCTGGCCTCGCCCGGCAACACCGTCGCCGGCATCGTGCGCGCGGCCACCGCCAGCGCCGCCGAATGGGGCGCGCGCACCGCCGTCAACCTGCCCGCGCTGACCACCACCGTGCGCGAAATGGCGCAGGCGCTCGAGCGCATCGCCGGCACCGAGGCCACCGCCCTCATCGACTGGGAGCCCGACGCCGCCATCGCGAAGATCGTCACCAGCTGGCCCAGCCGCATCCACGCCGCGCGCGCCGAGGCGCTGGGCCTGAAGGCCGACGCCAGCTTCGACGCCATCCTGCGCGACTACGTGCGCGAGAACGCGCAGGCGGTCACGCTGGCGCTGAAGGGCTGAGCGATGGCGAAGCTCGTGCTCGGCTGCATCGCCGACGACTTCACCGGCGCCACCGACCTGGCCAACAACCTCGTGCGCGCCGGCATGCGCGTGGTGCAGACCATCGGCGTGCCCGAAGGCCCGCTCGATGCCGACGTGGATGCGGTCGTGGTCGCGCTCAAGTCGCGCACCATCGCGCCGGCCGAGGCCATCGCGCAATCGCTCGATGCGTTGCGCTGGCTGCAGGCGCAGGGCGCGCAGCAGATCTACTTCAAGTACTGCTCCACCTTCGACAGCACCTTCACCGGCGAGGTCAGGGGCAACATCGGCCCCGTGACCGAGGCGCTGATGGACGCGCTGGGCTGCGACTTCACCATCGCCACGCCCGCCTTCCCCGACAACAAGCGCACCGTCTTCAAGGGCTACCTGTTCGCGGGCGACGTGCTGCTCAACGAGAGCGGCATGCAGAACCATCCGCTCACGCCGATGACCGACCCGAACCTCGTGCGCGTGCTGCAGGCGCAGTGCACGCGCAAGGTGGGCCTGATCGACCACGCGGTGGTCGCACGCGGCGCGGACGCCATCGACGCACGCATCGCGCAGCTGAAGGCCGAGGGCGTGTCGATCGCCATCGTCGATGCGGTCTCGAACGACGACCTGCTGCGCATGGGCCCGGCCCTCGCGAAGCTGCCGCTGCTCACGGCGGGCTCGGGCGTGGCCATCGGCCTGCCGGCCAACTTCGGCCTCGCACCGTCGTCGCAGGCCAGCGCGTTGCCGAAGGCCGGCGGCAAGACCGCGGTGGTGTCGGGCAGCTGCTCGCTGGCCACCAACCGGCAGGTGCTCGACTTCATCCAGCGCGGCGGCGCGGCGATGGCCATCGACCCGCTGCGCATCGCGGCGGGCGTGGACGTGACGGCCGAAGTGCTGGCCTGGGCCGCACCGCTGATCGACCAGGGCCCCGTGCTCGTCTACTCGACCGCCGAAGCCGGCGCCGTGAAGTCGGTGCAGGGGCGGCTCGGCGTGGAAGAAGCCGGCGCCATGGTCGAGCGCACCATCGCCGCCATTGCGCGCGGCCTGGTCGAGCGCGGTGTGCACCAGCTGGTGGTGGCCGGCGGCGAAACCTCGGGTGCCTGCGTGCAGGCGCTGGGCATCGCGCAGATGCAGATCGGCCCGCAGATCGATCCCGGCGTGCCGTGGTGCCATGCGCGCTGCGACGCCGCGCCCGAAGCCGGGCTGCACATCACGCTGAAGTCGGGCAACTTCGGCAGCGACGATTTCTTCACCAAAGCTTTTACAGTGCTCGCATGACCGAGAACGAAGCCCGCGACGAAATCTGCCGCGTCGGCCGCAGCCTGTTCGAGCGCGGCTACGTGCATGCCACGGCCGGCAACATCAGCGTGCGGCTGGACGACGGCTTTCTCATCACGCCGACCGACGCCTGCCTGGGCTTTCTCGACCCCGCGCGGCTCGCACGGCTCGATGCGCAGGGCGTGCAGACCGGCGGCGACCGCGCCAGCAAGACCATCGCGCTGCACACGCGCATCTACGCCGCCGCGCGCGGCTTCGATGCGGGCACGGCCTGCGTGATCCACACGCACAGCACGCACTGCGTCGCCCTGACCCTGGGCAACCCGCAGGCCGAACTGCTGCCCGCGCTCACGCCCTACTTCGTGATGAAGGTCGGCCATGTGCCGGTCATCCCGTACCACCGCCCCGGCGCACCCGAGGCGGCCGAGCAGGTGGCGCAAACCATCGCGCGCTACGGCGCGGCCGGCACGCCGATCCGCGCGGCGATGCTCGCGCGCCTGGGCCCCAATGTCTGGCACGAGACGCCGGCCGCGGCCATGGCCGTGCTCGAAGAGCTCGAAGAAACCGCCCGCCTGCAGGTGCTCACGCAGGCCACCCGGCCCGCACCGCTCACCCCCGACCAGATCGATGAACTGCGCCGCACTTTCGGTGCGCGCTGGTAGTACAAACACCCCATGCCCCAATTCGCCGCCAACCTCTCGATGCTCTATCCGGAGCTCGCTTTTCTCGACCGCTTCGACGCCGCCGCGAAAGACGGCTTCCAGGCCGTCGAATACCTCTTTCCCTACGACTTCAGCAAGGAAGAGATCGTCGCGCGCCTGAAGCACAACGGCCTGCAGCAGGTGTTGTTCAACGGCCCGCCCGGCGACTGGGCCGGCGGCGAACGCGGCCTGGCCTGCCTGCCGGGGCGCGAGGGCGAGTTTCGCGAAGGCATTGCCAAGGCCATCGACTACGCCGTGGCACTCGACTGCCCGCGCATCCACGTCATGGCCGGCCTGGTGCCCGAAGGCCTCGCGCGCGAGGCGGCAGAGGCCGTCTATGTCGAGAACCTGCGCTGGGCCGCGGCCGAGGCCGCGAAGGCCGGGCGTGACGTGCTGATCGAGCCGATCAACACGCGCGACATTCCGCGCTTCTTTCTCAACCGGCAGGACCACGCACACCAGATCGTCGAGACCGTGGGCGCCACCAACCTCAAGGTGCAGATGGACCTGTACCACTGCCAGATCGTCGAAGGCGACGTGGCGATGAAGCTGCGCCAGTACCTGCCGACCGGCCGTGTCGGCCACCTGCAGATCGCGGGCGTGCCCGAGCGCCACGAGCCCGATGTGGGCGAGCAGAACTACGACTACCTCTTCGGCGTGATCGACGAGGTGTCGGCGCAGTGTGGCTGGCAGGGCTGGGTCGGTTGCGAGTACCGCCCGCGCCGCGGCATGGAACCCGGCGGCACCTCGGCCGGCCTGGGCTGGCTGCGCGACTGGCGCCAGCGCGCATGACGACGACGCGGCTCGAAGCGCTGCGCATTCCGGCGCCGCTGCGGGGCTTCGCAGCGGCGGGCGATGCGCAGGTCTTCGACGTCACGATCGACGGCGACAAGGTCGCGGCCATCGAACCCAGCGCCTCGCAGACGCAGGCGCGCGGCACGCTGCTGAGCGCGCTCGTCGAGGCGCACGCGCACATCGACAAGAACTTCACCGTGCAGGACGTCGGCGCCGCGCAGGGCGACCTGTTCACCGCCATCGAACGCATGGGCCGCCACCGCGCGAGCTGGACCGGCGCCTCGCTGCGCCTGCGCATGGAGCGCGCGCTGCACGAGGCCTGGCGCACCGGCACGCGCGCGCTGCGCACGCACCTCGACTGGGTCGAGCCCGAGCCGCCGGCCGCGCTGGCCGTGTTCGAGGCGCTGCGCGAAGAGTGGGCCGGCCGCATCGAGCTGCAGTTCGTCGCGCTCGTGCCGCTCGACGTGTTCGCCGACCTTGCCGCCGGCGAGCGCATCGCGCGCGACGTGAAGCGCGCGGGCGGTTCGCTGGGCGCGTTCATCTACCGCAACGACGGCCTCTTCGCCAAGCTGGGCCGCGTGTTCGACCTCGCGCAGCAGCACGGGCTGGGGCTGGACTTCCACGTCGACGAAGGCCTGGACACCGACGCCAGCGGCCTGCGCAGCATCGCGCAGCTGGTGCGCGCGCGCGACTTCAAGGGCCGCGTGGTCTGCGGCCACGCCTGCTCGCTCTCGGTGCAGGACGACGCGGTGGCGGCCGAAACGCTCACGCTGTGCGCCGGCGCCGGGCTGCACCTGGTCGCGCTGCCGACCACCAACCTCTACCTGCAGGGCGCGTGGGACCGCACGCCCGTGGCGCGCGGCATCACGCGCATCCGCGAGGCCGCGGCGCACGGCCTGCGCGCCAGCCTGGCCACCGACAACGTGCAGGACGCCTTCTATCCTTACGGCAGCTACGACCTGCTCGAGACCTTCGGCCTGGGCGTGCAGATGGCGCACCTGGCGCCCGCCGCCGACTGGCTCGACACCATCACCGTGAACCCCGCGAAAGCGCTGGGCCTCGCATGGGACGGCCGCATCGCGCCGGGCTGCCCGGCCGACCTGGTGGTGCTGGCCGCCACCGACGAACACGAACTCATCGGCCCGCGCGGCCGCCTGCGCAGCGTCTACCGCGCGGGTCAACTTCTGGAGCCGACAACACCATGAGCATGGGCAAGCCGATGGCCAACTATGCCGCCGCCAAGCGCGTCGGCGATTTCGTCTTCATGAGCGGCGTGGTCGCCGTCGACCCGGCCACGCGCCGCGCGGTGGCCGGCTACGACGCCATCCCGGAAGAAGCCCGCACCGCGCTGCAGGGCGTGGGCTATGCCACGGGCCAGATGTCGGTCGACATCTTCGAGGCGCCCATCGTGGCGCAGAGCTGGTTCGTGCTGGAGCGCATCCGCCAGATCGCCGCCGAGCACGGCGGCACCATGGAAGACGTGGTGAAGCTGGTGCAGTACTTCCGCCACCTGCCGCACTACGCCTTCTACAACCGCGTGCGCGGCCTGTTCTATCCGGGCGAGCCGCCGGTGAGCACGGTGGTCGAGGTGTCGCGCTTCCTGCCGGGCGACGAGGTGCTCGTCGAGGTGGAAGCCACCATGTACCTGCCGCAGCGCGCGGCTACTTGACGCCCGCGCCTTTCAAAAGAAACTCCGTCACCTGCTCGATCAGGTAGCGGCGGTCCTTGTCCTCGCCCTGCTGCGCCGTGTTGCGGTAGTAGGCGGCCTGCGTGGCGTGGTCGGCGTAGAACTGCGTCACGGCCCAGATGTGGAACAGCACCAGCATCGGGTCGGCGGTGTCCATCAGGCCCTGGTTCATCCAGTTCTGGATCACGGCGGCGGCCTGGTCGGTGCGCTGCTTGCTGGTGTCCATCATGCTGTTGATGACGGGCGCGCCGCGCATCATCTCGGCGGTGAAGATGCGCGAACGCAGCGGATGCTCGAACGAGAACATCATCTTGCGCTGAATGAGGTCGCCCAGCACCTTGCGCGGGCCGAAGGCTTCGTCGCTGAAGCCGAACACCACGATCCAGTCGGTCAGGATGTCCTGCAATACCTGGCGGTACAGCGCCTCCTTGCTCTCGATGTAGTAGTGCAGCTGCGCCTTCGACAGGCCCGCCTTGTCGGCGATGGCCTGCGTCGAGGCGCCGGCCAGGCCCTCGCTGGCGAACACCTCGATGGCGGCCTGGTTGATGAGGCCCAGCACCTGCGTGTACTTGCGCGAACGCCCGCGCGTGGCGGGGGCTTCGCTGTCGGTGTCCGTCACGCTCACAGCTGCAGCACCAGGTCGGGGCCCTTGGCGCGCGAGCAGCACAGCGCCACCTTGGTGCGCCGCTCGGTGCCCGTGAGGCAGAAGTCGCGGTGCTCGGCGCCTTCGCCGTCGCCCTCGACCACGCAGGTGCCGCACAGGCCCTGCTGGCACGACACGGGAATGTCGATACCCACTTCGTGCAGCGCATCGACCGCGGTCTGGTCGGCCGCCACCGGCACCTCGATGCCGCGCCGCGCCAGCTTCAGCGTGAAGGGCAGGCCCGTGGTGGTGGCGGCGGCCGTGCCGGTGGGCGCGGCGAAGTATTCGGTGTGCAGCGCG
Organism: Variovorax sp. GW822-FHT04E09; assembly: GCF_058800845.1. Lineage (NCBI taxonomy): Bacteria > Pseudomonadati > Pseudomonadota > Betaproteobacteria > Burkholderiales > Comamonadaceae > Variovorax > Variovorax sp. GW822-FHT04E09. The sequence goes on from NZ_JBXAMR010000006.1 coordinate 297,588, forward strand.
TCCTCGGGCCAGTGCGCGGCGGCCTCGCGCACCGCCTGCATGAAGCCGCCGGGGCCGCACACGTACAGGTGCGTGTCGGGCGTGCGCTCGGCCAGCAGGGCGCGCAGGTCGATGCGTTGCGTCGCATCGCCCTGGTCCAGGTGCAGCTTCAGGTGCGGCGCCAGCGCGGGCGCGTGCAGCGCCTCGGCGAAGGCCAGGTGCTCCTCGCTGCGCGCAAACACGCACAGCGTGAAGTCGGCACCGCGCGCGGCCAGCGCCTGCGCCATGGCCAGCAGCGGCGTCATGCCGATGCCGCCGGCCAGCAGCAGGTGGCGGCGGGCTTCGGCGCGCAGCGGGAAGGTGTTGCGCGGTGCGCTGATCGCGATCAGGTCGCCCTCGCGCACGCGCTCGTGCATCGAGGCCGAGCCGCCGCGGCTCGCGTGCTCGCGCTTCACGCCGATCACGTAGCCGCCGCTGCCCGAGGGCGCACGCGCCAGCGAGTACTGGCGCGAGAAGCCGCCGGGCATGTGCACGTCGATGTGCGCGCCGGCCTCGTAGCCGGGCAGTGCGCGGCCCCACGGGTGCGTCAGCTCGAAGGCCAGGATTTCCGGCGTCTGGCGCGAGATGCGTTCGACACGGACGGTCAGCGTGCGTTCGAGGCTCATGGTGTGTGTCTCCCTGCTTGTCTACTGGATGTTGTGCAGCGTGCGCGCCACGCGCGCGATGAAATGGGTGCGGTCGCGGTCGGTGACGGCGTTCATGTCGTGCAGCTGCAGCCACGTCACCTTGCAGCGCCACGCGAACAGCGCCCGCAGCGCGCGCGTGAACAGCCGCCGCCCCGGATCGCCGATGGCCATCACGAACCAGCGCGGCGAGCCGCCGGTGGTCACCACCGTCAGCCGGCGGATGTGCCGCATGCCCGACTTCGCGAGCTGCCCCTTGCGCTCCGCGGGCAGGAAGGCCACGCCCGGCAGCCACACGCGCTCGAGCCAGCCCTTGAGCATGGACGGTGGTCCATGGAACCAGGTGGGGTAGACGAACACGAGGTGCTCGGCCCACAGCAGCGCTTCGACGTGGGGTTTCACGCGTTCGCGGATCAGTTCGGGGTTGTCGAGGTAGGCGATGCGCTCTTCGCGTGTCAGCGTCGGGTCGAAGCCCTCGGCGTACAGGTCGATGGCCTTGACGGGGTGTCGCGGCGTGAGGGCCTCGAGGGCGGTGCGGTACAGCGCGTGGTTGAAGCTGTCAGGGTTCGGATGGCAATGGACGACGAGCGTTTTCATGGTTCGGGCCGGTTCGCCTGTTCGGCGAGACGGGGTCAGAGCCCAGGGATAAAAGGCCGCGCGTGCCTTATGGCAACCCAGGCGCCGGCATCTGACCCCGGCGCAAGCCCCGCGCGACCCACGGGAAAAAACGAAGCGAATTACTTGCCGGTGAGCTTCTTGCGGATGTCGACACCGACGCCCTTGTTGACGAACTGCGTGGTCGCGACCTTCGACAGGTCGATCTCGCCCGGCTTGTACAGGCCGGCCTTGACCATCTTGTCGTAGAAGTCCTTCACGCGGGCTTCGTCCATGGCGCCGATGCCCTTGGTGAGCGAGTCGCCGCTGTCGATGATGCCCATCTTCTTGATGAGGTCGATGGAGCCCTGCAGCGCGGCCGGCGTGGCGTCGGGGTTGGTCTTGGCGATGAGCTCGTTGGCGGCCTTGTTGTCGCCGTAGAGGTAGTTGTTCCAGCCGACGATCGAGGCCTCGATGAACTTGCGCACCGTCTCGGGCTTGGTCTTGATGAGGTCGGCGCGGGTCTCGATGGTGGTGGCGTAGGTCGAGAAGCCGTGGTCGGCCAGCAGGTGCACCACCGGGTCGAAGCCGGCCTGCGCCTTGATCGACAGCGGCTCCGAGATGGCGTAGCCCTGTTGAATGGATTTCTTGTCGGCCAGGAACGGGCCCACGTTGAAGGTGTAGGGCTTGAGCTGCGCGTCCTTGAAGCCGTGCTCCGACTTCATCCATTGCCAGAAGCTGAACTGGCCGTCCTTGCCGATGAAGGCCACGGGCGCCTTGGTCATGTCCTTGAAGGTGTCGTAGCCCTGGCCCGGGTGGGCGAACATGGCCTGCGGGTCTTTCTGGAAGATGGCGGCGACCACCACGGTGGGCACGCCGTTCTTCACGTTGTCGAAGGACTGCAGCAGGTTGCCGGTCATGAGGAAGTCGACCTTGCCGGCCGGCAGCATGGGCCGGTTGTTGACCATCGGGCCGCCCTGCATGATTTCCACGTCCAGGCCGTACTTCTTGTAGGTGCCGTCCACCAGCGCCTGGTAGAAGCCGCCGTGGCCGGCCTGCGCCTTCCAGTTGGTGGCGAACACCACTTTGTCCTGGGCCTGTGCGGCGAGGGCGGCGCCTGCGAGGGCCAGGCCGAAGGCCAGCGGCCGAAGAGAGAAAGCGGGGATGCGCATGGGGACGGACTCCTGTGGAGGTTGGGGTGGGGACGGAATGCGAAGGCTCGGTATTTTCAGCGCTCGACGGCCATGTCGGGCGTCCAGCCGCGCGTCTTGCCGGGGTTCATCAGGCCCATCGGGTCGCTGCGCTTCTTGAACTCGATCTGCTGCGTGTCGATGGTCTTCATGCCGCCGTCCTCGATGGTGAAGACGTGCGGGTTGAAGATCTGCGCGCCGCCCTGCGACTCGATCTCGCGCATCACCTCGTACTGGTGGGCCTCGCCCTTCCAGCGCACGAGCAGGATGCCGAAGGTGCCGCACTCGCCGTTGGCGCGCGCGAAGTCCTGGTGCTGCAGCACGTCGTCGCCGAAGATCTGCATGTGGCGCTCGACCACGGCCGGGTCGAAGGGCTGGGCGTAGGCCACCTGCAGGTAGGTCCAGCTGCGGTCGGCCTTCAGCGCCTGCAGCGTCGTGTGGTTGAAGGCGCACTCGTAGGCCGGTGGCAGGCCTTCGGCCTGCAATTCGGCCTCGGTGCCGGCCACCGACAGGGTGCCGCCGTGCGCCGCCGCGAGCGCGCGGAACTCGGCCATGGAGTCGGGCGAGACCATGGTGAACACCGCGTGCCGGTCGGGCGGAAAGCGATCGCCCATGGCCGTGTAGTAGGGCGAGAAGCGCGCCTCCACGGTCGACAGCAGGAAGATGTCCAGCGAGGGCGCCTGCGCGGCAATGCCGAAGTCGAGCGCGCCGCGGTAGGTGTCGAACAGCGCCGTGCAGTGCACCCAGTCGACCGCCGGGCTCAGCGCCACTTCCACGTCGAGGATCACGCCGTTGGTGCCGTAGGCGTGGTGCACCTGCTGGATCTCGTCGCCCACCAGCTCGATGACGCGCGGCTCGCGCTCCACCGTCATCACGCGCGCGCGCAGCAGGTTGCCGGGGTCGCGCAGGATGCCGTGGCGAAACGAGCCGATGCCGCCGAAGCCGCCCGCGATGAAGCCACCGATGCTGGCCACGTGCCAGGTCGAGGGCCACATGCGCAGCGCCTGCCCGGTCTCGCGCGCGGCCAGGTCGATGTCGTGCATGCGCGCACCGGCCTCGACGCGGATGCGGCCGTCGGCCAGGTCGAGCACGCGGCACATCTGCGTCACGTCGAGCACGAGCCCGCCTTCAAGCGGCACGCACTGGCCGTAGTTGCCGGTGCCGCCGGCGCGCACGGTGAGCGGCAGCTTCCACTTGGCGGCCACGGCCGCGGCCTGGCGCACGTCGTCCTCGGTGCTGACCTTGACCACGAGGTCGGCCACGCAGCCCGCGAGCTGCGCCGTGAGGATGGGGCTGTACCAGTAGAAGTCCTTCGACAGCTGCTTGCGCTGGCTGGGCGTGGCGATCACGTTCAGGCCGCGCAGGTCCTCGCGCACGGCATCCCAGTCGACGGTGGACAGCGGGGTTCTAGCGTTCACGGCGCATTTCGCTTTCATGCCAGTGGCCGAGCACGAGGCGCGACAGGGCGGCGAACACGATGAAGATCACGATGCCCAGCAGCGACACCAGCAGCAGCGCCGCGAACATCATCGGGATCTCGGTGCGGAAGCTCGATTCGAGGATGCGCGAGGCCAGCCCCGTTTCCTTGCCCGCCGTACCGGCCGTGAACTCGGCCACCACCGCGCCGATCAGGCTCAGGCCGCCGGCGATCTTCAGGCCCGCCATGAAGTACGGCAGCGCGCTGGGCGCCAGCAGATAGCGGAAGGTCTGCCAGGGCGAGGCCTTGTACAGCTGGAACAGGTCGCGCAGGTTGCTGTCGGCGCTCTTCAGGCCGATGACGGTGTTCGACAGGATGGGGAAGAAGGCCACGATCCATGCGCACAGCAGCAGCGCCGCGGTGGTGCTCGACACGTAGATCAGGATCAGCGGCGCGATCGCGATGATCGGCGTCACCTGCAGGATCACGGCGATCGGGAACAGGCCGATCTCCACCCACTTGAACAGCGCGAAGGCAATCGCCAGCAGCACGCCGCCGACGATGGCGGCGCCCAGCGCCAGCAGCGTGAGCTTCACCGTGAACCACAGCGCGCCCGAGAGCGAGCCCCAGTTGTCGAACAGCGTGCGCAGGATCAGCGAGGGCGCCGGCAGGATGTAGTGCGGGATGTCGTTGGCACGCACCATCCATTCCCACACCAGCAGCAGCGCCGCGACGATGACGACCGGCACGACGATGCGCAGCGTGGCCTCGCGCCGGCGCAGCTTGTCTTCGTGCGCGCGCAGCGTCTCGGCGGACGGCGTGGCTTCGTTGGTGGTGTCGAGGGGCATCACGGTTTCAATGGTCGATGTCGAGGCCATGGAGCGCTCCGTGCAGAGATTGCGAAACAGCCGTGCAGTGCGCGTTGTAGCGGCTGGAGGTGCGGAAGGCTTCACCGCGCGGGTAGGGCTCGTCGATGGCGATCTCGTCGATCACGCGGCCCGGGCGCGCCGCCATCACGACGATGCGGTTCGACAGGTAGACCGATTCGTACACGCTGTGCGTGACGAACACGATCGAGAAGCGGTGCTCGCGCCAGATGGCCAGGAGGTCGTTGTTGAGCTTGATGCGCGTCATTTCGTCGAGCGCGGCAAAGGGCTCGTCCATGAGCAGCAGGCGCGGGTGCGTGACCAGCGCGCGCGCGATCGACACGCGCATCTTCATGCCGCCCGAGAGCTCGCGCGGGTACACGTCGGCAAAGCGCGAGAGGCCGACCAGTTCCAGCACGTGCTGCACCACCGGCGCGGCTTCGTCGCGGCTCATGCCCGCGAGCTTGAGTGGCAGCCAGACGTTGTCGAACACCTTGGTCCAGGGCATGAGCGTGGGCTCCTGGAACACGAAGCCCAGGTCGCGGTCGCTCTTGCTGTCCTTGGCGCTGCCGGTGTTGGCGCCCGACCATTGCATGTCGCCCGAGCTGATGCGCGTGAGCCCGGCGATCAGCCGCAGCGCGGTGCTCTTGCCGCAGCCCGAGGGGCCCAGGAAGCTGACGAAGTCGTGCTCGCCGATGTCGAGCGTCATGCCCTGCAGGGCGAGCGTGCCGTTGGCAAAACGCTTGCCGACGTTGCGCAGGCGGACCAGGGGCGGCGTGGATGGCGTGGTGCTTTCCATGGGACTCCTTGGCGTCAGCGCCAGGCCGGAACGTTGGCCAGGCGCGAGAGCGGGAAGCGGTCGATCTCGTGCAGCAGCTCGACGAAGCGTTGGCCCACGTGGTCGAGCACCGCGGCGCCCTTCTCGGCGCTGGCGCGGGTGGCGTCGCCGGCGGCGCCGGCCGGGTTGATGTCGTGCATCTGCCAGCCGAGCTTGCCGCTGGGCGTGATCGACAGGAACTTGTTCTCGGCGGCCAGCTGTTCGGTCATGGAGCCGAAGTTCTGGAACTGATCCTTGCGCACGTAATCGGGCGTGAGGTGCAGCATCACCGAGCTCTCGAGGTCGCCGGCGTGGATGCCGTGCTTGCCTTCGTGCGCGGTGAACAGGCCCTCGGGCAGGCCCAGGGTGTACCAGTTGGCGGCCACGACCATCATGTCGTGCTCTTCGCGCAGGTCGCGCGCCACGATGTCCATGACGCTCATCTGGCCGCCGTGGCTGTTGTAGAGCACCAGCTTGCGCACGCCGGCCTTGGCCACGCAGGCGCCGACGTCCTTCCACAGCGAGATCAGGGTGTTGGCCGACACCGTGAGCGTGCCCGGGTAGCGCGAGTGCTCGTTGCTCTTGCCGTAGGGCACGGTGGGCAGGAACAGCACCGGCAGGTCGTCGGGCAGGTAGGGCAGGCTGGCGCGCACCATGCCGTCGATGGTGGCGGTGTCGGTCGACATCGGCAAATGGGGGCCGTGCTGTTCGGTCGCCCCCACCGGCAGCACGGCGATCAGCCGTTCGCGGTCGAGGCGGGAGAACTCTTCACTGGTCAGGTCGGACCAGAAGCGGCTGCGCAAGGGGGGGTGATTCATCGGGGTGTACCTCGTGGCGGGCGGACGGGATGATGGGCTAAATTATCCATACGGTCAAAAAAGACTGGCTATCCGTGGATACCCGTTGATCTTTATCAAGCAAACCGCATGCCATCAAATTTGCACGGACGGTCAAAAGTCGAGCCGTCCGGGCGCCCGGCGCCCCGGGGTCACCAGCGCATGCGCAGCCCCAGCTGGCCCTGTACGCCGGTCTGCTCGGTGATGCCGATGGCGCTGGTGTAGGCCAGGCCGCCGTAGACCGACAGCGTCTTGTTCACCTGCCCGACGATGCCGCCGCCCACTTCGAGTGCGCTCGCGTTGCGGCGGTTGGCGACCCGGTCGCTCGGCCCGAAGTAGAGGGCGTTGCTGCCGCTGAAGGTGTGCCACAGGTTGAGCTTCAGGTAGGGCTTCCAGACACCGCCACCCGCCTCGAAGCGGCCTTCGAGCCGTGCGCCCAGCCGGCCGGTGATGGCGTTGTCGCGCTGGAAGCGCACGGTCGAGAGGCCGTCGTCGAAGTCGTCGAGCGAGTTGCGCTGCCAGATCAGCTGCACCTGCGGCTGCAGCGTGACGGTGTCGCTCAGCGCCAGCGGGTAGCCGGCCTCGAGCGATGCGGTCACATTGGTGCCATGCGGGCGGCCGCCGCGCCCCAGGGTGGAGCGTGCGTCGGCCTTGTAGCGCGTGGCCAGCAGCACGGCGTCGCTGTACCAGCCGCTGCTCGCGATGCGGGTCCAGTAGGCGCCCAGGCTGTAGCCCTCGACGGTGAGCCGGCCGGCCGCCTCGTTGGTGGCGCCGCCGGCGACGCCGCTCGCGTGGCCGCTGGCCCGCGTGTAGCCGCCCAGCACGCCGACGCGGTGGCGCCCGCCCGCGCCGTCGGTGGCCGCCAGGAAGTCGTGGCCCAGCTGCAGGCCGCTCACGCTGCCGTCGAATTGCGGATTGGCATCGCCGCGCAGGCGCTGCCGCGTGCTTTCGCCGAACACACGGCCCCACGAGGCCTGCCGGCCTTCACCGTCCGCAAGCAACTGCGGGTCGCCCTGCCGGTCGTGGAAGGTGCCCAGCTGCGCCAGCCCGAGGCGGCGCACGGCGATCGGCAGGGCGCTGTACAGCGGCACCTCGGGCCGGTAGAGCTTGACCTGCTCCACCGTCGCCGGCGAGCCCGACTCGGCGATCACCTCGGCGGCTTCTTCCAGCGAGCCCACCACGGTGCCGCCCACGAGGTAGCCGTTGTTGCGCAGGTACCAGTTGTCGCGGTTATTGCCCGTCGCGCCGCCGCGGAACAGCCGGTAGTTGTAGGCGCCGGCCTCCACCGCATGGGTCAGCGAGAACGCGTGGTCGGCCGTGGTGCCGCCGTTGACGGACTGCACCACCAGGATGCCGTCGGCCAGCGTGGGCGCGCCCAGGCCGCCGCGGTTCACCACGCGCAGGCCGGTGGACCCCGTGGCCGCGCCGCCGTCGATCACCAGCTTGTCCGAGGGTGCGTTGTCGCCCGCCAGCACGGTGTTGACCTGCAGCAGCGCGCCGCTGCCGCCCACGTAGTTGCCGCGCACCGTGAAGGCGCCGAAACCGACGCCGTCGTTCGGGCCGGGCAGCAGCGTGCCTTGGTTGGTGACGTTGCCCGCGAAGGTGCCGGTGCCAGCCACGGTGGTGCCGGGCAACACCGCGATGACCGGGCTGGTCAGCGTGGCGGGCAGGGTGAAGCGGCCGGACTCGACGCGGATCGAATCCGAGAAGCTCGCGTCGGTCTGCCACGACCACGCGGTGCCGCGCATCGTCAGGTGCTGGAAGTTGCGGAAGGCGTTGTCGACCGTGCCGCTGCCTTCGAGAAAGGTGCTGGCCGTCTTGCCGACGCCGCCGTCGGCGCCACCCTTGATGACCGAGCCGGTCTGCAATATCAGCGTGCCGTTGCCGAGCGCGCCCATGTAGATCGCGTCGGTGCTGGCGGTGCCGCCGTGGCCTTCGATGGTGCCGGCGTTGACCAGCACGTCGTTGCCGTTCTGGCCGCGGTAGCCGTAGCCGTTGGCGCTCGAGAACGAGGCGCCGGCCCGGTTCTCCACGCGCGAGAAGAAGGTGCCGCCGAGCGTGTTCGCATGCACCGCGTCGGCGCCGCCCGCCGGCGAGTTGGCGCCCGTGGTGGCGATGCTGCCGGTGTTCACCAGCAGGTTGGCCACGAGGTTGCCGCCCTGCAGGTACACGCCCTTGGCCGAGCTGCCGATGGCCGAGATGCTGCCGTTGTTGATCACCGTGTTGCCCGGGCCCAGCAAAGAGATACCGTGCGAGCTGCCGCCCGTGGTGACGATGCTGCCGTTGTTGGTGATGAGGGTGCGCGTGCTGCTGTTCGACGTCACCAGGATGCCGGAGGTGCCGCTGCTCGTGGTGCGCAGGCTGCCGTTGTTGGTCAGCGTGTTGTCGTTGCCCGTGGCGACCATCGCCGCGCGCGCCGAGCCCGAGCCGCCCGACACCGTGATGGTGCCGTTGTTGGTGATGGTGCTCGCATCGCGCACCAGCAGCGCCTGCGTGGCGTTGGTGGTCAGCGTGGCGCCGCTGTTCACGGTGATGGTGACGCCGGTGCTGCCCGGCGTGGCGATCACGCTGGGCGATACGGTCGTGGTGCCGTCGCAGACCACCGTGTCGCCGGTGACCGGCGTGGCGGTGGGGCCGCAGGCCGCGTGCGCGGCGCCGCCTGCGAGCCCTGCAAGGGCGGCCGCGAGCCAGGGAAGGGGGGATGCCGGATGACGGCGGGGAAAAGAAAACCGAGAAAGGTGGGAAAACCGGGGGCCTCGCTCCATGCGCATGTCGTTTGCTCCTTCTTGTTTTTCATGAGGCCGTGGGGGCCTGGAGCGGCGGATTATTCAGTGCAATTGCCCTTCTGGAAACCGACGAACTTCCGTACTCACCGGGTCGGTCCCGATGGCGCGCCGACTTGAATGCGGCCCTTGTTGAGCCTATAACTCAAGCATGGTCTCTTGCTCGTCGCAAGACGGAAAGGAGGCGCCGTGAAAAGACGCATCTATTGGCTGTTGCCGGACCTGGCGAGTGCCAGGCAGGCGATGCACGATCTGCTGCAGGCGCGTGTCGACATCGCGCACCTGCATTTCGCCGCACGCGAAGGCCAGGACATGGCCGGGCTCCATGCGGCCAACGTCTGGCAGACCTCCGACCTCGTTCACGCCGCCAAGACCGGCTGGGTGCTCGGCACCGCCTGCGGCGTGGTCGTCGGGCTGCTGGCCGCGCTGCTGTTCCCCGTGTTCGGCGACGAGCCCGAATGGGCCGTGGCCGTGGGCCTGGCGCTGCTGGGCGGCGTGGTGGGCGCATGGTCGGCCACCATGGTCGGCGTGTCGATCCCGAGCCCGCGGCTGGCGCGCTTCGAGAGCGCCATCGCGCAGGGCCAGGTCCTGTTGATGGTCGACCTGCCGCCCGCGCGCGTGCGCGAGGTCGAGGCGATGCTGGAGGCCACGCACCCCGAGGCCCGCTTCGAGGGCGAAGAGCCGCGGATCCCGGCGATCCGCTGAAGCCGCCGCGCATGCGACTCCCGGAACCCACGATGGCCACCCCAGGGAGCGCAGCACATGACCATCGCCGTCGTCCTGTTGCTCATCGTGGTGGCCTCGGTGGCGTTCCACGCCGTCAACCCGTGGTGGACGACGCCGCTGGCCTCCAACTGGCAGCGCATGGACGACACGCTGACCATCACGCTGCTCATCACGGGCCTGTTCTTCGTCGTCATCAACCTGTTCCTCGCCTACACCGTGGTGCGCTTTCGCCACCGCGAGGGGCGCCGCGTGGCGCCGCATGCGCCCGAGAGCCGCACGCTGGAGCGCTGGCTCATCGGCGGCACCACCGTCGGCATCATGGCGCTGTTGGCGCCCGGCCTCGTGGTGTACGCGAACTACGTGCGCACGCCGCATGACGCGCTCGTGCTCGAGGTGCTGGGCCAGCAGTGGCAGTGGCGCTTTCGCCTGCCGGGCGCGGACGGCAAGTTGGGCGCGACCGACGCGCGCTTCGTCAGCGCCGCCAACCCCTTCGGGCTCGACCCGGCCGACGCGGCGGGGCGGGACGACCTGCTGGTTCCCGGCGACGAGGTGCACCTGCCGATCGGCCAGCCGGTGCTGGTGCTGATGCGCTCGCACGACGTGCTGCACGACTTCTTCGTGCCGCCCATCCGCGCCCGCATGAACATCGTGCCGGGGCAGGTGAGCCGCTTCTGGTTCACGCCCACCGTCGCGGGCCGCTACGAGGCGCTGTGCGCGCAGCTGTGCGGCGTGGGGCATCCGAACATGCGAGGCTTCGTGGTGGTGGAGGACGCGGCGGCCTACGACGCTTGGCGCACGGCGCTGCCGACCTTCGGCGCGATGCAGCTGGCACAGGCGGCCAAGGCGGCACAGGCTGCCCAGGCACCGGTCGGCGGTGGCGGCCGCGTCGACCAGGGCCGCGCGCTGGCCGACGCCAAGGGCTGCGTGGCCTGCCACACCATCGACGGCAGCACACGCGTGGGGCCGACCTGGAAGGGCCTGTACGGCAAGAACGAGTCGATGGCCGACGGCAGCACCGCGCTGGTCGACGAGGCTTATCTGCGCAGCTTCATCCGCGACCCGCAGGCCCGCCACGTGAAGGGCTTCCCGCCGGTGATGCCGAAGATCGACCTGAGCGACGAGGAACTGGCCGCGCTGGTGGCCTACATCCAGAGTCTGGGCAGCCCGCCGGCGCAGGCTGCCACCGAACAGAAGGCCGCGCGATGACCGACGCTGCTGTGCTCACCCATGCCGATGACCATGACGACGACGCCGGCCACGCGGCGCCGCAGGGCTTCCTGCGCCGCTACGTCTGGAGCCAGGACCACAAGGTGATCGCCGTGCAGTACGCCTGCACCGCCATCGCGGTGGGCGTGGTCGGGCTGGTGCTGTCCAACCTCATGCGGCTGCAGCTGGGGTTTCCGGGCCAGTTCGAGTTCATCAACGCCGAGCGCTACTACCAGTTCGTGACCATGCACGGGATGATCATGGTGATCTACCTGCTCACGGCGCTGTTCCTGGGCGGCTTCGGCAACTACCTGATCCCGCTCATGGTGGGGGCGCGCGACATGGTGTTCCCCTACCTCAACATGCTGAGCTTCTGGGTCTACCTGCTGTCGGTGGTGGTGCTGATGGCCAGCTTCTTCGTCGCGGGCGGCCCCACGGGCGCGGGCTGGACGCTGTACCCGCCGCAGTCGATCCTGCCCGGCACGCCGGGCCATGGCGGCGGCATCGTGCTGATGCTGGTGTCGCTGCTGATCTTCATCGTGGCCACCACCATGGGCGGCCTGAACTACGCGACCACCGTGCTGCAGGCGCGCTGCCGGGGCATGACGCTGCTGCGCATGCCGCTCACGGTGTGGGGCATCTTCGTGGCCACGGTGCTGGCGCTGCTGGGTTTTCCGGCGCTGTTCGTCAGCGGCGTGATGCTGCTGCTGGACCGCACGGTGGGCACCAGCTTCTTCATGCCGGCGCTGGTGTCGATGGGGCAGCTGTCGGGCCACAAGGGCGGCAGCCCGCTGCTGTTCCAGCACCTGTTCTGGTTCTTCGGCCACCCCGAGGTCTACATCGTGGCGCTGCCGGCCTTCGGCATCGTGTCGGACCTCATCAGCGTGCACGCGCGCAAGCGCATCTTCGGCTACCGCACGATGGTGTGGGCCATCGTGGCCATCGGCGGGCTCAGCGTGGTGGTGTGGGCGCACCACATGTTCGTGAGCGGCATGAACCCGTACTTCGGCTTCTTCTTTGCCACCACCACGCTGGTCATCGCGGTGCCCACCGCGATCAAGGTCTACAACTGGCTGCTCACGCTGTGGCGCGGCGACATCCACCTGTCGGTGCCGATGCTGTTCGCGCTGGCCTTCGTGTGCACCTTCGTCATCGGCGGGCTCACGGGCCTCTTCCTGGGCAACGTGAGCGTGGACATTCCGCTGTCGGGCACCTACTTCGTGGTGGCGCACTTCCACATGGTGATGGGCGTGGCGCCGCTGCTGGTGGTGTTCGGCGGCATCTACCACTGGTTCCCCAAGATCACCGGGCGCATGCTGGACGACCGGCTCGGCCGGCTGCATTTCTGGATCACCTTCCTGGGCACCTACGCGATCTATTTCCCGATGCACTACCTGGGCGTGCTGGGCATGCCCAGGCGTTACTACAACTTCGACGGCTACAAGTTCATTCCGCCGTCGGCTTTCAGCCTGAACGAGTTCATCACCGTGGTGGCGCTGGTGGTCGGCGCGGCGCAGCTGCTCTTCATCGTCAACCTGGCCTGGAGCGCGTGGCGCGGCCGGCCGGCCGGCGCCAACCCGTGGCGCGCCGCTTCGCTCGAATGGCAGACACCCGAGACGCCGCCCGGCCACGGCAACTGGGGGCCGCGGCTGCCCGTGGCCTACCGCTGGGCCTACGCCTACGGCGTGCCGGGCGCGGCGGAAGACTTCATCGCGCAGAACGCACCGCCGCAGGCGAGCGACGACAAGGACGACGTGCCGGTGAGCGGCGCGCGCGGAGCCCCGGCATGAACGCGGATGCCGCCCTGCGCCTGCGCGGCCTGCCCCGCGACGTGCGGCTGCGCGACGCGCACGCGAGCGCCGCGGGCATCGGCCTGTGGGTCTTCATGGGCGTGATCACCGCGCTGTTCTCCCTGTTCACCGTGGCCTACGTGATGCGCATGAGCAGCGGCGACGCGGTCGCGCTCGCGCTGCCGTGGCAGCTGTGGCTCAGCTCGGCGCTGCTGGTGGCGGGCAGCGTGGCGCTGGAAGCCGCCTCGCGCCGCGTGGACCCGGCGCGCATGCGCCGCCTGCTGCTGGCCGGCGGCCTGTGCGCGGTGGGTTTCCTCGGCGTGCAGCTGTGGGCCTGGGGCGCGATGGCGCAGGCGCAGGTGCTGCCGGCCGGCAACCCGTCGGGCAGCTTCTTCTACCTGCTGACCGCCATGCACGGGCTGCACCTGGCGGGCGGCCTGGTCGGGTGGGCGATGGCGGCGCGCGTCGCGTGGGCCGACCCCGCCCGGGCCGGATGGCGCATCGCGCTGTGCGCGCGCTACTGGCACTTCATGCTGGCCGTGTGGCTGGCGCTGTTCGCGCTGCTGGGGTGGGTGACGCCGGAGGTGGCGCGCGTCCTCTGCGGCACGGCGTGAGGAGGCTTCGCATGAACTCCACCACCGCAACCCTCACCGGCTCCACTGCCGTCGCCGCGAGCGGCTGGCGCGGGCTGGTGGCCGACTGGTCGTCCGACCGCCAGGCCTTCCACGTCTCGTGGGGCAAGGCCATGATGTGGATCTTCCTGCTGAGCGACATCTTCATCTTCAGCTGCTTCCTCACGGGCTACATGACGGTGCGCGTCTCGACCACCGTGGCCTGGCCGAATCCGAGCGAGGTGTTCGCGCTGCACGTGGGTGGGGCCGACGTGCCGCTTTTGCTGATCGCGATCATGACCTTCGTGCTCATCAGCAGCAGCGGCACGATGGCGATGGCGGTCAACTTCGCCTACCGCGGCGACCGCGTGAACGCCGCCACGCTGATGCTCGTGACCGCCACCTTCGGCGAGCTCTTCGTGGGCATGCAGGCCTTCGAGTGGTCCAAGCTGATCCTCGAGGAGGGCGTGCGGCCCTGGGGCAACCCGATGGGCGCGGCGCAGTTCGGCGCGGCCTTCTTCATGATCACGGGCTTCCACGGGCTGCACGTGTCGGCCGGCGTGGTGCTGCTGTTCGCGGTGGCCTTCAAGCTCATCCGCGGCGACTACGACAAGGCCGGCAACTACCAGGTGGTCGAGATCGTGGGCCTGTACTGGCACTTCGTGGACCTGGTCTGGGTCTTCATCTTCGCGCTGTTCTATCTCTGGTGAGGACCATCATCATGAACACCACCCACGCCACCACCGGCCAGCAGCACCCGATCGGCCTGTACCTGAAGATCTGGGGGATCCTGTTCGTGCTCAGCGCGATGTCGTACATGGTCGACTACTTCCATGTGCAGGGCTACCTGCGCTGGGGCCTGATCATCGTCTTCATGCTGCTGAAGGCCGGGCTCATCGTCGCGGTCTTCATGCACATGGCCTGGGAGCGGATGGCGCTGGTCTACGCGATCCTGCTGCCGCCGCTGTGCCTTTTGGTGCTGGTCGGGCTGATGGCGGCGGAGGCCGACCACACCTTCCTCGCGCGGCTGGCGTTCTTCCGCTGACGGGCCTGCTCAGCGCCGCACCACGAAGCGCGTGATCACCGGCGGCGACTCGCCCAGGTGAAACGCCAGCCGGCGTTCGCGCAGCGCCATGTCGGCGGCGGTGGCGCGGTTGAAGCGGCGCAGGTGGTCGGTCCACGACTCGTCCACGATCTGCTCCACGTAGCGTTCGGGCTGCGCGATGTCGTGCAGCAGCTCCCAGCCGATCGCGCCCTGGCCCAGGCGCGCGCGCCGGGTCTGCTGCATCACGAGGTGGAAGGCCGCGGCGCGCGACGGGTCGATCAGGTACTCGACCGTGATCACCACGCGGCCGTCTTCCTGCGGCGCCTCGGCCGGCGGGCCCGTGGCCCAACCGGCCTGGGCGGGGCGCACGTCGTCTTCGCCGCTCACGTCGGTCACCCAGCGCATGGCCGCGAGCATCAGCAGCGTGCCGCTCACGGCGGCGATGGCCAGGCTCAGCTTCAGCGACGTGACGGTGGCCACCTGGCCCCACAGCGCCGCGCCGATTGCGCTCGCGCCCATGATCGCCATCTGGTAGGTCGACATGCCGCGCGCGCGCACCCAGTCGGGCAGCGCCAGCTGGGCCGACACCGACAGCGAGTTGGCCACCGTGATCCACGCCATGCCGCCGAAGAACATCGCCGGCACCGCGACCCAGGCGTTGGGCGCCACGGCCATCACGGCGGTGGCGGCCGACTGCAGCATGGCGCCGCGCAGCACCAGCTGGTCGCGCCCGAGCGCCTGGCGCAGCCGCGGCAGGAAGAGCACCGCGATGATCGCGCCCGTGCCCATGGCGGCCAGCAGCAGCGTGAAGGTGCCGGCGCCGCCGCCCTGGAGGTTGCGCGCCAGGAGCGGCAGCAGCGCCAGCAGCGCCGTCGAGTGGAAGAAGAACAGCGACACGCGCGTGAGCACCGCCCGCATGCGCTGCGACTGGCGCACGAACTGCACGCCCACGCGCATCGCGCTGATGAGCTTCTCGCGGCCCAGCGGGTTGGGCGTGTGCTCGCGGCGCCAGCGCAGCACCACGAAGCCCGAGGCCACCGACAGCACCGCGTTGAGCGCGAACACCCAGACGCTGCCCGCGCTCGCGATCAGCATGCCGGCCGTGAGCGGGCCGACGATGCGCGAGGCGTTCATGGCGATGCCGTTCAGGCCCAGCGCCGCCGGCAGCTGTTGGCGCGGCACCAGCTCGGGCACGATGGCCGAGAACACCGGCCAGCGCAGCGCCAGCCCGATGCCGTTGGCGAAGGTGAGCGCCAGCAGCAGCGGCGCGGTCATCACGTCGAGCGCGATGGCGGCGCACAGCACCACGGCGGTGCCGGCCAGCCAGAACTGCGTGGCCACCAGCCAGCGCCGGCGATCGAGGATGTCGGCCAGCGCGCCGCTCGGAAGACCGAGCAGGAACACCGGCAGGGTGGAGGCCGACTGCACCAGCGCGACCCAGATCGGCGAGGTGGTCAGCGAGGTCATCATCCACGCCGCCGCCACATCGTTCATCCACATGCAGATGTTGGCGATGAGCCAGGTGCTCCACAGCATGCGGAACACGGGGAGCTTCAGGGGCTCGAGCGCCGCGAAGTTCGAGGGCTGCGGCCGGGCCGGCGGGAGGGGTGTCTCTTCGGGGGATATGGGCGGCATGTCGCGCTATTGTGGCGCGAGGCGGCGCGCCTAGCCCCGGTCGCTGCGCGCGAGACGGTGTTCCAGCCGGCGCAGCAGCGTGGTCAGCACCAGCGTCATCACCCAGTACACCACCGAGATCGCCAGGTACGGCTCCCAGTAGCGCGCATAGGCGCCGGCCACGGTGCGCGCGGCGTAGGCCAGTTCGGCCAGGCCGATGGCCGACACCAGCGAGGTGTCCTTGAGCAGCGCGATCGCGTTGTTGCCCAGCGGCGGCAGCATGCGGCGAAAGGCCTGCGGCAGCACCACGTAGCGCATCACCTGCGCGGGGCTCAGGCCCAGCGAGCGGCCGGCGTCGAACTGCCCGCGCGAGATCGACTGGATGCCGGCGCGGAACACTTCGGAGATGTAGGCCGCCGAGTTCAGCGTGAGCGCGACCACGCCGGAGATGAGGGCGCCGTGCTCCTGCTTGAGCGTGCGCGCCAGCTCGCCGTCGATCAGGATGCCCGTGCTCGGGTGGATGAACACCGGCATCACCGCGAAGTGGATGAGCAGGATCTGCACGAACAGCGGCGTGCCCCGGAAGAAGCTCACGTACACCGTGGCGGGCCAGCGCAGGAACACGCGCGTGACCCAGGTCCACGGCGCATGGCGCGCCTGCGCCAGCCGCGCCAGCGCCAGGCACAGGCCCCAGCTCGCGCCCAGCAGCACGCAGACCACGGTCATGCGCAGCGTCATCCAGGCGCCCTGCCAGAACAGGTCCTTGTATTCCACGAGGATGTCCCAGCGGAACCATCCGAAAAGCAGCACTGGTTGTTCCATGCTTGCGTCCTCAACTCTCTGTCTATCTGTCGGTCAGCGGAAAAACGAAACGGCCGCGTGAGGGCGGCCGTGTTCAGGAAATTGCCGTGCGGCTCAGCGCACGTTGGGGTCCTTGTTGAACCACTTCTTGTAGATCGTCACGTAGCTGCCGTCGGCGCGGATGGCCGCCAGGCCGGCGCTGAGCTTGTCCAGCAGCGCCTTGTCGCCCTTCTTCACGACGATGCCGAAGCCCTCTTCGGGGAAGGACTTGTCGTCCAGCGTCTTCAGCTCGGGGTGCTGCGCCACGCGGTAGGCGATCACGCCGTTGTCACCCATGGCGGCATCGACGCCGCCGCCGGCCAGCTCGGAAATGATGAGCGGCGTGCTCTCGAAGCGGCGGATGTTGGGGCTGGTCTTGCCGAACTCGCGCGAGGCGATGTCGTCGGCGGTGGAGGCGCTGACCACGGCGATCTTCTTGCCCGTGAGGTCCTTCAGCGAGGCCACGGTGCTGTTCTTCGGCAGCGCGATGAGCTGGCGGGCCGCGAAGTACGGCGGCGTGAAGTCGTAGCTCTGCTTGCGCTTCTCGTTGATGGTGACGCCCGAGATCACGAGGTCGACGTCGCCGTTGTTCAGCGCGCCGAAGATGCCGGTGAAGGGCGTGTTGACGATCTTGATCTTCAGGCCCTGCTGCTTGGCGATGGCGTTGATGATGTCGATGTCGAAGCCGACGATCTGCTTGTCCTTGTTCTCGAAGGCAAACGGCGCGTAGGTGGCGCTGGAGGCCACGGTGAGTTCGCGGTTCTGGGCCTGGGCACCGAAGGCGAGCGTGGCGGCAGCGAGGCCGAGGGCCAGGGCACGGCGTAGAGAGTTCATTCGGGGTCCTTGTGTCTTTGCCGCCCGGCGGGAAGCGGTGGGCGAGCATTTTAGGCGGTCGCTATCGGGCCCCCTTGCCGCCTACCGGGCGAACAGGAGGTAGAGCGCGACGGCCACCACGGCCACGACAGCGATCACCTTGCCCGCGCGGGGCGAGCCGGAGGCGCCAGTGGAACTCCACGTCACGCTGTGGGTGCGCACGGTCTTCGTGCGCCCGCCGCTGCTGCGTTCCGTGCGGACGAGCGCATCGGCCACGACCTGCCGGCCTTCCGGCGAGACCGCGAACATCGGCGTGGCGAGCATCTGCAGCTGCACAGGCGTCAGCACGCCGGTGCGCACGGCCCAGGCCAGCGTGGCGGCCGGCGAGGCGGGCGCTGCCCATTCGGGTTCCTGTGCGGGCAGCAGGCTGAGGGCCTGTGCGTGCTGCGCGGGGTCGATCAGCTGCAGCGCTTGGAGCCGATCGAGCGCGTCATCGGTCACGCCGTCTTCCAGGCGGTTCGCCATGAGGCTGATCTCGAGCAGCACCCAGGCCGGCGCCTGGCCGCTGACCATGGCCACGGCGTTCGCCACGGTGCGGTGCGCCTCGTCTTGCGCGTCGGGGGTGGCGCGGCTGCGCAGGCCGGGCAGGGCCTGCGCCGCGACGATGCCCTTGGCGGCCGCCCAGCCCAGCGCTTCGCTCGGGGTGCGCAGCGGCGTGTTGGGCAGGTCGGGGTGCGCGAGCGCCTGCGCGTGTTCGGCGTCGGTCAGCAGGCCCAGGGTGTGCAGGTGCGACAGGGCCCGTGGGCCAGCTTCTTCGGAATTCATGGGCCCCAGTGTCCCAGAGGTCTCGCGAAGGGCCGCGCCGCCGGCCCGGCGCTCCCAGCGTGTGCGTTACTTCTCGGTGCGCGTCCAAATTTGGGCATCGACTCGATACACAACGCATCAATTAGTTAACACATATAACAATAAGGAACTATTAAAAGCAATTGCTCAGGGAAGAAGGTATGCCATTGGTTTTGGGCGTCATGGGGCTCCCTCAGGTCGAGGTCGAGCTCCTGCGGATCATCGTTCGCCTCAGCTCCAATCTCCGGTCGTTGTGGACGGTCAGCGAGTCGCAGCCCTGCGACCTGTTGCTGGTGGACGGCGATGCGCCGGCCGCCGAGCGGCAGACGCCGGCCGCGCGCTTCGTGGTGCCGATGGTGGCGCGCGGCGAGGCCGTGGCCGCCGCGCCCGCGCGCCGCACGCTGGCGCGCCCCATCTACGCGGAAGAGCTGGTCGCGCTGCTCAACCAGGTCGCGCCCAGCGGGGCCTCGGGCGACGCGGCGCGCGCCATGGTGCGCTCGATCCGTGCACGCGCTTCGCTGATCCGCTGGCCCTCGCAGGTGACCCTGCAGCGCCATCCGATCTACGTGCGGCTGGCGGCGGCCTTGTCGAAGAGCGCTCAATCGGCCGAAAGCCTGAGCGTGCTGGGGCGCATCGACGTGCAGGAGTGCAGCACCTTCCTCGGCCTGCTGGAGGAAGAAGGCGCGCTGACCTGGTCGGAGGAAGCCCGCGCGCCGCGCCCGTCGGGCGCCAGCGCCGGCGGCGAGGCCGCGCAGCACAAGCGGGGCCTGCTGTCGCGCATCCGCCGACGCCTCGGGCTGGCCTGAGCAGGGCGCCGGCATGAGGGACTTCAAGCTCGTCTTCACGGGCCCGATGGGCGTGGGCAAGACCACGGCCATCGCGGCCATCAGCGAGACCGCGCCGATCGCCACCGAGGTCGCCAACGCCGACACCTCGGTCGCCAAGGCCACCACCACGGTGGGGCTCGACTTCGGCCAGGTGACGCTGGACAACGGCGACCGGCTGCGCCTGTACGGCACGCCGGGCCAGAGCCGCTTCGACTTCATGTGGAAGATCCTGGTGCGCGACGCGCTGGGCCTGGCGATCCTGCTGGACAACAGCCGGCCCGACCCGCTGGCCGACCTGGCCCAGTACCTGGACGGTTTCGCCGGCGCGCTCGAGCGCATGCCCTGCGCCGTGGGCGTGAGCCGCCTGCCGTCGCACCCCACCCCCACGCTGGACGACTACGCGCAGGCGCTGGCGGCGCGCGGGCTGGTGCTGCCGTTGCTGGCGGTCGACCCGCGCCGCAAGGACGACGTGGTCGCGCTGATCGAGACGCTGCTGATGCAGATCGAAGTGCTCGACGAGGAGGCCGCGCCATGAAGATCCCCCACGCCCTGAAGCTGCGCGCCGCAGTCGAGGCCCGCCGCGTGCTCGACGAGGTCACGGGCATCGCCTCGGTGGTGATCGCCACGCCCGATGGCTTCGAGATCGCCAGCGTCGCGCGGCGCGACGTCGAGCCCGCACGCATCGCCGCCATGGCCAGCTCGATCGCCGCCATCGGCGCCGTGGTGTCGCAGGAGGCGCGCCTGGGCCGCTGCACCTGCATCACGGTCGCGACCGATAACGGCTTTGCGCTCGTCAGCCCGGTGCACAGCGGCGAGACCTCGCTGGTCGTGAACGTGATCGCCGACGCCGATGCGGTGCTCGCACAGGCGATGTACCGCACGGCGGCCTGCGTGCGGGCGCTCGAGGCGCCGCAGCTCTAGGTTCTGGCTACGAATTCACGGGCGGGGACGGATTGGCATGCGACGTCTCCACCCTCTTTTTTCATTCGCATGAATTTCACTCACAGGACTTACTGACATGGCCTCGATCCAGACCAGCCTCGACACCCTCCTGACCGCCGACGGCGCCCTGTGCGCTGCCGTGGTCGATTCCGCCAGCGGCATGATGCTGGGCGCCGCCGGCTCCGGCGTGGACCTCGAAGTGGCCGCTGCCGGCAACACCGAAGTGATGCGTGCCAAGCTCAAGACGATGCGCGCGCTGGGCCTGAGCGACACCATCGAAGACATCCTGATCACGCTGGGCAAGCAGTACCACCTGTTGCGCCCGATGGCGCAGAAGGAAGGCGTGTTCATCTACTTCGTGCTCGACAAGGCGAAGTCGAACCTGGCGCTGGCCCGCCGCAAGCTGCAGGACGTCGAGAAGGACATCACCTTCTAATTGATCCGCCAAGGCGCATCGCCGTCGGGCCGGCTCCCTCGCGGGAGGCGGCCCTTTTTCTTTTCTGGAGGGGCGGCTACTTCGCCAGGTGCCCCAGCGGCAGCGCGCTGTTGGCCTTCACCTCGCCCAGCGAGAAGCTGGTGTGCAGGTCTTTCACGTTCGGCAGGTTCATGAGGTTCTGCCGCGCGAAGGCCGAGAAGCCGTTCAGGTCCTGCGCCACCACCTGCAGCTCGAAGGTGCCGGTGCCGCTGATGTAGTGGCAGGCCACCACCTCGGGCATCTTGCGGATCGCGTCCTCCAGCTTGCGCGTGGCCTCGTGGGTGACGCGCTCGGTGTCCACGCGCACGAAAGCGAGCACGCCCAGCCCGATCTTGTGGCGGTCGATCTCGGCGCGGTAGCCCTTGATGAAGCCGGCGTCTTCCAGCGCCCGCACGCGGCGCCAGCAGGGCGCCGCCGACAGGCCCACGCGCTGCGCCAACTCGGCGTTCGTGAGGCGGCCATCGGTCTGCAGTTCTTGCAGGATAGCGAGGTCGAACTTGTCAATGCTTTCCATAGGGGTGGATGTTAAGCAAGATTCTTTCTGAAAGTCGTTTTTTCGAGGCAAAAAACGCAAACACCTGTCGCAGACCCCGGCATACACTTTGCGTCACCATGGGCTTGCGCCCTACCGGGCACAGACCCACACCCCTCAGCCAGGCCCACAAAGCCCTGCCAATACGGAGACAGAGAACATGAACGCCCCGCTGCCCGAGCACATTCGCCGCGCGCTAGAAACCGTCACGCTCGACGACAAATACAGCCTCGATTACGGCCGCGCCTTCATGAGTGGCGTGCAGGCCCTGGTCAAGCTGCCGATGCTGCAGCGCCTGCGTGACAAGCAGGTCGGCAAGAACACCGCCGGCTTCATCAGCGGCTACCGCGGCTCCCCGCTCGGTGGCTACGACCAGGCGCTGTGGAAGGCCAGCAAGTTCCTCA
The DNA here is from genome assembly GCF_058800845.1 of Variovorax sp. GW822-FHT04E09. Lineage (NCBI taxonomy): Bacteria > Pseudomonadati > Pseudomonadota > Betaproteobacteria > Burkholderiales > Comamonadaceae > Variovorax > Variovorax sp. GW822-FHT04E09. The sequence goes on from NZ_JBXAMR010000006.1 coordinate 319,421, forward strand.
AGGAACAGAACATCGTCTTCCAGCCCGGCGTGAACGAAGAGCTCGCGGCCACGGCGCTGTGGGGCACGCAGCAGCTGGGCTTCTCGCCGCAGGGCACCAACAAGTTCGACGGCGTCTTCGGCATCTGGTACGGCAAGGGCCCGGGCGTGGACCGCTGCTCCGACGTCTTCAAGCACGCCAACATGGCCGGCACCACCGCCTGGGGCGGTGTGATCGCTGTGGCCGGCGACGACCACATCTCCAAGAGCAGCACGGCCGCGCACCAGAGCGACCACATCTTCAAGGCCTGCGGCACGCCGGTGTTCTTCCCGGCCAACGTGCAGGAAATCCTGGACCTGGGCATCCACGCCTTCGCGCTGAGCCGCTTCTCGGGCGTGTGGTCGGGCATGAAGACGATCCAGGAGATCGTCGAGTCCAGCGCCACGGCCATGATCGACCCCGAGCGCGTCGACATCGTCATTCCCACCGACTTCGAGATGCCGCCCGGCGGCCTGCACATCCGCTGGCCCGACCATGCGCTGGAGCAGGAAGCCCGGCTCATGCACTACAAGTGGTACGCCGCGCTGGCCTACATCCGCGCCAACCGCCTGAACCACAACGTGATCGAAGGCCCGAACGACCGCTTCGGCATCATGGCCAGCGGCAAGGCCTACAACGACACGCGCCAGGCGCTCATCGACCTGGGCCTGGACGACGCGGCCTGCCGCCAGCTGGGCATCCGCCTGCACAAGGTGGGCGTGGTGTGGCCGCTGGAGGCGCAGCTCACGCGCGAATTCGCCACCGGCCTGCAGGAAATCCTGGTGGTCGAGGAGAAGCGCCAGGTCATCGAATACCAGCTCAAGGAAGAGCTCTACAACTGGCGCTCCGACGTGCGCCCCAACGTGGTCGGCAAGTTCGACGAAGGCGCCAGCTCCACGGACGACGGTTACTCCGGCGGTGAATGGTCGATGCCCAACCCGACCTCGCACACGCTGCTGCGCGCCAACGCCGACCTGAACCCGGCGCTCATCGCCAAGGCCATCGCCGCGCGCCTCAAGAAGACCGGCCTGCTGGCCGCCGCCGGCGCCGACATGGCCGCCCGCATCGACGCGCAACTCGCCATCCTCGAGGCCAAGGAGCGCGCGATGGTGGTGCAGCAGGCCTCCACCAGCGTGGCCGACGCCACGCGCCAGCCCTGGTTCTGCTCGGGCTGCCCGCACAACACCAGCACCGTCGTGCCCGAAGGCTCGCGCGCGATGGGCGGCATCGGCTGCCACTTCATGGCGACCTGGATGGACCGCTCCACCATCGGCTTCACGCAGATGGGCGGCGAGGGCGTGCCATGGGTCGGCCAGCAGCCCTTCACGACCGACCAGCACATCTTCGCCAACCTGGGCGACGGCACGTACTTCCACAGCGGCCTGCTCGCGATTCGCCAGAGCATCGCGGCGGGTGTGAACATCACCTACAAGATCCTCTACAACGACGCGGTCGCCATGACCGGCGGCCAGACCGTGGGCGAACGCCCCGAGGGCCACTCGGTGCTGCAGATCGCCGAGAGCCTGCACGCCGAGGGCACGAAGAAGGTCGTCATCGTCACCGACGAGCCCGAGAAGTACGAGGGCGTGAACATCCCCGGCGACCACGTGCAGGTGAAGCACCGCGACCTGCTCGACGACATCCAGCGCGAGTTCCGCGTCATCGCCGGCACCACGGCCATCATCTACGACCAGACCTGCGCCACCGAGAAGCGCCGCCGCCGCAAGCGCGGCACGGCCGTCGATCCGGCCAAGCGCGTGGTCATCAACGAGCTGGTCTGCGAAGGCTGCGGCGACTGCAGCGTGCAGAGCAACTGCCTCTCGGTGGAACCGCTGGAAACCGAATTCGGCCGCAAGCGCACCATCAACCAGAGCAGCTGCAACAAGGACATGAGCTGCCTGAAGGGCTTCTGCCCGAGCTTCGTGACGGTCGAAGGCGGCCAGCTCAAGAAGAAGGGCAAGAACAAGGCGGCCACGCCGGCCGAGTTCGGCCTGCTGGCCGAGCCCGCCATTCCGTCGCTCGCGGGCGGCAAGGTCTGGGGCGTGGTGGTGGCCGGCGTCGGCGGCACCGGCGTGATCACCATCGGCCAGCTGCTGGGCATGGCCGCGCACATCGAGGCCAAGGGCATCGTCACGCAGGACGCGGCGGGCCTGGCGCAAAAGGGCGGCGCCACCTGGAGCCACGTGCTCATCGGCGACACGCAGGACGACATCCGCACCACCCGCGTGGGCACCGCGGCGGCCGACCTGATCCTGGCCTGCGACCCGCTCGTCACGATCAACGCCGAGACCATGGCGCGCATGCGCGAAGGGCGCACGCACGTGGCGCTCAACAGCCACAGCGCGCCCACGGCCGCCTTCGTGCGCAACGCCAACTGGCAGAACCCCGAAGACGCCTGCGCCGCTGAAATTGCGCGCGCCGTGGGCATCGAGGGCTTGGGCGCTTTCGACGCCGATGCCGCCGCCACCGCGCTGATGGGCGACACCATCTACGTCAACCCGATGATCCTGGGCTACGCCTGGCAAAAGGGCTGGGTGCCGCTGGCGCACGAGTCGCTGATGCGCGCCATCGAGCTGAACGCCGTGGCCGTCGAGAACAACAAGACCGCCTTCGAGTGGGGCCGCCAGGCCGCCGTGCGCCCGGACGAGCTGCAAAAGCGCGTGCGCCCGGGCCAGGTCATCGAGTTCAAGAAGCGCGAGACGGTCGAGGCGCTCGTCGCTCGCCGCGCCGAGTTCCTGACCGGCTACCAGAACGCCGCCTACGCCGAGGAATACAAGGCCTTCGTCGGCCGCGTGCAGCAGGTCGAGTCGGCCGTCGGCAAGAGCACGGGCCTGGCCGAAACGGTGGCGCGCTACCTGTTCAAGCTCATGGCCTACAAGGACGAGTACGAAGTCGCCCGCCTGCACACCGACCGCACCTTCCTCGACCGCGTCGAGGGCATGTTCGAAGGCGACTACAAGCTCAACTACCACCTGGCGCCGCCGCTCATGGCCAAGAAGAACACCAAGGGCCAGCTGCAGAAGCAGAAGTTCGGCCCCTGGATGCTCACGGGCTTCCGCTTCCTGGCGAAGCTCAAGGGCCTGCGCGGCACGGCGCTCGACGTCTTCGGCCGCACCGAGGAACGCAAGACCGAGCGCGCCCTCATCGGCGAGTACCGCGCCAGCATCGAGGAAGTGCTCAAGGGCCTGCGCGCCGACAACCACGCGCTGGCGCTGGAGATCGCGAGCCTGCCCGAGCAGATCCGCGGCTACGGCCACGTCAAGGAGCGCAACCTGGCGGCGGCCCGCACCCGCTGGACCGAGCTGATGGGCAAGTGGCGCAACCCCCAGGCGCAGCGCGCAGCGGCCTGATCCGCCAGGCCCGTTTCCCCTGACAAAGAGCGCCCCTGCGGCGCTCTTTGCTATTTAAACGATAGCTGAAAGCCCTCGGGGGTGCGCCGGATAAGGGCGCGAAACGGCCATCCGCGCCGAATACAATGCCCGACTGCGCGCGGCCTCCCCCGCCGAGCCTTTGACTTGCGGCCCGCATCCCTCGTGGGCGCGGAACCGCGGGCCCGGCCCGCGCATCTGAAGTCTTTTTCTTCTCTCTTCCCTCTGCTGGAGACTCTCTTGTTCATTTCCTCTGCTTTCGCTCAAACCGCGCCCGCAGCCGCCGGTGGTGGCGACATGTTGTCTTCGCTGGGCAGCATGCTGCCGCTGGTGCTGATGTTCGTGGTGCTGTATTTCGTCATGATCCGCCCGCAAATGAAGCGCCAGAAAGAGGCCCGCGCCATGATCGAAGCCCTGGCCAAGGGTGACGAAGTCGCCACGGCCGGCGGCGTGCTCGGCAAGATCACCTCGCTGAACGACCAGTACCTCGGCCTGGAAATCGCCAACGGCGTCGAGATCAAGATCCAGCGCAGCGCGGTGGTCCAGGTGCTGCCCAAGGGCGCCGTCAAGCAATAAAAGCGTGAGCTGAACCTTGCGCTTCAGGGCGCAGGGCCCCAAGTCACGCCGTGTTCCATTTCTGAAACGCTTGTGAAAAGCGCCTTCTCATGAACCGTTACCCGGTCTGGAAGTACACGATCATCGTGATCGTGCTGCTCGTGGGGCTCATCTACGCCCTGCCCAATTTCTTCGGCGAGGCACCCGCGGTGCAGGTGTCCGCGGCCAAGACGACCGTCAAGGTCGATGCCGCCACCCAGACCCGGGTCGAGGAGGCGCTGAAGGCGGCCGGCCTGACGCCCGACCTGGTGACGCTGGACGCCGGCTCGCTGCGCGCCCGCTTCACCACCACCGACGACCAGCTCAAGGCGCGCGACGTCGTGCAGCGCGCCCTGGTGCCCGACGCCAGCGACCCGCCCTACACGGTGGCGCTGAACCTGCTGTCGCGTTCGCCCAAGTGGCTCACGTCGCTGCATGCGTTCCCGATGTACCTGGGCCTGGACCTGCGCGGCGGCGTCGACTTCCTGCTGCAGGTCGACATGAAGGGCGCCATCGACAAGAAGGCCGAATCGTTCGCGAGCGACCTGCGCACCACCTTCCGCGACAAGAGCATCCGCGGCACCCAGGTCAGCCGCAACGGCCAGACCGTCGAGGTGACCTTCCGCGACGCGGCCTCGCTGGAGACCGCCAAGCGCCTGATCGTGGACCAGTTCCCCGACCTCAGCACCACCGACACGCAGGACGGCACCAACTGGCGCCTGACCGCCACCATCAAGCCCGAGGCGGCCCGCCGCCTGCAGGACGCCGCGCTCAAGCAGAACATCACGACCCTGCACAACCGGATCAACGAACTCGGCGTGGCCGAGCCGGTGATCCAGCAGCAGGGCCTGGACCGCATCGTCGTGCAGCTGCCCGGCGTGCAGGACACGGCCAAGGCCAAGGAAATCCTGGGCCGCACCGCCACGCTCGAAATGCGCATGGTCGACGAAAGCGCCGAAGGCCGCGCGGCCGAGCTGAGCGGCGCGCCGGTGCCCTTCGGCTCCGAGAAATTCCTCGACCGCGGTGGTCGCCCGGTGATCGTGAAGAAGCAGGTGCTCGTCACCGGCGAGAACCTCACCGACGCCCAGCCCGGCTTCGACCAGCAGAGCAACCAGCCCAAGGTCGACCTGACCATGGACGCCAAGGGCGGCCGCATCATGCGGGACGTCAGCCGCGAGAACTACAAGAAGCGCATGGCCATGCTGATCTTCGAGAAGGGCAAGGGCGAAGTGCTCACGGCCCCGTCGATCAACGGCGAGCTGGGCAACCGCTTCCAGGTCTCGGGCTCGATGACGGTGGCCGAAGCCAGCGACCTGGCCCTGCTGCTGCGCGCCGGCTCGCTGGCCGCGCCCATGGAGATCATCCAGGAGCGCACCATCGGCCCGACGCTCGGCGCCGACAACATCGAAAAAGGCTTCAAGAGCGTGATGTACGGCTTCCTGGCCATCATGGTCTTCATGTGTGCCTACTACGCGCTGTTCGGCCTGTTCTCGTCGATCGCGCTGGCCGTGAACCTGATGCTGCTGGTCGCCATTCTCTCGATGCTGCAGGCCACGCTCACGCTGCCCGGCATCGCGGCCATGGCGCTGGCCATCGGCGTGGCCATCGACTCCAACGTGCTGATCAACGAGCGCGTGCGCGAAGAGCTGCGCAACGGCGCCTCGCCGCAGGCCGCCATCCACGCGGGCTACGACCGCGCCTGGGGCACGATTCTCGACTCCAACGTGACCACGCTGATCGCGGGCATTGCGCTCCTGGCCTTCGGCTCGGGCCCGGTGCGCGGCTTCGCGGTGGTGCACTGCATCGGCATCGTCACCTCGATGTTCTCCGCCGTGTTCTTCTCGCGTGGCCTCGTGAACTTCTGGTATGGCCAGAAGAAGAAGCTCAAGTCTGTGTCGATCGGCACCGTCTGGCGGCCCAAGACCGACGGCACGGCCGTGGTCGACACCAAGTAACGGCCGAGGACCATCGCCATGGAATTCTTCCGCATCCACAAGACCATCCCGTTCATGCGCCATGCCCTGGTGCTGAACATCATTTCCTTCGCAACCTTTGCGCTGGCGCTGTTCTTCCTGTTCCACCGCGGGCTGCATCTGTCGGTGGAGTTCACCGGCGGCACGGTGATGGAAGTGGCCTACGAGCAATCGGCCGACATCGGCAAGGTGCGCGAGGCCGTCACCAAGCTCGGCTATCCCGAAGTGCAGGTGCAGAACTACGGCACCTCGCGCGACGTGCAGATCCGCCTGCCCACCCAGAAGGGCATGAGCTCCGACCAGCAGAGCGCGCAGGTCATGCAGGCGCTGAAGTCGGTCGACCCGTCGGCCACGCAGCGCGGCATCGAGGTCGTCGGGCCGCAGGTCGGCGACGAGCTGACCTCCAACGGCATCAAGGCGCTGGCCATGGTGGTGATCGGCATCATGATCTACCTGGCGTTCCGCTTCGAATGGAAGTTCGCGCTGTCCACCGTGCTGGCCAACCTGCACGACGTGGTGATCATCCTGGGCTTCTTCGCCTTCTTCCAGTGGGAGTTCTCGCTGGCGGTGCTGGCGGCGGTGCTGGCGGTGCTGGGCTACTCGGTGAACGAGTCGGTCGTGATCTTCGACCGCGTGCGCGAGAACTTCCGGCGTTACCGCAAGATGACGACCACCGAAGTCATCGACAACGCGATCACCTCGACCATCAGCCGTACGATCATCACCCACGGCTCCACGCAGCTCGTGGTGCTGTCGATGTTCTTCTTCGGCGGCCCCACGCTGCACTACTTTGCGCTGGCGCTGACCATCGGCATCTGCTTCGGCATCTACTCGTCGTGCTTCGTGGCCGCCGCGATCGCGATGTGGCTGGGCGTGAAGCGCGAGGACCTGATCAAGGGCCCGCCGGTCAAGCGCGACGGCGACTCCGGCGGCGACGACCCGAACGCCGGCGCCGTCGTCTGAGGGATACTTCGGCGCCAGCTTCGCGTCACCCGCACTTGTGCGGTGGCGCATCCCGATGCAAGCTCGGGGCTGTCGCCGATGAACCGTTCTCTCCGGCCTTTCCGATCCATCAATGAGCACTGCGCGGTCCGCTTCTTCCCTGCAGCTCGCACGCGAGGCGCGTGAGCGTTTCGTGGCGGCCACGGAAGGTGCGATCGCTCCGCTGGCCCAGGCCATTCGCGACCGGCTGACCGCGGTGGCCTCCGATGTCGGCAGCGCGCGCACCATGCAGGAAAGCCGCGACGACCTCGTGGCGTTCCAGGGCCATGCCTCGCAGTGGGTGTCGCTGGCGCAGACCGGCTGGCGCAAGGCGCTGGGCACGGGCCCGGCGGGTGCCACTTCGTCGGCCCCCGCGGCGCTGCGGCTGGAGCTCATCGGCGATGAGGTGGTCGAGAGCAACATCCTCGCCTCGCGCCTCGCACAGACCATCCACGACAAGGCCAGCTTCGAGCTCAGCGACCTGCGCCTGCGCATCCAGCACCTCGAAGGCACGCACGAGTTCGACGCCCGGGACGTGCTGAAACCCGAGACCCTGGCCAAGCTGCTGGTGGAGCAGTGGCTGGCCGCCGGCCTGAGCCGCGAGGCCTGGGGCCGCGTGCAGGGCACGGCGCAGCAGGCGCTGGCGGATGTGGTCGTGAAGGCCTACGAAAGCGCCAACGCCTTCCTGATCGCACAGGGCGTGATGCCCGAAATCGACCTCAAGAGCTTCGTGCGCCGCACGGGCGATTCGGGCGGCGGCCCGTCGTCCATGGGCATGCCGGTGTCGTCGAGCATGCCGATGGGGCAGGGCTCGCCGACAGGTGCAGCCGTGCCGCACGGCCAGCAACAGCCATCGCAGCCGCAGCGTCCAGGCTTCGCTTTCCAGGCCTCGCATGCGGCGTCCGTGCCGTCGTCGGGGCCGGCCTCCAGTTCGATGATGGGCAGCTCGCCGCTCGCGTTCGCGCGGCAGCGCGCACAGACTGCGCTGCTGAGCCTCAAGCGTTTTGTCGCCGCGCGCATCGGCGGCGAGGCCGGCGCCTCGCAACCGGGCGGTGGCACGACCGGCACCAGTGGCGGTGTGGCCGCGCCCCGCGTGTTTTCACGCACCTTTGCCGGCGCCATCGCCGATGCCGAGGTCGCCTACCGCATGGCGGCCACGCAGTACATCGACGGCGGCGGCGAGCAGGCCACGCTGATCCAGCAGACCGCCGTCGACCTGCGCCGGCGCACCGCCGAGCTCAAGAAGCGCGCGCCCACCACGGCCGACAAGGCCACGGTCGAGATCGTGGCGCTGATGTTCCAGGCCATCCTCGCGGAAGAGCGCATTCCGTTCTCCGCGCGCGTCTGGTTCGCGCGGTTGCAGATGCCCGTGCTGCGCGTGGCCATCGCCGAGCCCGAATTCTTCGGCACCCTGCAGCACCCCGCGCGCATGCTGATCGACCGCATGGGTTCCTGCGTGATGGGCTTCGACGCCGCCGCCATCACCGGCAGCGCGCTCGAGAACGAGATCAAGCGCGTGGTGCAGGTGATCGAGCAGTACCCCGAAACCGGCCAGCGCGTGTTCAAGCTGGTGTTCGACGAGTTCGTCGCTTTTCTCAGCCGCTATCTCACGCAGAGCGACGCCACGCAGCGCGTCATGAGCGTGGCGCAGCAGGTCGAGCAGAAGGAGACGATGGCGATCCAGTACACCATCGAGTTGCGCAAGATGCTCAACGACATGCCGGTGCGCGACGAGATCCGCGAGTTCCTGTTCAAGGTCTGGGCCGAGGTGCTGGCCATCGCCGCGCTGCGCTACGGCGCGCAGGGCGAGCACACCGTGATGCTCAAGCGGGTGGCCTCCGAGCTGGTCTGGGCCGCCAGCGCCAAGCCCAACCGCGCCGACCGCGCCCGCGTGATCCAGGACCTGCCGCAGCTGTTGCAGCGCCTGCGCCAGGGCATGGACCTGCTGGGCATCGTCGGTGAGCCGCAAGAGGGCCACATCAAGACCATCGGCGCCACGCTCACCGACGCCTTCATGTCGAAGACCGAGGCCATTCCCCAGGCCAAGATCGAGGCCATGGCCGAGCGGCTGGCGCACCTGGAAGACTTCGTGACCGACGACGGCAGCGCTTCCAGCCTGCCGCTGGACGCCCAGAGCATCGAGTTGCTGCTCGGCGTGGACGCGACCGCGATCGAGGTCATTTCCGACACCGCCGGCGTCAGGGTGGCCGAGGACATGCTCGCGTGGACGCACGAGCTGCAGGTGGGCAACTGGTTCATGCTGGACCACAACGACCGCGTGACCCAGGTCCAGTTCGTCTGGCGCAGCGACCGCAAGCAGCTGCACCTGTTCGCCTCGGCCGACGGCCGCAGCTTCCTCATCCAGGCCGGACGGCTGGCGATGTACCTGCAGGCCGGCCTGCTGGTGCCGGCCGAGGAAGAGACGCTCACCGCGCGCGCCACGCGAGAGGCGCTGGCGAAGCTCGATGCGAATCCCGAGCGGCTGCTGAACTAGTCAGCCGCGCGGCTGTTTCGTCTGTGCCGGGGAGCGCTTGAACTGCCTGGGGGCGAGTTCAGTGCGCCGTGCGGCCTTCGCGGCTCTCGCAGAGTTCGTCGAGCACGAGGGCATCGGGCTCGATGCCGGTGCTCCAGTGCACCATCAGCACGATGATCTTGAGTTCGTCCAATGCCACCGGGTCGCCCGGCGCGGCCATCGCGCGTTCGACGACGATCTCGCGCAGGCCGCAGGGCAGCACGTTCGACAGTTCGAGAAAACGGATGAAGCCGAGGCACTCGGCGCCGAGGTGTTCCTGCTCCGACGGCGAGTACACGCGCATCGACTGGCTCGACTGGGGCAGCGCCGCATCGGGCGCACCGCCCAGCGTGACGCGGGCAGTGGTGATGGCGTTGTCGTCATCGCCTTCGCTGGCTTGGTGTTCAAACTGCAGGCCTTGCGTGGCAAGACTCAGGCCATCGAGCCACTGCAGGGCGTCGCGTATTTCGTCCGCCTCGAAACCGTGCGCACTGAGCTTGCGGCCCAGCTGTTCGGGTTCGGGGCAGGCATCGCCGCGCCAGTAGTTTTCATACACAAACACGAGCACTTCGAACATGGGCCCAATATAGCCGAGGAATCTGTCGTGTGTCCCCAGGCTTTCGTGCACTTCGTGCGTCAGCCGACGGCTGCTCTTTGAAACAGGCCGCCGGGCAGCCGCGAGACATGCCCGTCGAGTTCAAGCTCGAGCATCTTCGCCTGCAGTTGAGCCGCGCTCCAGCCGGTGCGTGCGCTCAGCGCATCGAGGCTCACGGGATCGAAGCCGAGGGCATCGAGTAGCGGATGTTCCGGGGCCGACGAGGGCGTGTCGCTGGCAACCGTGTGAGCGGCCGGTGCGAGCGGCGGCAGTTCTTCGAGGATGTCGTTCACCGACTCGACCAGCTTCGCGCCCTGCCGGATCAGCGCATGGCAGCCGCGCGATTGCGGCGAGTGGATCGAGCCCGGGATCGCGAACACTTCCTTGCCCTGCTCCGACGTGAGGCGCGCGGTGATGAGCGAGCCCGATGCCAGCGCCGCCTCGACCACCAGCGTGCCGCGCGCCAGGCCCGCGATGAGGCGGTTGCGCTTGGGAAAGTTCTGCGTGAGCGGCGGCGTGCCCAACGGCAGCTCGCTCACGATCAGCCCCTGCAGCGTGATGCGGTGCGCGAGGTCGCGGTGCCGCGCGGGGTACACGCGGTCCAGGCCGGTGCCGACCACGGCCACCGTGGCGAGCACCGGGGCGTCGCCGGCCGCGTCGAGCGCGCCGAGGTGCGCCGCACCGTCGATACCGAGCGCCAGTCCCGAGACCACGGGCAGGCCCGCTTCGCCCAGCGCCCGCGCAAAGGCGCGCGCATGGCTGGCGCCCTGTGGTGTCGGGTTGCGGCTGCCGACCACGGCAAGGCTGCGGCCGAGTTGCGTGAGGTCGAAGGCGGCGGCGCCGAGCACGTAAAGCATCAGCGGCGGGTCGACCATCTCGAGCAGCGAGCCCGGGTAGCCGGCGTCGCCGAGCGTCACGACGCGGCGCGTGATGGCGCCGCCAGTGGGGTCGTCCGCGGGGTGCAGCCATTGCCAGGTCTGGTCGACCTGCGCCTGCAGGCCGGAGGGCGGCTGCTTGAGCGCGGCGGCCTGGGCGGTGCTGACGACTTCGCACAGCGTTGCCTCGGGCTGCGCGAAGATCGCGTCAGGCAGCCCGAAGGCCGCGAGCAGGCGGCGTGCGGCGCCGTCGCCGACGCCTGGTGTCAGTGAAAGTCGCAGCCAGCCTGCGAGTTCTGCGCGTTCCAAACGAGTGTGCGAGAAAGAAGCCTCAGGCGCGTGTCAGGGATTGACGAGGAAGTCGCCGGCGCGGGGAGTGTCGTTGATTTCGAGCACCAGTGCGTACGAGACTTTCTCGAAGGTGCGGAACACCATCAGCAGGCCGATGCGTTCGTTCGGCAGCTTGATCGTTTCCTTGCGGGCGCCGGTGCGGTCGAGGATGGTCTCGCCGTTCTTCAAGATGGCCAGCACGTGGCCGTTGTCGACGCCGTCGCGCGTGCCCTTGTTGATGGCCACGACCTGGTTCTGCGCCGCGTACTGCACGGCATTGCCGTAGACCGACACGATGCGGCCGTCCACCTGGGTGGAGGGCGCGCGCGGTGCGTAGCTCAGCAGCTGGCGCGGCGGCTCGGGCAGCAGGCGGTCGCCGGCGCGCATTTCCTCGCGCGACGCAATGATGTCGATGCTGGCCGGCACGACGGTGATGACGTCCTTGTCGCCGGTCGTCTCGATGGTGGTCGATTCGCCGCGCTGCAGCTGGGCCTTGCCCAGGTACTGCGCCTCGTAGCCGAGGATTTCGCCGGTGCCGGGGTCTTTCAGCGGCGTGGCGCTGCGGAAGATGCGGTAGTGCTGCACCGGGCCCGGCTTTTCGACCAGCGGCGACTCGGCGTTGCCGCGCGCATAGGCGCGGTCGCCGCGCGACAGCAGCACGCGGCTGTCGTTGCCGGCCACGATGCGCGGCGCGGCGTCGAGCGTGTTGGCGTCGACCACGATGGGTTCACTGAGGAAGGGCTCGATCAGGCTCGGGTTGAGCGTGGGCAGGGCCATGCCGGCGAGCGAGTCGAAGCGCGTGCGCGGCGACAGCTTGATGGTGCCGCCGTCGCCGCCAGAGACGCCGCGGCGCGTGGTCAGGCGCGCGCGGCCGCCGCTCTTGTCCAGGTACAGCACCTGCCCCGGGTAGATGCGGTGCGGGTCCTGGATCTCGTTGATGTTCATGCCCCACAGCTCCGGCCAGCGCCAGGGGCGCAGCAGGTACAGGCGCGAGATGGCCCAGAGCGTGTCACCGGGCTTGACGGTGTACTCGTCGGGCGCCTTCGGCGACAGCTCGCTCAACGGCACGCCGGCCTGGGCGGTCTGCTGGGCGGTGGCGCGCTGCTGGGGCGTGACCGGGTAGGTCGTCTGCGCCCAGGCCGCCGTGGCGCCGCAACTGCCGGCCACTGCCAAGGCGGCCGTCCAGAAGGCAAAAAGGGTCGGGCGCTGGTGTTCGGTGGAGCTGGGCTGTGTCATGTCTGGATGGGTGAGCGCACGAAGTATCGTGGCGCATACGAATCTCACAATTTGCTACGAATTCTGCGCCCGAAGCCCTTGCAAGGGCAACGTTTTCGCGTCAATGCGCCGCGACGCGTCGCGGAATTGGCGAAAATAGCCACAACTTCCCCCCGATTTCATGGCCAAACGAATCATTCTGAGTTACCCCGACAAGCGCCTGCACACGGTGGCCAAGCCGGTGCAGGGCGTGGACGCGCGCATCAAGACGCTGGTCGCCGACATGTTGGAAACCATGTACGACGCGAGCGGCATCGGCCTGGCCGCGACCCAGATCGACGTGCACGAGCGCGTGGTCGTGATCGACGTCTCCGAAGAGCGCAACGAGCCGATCGTGCTCATCAACCCGGAAATCACCTGGGCCAGCGACGAAAAGGTGCTGAATGAAGAGGGCTGCCTCTCGGTGCCCGGCATCTACGACGGCGTGATGCGTTCCACCTCGGTGAAGGTCCAGGCGCTCGACGCCGACGGCAACACCCACACCATCGAGGCCGACGGCCTGCTGGCCGTGTGCATCCAGCACGAGCTCGACCATCTCATGGGCAAGGTGTTCGTCGAATACCTGTCGCCCCTGAAGCGCAACCGCATCAAGAGCAAGCTCCTCAAGCAGCAGCGCGAGGACATGAAAGAAGCACGGGCATGAGCCACCGGGCTGCGTGGTCCTCGCTGGCCGCCGCCGGACTGCTGTTCCTGGCGGGTTGCGTCAGCGAACCCACGCGCATCCAGCCCGGCACCTCGGCCGCCGAGACTCTGCAGCGCCTGGGCGCGCCCACCGGCCGCTACCCGCTCAACGGCGGCGGCGAGCGCCTGCAATATTCGCGCATGCCGGCCGGCTTCGAGGTGGTCGACATCGACCTCGACGCGTCCGGCAAGGTCGTCTCGGTGACCCAGGTGCTCACCGAGGCGCGCTTCGACCACGACATCCAGGTCGACCGCTGGCGCCAGAACGAGGTGCTGGCCTTCTACGGCAAGCCCTACGAAATCAGCCGCGTCAGCTCCTTCGACGGCACCGTCTGGACCTGGCGCTACAAGGCCATCAACGAGCGCCGCATGCTCTATATCTACATCGACCCCACCGGCGTGGTGCGCCGGTACCACACGGGGGATGACCTCGAATTCGAACGGATCCGGGATTGAGCGCGTTGAAAGTCGTTTTTGCGGGCACGCCCGAGTTCGCGCGCGTCGCCCTCGAGGCCATCGCCGCCGCCGGCCATGACATCGTCGGCGTGATGAGCCAGCCCGACCGGCCCGCCGGCCGCGGCATGAAGCTGCAGGCGTCGCCCGTCAAGCAGTGCGCCGTGGCCCACAACTGGCCCGTGGCGCAGCCGCGCAGCCTGCGGCTGGACGGCAAGTACCCCGACGAGGCCACCGCCGCGCGCGACACGCTGCTCGCGTGGCAGCCCGACGTGATGGTGGTCGCGGCCTACGGGCTGATCCTGCCGCAGTGGGTGCTCGACCTGCCGGTGCACGGCTGCCTCAACATCCACGCCAGCCTGCTGCCGCGCTGGCGCGGCGCGGCGCCGATCCACCGCGCCATCGAGGCCGGCGACGCACAGACCGGCATCACCATCATGCAGATGGACGCCGGCCTGGACACCGGCGACATGCTGCTGCGCGAGGCGCTCGACATCGCGCCCGGCGAGAACACCGCCCGCCTGCACGACCGGCTGGCCGCGCTCGGCGGGCGCATGGTGGTCGAGGCACTGGCGCAGATCGGCCAGCTGGTTCGCACGCCGCAGCCCACCGAAGGCATCACCTACGCCCACAAGGTCGAGAAGCACGAAGCGCTGATCGACTGGACGCAGCCGGCCGCGGCCATCGTGAGCCGCGTGCTGGCCTTCGATCCGTTCCCCGGCGCCAACAGCCCGCTCGGCGGCGAAACCGTCAAGCTCTGGGCCGCGCACGTGGCGCCCGGCCCTGCAGGCGCCGCGCCCGGCACCATCGTCTCGGCCGACGCCACCGGCGTCGCCGTGGCGGCGTCGGACGCCACCGTGGTGCTCACCGAACTGCAACGCCCGGGCGGCAAGCGCCTGCCCGCGGCCGATTTCCTGCGCGGCTTCGACCTGAAGGCCGGCCAGGTCTTCGGCTGATGTTCCTCTCGCCCACGCTGCGCCGCCAGCCCGAGTTCCGCGCCGGCATGCGCGACATGGCCTCGGCCGCGCTCGGCATCGGCGCCTGGGGCCTGATGACCGGCGTGGCCATGGTCAAGTCGGACATGAGCGTGCTCGAGGCCGTGGCGATGACCCTGTTCGTCTACGCCGGCAGTTCGCAGCTGGCCGCCATCCCGCTGCTGGCCGCGGGCGCGCCGGCCTGGGTGATCCTGGCGACGGGCTTCTGCGTGAACCTGCGCTTCGTGGTGTTCAGCCTGCACCTGCGGCCCTACCTCATGCACATGCCGCGCTGGCGCCGCCTGCTGCACGGCTACCTGACGGCCGACCTGAGCTATGCGCTCTTCACGAAGCAGTACACGGCCCCGCCGACCACGGCCGCCGAGCGGCTGGCGCAAGAGGCCTACCTCACCGGCAACTACTTCGTGACCTGGTGCGCGTGGATGGGCATGAGCCTGCTGGGCATCGCGCTGGCCAATTTCATTCCACAGACCTGGGGCCTGGGCTTTGCCGGCGTGCTGAGCCTGGTGGCCATCGTCTGCTCGATGGCGACGACGCGGCTGCGCGTGCTGGCCGCGCTCATCGCGGGCGCCACGGCGGTCGCGGCCTACGCGCTGCCGCTCAAGCTCAACATCGTGGTCGCGATCGGCGTGGCGGTGCTGCTGTGCTTCTGGCTCGAAAAGCAGTTCGGGCTCGACCCCGACGCGGAGGACGACAAGTGAGCGGCGGCGGCACCGACTGGTGGTCCCTGGCCGTGATCGCCGGCCTCGCCGGCGTTACCGTGCTCACGCGCTGCTTCTTCTTCATCCTCGACCGGCCCTGGGGCCTGCCCGAGTGGGCGCACCGCGCGCTGCACTACGCGCCGGCCGCCGCGCTGGCCGGCGTGATCGCGCCCGAGATCGTGATGACGCAGGGCCACCTGATCACCACGCTGCACGACGCCCGCCTCTACGCGGCGGTCGTCGGCGGCGCCTACTACTTCTGGCGGCGCGGCGTGCTCGGCACGATGCTGGCCGGCATGGCCGTCTACCTGCCCCTGCACCTCGGCCTGGGCTGGTGATCGGCTCAGACTAGTCGAGCTTCACGCCGGCGGTCTTGATGATGTTGCCCCAGCGCTCGCTCTCCGCGCGCGAGAGCTTGTAGAAGTCCTGCGGCGTGCCAGGCAGCGCCTCGAAACCGAACTCCGCAAACAGCTTCACCACCTTCGGTGCCTTCATCGCCTTGTGCAGCTCGGTGTTGATGCGCGCCACGGCCTCGGGCGGCATGCCGGCCGGGCCGATCAGGCCGTGGAAGGCGTAGGCGTTGACGTCGCTGAAGCCGGCCTCGACGAAGGTCGGAACCTCGGGCAACGCACTGGCGCGCTGCGGCAGCGCGATGGCCAGCACGCGCACCTTGCCCGACTTGATGATCGGCAGGCCCGAGGCCAGGTCGAGCATCATCGTCGGCACCTGGCCGCCCATCACGTCGGTCATGGCGGGCGCGGCGCCCTTGTACGGCACATGGGTGATCGTGAGGCCCGCCTTCTGCTTGAACAGCTCCATCGCCATGTGGTGCGGCGAGCCGTTGCCGGGCGAGGCGTAGCTCACCTTGTCGGGGTTGGCCTTCACGTAGCGCACGAACTCGGCCACGTTCTTCGCGGGGAAGTCGGGGTGCACCACCAGCGCCACCGGGAAGCGCCCGATGGTGCCGATGTAGGTGAAGTCGGTCGCCGGCTTGTAGGGCAGCTTGGCGAACATGTGCTCGTTGAACAGCAGCGCCGCGTTCTCGGCCTGCATGATCGTGTAGCCGTCGGGCTTGGCCTGCATCATCACCGACACGCCGATGTTGGTCGACGCGCCGGGGCGGTTGTCGATGATCAGCGGCTGGCCGAGCGACGGCTGCATGGCCTCGGCCAGCGAACGCGCGAGGTTGTCGGTGCCGCCGCCGGCCACGTAGGGCACGATCCATTTCACGGGCTGGCTGGGGTAGGCCGCAGGCTGCGCCGACGCGAAGGGCGCGGTGGCGAGCGCGAGGGTCGCGGCCAGCAGGGGAAGAAGGCGTTTCATCGTTTTTGTCTCCGTTGCTTTGTTGAAAATTGGTGAGGGGCGGCTCAGGTGCCGCGCAGGACCTGCCAGAGCTCGCGGTCGCGCTCGGCGGTCCACACGACCGGATGCTCGATGCCGCGCAGCTCGTCGTACGCGCGCGAGACGTCGAAGGGCAGCACGTGCTGGAACACCGGCCAGCTGCCGAAGCGCGGCGTCATGGCCGCCTCGGCGCGCGCGAAGCAGCCCTTGAGCGTCTCGCCCGCGGCAATGCCCGCGCGCACGCTGTCGAGCAGCGTCGAGAGAAAGTCCTTCGTGAGCCCGATCGCCTCGGCGCAGGCGGCTTCGCCTTGCAGCACCGCGCCGCGTCCGGGCACCAGCACGCGTGGCTTGAGTGCGCGCACGGCGTCGAGCGTGCCGGCCCAGTCGCCGATGTAGGCGTCGCCCGCGTACACGCCGCAGTGGTTCTCGACCACGTCGCCCGCAAACAGCACGCCGCTGTCGGGCAGCCAGGCCACGGTGTCGCCGCTCGAATGGCCGCGCCCCAACGCCATGAGCCGCAGTTCGCTGCCACCGCCCAGTGGCAGCGTCATCTCGCGCTCGAAGACCGTGGTCGGGAAGGTCAGGCCCGGAATCTCTTCCACGCCCGCGAACAGGCGCGGGAAGCGGCCCACTTCCGATTCGAAGTCGGCCTGGCCGCGCGTGCGGATCCAGTCGAGCGTGCCGTTGCTGGCGACGATCTCCTGCACCTCGTCGAAGGCGCTGGCGCCCATCACGCGCACCGCGTGGTAGTGCGTGAGCACGATGGTGCGGATCGGCTTGTCGGTCACGCTGCGGATCGCCGCGAGAAAGTCGCGCGCCATGCGCGGCGTGGGGCGGGTGTCGATCAGCACCACCTGCTCGTCGCCGACGACGAAGCCGCAGTTGGGATCGAAGTCGCTGATGTAGCCGTAGGCGCCAGGGGCGAGTTCCTGCAGCCGGGGCTTCTGCTCGCGGGTGTCGGAGGCGGAAGCGAAAGAGACAGTGGCGGTCATGGAGGTGTTGTCGTGGTCGTGGGGATGTCGTCGTCGGCCTCGGCTGCCGCGCGGATGCAGGCGAGCAGCACGGCCTGGTCGGCGCACTGGTTGGCCAGCAGCAGCACGAGGCGGGCGTTGAGGTCGGCGCTCTGCGCCTCGGTGCGGCCTTCGTGCGCGGCCAGCAGCGCGGCGTAGAAGCCGTCGGGGTCGGGGATGCGGGGCTCGGTGATCATGAGGACGAAGCGGGGAGTGCGAGCGCCGTGCGGACGGCGGCGGTGACCGTGTCGGGGGTGGCTTGCGCAAGGAGCGCGGCGCGGTAGGCATCGGGGCGCACGAGCACGAAGCCGCCCGCTGCACTGGGGTCGATGCCGAGGTGGCGCGCCAGCGTTTCGTCAGCCTGCAAGGTCGGCAGGCCGCTGTCGCCACCCACGGCCAGCAGGCGCAGCGGCAGTGCGGCCGTGGCATCGCTCGCGGCCTGCGCCTGTGCGCGCGTCGGCGCGAACCACAGGCCCAGGCACTGCGTGCCCTCGGCCAGCAGCTGCATCAGCGTGGTCTGGCGCCCGTCGGCCCAGCGCAGCGGCAGGTTCTGCACCGTGCGCGCGCCCTCGGGCAGCAGCGGCGCGGCGGGGTAGTCGTTGGCGACCGACATGCGGCCCGTGTTGACGAGCGCGCGCGCGAAGGTGTGGCGCTTGGCCAGCGCCACCACGGCGCGGCGCAGCGTGTGCTCGGCCGGCGAGCGCGGCGCGAGAAAGCGCGCGGAGCGGCTCGTGACCGTCAGGTTCTGCTGCGCGGCCGGTCGGCGCTCGGCGTCGTAGCTGTCGAGCAGCGCGTCGCCGGCTTGGCCCTGCGCGACCAGCGCGAGCTTCCAGCCGAGGTTGGCCGCGTCCTGGATGCCGGTGTTGCCACCGCGCGCGCCGAAGGGGCTCACCACGTGCGCGGCATCGCCGATGAAGCACACGCGGCCGTGGCGGAAGCGCTCGAGCAGGTGGTCGCGGTAGCCGTACGGGCCGATCCACACGAACTCGAACGCCACGTCGGGCCCGAGCTGTTCGCGCAGCCGCGCACCGGCCACCTCGGGGCGGCTGATCTCGGCCGGGTCGCAGTCTTCGGGCATCTGGTAGTCGATGCGCCACACGCCGTCGGCCATCAGGTGCTGCCACACGCCGCGGCCTTCGTTGAAGGGCGCGTCGACCCAGGTCCAGCGCTCGGTGGGCAACGGCTTCTCGAAGCGCACGTCGCTGATGCACCAGCGGTCGGTGCTGCGCGAGGCATGCGATGCCACGCCGAGCTGCGTGCGGATCGGGCTGTTCGCGCCCGTCGCGTCGATCAGGTGGTCGGCCTCGATCGTGTAGCTGCCGGCGGGCGTCTCGACGTCGATGCGCACGCCGTCGGCCAGCGGCTCGACGTGCGTCACGCGGCTCTTCCAGCGCAGGTCGGTCACGCCGAGTTCGAGAATGCGATCGACCAGGAACCACTCGATGTAGAACTGCTGCAGGTTCACGAAAGGCGGCTGCGTCGAGACGCTCGTGGCCTGCAGGTTGAAGTTGTAGACCTCCTCGTTGCCCGAGAAGGTGCGCCCGAACGACCAGGTGACGCCCTTGGCCGCGATGCGTTCGTAGATGCCCAGGCGCTCGAAGATCTCCAGGCTCTTTTGCGCATAGCAGATGCCGCGCGACGAAGCGCCGCGCACGCCCACGGTGTCGTCCTCGTCGAGCAGCACGGCGCGCACGCCGCGTTGCGCGAGGTCGCAGGCCAGCGTGAGGCCCGAGGGGCCGGCGCCGACGATCACGACCGGGTGGCGCACCACCTGCGCACTGCCGAGTTCGGGCGGTGGCGTAAAGGGCCAGACCGGCAACTCGTAGGCCGGTGCGAATGCAAAGTTTTCCATGGCTCTTCTACAGCGCGTGCGCGAACTCGGCGATGGCATCGGCCGCCTGCGGGATCAGCTCGGGCTGGCCCGCCAGGTAGTGGTTGCCGCCGACGATGTCGACGTTGCGGATGCGCGCGCCGCCCGCGGCCATCCAGGCGTCGCGCGTGCTCGGGAAGGTCGACTGGTCGCCGGTGTAGGTCAGCAGCAGTTGGGGCACCGTGGTGCGCGCGAGGTTGGTGGGCCCGTCGGCCTGCGAGCGCGACGACCACTGCGAGAGGAACGCGGTGAGCGAGGTGGTGCGGCCCATCGCGTTGGCCGAATAGTTCACCTGCCGCGCATCGCCCCAGACGCTGCCGGGCAGGCGGGCATTGGCATCGAGCGACAGGTCGACGCAGCGCGGATCGGCATGCGTGCGGTAGACGACGAAGGTCTGGTCGCGCGGCGCGCCGGGCGTGCCGCGCAGCAGCGCGAGGCGCTCGAGGCACCACTGCTCGATGCGGTCCATCCGCGCCTTCTGCGCCGCGCTGAAGCGCGCGAGAAAGTCGGCCTCGTAGGGCACGCGGTGGCGCGGGTCGTACATGTCGAGCTCGGGGTCGACCGAGAGCGGGTCGTGCTCGTCGGTCACCGAAGGGTCGATCCAGTCGCGCATGAGCCGCGTGCGGCCCAGGTGCGCGGCGCACAGCGCGAGGCCGTCCACGGGTGGCAGGTCGCTGGGGTGCAGGTGCGTCGGGTCGCCGTCGGGCAGGTGCGTGGCCGTGAGCTGCTCGGCCTGCGCCTGGTAGAAGGCCGAGAGCGCCGCGCCGCCCGAGTTGCCGACCAGGAACACCTTCTCGTAGCCGGCCGCGCGCAGGTACTGCACGCCGGCGCCCAGGTCTTGAATTGCGCGCTCCATCAGCAGCACCGTGTCGTTGCCGACGAAGCGCGAGTTCAGGCCCATGCAGCAGATGCCGCGCTCGGCCAGCGGGCCGATGAGGTAGTGGCCCATGAAGTTGCTGGTCGGGTGCATCACGATGGCCGCGATCTTCTTCGGCCCCGGCGGCGCGCGGAAGGCGCCGTAGATGCGCGGGCGCAGCAGCTGCAGGCCCGACTGGCTGTCCATGGCCGCGCCGGGCTTCACGTCGATGACGGCGAGTTGCAGCTCAGACATGCGACGCGCCTTTCGCTGCGCGAAGCGCCGCCTTGCGCGCGGTCCACGCGTCGAGGTCGGCATGGGCATGGCGCGCGTGCGCGTCCATCTCGGTTTGCGGCACGGTCGGCGTGGTGAGTTCCACGCGGATGCCGTTGGGGTCGAAGAAGTAGATCGACTCGATGATGTGGTGGTCGGTCACGCCCAGCACCTCGATGCCCGCGCCTTCGAGCCGCGCCTTGGCGGCGAGCAGGTCGGCCCCCGAGTCGACGCGCAGCGCGATGTGGTTCACCCACGAAGGCGTGTTGGGCGAGGGCAGCGCGGCGGTGTCGTCGCCCAGGTCGAAGAAGGCGATGTACGCGCCGTCGCGCATCTGGAAAAAGATGTGCACATAGGGGCAGTACTCGCCCGTGCTCGGCACGTGGTCGTTCTTGATGACGTGGGCCAGCGGCAGGCCCAGCAGGTCTTCGTAGAAGTGGCGGGTTTCCTCGCTGTCGCGGCAGCGCCAGGCGAAGTGGTGCAGCCCGCGAATGGGTGGGGGCGCCGTGGGGGTGGCGGTCGTCGGCATGTCGTGTCTCCGTTGAGGCCGCGATTGGGCAATGCCGCGTCTTATGATGCAATCGAAATTAATTCATCGATTGATGAAATAACCATATATATGAACCTCACCCTGCGCCAGCTGCGCGCCTTCGCCGCCGTGGCCGAAACCGGCAGCTTCACCACCGCCGCCGGGCAGCTGCACCTCACGCAGTCGGCGCTCAGCGTGCTGGTGCGCGAACTCGAGCGCGAGATGGGCGTGCAGCTGCTCGACCGCAACACGCGGCGCGTGCAGCTGTCGGAGGCGGGGCGCGAGTTCCTGCCGTCGGTGCACCGGCTGCTCGGCGACCTCACGAGCGCGGTCGCGGGCGTGACCGATTTGCGTGACAAGAAGAAAGGGCTGTTGCGGCTCGCAGCGCCGCAACTCATGGCCTGCACGCTGATGCCGCGCGTGATCTCCGCCTACCGCGAGGCGTACCCCGACGTGGACGTGCGCCTGGCCGACACGCTGCCCGAGCACCTGCTGCTGGGCGTGGCGGCCGGCGACGTCGAGCTGGCCGTGGGCCAGGACGTGGCGGTGGACGCCGCCGCCATCGAGCGCCGCACGCTGTTCCGCGACCGCCACTGGCTGATCTGCCCGCCCGGCCACGCCTTTGCCAAGCGCCGCAAGGTGCGCTGGCACGAGCTGGGGCCCTACACCTTCATCGCGCCCACGCGCGACTTCCGCCAGCGCGTGCTGCCCGAGCTGGGCCCCGAGGAGCGCGCCTTCCTGATGCGGCCGGGCACGCAGGAGGTGTCGTACATGACCACCGCGCTGGGCATGGTGGCCTCGGGGCTGGGGCTGACCGTGTGCCCGACCTATTCGGCGTCGCTGGTGCGCGCGCACGGGCTGCAGATGGTGCGGCTCGAGTCGCCCGACTTCCACCGCGAGGTCTGCGTGTACAGCGCGGCGCGGCGTTCGCTGTCGCCCGCGGCGGCGAGCTTCGTCGGCATCCTGGAGCAGTTCGCGGCCGCGCAGTCGAAGGCCTGAAAAAGCATCACCGCCCCGCAAGAGACGCGCAGGGGTGCCGGAGGGCGAAAACTACAATGCGGGCAGTCCCGTCTTTCACCATCCTCAGACCCATGAACGTCATTCGATTCACCGACCTCTGTGCGCAAGGCAAGGCCGCCGGCCAGCGCGTCTTCATCCGTGCCGACCTCAACGTGCCGCAAGACGACGCCGGCCGCATCACCGAAGACACGCGCATCCGCGCTTCGGTGCCCTGCATCCAGCTGGCGCTCGACGCCGGCGCGGCCGTGATGGTCACCTCGCACCTGGGCCGCCCGACCGAAGGCGAGTTCAAGCCCGAAGACTCGCTGGCGCCCGTGGCCCAGCGCCTGGGCGAGCTGCTCGGCCGTGAAGTGCCGCTGGTGGCCAACTGGGTCGACGGCGTCGACGTCAAGCCCGGCCAGGTCGTGCTGCTGGAGAACTGCCGCGTCAACAAGGGCGAGAAGAAGAACGACGAAGCGCTGGCCCGCAAGCTCGCCGCGCTCACCGACATCTACGTGAACGACGCCTTCGGCACCGCCCACCGCGCCGAAGCCACCACCTACGGCATCGCCCAGTTCGCCAAGGTGGCCGCGGCCGGCCCGCTGCTGGCGGCCGAGATCGACGCCATCACCAAGGCGCTGGCCCAGCCCAAGCGCCCGCTGGTCGCCATCGTGGCGGGCTCGAAGGTCAGCACCAAGCTCACCATCCTCAAGAGCCTGTCGGCCAACGTCGACCAGCTGATCGTCGGCGGCGGCATCGCCAACACCTTCATGCTGGCCGCGGGCCTGAAGATCGGCAAGTCGCTGGCCGAGCCCGACCTGCTCGACCAGGCCAAGGCCGTGATCGACGCCATGCGCGCGCGCGGCGCCGACGTGCCGATCCCGGTCGACGTGGTCACGGCCAAGACCTTCGCGGCCGACGCGCCCGCCACCGTCAAGGCCGCCACCGACGTGGCCGAGGACGACCTGATCCTGGACATCGGCCCGAAGACCTCGGCCATCCTGGCCGCGCAGCTGCGCGAAGCCGGCACCATCGTCTGGAACGGCCCCGTGGGCGTGTTCGAGTTCGACGCCTTCGCGGGCGGCACGAAGGCCATCGCGCAAGCCATTGCCGAAAGCAGCGCCTTCTCGATCGCCGGCGGCGGCGACACCCTGGCGGCCATCGCCAAGTACGGCATCGAAAAGCAGGTCGGTTACATCTCGACCGGCGGCGGTGCCTTCCTCGAGGTGCTGGAGGGCAAGACCCTGCCGGCCTTCGAGATCCTGGCCAAGCGCGCGGCGGGCTGATTCCGGCGGCGGTCCGGCCACGGGAGGGAAATCCCCCGTGGCGACTGACTTCCGTTCGACACACAAAGTGTATACAGTAGCGAATACAAAACGGAGACCCCCTTCATGAGCTCGGACCGCATCCCCCGCCACGCCACCAAGATCGTCGCCACCCTCGGCCCCGCCTCCAGCACGCCGGAATTGCTGGAACAGATGATCCTGGCCAAGGTCAGCGTGGTGCGGCTGAACTTCAGCCACGGCACGGCGCAGGACCACATCGACCGCGCCACCATGGTGCGCGAGGCGGCCCGCAAGGCCGGCCGCGAAGTGGCCATCATGGCCGACCTGCAGGGCCCGAAGATCCGCGTCGGCAAGTTCGCGCAGGGCAAGATCTGGCTGGAGCCGGGCGCCAAGTTCGTGCTCGACGCCTCGCGCACCGAGCTGGGCGACGTCGATGCCGTCGGCCTGGACTACAAGGACCTGCCGCGCGACGTGAAGCCCGGCGACAAGCTGCTGCTGAACGACGGCCTGATCGTGCTCACGGTCGACGGCGTCAAGGGCGAAGCGGTGCACACCACCGTCAAGCTGGGCGGCGAGCTGTCGAACAACAAGGGCATCAACAAGCAGGGCGGCGGCCTCACGGCGCCCGCGCTGACGGCCAAGGACATGGAAGACATCAAGACCGCGATGAGCTTCCAGGCCGACTACGTGGCCGTGAGCTTCCCCAAGAACGCCACCGACATGGAAATGGCGCGCCAGCTGTGCAACGTGGCGGCCGCCGAGTACGGCCACAAGCCCGGCATGATCGCCAAGATCGAGCGCGCCGAGGCCATTCCGAAGCTGGAAGAAATCCTGCGCGCCAGCGACGGCATCATGGTCGCCCGTGGCGACCTGGCCGTGGAAGTGGGCAACGCCGCCGTGCCGGCGCTGCAGAAAAAGATGATCCGCATGGCGCGCGACATGGACAAGGTGGTCATCACCGCGACCCAGATGATGGAGTCGATGATCACCAACCCCGTGCCTACCCGCGCCGAGGTCAGCGACGTGGCCAACGCCGTGCTCGACGGCACCGACGCCGTGATGCTCTCCGCCGAAACCGCCTCGGGCCGCTACCCGCTCGAGACCGTCCAGGAAATGAGCCGCATCTGCGAAGCCGCCGAGGCCGCCGAAGACAAGACGCTCGACGCCGACTTCAGCGGCAAGACCTACAGCCGCATCGACCAGTCGATCGCCATGGGCGCGCTGTTCACGGCGCACCACCTGGGCGCCAAGGCCATCGTGGCGCTGACCGAATCGGGCTCGACCATCCTGTGGATGAGCCGCCACCGCGCGCACATCCCCATGTACGCCCTGACCTCGCGCCTGGCCACGCAGCGCAAGCTGGCGCTGTACCGCAACGTGCGCCCGCTGCTCATGGATTCGGAAAGCGACCGCGACACCGCGCTGCGCCAGGCCGAGAGCCATCTGAAGAAGCGCGGCATCGTGCAAAGCGGCGACGTGTACGCCATCACCTGCGGCGAGCCGATGGGCGCGCCCGGCGGCACCAACATGCTGAAGATCTGCAGAGCGAGCTGAGATCGTTCGCAGCAAAGCAAAGGCCGGCACATGCCGGCCTTTTTCATGGCGCCGTCTGGTTCAGCCGTTGCGGAACAGGAAGCTGTAGGCGTTGAGCGCGGGCACCCCGCCCAGGTGCGCATACAGCACCTTCGAGCCCGCCGGGAATTCGCCCAGGCGCACCTTCTCGATCATCCCGTGCATCGACTTGCCCTCGTACACCGGGTCGGTCAGCATGCCCTCGAAGCGCGCGCTCAAACGGATCGCCTCCAGCGTGCCCTCGTTCGGCAGCCCGTACTCGGGCCCGCCGAAGCGGCGGTCGAGCACCACGTCCTTCTCCGTGATGTCGCGGCCCAACTCGACCAGTTCGGCCGTGTTCTTCGCGATGCGCAGGATCTGCTCGTAGGTCTGCTGGGGCTTGGCCGAGGCGTCGATGCCGATCACGCGGTCGGCGCGCCCGTCGGCCGCGAAGCCCACCACCATGCCGGCCTGCGTGCTGCCCGTGACCGAGCAGACCACGATGTAGTCGAACTTGAATCCGAGCTCGGCCTCCTGCTGGCGCACTTCCTCGGCAAAGCCCACGAAGCCCAGGCCGCCGCGCGGGTGCTCCGAGCAGCCCGCGGGGATCGGGAAGGGCTTGCCGCCGGCCGCACGCACGTCGGCCATCGCCTGTTCCCAGCTCTGGCGGATGCCGATGTCGAAGCCCGCCGCGTCCAGCCGCACGTCGGCGCCGAGGATGCGCGACATCTCGATGTTGCCGACCCGGTCGTACACCGCGTCGGAGTAGTTGACCCAGTTCTCCTGCACCAGCACGCACTTCAGGCCCAGGTGCGCGGCCACCGCGGCCACCTGGCGCGTCTGGTTCGACTGGATGCCGCCGATCGACACCAGCGTGTCGTAGCCGCCTTCAAGCGCCTCGGGGATCAGGTACTCCAGCTTGCGCGTCTTGTTGCCGCCGAAGGCCAGCCCGCTGTTGCAGTCCTCGCGCTTGGCGTAGAGCTCGACCTTGCCGCCCAGGTGGGCGCTCAGGCGCTTCAGCGGCTGGATCGGCGTGGGGCCGAAGGTCAGGGCGTGGCGGGGGAATTTCTTCAGGTTCATCGACGCAGCTCCAAAAGCGGTGAGGGTTGAAGCTGTCGATCGTAGGAAGAAGGCTTTGCAATGTGCTTGCGAAGTTGGCTGGCTTCGTCGCTCAAAAGAAGGCAGGATCGCCATACAGAAGGATTTTCATCCGGAAAGGAAGCCATGAGCACAACAAAGTTGCGTGCCCCGACGGAGCTCGACCGCACCGACCGCGCCATCCTGCGCGCCCTGCAGCGCGACGCCTCGGTGTCGAACGTGGCGCTGGCTGCCAAGGTGAACCTCAGCGCGCCGGCCTGCCTGCGGCGGGTCGAGCGGCTCCGGGCCGCGGGCTTCATCAAGGGCGTGGTCGCCCTGCTGGACCCCGACGCGCTCGAGGTTGGCATGCTCGTGATGATCGGCGTGGTGCTCGACCGCTCCACGCCCGACTCCTTCGCCGATTTCGAGAAAGCGGCGCAGAAGGTGTCGGGCTGCCTCGAATGCCACGTCGTCACGGGCGAATTCGACTACTTCATGCTCGTGCGCACCCGCGACAACGACAGTTTCAACCGCCTGCATGCCGAGCAGCTGCTGTACCTGCCGGGCGTGCGGCAGATCCGGACCTTCGTGGTGCTCAAGCAGGTGCTGTCGACCACGCAGTTGCCGATCTGAAAAAGTTGAAAAAGAGCTGCGCGCCAGTACCCGTGGCGCCCGGGGTGGCGTCGGCCCTGTCCCACAAGGGGGCTCGGTAGAATCGGGGTAGTTTTCTCCCGACTTTCCGCCTTCTCTTTTTCCCGTCTTTTTCTATTCCCACGAGGTATTTCCCATGGCACTCGTCTCGATGCGCGAACTGCTGGACCACGCCGCCGCCAACGGCTACGGCATTCCGGCCTTCAACGTCAACAACCTCGAACAGGTCCAGGCCGTCATGGAGGCCGCCAAGGAAACCGGCGCGCCCGTCATCCTGCAGGCCAGCGCCGGCGCCCGCAAATACGCGGGTGAAGCCTTCATCAAGCACCTGATCCAGGCCGCCATCGAGCAGTACCCGAACATCCCGCTGGTGATGCACCAGGACCACGGCCAGAGCCCGGCCATCTGCCAGGGCGCGATCGACCTGGGCTTCTCGTCCGTGATGATGGACGGCTCGCTGCACGAAGACGGCAAGACGCCCGCTTCGTTCGACTACAACGTCGACGTGACCCGCAAGGTGGTCGAACTGGCCCACAAGGTCGGCGTCACGGTCGAAGGCGAACTGGGCTGCCTGGGCTCGCTCGAAACCGGCATGGCCGGTGAAGAAGACGGCATCGGCGCCGAAGGCGTGCTCGACCACGCGTCGCTGCTCACCGACCCCGAGGAAGCCGCCCAGTTCGTGAAGGCCACGCAGCTGGACGCGCTGGCCATCGCCATCGGCACCAGCCACGGCGCCTACAAGTTCACGCGCAAGCCCACGGGCGACATCCTGTCGATCCAGCGCGTGAAGGAAATCCACGCCCGCCTGCCCAACACCCACCTGGTGATGCACGGCTCGTCGTCGGTGCCCCAAGACCTGCTGGAAATCATCCGTAAATACGGCGGCAACATGAAGGAAACCTACGGCGTGCCCGTCGAGGAAATCCAGGAAGCCATCAAGTACGGCGTGCGCAAGATCAACATCGACACCGACATCCGCCTGGCGATGACCGGCGCCGTGCGCAAGTTCCTGGCCGAGAACCCCGAGAAGTTCGACGCCCGCGAGTGGCTCAAGCCCGCGCGCGAAGCCGCCAAGCAGATCTGCAAGCAGCGCTACATCGAGTTCGGCTGCGAAGGCCAGGGCGCCAAGATCAAGGGCGACACGCTGCAGGTCGTTGCCGCCAAGTACGCCAAGGGCGACCTGGCGCAGCAAGTCATCTAACGAAGACAGACTGCGCGCCGCAGGCCACCGCTCGCGGTGGCTTTTTTCTGCGCGCACAATCCGCTTTTCCCGTCACCGTTTCCCAGCCGAGCATCCGTCCATGACCACCGTTCACACCTCTTCCATCCAGAGCCTGCCCCTGCTTGCGCGCGGCAAGGTGCGCGACAACTACGCCGTCGGCGAAGACCGCATCCTGATGGTCGCGAGCGACCGGCTCAGCGCCTTCGACGTGATCATGGGCGAGCCCATCCCGGGCAAGGGCGAGATCCTCACCAAGATGGCGCTGTGGTGGTTCGACCGCCTGGGCGCGCTGTGCCCCAACCACCTGACGGGCGAGGCGCCCGAGAGCGTGGTGCAACCCGACGAGGTGGCGCAGGTCACGGGCCGCTCGATGCTGGTCAAGCGCCTGCGTCCGATTCCCGTCGAGGCCGTGGTGCGCGGCTACCTGGCCGGCAGCGGCTGGAAGGAATACCAGGACAACCGCGCGGTCTGCGGCGTGCCGCTGCCCGAGGGCCTGACCAACGCGAGCAAGCTGCCGCGCCCGATCTTCACGCCCGCCGCCAAGGCCGCGGCCGGCGAGCACGACGAGAACATCAGCTACGAGCGCGTGGTCGAGGTCGTCGGCCCCAAGCTGGCGCAGCAGATCCGTGAGGTCAGCATCGCCATCTACGAGGCGGCGGCCCAGATCGCGCTCGCCAAGGGGATGATCATTGCCGACACCAAGTTCGAGTTCGGCCTGGACGAGAACGACACGCTGGTGCTGATGGACGAAGTGCTCACGCCCGACAGCTCGCGCTACTGGCCGGTCGAGGGCTACGAGGCCGCGCTGGCCGCCGGCACCAACCCGCCGAGCTACGACAAGCAGTTCGTGCGCGACTGGCTCGAGGCCACCAAGATCAACGGCAAGCCCTGGGACAAGACGCCCCCGGCGCCGCGCCTGCCGGCCGAAGTCATCGAGAAGACGGCCGCCAAGTACCGCGAGGCGCTGGACCGCCTCACCCACGGCTGATCCGGCTTTTCGTTTTTAGCGTGTCGTGCCGTTGCTGAGCAGCGCCACGGTGCGGCCGCTCGCATCGAGCAGCGCGAGCCGCCCCGGCGCCAGCCGGTAGCTGGCCGTGTTCTGCAGCGCCGACAGGAACTGCGCCTCGTTGGCGCCGCGCACCGGGTCGGCGCAGGCCATGCGGGTCGCGGCCATCTGGCCGAGCTTGAGCGACACGCCCGCGCGCGTGAACGATCCCGTGACGCGGTTGCAGCCGCCCGACCCGCTCACCCGTCCGCTGTTGCGGTCGAACTGCAGCTGCGCATCGCCGCCCGGCGCGATGGGCTCGTCGCCCAGCTGCACCAGGCGCCACACCGGCCCTTCGATCGGCTCGTCGAGGCTGATGCCGCTGCCGCAACCGGTCAGGGCGGTCAGCAGCAGCGCGGCCGAGGCAATGGCGGGGAGCGCGGTACGGCGGGCGAAGGAACGCATGGCCAATTTTCCTTTTCAATCTGCAACAAGTTAAAACCGGCGCCATCGTATGCGACGCCGTGGCCGGTGCGAAGACAGGCCCGATGGCGCATCCGGGCTTCTTCAGACCGCCAGGGCCACGCCGCCCGCGAGGCGCGCCTCGACGCAGCGGCGCACGCTGGCGGGCGTGCCGTCCTGCGCCAGCAGCGCAGGCCACTCGGCCTGGGCCTGGCGCACGGTGTCGCGCGCGATGGCCATCAGACGCGCCGGCCGCAGCAGCCCGGCCGCGCGCAGCAGCGCCTCCAGCGCCGGCCCGTCGAAGGCGCGCAGCGTGGCGTCGATGGCGCGGTTGACGCCGTAGTCGCGCGCCGGCACGTCCTCGAAGAAGGCGGCCACGCAGACCGGGTCGTACAGCGGCGCGAGCACCGGCGCCACGCCGTCGGGGTAGCGCAGCGCCCAGTTCTTCAGGTGCGCGTCGCTGTTGCCCAGCAGGATGAAGGCGACCAGGCGGCGCACGCACTCGCGCACGTCGGCCACCGGGTTCGGCGACAGGCGGTCGAGCACGCGCAGCATGGCGGGCCAGTCGGTGGCCAGGCCACGGCCGTACTTCTGGCGCGGCTCGTACTGCAGCACCTGCGCGAACTCTTCCATGTGGATGCGCCCGCCCTCTGGCGTGCGGTCGAAGCGGCGCACCGCCAGGATCTGCGCGAAGGGCACCTGCTCGGGCAGGTCGGCGTCGGCGCGGTCGATCACGTGGGCCTGCGCGCAGTCGAGGCCGAGCGCGCCGCACAGGCGGTAGCCGGTGTATTCGTTGGCGACCAGGTCGGGGTGGCGCGTGCTCGGCAGCTTGAGGATGAACGAGCCCGCCGCGCCGTGGCGCTTGACCACGTAGCGGCGTCCGTCCTGCACCGCCGAGAACTTGGTCACCACGCCGGGGATGGCGGCGGCGTCTTCCACCGGCATCTCGACGAAGCCGGGTTCGAGCACGTCGAGCCCCAGCGCCGTGTGCCAGTGGCGCACGGTGTCGGGAATGCCCTCGGACGTGGGCACGGGCTCGACCTCGAGCGCGCCCATGAGGTCGTGGCCGGCGGCGGCCAGCAACTCGAACTCGTCGTCGGCTGCGCAGCCACGCTGCTGCGCGAGGCGCTCGCGGTTGTGGCCCTCGGGCAGCAGGTTCTGGAAGTAGCTGGGCCAGCGGCCGTCGCTGCGCGACACGCGGGCGTCGCGCGCCGAGGCCAGGATGGCGCGGGTCGCGGCCTCGTCGGCACCGCGGTACGCGAGGGACAGCGTGGGCCGGCCCGCATCGGCGATGTAGGCCTCGTCGAAGGACACGCGCAGGATGTCGCCGTACTGCGAGAGGTAACCGATGGCGCGCCGCCCGCCACCGGGCAGGTGCAGGTGCATCCGCAGGTAGCGGATGCCCGTGTTGAAGACGGCGCGCGTGCTCACCGCCTCACCGGTTCTCTTCGGCCAGGCTTTGCGCGATGGACGGCGGCGCGCCCACGCCCGCCGGCTGGCCGAGCAGACGGCCGCCCGAGCGCACGAAGTCTTCGAGCTGCGGGCGCAGGCTGGCGGGCACGGGCATCAGCTCGAGCCCCAGCACGCGCGCCATTTCGAGCAGCGTCGACAGTCGCGGATCGATCTGCCCGCTTTCGATGCGCTGCACCGTCATGCGCGACAGCCCGGCGCGCGTGGCCAGCGCCTCCTGGCTCAGGCCGCCGGCCTTGCGGGCTTTTTCGAGTTCTTCGGTCAGTTGGATCATTGCAATGCGCTTTTATCGGAAATTGAGTAGCAATGTTATCTATATGGGGCGGTGGCGGCAATAAAAAAGCGACCCACAGGTCGCTTTCTTGTTCAATTGCGCACCGAAAGGCGCAATGCGTCGTTCAGCCGTTCAGCTCAACACCACGCTGCTCAGGCGGCGACGGTACGTGGCAACGACCGGATCGTCCGGCGGAATCTGCCCGTCGGCGACCTTCACCTTTGGGGGCTCGATCACGTCGAGGATCGCGATGTAGGTCTTGCGCGCGAGGTCTTCGCTCCAACTCTTGTCGCGCATGAGGATGTCGAGCAGCTCGTCCATCGCGTCGGTCCAGCGCTGGGCGGCCATCAGCAGGCGGGCGCGGCCGAAGCGGGCGTCGAAGTCGCGCTTGTTGGCCGCGATCTTGTCGTCGAAGTCGCCCAGCGTCGGCGCCGAGCCGGTGACGGGTGCGGCGAAATCGATGGCGTCCATCCAGCGCTGCAGCGAATCGAAGCGGCGCACCAGCGTGGTCTTGGCGATCACCGGCGCAAAGGCGACCTTGGCGTCGTCGGTGCGGCCTTCCTGCAGCAGCAGCTTGATGTAGTCGAAGCGCGCATCGTCGTTGGCCGGGTCGGTGGCCACCGCGTGCTGCAGCTTCTCGAGCGCGCCCAGGGTGTCGCCCTCGGCCAGCGCTTCCTGCGCGGCGGCGCCTTCCGAAGCCGCCTCGGCTTCCTCCGCGCCCGGCACGTGCTTGTCGAGGAACTCACGGATCTTCTCGGCCGGAATGGCGCCCACGAAGCCGTCCACCGGCTGGCCGTCCTTGAACATCACGCAGAACGGGATGCTGCGCACGCCGAACATCTCGGACAGCTGCGAGGAAATCTGCGGCACCTTGTCGGCGTCCAGCTTGGCCAGCGTGAAGCGGCCGGCGTACTCGGTTTCGAGCTTTTCGAGCACCGGGCCGAGCTGTTTGCAGGGGCCGCACCATTCGGCCCAGATGTCCAGCAGCACCGGCGTGGCGACCGAGCCTTCGATCAGCTCGGCCTGGAAATTTTCGAGAGTGATGTCGATCATCGGGAACAGCTGGGGGTGAAACGTAAAATTGAAACCATGAACGAAACCATTCAGGTCGGTGTAGTGATGGGCTCGAACTCCGATTGGGAGACGATGCGCCACGCGGTCGAGATTCTCCAGCAATTCGGAATCAGCCACGAAGCGAAGGTGGTCTCGGCCCACCGGATGCCCGATGCGCTGTTCGCGTACGCCGAAAGCGCCGCCGGGCGCGGGCTCACGGCGATCATCGCCGGGGCGGGCGGCGCGGCCCACCTGCCGGGCATGCTGGCGTCGAAAACCACGGTGCCGGTGCTCGGCGTGCCGGTGGCCAGCCGCCACCTGCAGGGCGTCGATTCCCTCTACAGCATCGTGCAGATGCCCAAGGGCGTGCCCGTGGCCACCTTTGCCATCGGCACGGCTGGCGCGGCCAACGCGGCGCTGTTCGCCGTGGCCATGCTGGCGGTGAACAACCCGGCGCTGCGCGCCAAGCTCGACGCCTTCCGCACGGCCCAGACCGCCGCAGCGGAGGCCATGGCGCTGCCGCCGCCCGAAGCGGGTGCGGCGGTGTCGCCCTTCTCGCCGCAAGGCGGGGGGGCACTGTGAGCACCGGCCATTCGGGCGACCTGCCCATCCTCCCGGGCGCCACGCTCGGCGTGCTCGGCGGCGGCCAGCTCGGGCGCATGTTCGCGCACGCGGCCCAGCGCATGGGCTACTTCACCGCGGTGCTCGACCCCGACGCCGACAGCCCCGCCGGCCGCGTGAGCCACCACCACATCCACACCGACTACGCCGACGTCGACGGCCTGGCCCGCCTGGCCGGCCTGGCCGACGCGGTGACGACCGAGTTCGAGAACGTGCCCGCGCCCTCGCTGGAGCACCTGGCGGTGGCGCGGCCGGTGTCGCCCGCCGCCTCGGCCATCGCCATCGCGCAGGACCGCATCGCGGAGAAGGCGCACTTCACGCGCTGCGGCGTGCCCTGCGCGCCCTACGCCGTCATCGAGACCGCGGAGCAACTGGCCGCTGTTGATGACCAGCTGCTGCCCGGCATCCTCAAGACCGCCCGCCTGGGCTACGACGGCAAGGGCCAGCAGCGCGTGAAGACGCGCGCCGAGCTGGTCGAGGCCTGGCAGGCCGCCGGCTGCGTGCCCTGCGTGCTCGAGAAGATGCTGCCGCTCGAGTTCGAGTGCTCGGTGATCCTGGCGCGCGGCCGCGACGGCCAGATCGTGCACTTCCCGCCGCAGCGCAACCTGCACCGCGACGGCATCCTCGCCGTGACCGAAGTGCACCCGCAGAACATGCCCAAGACCGTGGCGCAGGGCGCGGTCAATTCCGCCAAGAGCATCGCCAGCGGCCTCGATTACGTGGGCGTGCTGTGCGTCGAGTTCTTCGCGCTGGCCGACGGCTCGCTGGTGGTGAACGAAATGGCGCCACGCCCGCACAACAGCGGCCACTACACCATGGAGGCTTGCGACGTGTCGCAGTTCGAGCTGCAGGTGCGCACCCTCGCCGGCCTGCCGCTGACCGCACCGCGCCAGCACAGCCCCGCCGTCATGCTCAACCTGCTGGGCGACCTGTGGTTCCCGGGCGGCGAAGGCGACGGCGCCAAGCCGGTCGCGCCGCGCTGGAGCGAGGTGCTGGCCCTGCCCGGCACCCATCTGCACCTGTACGGCAAGCTGGCACCGCGCCGCGGCCGCAAGATGGGTCACCTGACCCTCACCGGCGCCACGCTCGAGAGCGTGCGCGCCAATGCCTCGCAGGCCGCGCTGCTGCTGGGCCTGCCGGCGCTCGCATGATCCTCGACGGCCGCGCTCCCGACGCCATCGCCGAAGCCGCGCGCGTGCTGCGCGCGGGCGGGCTGGTCGCCTTCCCGACCGAGACCGTCTACGGCCTGGGCGCCGATGCCAGCAGCGACACCGCCGTCGCCGGCATCTTCGCGGCCAAGGGCCGGCCGGCCGACCATCCGTTGATCGTCCACGTGGCGGCGGGCGCCAAGGGCGCGCAGGCGCTGTCGCGCTTCGCCCAGCCGCTGCCGCCTTTTGCGCAGAAACTCGTGCAGGCCTTCTGGCCCGGCCCGCTGACGCTGATCGTCACGCGCCAGCCCGGCGTGGGCACGGCGGCGGCCGGCGGGCAGGACACCATCGGCCTGCGCTGCCCCGCGCACCCGGTGGCGCAGGCGCTGCTCGAAGCCTGCGCCGAGCAAGGCGTGCCCGGCCTGGCGGGGCCCAGCGCCAACCGCTTCGGCCGCGTGAGCCCGACCACGGCGCAGCACGTGCACGACGAGTTCGGCGACGCGCTGCTCGTCGTCGACGGCGGCGCCTGCGAAGTGGGCATCGAATCGACCATCGTCGACTGCAGCCGCGGCGCGCCCGTGCTGCTGCGCCCGGGCCTCATCACGCGCGACCAGATCGAG
Source organism: Variovorax sp. GW822-FHT04E09 (assembly GCF_058800845.1). Classification (NCBI taxonomy): domain Bacteria; kingdom Pseudomonadati; phylum Pseudomonadota; class Betaproteobacteria; order Burkholderiales; family Comamonadaceae; genus Variovorax; species Variovorax sp. GW822-FHT04E09. The sequence continues at coordinate 354,070 of NZ_JBXAMR010000006.1, forward strand.
GCCGCCGTCGGCGAGCCGCTGCGCGACCGCGAGGTGCTCGACACGCCCGACCCGCGCGCCTCGGGCACGCTGGAGGCGCACTACGCGCCCGACGCCAAGGTGCGGCTGATGGACCCCAAGGCCATCCAGACCGGCCTCGATGTGCTCGGTGCCAACGCCGCGCACATCGCCGTGTGGACGCGCAGCAACGTGCGCAGCCGCTCGCAGCGCGTGCTGCTGCGGCGCATGCCCGATGACGCGGCGGCCACCGCGCAGCAGCTGTTCGCGGTGCTGCGCGAGTTCGACGCGCAGGGCGTGAAGCTGATCTGGGTCGAGACGCCGCCCGACACGCCCGAGTGGGAAGGCGTCAAGGACCGCTTGCAGCGCGCTGCAGCGGCCTGATCAACGCCTCTCAGGCCGCGGGGGTTTAGCCTCCCGCCGCCAACACACCCTGGAAGAACCCGCGTGCTGCCGCCAGGCAGAACGGCGGCGCCAGCGTGCCGTGGTAGGCCGCGGTCACGGCGCGCGCCTTGTCGGCGGCGCTGCCCGGCGTGCTCTGCGTCAGCAGGTCCTTGGCCTGCGCGAAGCCGGCGCGTGCCGCCGAGTAGCTGTCGGTGGTGCCGCGGTCTTCCAGGTCGACCACCGCGAGCGCGGCGGCCGGCATGCCCTTGGCACGGAAGTAGCCGGCCGTGGCGCGCGTGCTCAGGAAGTTCACGGTCGGGTCGTTCGCGCCGCTGCACAGCAGCATCGGCTTGGTCGGCACCCAGTTGCGCAGGTCGTTGGCGATGGCCGCCTTGCGGAAGCCCGTGGACGGCTTGCAGTCCAGCGGCGAGGCCGAGCCGAGCGACGCGGCCGTGGCCGGCAGCGCGTTGCCGGGGCAGGGGTTCGACTGGATGTCGGTGGCCGCCTGCGTGAGGAAGCTCTGCTTGATGAGGTTGTTGGCCCCATAGAAGATCGCCAGCTCGGGGCTCACCGGGCCCGGCTTGCCGTCGGCCGGGAACAGCGCCAGCTGCGGCAGCTTGCCGCTGGAGAACAGCGTGCCCGGCGTGAGGGTGGGCAGCAGGGTGTCGATGCCGGTGGCGTACTGCGCCTCGTAGACGTCGCTGGTGCTGTTGTAGACGTTGCCGAACTGCTGCTGCCAGCTGGTCGACAGCAGCGGCACGAACAGCGTGGCGCCCAGTGCCGGCCAGCCCAGGTAGGTGTAGTCGGTCAGGAGGCTGATGGCCGAGGGCGCGGCCAGCGGGGCCGAGGCCGTCACGGTCTTGCCGGTGGCCTGCATCTCGCGGTGCGCGGCCATCGCCACGTAGCCGCCCTGCGAGTAGCCGGTGATGAACAGTGAACCGGCGTCGTTCGCGCCGATGTCCGAGAAGGTCTTGCGCGCCGCGGTGAGCGCATCGACCATGTCCTTGCCCTGCTGCTCGCCGTTGAGGTAGGGGTGGTAGGGCAGCGTCGACTTGTCGTAGCCCGCGTAGTTGGGCGCCACCACGATGTAGCCCTGCGCCGCGAACATGGCGGCCACCATCAGGCCCTCGCCGGCGGCCGGCTGGGTGGTGTCGGTCCACTTGGCGAGGTTGTAGTTGCGCGCCGGCGTGGTGCCGTGCGCGTACAGCACCACCGGGCGCGCGCCGCTGCAGGCGACGTCGGAACCCGAGGGCACCATGATCGCGGCGGTGGCGTTGGTGGCTTCGTTCTTGCCGCCGACGGTGCGGTATTCGAGGTAGCGCATGTCGACGCCGCACTTGGGCGCGCCGGTGACCTGCAGCAGCGCCTTGCCCTGGTCGGAGGCCTGCAGGCTGGCCCTGAACTGGTCGGCCGTGAGCTTGGTGCCCTGCTCGGGCGGGCTGGTGACGACCGAGCCGCGCCCGGTGTCGCTGCCGCCGCCCGGCGGCGGAAAGCCGATGCCGACGCCGCCCCCACCGCCGCCCCCGCCGCAGGCGGCGAGCAGCAACGTGGCGCCGGCGAGCGTCGCCGTGGCGGTGACCCGGCGGACCGGGAAGGACGAGGGCTGTGAATGCCGTGGGTGCTGCAAGGTCAAGACGCGTCTCCTGGATAGGTATCGAAAACGAACGAGCGTCCGATTCTGGGCAGCGCCATGGCCGCGCGCAAGCAGCGTTTGCGAGCAGAACCTATTCAGTAGCGGGGCGGCTCGGCCCCGTCCGAGTCACTGGTCCTGCGCGGTCCAGTCGATCAGCGCATCGAAGGCGGCGCGCGCGGCGCCGGCGTTCTCGCCGTTGGCGATGGCCACCAGCACGTAGCGCCGGCCGCTCGCGCCGTGCACGTAGCCGGCCACGCCCGAGGCGTCGCGCAGCGTGCCGGTCTTCAGGTGGGCCGCGCCGCCCGAGCGCAGCGTGCGCCGCTTCAGCGTGCCGTCCACGCCCATCGCGGGCAGCGAGGCCATCAGCTCGGGCATCACGGGCGAGCGCCACGCCACCTGCAGCATCTTGCCGAGCGCGGCGGCGCTGATGCGCTCGTCGCGCGACAGGCCCGAGCCGTTCTCGAACACCGGCGAGGCCTCGCCGGTGCCGATGCGCTCGCGCCACCACTGGCCCAGCGCGCTGCGCGAGGCCTCGAAGGTGCCGCGCTGCTTCTGCGTGAGGCCCAGCGTGAGGAACACCTGCTGCGCCATCACGTTGTTGCTGTACTTGTTGATGTCGCGCACCACCTCGGCCAGCGGCGGCGATTCGAAGTCGAAGGCCGGCTTCAGGCCCGCGGGCACGCGGCCCTCGCGCATCTGGCCGCCCACGCGCCCGCCCATCTCGGCCCACATGCCGCCGATGGCGCGCAGGCTGTAGGTGCGCGGGTCGGCGTAGGCCACGGCCCAGCTCTTCTCGCCGCAGCCGGTGGGAAAGCCGCCGTTGAAGCGGATGCGGTTCACGTCGCTGAAGTCGGGCTTGAGCGCGCCGCGCCAGTCGCCGCATTCGCCGGGCGCCAGCGGCACGGTGGGCGGCATCGCCACGCTGGCCAGCGGGGGCTCGTAGCTCACGCGCGCGAACTGGCCCGCGCGGTCGGGCGCGAAGGTCATGTTCACCGACTTGAAGTTCACCAGCAGCGCATCGGGTGAGGCGTTGTAGGGGCGCAGCGGCTCGCCGTCGAAGGCGGCCGGGTCGTTCTCGACCGTGGTCTCGAAGGCGCTGCGGTCGATCACGATGTCGCCGCTCACGGTGGTGATGCCCAGGCCCTGCACGTGGCGCAGCAGCAGCCACACGCGCTCCAGCACCAGCTTGGGATCGCCCTGGCCCTTGATGTAGAGGTTGCCGTTGAGCACGCCGTTGGCCACCGTGCCCTCGACGTAGACCGGCGTGTTCCAGCTGTAGGCCGGGCCGAGCAGGTCGAGCGCCGCGTAGGTGGTCACCAGCTTCATGATCGAGGCCGGGTTCACCGGCACCTGCGAGCGCCAGGCCAGGCGCGGCGCGCGGCCCGCGTCGGCATCGGCCACGAGCAGGGTCACGGCCTCGCGCGACACCTTGGCGCGCGCGAGGGCGGCATCGACCTGGGGCGGAAGGGCTTGCTGGGCGAGGGCGCCGGCCGGGGCCAGCAGGGCGAGGGTCAGTGCGAAGGTCTGCGCACGGCGGGAGGCAAAAGGCATCCGCGGATTATCCCGGCGGGAACACGTGCAGCTTCGCGTGGTACAGCAGCATGATCGTCTTGGCGTCGGCGATGCGGCCGTCGGCCACCATGGCCAGCGCCTCGTCGATGCCCAACTCGAGCACCTCGATGTCCTCGCCCTCCTCCGCCAGCCCGCCGCCTGCGCCCACGCGCATCGAGGCCTCGTAGGGCGCGACGAAGAAGTGCAGCTTCTCGGTCACCGAGCCTGGGCTCATGAAGCTCTCGAACACCTTCTGCACGGTGCCGAGCCGGTAGCCCAGTTCTTCTTCCACCTCGGCGCGGATGCGCTCCTCGGGCGCAGCGTTGTCCAGCAGGCCCGCAGCCGCCTCGATCAGCAGGTCGTCGTGGCCGTTGACGAAGGCCGGGTAGCGGAACTGCCGCGTGAGCAGCACCGTGCGCTGGCCCAGGTGATAGGGCAGCAGCGTGGCGCCGTTGCCGCGGTCGTAGGTCTCGCGGTGCATGCGCTGCCACTCGCCGTCATTGCGTCGCCAGTCGAAGGCGGTGGTGCGCAGCGTGTACCAGTTGTCGGACAGGAGGGTGACTTCGTGCACCCGGACGCGGTCGTGAATGGTCATGCCGGCGAGCATAGAACCGAATTCGTGCAATATCAAGAAGATTCGTGCAATAACGTGCAAACCCGTTACCATCGGCCCATGCTCACCCGACCGCGCAAGCAACACATCCTCTCGGTCCTGCGGCGCGACGGCCAGGTCGTCGCCAAGGCGCTCAGCGAGGAACTGGCCCTGTCCGAAGACACCATCCGCCGCGACCTGCGCGAGCTCGCGGCCGAAGGGCTGCTGCAGCGCGTGCACGGCGGCGCGCTGCCGGTGGCGGCGGCCGAGGCCGACTTCAGCGGGCGCCAGCAGCTCGCGCCCGACGAAAAGGTGGCCATCGGCCGCGCCGCCGCGCGCCTCGTGAAGCCGGGGCAGGTGGTGTTCATCGACGGCGGCACCACGGCCGTGCAGCTGGCGCGCCACCTGCCGCTCGCGCTGCAGGCCACGGTGGTCACGCACAGCCCGTCGGTGGCGGTCGAGCTGGCGGCGCACGCCGGCATCGAGGTGGTGCTGATCGGCGGTCGCCTCTTCCGGCATTCGATGGTGGCGGTCGGCGCAGCGGCCATGGCGGCCATTTCGCGCATCCATGCCGACACCTACTTCATGGGCGCCACCGGGGTGCACGCCGAGGCGGGCCTGACCACGGGCGACGCGGAAGAGGCCGAGATCAAGCGCGCGCTGATGGCCGCGGCGGCCGAGACCGTCGTGCTGGCTTCGTCCGAAAAGCTCGGGGCCGCGTCGGCCTGGGTGGTCAGTCCGCTGGCGGACGCGACGCAGCTGCTGGTGGCGCCGCAGGCGCCCGAGCAGGCGCTGGCGCCGCTGCGCGCGGCGGGGCTGGCGATCCTGCGCGCCGACGAGGCCGGCTGATTCGCCCCGCCCCTGCGCGGCCGGGGCCCGCCCTCGATAATGGCGGGATGCCCGCCGCGCCCCCGCAGACCTCCCCGCCCCTCCTGTCTCCCCGCATGCTCGGCATCGGCGCGGCCGTGGTCACCGTCGTGGTCTGGACCGCCTTCATCCTCATCGCGCGCGCCTCGGCCGCGCGCTCGCTCACGCCCTTCGACCTGGCCTTTGCGCGCGTCTGCGGCGCCAGCCTGGTGCTGGTGCCCTGGGGCGCGTGGCTGGCGACGAAGCACCGCGGCGCCGTGTCCTCGTTCTTCGGCCTGTCGCCGCTGTCGCTACGCGTGACCGCCACCGCCGGCATCTTCGGCGGCGTGGCCTACGCGCTCATCGCCTACAGCGGCTTCTTCTTCGCACCGGCCGGCCATGCCGCCGTGCTGATGCCCGGCAGCCTGCCGCTGTGGACCACGCTGCTGGCCGCGCTGGTGCTGCGCGACCGCATCACGCCCACGCGCGCGATCGGCCTGGCGATGATCGTCGCGGGCGACCTCGTGGTCGGTGGGCGCAGCCTGCTGCACGCCTTCGAGGGCGGCGAGGTCTGGAAGGGCGACCTGATGTTCATGGGCGCCGCCTTCTGCTGGGCCTGCTACAGCGTGGTGGCGCGCCGCCACGGCCTGGACGCCGTGCGCGCGACCATCGCCATCACCGTGTTCGCGCTCATGACCTACGTGCCGGTCTACACGCTGCTGGTGGCGTCGGGCGCGGTCGTGAGCCACATCGGCAGCGCGCCGTGGGGCGAGGTCGCGTTCCAGATGGCCTTCCAGGGCGTCGGCTCGGTGGTGATCTCGGGCATCACCTTCACGAAGATGATCCAGCACTTCGGCCCCGTGCGCACCACCATGATCACGGCGCTGGTGCCGGGCCTGTCGGCCTTCGGCGCGGTGCTGTGGCTGGACGAACCGATGCACTGGAGCCTGGTCGCCGGCCTCGCGCTGGTGACGGCCGGCATCCTGTTCGGCGTGCGCAAAGCGGCCGTGCGCGCCGCCGCGCCGGCGCCGGTCTGCCCGACGCCGTGCCCGGCGGGAATGGGGCGTCCCAATGTCTGACAAGTTGCTGGCCTTCGACACGAGCACCGAGCACCTGTCGGTCGCGGTGCGCCACGGCGACCGCGTGCTGGCGCACAGCGGCGTGGGCGGCGCGCAGGCGTCGAGCACGCTGCTGCCATTGATTCGCGAGCTGCTCGCCGACGCGGGGCTCGCGCTGGCCGAACTCGACGCCATCGTCTTCGGGCGCGGCCCGGGCTCCTTCACCGGCCTGCGCACCGCCTGCTCGGTGGCGCAGGGCCTGGCCTTCGGCGCCAAGGTGCCGCTGCTGCCGGTCGACACCCTGCTGGCCGTGGCCGACGAGGCGCGCCATGCCTTCGGCGCGCAGCGCGTGGTGGCCGTGCTCGACGCGCGCATGGACCAGCTCTACGCCGCGCACTACGACTTCGCCTCCGCCGGCCCGTTCGGCGGCGACCCCGAGCCGCTGCTGCTGGCCCCCGATGCGCTCGAGGTGCCGGCCGGCTGGGCGCTTGCCGGCAATGCCTTCACCGCCTACGGCCCGCGCCTGGCGAGCGCCACGGCGCGCCACGAGGTGCTGCCCACGGCCGCCGCCATGCTGCGGCTGGCGCCCGCGCTGCTCGCGGCCGGACGTACCGTGCCCGCCGCACAGGCCTGGCCGCTCTATGTTCGCGATAAAGTGGCGCAAACCACCGAGGAACGCGCCGCCATCAAGGCGGCGGCCGCCGTTCCACCGAACCCCGCATGAGCGCCGTCCTCCAGTCCGTCGAAGCCCGTCTTGAACCGCTCACCGTCGAGCGGATCGATGCCGTGTGCGCGGTCGAGCAGACGGCCTACACGCACCCCTGGACGCGCGCCAACTTCACCGATTCGATGGCCGTGGGCTACCACTGCCAGTGCCTGCTGGCGCCCGGCGTGGCGCCGGGTGTCGAGTCGCCCTGCACCAGCCTGGGCGAAACGCTGATCGGCTACTTCGTCGCCATGAAGGGCGTGGACGAGGTGCACCTGCTCAACATCACCGTGGCGCCGGCCTTCCAGCGCCAGGGCTGGGCGCCGCTCATGCTCGAGGCGCTGGCCGGCTGGTCGCGCGGCGAGGGCGCGCTGTGGCTGTGGCTCGAGGTACGCGAAAGCAACCGGCGTGCGCTCGACATCTACCTGCGGCAAGGCTTTCGCAGCGTCGGCGTGCGCAAGGGCTACTACCCGGCGTTCGACGGCAAGCGCGAAGACGCGGTCGTCATGAGCATGCGCCTCAACGAAACAGGCTCCGCCTGGGGAGCTTTGCGATGACGGACACCGCGGTCCACACCCTGCGCCTGGACGCGCGCCAGCGCGCCATGCTCGACGAAATGGGCGTGAAGGTCTGGTGGCCCGTGCCGCCGGAGCCCGAGATCGAAGTCGAAGCCGAGCCGGAGGCTCCCGTGGCCGCTGATTCCGGCATGCCCGACATGCCCGAAGGCCCGCCGCTGGAGCTCGACGATCGCGACCAGTCTTACGACGCGCCGCCCCCGCCGCCCCCGCCGCCCCCGCCGCGCCCGGCACCCGCACCCGTCGCCCGCCCCGTGGCAGCCCCGGCACCGCGTCCTGTCGCAGCGCCGCCTGTCGCGCAAGGCGCCGCCGTGCTGGTCGAAGCACCCTGCCGCCTGTACGCCGACAAGGCCGATGCCACGGCGCCGGTGCAGGGCGGTTGGCTGGTCGTGGCCGATATGCCGCCCGAGGCCGACGGTCGCCACGGCGAGCCCTTCGCGGGCGACGCCGGCCGCCTGCTCGACAACATGCTGCGCGCGCTGAAACTGCACGACGGCCGCACGCCCGTGCACCTGATGCGCACGCACCGCGGCGTGGCCGCCGGCCAGCCCGGCAGCCCGCAGCCGATCGACGCCGCCTTCGACGCCCACGCTGCGGCGCTGGCGCCGAGCGTCGTGCTGGCGATGGGCCCGCTGGCCGCGCAGAGCCTGATGCAAAGCCGCGATCCGCTGGGCAAGCTGCGCGGTCGCGCGGTCCCGCTGGCGTCGGCGAACGGCGTGCCCGTCGTGGCGACGTACCACCCCGCCTACCTGCTGCGCAACCCGGCCGACAAGGCCCGCGCCTGGGCCGACCTGTGCCTGGCCGCAGAGCAGGCCTCCCCCACAGCCTGAGGCCGGCGGGCGGGGTCCGTAAAATCGGGCCCCATGACTTTCCTCGACAAGCTGGCCGCTGCACAGCAAACCAACGGTTCGTTGCTCTGCGTGGGCCTCGACCCGGAGCCAGCCAAATTCCCGGGGGCGTACAAGGGCGACGCCAGCCGCATCTATGACTTCTGCGCGCGCATCGTCGACGCGACGGCCGACCTGGTCATCGCCTTCAAGCCCCAGATCGCCTACTTCGCGGCCCACCGCGCCGAAGACCAGCTCGAGCGCCTGATGGAGCACATGCGCCGCAATGCGCCCCACGTGCCCACCATCCTGGACGCCAAGCGCGGCGACATCGGCTCCACCGCCGAGCAGTACGCGCTCGAAGCCTTCGAGCGCTACGGCGCCGACGCCGTGACCCTGTCGCCCTTCATGGGCTTCGACTCGGTCGCGCCGTATCTCCAGTACGAAGGCAAGGGCGCCTTTCTGCTGTGCCGCACCAGCAACCCCGGCGGTTCCGACCTGCAGGGCCAGCGCCTGGCCAGCGTCGAGGGCCAGCCCTTCCTGTACGAGCACGTCGCCCGCCTGGCGCAGGGCCCGTGGAACCTCAACGGCCAGCTCGGTCTCGTGGTGGGCGCGACCTACCCGGCCGAGATCGAGCGCGTGCGCGAACTCGCGCCGACGGTGCCGCTGCTGATCCCGGGCGTCGGTGCCCAGGGCGGCGACGCGGTCGCCACCGTGCGCGCCGGCTGGCGCGCCGACGCGCCGATCATCGTGAACTCGTCGCGGGCGATCATCTACGCCTCGTCGGGCGAAGACTTCGCCGACGCCGCGAAGAACGCCGCGCGCACCACGCGCGACGCATTGGAAGCAGCGAAGCCCTGACGGGCCTTCAGTTTCTGCGGAGGCGGGTGAAGAGCTCGAACTCCCAGTTGCGCATGCCCAGCAGCAGGGTGTAGCCCTCGCGGTCCTTGGCCGACAGCTTCTGGTCGGTCTGGTGCTGCTGCGCAAAGTCTTGCGCCACGCGCTGCAGCCGCTCCATGAAGGCGGGCGCCAGCGACCGGCTGATCGAGCCGTGCACCAGCAGCAGCCCTTCGGCCGGGCCGTCGAAACCGCCCTTGTAGTAGTCGAGCACCACGTTCTCGCGGAAGAACTCCATCACCGGGCCGTGCGGGCGCCAGCGGAAGGTCTTGGCGAGCTTCAGGCGGTACCGGTTGAGCGGGCGCAGCTCGATGATGCCGATGCGGTCCAGCTGCGCCAGGCAGCCGATGCACTCGGCCTCGGTGATCCGGTACGACGACACGATCTGCTCCAGCGTCCACTGGCTCAGCACGCTGATCGCCACCAGCAGCAGCTTCTTGTCCTTGACCACGGCCTTTTCCTGCTCGTGGGTCAGCTCCTTCAGCAGTGGCTGCGCGTCGGCCACGCGCCGCGCCAGCTCGGCGAAATCGATCTTCAGGGCGCGGCAGATCGCATCGACGCGCGACAGCGGCATGTCGCTCTTGGCCAGCATGCGCTTGACGCTGGACTCCGCCATGTCCAGCGACCGGGCCAGGTCGGCATACGTCATGCGGGCGCTTTTGAGTTCGTTCTTGAGGGCCTGGACCAGGTCGACGGTGGTGCTCATGAAGGGAGGGTACGGGTTGAAGGTATAGAAAAAGGATACCGAAGGGAGTGAAATAGTGCCTCGTATCGATTCTCGATGCCTGGGGGAGGGCTGGCAACTAGATTCCACCCGCCAGCCACCACCCCACCGAGGAACGCCATGCTTCTGCCCACCCTGACACGCCGCGAACGCGGACTGTTGTTCACCTTCGCGCTGCTCTTGCTGATCGCCTTCTTCGGCCCGGCGCTGCCGGCCGCCGACGTGGCGATCGCCTCCGTGTTCGCCGACAACCGGCCGCTGTTCCACCTGCCCAACGCGATGGACGTGCTGAGCAACCTGCCGTTCCTGGCGATCGGCTGCCTGGGGCTGTACCGGCTCAACCGCATCGACCGCTCGCACCAGGAGGCACTGGCCGGGTTCCCGCTGGCGCCGCCCGCCAACGACCCGCCGGACAACACGCTGGACTGCGCCTGGCTGTTCTTCGCCGGCCTGATCGCCACCGCCGCCGGCTCGGCCTTCTATCACCTGATGCCCGACGCGCCCCGCCTCGCCGCCGACCGCGCCGGCATGGCCGTGGCCTTCGCGGGCCTGATCGGCATCGCCGTCTGCGAACGCGTCAGCCAGCGCGCCGGCTGGCCGGCCGCCTGGTTCGTGCTCACGGCCGGCCTGCTGGCGGCCGAGGTCTGCCAGGAAACCGGCAACGTGCTGCCCTGGGCGCTGGTGCAGTTCGGCGGCATGGCGGTGGTGCTCACGCTGGCGCTGGCCACGCCGATGCGCGGCGCCGTCGGGCTCAAGCTGGGCTGGGTGATCGCGTTCTACGTGCTGGCCAAGATTTGCGAACTGGGCGACCACGCCATCTACGAAGCCACCGGCCACCTCGTGTCGGGCCACACGCTCAAGCACCTGGTGGCGTCGCTGGCCGGCCTGCCCGTGCTGATGGCGCTGTACCGCCTCGAAAAGGGCTGGCGCGCCACCCTGCTGCGGCACAATCCCGACCCTGCCGCGATCGCGGCATGACGCGGCCTGACCACGGAACGCCCGTGGCGCAGCGGTAGAAGACAAAGAGGAGATTGCATCGCATGACAACCCCCGCCGCCGCCGCGACTGCGCCCGTGGTGCATGAGCCCAACGCCCACGCGAACCAGTTCGCCCTGCTCGGCCAGCGGCGCTTCGCGCCCTTCTTCTGGACCCAGTTCGCGGGGGCCGCGAACGACAACCTCTTCAAGTTCGCCTTCACCGTCATGGTGACCTACCAGCTGCAACTGAGCTGGATGCCGCCGGCGATGGCGGGGCTGGTGATCGGTGCGCTGTTCATCCTGCCCTTCCTGCTGTTCTCGGCCACGGCCGGGCAGCTGACCGACAAGTTCGACAAGACGAAGATGATCCGCTTCGTCAAGAACCTCGAGATCGCCATCATGGTGATCGCCGCCTGGGGTTTCGTGCGCGCCGACGCGGTGGTACTGCTGGGCTGCGTGTTCCTCATGGGGCTGCACTCCACCTTGTTCGGGCCGGTCAAGTTCGCCTACCTGCCGCAGGTGCTCGACTCGCGCGAGCTCACGGGCGGCAACGGCATGGTCGAGATGGGCACCTTCGTCGCCATCCTGCTGGGCCAGGTGGCGGGCGGGCTGCTGGTGGCGATGCCGCAGATCGGCCACACCACGGTGGCCGTGGCCTGCCTGCTGCTGGCGCTGGTGGGGCGCGGCGTGGCGCAGGCCATTCCGCCCGCGCCGGCCACCGACCCCAGCCTGGTCATCAACTGGAACCCCTTCAGCGAAACCTGGCGCAACCTGATGCTGGCGCGCGAGAACATCGTGGTGTTCCGCTCGCTGCTGGGCATCTCGTGGATGTGGTTCTTCGGCGCGGTGTTCCTGAGCCAGTTCCCCAGCTTCGCGAAGGAAGTGCTGCACGGCGACGAGCAGGTGGCGTCGCTGCTCTTGGTGGTGTTCTCGGTGGGCATCGGCGTGGGCTCGCTGCTGTGTGAGACGCTGAGCCGCCGGCAGGTGGAAATCGGCCTCGTGCCGCTGGGCGCCATCGGCATGAGTGTGTTCGCCATTGACCTGTACTTTGCCTCGCGCGCCTTGCCGCCTTCGGCCGGCATGGGCCTGGGCGCCTTCATGCAGCAGCCGGCGCACTGGCGCGTGATGGCCGACCTGGGGCTGCTGTCGCTCTTCGCGGGTCTGTACAGCGTGCCGATGTACGCGCTGATCCAGTTGCGCAGCCAGCCCACGCACCGCGCGCGGATCATCGCGGCGAACAACATCCTCAACGCGCTCTTCATGATCGGCAGCTCGGTGCTGGCCGGCGCGCTGCTGGGCGCGGGCTTCACCATCCCGCAGATCTTTTTGTTCACCGGCATCGCCAACGCGGTGGTGGCGTTCTACATCTTCATGCTGGTGCCCGAGTACCTGCTGCGCTTCGTGGCCTGGGTGCTGTCGCGCTTCGTGTACCGCTTCGACATCAAGGACGACCAGCACATTCCCACCGAGGGCGCCGCCGTGCTGGTGTGCAACCACGTGAGCTTCATCGACGCGGTGCTGCTGATGGCCGCGAGCCCGCGCCCGATCCGCTTCATCATGGACCACCGCATCTTCAAGGTGCCGGTGCTCGGCTGGCTGTTCAAGCTGGCCAAGGCCATCCCGATCGCGCCGCAGAAGGAAGACCCGGCCGCGTACGAGGCGGCCTTTGCCAAGGCCGTCGGCGTGCTGCGCGAGGGCGACCTGCTGGGCATCTTCCCCGAAGGCGCGATCACGCGCGACGGCGAGCTGCAGCCCTTCAAGGGCGGTGTGATGAAGATCCTCGAGGGCGCACGCGCCGAAGGCATCGAGCCGCCCGTGGTCCCGATGGCGCTGACCAACCTCTGGGGCTCGTACTTCAGCCGCATCGAGCTGCGCGGCGGCCAGCAGGTCGCCATGGCCAAGCCTTTCCGTCGCGGCTTCTTCAGTCGCGTGGGCCTGCGCGTCGGCCACCCCGTGGCGCCGCAGGAAGTGCAGCCCGAGACGCTGCGCCAGCGCGTGGCCGGCCTGCTGGCCTCCTGAGGCGTTCGCCCCAAAGTATCTCTTCGGGATACTGCGGGATGTCAGGATCGCAACTGGTTGAAGTATTCGAGCCCCGCGGCGTGAAGGCGAACCATCATTCGCTCACCTTCACTGCGCCGCGAGGCCTTCATGCAACCCCTCTCATCCTCCACCGTTTCGATCACCCAGCGCGACCTGCCGGCTTCGCGCAGGACCGCCCTGGCGCGGTCGATGGCCGCCCTGGCCTTCGCCGCCTGCGCCGCGTTCGCGGGTGTCGCGACGCCGCTGCCCGCACGGGCCCAGAGCGAGGCCTCGGCCGCGCTGTCGCTGCTGCCCGTGGCCTCGGTGGTCGGCGCCGCTTCGGTCGTCGGTGCGTCGGCCACCGCGGTGGTCGCTGTGCCCGCGGCGCTGTCGGTGGGCGGTTCGGTGCTCACGGTGATCGCGGTCGAGGCCTCGGTCGACGGCACCGTCTACCTGCTCGAACGCGCCTCGGACGGCGCCCGCGCCAGCGTCAAGGTGATGGGGCGCGCCACCCGTGGCGTGTCGGCGGCCGCCGGCACGGCCGTGGTCGTCAGCGTGATCGGCACGGGCGTCGTGCTCTCGGCCGCGGGCGAGGTGCTGGCCTTCGTGCCCAACGCGGTCGGCCGCGCACTGCTCCACAACGAAAGACTGTCGTGAAACCCGCCGTGCGCCCCGCGCTGCTGCTGGCGTTCGCCATCGCTGCGGTGCTGCCGCTGCAGGCGAATGCCGGCCGCTCGTGCGAACAGGTCAGGCCGACGCCGGCGCTGATCGTCAAGGGCATGCAGCTGGCCGAGCGCACCTCGCAGCAGCTCGATGCGAGTGGCGCGCGCGTGGTCATCCTGGCGCGCGCCGGACAGGACCTGAGCAAGTACGGCCTGCGCTATTCGCACCTGGGCATCGCCTACAAGACCGACGAGGGCCCGTGGCGCGTGGTGCACAAGCTCAACCACTGCGGCACCGCGGTGGCCGCGGTCTACCGGCAGGGGCTGGGCGAGTTCTTCCTCGACGACCTGTGGCGCTACGAGGCCGCCTGGTCCGTGCCGACGCCCGCGGTGCAGGCGCAGCTGATGGCCGCGCTGCGCGAGCCCGACGCGCGCCTCGTGCGCCTGAACGTGGCGCCCTACAGCATCGTGAGCTACGCCTGGGGCCAGAAGTACCAGCAGTCGAACCAGTGGGCCATCGAGACCCTGGCCGCGGCGATGGAGCCCGCCACCATCGGCACCCGCGCGCAGGCGCAGGCCTGGCTGCAGTTCAAAGGCTACGAGCCCACCACGCTGAACCTCGGCCCGCTGACCCGCCTGGGCGGGCGCGTGGGCTCGGCCAACATCGCTTTCGACGATCATCCGAACGAGAAGCGGTTTTCGGACCGCATCGAGACCGTGACCGTCGACTCGGTGTTCGCCTGGCTGCCGCGTGCGGGCTTAGGCGCGGCGCCGGTCACACTCAAGCTCTGAGCGAAGAGAAGCAACGAAGAAAAGAAAGAACGAAGGAAAGACCATGAGCAAATCCCTGCGCCTGTCCGAGAAGTGGTTCCGCCGCGGCCTGTGGCTGGTGGCGTTCGTGTTCGCGAGCTTCCTGATCGGGCTGGGCAGCACGATCGTGGGCGACCTGCCGCAGGTCGAGCGCGTGCGCGTGCTCGACGACTTCATCGACAAGCCCGCGGCCGAGCCGCTGCGCGCCACCATCAAGGCCTCGGAGGCCGCCGAGCTGCAGGCCGCGCGCGACCTCGACCAGGCGCAGCTGCAGCTCAACACCGCGCAGCAGGCCAGCGCCAACGCGCGCGAGACCTTCGGCAACTGGATCGCCACGCGCCGCGCCACCGCGCAGCCCGACCAGGACACCGAGCTCATCGCGCGCACCAAGGCGCTCGACGCCTTCAAGCAGAAGGAAGACGCGGCGCAGCGCAAGGCCGACGCGCAGCGCCAGATCGCGCTCGACGCGCGCCAGGCCGAGCAGCGTGCGCGCGCGGCATTGGGCGTGCTGGAGCACGACGCGCAGCAGCGCCTGGACGCCGAGTACCGCCGCGTCGAACTGCGCGTGTTCGGCTACCGGCTCGCGCTGACCCTGCCGCTGCTGCTGGTGGCGGGCTGGCTGTTCGTGAAGAAGCGCAAGAGCACCTACTGGCCCTTCGTGTGGGGCTTCATCTTCTTTGCGCTGTTTGCCTTCTTCGTCGAGCTGGTGCCCTACCTGCCGAGCTACGGCGGCTACGTGCGCTACGTGGTGGGCATCGTGCTCACCGTGCTGGTGGGGCGCTACGCCATCGTGGCGCTCAACCGCTACCTGGCGCGCCAGAAGCTCGCCGAGCAGCAGCCCGACCAGGTGCGCCGCGAAGAGCTGAGCTACGACGTCGCGCTGGCCCGCCTGGCCAAGAGCGTGTGCCCCGGCTGCGAGCGGCCGGTCGACCTGAAGAACAACGAGATCGACTTCTGCCCGCACTGCGGCATTGGCCTGTTCGACCACTGCGGCCACTGCAGCACGCGCAAGAGCGCGTTCTCCAAGTTCTGCCATGCCTGCGGTACCTCGGCCGCTGCGCAGGCGCCGCATACACCTGTGACCGCCACTGCGCAATCGGTCACGCCGGGCGCACCGGTTCAGCCGGCCACGTAGCGAAAGCGCCGCACGGTCGTGCTACAACCCCGGGCTGCGTCACGCAACGCCGTGCCGCGGGTTTTCCCATTCACATTGACGGAGCACACCCATGAGCATTTTCGGCAAGATTTTTTCCAAGATTTTCCCGTCGGCCAACGCCGCTGAAGTCGTCGCCGCACCGCCGGCGGCTGCACCCGGCGCGCCGGCCGTTGCCGCACCGCCGCCCGCGATCCCGCTGGGCGACGTGCCCGCCGTCCTGGACGCCATGCCCGGTGCCGCCGGCCTGAACTGGCGCACCTCGATCGTCGACCTGCTCAAGTTGCTGGGCCTGGACAGCAGCCTCGCCGCGCGCAAGGAACTGGCCAGCGAAATCCTCTACAGCAACGGCGAACCGGGTTCGGCCGAATGGAACATCGGCCTGCACAAGCAGGTGATGAGCCGCATCGCCGCCAATGGCGGCACGCTGCCAGCCGAACTGCGCGACTGATCGTCCCGCCACCCACGCAGCAAAAAGCCCGGCATGCCGGGCTTTTTCCTTGGGGCGACCGTTGAAGCGCTTCAGGTCCAGCCTGCGTCCACCACGTAGTCCTGCGCGGTGCACATGCGCGAGTCGTCGGCCGCGAGGAACAGCGCCATCGCGGCGATGTCTTCCGCCATCACGCGGCCCGGCAGGCACTGGGCCGCATCGATCTCCGCGCCCGACTCGGGCTTCACCCACAGCTTGATCTGCCGCTCGGTCATCACCCAGCCCGGCATGATCGTGTTGACCCGGATGTTCTGCTTGCCCAGGTCGCGCGCCAGCGAGCGCGTGAGGCCGTTCACGCCCGCCTTGCAGGCCTGGTAGACCGGGTAGCCGCGGCCCTTCATGAGCCAGCTGATCGAGCCGAAGTTGACGATCGAGCCGCCGCCCAGCGCGCGCATGTCGTCGGCCACCGCCTGCGCAGCAAAGAACTGGTGCTTGAGGTTGACGGCCACGAGGCGGTCGAAGTCGTCGCTGGTCACGTCGGCCATCTCGTGGCGCCGGTCGTTGGCCGCGTTGTTCAGCAGCACCGACACCGGCCCGAAGCGCTGGCGCACCGCGTCGATGGCGGCGGCGAGGGCGGCGGTGTCGGTCACGTCGCAGGGCACGAACAGCGCGGGGTGCGCGCCTTGCAGCTGCGCGGCGAGCGCGCTGCCGGCGGCCGTGTCGAGGTCGCAGAAGCCGACCTTCGCGCCTTGGGCATGAAAGGCCCGCACCAGCGATTCGCCGATGCCACTGGCGCCGCCCGAGATGAACACGGTGCGGCCGGCCAGCGAGGGGTAGCGGGCGGTATAGGCCGTGGGTGGGGAGGCGTTGGTCATGAGGGTGAGGACAACCGCAGTGAAGACAGGGCAAGCGTACCGGATGACGGCGTCCCTGGTGCCGGCCGGGCCTCCACCCGGCGTATGGCTTCCGGCCTGTGGGCAGGGCGCCATTGCAGGCATACGCTTCGGCCCATGAGCTCCTTCAACCGCCGCTTCGTCTTCGGCCTCGCGCTGCTTCCGGCCGCCTTCGCGGCGAGGCACGTCCGCGCACAGGCGCAGGCACCGGCGCCCGTGCTGCTCTTCAAGGTGGTCTCGCCGCGAGACGACATCGTGGTGGGCATCGAGGCGGCCCAACTGGGCGCCGGCACGGCGCCGCCCGTGCAGCGGCTTGCAGCCATGCTGGCCGAGAAGGGCCAGCTCACGCTCTGGCAGTACGCCTCGCACAAGGACGCGAGCGGGGCGCTGGTGCAGGCGCCGCTCAGGCAGGTCGTGATCTTCAGGAACGAGCTGCTGCGCATCGAACCCTACGCGACGCCGCTGGCCATCCAGCCCCCGGGCGCCGCGAAGTCCTAGACGCCGCGTGCGCGGTCGGCCTTGAACTGCGCGCGGAATTCCGTGAACGTGCCCGCGTCGAGCGCCGCGCGGATCTCCGTCATCAGGTTCAGGTAGTAGTGCAGGTTGTGGATGGTGCACAGCATCGGCCCGAGCATTTCGCCGCAGCGGTCCAGGTGGTGCAGGTAGGCGCGGCTGAAGCCTTCGCGCCCGCCGTCGTTCCACGACACGCCCGAGGTGCCGGCGCAGGCGTGGCAGGTGCAGCTCGGGTCGACCGGTTGCGGGTCGCTCTTGTGGCGCGCGTTGCGCATCTTCAGGTCGCCGAAGCGCGTGAACATCGTGCCGTTGCGCGCATTGCGCGTGGGCATCACGCAGTCGAACATGTCCACGCCGTCGGCCACGCCCTGCACCAGGTCCTCGGGCGTGCCCACGCCCATCAGGTAGCGCGGCTTGTTCGCCGGCAGCCGGTGCGGCGTGTGGCCCATGATGTGCAGCATCTCTTCCTTGGGCTCGCCCACGCTCACGCCGCCGATGGCGTAGCCGGGGAAGTCCATGTCGACCAGCGCCGCCAGCGACTCTTCGCGCAGGTTCTCGAACATGCCGCCCTGCACGATGCCGAACAGCGCGTTCGGGTTCGAAAGGCGCGTGAACTCGGCCTGGCAGCGCTTGGCCCAGCGCAGGCTCAGCTCCATCGAGACGCGCGCCTCGGCCTCGGTCGTGATGTGGCCCTTGGTGTCGTAGGGCGTGCACTCGTCGAACTGCATCACGATGTCGCTGTTCAGGATGGTCTGGATCTGCATCGAGACCTCGGGCGTGAGGAACAGCTTGTCGCCGTTGACGGGCGACGCGAACTTCACGCCCTCTTCGCTGATCTTGCGCATCGCGCCCAGCGACCACACCTGGAAACCGCCCGAGTCGGTGAGGATGGGCTTGTCCCATTTCTCGAACTGGTGCAGCCCGCCGAAGCTCGCCATCACGTCCAGACCCGGGCGCATCCACAGGTGGAAGGTGTTGCCCAGGATGATCTGCGCGCCCATCTCTTCGAGGCTGCGCGGCATCACGCCCTTGACGGTGCCGTAGGTGCCCACGGGCATGAAGATCGGCGTCTGGACCTTGCCGTGGTTGAGCGTGAGCGTGGCGCGGCGCGCGTGGCTGTCGGGGTCGGTCTTGAGGAGTTCGAAGTTCAGCATGATGTCGTTCAGTCCTGGGTGCGTGCAAGCAGCATGGCATCGCCGTAGCTGAAGAAGCGGTAGCCGTTGGCGATGGCGTGGGCGTACAGCGCCATCACGCGCTCGTAGCCCGCGAAGGCCGAGACCAGCATCATCAGCGTGCTCTTGGGCAAATGGAAGTTGGTCACCAGCACGTCGACGTGCGCGAAGGCGAAGCCCGGCGTGATGAAGATGCGCGTGTCGCCCGTGGCCTCGCCGCTTTTCGCCCACGACTCGAGCGTGCGCACGGTGGTCGTGCCCACGGCAACCACGCGCCCGCCGCGTGCCTTGCATTCGGCAATGGCGCGCTGCGTGGCCTCGGGCACTTCGTAGCGCTCGGCATGCATCGTGTGCTCGGCGATGTTCTCGGTCTTCACCGGCTGGAAGGTGCCGGCGCCCACGTGCAGCGTGACGTTGGCGCGCTGCACGCCGCGCGCTTCGAGTTCGGCCAGCAGGCCTTCGTCGAAGTGCAATGCGGCCGTGGGCGCGGCCACGGCGCCGGGCACGCGCGCGAACACGGTCTGGTAGCGGCTTTCGTCGTCGGCCGAGTCGGTGTGCGTGATGTAGGGCGGCAGCGGCACGTGGCCGCAGCGCTGCATCAGCGCATACGGGTCTTCGCCGGCGTCGCTTTCGAAGCCGAAGCGGAACAGCGCGCCGTCTTCCTCGGGCCAGCGGCCCAGCAGCGTGGCGCGAAAGCCGCCCACCATCTGCAGCGTGGTGCCCACGGGCGGCTTCTTGCTGACCTTCATGTGCGCGACCACCTCGTGGCCCTGCAGCACGCGCTCGACCAGCAGCTCGAGCTTGCCGCCGGTCGGCTTCTCGCCGAACAGGCGCGCCTTGACCACGCGCGTGTCGTTGAAGACCAGCAGGTCGCCCGCGCGCAGCAGCGAGGGCAACGCTTTGAAGATGCGGTCGGCCGGGGCGGGGCCTGTGCCGTCGAGCAGACGGGAGGCGGTGCGTTCGGTGGCGGGGTGTTGTGCCACCAGCTCGGGCGGCAGATGGAAATCGAAATCGGAAAGCGTGAAGGCGCGCATGGTGCTTGAGGGCCGGACGGGCCCGTGCCAAGGAGGCATGGGAAGAGAAAAAGGCGGAGAGCGGCGATTGTCCCATGGCCCGGAATCACGGGCGCCGCCGGGGGTTGCCGAGGCAGAATCGACGCATGGTCGATTCTTCCGTCGCGCGTGTCACGCCGTCCCCTGCCCCTCCTTCCGAAGGCGAGCTCTTCAAGAAGATCCTGGGCGGCGCCTGGATGGGGCTGCACCCCGACATCCGCCGGCGCTTCGACAAGAACCCCCTCCCGGGCAAGGCGCTGCACTACCTGGGCGCGCTCAGCGAGCTGCGCTGCTCGCGCTTCGGCAAGCTGCTGGGGCACCTCACGCAGCCGATGATCCAGGGCGCGCTGATCCCCTACAGCGACAGCCACTTCCCGGTCGAGATCCAGGTCTACGCCCGGCCCGACGACCCGGCCATCTACAAGCAGCGCATCTACCGCCTGCATGGGCGCCCACCGATCCAGTTCACCAGCTTCATGCGCGAGAGCGAGCGCGGCGAGGTGCTCGAGTACGTCGGCATGGGGCTGGGCATGAAGCTGGTGCTGAGCGTGGAGCCCAACGGCAGCCTGCATTTCCAGAGCGACGGCTATTTCTGGGAGGTGTTCGGCTGGCGCATTCCGCTGCCGGGCCTGGTCACGCCGGGCAAGACCTTCCTCTGGCACCACAACGAGACGCCCGAGCGCTTCAACATCCGCATCGAAATCCGCCACTGCCTCATGGGCACCACCTTCACGCAGGTCGGCGTGTTCGAGGAAGTGCCGGAGCCGCAGGCGGTGTCCGCATGATCGACACGCACCTGCTGGCCCTGCAGCTCATGGCGGCGCAAGGTGCGCTGGGCGCCTTCGACACGCTCTACCACCACGAAGGCACCGAGGCGCTGCCGCGCCGCGGCACGGCGGGGCGCGAGCTGGCGATCCACGCCACGCGTTCGTCGATCTACTGCGCGCTGTTCCTCGGCCTGTCGGCGTGGGCCTGGCACGGTGCGTGGGCGTGGGTGCTGCTCGCGGTGTTCGGCGTCGAGATCGTGCTCACGCTGTGGGACTTCGTGGTCGAAGACGGCAGCCGCCTGCTGCCGCCCACCGAGCGCGTGACGCACACGGTGCTGGCCATCAACGCCGGCGCGTTCATCGCGCTGCTGGCGATGAGCGCGGTCGGCTGGGCAGCGCAACCGACGGCGATGGTGTGGCAGCCGCATGGCTGGCTCAGCGCCTTCCTGGCGTTGTGCGGCGTGGGCGTGGGCCTCTCGGGGCTGCGCGATGGTTTCGCAGCGCGCGCGCTGTTCAAGCAGCAGAAGCAGGCGCAGGTACGCGCCGTCGAGGCCCCAGTGCGCTTCGGCACGAAGCCGCAGCAGGTGCTGGTGACGGGCGGCACCGGCTTCATCGGCCAGATCCTCGTGCGCCACCTGCTGGCCGACGGCCATGCGGTGACGGTGTGGACGCGCGACGCGCGCGGCGCCGCCTGGGGCTTTGGCGGCGCGGTGCGCTGCGTGCAATCGCTCGACCAGATTCCCGCCGCGGACACCATCGACGTGGTCGTCAACCTCGCAGGCGCGCGCATCCTCGGCCAGCGCTGGAGCGCGCGGCGCCAGCGGCAGCTGCTGCAAAGCCGCGAAGGCCTGACGCAGCAGCTCGTCGCCTGGATCGCCACGCGCCCGCGCAAGCCGTGGCTGCTGCTCTCGGGCTCGGCCATCGGCTACTACGGCGTGCAGCCGCAGGGCGACGCCACCGAACTCACCGAAGACGCGCCGCCGCAGGACATCTTCATGTCGACGCTGTGCCAGCGCTGGGAGCGCGCCGCGCACGCGGCCGTGGCGGACGGCGTTCGCGTGGCCTGCCTGCGCTTCGGCTTCGTGCTGGGCCACCAGGGCTCGCTGCCGCAGCTGCTGATGCCGGTGCAGCTGGGCATGGGCGGGCGCCTGGGCAGCGGGCGGCAGTGGCTGTCGTGGGTGCATGTGCATGACCTGATCCGCGCCATCGCGCATGTGTGGACCGTGACGGAGCCGGCCACAGGTCCGGCCACCGCGCAGGCCTTCAACGTCACCGCGCCCGGTGCCGTGAGCCAGGAGGCCTTCACCCGCGTCGCCGCCGGTGTGCTGCACCGCCCCTGCTGGATGCCCACGCCCGCCGCGCCCGTGAAGCTGCTGCTCGGCGAGCAGGCCGACCTGCTGCTCGAAGGCCAGCGCGTGGTGCCGGCGCAGCTGCTGCGCAGCGGCTTCCAGTTCATGTTCCCCGATGCCCGCAGCGCCTTGGCGGACCTTTGCCGTCCACGCTAGAAGCCTTGTCCGTGCCCGCCAAGAAAGAACCGACTCCCCCCGCCGCGCCGGCGTCACCGCCCGGCACCGGCCTGAGCCTCGTGCAGCGCGCGCTGCGCAAGCTCGGCCTCGTGCGCGACATCGACTTCGCGCTCTACCTGCCGATGCGCTACGAGGACGAGACCCGCATCGTGCGCCTGGTCGACACGCGCGACGGCGACATGGCGCAGGTCGAGGGCGTGGTCACCGAGTGCGAGGTGGTGTTCCGACCGCGCCGCCAGCTCATCGCCACCATCGACGACGGCAGCGACACCTGCCAGCTGCGCTTCTTCAACTTCTATCCCTCGCAGCAGAAGCAGCTCGCGGTGGGCGCCAAGGTGCGCGTGCGCGGCGAGATGCGCGGCGGTTTCGTGGGGCGGCAGATCATGCACCCGACCGTCAAGGCGGCCGGCACGGCGCTGCCCAATGCGCTCACGCCGGTGTACTCGACCGTGGCCGGGCTCGCGCAGCCGGTGCTGCGGCGCGAGGTGCGCTCGGGCCTGGCGCGCGCGCTGCTCGACGAGACGATCCCGGTGCAGATCGGCCTGCGCGGCGCGTGGGATCTGCGCAGCGCGCTGAGCTTTCTGCACTACCCGACGCCCGACGTGTCGATTGCTGCGCTCGAAGACCACAGCCACCCGGCGTGGCAGCGCATCAAGGCCGAGGAGCTGCTGGCGCAGCAGCTCTCGCAGCTGCAGGCGCGGCTGGAGCGCGCGGCGCAGCGCGCGCCCGTGCTGCCTGCGTCCACCGACGCGGCGGCGAGTTCGCTGCATGCGCAGTTGCTCGCCGTGCTGCCCTTCGGCCTCACCGGCGCGCAGCAGCGCGTGGGCGAGGAGATCACGGCCGACCTGCACCGCCAGATTCCGATGCACCGCCTGCTGCAGGGCGACGTGGGCTCGGGCAAGACCGTGGTCGCGGCGCTGGCCGCGGCGCGCTGCATCGACGCGGGCTTCCAGTGCGCGCTGATGGCGCCCACCGAAATCCTCGCGGCCCAGCACTTCGGCAAGCTGGTCGGCTGGCTCGATCCGCTGCTGGCCGAGCGCGGCCTGCGCGTGGCCTGGCTCACGGGCAGCCAGAAGAAGAAGGAGCGCGACGAGATGTCGGCCGCTGTCGAAAGTGGCGAGGCCGCGCTGGTCATCGGCACGCACGCGGTCATCTCGGAGAAGGTGCGTTTCAAGAACCTGGCGCTGGCCATCATCGACGAGCAACATCGCTTCGGCGTCGCGCAGCGCCTGGCCCTGCGCGGCAAGGCGGGCAGCGACCTCGAGCCCCATCTCTTGATGATGAGCGCCACGCCCATCCCCCGCACGCTCGCGATGAGCTACTACGCCGACCTCGACGTCTCCACGCTCGACGAGCTGCCGCCCGGGCGCACGCCCATCGTCACCAAGCTGGTGGCCGACCACCGGCGCGACGAGGTCATCGACCGCATCCAGGCGCAGATTTCGCAAGGCCGGCAGGTCTACTGGGTCTGCCCGCTGATCGAGGAGAGCGAGGCGGTCGACCTGCGCAACGCCACCGAGACGCGCGACGAACTCGCGGGCACGCTGGGCGACCACATCCAGGTCGGCCTGCTGCATTCGCGCATGCCCACGGCCGAGAAGCAGGCGGTGATGGCCGCTTTCACCGCGAACGAAATCCAGGTGCTGGTGAGCACCACGGTGATCGAGGTGGGCGTGGACGTGCCCAACGCCTCGCTGATGGTGATCGAGCATGCCGAGCGCTTCGGCCTGTCGCAGCTGCACCAGCTGCGCGGGCGCGTGGGGCGCGGCGCGGCGGCCTCGGCCTGCGTGCTGCTCTATGCGCCGGGCGACAGCGGCCGCGTGGGCGAGGCGGCGCGCGCGCGGCTCAAGGCCATGGCCGAGACCGGCGACGGCTTCGAGATCGCGCGGCGCGACCTGGAGATCCGCGGCCCCGGCGAGTTCCTCGGCGCGCGCCAGTCGGGCGCGCCGCTGCTGCGTTTTGCCGACCTCGCGACCGACACGCTGCTGCTCGACTGGGCGCGTGAGCTTGCGCCGGTGATGCTGCAGAAGCACCCCGAGCTGGCGCAGCGGCACATCGACCGCTGGCTCGGCACGAAGGCCGAATACCTCAAGGCTTGAGCAGGTCGAGTAGCCGGTCGAGCCCGCCCTCGTCGATCGCCAGCATGGCCGCCCCGCGCACCATCGGCTTGGCGTGGTAGGCCACCGACAGCCCGGCCACGCGCATCATCGGCAGGTCGTTCGCGCCGTCGCCCACGGCAATGGCACGGGCCGGCGGGATGCCCATCGCGCGGCAGCATTCGAGCAGCTTGTCCTTCTTGGCCTCGCCGTCGCAGATGTCGCCCCAGGGCTGGGGCAGCATGCGACCGGTCAGCCGGCCGTCTTCGATCTCCAGCACGTTGGAGCGCGTGTCGTCCAGCTTCAATCGATCGCGCAGCCGGTCGGTGAAGAAGGTGAAGCCGCCGCTCAGCAGCACGACGCGCAGGCCGGCTTGCTTGCACGCGTCGATCAACGTCTCGGCGCCGGGGTTCAGGTGCAGGCGCTGGTCGTACACGGCCTGCAGCGCCGACAGCGGCACGCCGCGCAGCAGGGCCACGCGCCGGCGCAGGCTGTCCTTGTAGTCGGTGATCTCGCCGCGCATCGTGGCCTCGGTGATGGCCGCGACCTCGGGGCCGCAGCCCGCGATGTCGGCGATCTCGTCGACCGTCTCGATGTCGATCAGCGTCGAGTCCATGTCGAAGGCGATCAGCCTGAAGTCCGACAGCCGCAGGGGAGGAAGAGTGAGCGTGGTGGTCATGGGGTGGGGCTTCCCGCGTTCCAGTGCTGCGTGCCGAGCCAGTCGACGAACTGCCGTGCCAGCGCGGCCACCGGCCCTTCGGTGCGGTACAGCGCGTAGACGCCCGAAGCCGGCAGGCGCGGTTCGGGAAACACCAGGCGCAACCGGTCGGCGCGGATGTCTTCCTCGAGCAGGCACCAGGGCGCCAGCGCGAGCCCCAGGTCGTTCATGGCGGCCTGCATGCACAGGAACTGGTGGTCGAACACGGGGCCGGGCAGCTGGGGCGGCACGCGCACGCCGGCCAGCTCGAACCAGCGCGGCCAGTTCTCCACTTCGCCGGCGGCCTGCAGCAGCGGGTGGCCCAGGCAGTCGGCCATGCTGGCGATGCGGTGGCGCTCGATGAAGCGCGGCGACGCCACGGCCACGAGGTGGTCGTCCAGGCAGCGCACGCAGGTGTGGTCGGGGCGCTGCATGGGAATGCGGCGGATCAGCACGTCGCTGCCGGCCTCGGCCTGGTCGAAGAACTGCCGGCCCAGGGTCGACAGCTGCACGTCGGTCTGCGGCGCCAGGGCCTGGAAGCCAGCCAGCCGCGGAATGAGCCACTTCATCGCCAGCGAGGGCGTGGTGCACACGCGCAGGCTGGCGCGCTGGTGGGGCGACTTCAGCGCGGCCGTGGCGCTGGCGATGCGGTCCAGGCTGGCCTGCACCTCGGCGAAGTAGTCGCGCGCATGGGGCAGCAGCGTCGCGCCGCGGGCCTCGCGCGCGAACAGCGGCTGGCCCAGGTAGTCCTCCAGCAGGCGGATCTGCTGGCTGACGGCGCTGTGCGTGATGCTGAGTTCG
Organism: Variovorax sp. GW822-FHT04E09; assembly: GCF_058800845.1. NCBI lineage: Bacteria > Pseudomonadati > Pseudomonadota > Betaproteobacteria > Burkholderiales > Comamonadaceae > Variovorax > Variovorax sp. GW822-FHT04E09. The sequence goes on from NZ_JBXAMR010000006.1 coordinate 379,428, forward strand.
TCGGCGGCCGCGGTGAAGTTGGCATGGCGCGCCGCCGCTTCGAAGGCGCGCAGCGCCTTCAAAGGGGGGAGGCGTCGGGTCACCACATGCGTACCTTGGCGAGCGGGCTTGTCTTCCTCATGTTCTTTTCGTGTTCGGTTGCGTGCCGCCCGGGGTTGGAGGCCGGCGCGCATCGTAGACCGGGAAGCCTGCAGAAAAACTAACCGGCCGCCTTAAAAAATACGGCTGGTGGCGTGCAGGGGGCGCACCTAGCATCGCGCTTCCTTCCACCCTGAACAAGAGACATGGCTTCCATCACCATCGACAACGTCGTGAAGCAGTTCGCCAACCAGACGGTGCTGCAGAACCTGTCGCTGCATGTGCCCGATGGCGCCTTCTACACCCTGCTGGGCCCCAGCGGCTGCGGCAAGACGACCCTGCTGCGCTGCATCGCGGGCTTCAACGAGCCCGACGGCGGCCGCATTCTTTTCGACAAGGACGACGTGACGCGCGTGTCCACCCACCACCGCGACATCGGCATGGTGTTCCAGGACTACGCGCTGTTCCCCGACAAGACGGCCTTCGATAACGTGGCCTACGGCCTGCGCGCGCGCAAGGTGCCCAAGGCCGAGATCGCCCGGCGCGTCAACGAGGCGCTGGACAAGGTGAGCCTGCTGGCACTGGCCGACCGCTACCCGGCGCAGATGAGCGGCGGCCAGCGCCAGCGCGTGGCGCTGGCGCGTGCGCTGGTGATCCGCCCGCGCGTGCTGCTGATGGACGAGCCGCTGTCCAACCTCGACGCCAAGATGCGCCTGCAGATGCGCGACGTGATCCTGGACCTCGTGCGCGAGGCCGGCATCACCACCGTGTTCGTCACGCACGACCAGGAAGAGGCGCTGGCCATGTCCGACCGCATCGCCATCATGGACCGCGGCAGCATCGCGCAGCTGGGCACGCCCGAAGAGCTGTACGGCACGCCGGTGAACGCCTACGTGGCGGACTTCATCGGCTCGGCCAACGTGATCCCGGTGCCGGCCGAGTCCGCCGGCGGGGCCGCGTCGCACGTGCGCTACCAGCTGTGCGGCCAGCAACTCGACGGCAAGCAGGGCGGCGCCGCGCTGGGCGCGCAGGGCATCCTCATCGCGCGCCCCGAGGCGCTGTCGCTGATGGCGCCCGCGCCCCACGTGCCCAACGCCATCGCGGGCGAGGTGCTGCGCCGCCAGTACCTGGGCTTCAAGACTGCCTACCGCATCCGGCTGCACGACCAGTCGGAGATCCGCGTCGAGCTGCACGCCGGCAACATGGTGGCCGACTTCCAGGCCGGCGATGCGGTGCAGGTGCTGGTGCCGGCCGACAGCCGCGTCGTCGCTGCCTGAACGGACACGCACGCCATGAAAATCAACTGGTGGCCCTGGGGTTTCCTGACCCTGCTCAGCCTCGTGCTGCTGCTGTTCTTCGTGTTCTACCCGCTGGGCACGCTGTTCGTGAACAGCGTGCGCGACGAGTCGGGCGCGTTCTCGCTGTCCGGCTTCATCACCCTGCTGCAGGACAGCGAATACCTGCTCGCGTTCCGCAACACGCTGGTGCTCGGCGTGTCGGTCACGGCCTGCACCGTGGCCGTGGGCGTGCCCTTCGCCTACATGGTGGCGCGCTACGACTTCCCGCTGAAGAACCTGGTGGCGGTGCTGCCGATCATGACCATCGTGATCCCCGAGATCATCGTCGGCCAGTCGTGGCTGCTGCTGCTGGGCAACAACGGGCTGGTGACCAACCTGCTCGCGGGCGCGGGCATCACGCTGCCGACCTTCTACGGCTGGACCGGCATGGTGTTCTCCATGACCCTGGTCTACTACACCTACATCTACCTGGGCGTGCTGGCCGCGCTGCGCGGCTTCGACGGCCAGCTCGAAGAAGCCGGCCTGAGCCTGGGCACTTCGCCGCTGGTGACCAAGCTGCGCGTGCTGGTGCCGGTGATCCTGCCCGCGGTGCTGGTCAATGCGCTGGTGGTGTTCACGCTGGTGGTGGGCAACTTCGCGCTGTCGGTGGTGCTGGGCAGCAGCGTGCCGCTGCTGTCGGTCATGACGTACAACGCCTTCGTCGGCGAGATGGGCGGCAGCCCCACGCTGCAAAGCGCGATGTCGGTGGTGTCCATCGGTATCGTGGCCATCGTGCTGTTCTTCCAGAAGCGCGTGGTCGAACGCAAGATCTACACGATGACGCAGGGCCGCGCGCCCGCCGTGGTGCGCGTGCGCTCGGGCGCGGCGGTGTTCTACACGCTCAGCGTGGGCGTGATCATCGTGCTGTCGATGCTGCCGCTGCTCATCGTCTTCGTGGGCGCCTTCACCGAGACCAGCGGGCCCGTGATGCGCTGGGGCCAGTGGTCGCTGTCCAGCCTGGAGCGCGCGCTGCGCGGCGCGCCCGAGCCGATCATCAACTCGCTGAAGTTCGCCTCGATGGCCACCGTGGTGGGCGTGGCCTTCGCGGTGCTCGTGAGCTACCTGACGATCAAGAAGCGCAACCCCTTCACGCAGCTGCTCGACTACATCGTGGTGCTGCCGCTGACCATCTCGGGCACGGTGCTGGGCATTGCGCTGGTGCAGACCTTCAACACCGGCTGGCTGGTGCTGGCGGGCACCTCGGGGATCATGGTGCTGTGCTACACGGTGCGCCGCCTGCCGTTTGCGGTGCGCAATGCGTCGTCGACGCTGTTCAACATCTCGGACTCCATCGAGGAGGCCTCGATCAGCCTGGGCGTGTCGCCGCTGAAGACCTTCTTCAAGGTGCTGCTGCCGGCCATGAAGGCCTCGATCATCTCGGCCGCCATCCTGATGTGGGTGACCACGATCTCGGAGCTGTCGGCCTCCATCGTGGTCTACACGGGCGGCCTGGAGACCATGCCGATCGCCATCTTCCGCCAGGTCGACGGCGGCCGCCTGGGCCTGGCCTCGGCCTACGGCGCGGCGCTGGTCAGCGTGATCCTGCTGCCCATCGTGGTGGCGATCAAGGTGTTCCGCATCAACCTCTTCTCCAGCAAATGACCCACCCATTCACTTCAACCTGCGAGGTTTTCATGTCCTTCAAGTCCCTGGCGAAATGCGCGTTCGCGACCCTGGCCTTCACGGCGGGTGTCGCGGGTGCGCAGACGGTGGTGCTCTATTCGTCCAACAACACCGAGACCGTCGAGACCGCGCTGGCCGTGGTCAAGAAGAAGACGCCCGGGCTCACGGTGCAGCAGGTCACGGGCGGCACCGGCACGCTGATGAAGCGCATCCAGGCCGAGGCCAAGAACCCGCGCGGCGACGTGCTGTGGAGCGGCGGCTTTGGCACGCTGGGCGCCTACAAGGACCAGATGGCGCCCTACAAGTCGCCCGACCTCGCGGCCGTGCCCGCGGCCTTTCGCGGCCCGAACGACCTGTGGGTCGGCACCAACGTGCACGTGATGGTGATGATGGTCAACGAGCGCCAGCTCAAGGGCATGCCCGCGCCCAAGACCTGGTCGGACCTGATGCGCCCCGAGTGGAAGGGCAAGTTCGCCATCACCGACCCGAGCAAGAGCGCCACCGCCTACATGCTGGTGTATGGCCTGCTCAAGCAGTTCGGCCGCGACGGCCTGGGCAAGCTGGCGGCCAACGCGGTCGTCACCGCCTCGTCGGGCAGCACCTACAAGGGCGTGGCCGCCGGCGAGTACCCGGTGGGCCTGACCATCGAGTACGCGGCGCAGGAGTACGTGGCGGGCGGTCAGAAGGAGATCAAGCTGGTCTACCCGACCGAGGGCAGTTACCTGGCGCCCGAAGGCATGTTCATCGTGAAGGGCGCGAAGAACATGGACGCCGCCGTCGCGCTCTACAACGGCCTGCTGAGCAAGGAGACGCAGCAGGAGCTGCTGGTGAAGAACTTCCGCCGTCCGGTGCGCAGCGACATCGCGGTGTCCAAGCTCACCTCGCTGCCCGACCTGAGCGCCATCAAGGTCTTCCCGCTCGACCAGGAAGCGGCCTCGGCGGAGTACGAGCAGCTCGTGGCGCTGTGGAATCTGGCGGTGAAGGCGCGGTGACGAGTACGGCGAAAGCGCCTTCGACGCCGGTCAGCGCCTTCGATCTGTTCAAGATCGGCATCGGCCCTTCGAGCTCGCACACGGTCGGGCCGATGATCGCGGCGCGGCAGTTCGCCTGCCTGCTGCAAGCGCGGGGCCTGCTGCCGCAGGTGGCCGCGCTGGTGACGCAGCTGTACGGCTCGCTGAGCGCCACCGGCCGCGGCCACGGCACCGACCGCGCCGTGCTGCTCGGGCTCGCAGGCCACCGGCCGGACCGCATCGATCCCGACACCATCGAGCCCGCCATCGCGGCCATCCGACGCGAGCGGCGCCTGCACCTGCTCGGCACGCACGCCGTGGCATTCGACGAGAAGGAGCACCTGCTCTTCCTGCGCAAGAGCCTGCCCCGGCACCCGAACGGCCTGCGCTTCATCGCATTGGATGCGCAGGGCCAGGCCCTCGCCGAGGCGGATTACTTTTCGGTCGGCGGCGGCTTCGTCGTCGATGCGCAGGGCGAGAGCGTGCGCAACGAAGCCGGCGTGCAGCGCCCGGCACCGGCCGCCTTGCCCTTCGCCTTCGACACCGGCGCGGAACTGCTGGCGCAATGCCGCGCGCAGGGCCTGTCGATCGCCGCGCTGATGATGGCCAACGAAACGCAATGGCGGCCACAGGCCGAGGTGCGATCGGAATTGCTGCAGGTGTGGGACGCCATGGCCGGCGCCGTGCGGCGCGGCTGCGCGAGCACCGGCACCCTGCCCGGGCGCATGCAGGTGCGGCGGCGCGCGGCCGACCTGTTCGGGCAGCTGCAGGGCGACGGCACCGCGCAGGCCGCGCCCGACCCGCTCGCGGCGATGGACTGGGTCAACCTGTACGCCATGGCCGTGAACGAAGAGAACGCGGCCGGCGGGCGCGTGGTCACCGCGCCCACCAACGGCGCGGCGGGCGTGATCCCGGCGGTGCTGCACTACCACCAGCGCTTCTTTCCCGGCGCGGGCGACGAAGCCGTGGTCGAGTTTTTGCTCACCGCGGCGGCCATCGGCATCCTCTACAAGAAGAACGGCTCGCTCTCAGGCGCCGAGGTCGGCTGCCAGGGCGAGGTCGGCGTGGCCTGCTCGATGGCGGCGGGCGCGCTCGCCGCGGTGATGGGCGGCACGCCGGGCCAGGTCGAGAACGCCGCCGAGATCGGCATGGAGCACAACCTGGGCATGACCTGCGACCCGGTCAGCGGGCTGGTTCAGATCCCGTGCATCGAGCGCAATGCGATGGGCGCGGTGAAAGCCATCAATGCGGCGCGCATGGCTCTGCGCGGCGACGGCTCGCACTTCGTGTCGCTGGACAAGGTCATCCGCACCATGATGCAGACCGGCGCGGACATGAAGACCAAGTACAAGGAAACCTCGCGCGGCGGCCTCGCCGTGAACATCGTCGAGTGCTGACCGCCGCGCGGCCGGTCACACCTTCTCAGCCTGCAGGCCGGCGCGTGAACGCGAGGATCAGCCCGAAGCCGACCATCATGCTGCCGCTCACGCGGTTGAACCAGCGCATCGCGCGGCTGCCGTTGGCCAGCCGGCGCATGCGCGCGCCGAGCAGTGCATACAGCGCGATCGCCACCAGCTCGAACACCAGGAAGGTCACGCCCAGCAGCACGTAGCTGGAGGCGTACGCACCGGGCACCACGAACTGCGGAAAGAAGGCGGTGAACACCAGGATCGCCTTCGGGTTGCCGGCCGCCACCGTGAACTCCTGGCGCACCAGCGCGGGCATCGACGGCGGGGCGGCCTCGTGCGCCTGCACTTGCGCGGTCGGTGCCGGCGCGCGCAGCAGCCGGACGCCGATCCACACGAGGTACGCGGCGCCGATGTACTTGATGACATCGAAGGCCAGCTCCGACGCGACCAGCACCGCGCCCATGCCCAGGCCCGCGATGGCGATCATGACCGCGAAGGCCACGAGCCGGCCGCTCGCCGCGATGACCGCCGGCGACACGCCGTGCTTGGCGCCGTTGGTGACCGACAGCAGGTTGTTGGGGCCGAACGCCATGTTGATGGCGAAGCAGGCGGGCAGGAACAGCAGGTAGGCGGACAGGGTCATGGCGCATCCGGCGGTGGGTGTGGCGGGGTGACCATTATTTCAGCAGTCCGGGGCGGCGCGTCGCTCTGCCTGCGGTGCTCGTTTGCCCTCGCGCGCACCCCACGAATCACCAAGGCGCCGCTGTGCAGCGTTGGTGGGCGCGTCCTTCATCTCGCGGGTTTGCACCAATTTCATGACGAATATGGTGGGGCATCATTCGATTAATTGTTCAACAAAACATAAATCTAAGCTCAACCAAGATCAAGCGGTTGAGGCCTGGATGCATGGTCGTGTTGACCAATTGCCTAGGCTCACGGCGACCGGCCGCGAGGCTTTCCTGGTTTGCACATCACATTCATGGGAGCGATTCGTCATGGCAAGCGACTTTCATCCGAGCCCCTCTGCGGGGGACGACTGCAAAGCGAAGGACGCCACGGGCGTCCCGCAGGGCGGCATCTCCTGGCGTCGGAATGCATTGGGGCTGGGCATCTGTGCGGCGGTACTGGCGGGATGCGGAGGTGGCGGCGGAGGTGGCGGTGCTGACCCGGCCACCGTCGCGGCCATTGCAGCAGCGATCGCCGCTGCCAACGCACCGCCGCCCGCACCGCCACCCACGACGAATCCCCCACCACCCGCGCCGCCGGCGATCCAGGCCAGGTGCGCGATGGACACCGGCGTCGCGGCCTCGTACGAAGAGCAGCGCCTGCCCAACAAGCTCAGCGCCAGCGATGCGGCGAGCTTCTCGCAGCAGGTGCTGCAGGCCAGCGGCTTCGACAAATTCGGGCCGGCGTTCGCACTCAAGCTGTGCAAGGACGGCCTGGCCGGCGCGTCGAGCTACGACGCGGCCGTGGCCCTGCTGAAGGCCGAGGGCCAGCAGCTGTGGCAGGCCGCGGTGGACCGGGTGCAGGGCCGCAAGGTCGAGGGCAGCCTGCCGCAGAGCGACGACCGCATGCTGTACTGGGCGCGCCTGACCATGACGCTCGCGCTGCGCCAGTGGAAGCCCGACTTCCCGCTCGACGACGCACAGCGCGCCGCACTGGAGAACGAATTCGAGCGCGCGTCGCGCGGCCAGTACGCGATCGATTTCCCGGAGGGCGCGGGCCACAAGCGCATCCTCGTCAGCGGCTTCGATCCCTTCACGCTGGGCACGCCGGGCGTTCACGACAACCCGAACATCCGCATCGGCAACCCTTCGGGCGCGACCATCCTCTCGCTGGACGGCAACACCGTGGCGCTGGGGGACGGCACCACGGCCGTCATCCGCACCTTCATCCTGCCCGTGAACTACCCGCCCTTCCTGCAGGGCATGCAGGAAGACACGCTGGGACCGTGGTTCAAGCCCGGGCCCAAGCGCGTGGACGCGTCCATCTCCATGAGCCAGGGCGGTGGTGCCTTCCATCTGGAGCACTTCAACGGCCGCTACCACCTGGCCAGCATCCCGGGCAACGACAACGTCTGGCCCGCCTGCATGGACGGCGACAGGTTCCCGTCGGTGCTGGACTGCGACATCTATCCGCCGGAGCGCTGGCTCGGCTTCCTGCCGCGGCCCTGGGCCAAGGAGACGCCGCCGCAGTTCACGGTGTCGACGCTGCCGTTCCAGGCCATGATCGACGCGAAGACCGGCGAGGGCGTCATCAACCGCGACACCGGCACGCCCGGTGGCTGGGACGTGCTGCGGCGCGACACCTACTCCGTGCAGCCGTGCAAGAAAGACGCGCTGGGCCCGCTGGACAACAACTGCGCCAGCCGGGGCGGCGGCGGCAACTACCTCTCCAATGCGAGCGCGTACCGCAACACGCTGCTGCGCGACACCTTCAAGCTGAACATTCCCGCCGGACACATCCACACGCCGGTCATGACGCGTTTCGGTGCAGGCAGCGACGGCAAGATCACGGATGCAACCTTCGAGGGCTTCCGCGATTCCATCGTGGCCCAGGGCCGCAACCTGGTGATCGCGATGGCGAAGACCCTGTCGGCGCCGGCACCCTGACAACGTTGCATCACAAGAAGGCATGGACATGAAACACCAACTCTTCATCGGCATCGTCGGCCTGGCGTTGTCAGGCGCGGCCCTGGCGCAACCCACCGAGAGCTTCTACCTGATGCGCAACAAGGTCAGCGGCAAGGCCGTCTGCGCGCAGCATCCGATCAGCCCCGACTGGGTGCGCGAGGCCGGCCCCTTCAAGGACCAGGACTGCAAGGTCGCGGACAAGCCCGAGCCCCGGCGCTCCGACCTGCCGGCCAGCCCGCTCGAGCTGGCCCCCAAGAAGAAGGAATAGCCGGCTTGGCCGTCGGCGCCACGGCGTGCATGGATTGCACGCCGCGGCTTCGCCTCGTTCATTCGTTTCCTCTCCTCCCTTTTCCCTCTTTGCACTCCTGGAGCGTTTCCATGCGAAATCCCTACGCGCACGCCGTCGTCACTGCCTTCGCGGGCCTGGCCTTCTCTCTCGGCGCTCACGCCCAGACCAAATGGGATCTGGCCAATGCCTACCCCGCGACCAACTACCACACCGAGAACATCACGCAGTTCGCGAAAGACGTGGACGCGGCCACCGGCGGCAAGCTGAAGATCACGGTGCACGCCAACGCGTCGCTGTTCAAGGCGCCCGAAATCAAACGCGCCGTGCAAAGCGGCCAGGCTCAGGCCGGCGAGATCCTGCTGGCCAACTACGCCAACGAGAACCCGATCTACGCGCTGGACGGCGTGCCCTTCCTGGCCACCACGTACCCCGAGGCCCGCAAGCTCTACGACGCCTCCAAGCCCGCGATGGACAAGCTGCTTGCCGCGCAAGGCATCAAGGTGCTGTTCGTGGTGCCCTGGGCGCCGCAGGGCATCTACACCAAGAAGGAGATCGGCTCGGTGGCCGACCTGCGCGGCATCAAGTGGCGCGCCTACAGCCCGGCCACCGCCAAGATCGCCGAGCTCATCGGCGCGCAGCCCGTACAGATCCAGCAGGCCGAACTGAGCGCCGCCATGGCCACCGGCGTGATCGAGAGCTACATGAGCTCCGGCTCCACCGGCTACGACACCAAGACCTTCGAGCACATCAAGAACTTCTACGACACGCAGGCCTGGATTCCGAAGAACGCGATCCTCGTGAACGCCAAGGCCTTCGATGCACTCGATGCGACCACCAAGGCGGCAGTGACCAAGGCCGCAGCCGACGCCGAGGCGCGCGGCTGGAAGGTCGCACAGGAGAAGAACGACGAGTACAAGCGCCTGCTCGCCGAGCGCGGCATGAAGGTGCACAAGCCTTCGCCCAAGCTGGACACCGACATGCGCCAGGTCGGCGGCATCATGCAGGCCGACTGGCTCAAGGCTGCCGGTGCCGATGGCGCCGCCATCGTCGACACCTATAAAAAGAAGTAAGCCGTGCGCCGCTTCCTCGATCGCCTGTACGACGGTGCAGGCGCGCTGGGCGCTTTCTGCGTCTTCCTGATCTTCGTGCTGATGATCGTGGCCGGTGTGGGCCGCCAGATGAACTGGCACGTGAGCGGACTCAACGACATCGTCTCCTGGCTGTGCGCCGCGGCGGCCTTCTTTGCGATGGCGCATGCGTTCCGGCATGGTGACTTCGTTCGCGTGACGCTGCTGCTGGACGCGGTGCCGCTGAAAGTGCGACGTGTGCTGGACGTGATGTGCCTGCTGATCGCGGCAGTGTCGGTGGCCTACCTGACCTACTGGGCCACCAGCTTCACGTACGAGAGCTACGAGTTCGCGGAGATGGCCACAGGGTTGGTGGTCATTCCGATCTGGATTCCGCAGTCCGCCTTCGTGATCGGCTGTTGGCTGCTCTTGATCGCCATGCTCGATGAGTTGGTGGGCGTGGTGCGCGGCGAAAAGCCCAGCTACCAGCGCGCCATCGAAGAACGGCACGCAGCCGGCGATTTTTCCTCCGACGTCTGAACGCACGCCATGCTCGAAACACTGCTCATGGGCGCGCTCTTGCTCGCCATCATGCTTCTCTTGCTCGCCGGCGGCGTCTGGATCGCCATGACCCTGGCCATCGTCGGCTGGGTCGGCCAGGCCTTCTTCACCAACACGCTGCCCGGCAAGAACCTGTTCTCGGCCTTCTGGGAAAGCAATGCGAGCTGGGAGCTGGCGGCGCTGCCGCTGTTCATCTGGATGGGCGAGATCCTGTTCAGAACCAAGCTCAGCGAAGAGATGTTCGAGGGTTTGAGGCCGTGGCTCAACCGCGTGCCCGGCCGGCTCATGCACACCACCATCCTCGGCTGCGGCGTGTTCGGCTCGGTCTCGGGCTCCTCGGCCGCCACCTGCGCGACCATCGCCAAGGTGGCACTGCCCGAGCTCAAGCGCCGCGGCTACAACGAGAAGCTGGCCATCGGCTCGCTGGCCACGGCCGGCACGCTGGGCATCCTGATCCCGCCCTCGATCACCATGGTGGTGTACGCGGTGGCGGCCGACGCCTCGATCATCCGCATCTTCCTGGCCGGCTTCCTGCCGGGGTTCCTGCTGATGCTGCTGTTCTCGGGCTACATCGGCTGGTGGAGCCTGCGCCACCCCGACCAGGTACCGCCGGCCGACCCGCCCACCACCTTCATGGAGAAGATCAGGCTCTCAGGCAACCTCATTCCCTGCGCGCTGCTGATCGTGTTCATCGTCTGGGTGCTGGTGGCCGGCTGGGCCACGGCCACCGAGTGCGCGGCCTTCGGGGTGCTGGGCTCGTTGGCGATTGCGGCCTACGGCAAGAGCCTGACCTGGCAGAACTTCAAGGACGGGATCATGGGCGCCACGCGCACCAGCTGCATGATCATGTTCATCCTGGCCGGGGCTGCGTTCCTGACCAAGACCATGGCCTTCACCGGCATCCCGCGCGAGCTGGCCGAGTGGGTCGACAGCATGCACCTGTCGCCCTATGCGCTGATCGGCGCGCTGGTGGTGGTGTACCTGGTGCTGGGCACGGCGCTGGACGGCATCTCGATGATCGTGCTGACCAGCGCGGTGGTGCTGCCGATGATCCAGAAGGCAGGCTTCGACCTCGTCTGGTTCGGCATCTTCGTGGTGCTGCTGGTCGAGATCGCCGAGGTCACGCCGCCGGTGGGCTTCAACCTGTTCGTGCTGCAGAACATGACGGGAAAAGACAGCAACGTGATCGCCAAGGCAGCGATTCCGTTCTTCTTCTGCCTCGTGCTGTGCATCGCGCTGATCACGCTGTTCCCGTCGATCGTGACGATCCTGCCTGACCTGGTGATGGGCAAGGAGCGCTAGCGCAGCAGCCCGCGCGGCGCGGGCGGACTCAACTAGTTGTCGAGTCCGCCGTCCGGCATCTGCCGCGCATACACCGCGAGCACGATGCGCTCGGAGTGGATGAGGTAGTCGTTCAGCGCCGCAGAGCCCTCGGCGAACTTGCCGGCCTCGATGAGCTCCAGCAGCTTCGTGTTCATGTCCACGTAGGGCGCGTGCAGGAACTCCGGGTCTTTCAGCAGCCCGAAGGCCAGCCGCAGCTCGACCAGGATGTGGGCGAACAGCACGTTCAGCCGCTCGCTGTCGGCCAGCTCGACGATGCCCTTGTGGAACTCCATGTTGGCCGTGCCCACGCCCAGCCAGTCGCCGGCGTCGCGGCATTTCAGCGCCATCTCGACCGCCTCGCGCATGTGCTTCTTGGCGGGGTGGCGCGGGTAGGCCTGCGCCAGCGCCTGGCACTCGATGAGCCGGCGCACGCGGTAGATGTCGATGATCGACGCGATGCTCGGCACCGCCACGAACACGCCGCGGTTCGGCGCGTGCTTGAGCAGGCCTTCCTTGGTCAGCGTGCGGAACACCTCGCGCAGGGTGTTGCGCGAAATCTCCAGGCTGTCGGCCAGCGCGGCCTCCGACAGCCGCTGCCCCGGCGAGAACTCGCCCTTCACGATCTTCTGGCGGATCAGCTCGGCCACGCGGTCGTTGAGCGTGAGCGCGCCGGCGGCCGGCGAGGCGGGGGAAGTGGGGGAATCCAGTCGGGTCATGCCGGTCGGTCGGAGGGGAAAAGAGAGGGGCGCAGCGAGCCTGCGTTGTAACAGACGGCCCCCGTGCCGCGCCGCGCCCGTGCACCGAAACGCGCCCGTTTCAGGGTTTTCATGGGGGTATTCAGGCACTGTTGTTGGGCACACTACATGAAATTGTTCAACAACTTGTTTGAAATGAGTGATTCATAAGAAATGAATTGCTCATTCATTGGCATGAGGTTTGCATCAATCGACCGCACCGGTGCCTCTGCGCCGGTGTTTTGCATTGCAACGAAAGACCAACCATGACACCTGAAGTCCCCCTGTGGCCGCTGATCGGCGTGGCCGTGATCATTGCGGGGTTCATCCTGCGCTTCAATCCGATGCTGGTCGTGATCGTCACGGCCATCGTCACGGCGTTCGCCGCCGGCTTCGGCCCGATGGCGATCCTCACGGCCATCGGCACCGGCTTCATCAAGACACGCAACCTGCCGCTGATCATTCTTCTGCCGCTGGCGGTGATCGGCCTGCTGGAGCGCCACGGCCTGCGCCAGCACGCGCAGAACTGGATCAGCCGCATCAAGTCGGCCACCGCCGGCCGTCTGCTGATCGTCTACCTCGCGGCGCGTGAACTCACGGCGGCCATGGGTCTGACCAGCCTGGGCGGGCATCCGCAGATGGTGCGTCCGCTGCTCGCGCCGATGGCCGAAGGCGCCACCGAAACGCGCTACGGCAAGCTGCCCGACCGCATCCGCCACAAGCTGCGCGCCTACGCCGCGGCCACCGACAACGTGGGCCTGTTCTTCGGCGAAGACATCTTCGTGGCCTTCGGCGCCATCGTGCTCATGACCACCTTCCTGCACGAAGCCGGCATCGACGTGGAGCCGCTGCACATCGCGATGTGGGGCATCCCGACGGCCATTGCCGCCTTCATCATCCACGCCTGGCGCCTGCGCCGGCTCGACCAGGCACTGGCCCGTGAGTTGGGCGGCGCCGCAGAGGCCGACGTGCCCGCCACCGCCGTGCCCGCCAAGGAAGGACGCTGAGCATCATGATCCTCTCGATCCAGCACCTGTACCTCCTGGTCGGCTTCATCCTCGCCGTCACGGCCGTGATGACGCTGGCCGACCGCCAGCACCCCAAGCGCTACACCAGCGCGCTCTTCTGGGGCATCTATGCGCTGGTCTTCCTGGTCGGCGACAAGCTGCCGCCGGCACTGGTCGGCGTTGGCGCGATCGGCATGGCCGTCATTGCCGGCCTGCGCGGCGTCGGCGCGGGCAAGCACCGCGAACCCACGCCCGAGCAGTACCAGGCCAGCGCCACGCGCCTGGGCAACAAGCTGTTCATTCCGGCGCTGGCGATTCCGCTGGTCACCGTGATCGGCACCGTGGGCATGAGCCACATCAAGCTCGGCGGCACGCTGCTGCTCGACCCCAAGAACACCACGCTGGTGAGCCTGGGCATCGGCTGCGTGGTGGCGTTGGCGCTGGCCTGCTGGCTGACGCGCGAGACGCCCGTGCAGGGCATGCGCGAGTCGCGCCGCCTGACCGACGCGCTCGGCTGGGCCGTGGTGCTGCCGCAGATGCTCGGCATGCTGGGCCTGGTGTTCTCCGACGCCGGCGTGGGCAAGGCGGTGGCGCACATCACCACCAGCTACATCAACATGGACATCCGCTTCGTCGCCGTCGCGGTGTACGTGCTGGGCATGGCCCTCTTCACCATCATCATGGGCAACGGCTTCGCGGCCTTCCCGGTGATGACGGGCGGCGTCGGCGTGCCGGTGCTGGTGGGCGTGTACCACGGCGACCCGGCCGTGATGGCGGCCATCGGCATGTTCTCGGGCTACTGCGGCACGCTCATGACGCCGATGGCGGCCAACTTCAACATCGTGCCCGCGGCGCTGCTGGAGCTGCCCGACAAGAACGCGGTGATCAAGGTGCAGATACCCACGGCGGCCGCGCTGCTGGTGGTCAACATCTTCCTGCTGTACTTCCTGATGTTCCGCTGAGGCACCGCGCATGACCACCGCCACCGATGCCAAGGCACGCCGCGTGCTGCTCGCGGGCTTCGAGCCCTTCGAGAACGACCCGGTCAACCCCGCGTGGGAGATCGCCCGCGCGCTCGACGGCTGGACCTGCGAAGGCGCCGTGGTGCAGGCGGTCCAGCTGCCCTGCGTGTTCGGCCGCGCCATCGACACGCTCGACGCCGCGTTGATCGGCTCGCCGCTGCAGCTGGTGCTGTGCATCGGCGCGGCGGGCGGGCGCACCGAGATCTCGATGGAGCGCGCCGCGCTGAACATCGACGACGCGCGCATTCCCGACAACGCCGGCCAGCAGCCCATCGACCTGCCCGTGGTCAGGGACGGCCCGGCGGCCTATTTCTCGACGCTGCCGATCAAGGCCATGGTGCGCGACATGCGCGCGGCGGGCCTGCCCGCGGCCGTGTCGAACAGCGCCGGCACTTTCGTGTGCAACCACATCTTCTACGCGCTCATGCACCGGCTTGCGACGCGCCCGGCGCTGGCGCACACGCGCGGCGGCTTCGTCCACGTGCCCTACCTGCCCGAGCAGGCCGCCTCCAAGCCCGGCGTGGCGAGCATGGCGCTGGACGCGCAGGTGGAGGCCTTCCGCGTGGCGATCCGCACCGCGCTCACCGTGCGCCACGACGTGCGCGAAACCGCCGGCCGGCTGCATTGATTCCTGAGGCGTGCCGTGCACGCCGGAGACCCCCGATGAACATCGACTTGAACAGTGACCTCGGCGAGAGCCTCGGCGTCTGGCGCATGGGCGACGACGCCGCCATGCTCGACATCGTCAGCAGCGCCAACGTGGCCTGCGGCTTCCACGCCGGCGACCCGGCGGGCATCCTGCGCACGCTGCGCCAGGCGAAGGAACGCGGCGTGGCCGTGGGCGCCCACGTGGCCTACCGCGACCTCGTCGGCTTCGGCCGCCGCAACATGGACGTCGACAGCGCCGACCTGCGCGCCGACGTCATCTACCAGATCGGCGCCCTGAAGGGCCTGGCCGCTGCGGCCGGCACCGAGGTGCGCTACGTGAAGCCGCACGGCGCGCTGTACAACACCATCGCGCACGACGAGCGCCAGGCGCGCGACGTGATCGCGGCCCTGCGCGAGATCGACGCCAGCCTCGTGCTCGTCGCGCTCGCGGGCTCGCCGCTCGTGGGCTGGGCCGAGGCGCAGGGCCTGCGCGTGGTGGCCGAGGCCTTTGCCGACCGCGCCTACACGCCGCAAGGCACGCTGGTGTCGCGCCGCGAACCCGGCGCCGTGCTGCACGACGCCAACGACGTGGCCGAGCGCATGCTGCGGCTGGCCAACGAAGGCACTGTCACCGCCATCGACGGCAGCGTGGTGCGCATCCGCGCCGACTCGATCTGCGTGCACGGCGACAGCCCTGGCGCGGTCGAGATGGCGCGTCGCGTGCGCGAGCGGCTCGTGCAGGCCGGCGTGACGATCCGCCCCTTCGCCGAGGCTGCGACCGCATGACGACCTCGATGCGCTTTCTTCGCGTCAACCTGAATACCGTGCTGGTCGAGCTCGACGACCTGGCGCAGACCCTCGCGCTGCTGGCCTCGCTGCGCGCCAAGCCTGTCGCCGGCATCGACGAGCTGGTGCCCGCCGCGCGCACCATCCTCATCACCTTCCGGCCCGCCGTGCTGTCGGCCGCCGCACTGGCACACGCCGTGCGCCAGCGAACGCTCGACGCCCGGGAGACGCGCGCCGACAAGCGCATCGAGATTCCCGTGCGCTACGACGGCGAAGACATCGCCGAAGTGGCCGGCCTGCTCGGCATCACGCCCGACGAGCTGGTGCGCCGCCACACCGGCAGCGACTACACCGTCGCCTTCACCGGCTTCGCGCCCGGCTTCGCCTACCTGAGCGGCGGCCACCCGAGCCTGAACGTGCCACGCCGCGCGGTGCCGCGCACCCGCATCCCCGCGGGCGCCGTCGGGCTCGCGGGCAGCTTCAGCGGCGTGTACCCGCAGGCCAGCCCCGGCGGCTGGCAGATCATCGGCGTGACCGACACACCCATGTGGGACCTGTCGCGCGAAACGCCCGCGCTGTTGCAGCCCGGCGATGCGGTGCGTTTTGTCGATGCCACGTCGTTGACGGTGGCGTTGCCTGTCGTCGAGAGCGTTGTCGCGGCGCCCGCGCCTGCTGCCGTCGAAGGCGGCAGCGCCTTCGAAGTTCGCGCCGCCGGCTTGCAAGCGCTGTGGCAGGACGGCGGTCGACATGGCCAGGCGCGGCAGGGCGTGTCCGCCTCCGGTGCGATGGACCAGCGCTCGCTGCAAGCGGCCAATCGATTGGTCGGCAATGCGTCGGACGTGGCCTGCCTCGAACTGGCCTACGGCGGCTTCCAGTTCGTCTGCCGCGGCAACGCAGTGATCGCTGTCACTGGCGCCGACGGCCCGCTCACGCTGACCCGCGCCGACGGCGCGCAATGGCCGCTGCCGCGTTACCAGCCGGTCGCACTGGCCGACGGCGACACCGTCGCTGTCGGCGAGCCCACCGCCGGCATCCGCAGCTATCTGTCTGTGCGCGGCGGCTTTACCGTGGCGCCCGTGCTCGGCAGCTGCGCGACCGACACACTGGCCCGCATCGGCCCGCCCGCCGTGGCGGCGGGCGATGTGCTGCCTGTGCGCAGCGTCGCCACCGGCGCTGTCGTCGGCGCCACCGAAGTGCCACCGAACGACCTGCCCACCCTGCAGGAAGAAGTCGTGCTCGACATCGTGCTCGGCCCGCGCACCGACTGGTTCACCGCCGACGCCGTCGAGCGCCTGTGCAGCCAGCCGTGGGTGGTGACGCCGCAGTCGAACCGCGTCGGCATCCGCTTGAACGGCGAAGCGCCGCTGGTGCGTGCCAACAGCGCCGAGCTGCCCAGCGAGGGCACGGCGCGCGGCTCGATCCAGGTGCCGCCCAGCGGCCAGCCCGTGCTGTTCCTGGCCGACCACCCGCTCACCGGCGGCTACCCCGTGATCGCGTCGGTCGCCACCCACCACCTGGACCGTGCGGGGCAGATCCCCGTGAACGCCCGCGTCCGCTTCCAACCGATGGCCGGCCACGGCGCCATTGAACTTTGATTTGAGATCGAGAGTCCCGCGATGAAAAAAGTCCTGATCGCCAACCGCGGCGAAATCGCCGTGCGCATCGCCCGCGCCTGCGCCGACCACGGCGTGCAGTCGGTCGCCGTCTACGCCGATCCCGACCTGAATGCGCTGCACGTGCGCCGCGCCGACGAGGCCTACGGCCTGGACGGCCACCGCCCGGCCGACACCTACCTCAACATTCCCAAGCTGCTGGCCATCGCCAAGCGCAGCGGTGCCGATGCCGTGCACCCCGGCTACGGTTTCCTCTCGGAAAGTGCGGCCTTCGCGCAGGCCGTGATCGACGCCGGCCTCACGTGGATCGGCCCTTCGCCTTCGGCCATCGCCACGCTGGGCGACAAGGTGCAGGCCCGCAAGCTCGCATTGAAGGTCGGCGCGCCGCTCGTCGCGGGCACGGCCGACCCGGTCAGCAACGCGGGCGAGGTGCTCGCCTTTGCCGAACAGCACGGCCTGCCGATCGCCATCAAGGCGGCCTTCGGCGGCGGCGGGCGCGGCATCAAGGTCGCATGGCGGCTCGACGAAGTCGAAGGCCTCTACGAATCGGCCGTGCGCGAAGCCATCACCGCCTTCGGCCGCGGCGAGTGCTACGTCGAGCAGTTCCTCGACCGCCCGCGCCACGTCGAGGCGCAGGTCATCGCCGACACGCACGGCAACGTCGTCGTGCTCGGCACGCGCGACTGCTCGTTGCAGCGGCGCAACCAGAAGCTGGTCGAAGAAGCGCCCGCGCCCTTCCTGAGCGACGCACAGCGCGAGCGCATCCACCAGTCGGCACGCGACATTTGCGCGGCCGCCGGCTACACCGGCGCCGGCACCGTCGAGTTCATGCTGAGCGCGAGCGGCGCCATCTCTTTCCTCGAGGTCAACACGCGCCTGCAGGTCGAACACCCCGTGACCGAGGAGACCACCGGCATTGACCTCGTCATCGAACAGCTGCGCATCGCCGAAGGCCTGCCGCTGTCGGTCACAGAGACGCCCGCACCGCGCGGCCACTCCTTCGAATTCCGCATCAACGCCGAAGACGTGGGCCGCGGCTTCCTGCCGACACCCGGCCCCGTCCACGTGTTCGACGCCCCCTCGGGCCCGGGCGTGCGCGTGGACACCGGCGTGGACGCCGGCTCGCAGGTGCCCGGCACCTTCGACTCGCTGATGGCCAAGCTCATCGTCACCGGCGCCACGCGCGCCCAGGCCATCGCACGCGCACGTCGCGCCCTCAAGGAATTCCGCATCGAAGGCCTGGCGACAGTGCTGCCGTTCCATCGCGCGGTGATGGCGCACCCCGACTTCGTGTCGGAAGACACGTTCAAGGTCCACACACGCTGGATCGAGACGGACTTTGCGAACGACGAAGCGGCGGGCATGCGGCCCGATCCGCTGCCGGATGCGTCGCTGCACCGCACGGCCATCGAGATCGACGGGCGGCGCATGTCGCTGGGGTTGCCCGCGGAGTTGCTGCGTGGGTTGGCGTCGGCGGGTGGCGGTGCTGCTGCTGCGCCTGGCGTCGTTGCGAACGCGACTGCAGCGGATGTCGCCGCCGTGGCTGCGCCGGTGTCGGGCACGTTGCAAGGCTGGAAAGTCGCGGACGGCGACGAGGTCGCTGAAGGTGCGGTCATCGCGGTGATGGAGGCGATGAAGATGGAGATGCAGGTGGTTGCGCACCGCGCGGGGCGCATCGTGTTCGCGGCGGTGGCGGGGGGCTATGTGGCAGCCGGGACGGCGATCGCGCGCATTGGGTGAATGAGGGCGGCCGTCAAGGCTTGAGGAAAAAGGCGACGAGTCCTGAAACGATGCAGGGTGCGAACGTCACGGCGGCCATGTAGGTCTCGAGACGTGCGCCTGTATCGCGTGCATCGACAAGTACATAGCGCGCACCGAGGTAGAGCAACGCGGTGCCAGCCAGCACGAGCACGAACAGCCGGGCTTGCTTCAAGCGAGGTGCCCATGAGGGATGTGGACGCACGCGATGGCCGATCAGGAAGAGCGTGCACACCACCGACGGCAGGGTGCCGAGGATCAGGATGAGGGCGATCGGATTCATCTGGAGCTGGCGTCACCGGGCGGCGATGGTCTGGCAGCTGGATGCTGCAGGTTCGCGAGGTGATGACGGAACCTGCTGCGGGCTTCTTCAGCTCTTGTCGAACACGCGCCGGTAGCGGCCGTGGCCGCGCGGTTCGCGGCGGGTGCCCGTGCGCAGGATCTTCAATGCGGCTGTCGCGAGAAAGCCTGCGTTGTCTTGCAGATCCTTGACATCTGCATCCGTCATCAGAGGCAGTGTTCCCGGCTCTTTTGCATCCTGTGCGATCACGCGGCGTTCGAAATTGTTGAGTTCATAACCGCGGGCGTAGTTACGCAGGTTCGCCGCGGCGGAAGGCAGCGACTCTTCGTCTGCCGCCTTCAGCAACCGATCGTGCGTGGCCTTCTTTTGCTTGATGGCGGCCACGAAGTCCTCGCGGTTCTCCTTCGTGATGGGGCCAAGCATCCAGAACCCACCGTGCGAGTCGTGGACATACTTGTCGAAGAAGTCGTTGGCGGTTTGCGGAACATCCTTGGCGGCAGCGACGGCGCGCAGGAGGCGCTTTTCCACCTCGTTGGCGCGGGGCGGCTGGTCAACGTAGACGCCCGCTCTGGGAACGAACACCCGTCGGGGCTGGTTGGCCGCCTGAGCGGCCTTGACGTCTTCACGCCAGTCGAGTTCTGACTCCCAGAGATCCTGTCGGTCCTGCTTGTTGGAGGCTTCGTAACTCGCCATGGCCTTGAAGGTGGCTTCGTCGCTCTTGGACGCACGCCAGCGCCAATACAACTCCATGTGATAGCGCATGCGGTTCTGCACGGGCTCGCCGCCATTGGCGACGTTCTGCTTTTCCTCTGTCGCGGTCCAGGCTGCGTAATCGCTGAAGGCTTTGTCGAGTGCTGGGTTGACCTCGAAATCACCACTGACCTGGCCGGGCATTTCAGTCTTGCTGCGCAAGCGAACGCCTGCAGTCAGTGCCTCGAAATACATGTCCATCAGGGGAATCTGCGAGAGCAATGCGGTTCGCCCCTCGACACCCTTGCCTTGGGACTTCGACGGATAGCCTCCGCCCAGGTCAGAGTGAGCCCCCGGATAGACGAACTCCTTGGTGTTCGGCGGGTAGTTCGTGGCTCTGATGCGTGCCGTGGACAGCGGAAACGACTGACGTATTTCGTGTGCCGCCACGTAGTGAACGGTCTGGTTGACGCCGTGGATGTCCATGGTGCCGTCGGCCCAGTCCTGAAAGCCTTCGCCGACGGGCGACGAATCGGCCAGCCCGACAGACGCCACGGTGTCGAAGATACCCAGGAAATGAAGCTCCAGTGTTGCTTCGCCGATCGTCATGTTCTCGGCGACCAGCTGGATCCACTGGCAAAAGGCGCGCGCTTCGGCCGCACCACGCGAAAATCCGAAGACCGACAGATGCATCTTGGTCACCCGCGGCCGTTGGTCCTTGATGGCTTTCAGCAGGCGCTTTTGAATGCCCCCGAAGATGCTGATCATCTTGGCATCGCCCAGGCGCCACCAAGTCTTCAGCTCATCGACACAAAGTGTCTTCGCCTCTTCAGGCTGGATCAACAGAACACCGTAATAGGCCATGTGCAGGGCGTTGTAGATCTGTATCAACGCCCAATGGATGCGCGCTTCACCCCCGGTGCCGAAGCGCTTGCCGTTGTCCAGTTCCTTGATCTCTCCGATCTCGGGGAAATGTGTGCCGACGCCAGGGATGTAGAAGCGAAAATTCTCGACCTCGTCGTCCTTGTGCGCGTTGAAGAGGCTGACCACATTCGTGTGACTCTGGTCGCGTGAGTCGCGAATCAGGTTGTTGTTGGTGCCGTCAAAAAACAGGCCCACGTGAATCTCTTTGGCGCAACTCAGGGAATTGGCCTTGCTCGGGTCGGCGCTAGCGGCGCGTTGGCACAGTTCGCGTGCGGTCAGGGTCCGGTCGGCGCGCGAGTGGTCGCCAGGCAGTGCGGGCTGGTAGTTCTTGCCACCCGGGTCGTTGTCCCACCAGTCGCCTTTGGGCGCATTGGCCGTCCACTTGTAGCTGGGCAAACACTCGATGGCCCTGCCTGCGTCGTCCGACCACACCAGTATCTGCAGCCCCGTTTCCTTGACGATGCACTCGGCCGTGCAAAGCTTGGCGGTCTTGAAGTAGAGATAGCGCTTCTCACGGGTGTTGGCGTCGAAGCTGATTTCGTACCAGCCTTCTTCAAATTTTTCCATGTGTTGCTCCCGGATTTCTCAAGACATCTCTGGTTCGTCTTGGCTCACCATTTCCAGTCCGCAGGCTTCACCGGAGAGGCCGGACCGGGATAGTCCTTGGCACCGGCCCTCTTGTTGGAGATGATCAGCCGGACCTCGTTGTTCGGCAGGAAATGCACGTTCAGGAGCCCACCGGGTTCGTCATATTTTTCGATGGGAACGACTTTTTCATGCCACCGGGGCTTGATTGCATCCGGTCGTTTGTCGCCCGGAATTCCGCTGGAGGTCGTCCACTTCACTGTTGCATTGAGGCCGGCGCGCCACTTGGCGGGAAAGGAGATGCAGCACACAAAGCTGCCGCCGCCGCCGTACGGGTATGAGTTGCCGCCGCCGGCCCCGTCCACATAGAACTCGTGGATGTAGTCCTGCGTGTGGTTGTAGGCGCTGATGTTGGCGCTGTAGCTTTCGGCCGCCGGCTTCTTGCTGCTGCAAGCCACCAGTGGCAGCGTCAGGAGCGCCAGTGCGCAAAGCGTCAAGGTTGTGGTGCGTTTCATGGCGTGTGGCCTTTCCATACGTTCATAGGTTGTTCCTCCCGGACTCTTGTCGAATCTCTTGTTCGCCTCGACTCACCATTTCCAATCCGGCGGCTTCACCGGATAGGCGGGGCCAGGGTAGTTCTTGGCACCCGCCCCTTTGCTGGAAATGATCAACCGAACTTCGCCTTCGGGAAGAAAGTGGAGGTTGAGCATGCCGCCCGGCACGGTGTATTCCTCGATGGGCACGACCTTCTCGTGCCAATGCTGGACATACGCTTCCGGTCGCCGATCGCCTGGAATGCCGCTGGAGGTGGCCCAGCGCACCTTGGCGCTCAAGCCAGGGCGCCATGCGGCGGGATACGAGATACAGCACACGAAGCTGCCGCCACCGCCATACGCGCTCGAATGGCCGCCGAACATCCCATCGACATACGGCTCGATATGGTCGGCCGTGTGGTTGTAGGGGCTGAGACTGGCGCTGTAGCTTTCAGCCGCCGGCTTCTTGCTGCTGCAAGCCCCCAACAACGCCAACGCGCAAAGAACCAAGAGAGCAAAGCGCTTCATGAAGCCTTGCCCTCCAACGCCTTCCACAGTTCGTCGCTCCAGCCCTTCATCAGGCCCGACAGGCTGGTGCCTTGTGCGACGGCCTTCCATGTGTCCGACAGATCGGGATGCTGGTGGAAGTCATCGCCGCAGGTCAGCGAGAGCACCACGAACTGCAACCGGTCCGGGTTGCCTGCCACGTGCAGGCGCGTGGCAACCGCGAGGGCGCGCTGGAGCCGCTGATGAAACGCTGCCCGGTCGGTCTGCGGCACCAGCTGCGACACCGTCTCGAGCAACTGCGCAAAGATGCCGTCGGCTTCCGAGGCATCCAGGAGCGTCGCGAATTGCGATGCATCGAGTTCGAGATGGTCGCGGGCATCGGCCACACCGTCCTTCCCATCAGCAGCAAGCCAGTTGCCGACCATGGCACCGCTGCGATCGAACCACTGCCATTGCGCAATGGCTTGTGCCACGCGCCGTGCCTGTGGCTCGGCCAGCGTGGCAAGCAGCGTCGGAAGCACGCGCACATCGCCCATGCGGCAGTGCAGCTTCAAGCCGTCGTGCCGCGCCTGCGCAAGGTAGCCGAAGCAGGCCTGCAAATCCGCAGCGGCGTGGCTGGAGGCGATCCAGCTGAATGCGGGCGCCGCCGGGTCGATCGTGGCGAGGCGCCGCAAGCCCTCGGTGCGCACCTCGTCGTCCAGTGGCAGCTCCAGCAGCTGCGGTCCCCTTGCGCCATAGGCCTCCAACGGTGTGTTGGCCAGCGCATTGACGTGCGACCACCCGTTGCGGCGCAGCACCGATGCGAGGCGCGCCGGGTCGAGCAAGGCCGCATCGACCAACAACCAGAGGCCGACGGATGACGGTTGGGCGTCGGCCATCGCTTGCACGGCATGGGCAAGGTGGAGGGGGTCGATCGGATCGGTCGCGAATTCCAACGCCGCACTCACTGCAAGGCGGAGAAGGGGGCTCCGCTTTGTGCTGCCTTCAGCATGCACTCGATGCAGATGCTCTGCGGGAACAGCGGCAGCCCATACGGCGAGCTTGTCGGCCCGGCCAGTTTGCGCTGCACCGCGTGATACGTGATCTTTCCCGGGCACTCGAAGGTGATGTCCCCATCCTGCAGCGTGATCGACGCGCCCTGCGCCGTCGCGATGCGGATCTTCTTCTTGGCCGCGAACTCCACCGTCTGGTCGGTGCTGGCGATCTTCAGCGCTTCCTTGGCCTGCACGCGCAGTTCGTCGTGCTGCGCCTGGAAGTCCAGGTCGTCGTTGCCCGCGATGACCGACAGGCCTGTGTCTGCGTCCGCCTTCTGCGCCCCGGCCAGCACCCCGATGGCTTGCCCGCTGTGCACGCGCAGCACGTCGGCCAGCGCCAGGTTGATGTCGCCGCCGCTGGCCAGCGTGGCGGTCTCGCCGCT
>NZ_JBXAMR010000007.1:0-340267 GCF_058800845.1 Variovorax sp. GW822-FHT04E09
GCTGCGTGTTCCGCACGCGCTGCCCGCATGCCATCGAGGCCTGTGCGCAGACGGTGCCGCCGCTCGAGGAGATTTCCCCCGCACACTACAGCGCCTGCATCCGAACGCCATGACTCACCCCCAGTCTTCGCGCACTTCGTGTCGCTTCGCCAACCCCCTTTCTGGGGGCAACACCAGCGGCCCGGCAAAGCCGGTTCCGCGGTGTTCCACGACCATGCGACAACCCTCATGAACCGAGAGCTCCAATGAACACCCTGCCCTCCTCCCACGACCTCATCGACCCGCTGCTCAGCGACCGCTTCAAGGGCTACCCGCGCACCCAGCCGCCGCGCCTGCGCAGCGAGGTCGGCGCCGCCGGCTGGAACGTGCTGGCCGGCGACCTGCCGCTGCCGCTGGCCGTGCTCAAGCGCGAGGCGCTCGAACACAACCTGGCGTGGATGCAGGCGCGCGTGCGCGAATGGGGCATCGACCTGGCGCCGCACGGCAAGACCACCATGTCGCCGCAGCTGTTCCAGCGCCAGCTGGACGCCGGCGCCTGGGGCCTGACCTTTGCCACCGTCACGCAGCTGGCCGTGGGCGTGGCTGCCGGCGCGCGCCGCACGCTGATCGCCAACCAGGTCGTGAGCGACGAAGACCTCGCGGGCATCCAGCTGCTGCTGGCCGACCATGCCGACCTGCGTGTGGTGTTCCTGGTCGACTCGATCGCGCAGCTGGCGCTCATCGAAGACTGGTCGAAGCGCAATCCTGCGAGCGTGCCCTTCGAGGTCATGCTCGAGATTGGCATCGACGGCGGGCGTACCGGTTGCCGCACGCATGCGGAAGCGGTCGCCGTGGCCAGTGCAGTGCGTGCCAGCAGCGCCGCGAAGCTGGTGGGCATCGAGAGCTATGAAGGCCTGAATGCCACCGGGTCCACCGAGCAGGACACCGCCTTCGCCAAGGCCCTGATGGACCGGATCGAAGCCGTGGCCCGCCACTGCGACACGCAGCAGCTCTTCGAGACCGACGAGGTGCTGGTCTCGGCCGGCGGGTCGGCCATCTTCGATCTCGTGGCCGGGCGCCTGAAGCCCGCACTGGGCTCGCCGGTGCGCGGCCTGCTGCGCTCGGGCTGCTACGTCACGCACGACCATGGCTTCTACAAGCGCATGGTGAATGTGGCGGATGAGCGCATGGGTTGCGAGTGCGGCGAAGGGCTGACGCCGGCGATGGAGGTCTGGGCCAACGTGCAGTCGCGGCCCGAGCCGGGACTGGCGATTCTCTCGGTCGGCAAGCGCGACATCTCTTTCGACATGTCGATGCCCATTCCCATTGCGCACGCAGCCCGCGGTGCCTTGCAGCCGCACGCTGTGCCCACCAGCTGGAAGGTCACGGCACTGAACGACCAGCACGCCTACCTGCGCTGGGACGCGAATGACGAAGCGCACGCCCCGGTCGTCGGCGACCGCGTGGGCCTGGGCATCTCGCACCCCTGCACCACCTTCGACAAGTGGCACTGGATGCCCGTGGTCGAGAACGACTACCGCGTGAGCGATGCGGTCGTGATCCATTTCTGAGCAAGACGACGCCTCCCCCCAATGAACACACAGAAGAACAGCGCGACGCTGCTCGAAGGCGGCCTCGTGGTCGACGGCTCGGGCGGCCCCTCGTGGCCCGGCGACGTGCTGCTGCAGGGCGACCGCATCCTCGCGTTGGGCGACGGCCTGCGCACGCGGCTGCCTGCAGGGTTGAACATCGCCGACGTCGACGTGGTCGACTGCCGCGGCAAGGTGATCGCGCCCGGCTTCATCGACGCCCACACGCATGACGACGCCATCGTGCTGCGCGACCCGCTGTGCCTGCCCAAGGTGTCGCAGGGCATCACCTCCGTGGTCACGGGCAACTGCGGCATCTCGCTCGCGCCGTACCGCACGCCGCAATCGAAGCCGCCGCTCACGCTGTTAGGCGCGGACTCGTTCAAGCACGCAACCATGGCCGAGTACCGCGCCGCGGTCGATGCGGTTCAGCCTGCACTCAACGTGGCCGCGCTCGTGGGGCACACCACGCTGCGCTTCGCGGCGATGCAGGCGCTCGACCGCCCGGCGAACGGCGATGAACTGGCACACATGGCCGCGCTGCTCGACGACTGCATGGCCGCAGGCGCGCACGGCCTGTCGTCGGGTCTGTTCTACGAAGAAGCCTTTGCCGCGCCGGCCGAGGAAGTCACCGCGCTCGCGCGCGTCGTGGCGCGGCACGGCGGCGTGTACGCCACGCATCTGCGCAGCGAGATGCAGCAGATCATCGAGGCGATGCACGAGGCCGGCGACTCGGCGTTCGAGGCCGGCGTGCCCTTGATCATCTCGCACCACAAATGCGCAAGCCCCGCCAACTGGGGCCGCACGAAAGAGACGCTGCCGCTGATCGATGCCCTGTCGCAGCGCCAGGAGATCTCGATGGACGTGTATCCCTACGTGGCCGGCTCCACCGTGCTGCGCGAGGACATGGTGGACGGCGTCATCGACGTGCTGCTGACCTGGTCCGAGCCCCACCCGGAGATGACCGGGCGCCTCATCGCCGACATCGCACGCGAATGGGGCACGACGGAGCAGGAGGCCAGCCTGCGCCTGAAGCCCGGCGGTGCGTGCTATTTCCTGATGCAGGAAGAAGACGTCGAAAGAGTCATCGCGCATCCGCGCACCATGATCGGCAGCGACGGCCTGCCGCACGACCGCCATCCGCACCCGCGGCTGTGGGGCGCGTTCCCGCGCGTGTTCGCACGCTACTGGCGCCAGCGCAAGCTCTTCACGCTGGAGCAGGCGGTGCACAAGATGACGGGCATGACGGCGCGCAACCTGCGCATCGCCGATCGCGGCCTGCTGCGCGTCGGCACGATGGCCGACGTGGTGGTGTTCGACCCCGAGACCATCACCGACACCGCGACCTACGACCAGCCGCTGGGCGTAAGCGAAGGGATCGAACGCGTGTTCGTGAACGGCGTGCTCGCGTACCGCGGTGCGAGCGAGGCGCGCGTGCTCGCGCGCGCAGGGCGCATGCTGACACGGCAGGCACGCGCCGCGAACTGAGCGTCGCCGCGCCCCTTCCCTGCCATCCCGTAGAGTGCACGCATGATCGAATCCACCACCCTTCGGTACTTCTACGAGGTCGCGGCCTTTGGCTCCGTGCGCGTGGCGGCGGAAAAGCTCTTCGTCGCCCAGAGCGCCGTGAGCCGGCAGATCGCGCTGCTGGAAGACGAACTGGGCGTGCCCGTCTTCGAACGCCATGCACGGGGCATGGCACTGACCGCGGCCGGCGAACTGCTGCTGCGCTATGCGCAGGACAACAAGACGCAGCTGGCCGACCTGAAGGGCCAGATCCACGAGTACGAGACGCTGGCCAAGGGCCACGTGCGGGTGGGCTGCGTGGAAGGCATCCTGCACGGCCTGCTCACCAGCTTCATGCCGAGCTTCATCCGCACACACCCAGGCATCACCTTCTCGCTCGATCTCATGGGCTCGCATGCGGTGGGCGAGTCGGTGGCGGAGCACAAGTACGACCTGGGCATCCTGTTCGGCGCCTCGCCGCGCCCCGACCTCATCGAGCTGCAGAAGATCGAGCAGCCGCTGTGCGTGATCGCTTCGACGCAGCATCCCCTGGCACAACAGCGCAGCTGCACGCTCGCGGAAGTCGCCGACGCGCCGCTGGCGTTGCCCGACCGCTCCTTCGGTCTGCGCCAGCTGGTCGACCGCGTCAGCTCCAAAGGCAAGTTCAAGCTGAACATCGCGGTCGAGACGAATTCGCTGTCCTTCGCGAGCCGACTGGTCGCGGAGTCGGACCTCATCACCTTCCAGCCGAGCGACGTGGTCGCGCCGCTGATCGAGGCCGGCAAGGTGGTGGCCATTCCGCTCACCGATGCGTCGCTGCGCTCGGCGCGCGCCACGCTGGTCGCGAGCTATTCCCGGCGGCTGTCGCTCGCGGCCAATCACCTGTCGCAGTCGCTGATCGCCTACATGCAGGGGTGGCAGCGGCCCGTGAAGCCGGGGCGCGCCACCACCGCTCGCACGCCCGCCAGGGGAAAGCCGGAGTAGTCCCCGCGCGCGGGATCGTCGGCATCGAAGGGCTCAACCCGGCAGCGTGACCGTGATCATCTTGATCTCGGTCATCGCCTCCAGTGTGAGCATGCCGCCCAGCCGGCCGATGCCGCTTTTCTTGCCGCAGCCACCGCCAAAGGGCAGGTGGATTTCCCACCAGGTGGTGCCCGCGTTGATGTTGACGATGCCGGCGGGGATCGCCTTGGCCAGGGCGATGCCGCGGCCGATGTCTTGCGTGAAGACGCCCACCGAGAGGCCGTAGTCGTTCTGCAGGGCCAACGCCAGGGCCTGCGCTTCGTCCTGGAAGGCGATGACCGGCACGACGGGGCCGAAGGTTTCTTCGCGGCACAGCCGCATGGCGGGCGTGACGTCGCGCACCACGGTGGGCTCGAAGAAGAGGTCGCTGCCCAGGTCCGGCCGCGCCCGACCGCCGTGCAGCACGCGCGCACCCTGCGCGATGGCATCGTCCACATGCGCGCGCACCTTGGCCGCCACCTGGGCGTTGTTGAGCGGCCCCATGGTCGTCGCGGGATGCAAGGGGTTGCCCAGCACCTGCTCGGCGGCCCGGGCGACCAGCTTGTCGCAGAGGCGGTCGATCACGCTGGCATGGGCCAGCACGCACCCGGTCGCCGCGCACACCTGCCCGGCATTGAAGAACGCACCGCCTGCCGCTGCAGCGGCTGCCGCATCGAGGTCGGCATCCTCGAAAACGATCAGGGGGCCATTGCCGCCGAGTTCGAGCAGCAGGGGCTTTCCGGCGCCTCGCTCGGCGATGCGCTGGCCCGTCGCGGTGCTGCCGGTGAAGGCGATGGCGGTCACGTCCGGGTGCACGACCACCGCATCGCCCACGGTCGCGCCCTCACCGATCACCAGGTTGACGACGCCGGCGGGCAGGCCGGCCTTTTCGATGACTGCCATCAGCGCGCAGGCCACGAGCGCGGTGGACGGCGCAGGCACCCAGACGAGGGTGTTGCCGGTGGCGATGCCAGGGGCGAGGTACTCCACCGGAATGTTGACCGGGAAGTTCCAGGGCGTGATGACGCCATACACGCCGCGCGGCTGCCGCAGGGTCATGACGAGCTTGCCCGGGTCTTCCGCCGGCAGCGTCTTGCCGCCCATCTGCTTGACGAGTTCGGCGGCGAGCCGGAAGCCATCAGCGGCCTTGGCGGCTTCGCCGAGCGCCTCGGCCAGGACCTTGCCCTGCTCGCACGACAGCGTGTGCGCGAGGGCCTCGCGCGCGGCATCGATCTCGGCCGCGATCGCCATGCACATCGCGGCGCGCTCGAACACGGGCGTGGTGGCCCACGCCTTGGCCGCGGCCTTGGCGGCGGCCACCGCCTCGTCCGCCGTCTCGCGGCCCGAACGGGGCACGGTGGCGAGGGTGTCGCCGTTGGCCGGGTTGATCACCGGCAGGGTGTCGACGGGGGTCGACCAGCGCCCGCCGATGCAGTTGCCCGTTTCGACTTCGGACATGCAGTGGTTGCGCATGGCCTAGCCGTACGAATACGCGATCGACGCGGCATGGCGCTGGCCTTCACTGCCGCCGGCACGCGCCTCCACGCTGGACGTGGACGGCCTGTACCCGGCCGGCGCGGGGGCCGCGACACCCACATGGCGCTCGGTCTTCGCGTCGAAGCAATGGGTCGACGCGGCCTCGCGGACCTGCAGGCGCACGAGGTCGCCGGGCTTGAGGGCCACGCGGTCGTGCACGGACACGCACCAGGGCGTCTCGCTGCCCGCCACGGTGCCGTAGATCTGCGTCTTGTCGCCCGTCGACTCCGTGAGGATCACGCGCAGCGCCAGGCCCTCGGGGGCCAACTGCAGGTGCTCGGGCCGCAGCCCCAGCAGCACGTGCTGTCCATCGGCCAGCAGGGGCGTGCACCCGGACGTGGGCAGGTCCCAGGCCTGCCCGTCGGGCAGCGCGAGCCAGGTGCGGCCGTGTGCGCGATGCACCTGTCCCTGCGTGAAGTTCATCGCAGGTGAACCGATGAAGCCCGCCACGAAGCGGTTGACCGGGCGGTCGTAGAGCTCGAGCGGCGCACCGACCTGCTCCACCCGGCCCGCGCGCATCACGACGATGCGATCGGCCATGGTCATGGCTTCCACTTGGTCGTGCGTGACGTAGACCATGGTGTTGCCCAGGCGCTGGTGCAGGGCCTTGATCTCGGCGCGCATCTGCACGCGCAACTGCGCATCCAGGTTGGACAGCGGCTCGTCGAAGAGGAACAGCGCGGGCTCGCGCACCACGGCGCGGCCCATGGCGACGCGCTGGCGCTGTCCGCCCGAGAGCGCGCGCGGCAGGCGGTCCAGGTAGGGCGTGAGGTTGAGCAGGCTGGCGGCTTTTTCGATGCGCGGGCGGAAGTCGCTTTCAGCCTCGCCGCGCGTGCGCGGGCCGAAGGCGATGTTCTCGTAGACCGACAGGTGCGGGTAGAGCGCATAGCTCTGGAACACCATCGAGATGTTGCGCTTTTGCGGCGACAGGTCGTTGGCGCGCGCACCGCCGATGCGCAGCTCACCGCCGCTGATGGGCTCCAGCCCCGCGATCATGCGCAGCAGCGTCGACTTGCCGCAGCCCGAGGGGCCGACGAGCACGACGAACTCGCCGTGGGCAATGTCCAGGTCGATGCCGTGCACGACGGGCACGCCGGCGAAATCCTTACGCAGTTGCTTGAGTTGAACCTGAGCCATGGGGTCTCCTTGTCTTTGTGGAAGTGAGTCGCTGGCTCAGTAGTCTTCGACGGTGATCTCGCGGGCCATCGGCAGGATGCCCGCCATGAGGCCCGCGTCCACCGGCAACGCCACGCCCGTGATGACGCGCGCGGCGGGCGACGCGAGGAAGAGCACGGCATCGGCCACGTCGTCGGGTGTCGCGAAGTCGCCCAGCGGGTACCACTTCTTCAGCTGCTCGAACACCTGCGGGTTCTTGTCGGCGCGCGCCTGCCAGGCGGGCGTCTTGACGGTGCCCGGCAGCACGATGTTGGCGCGGATGCCATAGGCGCCCAGCTCCATGGCAAGCGAGCGGGTGTAGCTGACGAGAGCCGCCTTGGCCGCGCTGTAGGCCGGGTGACCGAGCGTGGTCAGCGCGTTGACCGAGCCGATGAGCACCAGCTGCCCGCTGCGGCGCTCGACCATGGCGTGGCGCACCGCCTCCACGCAATGGAACGCGCCATTCAGGTTGAGCTGGATGTCGGCCTGCCAGTCCTGCGGCGTGGTCTTGCGCACCGTCGGCCCGCGCGCGGCGCCCACGTTCGACACCAGCACATCCACCGGCCCGACCGCTGCAACGGCCGTGGCCACCTTCTCGCACAGGCCTGCGCAGTCGGTGACGTCCGCCACCAAAGGATGCAGCCGCGCCAGATCGTCGGCACTCACGCCCTGCCCGGCCAACACGGCCGCCAGGCCTTCCAGCGCGCCCGCGTCGTGGTCCAGCGCGATCAGCCGGTCGCCCGCCTGCAGCACGCGGCGGCACAGGGCCTGGCCGATGCCGCCCGCGGCGCCCGTGACCAGCGTCACGCGCCGGGACGGCGCGTGGGGATGAACCGAAGACGGAGTCGAAATTGATGTGTCCACGCAATGCGCCCTGTGAATTGCCAATACCTCTCCCGACCGGGCGGCAATGAATTACCGCGCGCAATTCGAGCTCGAATTTTGAAGCGTACAGGACGTCACGGGAATTTGGCCTTCAATATTTCGCAGGCAGGGTTCTGTTTTTTAGAAATCGAGGGTTAGCTCTATCTATGGCGCCATTCGGCCGACTCGTAAGATAAAAAAGCGCAAGCATTGATCGCAGCAGATCCCGACGTGTATTCAATTAATTTTCAATCACTTCACGAGGAATTAAATATGAAAAAACGAAATACAACTCTATTGGCAGGCGCGATTCTTCTGGGCCTTTCCTCCCTCACGGCCCAGGCGGGAAATATCCGCATCGCCATGTCCAGCTACAGCGACAACACGCGCCCCTGGCTGGAGGCGCTGGCCCGGGACTACGAAAAGGCCAACCCGGGAGACAAGGTCAAGGTCGAGGTGGGAAGCTGGGAGAACATGCAGCAGAAACTGCAGGCGGAAATCGCCAGCAACAACCCGCCCGACCTGGCCCACGTCGCGACCCGCTGGGTCGGCGATTTCGTGAACGACGGTCTGGTGGAGCCGGTCGACAATTACGCCAATGCGGCGTTCAAGGACCAATTCATTCCGGCCTTCCTGAAAGCCGGCAATATCAATGGAAAGCCTTATGCATTGCCTATTGCAGCCAGCGTGCGCGCGATGTTCTATAACAAGGACATGCTGAGCAAGGCGGGCTTTCCCAATGGCCCCAAGACCTGGGACGACGTGATTGCCGCCGCGAAAAAGATCAAGGCCACGGGGGCCTACGGCTATGGCATCCAGGGCAAGGACCTGGATACCGACACTTATTTCTACTACGCGCTGTGGAGCATGGGCGGCGACGTGCTCGATGCGGGCAACAAGGCCGCCTTCAATTCGCCGACCGGCGTGAAAGCCGCCACGCTCTACAAGAGCATGATCGACCAGGGCCTGACCGAGCCCGGCGTGGCCGGCAACACGCGCTACGACCTGCACAACCTGTTCAAGCAGGGGCGCCTGGGCATGGTCATTTCGCTGCCGCCGCTGGCCAAGGAAATCGCCAAGGACGCGCCGCAACTGAAATACGGCATCACCGGCGTGCCCAATGGCGGCAAGGACATCACCTTCGGCGTGACCGACTCGATCATGATGTTCAAGACCTCGAAGAACAAGGAAACCGCCCAGAAATTCCTGAGCTTCATGTTCTCGAAAACCGCGCGGCTGAAGTTCGACCAAGGCGAAGGCTTCATGCCGGTGACGCGCGAGGTGGCCAACGACCCCGTGTTCAAGGACGACCCGGTGCTCTCCGAGTTCGTGACCCTGCTGCCCAACGCGCGCTTCGCCCCGCTGGTCGCCGGCTGGGAAGACTCGGCGCAGGCCGTCACCAACGCACTGCAGGCCATCTACCAGGGCAAGGCGGAACCGAAGGCGGCGCTGGACAAGGCCGCGGCCGAGGCCAACACCAAGCTCAACAAGAAGTAAGTAAGCCTCGGGGCGCAGCCCTGGGGCTGCGCCAGCTTTTCGCGTGTCGCACCACGCCCAACCACGCCTATCCGATCGAATTGCCCTATGCAGAATCCCGTTCGAGGCCCTGCCCTGGCTTGGGGGCTGATTGCGCCGAGCCTGTTGCTCACCCTCTTCATCCTGGCCTACCCGCTGTCCACCCTGGTGTTCCAGTCGGTGCACGACATCTCGCGCTTCGGCCTGCTGCGGGCCTTCAACGGCCTGGACAACTTTCGCACCGTGTTCACCGATCCGGTGTTCGCCCATGTGGTGTGGCGCACGGTGCAGTGGACGGTGTGCGTGGTCGGCGGCGCGGTGCTGTGCGCTGTGCCGATCGCGCTCATCCTGCAGCAGGATTTCTATGGCCGGGGCGTTGCGCGCACGATCGTGATGCTGCCCTGGGCGGTGTCGCTGACGATGACGGCCATCGTCTGGACCTGGTCGTTCAACGGCCAGTACGGCATGGTCAATGCGAGCCTCGCGATGGTCGGGATCATCCAGGAGCCGATCAACTGGCTGGCCGACGGACAGCTCGCTTTCTGGGTCGAGGTGGGCGTGGGCATCCTGGTGTCCATCCCCTTCACCGTCACCATCTTTCTTGGTGGCCTGTCGTCGGTGTCGCAGGACATCTACGAAGCGGCCGGCATCGAAGGCGCGTCGCGCTGGCAGCAGTTTCGCCGGCTCACGCTGCCACTGCTCAAGCCCTTCATCCACATGGCGATCGTGCTGAACGTGATCTACGTCTTCAACTCGTTCCCCATCATCTGGATCATGACGCAGGGCGGGCCGGACAACGCCACGCACATCCTCGTCACCTGGCTGTACCAGCTGGGCTTTCGTATGGGCCGCCCCGGCGAGGCAGCCGCCATTTCGCTCGTGATGCTGGCCTTGCTGCTGGCCTTCACCGTGTTCTACCTGCGCCTGCAAAAGCGCCAGTCCGCGAAGGCCGCCGCATGATCCGCCCCGACAAACTCGTGCGCAGCCTCTGGTGCTGGCTGCTGCTCGCGCCGCTGGTGGCCGTGGTCGTCTTTCCGCTCGCGGTGATGTTCTTCACGGCGCTCAAGCCGGCGTCCGAGATCTACGTCTATCCGGCGCGCTGGTTGCCGCAGCAGTGGCAGTGGAGCAACTTCTCCGCCATGTGGACGCAGACCGGCTTCGGGCGCGCGCTGCTGAACAGCCTGCTGGTGTCGCTCTCTGCGACCGTGCTGACGATTGCCGTCAGCGTGCCTTCCGCCTACGCGCTGGCGCGCCTGAAGTTTCGCGGCCAGGGCGGCTACCGGCAGTTCCTGCTCATCACCCAGATGATCTCGCCCGTGCTGCTGGTGGTGGGCCTGTTCAAGATGGCGGCCAGCCTGCCCTGGTTCGAGGGCGGCAACATGACCGACTCGCGCCTGTCCGTGGTGGTGGCCTATGGCGCCTTCGGCATTGCCTTTGCCGTCTGGATGATGACCTCGTACTTCGAGACCATTCCGCGCGACTTGGAGGAGTCGGCCTGGCTTGAAGGCTCGGGCCCGGTGCGCACGGTCTGCAAGGTGTTCCTGCCGCTGGCCTTGCCGGCCATGGCGGTCACGGCGCTGGTCACCTTCGTCAATGCCTGGAACGAGTTCGCCGTGGTCTACACGCTGATCCGCTCCACGGAAAAGCAGACGCTGACCGTGCTCGTCACCAACATGGTCGCGGGCCAGTACGTGGTGCAGTGGGAGTTGGTGATGGCCGCCGCCATCTGCGCCGTGGTCCCGGTCGCCATCCTGTTCGCGTGGATGCAGCGCTACATGGTGCAAGGCTTGACCGCGGGCTCGGTCAAATAGCGACCGCAGCGGCATCACAGCCCGCTGCTACCCGCTGCACCCGCCCCCTTCGAATAATGCGGCGACGGCCGGCGCGCACCCTGCGCCGGCCGGTTTCGCCCCACCTCATCCGAAGGAGACAAACCCGATGGCTCGCAAGATCCTGATGCTCTGCGGCGACTACGCCGAAGACTACGAAACCATGGTGCCGTTCCAGACCCTGCTGGCCGTCGGCCACACCGTGCATGCGGTGGCGCCCGACAAGAAGGCCGGCGACTGGGTGCACACCGCCATCCACGACTTCGAGGGCGCGCAGACCTACAGCGAGAAGCCGGGCCACCGCTTCACGCTGAACGCAACCTTCGACGAGGTGCGCCCCGAGACCTACGACGCGCTCGTGATCCCCGGCGGCCGCGCGCCCGAGTACCTGCGCATGCACAGCCGCGTGGTCGAGATCGCGCGCCACTTCCTGGCCACCGACAAGCCGGTGGCCGCCGTCTGCCACGGCGCACAGCTGCTCGCGGCCACGGGCCTCATCAAGGGCCGCAAGGTGTCGGCCTACCCGGCCTGCCAGGTCGAGGTGGAACTGGCCGGCGCCGAGTACATGGGCATTCCGGTCGACCAGGCCGTGACCGACCGCAACCTCGTCACGGCACCGGCCTGGCCGGCGCATCCGGCGTGGCTGTCGCAGTTCCTGGTGGTGCTCGGCACCCGCATCGAACACTGACCTGAACGGATGGACGCGGGCGGCGCTACAGTGCCGCGTCGCCCCGATTCATTCCGCCTCTCGAGGAGATGGCCCATGTGCGAAGTCTTCATCAGCGCCGATCCGCAAAGCTACGACGCGCGCACGCGCTCGGTGCGCCTGCACGGCGTGGTCACCAGCATCCGGCTCGAGAACCTGTTCTGGCAGGTGCTCGAAGAGATCGCGCAGCGCGACGGCATGGCCGTGGTGCAGCTCATCGAGCGGCTGTACGACGAGCTGGTGGCGGCGCGCGGCGAGGTCGGCAACTTCGCGTCGTTCCTGCGGGTGTGCGCGCTGCGCTACGAGGCGATGGTGGCGCAGGGGCGGATTCCGGCCGACACCTCGGTCGCGATCCGCTCGCTCGATGCGAACGCCGTGCTGCATGAACTGCCGCAAGGTTGGGGGCGACCTTCGCCTGCGCAACCCGGCGAGGCCCGCGTGCACACGCTCCACACCGCCGCGCGGCGGCATGCGTAGACGCCGCCCTTGCGCGCCCCTTCACGAGATCACCAGCGCATCTTCACGCCGACGCTCGCGTTCACCCCGCTCTTGATGCGCGAGTCGCCGCCGGAGCCCGACCACAGCTTGCCCAGCTCCACATACACGCTCGTGTTCTCGGCCACCTGCAGCGTGGCCCCCGCCGCCAGCTCGGTGCTGCTGCCGCCGGTGCGCGTCGCGATGTCGGTGAAGCCGGCCGGGCCGACGAAGCGGGTGACGTCGGTGCCGCGGCTGCTGCGATGGAAATTGACCCGCACATAAGGCTGCAGCACCCCGGCGCTGGTGACGAACTCGCCCTTCACGCGCACGCCGGCGCGTGCCCGCCAGCCGTTGTGGCTGTTCTGCTGCACCAGCGCGCCGGAGATGCCCGTGTCGCCCAGGCTCACCCGCTGGTGCACCAATTGCACCTGCGGCTCGACGGTCCAGTTCTGCGCGATGGGAATCGACTGCCCCACCTCGATGGACGCCAGCAGGCTGTTGCCCTTGCCGCCCCGGGAGAAGCCCAGCGTGGGTCTGGCGGTGTAGCGGTGGCGCCCGGCCTGCAGCACGCCGTCGACGTACACGCCGCTGGCGTGCTTCCAGGTGGCATAGGCGCCCAGGTACTCGCTCTTCTGGTTGTTGGTGCCCACGCCGAGGTTCGCCAGGCCGCTGGCAAAGCCGTTCACGCGCATGTCGCCGTCGAGCTGGCCGACGTACACGCCCGCGTGCCAGTCGGGGTTGGCCCACAGGTCGGTGCCGGCCTGGAAGCCCGTGAGGCGCCCCTTGCTCGTGGGGCTCACGGTGCCGCCCTGCGCGATGGTGCGCTCGGTGCTGATGATGCGCCCCCACGCCTCGCGGTAGCCCTGCGTGGGCTTGGCCGGGTTTGCGCCCGCTACAAGGTCCTCACCCATGCGCAGGCGCCTGTTGCCGAGCATCGCGAGGCTGGACTGGCGCAGCTGCTCGGGCAGCGCGGCGTACAGCGGCACTTCGGCGCGGTAGGTGGGCACGGCGAGCACGGGCACGACGCCGGTGCCGCCAGTGCCCGAGCCGCCACCGCCGGCAGGCGGCGTGCCGGGCGGGACAGGCGTCACGGGTGTCACGGGCGCAGCGGTCGAGCGCAGGTACCAGTTCTCGCCCGCGCCGGCGGCATCGGCCGCATGCAGCCGGTACTCGTAGGCGCCCGCATCCACGTGCGTGCCGGCCAGCACGAACGCGCTCTTGGTGGTCTGCGCGGTGGTGGTCGCGCCGTTGAGGGCGCTGATCACCTCGATGCCGTTGCCGGTGGTGAGCGCGCCCAGGCCGCCCAGGTTGGTGATCTGCACATTCGTCGTGCCGCTGGCGACGGCAGTGGCGCCGCTCAGGATGAGCCGGTCGCTCGCGCTGGCGCTGCCGCCCAGCGCGGTCCCCAGTCGCAGCGTGCCGCCGTTGCCCACCCAGGGACCGTTGACGGTGAGCGTGGTGCCCGGCACCGCGCCCACCAGCGAGACCGTGCCGCTGTGGGCCATCGACGCGAGGGTCTGGCTGTTGCCCGCCAGGTCGAGCGTCGCGCCGGTGGCCACCGTGAAGGGGCTCGCGCTGCTGAGCACGTTGGCCGCGCCCGCACGCAGGGTGCCCGCCGCGACGTTGGTGGCGCCCGAGTGGGTGTCGGCACCGCTGAGCGTCAGCACGCCCGCGCCGATCTTCACGAGATCGCTGGCGCCGGAGATCGCGCCGGTCCACGTCAGGGCGTTCCCGTTGGTGTCGATGGTGCCCGTGCCGCCCAGCAGCAGGGCGTTGCTGACGCTGAGGCCGCCGGCGCCCGCGACGACGCTGGCGGTGGCGCCCGCACCGATCGAAATCGCGCCCGTCATCGACGAGCCGGTGTTCAGCGTGAGGCTGTTGGTGCCGCCCGTGAATGCGACCGCCGCAGCGCGCGTGACGCCGTCGCCGCCCAGGCCGCCCGAGATGGTTCCGCCGTTGGTCAGCGCGAGGTTCGCGCCCGTCACCCCGACGCCGCCCACCCCGTTGGCACCGCTCGGTCCGCCGTTGCTGTTGGCCCCGCCAGCGCCGCCCGCCCCACCGGCGATGGTGCCGGTGTTGGTGACGGTTGCGCCCGCGCCGGTCGACGCGAGGCCCGCCCCGCCGTCGCCGCCGCCGCCCGGTGAACCGGTGCCGCCCGCACCGCCGCCGGCCGCGCCGCCCGCGCCCCCGGCACCGCCCGTGATCGCGCCGGAGTTGTTGACGGTGACGGCAACACCCGCCAACGTCGCGCCGATGCCCCCTGCGCCGCCGCCGCCGCCCGAGGCGTTGGAACGGGCGGGCGCCAGTTCGGCCCCGCCGGCACCGCCCGCCCCGCCCGTGAGGGGACCGGTGTTGGTGAAGCTGAGCCCCGGGTTGGTCGCGTTCAGGTAGAACCCGCCGCCTCCGCTGCCGCCGCCAC
Organism: Variovorax sp. GW822-FHT04E09; assembly: GCF_058800845.1. Classification (NCBI taxonomy): domain Bacteria; kingdom Pseudomonadati; phylum Pseudomonadota; class Betaproteobacteria; order Burkholderiales; family Comamonadaceae; genus Variovorax; species Variovorax sp. GW822-FHT04E09. The sequence continues at coordinate 14,578 of NZ_JBXAMR010000007.1, forward strand.
CGCCCTGCGAGAAGGCGTCGCCGCCCTTGCCGCCGGCGCCGCCCGTGGAAGATCCCGTGGCCGTGTAGCTGCCGAGCGGGCCGCTGAGGATCGAACCGTAGCCGCCCGCGCCGCCGCCGCCCGCTGCCCAGTACCCGTTGCCGCCCGCGCCACCGATGCCGCCGGTGTAGCTGTCGGACGAATTGGCCACGTTGTTGGCGATCGACATGCCCTGGAAGCCACCGCCGCCGCCCCCGCCATAGCCGTTGCCGTTGGCCGCGTCACCGGTCTGCGCCTGGCCCGCGCCACCGGCGTCGCCCTGGAACGCCCCGGGGCCGGTGGGCGTGCTGGTGGTGCCGGCCGCGCCGCCGGTGCCCGGCGTGGCACCGCCGAAGCCGCCGATGCTGGCGTTGGCCCCCGCCGTGACGCCGCCTGGCGTGGACGATCCGCCCGCGCCGCCGAAGGCGTTGACCGTGGTGTCGTTGAGCCCGCCGCTCCCGCCCGTGCCGTCGCTGCCGCCCGTGCCCGCGTTCAGCGACGCGTCACCGACCGGCTGGCCACCCGCACCGCCGGCCGCGAGCACCGGCACGACGCAGACCCACAGCGCCGCCGTTGCCGCCACCGCGCGCACGCCGCCCCCGCTGCACGATCGCGCGTGGCCGCGCGCGATTTCCGGCGCGGCCACCCAGGTGCCGGCGGTGGGACTCCACAGGGTTCGGAAGATCTTGTTCATGACTCAACTCCCTCTTCGTTCACTGACTGGGCAGGTGGACCTCCGTGTGCAGCAGCAATGGCTTGCTCCTCCCCACGGCGACGATTTCGGATTTGCAAGTCAAAAATGTAAGAACGGGTGCCGGTTACGCGTATCCCTGCAAGGGGCTACCCTGAAACGGGAGCGACCGCCCCATGCGGGGCCACTCCGCCTCTGTCAGGCCCTTCGGTAGACGGTCTACCCTGTCGCGTATCCATACGTAACATGTGACTTTTGGACAGCACAATCTCTCGCCCTGGGCGCGGCGCCCAAAAGAAAAGGCACCCTCGCGGGTGCCTTGTTCGTTGCGGATGCGCCCTGGGCGCGCGCTGTCAGTCCAGCGACACGTTCGCCTTGCGGATCACGTCGGTGAAGCGCTTCGTTTCGGTCGCCACGAACTGGTCGAACTGCGGGCGCGTGGTGGGGAACGGCTCGTAGCCAAAGCTCTTGAACTTCTCCAGCACGTCGGGTTCGGCCAGGCCCTTCTCGATGTCGCGCTTGATCTTGTCGGTCACCGAAGCGGGCAGGCCCTTCGGCACGGCGATGGCGTTCCAGCCGATGACCTCGAAGCCCTTGGGGCCGCCCGATTCGCTCACGGTGGGCACGTCGGGGAAGGCGGCCACGCGCTGGGGCGCGGCAGCCGCCAGGAAGCGCAGCTTGTTGGCGCGCTGCAGCGGGCCGGCGGTGGCGCTGCTGCCCAGCGCAAAGGCCAGCTCGCCGGTGGCGACCGAGGTGTACAGCTGCGTGGTCTCCTTGTAGATCACGTGCTCCATCTGCGTGCCGGTGGCCGACTCGAACAGCTCCGAGCCCAGGTGCACCGGGTTGCCGACCGACCACGAGCCGTAGTCGAGCTTGCCGGGGTTGGCCTTGGCGTCGGCGATGAGGTCGCCCACGGTCTTGTACTTGCTGTTGGTCGCCACGGTGAAGAAGAAATAGGTCTTGAACAGCGGCAGCAGTGCGTCGAAGTCCTTCGATGCGTCGTAGGGCAGCTTCTTGAACAGCGCCGGGTACGCGGCCAGGTGCACGTTGTCGAGCACGATGATGTCGTGGCCGTCCTTGGCACCGCGCTTGAAGGCGTCGATGGCGATGAAGCCGTTGCCGCCCGGGCGGTTCTCGACCACCACCGGCTGGCCCCAGGCGCGCGAGAGCTTGTCGGCCACGAGGCGGGCCACGCCGTCCGGACCACCACCGACCGGGAACGGCGTGATGATGCGCACGGGCTTGGTCGGGAAGGCCGCAGGTTGTTGCTGTGCCGAGGCGGTCAGGGGCAGCAGGCCGCCGGCGGTCAGGGCCAGCACGGCCGCTGCGATGGCGCGGCGCGAAAGCGACGAACGGAAGAAGGACATGAGGGAAGTCTCCGGTTTGATGAATCGTTGATGGGTGGGAAGCGATGCGTCGCCGCTCAGTCGACCGACGCGCCCGAGGCCTTGACGATGCCGGCCCACAGCGCGCTTTCCTTCGCGATGAGCGCGGCGTACTCGGCCGGCCCGCCGAGCAGCGGCACGGCGCCTTCCACGTCCAGGCGCGACTGGAACTCGGCGCCGCCCGCCACCTGCAGCATCTGCGCCGACAGCGTCTTCACGAACGCATCGGGCGTGCCGCGCGGCGCGAGGATGCCGTAGGTGAGCGTGCTCTCGAAGCCCGCGAGTTCGCGCAGGCCCGACTCGGCCACGGTGGGCACGTCGGGCAGCGACGGCAGGCGTTTGGCGCCCGTGACGGCAATGGCGCGCAGCCGCCCGCCCTTGACCAGCGCGAGCGCGGGCGGGATGACGCTGAACATCATCTGCACCTGGCCGCCCGCGAGGTCGGTGAGCGCGGGGTTGGTGCCCTTGTAGGGAATGTGATTGATCTTCGTGCCGGTGCGCTGCGCGAAGAGCTCGCCCGTGAGGTGGCCACCCGTGCCGCTGCCGCTCGAGGCGTAGTCGAGCAGGCCCGGGCGCACCTTGGCCTCCTTGACGAGGTCGGCCACGCTGCGCACCTTCGAAGCGGCAGGCACCACGAGCACGAGCGCGGACGACGCGAACATGGCCACGGGTAGCAGGTCCTTGCGCGCGTCGAACTTCAGGCCCTTGTACAGCGCCGGGTTGATCGACACGGTGCCCGTGTGGCCCAGCAGCAGCGTGCTGCCGTCGGGCGTGCTGCGCACCACCTGCTCGGTGCCGAGGTTGCCGCCCGCGCCGGGCTTGTTGTCGACGATGACGCCCGACTTGCGCACCTCGCCCAGGCCCTTGGCCATCTGGCGTGCGAACACGTCGTTGCCGCCGCCGGCCGCGAAGGGCACGACGATGCGGATCGGCTTGGCATCGCTCTGCTGCGCGTGCGCCGGCAGGCCTGCTGCTGCCAGCAGACCCAGCAGCAGCTCGCGTCGGGCGAGCGCCATCAGACGCGTTCCAGGATCACGGCAATGCCCTGCCCCACGCCGATGCACATCGTGCACAGCGCGTAGCGGCCGCCGCCCTTGTGCAGCTGGTTCACCGCGGTGGTGGCCAGGCGTGCGCCGCTGGCGCCGAGCGGGTGGCCCAGGGCGATGGCGCCGCCGTTGATGTTCACGCGCGCGTCGTCGTCCTTCAGGCCCAAGAGGCGCAGCACGGCGAGGCCTTGCGCCGCGAAGGCTTCGTTGAGTTCGATGACGTCGATCTGGTCGAGCGTGAGGCCGGTGAGCGCCAGCACCTTCTGCGTGGCGGGCGCCGGGCCGATGCCCATGATGCGCGGCGCGACGCCGGCCGTGGCCATGCCGACCACGCGGGCGCGCGGCGTGAGGCCGTGCTTGGCGGCGCTGGCTTCGTCGGCCAGCAGCAGCGCGCAGGCGCCGTCGTTCACGCCGCTGGCATTGCCGGCGGTGACGGTGCCGTCGGGACGCACGATGGGCTTGAGCTTGGCCAGCGCCTCCAGCGTGGTGTCACGCGGATGCTCGTCCTTGTTGACGATGAGGGCGTCGCCCTTCTTCTGCGACACGCTCACGGGCACGATCTCGGCGTCGAAGAAGCCGGACTTCTGCGACGCGACGGCGCGCAGCTGCGAGTTGAGCGCCATCAGGTCTTGCGCCTCGCGCTCGATCTTGTAGTCGGTGGCCACGTTCTCGGCCGTCTCGGGCATCGAGTCGACGCCGTACTGCGCCTTCATGAGCTTGTTGACGAAGCGCCAGCCGATGGTGGTGTCGTACACCGCGTTGTTGCGGCTGAAGGCGCTCTCGGCCTTGGGCATGACGAAGGGGGCGCGGCTCATGCTCTCGACGCCGCCGGCGATCATCAGGCCGGCTTCACCGGCGCGAATGGCGCGCGCAGCGGTGCCCAGTGCATCGAGGCCCGAACCGCACAGGCGGTTGATGGTGCCGCCGCCCACTTCGATCGGCAGGCCCGCGAGCAGCGCCGACATGCGTGCGACGTTGCGGTTGTCTTCGCCGGCCTGGTTGGCGCAGCCGTAGAGCACGTCGCTCACGGCCTGCCAGTCGACGTTCTTGTTGCGCTCGATGAGGGCGCGCAGCGGCACGGCGCCGAGGTCGTCGGTGCGCACGCTGCTGAGCGAACCGCCGTAGCGGCCGAAGGGGGTGCGGACGGCGTCGCAGATGAAGGCTTGGGTGGTCATGTGAGTTGTCTCTTGAATGGGTGGAACGGATCAGGCGGCGATCGGAAGGCCGACCAGCGTCTCGAGTTCTTCGCGGCTCAGGCCCTCGACGGTGTCGACGAGCTTCAGGCCCTGCGGCGTGCATTCGAGCGTGGCGAGGTCGGAGTACACGCGCTTGACGCAGCCGATGCCGGTCAGCGGATAGGTGCACTGCTGCACCAGCTTGCTCGCGCCCTGCTTGGTGAGCAGATCCATCATGACCCACGTCTGCTTGGCGCCGATGGCCAGGTCCATTGCGCCGCCGACCGCGGGAATGGCGTCTTTCTCGCCCGTGTGCCAGTTGGCGAGGTCGCCGGTGGCCGACACCTGGAACGCGCCGAGCACGCAGATGTCGAGGTGGCCGCCGCGCATCATCGCGAAGCTGTCCGAGTGGTGAAAGAACGAGCCGCCCGGCAGCAGCGTGACGGGCTGCTTGCCGGCGTTGATGAGGTCGTAGTCTTCTTCGCCGGCCTCGGGTGCGGGGCCCATGCCGAGGATGCCGTTCTCGCTTTGCAGGATGACCTCGCGGCCCTGCGGCAGGTGGTTGGCCACCAGCGTGGGTTGGCCGATGCCGAGGTTGACGACGGCGCCGTCGAAGATGTCTTGTGCCACTCGCGCGGCGAGCTGGTCCTTGGTGCGACGTGTGTATGCCATGGTCATGCTGCCTTCTTGAAGCCGCCGGCCTGCGTGGCGACACGTTCGATGCGCACCACCTGGTGCACGAAGATGCCCGGGGTCACGATGGTCTCGGGGTCGAGGGTGCCGAGCTCGGCGATGTCGTGCACGGTGGCGATGGTCTTCTTCGCGGCCATGGCCATCACCGGGCCGAAGTTGCGCGCGGCCTTGCGGTAGACCAGGTTGCCCCATCGGTCGCCGCGCTCGGCCTTGATGAGCGCCACGTCGCCGTGGATGGGGTACTCGAGCACGTACTGCACGCCGTCGATCTCGCGCGTTTCGCGGTTGCCGGCCAGTTGCGTGCCGTAGCCCGTGGGGCAGTAGAAGGCGCCGATGCCGGCACCCGCCGCGCGGATGCGCTCGGCCAGGTTGCCCTGGGGCACGAGCTCGAGTTCGATCTTGCCGCTGCGGTACAGGCCGTCGAACACCTGGCTGTCGGCCTGGCGCGGAAAGCTGCAGATGATCTTGCGCACGCGGCCGGCCTTGAGCAGCGCCGCGAGGCCGGTCTCTCCATTGCCTGCGTTGTTGTTGACGACCGTGAGGTCCTTGGCGCCCTGCTCGACGAGGCCGTCGATGAGTTCGCCTGGAATGCCGGCGGTGCCGAAACCGCCGATGAGCACCGTGGCGCCGTCTTGGATGCCTGCCAGGGCATCGGCGACCGAGCGCGCGATCTTGTTGATCATGAAGCTTGTCTCCGGGAGTGAAGAAAGAAACCGAACGGTCCGAACACCCTGCCGAATTCACGAATCCTCGCGAATCGCAATTTGTTCGCCTAAAGAACTTTTGTTCGTATAATGAATTTTAGAGAGGATCGCTCGCCATGGCAACCCACCCCGTTTCCGTCAGTTCCGCCACCGACACGCCCGCCCCCGGCGACAGCTACGTGCAGTCTTTTGCGCGCGGCCTGCAGGTGATCCGCTCGTTCAGCGCGAGCGCACCGCACCAGACCCTGAGCGAGGTGGCGGCCGGCAGCGGCCTCACGCGTGCGGGGGCGCGGCGCATTCTTCTCACGCTGCAGACGCTGGGTTATGTGGTGACCGACGGCAAGCTCTTCACGCTCACGCCGCGCATCCTCGACCTGGGCTTTGCCTACCTGTCGTCGATGCCGATCTGGAACCGCGCCGAGCCCGTGATGGAGGCGCTGGTGCAGCAGGTGCAGGAGTCGTGCTCGGCCGCCGTGCTCGACGCGACCGACATCGTCTATGTGCTGCGCGTGCCGACGCAGAAGATCATGCGCATCAGCCTGGGCGTGGGCTCGCGGCTGCCGGCCTACTGCACGTCGCTGGGCCGCCTGCTGTTGGCCGACCTGAGCGACGACGAGGTGCGCGCGCGGCTGCAGGCCTCGAACCTCGAGGCACTGACCAAGCACACCGTGACCGACATCGACGCACTCATGGCCAAGGTGGCTCAGGCGCGCAAGCAGCAGTGGTGCCTGGTGAACCAGGAACTGGAAGAAGGCCTGATCTCCGTGGCCGCGCCCATCGTGAACCGGCAGGGCCGGATGGTGGCCGCGCTGAACATCAGCGGGCAGGCGAACCGCACGAGCGCGAAGGTGATGCAGGAGACGATGCTGCCGGCGCTGATCGATGCGGCACGGCAGGTGTCGGCGCTGCTGTAGCCGCAGCGCGATCGCGCTGGCACTGGCTCAGGCCTCTGAGCGAATGCCTTTCATGAGGATCACGCCGCCCAGGCGCGTGGTGTCGGCGCGCATGCGCTTGGCCAGCGTGTCGGGCGAACCGGGCTGCGCCTGCCAGCCGGTCTTGAGCAGCTCGCCGCTCACCTCGGGCGAACTGATCACCTCGACCAACGCGGCGTTCAGCCGGGCCACGGCGGCCGGCTTCATGCTGACGGGGGCTGCAAGCGCGGTCCAGATCTCGAGGTCGGCGCCGCGCACGTCGGCGTCGCGGATCGTCGGCAGCTCGTTGACCAGCGGGCTGCGCTCGGGCGAGGTCACGCCGATGGCCTTGAGCTTGCCCGACTTCACGTGCGGCATCGCCAGGCCCGGCGGCAGCAGCGCCAGCTGGATCTCGCCGGCGAGGATGCCGGCGATCACCTGCGGGTTGCCCGTGTAGGGCTTGTGCTGCGCGGTGATGGCCGCGCGGCTCTTGAGCAGTTCCATGCCCAGGTGGCCCACGGTGCCCACGCCCGGCGTGCCGTACTTGCCGGCGCTGCCCAGGTTGCGCACCCACAGCAGCAGGTCGGCCGCAGACTTGCCCGTGGCGCTGCCCGACACCACCAGCACCAGCGGCGCGGTGCCGATCAGGCCGACGGGGGCGAAGTCTTTCTCGGGGTCGAAGTCGAGCGAGGGGTTCAGCAGCTTGGCGATCGTGAGGTTGCCGTTGATCAGCGCGCCGATCGTGTGGTCGTCCGTGGCCTTGGCCACTTCGGCGGCCACGAGATTGCCGCTGGCGCCGGGCTTGTTCTCCACCGTCACCGGCTGGCGCAGGAGCTTCGAGAGCGGCTCCGCGATGGCGCGCGCCGCCAGGTCGGGCGAGGCACCCGCCGGAAAGCCCACGAGGATGCGCACGGGCTTGGTTGGCCAGGCGGCGTCGCCGCCTGCTGCGCGCTGGGCCCACGAGGCCGGCGTGAACAGCGAGGTGGCAATGGCTGCAGCGCCGCCTTCGAGCAGGCGGCGTTTGGTGATCTTCAAAACGGACTCCGGAGGGTTGGAAAAATCAGGGTAAACACGTGCATTTTGCTTACGAGACGTTACATGATGATGCTGCAGCGCACAAGTTCGGCACAACTGTGAATAGGGCCATCGCAGGGCTCCGTCAGCTTGGTATCCAGAGGTGACGGGCGCATTTACAATGCCTGCCGCATTCCCCTTCCCCACCAACGAGGTCTTGTCCGCAATGCCCAAGAGCCCCCGGCCTCGCGCCCGCTTCAGCTTCTCCCCCACCGTGCGCGCCCTGTTCCTGGCCGTTGCGGCCTGCGGCGCCGCGCTTCCCGCGCTGGCCGCGACCGAGCACGAAGAGGTCGACCGGCTGATGCAGTCCGGCAAGCTCGACGAGGCCATGACCAAGGCCGAGGCCTTCCTCAAGGACAAGCCGCGCGATCCGCAGATGCGCTTCCTGAAGGGCGTGATCCAGCTCGACACCGGCAAGCGCGCCGAGGCCATCGCCGCCTTCACCCAGCTCACGCAGGACGCGCCCGAGCTGCCCGAACCGTTCAACAACCTCGCCGTCATCTACGCGAGCCAGAACCAGTTCGACAAGGCCCGCAACGCCCTCGAAAGCGCCATTCGCACCAACCCCAGCTACGCCACCGCCCAGGAAAACCTCGGCGACGTGTATGCGCGGCTGGCCAGCCAGGCCTACAGCAAGGCGCTGCAGCTCGACCAGAACAACACCGCAGTACAGCCCAAGCTGGCCGTGATCCGCACGCTCTTCACCGCCCCGCCGGCGGCCGGCTCCAAGGGCTCGACCCTCGTGGCCTCGGCCACGACGACGCCCGCACCGGCACCGGCTGCAAAGCCCGCCCCGGCGCCTGCGCCCGCACCGGTTGCCAAGGCACCTGCTCCGGCCCCCGTGCCCGCACCTGCGCCCGTCGCCAAGGCACCGCCTGCGCCCGCGCCGGCACCCGCCGCCGCACCTGTCGCCCCGCCCGTCAAGGTGGCCGCAGCGCCCGCGCCGGTTGCCAAGACGCCTGAACCGGCACCGGCACCAGCGCCTGCTGCAGCCCCGGCTTCCAACGCTGAGATCGAATCCGTCGTGCGCGGCTGGGCCTCGGCCTGGGCCAGCCAGGACATGGACCGCTACCTCGCCGCCTACGGCAGCGACTTCGTGCCCGCCGGCGGCCAGAGCCGCAAGGCCTGGGAAGAAGACCGCCGCGCGCGCATCGTCGGCAAGTCCAGCATCAGCGTGAACCTCGAGAACCTCGCGATCAAGGTCGACGGACAGACCGCCACCGCCAAGTTCCGCCAGATCTACCGCGCCGACAACCTCAACATCGCGAGCCGTAAGACGCTCGAGCTGCAACGCTCCGGCAACCAGTGGCACATTCGCAAGGAAAGCGTCGGCGGCTAGTGGCAGACATCGTCCGGCGCGGCCGGCTTCAGACCCTCCCGTTCCCGCTGCGGAGCGGGAAGCTGCTCGCGGCCTTGACGGCCGCTTCTGCGCTCCTGCTGGCCACGCCCGGCGCCGCGCTCGCAGCCAACAACAGCAACAGTTCCAGCAGCAAGTCGGCCACCGCCAAGACCAGCGGCACCAAGGCCGCCAAGGCGGGCGGCAGCCGTGCGTCCGCCAAAGAAGCCAGGGGCAGCAAGGCCAGCAGCGGCGCCAGCAAGACGCAGCTGCAAGCCAAGGGCAAGCGGTCCGCCGTCGCAGCAGACAACGCGGGCGCCACGCGCCCGGCCCGCAAGACCGCCAGAACCGCCGCGCCGCTGCAGGAAGCCAGCGGCGCCGAGGCCCGCCTGATCGGCGTCTACGAACTGTTCGGTCGCGGCAAGACCCGCGAGGCGCTGGCCAAGGCCCAGACCCTCGTGCGCGACCACCCGAACTTCCAGCTCGCGCAGCTCGTGTACGGCGACCTGCTCGCAGCGCAGGTGCCGCCGTCGAACGCCATGCCCGACACCGCCGGCATCGCGCGCCTGCGCGGCAACCCGGCCATGGTCGAGCTGCACGAGGAATCGCGCCGCCGCCTGCAGGCCCTGCGCGAACGCCCGCCCGCCGGCACCGTGCCCTCGCAGTTCCTCACCCTCTCGACCCGCAGCCGCTTCGCCATTGCCGTCGACGCCTCGCGCTCGCGGCTGTACCTGTTCGAGAACTCCGACAAGGGCCTGAAGCTCGTCGCCGACTACTACATCTCGGTCGGCAAGTCGGGCACCGACAAGGCCGTCGAAGGCGACGCGCGCACCCCGCTGGGCGTGTACTACATCACCAGCAGCCTCGACCCGCGCTCGCTGAAAGACTTCTACGGCGCCGGCGCCCTGCCCATCAACTACCCCAACCCGTACGACGTGCGGCGCGGCAAGACCGGCAGCGGCATCTGGCTGCATGGCACCCCGCCCCAGCAGTTCGCACGGGCGCCGCTGGCCAGCGACGGCTGCGTCGTCATGGCCAACCCCGACCTCAAGCAGCTGCTGCGCAAGGTCCAGATCGGCGCCACGCCGGTCGTCACCGCGCGCAGCCTGCAATGGATTTCCCAGCCGCAGGCCGAAAAAGAAACAAAGAAATTCGCCGATTCAATTGCCGCCTGGAAAGACGCGCGCGCCAGCGGCAATGAAGCGCAATTGAAAAAATTCTATTTGCCGGATTTCCAGCGTGCCAGCCGCAAGCCCATCGATGCCGATGCGGTACTCCGCGACGAATTGACCTACGCACAAGGTAAACGAGTGCAAATCAAGGACACGTCGTACCTGCACTGGCGCGACACCGAGGACACCATGGTCGCCACCTTCGGCGAGGTGTTCGAGGGCGAGAAGAACGGCCGCACCCGCCGCCAGTACTGGCTGCGCCAGGGCGGCGAGTGGAAGCTCTTCCACGAAGAAATCCTCGGCTGAGCCCACATCACCGAAGGGGTCTCGGCCCCAAAAGTGTGATTTATTGCCCAAACGGAGCCGCCTTGTCGAGTGTTACAAATTGCACTCCTGGGTACCGCGCTACGTAACACGTAACGGGCATGTTCCCGTAACGCTCAACGTCCGGACGTTCCCACGCCCGTAACGTGTTCCCCTCGTCCATGCCAGTGTGCATGCGGTTTACAGAGGGAAACGAACATCTCCAGACTGTGAATAAGTGACCTTTTCTGCCCCGTTGTGGGGGCCGAACGAGGCTGGCCGCCTTCCTGCTTTACCCCTCCGAGTAGCACATCCGGGACTCGATCCGGTGTGTTTCTCCTGTTGATACACGGAGTTACGCTGTATAACATCCACCGTGCCAGCCTTTGTTAACACTTCCTTTCAGGAGATCACCATGCTTAGTTCTATTACTCGTTTTCTGCGCGATGAAGAAGGTGCTACTGCAATTGAATATGGAATTATTGCGGGGCTGATGGCCACGATTCTTATTGCAGTGTTCGGCACTGGCACGGGCACTGGCGTCGGAAAAGTTCTGAACGATATTTTCCAGTCCATCAAAACCCGCGTCGCCATCGTCTGACAAGGACTTGATGCCTCATTTGTGGCTGTTATGGCTGCTGCTGGTCACGGTTTATGACGCCCGACAACGTCGCGTTCCCAACTGGCTCGTGCTGCTGGGTGCTGCGATCGCGTTGGGTGCTCTCGCCATGAACACACAACCATTCGGCATCAAGTGGCCTGATGCATTGATCGGCGCCACACTGGGGTTCGTCTTTCTGCTTTTTTTTTACGTCGCCGGCCTGATGGGCGCGGGGGACGTGAAATTTGCCGGTGCGTTGGGCCTCTGGGTTGGCTGGCAACCGCTGCTGCCAATCTGGGCTGTCGCCAGCCTGCTGGCCGCCGTCCACGGCATTACCTGGCTGCTTCTCCAGCGCTGGGCCCTGTTTCCCAAGCTTGCCACTTTGCTTTCCGGCAAGCCGCGCAATGCAGACGCCTCGGGCCTCTCAAAGCGAGCACGCCCCATCCCTTATGCGGCCTATCTCGCGTTGGCCGCCACCGTTTGGATGATCTGGGGCCGACAGAGTTAACGGTCGTCATGCCGCCTCGCCGCTGTCGGCCCTCCATCAATCCGTCAAGCGCCTGCTCTCACCTCTTTCCCCATTGCCCATGATTCACCTGACAAAAATCATTGCAGCCGTGCTGGTGCTTCTGGCCATCGCCCTCGGGGGCTATGCATGGGTACTGAGCCGTACGCCAGCCAAGCCCCCTCCCGTCGCTGAGGCATTGGCAACTACATCTACCGCGAAAACACCTTCCGCACCGGTCTATGCCGTGGTCATCGCGGTGAAGCCCATCGCTGCAGGGCAGCCCATCACGGCTGAAGCGCTGCGCGTGGAGCAATTGCCTATCAACCCGACCGGCGCATTCAAGGAGATCGCACCGCTCCTCGGTCGCGTACCGGTGTTCGACCTGGGCGAAGGAACACCGCTGCTTGAAGGCCAGCTGGCTTCCGGCCTTGCGATGCGCGTCGAAGAAGGCGAACGCGCGGTTGCCATTAAGGCTGACGAAGTCATGGGCGTCGGCAACAAGGTGCAGCCCGGGGACTTCGTCGATGTGTTCGTGATGCTCAAGTTCGATGGCAAGGACGTTGACAGGAGTCAGGCCCGCTTGCTGCTGTCGCGCAAGCGAGTGTTGGCATTCGGAAACTCTTCTGTCGACGCCCTTCCCTCCAAGACAGCGGACGGCAATGGCAATCCTGCAGCTGCGCAGCAGCAGCGGAACGACGCTGCCCGTACAGCGGTTCTGGCCGTGCCGGTCGAAGACATCAACCGGTTGACGCTGGGCGAATCCACTGGTCGGTTGCTGCTTGCGCTTCGTAATCCGCTCGACACGAACCTGCCCGATCCCTCACTGCTGGCTGTATTACCCGTAGCCCTCCCCCCTCCACCACTCAAGCGCGGCGAGCAACCACGAGGACCACTGGAAGGCCTCGACAGCGCACAGGCGGGCCTTACGGCAGCCGACCTCGTAACTGGCGGCACGGCCGCAGGTCGTCGCCAATCCGAGCCACGTATTTATGCCGCCCCAGCCTCATTGCCACGCCAGGCTGGTAGCGGCGCTCGACCCGGCCTTGAAGTCGAAATGATTCGTGGCGACCGAAGCGAAACACTGCGCTACTGACCGCCCGAGCAACGCCGCCCCAGACATGACCGCCCCTGTCCAAGAAAGAACATCCATGCCGGACCTGCCCTGTGCGACGACGCCATCTGTCACACGACGCCCCGCACCCTTGCGCCCGCTCGTGCTGCGCCATGCTTTGATGGCGCTAGGACTGCTAGCGCCCGCAACTTGGCCCATCGCATCGTCCGCCCCGGGGGTATTGGCTCAAGTGCCGTTCACCGTGACAGCCGGCACCCAACGAGAGCTGCTCATCGATAAAGGCGTCGACCGCATCGCCATCGCCGACGAAACAGTCGCTGGTGTGACCATCACGCGGAAGACCTCAAGTTCGGCCGCGGCGCGCCTCATCGTCACAGGCAAGCTGCCAGGCCGCACCACGCTGATGGTCTGGGAAAAGGGACAGCCTGCAGCCACGACTTACACACTCGATGTGCAGCGACGCATCGCTGCCGTTTCCGGCACAACCAGCAGCGTGCCCGCGTATCAGCAGATGCGCGATGCGGCACTCGCCGTCCAACCGGACAAGACACCCGTCAGTGACCTGGGCACAGTGACTGTGCGCAGCCACACCGTCCAGGTCGCTGTGAAAGTAGTCGAGTTCAACCGCAGCGTGCTCAAACAAGCGGGCCTGAACATCTTCAGCACCAGAACCAACTCCAATGGCTTCAGCTTTGGTGCTTTCGCGCCGGCAACGCTCACCAAATCAAGCTTTGGCCCCGATGGTTCCATCGCCACCGAGGCCAATCAGCCACTGGCGCAGGCCTTCAGTCTGCTGCTCAACTTCCGCAAGGCAGGCATCGGCTTGAACATGGGTTTTCTGGAAGGCAACGGTATGGCTCGTGTCCTTGCGGAACCCACGCTGGTGGCGATGTCGGGACAAAGTGCGAGCTTTCTTTCGGGCGGCGAACTCCCGGTGCCTGTACCACAGGGGCTTGGCTCCACGGCCATCGACTACAAGCCATTCGGCATCGGGCTGACGCTGACACCTACCGTGCTCTCGAACGAGCGCATCGTTCTCAAGGTCGCACCAGAAGCCAGCGACCTCGACTACACCAACTCGTTGAGCATCAATGGTGTGGCAGTACCTGCCATCACCACGCGCCGCGCGGACACCACCGTCGAGTTGGGCGACGGTGAGAGTTTCGTCATCGGTGGCCTGGTGAGCCGCACGACCACGTCGAATGCAGACAAGGTGCCGCTCCTCGGCGACCTGCCGATCCTCGGCACCTTCTTCAAGCAGAACAAGTACCAGATGAGCGAGAAAGAGCTAGTCATCGTCGTCACACCGCATCTCGTCAAGCCGATCGCGCGCGACACCGACCTGACGCCCTATCTTCCCGGCAGCGCCGAGCAGAGGGACGGTGCGGTTTGGCGCTCGATCTTCTTGGGCGGGGCAAGCAACACACAGGTTCCAGGTTTCTCGCGCTGATGCAACCAGTGCGTGAACCTTACGGCTGGCCGGCACCATGAACGCTCCACGCGACAGCATCCCCGAAACAGGCGCAGAGACCTACCTGTTCGCATCAAGCAACAACGGCCACATCACCTGGCTGACCGACGCGCTCGGGCGCCTCGGATCGGTGGTGGTGCTTGCACCCGATGCCCAATCGGTCGACGAGCGCATCACTCTCCTGGGACCTGCGGCGGTGTTCATCGACTTCTCGCCGGACCAGAGCGTCTCAGCAAGCCAGCTGCATCAGCGCCTCAAACGCGACTGGCCTGCCCTGCCTGTGCTGGCCACCGGCGTTTCGGCCGAACCGGCTGCCATGCTCGCGGCGCTGCGTGCAGGTGTCGACGACTTCATCGATATCACCGCACCGCCGACGGAAGCGGTGAGCACGCTGCGCATGCTGCTCGAACGACGCAGCGGCATGCAGAGCAACACGCGTGGCTGCACGCTGACATTGCTTGGCGCTCGCGCAGGGCTCGGCGTCACCACGCTGGCCACGAGCCTCGCATTGGCACTCAACGACCAATCGGCGGCGCAAGCGCTCGCCCGCCCTCCGGGGCGGGCTTCCCGGCAAGGTATTGCGTTGCTCGACTTGGGGTTGCCCGCCCGCGACGGCCTGCTCTATCTCGACACGCAAAGCGGCTTTAGTTTTGTGGACGGCGTGCGCAACCTGCGCAGGCTCGACCAAACCCTGTTACACACCGCTGTCGCCCATCACACGAGCGGTGTCGCGGTCCTTCCGTTGCCTTCCAGCCTCGCGCAAGTCCGCGAAATCTCGCACGCCGACTCGGTGGCCCTCATCAAGCGCTTGTCCGATTTTTACGATTTTCAGATTGCCGACTTAGGCGGCTTCTCGACGATCGATTTTGTGGCACAGACAGTGCGTGAGGCCCAGCACAACTGGGTCGTGTGCGACCAGAGTATCGGTGCCATTGTGTCCACAGCCACCCTGCTCAAGGAACTGCGCACACGCGGCATCGAAACGGAGCGCCTTGCGCTGGTGGTCAACAAGTTCGACAGCCATGTAGGCCTGTCAGCCAAGGACATCGCCGAGCGCCTGGAGCTTTCGCTTCACCACGTACTGCCTGCCCGAAGTGCTCCTCTTCTGTCTGCTGCCAGCCGCGGCGAGATGCTGATTCGCACCACGCGTAACGACCCCTACTCGCAATCCGTGACAGGGCTGGCCCGCAGCCTGTCCCAGAAATACCTGCCCTCCACGGGCCAATCGCCGGCCAAAGATTCCCGCTGGTTTGCGCTGAAGTCGCAAATTTCGGGGCTCTGGAAGAGTTCAAGTGAAGGTTGAGCCCATGTCCTCCGATATCGAATTTGCCGACGACGACCAGGCGTTCATCAACTCCCAGCAGTTCCAGGACATCAAGAGCTGGACGCACGATCATCTGCTGAGCCGCATCGAAGAGCTGGGCGCGGAGTTCGGCCGCTGGTCGCGCGCATCGATCCAGCAGTTCGTCGAACTGGAGGTCGACAGCTTCGTGCGCCTGCGCCGCGTGCCGATCAACGACCGCGAGATGCAGCTCATCGCCGATGCGCTGACGAAGGAGCTTGCAGGCTTCGGCCCCTTGGAGGATCTACTCAACGATCCCGCGGTTGAAGACATTTTGATCAACGGCCACACGAACGTGTACGTGTCGCGCAACGGCATACTGGAACGCGAGACCTTGCGCTTCGCCGACACCGAGCACGTGATGCGCATCGTTCGTCGCATCCTCGCTCCGTTGGGTCGCCGACTCGACGAAGCCAATCCTATGGTCGATGCACGCCTGCCCGATGGCGGCCGCATCAACGTCATCATTGAACCACTGGCCATCGATGGCCTCTCGGTGTCGATTCGCAAGTTCCGCAAGGAGCCGCTCACACCGGCCGACTTGGTCAAACTCGGCACCTTCGATGCAGGCATGGCGCAATTGCTCGAGATCGCGGTGCGCGCGCGCTGCAACATCCTGGTCAGCGGCGGCACGAGCTCAGGCAAGACCTCGTTGCTCAACGCGCTCGCCAGCTTCATTCCACATGCCGAGCGCGTAATCACCATCGAAGACACCGCCGAACTTTCGCTGGGCCATACGCACGTGGTGCGGCTCGAAAGCAGGCCCGGCGGCTTCGACGGAACTGGCGTTGTATCGATCCGCGACCTGCTTCGCAACAGCCTGCGCATGCGACCTGACCGCATCATCGTCGGCGAAGTCCGTGGCGCCGAAGTCATCGAGATGATGCAGGCGATGAACACGGGCCACGAAGGCTCCATGGGCACCATCCACGCAAGCTCGCCGCGCGAATGCCTCTACCGCCTGGAGATGCTGGCTGGCTTTGCGGGCTACCAGGGTAGCGAGACCAGCCTGCGCCGCCAGATTGCCAACGCCATCGACTTCATCGTGCAGATCGGCCGCCTGTCCAACGGACAGCGACGCATTCTTTCACTCAGCGAAGTCACTGGTGTGAACGACAACGTGGTCGCGATGCAGGAACTGTATCGCTACGAGCCCGTGGTGGCGCCTGATGGCGAAGAGCGCGACCGCTGGGTGTCACTCGGCATAGCACCGCATTCGCCGAAGATCACGCGGTTCCGCCAGACGCTGGCACGAGGATCAGGAGACCGTCGTGCGTGAGGGTCTGCTTGTCGTGGCCTGTATCGCGCTGCTGCTCGCGGCGGCGGGCCTGCTGTTGTGGCAATGGGCCACGACGCGCCAGGCAAGGCAAGCCACCGGTCAGCATCTGCAACAACAGATCCATGCGAGCCTCGCGCCCCAGGCACCAGTGCTCGCACCTTTGCGCGACGCCCCGGCGGCCTCGACGTCTGGGACGCCCTTGTCCGATCCATGGACCGAGGCTGCCACTGCTGAGTCTGCCGCAGCCCCCACTAAAAGCCGCCTTGAGCGGTGGATGCCTTCATCGCTTGAAGGCGTGATCGGCGCGCCAGCAGTCGCGCTCGGCACCATGGCAATCGTTCTGCTCACTGCCATTGCTGCATCGTTAGGCGGCTGGCCGGCAGCGATTGCTTCTCTGTTGTTTCTACTGATTGTTGCCTCTTTTGCAGTATGGCTGCGCCTACAGAAGTTTCGTCGCCAACTCGTGAGCCAACTTCCGGCCTTCATCGATGCCATGGTGCGCCTGATCACCATCGGCAACTCCACACAGGCATCTTTCCAGCTGGCAATCGCCTCGTCACGCGCCCCCTTGCGCGACTACCTCGATCGTGCCGCCGGGCTGGTACGCGCTGGCGTAGATCTGGATCGGGCACTGCTCCAGATGGCTTCGCGGGTGCGCGTAGAGGAAATGTTCCTGCTGGCATCCATTCTTGGCCTTGGCGTTCGTTACGGCGGTCGCGCCGACCTGCTTCTTGAACGCGTTGGAAATTTCATGCGCGACCGTGAACAAGCCGAGCACGAGTTGGTGGCGCTGTCAGCCGAAACACGGCTTTCCGCTTGGATCCTGGGCTTGCTTCCAATATGCGTGGGTGCCGTCATCATCACGCTGAATCCTGCTTACTTTCTGAGGATGTGGCACGACGGTTTCGGGCAGTACATGGTGTTCGGCGCAGTTGCGCTCCAGATCACAGGCGCCATCATGCTCTATCGCCTGGCGAGGTTCGCATGACACTTGTGCCCACTCAACTCGCCACTGCCAGCCTGGTATTTCTGGCCCTCGGTCTGCTCGTTGCAGCGGGTTTGCTCATTGCCGCCGAGCTACGCCGAGCCCGACGAGGTGAAGTTCTGGGGCGCGCCATTCGCCGAAGCGTGGACACGCCCGCCGCGGCGGTCGAGACGGAGCCGGCACTCAATGCATCACCTCGCCCCGAAGTCGAACTCCCGTTTCACTGGCTGGACACCCGCGTCGGTCGCATGCTGGTTGCCGATGAAGACCGCAAGCTGATCGATCAATGCGGTTTCCCATCGTTGAGAGCGCAACTCATTTTTCTGGTCCTGCGCATTGCGATGGCACTGCTCTTGCCTGTCCTCGCTTATTTCGTCTGGGCCGGCGGACAACCTCAACGGCAACTTGTCTCTGTCTTGGCCGGTGCTTTCGTCATAGGGTTTATGGCGCCGAAATGGCTGCTTGCACGACAAGCGGCGAGCCGGCGCGAACGTGTGGGGCGTGAGTTGCCGCTGTTCATCGACCTGCTTCGCCTGTTGCAAGGCGTTGGCCTGAGCCTGGATCAAAGCCTGCAAATCATGGCGACAGATTTCTCGCACGTACTGCGTGTCCTAGGGTTTGAACTGACGCTTGCCAACCGGCAATACAGCCAGGGCCGCACGCGCGAGCACTCGCTGCTCAGGTTGGCAACGCTGCACGACAACGAGAACCTTGCCGGTCTGGTGGCATTGCTCGTGCAAGTCGACCGCCATGGCGGCGCAGTGCAGGAGCCCTTGCGCCAGTTCAGCGACCGGCTCCGGGAGCACCGCCGCGCTGAAATGAAAGAGCGCATCGGAAAAATCACTGTGAAGATGACCGGCGTGATGGTGGTCACGTTGTTGCCGGCGTTGGTCATCGTCACCGCTGGCCCCGGATTTCTCGCCGTCTTCCGCTCTTTGGGAGCCCTTGCCAAATGACCGAACACACTGACCGACCAAGAACCCACCTGCTCGGCTGTGTTGCCATCGTGGCAGCGCTCGCAGCGGGCGGCTGCACCAGCATGAAAGACGCTTATCCGGCTGCCACGGAAGCGCAGCAGCGCCAAGCAGCCGAGGAGAATGTGAACACAAAGGCTAGCGCCAACATCGACACGCAGCCAACCTATCTCCGGTTGGTAGAGCAGATGCAACAGGAGGGCCTCTGGTTTGCCTCGCTCGCGCATATCGATGCACTTGAGCAGCGATGGGGAGTGAGCCCTGAATCCACACGCGCACGCGCCGAAGCCTTGCGCCACGCCGACCAGGCAGCACAGAGCGAAGCTGCCTATCGGCGGCTTCTCGGTACGCCGCTCGATGCATCCGGCTATCGCGGTCTTGGACTATTGGCCGGCGCGCGCGGTGACTACGCCGAAGCTGTTCGCATGCTCAAGCAGGCCGTCCAAAAAACTCCAACTGATGCGCTGCTGCTGAACGACCTCGGGTACGCGAGCCTGCGCGCTGGCCTCATTGCCGACGCGCGACTGCCCCTGATGCAGGCGCTGCAACTCAAACCCGACAACCCGCAGGCGCAGGCCAATCTTGCGATGTACCTCGAGATGACCCAACAACACGAGGAAGCAAGGGCGCTGATGGATGCAAACAAGATCCCAGCGGCAACTCGAGTGATCATTCAAAACGCAGCCCGGCAACTCGGTGTTTCGACACCGAGGCCTTCAGAAATACCAGCAACCGACGTTTCCCTCGCCAGCAACGGCTCGGCCCCACTGGCACTCAAGGCTTCGCGCTCCAGCAATCTGTTCTCGTCCGGCCAGCCCGCAAGAGGTACCCCATGAAGCAATCCCGACTCCATCTCAGCCTGGCACTTCCGACCGCCGCTCTCGCGTTCATGGCGTTCTCACCTACGGTCACGGCACAGGAACCGGTGAACAAAGCAGTGGACCGCCCGCCTGTGTCCGAGGCCCCCCAAACCGTTGAAGCCCAGGCGCCAGCGGTGCCCACAACATCGGTCGGCGAGTCCGAACCGGAATACCGCTCCCTGCAAGTCGGCGACGCAACTCATGACTTGCTAGCGTGGCAACGCGCCGGCGTCATCGCGTCGCCCACGCCTCGCCCAATTCCAGGCGCCATTGCCTACCGCAGCTATGAGCGCTACCTGAAGAGCTTCGAGTACCCGATTCCGGAACACCTGAACTCATCGGTGAAGACGCAATCGGGCGCCGGCAAGTAACGATCCCCGTCCAGCCTTCGCGACTTCCTTGGCACCGTCATGAAACGCCTCATCCTTCGTCCTTCCGCCCGCGGGCAGTGGGGGGTCTATGCGATCGAGTTCTCCATCGTCTTCATCTTTCTGTTCACGATGCTGTATGCGCTGATCTGCTACGGCATCATGTTCACGCTGAGGTTCAGCTTACAGAATGCTGCCGAAGATGGTGCTCGTGCAGCCTTGCGATATCAGACGAGTTGGGCGGCCCGAAAGAACGAAGCCGAACGGGTCGCCCTCGCGCAGGTTCCCGTCAAGCTGCCGGGCGGACCGAACATCCTCGCCCAGCGCTGCCAAGTGCTTCCCTCCGGGGAGGCTGATTGCTCCAGCACGGTGAACTGCACCTCAAGCTGGGAGCAGCGCTGCCAGGTGGTTGTGACCGTCAAGGCCACGGGCATTGCGGAGTTGCTTCCTCCCTTGCCGCTTTTCGTTGTGCCTGACACGCTTGTAGGGCAGGCCAGCATGCTCCTCGACGGAGGATTGCCATGACGCTCGTGCATTGTCCCTCCGCGAAATGCCAACGCGGAATCGCGGCCATCGAGTTTGCATTCGTTTTCATGGCGCTTTTCTTCGTGATCTACGGCATCGCGACGTTCGGCGCCGTGCTCTACACGCAACAGATCATCTCGCGCGCGGCGGAAGACGGTGCACGCGCCGTTCCCATGATCCTGTCGCCGCCGCTCGCGACTGACGATGCTCGGATCGAAGCCACAGTACGCGATTCGCTGGCAGCTGCGCTGATCGCGCCTGTCTCGGCCAACGCATCCCCCGGTAGCAGGCGGAACTGGCTCGCCGACAACACGACGGTGAAAACGGAGCTGACGGGCGCCAGCGGCGGCGGCCCGAATACGACGGCGATCGTGACCGTGACATACCGCTACAGCGCCAATCGCCTGTTGCCGACGCTACCCGTGCTCGACACAAGCCGCTGGATGCCTGACAACCTTCTCAGCCGCGCGACAGTCGCGATTCCGTCCTAGACAGGAGCACTGATCGACATGAATACAACCCTCCATGCGGTGCATCACACAGCACGCGGCAGCCCCACATTGCCTCGCCGATCGGCACTGCGCGGCTCGGTCGTCATCAATGCCACCATCGCACTGGCGCTCGTCGTCGTGATCCTGATCGGTTCCGAGCTCGGCTACCTTTTCTACATGAAGCGGGAACTGCAGAAAGCATCCGACCTCGCCGCGCTGGCTGGCGCCCAAGTACTCAAGGCGGACAACTGCGACTTCGCTAAAGGAGTCGCCGCAACGAATGCGGCCAAGAACCTGTCGTTCCTGAAACCGGAGCAATACGATTTCACGGCCGTCTGCGGCCGCTGGGATCCAACAACGCGTCCGCCCCCACAGTATTTCGGTACCGCGAGCGGCACCGAAACGAACAACGCGATCAAAGTGACGATCGAGGGAAGACCCAGCCTGCTCTTCCCGTCGATTCCAGGCAACGACGCTCGCGCTGTTGTCGTGCAATCGCTAGCAACGAAGAGCGAGGCTACAGCGGCGTTCTCTGTCGGCGCTCAACTCCTTCGCACCAATGGGAATGCACCACTGGGGCAAGTACTTAAGGCCGTCGGCTTGGACATCACCAAGCTGACCGTGCTGGACTCCGAAGGCCTCGCCAACGCCAAGGTCACACCCGCTGGCCTCTTGAAGGATCTTGGACTCAAGGTCGATCTCGACGCCGGTGTGCTGACGCCGGAAGCTCTTGCGAAGATCCCGAATGTCTCGGTGGGGCAAATCGTGACCGTGGCATTGAATGCTGTGTCGGGTAACGAGGTTCTGAGCGCATCACTGAAAGCGCTTCAAGCTGAACTGGTCAATGTCGGTCTCGACAAGGTTTCGTTAAGCCTTCTGGTCCCTGATACCGGCGGCAACGGACTTTTGACCGTGAAGGCACCCGACGCCACCAACGCGGCGGCCCTTCTGACGCAAGTCGACCTGGGGAGCATTCTGCGTACCACCATCGGCATTGCGACGGCGAGCAAGCGCGGTGTGGCCATCCAAGATCTGAACCTTCTGGGTGTCGACATCCAGGCAGGCATCGTCGAGCCGCCCTCCATCGGCATCGGCGGGGTCGGCACACGGGCTTACAACGCGCAGGTCCGCCTGTACATCGATATCGATTCGAACAAGCTTCTCGGCGGAATTTTGAATCCGTTGGTCAGTGGCTTGCTGGGGACCCGAGTTCATCTTCCGATCTACCTGGATGCCGTGAGTGGACTGGGTCAGATTTCCAAGCTGGATTGCCTTGCTACGCCTCCAACGGCAACCATCGATGTGACCTCCTATATCTTGAAAGCCTGTGTCGGCAAGGTAGACGATCCCATCGTGCGCTTTTCAACCAAGAACCTCTGCAACGACCCTCTCGTCCTGCAGCCTGAACGATTGATCCAGCTTCTCAACCTTCCCGTTCCAGGGCCCACTACGCTCTCGTTGGACGCATTGACGCAAAAGGACACGTTAAAGCTGGCCGTAGGAGAAACCAAATCCAGCCAAGCCAACGGACTCTCTATCGGAGCGACCCTTTCCAATCTCGTCAACGCGTTGCTCAGCACCTTGAACCAACTCCTCACGCCATCCGCCGGTTCGACCTCTGCTGATCGCGCCAACGCGCTCGCAGACTCATACCTCAATGCGACCAAGAAACCGAACGGGTTCTATGACGCAGACAAAGTGGTGGACCTCCTCAAGAACGGCAGTCCAACATCGCCGAACCTCGGTGACTGGACGCGCAAGGTAATGGTTCAGGATCCTGTGCTCGGGCTTTTTCCCGTTGAGAAGACCATGTCGGTCTGGGATGTTTTGACTCTCCAGACCACGCCTTCTGGTGGCCTGCTCGGGCTGCTCGGCCTTGGTCAGTCTTGCGCTGGTCTTCTCCAGCAGCTCCTGCTTTGGAATACATGCGTCAAGAGCAAGGTGGTCGACGCGCTGAACTCCGCGCCGGCAGATGTGGTTAACCATGCCGCAAGCCAGCTGCCGGGGAGCAACGCCCCGACCGGCAGCACCGGCAATGCCGGACTTCTACAAGCACTACTCAGTCCGGTCATCGCCCTTCTCAAGCCGATCCTCGACGGCATCGGCAGCGTATTGTCTTCGGTACTGAGCAATGTCCTCGGTCTTGAACTGGGTCGCACTGACGTGAAGTTGAATGCGCTGCAGTGCGGTCGAGCACAGTTGGTGTATTGACCGCTCTCTTCCGATATCCGTCTTTCAGTTTTAATGTCATCCCCCTCCAACTTCGACGAACTCGACCTCTTTGTCTGGGAAGGCAAAGCCGACATCCTCGACCGCATTGCGCGGTGCATGGCGAGCTTCGACGTGGAAGTCATCCGGGCCGATGGACTGCCGCCGCCTCAGCAGGACCGCGGCGTCGCGTTGCGTCCTTCCGTCGCGATCATCAGCGTCACTGTCATCGACGGCGGCGGTCTTCCTCATGCCACCGAGCTGCTGCAAGGCATGCCCGTGATCTGGGTCGCTGCGGCCTCGCGCGAGCGCGACTCGCGCACGTATCCGCCCGAGTACCTGCACGTCCTGCCCTACGACTTCACCTGTGCCGAGCTGCGCACGATGGTGGCCAAGCTGGTGCGCCAGTTGCGTGCGCGCGATGTCGCGCCGCAGGCCCCCGACGTGCTGGTGGCGCATTCCGATGCAATGAAAGGGCTGCTCGCCGAAGTGGGCGCCTTTGCGGACTGCAACCATCCGGTGCTGGTGCGCGGGGAGACCGGCGTCGGCAAGGAGCGCATCGCGCAACAACTTCACATCGGGCACCAGCAGTACGGCAAGGGCGCGTTCGTGGCGGTGAACTGCGGTGCGATTCCCGATGGGCTGTTCGAGTCGCTGTTCTTCGGTCACACGAAGGGCTCGTTCACGGGTGCCGTGCACGCGCACCGCGGGTACTTCGAGCAGGCCACGGGCGGCACGCTGTTTCTCGATGAGATCGGTGACTTGCCGCGCTATCAGCAGGTCAAGCTGCTGCGCGTGCTTGAAGACAGCGCGGTCACGCGGCTGGGTGCGACGTCGCCGATCCGCGTCGACTTCCGGCTCGTGGCGGCGACGAACCGCAACCTGCGCGAGATGGTGGCGAGCGGCGAGTTTCGTGCCGATCTTTTCTACCGGCTCGCGGTCATCGAGCTGCATGTGCCGAGCCTCGAAGAGCGCGGCGAGATCGACAAGATCGCGATCTTCAAGGCGCTGCTGGCGAACGTGCTCGGCGACGAGCTCGAGGCCTTGGGCGAAACGCCGCACTGGCTCAGCGATGCGGTGGCCGAAACCTATTTCCCCGGCAACGTGCGGCAGCTGCGCAACCTCGCGGAGCGCGTGGGCGTGATCGCGAGGCAGTTGCACAGCTGGGACCAGAACCTGATCCAGCGCGCGATCGCGCTCACGCGCGGCACGCCAGCGCCCGCTGCGCTGGCCACCGACCGCAATGGCACGGGGGTCGCGCTCGACGCGAATGGCGACCGCAAGGGCTGGAACAGCAGCGAGCGCAATCGCATCATCGCGGCGCTCGAGATCAACGACTGGAAGCGCCAGGATACGGCGCAGCACCTGGGCATCAGCCGCAAGGTGCTGTGGGAAAAGATGCGCAAGTACCAGATCCTCGACGGCGAGCCCGGCATCCCCGAAGAGACTTAGCTCGCCCCCAGGCTGCGCGGCACTTCGTGTCCGCTTCTCCTTCCCCCTACCGGGGGCAACACCTGAGGCCCGGCAAAGCCGGTTCCTCGGTGTTTCGCGAAGGGGCTTCGCTGGCGCTTGCCTCGTGAGTCAGTTGATTCCGAGGCGCGTTGACCGACGCAGCGGCGGGTTCGCAATCGATGCGCCCGGTGCGCGGTCGACCAACGGTTCGCTCGCGCAGGTCGTGTTGCTCGAGATGCACAGCGCGCCCAGCAGGCCGTCTTCGGTCAGGACGTTCCGGCTCGGGGGGCCGAAGATGCGGTCGATCCAGTTGTTGGCGCCGATGGGGTCGATGCGCAGTTCGCCGGTGGTGCGCGCCAGACGCAGTTCCGAAATGCGCAGGTCGAACACGCCGTCGATGTAGTCGAACAGCAGGGTGTAGTAGTCGAGCTGCGCGTCGAGCACCTGGGGCAGGGTCTCGCGGCCGAACTCCATGAGGCGGCGGCGGCCGCGGAAGGCCTGGCCCGAGGTGCTGACAGCTTCCATCAACTGGCGCTCGCGTTCGCGGCCGGCCACGGTGCGGGACCACGACGACGCGGTGAGCTCCATCAGGTTGAGCTTCACGCCCTCCATCTTGGCTTCCTGGTTCGCGACTTCGGCCAGGGCGCCCTTGAGCTTGAGCTGGCGGTCGAAGCCGTTGCCGAAGTTCCAGTTGAGTT
This sequence comes from Variovorax sp. GW822-FHT04E09, assembly GCF_058800845.1. NCBI lineage: Bacteria > Pseudomonadati > Pseudomonadota > Betaproteobacteria > Burkholderiales > Comamonadaceae > Variovorax > Variovorax sp. GW822-FHT04E09. The sequence continues at coordinate 39,920 of NZ_JBXAMR010000007.1, forward strand.
CGAAGGCGGCGCGCGTGGGGTCTTGCGGCGACACGCCGCGCGGGTCCTTGCTCTTCACGACGACGGCGTCGAGCGTGGGGTACAGGCTGGCTTCGGTCTGGTCGACCAGCGCGCGTGCACGTGCCACGCGGCCCTGGGCTTCGGCCAGTTCGGTGCTGCGTGCTTCGGCGCGGCGCAGCGCTTCTTCCTGCGAGCCGATGCGCCAGTGCGACGGTGCAGCGAGCACGGGCAGCGATTCAGGCGCGGGCGAGAACTTGAAGTAGTTGCGGAACTTGGCCAGCGCCTCGTCGCGCTGGGCCTCGAAGTCGGACTCGCGCGCAGCGACGAGGGCGCGGCGCGAGGCGGCCATGTTGAGGTCGTTGTCGCCGCTCACGCCGAGCGCCACGCGGCGCGCCTCGGCCTTCGACAGGTCGGCCACGACTTCGGTGGCGCGGTGCGCGATCTGCTTCTTCAGGTCGAAGCGCTGCACCTGCAGGTAGGCGGTGAGCGCGTCGAGCACTACTTTCTGCGACGTGGTGGTAACGGCCTCGTCGTCGGCCTGGTTGCCGAATTCGGCGGCCCGCTGCGCCGCGCTCATGGCGCCGCCATCGATCAGGCTCACGCGCGCTTCGGCGGTGAGCACGGTGTAGTTCTCGCTCTTCGCATCCTTGGCACCGCTGCTGTAGGTGCCCGACGACGTGCCGACCTTGAAGCGCGGGTAGCGCGCCATGCGGGCCGCGTCGACGCCGAAGCTGCTGGTGTTGGCCGCGGCCTGCGCAGTCAGCACTTCGGGGTACTCCTGCGACAGCGCGATGAGCGCCTGCTTCACGCGCTGCGCATAGCTCGCGGCGCCGAGGGACGGTGGCGACAGGCGGCGCGACAGTGCCAGCGCTGCAGGTGGCCCCTCCTGCTCCGGCGACGATTGGGCATACGCGGTGGGCGGCAGCGCCATGCTGACGCACAAGGTCGCGCAGAGCACACCCGGGGCGATGCGCGCGCGCCGGCCCGGCAACACGGGCTTGCTCATGGTTCGCGGAAGGCTTCGCGCCGCAGTTTGAGCACAGGCCGCAGGATGTACCAGATGAACGGATCGCTCCCCACGCGCAGGTCGACTTCGGACTCCATGCCGGCGGTGACGCGGTTTTCCGGCCGTCCCACGTGCGACTGCGACATGCTGATGAGCAGCCGGTAGTACGGCGCGCCGCTGGCAATGGCGGCATCGCGATCGGCGTCGGCCGCCACGAGCTTGACCTTGCCGTCGACGGCGCCGTAGCGCAGGTAGTCGTAGGCGGTGATCTTCACGCGCGCCTCCTGCCCCACTTCGACAAAGCCGCGGTCGTTCGGGTTGAGGCGCGCCTCGACCATGATCTCGTCCTCGTCGGGCACCACCTCCAGGATGGATTCGCCGGGCTTCACGACCCAGCCGGCGCTGGAGCTGCGCAGGCCCTTCACGATGCCGTCGGCCGGCGCCTTCACCACCGTGCGCGAGCGCTGGGTGCGGGCGCGCGCGAGGTCTTCGCTCAGGCTGGCGAACTGGCGCTCGACGGTGGCGAGCTCGTCCGATGCGCGGCGGCGAAAGCGGCCCTCGGCCTCGGCCATCTTGGCCTGCGCCTCGGTGATGGCGGCCTGCGCCGAGATCACGCCCTGGCGCGCCACGGCGAGTTCGCTGCGCACGCCTTCGGCCTGGCGGCGCTTTTCGAGCACCTCGACCTGGCCGACGAGTTTTTCGCTCAGCAGCTGTTCGGAGATCTCCAGCTCTTTCTGCATCAGCGCGAGCCGATCGTTCAGGCCCTTGGCCTTGGCCTGCTGTTCGAGCTGCTTGCTGCGCGCCTGCTCCAGGCCCGACACGGCGCCGGCCATGACGCCGCGCTGTTCGAGCGCGCGCGCCTGGTAGGCGCCGACCTCGCCTTCGAGCACGGCTTCGTCGATGTCGGCATCGAACGAATCGCGCTTGAGCGGCTGGCCGCGGCTCTCGGCAATGAGCCGCACGCGCGTGGCCTGCGTGGCGGCGTAGCGCGCGGTGAGCTCCTCGAAGTTCAGGCCGCTGCCGCCCAGGTCGATCTCGACCAGCGACTGGCCCTGCTTGACCTTGTCGCCTTCTTTCACGAGCACGTTGCTGACGATGCCGCCTTCCAGATGCTGGATCGACTTCACGCGGTCGGAGGGGATCACGCGGCCCGGTGCGACGACGACGGTTTCCATCGGAAAGCCGAGCCCCACAACCGCCAGCACCGCGACCGCGCCACCGATGATCCACTGGCGCCGCCGGCCTTGCGGCGTGGTCTGCGCCGCCTGTTTCTCGCTCTCGCCCTGAAGCACCTGCGGCAAGTCTGGTTTCAAAATCCCGTTCCCCTGTCTCTGTCTGTCAGTCGGTCGATCCGTGTCAACCACGAATCACGCATCGCGTGGCCCTTCTTGCTCACGCCATCGAGCGCGAGGCGGCCGGGACGCCTGCATTGCTGTTGCTGCTGCCGCTGCCGTCGTCGGTGCTGTCGCCCAGCGCCACCAGCGGCTTCTTCACGCCGAAGAGCTTGGGCACCATGACGGCGGCGGAGCCGATTTCCACGTTGCCCTGGCCGGTGACGTGATAGACGGCGGAGGCCGCCGACACGATGCGCAGCGAGTGCGTGACCACGACCACGGTGCGCACCTTGGCCACCGCGAGCATGGTCGCGAGCAGGTTGCGCTCGCTTTGAAAGTCGAGGTCGTTGCTGGGCTCGTCGAGCACCAGCACCGAGGGCTTGCGCAGGAAGCTCATGGCCAGCGCGAGCTTGCGCCGCTCGCCCACCGAGAAGCCGGTGCCGCCCTCGCCCACCACGGTGCGGTAGCCGTCGGGCAGGCGCGAGATGAAGTCGTGCGCGCCCGAGAGCTTGCAGGCCGCGACGATCTGCTCGTCGCTCTGGCCCGGCGCGCCGCGGCGCATGGTGTCGACCAGCGGGCCGCCGAACCAGTACACCTCTTGCGAGAGGTAGCTGATCCAGCGCGACAGCTCTTCGCGGCCGAACTGCGACAGGTCGTACTCGCCGATGCTCACCACGCCGTGCGTGGGCGTGTACAGGCCCGACAGCAGCTTCACCAGCGTCGACTTGCCCGCGCCGTTGCGCCCGACGATCACATGCAGGCCGCCGGGGCCGATGTCGAGGTCGACGTTTTCCAGCACGGGCTGCGGCGCGTCTTCGGTGAAGCTGAAGCTCACGTCTTTCAGCGTGACGCGGCCCAGCGGCTGCGGCAGCGCCATGCCGGTGGGCGCCTTCTCGACCGGCTCGCCGAGCACGGTCTCGAGGCGCTTGGCGGCTTCCTTGGCGGTGGCCAGCGCGCGCCAGTTCGACACGAGCCCGGCCACCGGCTGCAGCGCCTTCAGCGCAAGCATGTTGGAGGCAACGAGGCCGCCCACCGTCATCCACTGCTGCATGACGGCGATGGCGCCGACGGTGACGACGATCACCGAGAACACGGTGAGCAGCACAGTGGTGCCGTCGCGCGCGGTTTCGATCTGGCCGTTCTTGCCGAAGCTCTCGCTGAGCCAGGCGTTGTAGGTCTGCTGCCAGACCTCGATGGTCGGGCCGTCGTTCGACTGCGCCTTGAGCGTCTCGCGCGCATGGCAGATCTCGGAGGTGATGCGATCGAGCCCGCGCCCGCGCAGCACTTCTTCGACGCGGCCGGCGCGCACTTCGTCGGCCCACCACCAAGCCAGGAACGCCATGATGGCCAGGAAGGCCGCCACCACGGGCAGCACCGGCAGCGCGACGATGCCGATCACGATCAGCGCGAAGATCGCCATCGGCAGGTCGAAGATCGATTGCGCGAGCCCGCCGGTGACGGTGCCGCGCACCGCGCCCACGTCGCGAAAGAACAGCTGCCAGGACGAGGCCGGCCGCGCCTCGAGCGCGCGCAGCGGGCGCCCGAGCATGGAGTGCAGCAGCGCGCCCGACACGCCGTGGTCGACGGTGGCGCCCGCGTTGCGCAGCAGGCGCGAACGCCGCGTGCGCAGCCAGAACTCGATGCACAGGAAGAACAGGATGCCGCTCACCAGCGCGGCGAGCGTGGAGACACCGCTGCGCGAGAGCACGCGGTCATACACCTGCAGCAGGAAGATCGAAGGCAGCAGCCCGAACAGGCTGATGGGCAGCGACAGCCAGGCCGCGCTCTTGACGAGCGGGTAGGCCGCGCGAAACGCATCGTTCAGCGCACCGGCATACGGACTGGCGCCGGGGACTTCCGGCCTGTCGGCAACCAGCTGGCTGGGCAAGAGGAACTTGATCATGGAAAAAGACCGATCCGTCGGGCAACGACGCCTGCATCATTATCAACTGTTACCCGACTGTTACAAGGCAAAAATTCGCCTCTGACGCCTCTCAGCATCGGTGGGTGCGAACCTGCGCCGGACCGGTCGTTTCCGCGCCGCGCGCTGCTTGCGGCGCGGCGTTTTCCCTGAGCGTGCAATTCATCGTTTTGTGGGCATGGCTGTGGGTCGCGGTGCGGCCGGACGAGCCCGGCAGGCCTTCGGCAAAAACGAGGGCGATGTTGGCGCACAGCAGCATCAGCAGCACCCAGGCGCACAGCAGCTGCAGCCAGCCCAGCCACCAGCGCCGCGGGGGTACCTCGCGTTCGGATTCATAGGGGATGTGGACCAATGCGTTCCATCTCATGGCAGTGCTTTCAGGACCCGGGCCAGCCGGGAAAGACCGACACCGGCGGAGCTTTTGGCCAGCACCCAGTCGCCTGGTTGCAGCAGCCCGCCGAGTGCGGTGGAGAGGTCGGACACATCGACAAACCAATGGGAGCGGACCTTGGTGCGGATGCGCGTGTGAAGCGCCCGCATCAAAGGTCCGCACAGGAGCACGCGGTCAGGTTGCGACGCCAGCAACTCGGCCTCCAGATCGAGGTGATGGCGTTGCGCCGCGGGCCCCAGCTCCTGCATGTCGCCCAGGATGGCCACCCGGCGCGCAGGCTCGCAGGGGGCTTGTGACAGCAACTCAAGCGCCGCCCGCATCGAACTCGGGTTGGCGTCGTAGGTTTCATCGATCAGCTTGAAGCTTCCGCCGCCGATGTGAATGGTGTGCAGCGCACCGCGTCCGCCCGGCGGCTCGAAGTGCGCAAAGGGTTCGACCGCGGCGGCCAGCGGCAGGCGCAGCGCCTGCAGCGCGGCCAGCGCGGCCACGGCGCTGGCGCCCATGTGGCGGCCCGGCGCGTTCAGGCGCAGCTGGAAGGGCTCGCCGGCCACCTCGGCCTGCACCTCGCCGTGGTCGAAGGCGAGCAGGCGCACGTCGGCGTCCTTGTGCTCGCCGTAGGTCACGATCTGCAGCTGGTGCGCCATCGCGGCTTCGGCGAAGGTGGCGAACTCGGGCATGTCGCGGTTGAGCACCACGCGGTCGCCCGCGGCCATGGCCTGGAACATGCGGCAATCGAGCCGCGCGGCGGCCTCCGACGGGCCGCGGTGTTTCTGCGACGCGGCCGACAGCCCCGTCACCACGATGAGCGAAGGCCGCATCAGCTGCGCCGAGGCCGGCATGTGCGAGGTACCCATTTCGAGCACCCAGTAGGCGGCATGGCGCGGCATGCAGGTGAGGTTCCACGCGATGCCCGACGGCAGGCTGATGTTGCCTTCGGGCTGCGCCACCTCGCCCCACACGGTGAGCGCGCCGGCCAGCATGGCGGCCACGGTGCTGCTGCCCGCGCCGCTGCCCAGCACGCCGCACACGCGGCCGGTGAACTCGGTGCGCGCGTGGTCGCCCAGCTCGAGCACGGCCTGCAGCACGTTGGCCACCTGCAGCACGGGCACGCGCTTGTCCAGGTGCGGCTTGGGGTCGGTGCACAGCACGGCCGCAGCCGGCTGCAGCACGCCCTTGAGCGTGACGGCGGCCAGCGGCGTCTTCGAGGGCCGGGCCTGGTGTTCGAACACGACGCGGCCCTTGCGCATGAAGGTGCGCTGGGTCACGCCGGTGGCGCGCCAGCCGTCCTCGGGCTTGACCACCCATTCGCCGCCGGTCACGCGCGCCATCTCGCTGGCCGTCCAGACCGCGCCGTCGTCGCGCACGCCGCCACCACCGCCCCCGGGGCCCGCGCCGCCGGGCTGGCTGCGCCGGTCCAGCAGGTAGCGGTGGTAGGCCGCGAAGCCGGTCACGTACTGCTCGACGTCGTCGATGCGCACGCGGAACGAGTGGTGCCGCACGAAGAAGGCGCCGACGACCGTGGACGGCCGGCGGAAGTACATCGCCATCTCGGGCCAGAAGAAACCGTTGAGCAGGTAGTGCGCGCGGTAGTCGAGCGCGCGGTAGAACTTCTCGGTGTCCAGCTCGTCGAGCAGATGCCGCATGGCGGGCATGCTCTCCAGCCGCTGCAGCATCTGCTGCGCCGCCAGCATGAGGCTGAGCAGCGTGGGAAAGGTGGTCTTGCGGTCGAGCACGAAGTCCAGGTAGCCCGCCACGTTCTGCAGCCCGAAGCGGAAGTAGCGCTCCTGCGGGCTCCACTGCGTGAGCTCGTTCACGCAGCCGCTGAGCCAGTGGTCGTGCGACTGCCAGTGCTGGCTCGCAATGAAGTGGTCGAAGGCTTTCTCGACCGCGGCCAGCCAGCGCGGATCGCGCGTGAGGCCGTACAGGCGCATGAGGCCGAAGGCCGCCTCGCCGTCGTAGAAGATGACGCGCGAGGCCTGCTTGAGCGACAGGTCAGCCGCGTGCAGCACGTGGTCGAAGCGTCCGCTGGCCGGGTCCTGCAGCGCCACGATGCCCAGTGCGAGCTTCTCCAGCAGCGGCAGCCAGTGGCGCGTTTCCATCAGCTCGCAGTAGCGCACGAACATGCGCACGCAGGCCGCGTTGCCGCCCAGGCGGATCTCGCCGCCGGTGTCGACCAGGTAGGCGACTTCGCGGCCGTCGGGCAGCGTGTAGTCGCGGATCAGCGCGTCGGTGAGGTGGTCGATGGCGCGGTCGATGGCCGCGCGCAGCGTGTCGTCGCGCGTGAGCTCCCAGGCCTCGAGCATGGCGTGCACGGTGCCGGCATGGCGCATCGCGTCGTAGGTCGGAATGCGGCGGTCGAAGCACGGAAAGTAGCCGTACACGAACAGGCCGTCGCTTTGCATCTGGCGCGCCAGGTACGACGAGCCGCTGCGCACCAGCTCGAGCACCGCCTGCGGGTTGAGCGCCGGCAGCTGGCGGCGGCCCGCGTCGAGCCCCGTGCCCACGAGCTTGTGCACCACGCCGTCGGGCTGGCAGAACACGCCCACCGTGGCCAGCAGGTACACGGTGCGCTCCGACGACTCTTCCAGCGGCAGCGTGCGCTCGAAGCGGGCCTGCGCATAGACGTCGAAGTTGCGCACGTTCACCACCGAATGCGCGATGGTCGAATCGCCGCACAGCATGGCGTTGGCGTTGAGTTCCTGCTCGGTGAAGGCGAAGCCGAAGTCCTGGTCGAAAGCCAGGCCGAGCCGGAAGTAGTTGCGCTTGACCGCGGTGAGCTGGGTCTTGAACTGCGTCCAGTCCATGGGACTGGCGCCCTCGACCCAGTCGATGCGCAGCCAGGGCGAGACGATGCCGCGCTCGCGCACCCATCGCTCGACGAGGTCGGCGCCTTCGCGCCAGGCGGTCTCGAAGTCGTCGGCCCGCGCATGCACGACGTGCGCACGCTGGGAGCCGTCGCTCACCGAGAAGAAGAGCGTGAAGGCCGGGTACGGGGCAGGCAACGCCGCGCACACGGACACCAGGCGCTCGTGGCAGGCGTGGAGCTGGTCTGAGAAGGACATCATTCGGCCCCGGTCGAATGCGGGCGAAGGCCGGTCGCGTCCGTCATCTGCTCTCGCTTGAATGACGTGATCGCGGACCGGAAGCCGCCCGTGAAATCATCGCGTGCTCCCGATTCAGCGGTAGCTGAACTCGGCGCGACGATTGAGCTGATGGCCCTCCTCGGTGGTGGCAAGCGATGCGGGCTTTTCAATGCCCCAGCTGACGGCTTCGATGCGTTCGCCCGGCACGCCCATCTGCGTGAGCATGCGTTGCACGGCCTCGGCGCGGCGCTGGCCGAGCGCGAGGTTGTACTCGCGGCCGCCGCGCAGGTCGGTGTGGCCTTCGATCACGACCCGGCTCGCCGGCCGGTTGCGCATGTAGCCCGCGTGCGCCTCGACGATGCTGCGGTCGCCGGCCCGGACGTCGTATCGGTCGAAGTCGAAGTAGACGATCTTGGCCGGTGTGTTCGGCGGCGGCGGCGGGGGTGCCGGCTCCACCTTGGGCACTTCGCGCACGCTCTTGTTGGAGTAGTAGTAGGTCGCGTCGTCGCGACCGCCCTTGGGAGGCACACCGCAGGCAGCGAGGCTTGCGCCCATTGCCACGAGGGCCAGTATCCGGAAATTCTTGTTCATGACGGTCCTTTCGCGGGACGGGCCGCTGACGGCCCGTCCCTGTCTGCTTGCTATCGAGGTTTCCCTTCCTCCTTCTTCGTGTCCTTGGATCAGCCCAGCAGGCCGTGCAGGATGTTCGTCACGGGTGCCAGGGCACCGCCGGCCGGGCTCTGGTCGAGCAGGCTGGTGATCGGGGTGAGCACGTTGTCGAGCACCGGGGCCACCGTGTGTTCGACGGTGTCCAGCACACCGGTCACGACCGCGGCCACCGGGGCTGCCGGGGTGCCGGCGAGGATGTCGGTCACCGGTTCGACTGCGTTGGTCACGGTTTCGACCACCGTCGAGACCACCGAGCCGGCCGAGCCGTCGAGGATGCTCGTCACCGGTTCCAGGATGCCGGCCACCGGTTCGGCGCCACCCGTCAGGCCACCGAGCAGGCCGCCCACGAGGCCATCGGCACCGAGCAGGCTGCCGACCAGGCCGTCGTCACCGAGGACGCCGCCGAGCAGACCGCCTTCGCCGCCGCCGAGGACGCCGCCCAGGAGGCCGCCGTCACCGCCGAGGACCCCACCGAGCAGGCCGTCGTCGCCCAGCACGCCGTCGAGCAGGCCACCAGCGTCGCCGCCGGTCACACCACCGAGGACACCGCCCAGCAGGCCGTCGTCACCGAGGACGCCGTCGAGCAGGCCGCCGGCGTCGCCACCGGTCACACCGCCGAGGACACCGCCCAGCAGGCCGTCGTCACCGAGGATGCCGTCGTCGAGCAGGCCGCCAGCGTCGCCGCCGGTCACGCCGCCGAGGACACCACCGAGCAGGCCGTCGTCGCCGAGGATGCCGTCGAGCAGGCCGCCAGCGTCGCCGCCGGTCACGCCGCCGAGGACACCACCGAGCAGGCCGTCGTCGCCGAGGATGCCGCCGAGCAAGCCGCCGTCACCACCGAGGACGCCGCCCAGAAGACCGTCGTCACCCAGCACACCGCCGAGCAGGCCGCCGTCGCCACCGAGGACGCCACCCAGGAGGCCGTCATCACCCAGCACACCGCCGAGCAGACCGCCGTCACCGCCGAGGACGCCACCCAGGAGGCCGTCGTCACCCAGCACACCGCCGAGCAGACCGCCGTCGCCGCCGAGGACGCCACCCAGGAGGCCGTCGTCACCCAACACGCCGCCAAGCAGACCGCCGTCGCCGCCGAGGACCCCACCCAGAAGGCCGTCGTCGCCGAGCACGCCACCGAGCAGACCGCCGTCGCCGCCGAGCAAGCCGCCCAGCAGGCCGTCGTCACCCAACACGCCGCCGAGCAGGCCGCCTTCGCCGCCGAGGACGCCACCCAGGAGGCCGTCGTCACCCAGCACGCCACCAAGCAGACCGCCTTCGCCGCCGAGCAAGCCGCCCAGCAGGCCGTCGTCGCCCAGCACGCCACCGAGCAGGCCACCTTCGCCGCCGAGGACACCACCCAGGAGGCCGCCCTCGCCGAGCACGCCACCGAGCAGACCGCCTTCGCCGCCGAGCAAGCCGCCCAGCAGGCCGTCATCACCCAGCACGCCGCCGAGCAGACCACCGTCGCCGCCGAGGACACCGCCCAGCAGGCCGCCGTCGCCACCCAGCACGCCGCCCAGCAGGCCATCGCCACCGATCAGGTTGGCCACGCCGTCGGTCACGAAGTCGACCTGCGTGTCCACCGCGTTCAGCAGGCCGTTCGTCGCGCCGGCGCCGAGCAGCTGGTCGACCACCGGGCTGACCAGGCCGCCCACGCCGTCCGTCACGTCGTCGACGAGGCTGTCGGCCGGGTCGAGCACGTTCGGGTCGTTCGGCGTGAAGCTGGAACCGAGCACCGGGGCCAGCAGGCCGTCGACCGTGTCGGTCAGGCTGTCGGTCAGTTGCGAGACCGGGGCCAGCACGTCGCCCAGGCCGAGGTCGCCGAGCACGCCGTTGTTCAGGCCGTTCACCAGCCCGGCCACCACGCTGTCGGCCGGGTCGAGCAGGGCCGCGCCGGTGCCGGGGGTGCCGCCACCGCCGATGCCGCCGAGCACGCCGCCCAGCAGACCGCCGACGAGGCCTTCTTCACCGAGCAGGCCGCCCACGGGGCCGTCCTCGCCCAGCAGGCCACCGACCACGCCGTCCGGTCCGAGCAGGCCGCCGACGCCGTCGCCGCCGAGCAGGCCACCCAGCGGGCCGTTGTCGCCCAGCAGGCCGCCGAGCAGGCCGTCGTCGCCGAGCAGGCCGCCGATGGGGCCGGTGCCGCCGAGCAGACCGCCGACCAGGCCGTTGTCGCCGAGCACGCCGCCCAGCACGCCGTCGCCGCCGAGCAGGCCGCCGATGGGGCCGGCATCGCCGAGCAGGCCACCGACCAGGCCGTCGTCACCCAGCAGGCCGCCCAACGGGCCGTCGCTGCCGAGCACACCGCCCAGCAAGCCGTCGTCGCTCAGCAGGCCGCCGACCAGGCCGTCGTTGCCGAGCAGGCCGCCGATGGGGCCGCCTTCGCCGATGACACCGCCGAGCACGCCGCCCAGCAGGCCGTCGTCGCCACCGAGCAGGCCGCCCAGCGGGCTGTCGGCGAGCAGGCCGGAGATCGCGCCGTCCTGGCCGAGCAGGCTGTCGATGAGGCCGCCCTGGCCGAGCAGTTCGCCGGTGAGGCCTTCCGAGCCAGCCAGGCCGGCCAGTGCGCCGTCGCCGCCGAGCAGGCCGCCCACGAGGCCGTTGTCGCCCAGCAGGCCGCCGATCGCGCCGTCGTCGCCGAGCAGACCGCCCAGCAGGCCGTCCGCGCCGAGCAGGCCGCCGGTCAGGTTGCCGACGGCGCCGTCGCCCAGCAGGCCGCCGACCAGGCCGTCTTCGCCGAGCACGGTGTCGAGCAGGCCGCCGACGGCGGTGTCTTCACCCAGCAGGCCGCCGACCAGGCCGTCCGGTGCCAGCAGGCCACCGACCAGGCCGTCTTCGGCCAGCACGCCGGCCACGAGGCTGCCTTCGCCGAGCACGTTCTCGAGCAGGCCGCCGAGCGCGCCGTCGTCGCCCAGCAGCTGGTCGGTGACACCGCCCAGGCCGAGGGCGTCGGTGAGGCCGCTGACGATGCCGTTGTCGCCGACGAGGTTCTCGAGCCCGTTGTTGAGCGCGTCGGTCACGTAGTCGACCTGGCCGAGCAGGCCGTCCAGGATGGCACCGGCGGCGCCGGCACCGAGCAGCGGATCGAGCACCGGGCTGAGCGCTTCGCCGAGCGGGTCGGTGATGCTGCCGACGGTGTCGTCGATCGGGTCGAGCTGGTTCGGGTTGTTGGCCTGGAACTCTTCGCCGAGCAGCGGAGCGAGCACGTCGTCGACGACGTCGGTCAGGTCATCCACCACCCCCGCCACCGGGGTCAGCGAGCCACCAAGGCCGAGCGCGTCATCCAGGCCGTCGACCACGCCACCCACGATGCCGTCGGCTGGGTCGAGGAGGTGGTCGGCGTCTGCGTCGGAGTCGGAATCGCTGTCCGAGTCCGAGTCCGAGTCGGAGTCGGAGTCAGAGTCGGAGTCACTGTCCGAGTCCGAATCAGAGTCGCTGTCCGAGTCAGAGTCTGAATCCGAGTCACTGTCCGAGTCGGAATCAGAGTCGCTATCCGAGTCGGAGTCGCTGTCCGAATCCGAGTCAGAGTCCGAATCAGAGTCGCTGTCCGAATCCGAGTCGCTATCGCTATCGCTGTCGGAGTCGCTGTCCGAGTCGGAGTCAGAGTCAGAGTCCGAATCGCTGTCCGAGTCCGAATCGGAATCCGAGTCGCTATCCGAATCCGAATCCGAATCCGAATCCGAATCCGAGTCAGAGTCGCTGTCCGAATCCGAGTCGCTGTCAGAGTCCGAGTCGGAATCCGAGTCCGAGTCAGCGTCCGCATCGGACTCACCGCCCGGGCCGCCCACGAACAGCGGGAAGCCGGTGGTGCCACCGTCGCCGCCACCGCCGCTCAGTGCAGCACCCAGCGCCGCGGCGCCCAGGGCGCCCAGCGCGAATTCACCCAGGCCGATGCCGCTGCCGGCCGCGGTCTTCTTGGTCACTGCCAGAGCGGCCGCATCGGCGTCGCTGTCCGGCGGGGTCACCTGCAGGTCGCCCGAGGCGACGTCCACATTCACTTGTTCGAGGCCACCGGGCAGCTTGGTCGAGCCGATGGTCGCATCGGTGCCGCCGGTGAAGACGCCGGCCAGCGGCGCCTTGTTGGAGGCCGATCCGGGGAACAGCACGTTGGCCTGGCCGCCGTCCGGCACGATCACGCGGTCGCCGGCCATCAGGGTCTGATTGCCGTCCACCGGAATGCGGACACCCTCGCGCATCACTGCAACGCCGGGCGTAGCATTGGACAATGTGCCCACGCTGGGCGACGCCACGGCCGCAGGCGCGGCGGAGGCGCCGGCGCTGATGCCCGGCGTGCCGAGCGGCGTGACGGTGGCTTGGGCGAGAACCACGGGCGCGCCAGTGGCGGCGAGCCCTTCGGTCGAAACGGTCGATGCTTGTGGAGCGGTCATGGCAGCCTCTGTGACAAAAGATGCATCTACAGGGGCAACTTGCGTGCCGCTTTTCCGCCGCCGTGCCAACGCCGCGCCATCGGCGCTTCAAGTGATTGATTTGTATGGATATTTTTCTGAAAACCGCGCAACGCACCGACCTCCGAAACAGCCCGTAAGGAGGTCAATTCGCGATTCGTTACGTAACGATGTAACGCCTCGTACCCGGAACGCCGGGCGTGTCGCGCGCACTTTCCACAGCCCTGGCGCCCGCGCCGCGCCACCCGCTTTTTCTCTTTCCTTCTTCTCTCTTCTATATATGTTCAATCCCTCCCAGGAAGACGTGCGCCGCTTCTTCTGCGACGTGTACGCCAAGCACCGGCAGGGCCTGCCGATGGAGCCGCTGGAGACCATCGCGGCCGGCTGGATCGACGAGCACCCCGAGTACCACGAGGACCTGCTCGACGCCGACGCGGCCGTGGCGCGGGTCTACGACGGATCGAACGGCCGCGAGAACCCGTTCCTGCATCTGTCGATGCACCTGTCGATCAGCGAGCAGTGCTCCATCGACCAGCCGCGCGGCATCCGCCAGGCCGTCGAGCTGCTGGCCGCGCGCCGCGGCTCGCTGCTGCATGCGCATCACGAGGCGATGGATTGCCTCGGTCAAATGATGTGGGAGAGCCAGCGCGCGGGGCGCCCGCCCGATGGCGATGGCTATGTGGCCTGCGTGCAGCGTCGCGCCACGAAGGACTGAGCAATCAGCCAGCGGCGCGCGGCGTTCCTTTTCGCGCCGGCAACGCGCCCTGCGCTTTCGCCGCTTCGCGCAGCAGCCCCGCCATCGCGGCGCGCAGCGGCGACGGCTCGGCCTCGCTGCGCTGCAGGAGGCCGACCGGCTCCTCGGTGCCGGTGGTGTCAATCGGCAGGCGCACCAGGCGGCCATCGGCCAGCTCGCTGCGCGCGGCGCCCAGCGGCGTGATCCACACCGCGTCCGACACCGCCACCAGCGCGCGTGCCACCGCCACGTCGAGCGTCTGCAGGGCATTGCGCGGCAGCGCCAGGCCGCGCGCCGACAGGAAGCTCTCGGTGTTGTGGCGCGGGATCGTGCCCTCGCCGTACACGACCAGCGGATAGTCGAGCACCGCCTGCACCGGCGCCGGCTTGAGCGCGAGCGGATGGCCGGCGCGCACGGCGAACACCAGCGGCTCGGTGTGCAGCAGCTCGAAGCTCAGGCCGCCCATGAGGCGCGGGTCGCTCATGCGGCCGACCACGAGGTCGAGCTCGCCGGCGCGCAACTCGTCGAGCAGCACGGCGTTGGCCGCGCTCTTCACCAGGATCTGCACCGCCGGCCAGCCCTCGCGCAGCCGCGCCAACGCCACCGGCAGCAGCGCGGGCGCCACACTGGGCAAGGCGCCGATGCGCAGGCGCTCGATGCGCCCGCCCGCGGCCGGCGCCACGGCCTGGGCGCTGGCGTCCATCGCTTCGAGCACGCGCAAGGCGTGGGCCAGCAGCTGTTCGCCGGCCGGCGTGAGGCCCTGCACGCCGCGGCGGCCGGCCTGGCTGCGTTCCACCAGGCGGGTGCCGACCACGGCCTCGAGCTCCGACAGCGTCTTGGACACCGCCGGCTGGCTCAGCGCCAGCCGCTCGGCCGCGCGCGCGAGGTGGCGCTCCTGGGCGACCGCGACGAAGGCGCGCAGGTGCCGCAGCTGCACGTTGCGCACGAAATCCTGGCGAAGCTCGGCGGGAGACTTTTTCAATGCCTTCTGGTTATTGAAACTGGAACAATCTTCAATTTACATCATTGATTGCGACTTCTACAGTGCGGGCTTCGGATTCGTCCCACGACAGGAGACAACGTACATGACCAAGACCGGCGGCGTTCAGCCCACCCTCACCCCGCGCGACTGGGACGCCCATCCCAGCTACATCTATCCCGGCTACAAGTCGACCGGCAAGCGCGGCCCGCAGAAGCCCCTGATCCCGCTGAAGGCCTCGCTCGGCGAGCTGCAGCAGCCGGTGTACGGCCACGACAGCATCGGCGAGTTCGACCACGACCTCACGCGCAACGCGCGCGTCAACGGCGAGCCGCTGGGCGAACGCATGATCCTCACGGGCCAGGTGCTCGACGAGCGCCGCCGTCCGGTGGCCAACACGCTGGTCGAGCTGTGGCAGGCCAACGCCTCGGGCCGCTACGTGCACAAGGTCGACCAGCACGACGCCCCGCTGGACCCCAACTTCCTGGGCGCGGGCCGCTGCCTGACCGACAGCGAGGGCCGCTACCGCTTCCTCACCATCAAGCCCGGCGCGTACCCCTGGGGCAACCACCCCAACGCCTGGCGCCCGCAGCACATCCACCTGTCGCTGTTCGGCCAGAGCTTTGCCAGCCGCCTCGTGACGCAGATGTACTTCCCCGGCGACCCGCTGCTGCAGTACGACCCGATGGTCACCGGCACGCCCGAGCGCTACCGCAACCGCCTCATTGCCGACTTCAGCCTCGACATCACCGAGGAAGGCTACGCCCTGGGCTACCAGTTCGACATGGTGCTGCGCGGCGCCGATGAAACGCCGTTCGAGAACCGCTGAAAGGAATTCCCCATGCCATTGATGACCGCACAGGAAGCCGACTTCGGCCAGACCCCCTCGCAGACCGTGGGCCCCTACTTCGCCTACGGCCTCACCGCCACGCAGTACGGCTACAACTTCAACCAGCCCTTCGACGCCGTGCTGGCGCTGGACACCGCCAGCGGCCAGCGCATCCGCCTCGAAGGCCGCGTGATCGACGGCGACGGCAACCCGATCAACGACGCGCTGGTCGAGATCAGCCAGCCCGACGGCGAAGGCCGCTACCCGCAGACGCCCGACGAGGCGCGCGCCCTGGGCTTTCGCGCCTTCGGCCGTGTCGGCACGGGCACCGACGCGCAGAACCGCTTCGTGTTCCACACCGTCAAGCCCGGCGCCGAAACGCCCGGCGAAGCCCCGCATATCAACGTGATCGTGCTCATGCGCGGCCTGCTGCTGCATGCCTTCACGCGCGTGTACTTCAGCGACGAGGCCGAGGCCAACGCGAAGGACGCCGTGCTGCAGAGCGTGCCGGCCGATCGCCGCCACACGCTGATCGCCGAGCGCGTGGAACAAGGCGGCGCGGTGACGTACCGCTTCGACATCCGCATGCAGGGCGCGGACGAGACGGCCTTCTTCGACGTCTGACCCCCGGGAAAATCCGGACGAAAAAAAGCCCGCATCAGCGGGCTTTTTCTTTGGATACCAGTCTGGCCTGGCTTACTGAGGCGCGTGATGCAGGCGCGATTCAGGCACGACCTTCAGTTCGCCAGGCAGCGAGCTGATGTAGGTGGCCAGCGTCTTCAGCTCGGCGTTGGTGAACTTCTTGGGTTCGACCTGTGCGGCCATCACGGCGTTCGAGCGGCCCAGGTGGGGGTTGTTCTTCACGCGGTACGACTTCAGCGCCACGAACAGGTAGTCGGCGTGCTGGCCGGCCAGCTTGGGCACGGTGCCGTCGTTCGGCGTGTTGAAGTTGGCACCGTGGCACTTGGTGCAGCTGTTGTCCTTGTCGCGCGCGATTAGCGCCTGGACGTTCTCGGACGCGGCCTTGGCCGGTGCGGCCGGAGGTGCGTCACCTTCCTTCACGCCCAGCTGGCTGTAGTAGGCCGAGAGGTCGGCGATGTCCTGTTCGGTGAGGCTGTCGGCGATGGCGCGCATCGTCGGGTGCTTGCGGTCACCGCCCTTGTATGCGGTGAGCGCGGCCGAGATGTAGGTGGCGCTCTGGCCCGCGATCATCGGGACCTTGTGGATCTCGGGGAAGCTCGCCTGGTAGCCGATGATGCCGTGGCAACCCACGCACATCTGGACCTTCTTGGCTCCGTCCTGGGCCTTGCCAGTGACTTGTTGGGCTTGGGCCGAGACCGTCACGCAAGCGACAGCAAGGGCAAACATCGTGGTCAACAACTTGTTCATTTTGCGCGCACAATCTCGTGGAGATACAGTTTTTCGAATCAACATTCGATTATATGCAAGGGTCCCACGGGAACCTCGCGCGGGCTGCACAAGAGACTGCGCAATGCAGATCGAGTGTGTTCTTTTCTCCACCCTGCCTCCGCTCCACTCATGAAATTCAAGGGCTCAGACAACTACGTCGCCACTCAGGACCTGATGCTGGCGGTCAATGCGGCCATCACACTCCAGCGCCCCCTGCTCGTCAAGGGCGAGCCCGGCACCGGCAAGACCATGCTGGCCGAGGAAGTGGCGCAAGCGCTCGACATGCCGCTGCTGCAGTGGCACATCAAGTCGACCACCAAGGCGCAACAGGGCCTGTATGAATACGACGCCGTGAGCCGCCTGCGCGACTCGCAGCTGGCCGACGTGGACGGCGGCCAGCGTGTGAAGGACATCCAGAACTACATCGTCAAGGGCGTGCTGTGGCAGGCCTTCACGGCCGACAAGCCGGTCGCGCTGCTGATCGACGAGATCGACAAGGCCGACATCGAATTCCCGAACGACCTGCTGCGCGAAATCGACCGCATGGAGTTCTACTGCTACGAGACGCGCGAACTCATCCGCGCCAAGCACCGTCCGCTGGTGTTCATCACCTCGAACAACGAGAAGGAACTGCCCGACGCCTTCCTGCGCCGCTGCTTCTTCCACTACATCAAGTTCCCCGATGCCGAGACGATGAAGCACATCGTCGCCGTGCACTTCCCGGGCCTGAAGCAGGAGCTGCTCACGTCCGCGATGAAGACCTTCTACGACGTGCGCAACCTGCCCGGCCTGAAGAAGAAGCCCTCGACCTCCGAGCTGCTCGACTGGCTCAAGCTGCTCGTGGCCGAGGACATTCCGCTCGAAGCCCTGCAGAGCAAGGACGACAAGGTCGCCGTGCCGCCGCTGGTGGGCGCGCTGCTCAAGAACGAGCAGGACGTGACCCTGTTCGAGAAGCTCGTCTTCATGCAACGCAACAACCGCTAGGCCATGAGCCGGCAACCGCATTCCACCAGACAGCTGATGAAGCTGGGCATCGCCCAGGCGGTGCTGTTCGTGGTGGGCGCGCTGATCGGGCGCGGGATCGGGCTCTTGCTCGGGCTCGACGCCTTCGGCACTGACAGCAAGTACGGCACGCGCGAGATCGTCGGCATTGCGCTGATCGGCCTGGGCGGCGGCGCCGGTGCGCAGGCCGCGCGCGCGTGGTACGTGCACAAGTACGGCGACCCGCGCGGCTGAGCCCCAGATCCATCGAGACCCGCACGGAGACACGGAGAGTTTGCACATGGCGTTCGTCGAACCCGTCACGCTGAAGGCCCGCGGCCTCGCGCTGGTGCCGCTGGCACTCACCCACGAAGACGGCCTGCGCGCCGCGGCTGCCGATGGCGAGCTGTGGAAGCTGCGCGTCACCTCCGTGCCCGAGCCGCAGGACACGCGCGCCTACATCGAGACCGCCCTGAAGGCGGCCGACCGCTTCGCCTTCGCCGTCACCGACGAAGCCAGCGGCACCGTGCTGGGCAGCACCAGCTTTCACGACATCCTGCCGGGCGTGAAGCGCGTGGAGATCGGCTACACCTGGTACGCCGAGCGCTGCCAGCGCACCCACGTCAACACCACCTGCAAGCTCTTGATGCTCACGCACGCGTTCGACACGCTGGGCTGCAACGTGGTGGGCTGGCGCACCGACAACTTCAACTTCGCCTCGCAGCGCGCCATCGAGCGCCTGGGCGCGAAGAAAGACGGCGTGATCCGCGGCCACGTGATGCGCCGCGACGGCACCATCCGCGACACCGTCATGTACAGCCTGCGCGCGGGCGAATGGCCCGAGGTGAAGGCCCAGCTGCTGTACCTGCTCGACAAGCCGCGCGGCTGAACGAAACACAAGGAGCGCTCCATGCTCATCGACTTCTTCTACACCCTGCGTTCGGCCAAGCTGCCGGTGTCGGTCAAGGAATACCTCACGCTGCTCGAGGCACTCAAGTCCGACGTGGTGGGCCCGAACTCCGACGGCGCCTACGGCATCGACGACTTCTACTACCTCTCGCGCACCGCGCTCGTGAAGGACGAGAAGCACTACGACAAGTTCGACCGCGCCTTCGCCGCCTACTTCAAGGGCGTCGAGATGCTCACCGACTTCACGAAGGAAGTGCCGCTCGACTGGCTCAAGAAGACGCTGGAGCGCGAGTTCACCGCCGAAGAAAAGGCCAAGATCGAGAAGATGGGCTGGGACGAGCTCATGGAAACGCTCAAGAAGCGCTTCGAAGAACAGAAGGAACGCCACGAAGGCGGCAGCAAGTGGATCGGCACCGGCGGCACCTCGCCCTTCGGCAACGGCGGCTACAACCCGCAGGGCATCCGCATCGGCGGCGCCGGCAAGAACCGCAGTGCCGTGAAGGTGTGGGACCAGCGCGCGTACAAGGACTACGACGACACGCAGGAACTGGGCACGCGCAACATCAAGGTCGCGCTGCGCCGGCTGCGCAAGTTCGCGCGCGAAGGCCATGTGGAAGAGCTGGACCTGGACAACACCATCCACTCGACTGCCGCCAACGCCGGCTACCTCGACATCAAGATGCGGCCCGAGCGCCACAACAACGTCAAGGTGCTGCTGCTGATGGACGTGGGCGGCACGATGGACGAGCACATCCAGCGCGTCGAAGAACTGTTCTCGGCCGTGAAGACCGAGTTCAAGCACCTGGAGTTCTACTACTTCCACAACTGCGTCTACGACTTCATGTGGAAGAACAACAAGCGCCGCTTCTCCGAGAAGTTCGCGACCTGGGACATCCTGCGCAAGTACAACAAAGACTACAAGCTGATCTTCGTGGGCGACGCCACGATGAGTCCTTACGAAATCTTGCAACCTGGCGGCAGCGTCGAATACAACAACGAAGAGGCCGGCGCCGAATGGATCCAGCGCCTCACGCACACCTTCCCCAAGTTCGCCTGGATCAACCCCGAGCCCCAGGGCGTGTGGCAGTACCGCCAGAGCATCGCGGTGATGCAGCAGCTCATGTCCAACCGCATGTACCCGCTCACGTTGCGCGGCCTCGAAGAGGCGATGCGCATGCTGTCCAAGTAACCCGCGGCCCCGCACAAGTGGGGGGCAGCCGCCACACGGGTGCTGTCAGAATGCCCCCATGGTCAGGGTGGCATCCGTTCTTTCGCCGGCGTTGTGGCCGGCTTTGCTTTTTTCCGGCGTCCTGCTTTTGCAAGGCTGCAGCCTGCTGCCTAAAAAAGAGGCGGCGGACACGGGCGCGTCCACCGCGGGCGTGGTGCGCAGCGGCGACACCAACGGAGACACCGCCAAGGACGACGACAAGGCCAAGGCCGACGGCCGGCGCAACGCCTTCAGCGTCGACGTGCGCGGCCCCGAAACCGAGCGCGACTACCTCGCGCGCCACCTCGAAATCCAGCGCTACCGCGAACTCGACGACCTGGGCGTGACCGAGGTCTCGCGCCTCATGGTCGCGGCCGAGGCCAACGCGCGCGAGCTGCTGGGCACGCTGGGCTACTTCACGCCCACGCTCACGCTCGAACTCAACGAAACGCCCGACAGCACCGAGGCCCCGCGCGAGGTCGTCATCACCGTGGCGCCCGGTGAGCGAACGAAGGTGTCGACCGTGCAGATCCGCTACGCCGGCCAGATCGCCAACGACCCCAGCGCCGAAGCCCAGCGCGACGCCATCCGCACCGGCTGGGCGCTGCGCGCCGGCGAGCCCTTCACGCAAGGCGCGTGGGACGACGCCAAGACCACCGCGCTGCGCAGCCTCACGGCCAAACGCTTTCCCACCGGGAGCGTGGAAATCAGCCGCGCCGAGATCGACGCCGACCGCCACGAGGCCCGCCTCGGCGTGACCTACCAATCGGGCCCGGCCTACAAGTTCGGCCCGCTGGTGCTGCGCGGCGTGGAGCGCTACGACGCCGATGCCGCGCGCCGCATCGCGCGCCTGCCCACCGGCACCGACTACGACCAGCAGAAGCTGCTCGACGCCCAGCAACGCCTGGCCAGCAGCGGCTACTACGACTCGGTGTTCCTCACGCTCGACACCGACAGCCACACGCCGCTGGCCGCGCCCGTGATCGCCCAGCTGCGCGAAGCGCCGCTGCAGAAGGTGGTGATGGGCGTGGGCTTCACCACCGACAACGGCCCGCGCCTGTCGATCGACCACACCCACAACCGCATGCCGCTGCTCGGCTGGCGCGCCGTGTCGCGGCTCTCGCTGGACAACGACATCCAGTCGCTGGGCACCGAGTGGAACGCCGTGCCCGACGACCGGGGCTGGCGCTGGTTCGCCGGCGGCGAACTCAAGAGCGAGCAGTCGGGCAGCTACGTGGTCGACAGCGGCCGGCTGCGCGGCGGGCGCAACAAGTCCAGCGACCACATCGACCGCAGCTACTTCCTGCAGTACGACTACGCCCACAACCGCGGCACCGACGCCCCGCCCTCGGCCTCGGCCGTCACCGCCAACTGGGGCTGGACCGGGCGCTACTTCGACGACAACGCGGCGCCCTCGCGCGGCTACGGCCTGGCGCTCGAAATGGCCGCGGGCTACACGCTCACCGGCCAGCAGGTGCCCTTCACGCGCACCTACGCGCGCTGGCTCGGCGTGCTGCCGCTGGGCGCGGCCGACGACAGGAACGCCCGCGCGCGCCGCAGCCGGCTGCAGATGCGCCTGGAGGCCGGCGCCGTCGCGGCCAAGGACAGCGCGCAGATCCCGTCCACGCTGATGTTCCTCACCGGCGGCGACACCACCGTGCGCGGCTACAGCTACAAGCAGATCGGCACCGTGCGCGCCGACGGCAAGACCGTGGCGGGCCGCTACCTCGGCGTGGCCAGCCTCGAATGGCAGCGCCCCTTCGTCTACAAGGACAAGCTCACCGAATGGGAGAGCGTGGTGTTCGTGGATGCCGGCGCCGTGGCCGACAAGCCCGGCGAGCTCAAGCCCAAGGTCGGCGTGGGCGTCGGCGCGCGCTGGCGCAGCCCGGTCGGCCCGGTGCAGGCCGACCTGGCCTACGGCGTCGACTCGAAGAAATTCCGCCTGCACTTCCGTCTCGGCTTCACCTTCTGACCCGCTTCATGCCGTCCACGCCCGCCACAGCCACGCCCCGTCCCCGCTCGCGCACCCGCCGCGTGCTGCGCGCGCTGGGCTGGACGTTGGCGGGTCTGTTGCTCGTCGTGCTGCTGCTCGCCGCGGGCACCTGGTGGTGGCTCGGCTCGAACACCTCACTGGCCTTCGCGCTCGCCCAAGCCGCGCAGCGCCTGCCCGCAGGCCAGACGCTCGAGAGCCGCGACGTCACCGGCTCGCTGCGCACCGGCGGTCGCATCGGCTGGCTCAAGTGGCAAAGCGAGAGCCTCGCGGTCGAGGTGAACGACGCCACGCTCGGCTGGCAACTCGCCCCGCTGTTCCAGCGCAAGGTGCAGCTCGGCGAGATCCACGCGGCGAGCCTGTCGATCGAACGCCGCGGCCCGCCCAGCGACACGCCGACCGAGCCGCTCACGCAGGTTGCATTGCCCGTCGAAGTGGCCGAAGTGCCCTTCCGCATCGACGAGGTGCGCTGGGCCGGACCGCCCGCGCTGGAAGCCAAAGGCCTCGCAGGCCGCTACAGCTACCTCGGCGCGCAGCACGCGCTGGACATCGAAGGCGTCGACATCGCCGACGGCCACTACAGCGCCCGCGTGCGGCTGCAAGGCCCCGCGCCGATGGCGCTCGACGCCACGCTCGACGGCCGCGTGAAAGCCCCGCTCGCCGAAGACCGTCACATCGAGGTGCAGGCCAAGGCCTCCGTGAACGGCACGCTGGCCGGCCCCGAGGCGCGCCTGCAGGTCGCCGCCGACCTGCAGCCCACCGAGCCCGACACCGAAGCGCCCATGACCGCCCAGCTGCGCGCGCAGATCGCGCCCTGGCTGCCGCAGCCCGTGGTCGACGCCAAGGCCGACCTGCGCAACGTCGACGCCGCCAGCCTCTGGCCCGGCGCGCCCCGGACCCGGCTCACCGGCACCGTCGAGCTCGCACCCGACGCCGCCACCGGCCCCGCCGCGTGGAAGGCCTCGGCCGACATCCGCAACGCCGTCGCCGGCCCGTGGGACGAACAGAAACTGCCGGTCGAGCAGGTCCAGGCGCAGGTCGGCTTCGACGGCACGACCTGGACCGTGCCCGAAGCCACCGTGCGCGCGGGCGGCGGCCGCATCGACGCCGAAGGCAGCTGGAGCCCCGCGCCCTCGCCCTGGCAGGTGCGCGCCACCGTGCGCGGCGTGCGGCCCGGCGCGCTGTACAGCGAGCTGTCGGGCGCGCCCGTCGGCGGGCAGATCAGCGCACGGCAGGCCGAAGACTCCGACACCCTCGTCTTCGACGTGGCCCTCCGCGCCGAAGGCAACGGCGGCGCCGGCAGCAAAGCGCTGCCCGGCTTCGGCCTGGACCGCGCGCTGGCGCAGGGCCAGTGGAAAGACCAGGTGCTCGACCTGCGCACGCTGCGTGTCGAAGCGATGCGCGCCAGCATCGACGGCAAGCTGCAGGTGCGCGTGGCCGAGCAGGCCGCCAGCGGCAAGCTCGCCCTCTCGCTGCCGGGCGGCAGCGCGCAGCTCGACGGCCGCATCGCGCCCACCACCGGCGGCGGCGACCTCCAGGCGCGCATCGACGACGCCGAGGTGCTGCAGCGCTGGGTGCAAGGCCTGCCGGGCCTGTCAGCCGTGTTCGCGAACGCCAGCGCCAAGGGCAGCGCCCGCCTCGACGCCAGCTGGCAAGGCGGCTGGCAGACCGTGCAGCGCCGCATCGAGAACCCCGGCGCTGCCGCGCGCGGCAACGCCGAGCCCAGCCTCAAGGCCGCGCTCGCCGTGCCGCGCCTCGATCTGAACCTGCCCGCCGCCCAGCCCGGCGGCACGGCCACCAATGTGCAACTGCGCGCACTGCAGGCCGACCTCGCCGGCAGCATCGCCCAGGCCACGCTGACGCTCAAGGGCGAAGCCACCACCGGCACGCAGAAGCTGGCGCTCGACACCCGTGCCAGCGGCGGCCTCGCCAGCGCCAACCAGTGGCGCGCCACCCTCGCCAGCCTGCGCCTGCAGGCGCAAGACACCGCCACCGCGCGCCCCGGCCAGGGCCCCTGGGTGCTGGAGCTGGGCCGCGAAGTCACGGCCACCGTGCGCGCCGCCGACAACCGCCTCGACGTCGAAGCCTCCGCCGCCGACGCCACCCTGCGCGGCCCGCTGCCCGGCACCGTGCGCATCGACTGGCAGCCGCTGCGCTTCAACCAGAGCGGCGCCGCGCCCAACCGCGTGTTCCGCCTGCAGTCCAAGGGCCAGATGCAGGGCCTGCCGATGGCCTGGGCCGGCGCGTTCGGCGCCAACGCCACGCTGAGCGAACTCGGCATCAGCGGCGACCTGCTGTTCAACGGCGACTGGGACATCGACGCCGGCGACACCCTGCGCGCCAAGGCCCGGCTCGCACGCCAGAGCGGCGACATCCGCGTGCAGGCCGGCGAGGCCGCGCTCGTCACCCGCATCACCAGCACCGGAACCGGCACCGCGAGCGAACGCACCATGAGCTCGGCCAGCGGCAAGAACGAGGTCAACGGCGTCGACGTCACTGCCACACCGGCCGGCCTGCGCCGCGCCGAACTGCAGCTCGACGCGCAAGGCGACGCCGTGCGCGCCACCCTGGCCTGGGACAGCGAACGCGCCGGCCGCCTCGACGCCGAGCTCGGCACCCGCATGCAGCAGCGCAGCGGCGGCTGGCAGTGGGCGCCCGACGCGCCCTTGAACGGCACCCTGCGCGCCGCGCTGCCCAACCTGGGCGTGTGGTCCATGCTCGCGCCGCCCGGCTGGCGCATCGCCGGCACGCTCGACGCCAACGCCACCTTGTCGGGCAGCCGCACCGCGCCGCGCTGGAACGGCACGCTCGGCGCCGACCAGCTCGCGCTGCGCGCCCCGGTCGAAGGCCTCGACCTGCGCGACGGCCGACTGCGCGCCTCGCTCACCGGCGACCGCTTGGAGATCACCGAGTTCACGCTCAAGGGCGGCGCCGGCAGCAACGCGCGCATCGGCGGCCAGAGCGGCAACCGCAGCACCGCCGCCAGCGAAGCGCGCACCGACGGCGGCTCGCTCACCGCGCGCGGCGACCTCAGCTGGGGCAGCAACAACAGCACGACCAGCACCGGCATCCGCATGGCCCTGCAGGCCGAGCTGCGCGCCCTGCGCGTGCTGGTGCGCACCGACCGCCAGGTGTCGCTGTCGGGCAACCTGCAGGCGCGGCTGGACGACGGCCAGTTCAACGTGCGCGGCAAGCTCAAGACCGACCGCGCCGTCATCATCCTGCCCGACGAGACCGCACCCAGCCTGGGCAGCGACGTCGTCGTGCGCTCGGCCGCCAAGGACAAGGCCGCCGCCGAGGCCGCGCAGCGCGAATCCGCCAAGGCCGACGCCCAGGCGGCCAAGGCCGCCAAGCCCCAGACCGCCAAGCCGCCCGACATCGTCGTCACCTTCGACCTCGGCGACGACTTCGCCGTGCAGGGCCGCGGCATCACCACGCGGCTCGAGGGCGAACTGGAAATCCGCAGCACCCGCCTCGATGCCCCGCCACGCATCACCGGCGAAGTGAAGACCGTGAAGGGCCAGTACCGCGCCTACGGCCAGCAGCTCGACGTCGAGACCGGCATCGCGCGCTTCAACGGCCCCTTCGACAACCCCGCGCTCGACATCCTGGCCATCCGCCCGAACATCGCACAGCGCGCCGGCGTGCAGATCACCGGCTCCGCGCAGTCGCCCCGCGTGAAGCTCTATGCGGAGCCCGCGCTGTCCGACGCCGAAACGCTGTCATGGGTCATCCTGGGCCGCGCCTCAGCCACCAGCGGTGGCGAGTCGGCCCTCTTGCAGCAGGCCGCCCTGTCGCTGCTCGGCAAGATCGGCGGCACCACCACCGGCGGCAGCCTGGCCAGCCGCTTCGGCCTGGACGAACTCGGCTTCAAGGGCCCCGGCAACGGCGGCGACTTGCGCGAGTCGGCCGTCACGCTGGGCAAGCGGTTGTCCAAGGACTTCTACATCACCTACGAGCGCAGCCTGGGCGGCACCTTCGGCACCCTCTTCATCTTCTACGACCTGACCAAGCGCCTCACGCTGCGGGGCCAGGCGGGGCAGACGAGCGGGGTGGACCTGATCTACACGGTGAAGTACGACTGAGGGTGGGGGCGATCCGTGCGGGGCACGTGAAAGTCGTTGTTACAGTAACGGCTCAACGAGGAGAAAAAATGATCAGAGTCGCTACCGCCCTTGCCTCATTGGCGGTCATTGCCGGCTGCGCCGGAAAGCTGGATTACGTCCGTCCGACAACGCCGACGTCCGTGGAGAACACGAAGGTCATCAACAAATCGCGCCAAGCCGTATGGGATGCAGCGGTTCCCCAATTGGGGAAGGAATTCTTCGTGATCAACAACTTGGACAAGTCGTCCGGCCTGATCAATATCAGTTATTCCGGCGACCCGGAAAAGTATGTGGACTGCGGGCGCATCGTCTCCTATGTCAAGAATGCGCGCGGCGAACGGACCTATGACTTCCCAGCCGCCAGGCAGCAGATGGACTACGAGATCATGACGTCCAACTTGTTCTTCCTGAGCAGGCAAATGAATCTCGACGGGCGCGTCAACCTGATCTTCGAAGAGATCGGTCCGGAACAAACGCGTGTTTCAGCCAATACGCGATACGCACTGCGGCTCGAGCAGACGACACGCGACGTCCACGGTCGCTCGGTCAACAATGGAGCGACCAACGTCGCATTCAACACAAACACATCGGCCAGCTTCCCGCGCGCTGACAATTCGAGCGAGCCGGTCAGCTGCCGATCGACCGGCCAGTTGGAGAAAGACCTTCTCTCGAACATCCGCTAAATAGCAGGCAGGCCGGTGGGACACATTCCCGACGCGATAAACTGCACCCCCTCGCACGGCCAGCGAGTACACCGTCTTCGTAGTTCAATGGATAGAACGGGGTCCTCCTAAGACTCAGATACAGGTTCGATTCCTGTCGAAGGCACCAAAGACCCGGATCACGGCGTCTCACGCCACATCAGAAACCCGCACGCTCCAAGGCGTAGCGGGTTTTTCTTTGCCTCACGACGACGCAGCTGGTGAAGGCGGCTGGGAAGTACTGCCGGATGGACCATTCAGTCAGCGGCAAGCGCAAGACGCTGGTGCGCGACTCACTACACCGCCGATGCGGTGGCCGATCCCTGCGGCCTCCTCTCCGGCATCTGGCACGGGATCGTTTTCCCGCTAGCGCTACTTTCCAACCTGATTTCTTGGGTCGCTAGCCTCCTAGGGATTTCGCTTCTGAACTCAATCCAACTCACAGGAAGACCAAAACCGGGATTTGGTACCACGTGGGATTTGCACTTGGCTCGGATGCACATGGGGCAGTGCAAGGTAGTCCAACGGCATCCTTCCGCCCCCGTGTCACATCGCGTCGCGCAGCATGAAAGCGGCGGCGATCTCACCCCCTCTGAACGCTACACAACCCCGAGCCGCAGGGCTCCACAACCGAAGGTTACGATGGTGGCTCGAACGAAAGGAGCGAGGAAATGGCATTGGTCAAATGCAAAGAGTGTGGCGCCGAAATCAGCGACAAGGCAGCCGCGTGCCCGCAGTGCGGCGCGAAGTTCAAGCGCTTCAAGTGGTGGCTCTGGGGGCCGCTCGCGATCTTCTTGGCGTTCCTGGCCTTCGGCGCGAGCATCCCTCAGTACAAGGCTGATGCAATGGCGGCGCGAAAGGTGTGTGAGACGGCATTCATGTCGGGCGGCGTCGCTTCGTTGAGCGAATGTGATCGGCAGTACGACAGAGCACTCGCGCGCGGGCAGCAAAACCGCTAGTCAAGAGTTGCGCCGTGCTCCTCGCCCGCAAGAATTTCCGGTGAGGTGACGACAAGAAAAAGCCCTCCGGAGAGGGCTTACATGTTCAGCGCAGCGAAGAACTCACCCCCGGCTACCGGAAGGCCGCGGCCCGTGATAGGAAGGACCCAATCCGCGCATTGCAGTCGGCGGCGCTATCTTGGCGGCGCGTTGTGGTGTCGAGGTTCCAAACGAGGAGAAGAATTGGTCAAGCACCTACTGGCAGCAGTCGCTCTTGCACTTTCGGCGACAGCATCACAGGCCGAGGCCGAGTGGAAAAAGATCTACACCGAGAGCGATCTCGCGATCTACGTCGATATCAAGTCGGTTCGATTGCCCGCGGACGACGTCTATCGCATGTGGACACTCTGGTCCTTCAAGCAAGCGCAAAAGAGCGGGTATCGGTCGTACAAGTCTTTCTACGAAATCGATTGCCAAAAGGAGAGCGTGCAAACGCTTTCCAATATCCAATATTCGGGTGCGATGGGTGATGGCCGTGTGACCATGACTCATCCAGAACCACAGCAGCCGTCTTACTTTCCTCCAGGCAGCATCATGGGCGTGATATCGGACCTGTTTTGCAAGACGGTCGCGGAGCAGCTCGAAGAGCTCCGCACCGCCCCGAAGTGACTGCTGTTGACCGCAGCGTCTGCCTCGCAGCCGCCAAAACTCGGACGAACCCTAGATGCACACACGTCTCGTGCATCGCTCGCTTCAACACTCAGGAAGCGCAACCTTGCGTCAGTGTCTGGCCTGCCGGCCATCCGAGGCAAATAGCGCGCACTGAATCGAACACCGCCGCCCCGTCTACTTGAACGGCGGCGGCACCCGAACCTGCTGCCGCTCCTCCGGCGTGATGAACTTTGCGCAGGTCGGCAGTGCGCTGATGACGCGCCGCTGCGGCTTCATTGAAACGAGTTGCGCGTTCTCCTCTTCCCGATAGAGGTTCACCCCGCAGGCTTCGTACGCGATGCCCTGCTTGCTCTCGATGTCGCGGCGCGCCTCGAAGCGTTCGCGCAGGTTTCGGAACGACTGCCCGACGATCCGGTAGCGCTTGCCTTCCTCGGGCAGGAACGAAAACGAAATCCGGCACGCGGCACGGCCGTGGTACTCGATGAGCGCCTCTTCCCCCGCGCGGATGAACATCGCGCCCTTGAGTTCGGTGCGTCCGCGGTAGCAGCCCTCTGCATTGAGGTTGTTGATGACCACGTCGTCCTTCGACTCGACGGTGACCTGCGCCCGGCTTTCCTGCTCGGTCGGCAAACGGTACGGTGTTTCACAGGCGCTCAGTACTGCAGCGGCGGCGATGGCGAATGCGTACAAGCGAAATGCTCTGGATGACATGGTGCGGCGCTCCCCTGGTCTTGTTGTGGTGCCGCACGATGCTAAGGCAGCGGCACGTCGCGTACGCCCCGCCTCGCGCACGGACGCGATTTCAATCGACGACCCGACGGCGCGCCGGACTACTTTTGGATGCACCGCGTAACGGCATGCTGTCCTTCGTAGCAAGAGACAAGCAACAGGGGGCAAGCGATGAACAAGACCGAGGCCTTGGCGGCCATGGTGGAAGTGGCACGGATCGGGCGCGGCATGACGCCCGCCGATGCACTCACGCAGCTGGGCGAGCTGATCGCGCAGGAGTCTCCGGACGATCCGGCGCATGACGTGAAGGTCGAGAAGCTGCTGCGCCTCGGCGCCTGCATCTGGTCATTGCGGCGCGGGGTGTTCCTGCCCGAGCCGCCCGGGCGCAGCGACGAAGCGGAGGCTGCGCCGGTGCCGCGACCCCGCGAGATCGCGCCCATCGGCACAGTGCCCGCGCGTGCATCGCATCCTGTCTCGCACCACCCGGTGATCCCGGCCCTGAGCACCTCGGTGCACTACGGGCTCGCGTCGGCCTTCACACCACCCGAAACTCCTCCACCACAAAGGCCGTGATCTCCGCCAGGAAGGTCTTGGCGTGCGCCATGGTGCGCTGGCCTTCGGGCGAGGCGAACGCGGCGTTCAGCGTGTCGGTGTTCTCGAACCACAGTTCCACGATGCCGTCGATCGGCAGCTCGGCGTAGCCGCAGGGCGTGCCCTTCTCGAACTCGCGCGCGACCACCACGTTCTGGCGGTAGCCGGCCACGCCGGGCATGCGGCGCACGTGGTCGGCGTGCACCTTCCATTCGCGGCGGAAGTCTTCTTCCGACTGCGCGACCGGGCGGCGCAGGGTCGAGATGCGCTTGAGCATCGCCGGCCCCGCCGACGATGCGGGCGACGGTGGCGCGATGACCTCGGTCTGCTCGACCGTCACGATGTGCAGCCCGCCCAGGAAGTGGCGCTCGTCGGCGCGGATCTCTGCAGCCTGCTCACCCGTGTTGAAGGCCGCATCGGCCTGTGCCGCCGCATCGAACTGCAGCTGCGAGAAGCCGTCGAAGTCCCACGGTCCGCGCGCGAAGTCGATGCCGCGCTGCAGGCGGTCGGTCACGCGGTTCTGGCGGTAGGCGCGCAGCGTGGGCAGCCGCGCGACGAGCGGGCCGTGGCGTTCGCGCCAGTGGCGGCTGAAGGCCTCGTCGGTCCAGCCGGGCTGCTTGCGGATCAGGCCCATGCGCAGGGTCGTCGTCGTGGGTTCGGTCATCGGTCGGTCTCCTTGTGGGGTTGCGCGTTCTGCGCTTCGGCGCGCGCACGCGCCAGGCCGGGCGCACGTTTGGCGAGCCACACGCCGTGGCGCACGGGCCAGCGCTGGTACTGCGGGTCGGCGCCGAGCGCGGCGGCCGCGTGATGCGGCCAGTAAGGGTCGAACAGGGCTTCGCGGCCGAGCGCGACGAGGTCGGCCTGCCCGGCGGCGAGCACGGCCTCGGCCTGTTGCGCGTCGACGATCATTCCGACGGCTTGCGTGACGACGTCGGCCTCGCGCCGGATGCGTTCAGAGAACGGCACCTGGAAGCCCAAGCCGCGCGGCACGGGCAGTGCGCGCGTCTCTTCGGTGAGGCCGCCGGACGAGCAATCGATCACGTCGACGCCGCAGCGCTTCAGCTCGCGCGCGAGCACCACCGAGTCGTCGAGGCTCCAGCCGTCGAGCGTGCCGTCCACGGCCGAGAGGCGGCAGAACAGCGGCTTGCCGGCGGGCCATGCGGCGCGCACGCGCTGCGCGATTTCGAGTGCGAGCGACATGCGGTTCTCGCGGCTGCCGCCGAGCGCGTCGTCGCGGTGGTTGGCATTGGGCGACAGGAAGCTCGCCACCAGGTAGCCGTGGCCGAAGTGCAGCTCGACCACGTCGAAGCCGGCCTGGTCGGCGCGCACGGTGGCATCGACGAAACGCTGCACGACCTTGGCCATGTCCTGCGCATCGAGCGCGCGCGGCGCCGACCAGCCGGGGCCGGCCGCGAGCGCGCTGGGGCCCAGGCGCTCCCAGGGTTCGTCGTCGGCCGCCATGCGCGCCGGGTCGATGGCCGCCCCGCCCTCCCACAGCGGCTCGCTGCCGGCCTTGCGGCCCGCATGCGCGAGCTGCACGCCGATGGCGCTGCCTTGCGCGTGGACGAAATCGACCACGGCCTTCAATGGCGCGATCTGGCTGTCGTTCCACAGGCCGAGGTCGGCGGTGCCGATGCGTCCGCGCGGATCGACGGCGGTGCTCTCGGTGAGGATCAGGCCCGCGCCGCCGAGCGCGAACTTGCCCAGGTGCACCAGGTGCCACGGCGTGGCATGGCCGCGCTCGGCGGCGTGCTGGCACATGGGCGAGATGACGATGCGGTTGGCGAGCGTGAGCTCGCGCAGCTGCAAAGGCTGGAACAGCAGGGGAAGAGATGAATCAGGCATGTGAAGAAATCAAGGGGCCGGCGCAGCCACGGGCCGCGTGCCGAGCCAGGTGCCGCTCATCACCGCGGCAAAGCCGAACAGGTGCCACCACGTGAGCACCTCGCCCAGCAGCAGCGCCGCGAACAGCACGCCGAACACCGGCACCCAGTAGAGAAAGACGGCCGTGCGCGCCACGCCGATGACGGAGATCGCACGGTTCCAGATGAGGTTGCCCGCGGCGGTGGCCGCGATGCCCGAGAACAGCACCAGCGCCCACGGCCACAGGCCGGGAAAGAGCTGCGCCGCACCGAGCCGCGACGGCCCGAGCAGCGTGTGCACCACGAGCATGAACGTGCCGATGAGGTAGATGACCCAGCTGATCGACAGCGGATCGATCTGCCGCGCCAGCCGCTGCACGCCCACGCCGCCGACCGCGAAGCTCACCACCGACAGCGCGAGCATCAGGTCGCCGACGCCGGCGCTCGACAGCCCCGCGCCCGGGTGGCTCAGCACCACCGCCGCCACGCCCGCGAAGCCCAGCGCCACGCCCACCATGCGGCGCGCCGTGAAGCGTTCGCCGAAGACCAGCGCGGCCATCAGCGCCGACACCAGCGGGCTCAGCGCCATGATGAGTGCGCCGTTGGTGGCGGTGGAGCGCAGCAGCCCCTGCGCGAACAGGATCTGGTTGCCGTAGACCATGAGAAAGGCGCAGCCCGCCATCACCGCGAGCTGCCGCGCCGTGAGCCGGGGCACGCCGCCGCGCCGCCACAGCACGATGGCGCTGAGCGCGATGCACGCCACGCCCATGCGCAATGCCGCCAGCGGCAGCGTCTCGAAGGAGCCGGTGAGCGCCTTCACGGCCGAGACGTTCACGCCCCACACCAGCATCGCGAGCAGCATCCAGCCCTGCACGGACGCGGGCGTGGCGCCGTGCGAAGGCGCGGGTTGGTTCACCTCAGCTCTCGAGGGCGTTCCACATTTCGATGTCGCGCTCCGCGGTCCAGATGCGCGGGTGCACATGGCCGGTGGCTTCGTCGTAGGCACGCGTCACGTCGAAGGGCATGCAGTGGTCGAAGATCACCCAGTGGCCGTAGGTCGGGCGCAGCGCGGCCACGGTTTCCTTGTAGATCACGTTGAGCGACTTGCCCTCGGCCACGCCGTTGTTCACCAGCGTGTAGACGTCGGAGATGAAGGCGCGCGTGGAGGCGATGGCCTTGCGCACGTCGGCGGCGTTTTCCAGTGCGGCACCGCGGCCGGGCACCAGCTTCTCGAAGCCGAAGCCGGCCAGGCGGTCCAGCGTGGTGGGCCAGTCGCGGAAGTAGCAGTCGCCCGCGTAGGCGGTGCTCTGGTACTCGACGAGGTCGCCGGCGAAGCAGATCTTCTGGTCTTCGAGGTAGGCGATGGTGTCGCCCTTGGTGTGACCGCGGCCGACCTGCGCGATCTTCACCTCGAGCTTCTTGCCCAGCCACACGCTCATGGTGCCGTCGAAGGTCATGGTGGGCCAGGTGAGGCCAGCAGGCACCGACTCGACGTTGCGGAACAGGCGCGGGAAGCGGCCGATCTCGCTGGCCTTGTCCTGCTCGCCGCGCTCGACGATCAGGTCGTAGGTGTCGCGGCTGGCAATGATCTGCTCGGCGCCTTCCTTGAAGTACGCCGACGCGCCCAGCACGCGCACCGCGTGGTAGTGGCTCAGCAGCACGTACTTGATGGGCAGCGGCGTGACTTCGCGGATGCGACGGATCACGTCCTGCGCCATCGCGGGCGTGGCCTGGGTGTCGACCACCATCACGGCCTCGTCGCCGATGAAGACGCCGGTGTTGGGGTCGCCCTCGGCGGTGTAGGCGTAGGCGTTCTCCGAGAGGCGGGTGAACGAGACCTTCTTTTCTTCGAGGTCGGCCTGGCTGGCGAATTTCTTGGTGGTCATGAGTGGTCCTTTGAAGTGAGAGGAAAAGTCAGTGCGTGCCGAGATAGGCGGACTTCACCTTGGGGTTGTCGAGCAGCTCGCGGCCGGAGCCTTCGAGCGTGATGCAGCCGGTTTCGAGCACGTAGGCGCGGTCGGCCACGCCCAGCGCCTGCTTGGCCATCTGTTCCACCAGCAGGATCGTGAGACCCGAGCTGCGCAGCTGGCGGATGGCGTCGAAGATGTCCTTGATGATGAGCGGCGCCAGGCCCAGCGAGGGCTCGTCGAGCAGCAGCAGGCGCGGCTCGCTCATGAGCGCGCGCGCAATCGCGAGCATCTGCTGCTCGCCGCCCGACAGCGTGCCGGACAGTTGATGCGCGCGTTCCTTCAAGCGCGGAAAGCGTGCGAACTCGCGTTCGATGGCGCGCTCCACGAAGGCCTTGTCGTTGCGGCGCGAGTAGGCGCCCAGCATCAGGTTCTCGCGCACGGTCTGGTCGGGGAACACGCCGCGCCCCTCGGGCGACAGCGCCACGCCCAGGCCCACGCGCTGGTGCGCGGGCACGTGCGTGCAGTCCTTGCCGTCGATGAGCACGCGGCCTTCGGCCACGGGCTCCAGCCCGACGATGCTCTTGAGCAGCGTGCTCTTGCCGGCGCCGTTGGCGCCGATGATGGTGACGACCTCGCCCGCGCGCACTTCCAGGCTCACGCCCTTGACGGCCTCGATGGCGCCGTACGAGACCTTCACCGATTCGATTTTCAACATGATGGTTTCGGTCCTCTGGCTCAGGCGGGCACGGCGGCCATGTCTTCTTCGTCGTCCACGCCCAGGTAGGCCTCGACCACGCGCGGGTTCGACTGCACCTCGGCGGGCTTGCCTTCGGCGATCTTCACGCCGTAGTCGAGCACGATCACGTGGTCGGAAATCGACATCACCAGGTCCATGTGGTGCTCCACCATCAGGATGGACACGCCGCACTTTCCGATGCGCACCAGCAGTTCGCCGAGCTCGGCGGTCTCCTGCGGGTTGAGGCCGGCGGCGGGCTCGTCGAGCAGCAGAAGCTGCGGCTCGGTGGCCAGCGCACGCGCCAGTTCCACGCGGCGCTGCAGGCCGTAGGGCAGGCTGCCGGCGGGCCAGTGCGCCAGGTGACCCAGGCCCACGAGATCGAGCAACTGCAGCGCGCGGTCGCGCGTGGCGCGCTCCTGCTTGCCGGCCGTGGGCCAGGCCACGAGCGACGACAGGAAGCCGTTGCTCATGCGGCTGTGCCGCCCGAGCATCACGTTGTCGAGCACCGAGAGGTCGGCGAACAGGCGCAGGTTCTGGAAGGTGCGGCCCATGCCCAGGCAGCAGATGGTGTGCGCCGGCTGGCCCACGATGTTGCGGCCCAGGAAGCGGATCACGCCCGCGTCGGGTTCGACCACGCCGGTGAGCATGTTGATCATGGTGCTCTTGCCGGCGCCGTTCGGGCCGATGAGCGCATGGATGTGGCCGCGCTGCAGGCGGAACGACACGTCCTGCGCCGGCTTCACGCCGCCATACGACTTGGTCACGCCCTGCACCACCAGCAGCTCGCCTTCGCCGCCGGGACCGATCTGGCCCGGCACGCCGTTGCCGGCCGCCCCTTCGCCGCGGTGGCGCGACTTCAGGAACCACTTGTTGAACAGGCCCACCACGCCGCCCGGCATCACGTACAGCGCGAACAGCAGCAGGAAGCCGTACAGGAAGTGCTGCGCCGAGGGCCAGCGCGCGAGCAGCGCGTCGGTCGCCGTGAGCAGCACCGCGCCCACGATGGGGCCGTACATCGAGCCCGCGCCGCCGAACAGCACCAAGAGCAGGATGAAGATCGACAGGTGGAAGGTGATGAAGTCGGAGTTGATGTACTGGTTCTGCTGCGCCACGAGCGCGCCCGCGATGCCGCAGGTGACGGCCGCGACCACGAAGGCCATGACCTTGGCGCGGTACACGCGCACGCCCACCGACGACGAGGCGATCTCGTCCGCCTGCAGCGACAGCAGCGCACGGCCGAAGCGGCCCTGCAGCAGGTTGCGCAGCAGCAGGTGCAGCGCGGCGCTGAGCACGATGCCCAGGATCACCCATTGCACGCTGCTCAGCGGCTGGCCGTTCCAGGTCAGCGGGCGGATGCCGTAGATGCCCTGCGCGCCGCCGAACACGTCGGTCCATTCGCCCACGAGCTTCTCGACCACGATGCCGAAGGCCAGCGTGACCATCGCGAGGTAGGGGCCCTTCACGCGCAGCGAAGGCAGCGCGATGAGCACGCCGCACACGCCGGAGACGACAGCCGCGATCACCAGCGCGAGCCACGGGCTCAGCTCGGTGCGCGAGGTGATGAGCGCGACCGCGTAGGCGCCGGCCGCGAACAGGCCGGCCTGGCCCAGCGATTTCTGTCCTGCATAGCCGACCAGCACGTTCATGCCGGCGGCGCACAGGTAGTAGACGCACATCATGAAGGCGATGCGCAGGTAGTAGTCGTTGCCGGACAGCGAGACGAGGCCGCACAGCACGGCCGCCACCAGCACCACGGCGGCGGGATGGGCGAGGCGCTTCATACCTTCTCCACCGTCGAGCGGCCGAACAGGCCCGTGGGCCGGAAGGCCAGCACCAGGATCACGAGCGCGAACACCGCGACCTCGCGCCACTGCGCCTGCCAGAGGTTCACCATCGACTCGAGCACGCCCAGCAGGAAGCCGCCGATGACGCAGCCGCGCGGGTTGCTCAGGCCGCCGATCATGGCGCCCGAGAAGCCCTTGAGCCCCACGGTCAGCCCCATGAACAGCGAGGCCTGCGCGATGGGCGCGAGCAGAAAGCCCGACAGCCCCGCCAGCGCCGAGCTGACGACGAAGGCGCCGATCATCATGGCGTTGGTGTTGATGCCCATGAGGCTCGCCACGTTGCCGTTCTGCGCCACGGCGCGCATGGCCTTGCCGATCATGGTGCGGTTCATCACGCGGTCGAAGCCGATCATCACGACCACGGCCACGCCCAGCGTGAGCAGTTCCTGCGGGCGCACGCCCACGCCGAACATGCGGATCACGGTGTCGCCCGCGGGCGCGGGCACCACCACGGGCTTCGGGCCCCAGATGGCCAGGCCCACGCTCTGCAGGATGACGCCGAAACCCAGCGTGCTCATGACCCAGGCCATGCCGGGGCGGCCCGCGAACGGGCGCACGCCGAGCACGTAGAGCAGCCAGCCCAGGAGGCCCATCACGCCGAGCGCGGCGACCAGCGCGAACAGCTGCGCGCCCGCGCCGGGCACGGCATCGCCGAAGGTGGTGGAACTGAGCGGCTTGCCCAGCACG
Organism: Variovorax sp. GW822-FHT04E09; assembly: GCF_058800845.1. Lineage (NCBI taxonomy): Bacteria > Pseudomonadati > Pseudomonadota > Betaproteobacteria > Burkholderiales > Comamonadaceae > Variovorax > Variovorax sp. GW822-FHT04E09. The sequence goes on from NZ_JBXAMR010000007.1 coordinate 76,541, forward strand.
AGGAACAGCGCGCTCATGCCGATGAACGCGCCGGCCGAGACGAACTCGCCGTGCGAGAAGTTCAGCGTCTTGGTCGTCGTGAACGTGATGCTGAATCCGAGCGCCACCAGCGCATAGGCACCGCCGACGGCGAGCCCGCTGATGAGCGCCTGCAGGAGCGCTTCAACCATGGTGTGTATCTCCGTTGCGGAACGAGGCGGTGCCCCGTTCCTTTTGTCTCAGACGTTTATTGCTTGAAGTCGGCCGGCTTGAGCGCACCGATCAGCGCGTCGCTGTAGGGCAGCAGCTTGCCGTCCTTCCAGCGGATCCAGACCAGGTCCTTGGCCGTGAGGGCTTCGTGGTTGGTCTTGCTGAAGGGCTTCTCGTAGGTCTTGAGCACGCCCTGCACCGGCGCCTTCAGGTCTTCGAGCGCGGCACGCACGGCCGCGCCGTCGGTGCTGTTGGCCTGCTTCATGGCCTGGGCCAGCAGCAGCACCGAGTCGTAGCCGTGCAGCGCGAACGAGAACGAGCCCGGTGCCTTCAGCTTGCTGCCGATGCGGTCGAACAGCTTCTGCTGCACGGGCGTGCGCGTCTCGCTCACGGTGCGCATGAAGATCGGCTTCTCGGCCAGCGCCTTGCCGGCCGCGTCGTAGAAGGTGATGTTGTCGGCCGCCCACGAGGTGAGCGTCAGCGGGAAGTAGTTGATCTTCTCCATGCTGCGCACCAACTGCGCGATGGGCGTGCCCTGCGCCCACACCACGACGGTGTCGACGTTGGCGGCCTTCATCTTGCTCAGCTGCGAGGTCATGTCGGTGTCGCCGACGCCGAAGCGCTCGGTGGCCGCGATCTTGATGTCCTGCAGCTTGGCGATTTCTTCCATGTCCTTCAGGCCGCCCTGGCCGTAGCCGGTGGTCTCGGCCATGAGGCCCACGACCTTGGAGCCGGCCGTGTTGCGCTTCACGTAGGCCATGAGCGCGGCGACCTGTTCGCGGTCGACCATCGAGACGCGGAACATGTAGTTGTCGGCGCCGGCGCTCATCGGCTTGGTGATGTCGGTGCCCGAACCCACGTTGCCCAGCACGGGGATCTTCTTCTGGTTGGCGATGTGCTTCCAGGCCATCGCGTTGCCCGAGTTGGTGGGGCCGAACACGGCGACGACCTTCTCGTTGTCGACCAGGTCGCTCATGTTCTGGATCGACTTCGGCGGTGCCGAGACGTCGTCGCGCGTGACCAGCGTGAACTTCCGTCCGAGCGCGCCGCCGGCGGCGTTCAGGTCGGCAATGGCCGCTTCCATGCCCAGCACCGCGGCCTGGCCGCTCTGTGCCGAGGGCGAAGCCGAGAGGTCGCCGTTGTAGCCGAGCTTGATGTCTTGCGCATACGCGCCTGCCGAGAACGCAGCGAAGGCAGCGGTCGCGAGCAGGGTCTTGTACAGACGGATCGTTTTCATTCTTTGTCTCCTAAGGGTTGACGGACGGGGAACGGGAAATCGAAAAGGAAGAGGCGTGGCTCAGACAGCGAGGAAGCCGCCGTCCACCGGCAGCGTGATGCCGGTGACGTAGCGCGACATGTCGCTGGCCAGGAAGATCACCGGGCCCACCAGGTCTTCGGTCTGGCCGACGCGGCCCAGCGGGATGCGCGTCATGAACGACTCGAGGCGCTGCGGGTTCTCGCGCGTGGCGGCGGTCATGGGCGTCTCGATCACGCCGGGTGCCAGTGCGTTCACGCGCACGCCGGCCGGTGCGAGCTCCTGCGCCAGCGACTGCGTGAGCATCTTGATGGCGCCCTTCGAGGGCGAGTAGCCCAGGCTCGCGGCCTGCCCCGCGTAGGCGGCGATGGAGGCGATGTTGATGATCGAGCCCTTCGTCTGCTTGAGCACGGGGATGAAGGCCAGCGTGGTGTTGAAGGTGCCGTGCACGTTCACGTCGATGGTCTTCTTCCAGTTGGCCGCGGCGTTCGGGCTGCTGGTGGTCTCGCGGATGATGATGCCGGCGTTGTTCACCAGCAGGTCGACGTTGCCGACCTCTTGCGCCACGCGCGCGGCCAGCGCCTGGCAGGCCTCGGGCGCGGTGACGTCGAGCACGAACGACCAGGCCTCGCCGCCTTCGGCGCGCACCAGTTGCGCGGTCTCGGCCACGGTGGCTTCGTTCATGTCGGTGACGACGACGCGCGCGCCCGCCTGGGCCAGGCCGAGCGCGAGCGCGCGGCCGTTGCCCTGGCCGGCGCCGGTGATCAGCGCGAGACGGCCTTCGAGCAGGCGCGGTGCGACGTGAGGAGGAAAGGGCATGGTCGGCTCCTTGGGTTGACTATCGGAACGGGGTCAGGCGCCGCGCGGCACGGCCACGGCTTCGCGCTGCTCGACGTGCAGGGGCACGGCGACCTCGGCCTGCGCGACCTGCAGGCCCGCGACATAGCCGAAGGTGAGCGCCGGGCCGAGCGTGATGCCCGCGCCGGGGTAGTTGCCGCCCATCACGCTGGCCGCGTCGTTGCCGACGGCGTACAGGCCCTTGATCGGCTGGCGGTCGGCGTCGAGCACGCGCGTCTTCTCGTCGGTGACGAGGCCGGCGAAGGTGCCGATGTCGCCGATGACCAGCTTGATCGCGTAGTACGGCCCGTTGTCCAGCGGCGCGACGCAGGGGTTCGGCGTGACGTTGGCGTCGCCCTGGTAGCGGTTGTAGGCCTTGCTGCCCTTGCCGAAGGCGGGGTCGTCGCCGGTGCGCGCACCCTGGTTGAACTCCTGCACGGTGGCTTCGAGCGCGGCGGGGGCGATGCCGATTTCCTTCGCCAGTTCGCCGATGCTCGCGCCGCGCTTCAGATAGCCGGTCTTCAGGTGGCGGCCGATGGGCAGCGGCGCGGGCGCGACGCAGCCCAGGCCGTAGTCGCGCAGTGCCTTGTGGTCGCACAGCAGCCAGGCCGTGACCTCGGGCTCGCCCTCGCAGGCCTTGACCATCGCCTGCACGAAGTCGTGGTACGAGTTGCCTTCGTTGGCGAAGCGCTTGCCCTTGGGCGTGACCGCGATCACGCCGGGCTTGGCGCGGTCGATGAAGTGCGGCATGACACCCTTGCTGCCGTCGGGCCGCGTGGTGACCGACGCCGGCACCCAGGCCGCAGCGTGCGGGATGGTGCCGTCGACGCGGCCGCCCACGGCTTCGGCCAGGCGCAGGCCGTCGCCGGTGTTCGTGGAAGGCGACGGCGAGTAGTGCTCCTTGCCGGTCGGTGCGTGCGGGAACAGCTGCTTGCGGCGCTCCACGTCGTAGGGGAAGCCGCCGCAGGCCAGCACCACACCGCGCCTGGCGGTGATGCGCACCGTCTTGCCTTCGTGCTGCACCACGGCGCCCGAGACGCCGTCGTACTCGACCACGAGCTTCTTCACGGGCGACGAAAGCCACACGGGAATGTCCAGGTCCATCGCGGCCTTGGCCAGCCGGCCGGCCAGCGCGTTGCCGTTGGTCAGCGTCATGCCGCGACCGTGGCGCACCACGTCCAGGAAGTGTCGGGTCAGGCGCTTGGTCACGTACCAGAACGAGGTCGGCGACTTGAAGGCCCGCATGAAGTGTTTGATCTCGGGGCCCGAGCCCAACATCATCCCGAACACCGTGAGCTCGGGCAGCGGCGGTGCCAGGTGCTTGATGCGCGCACCGAGCTCGCGGCCGTCGAACGGGCGCGTGACCATCGAGCGGCCGCCGGGCTGGCCGCCGGGCGCTTCGGCGTGGTAGTCGGGGAAGACGGCCGGCATGTCGAACTGCACGCAGGTGTTGCGCGTGAAGAAGTCGATGGCCTTGGGGCCCATGTCGAGGAAGGCGCCGACGCGCGCCGCATCGAAGTGCGTCGTGGTCTCGTGCTTCATGTAGTCGAGCGCCGCACCGGGCGGCTCATGGATGCCCTGCTCCGTGGCCAGGCGCGTGCCCGGAATCCACAGCCAGCCGCCCGAGCGCGCGGTGGTGCCGCCGAAGCGCGGCTCTTTCTCGACCACCAGCACCTTCAAACCCTGCGACGCCGCCGTGACGGCGGTGGCCATGCCCGATGCGCCGCTGCCGACGACGAGGACATCGCATTCCCACGTGTTCTGTTCCATCTCTGCCTCTGTTCGCTCTCGTGTTGTGTGTACGACTTAAGTTGCGGCGGAGTGTAGGCAGCGATGTTGATATGGTCAAGTCGTTTAGTTACTATCAGATGATCAGTCATCGTCGATTGAACACGACAATATCAGTAGAAACCCTGATGGCTATACTCGCTCCCACTCTCAACCCCCACGCCGGGCGCCCCATGGAAAAGCCAAGACGTGGCATTCAATCCGTCGAAATCGGAACGCAATTGCTGGTCGCGCTCGGCCGGCACGTGGCGCCCATGGCGCTGCGCGATCTCGGCAAGGCCGCCGGCGTGCCGGTCGGCAAGGCGCACCCCTACCTGGTGAGTTTTCTGAAGGTCGGCTTCGTGGTGCAGGACGGCACCGGCCGCTACGAGCTGGGCCCGCTGGCCCTGCAGCTGGGCCTGGCCAAGCTGCAGCGGCTCGACCCGATCAAGGAAGCCTCGCCGCTCATCGAGGCGCTCGCGTCCGAGACCGAACAGAGCATCGCGGTCGCGGTCTGGGGCAACTTCGGGCCGACCGTGGTGCGGCTGGAAGAACCGATCCACCCGCTGCACGTGAACCTGCGCACCGGCACCGTGATGTCGCTGGCCTACACGGCCACGGGCCGGCTGTTCGCGGCCTACCTGCCGCCGAAGGTGGTGGAAAAAATGATGCTCGAAGACCTGGCGCGCACGCGCCCGGCCGACGGGCGCGGCGCCAGCGAAGAGCTGTCGAAGTCGCAGATCGAGGCGCTCCTGGTCGAGACGCGGTTGCACGGCATCTCGCGCACGCTGGGCCAGCCGATTCCGGGCATCGACGCCTTCTGCGCGCCGGTGTTCGACTCGACCAACAACCTGGTGCTGGGCATCACGGCCATGGGCCCCGAGGCCACCTTCGACAGCGACTGGAACGGCCGCGTGGCCGTGCCGCTGAAGGCCTGCGCGCTGGAAATCTCGCGCCGCCTGGGCTTCGTGCCCACCGACGAAGCGGGCTGAACCGCCGGCCCGTGCCGTGTAGGCAGGCGCTCACGCGCTTGGTTTGCCTTATCCCGCACGCGCGGGCCGCAGACGCGGCCACCGTAGAGGCCTACCTACCTCACGGAGACCGGTCATGAAAAGCATCATCCTTTGGCTCTGCGGCGTCCCGCTGATCGTGATCATCGGGCTGAAGGTGTTCGGCATTCTCTGACCGGCCACGCGCCACGACGAACGATCCCGCTTCCTCCTCACGGCGCTTCTTGCGTCGTTACAGCGCCCCTCCCGGGGCGCTTTTTTTTGCGGATCGATCCGGTCAGTACGTGTCGCGGCGCAGCTGCTGCACGTCTTCATGCAGCGAATGCGCCCAGCTGCGGCGTTCGCGGCTGTACGAAGGCTGCGGCTCGCCGAAGCGCACGATGGCCAAGAGCGGCGGCGCGCGCAGCGTGTTCCACACCGAGGCCAGCAGGCTGTCGTCGTCGATGTAGCGCGGCGCCTGGCTGGTTTCGCCGGTGGCGGCATCGGCAAAGCGAAGCGCGGCCGGGATCACCGGCGCGCCCGAGGAAATCGCAGCCTGCAGCAGGTTGGCGTGGAACGGCAGCAGCCCGCGCCCGTCGCTCGTGGTGCCTTCGGGGAACACGCCGATCAGGTCGCCGCCGCGCAGCGCCTCGGTCATGTGGTGCACCACGCGCATGGCGTCGCGCCGGCGTTCGCGCTCGATGTAGAGCGTGCCCGAGCCGGTGGAGAGCGTGCCGATCACCGGCCACTGCTTGACGTCCGACTTCGACACGAAGCGCACATGGCGCGCCGCATGGATGGCGGTGATGTCGAGCCACGAGAGGTGGTTGCAGATGAGCAGCGCCGGCCCGTGCGCAGGCGGCTCGCCCTGCACGCGCAGCGTGACGCCCATGATCTGCAGCATGCGCTGCGACCAGGCCTGCACGCGCGCGTTGCGCTCGTCCTGCGGCAGGCGGGGGAAGGTGAAGCGGATCGTCCACCAGCCCGACAGCGCATGCGAGGCCGCATGCAGCAGGCGCCAGCCGGCCTTCAACGAGTGCAGCATCTGGACGCGGGCCCTCTTCTTCTTTTTTGACGGCGTGCCGTGTGGCGGGCGGCTGTCGCTCAGCCGTGCACGACGCGACCGGCCACCAGCGTGTGGCGCGCGCGCCCTTGCATCGGGTAGCTGGAGAACGGCGTGTGCTTGCCCTGGCTGCGCAGCGCCTCGGGCACCACCTGCCATTCGAGCGACGGATCGGCGATGCACAGGTCGGCCACGCCGCCCTCGGCGATGCGGCCGATGCCGCTGGCCGCGTCGGCCGCGTTCAGCAGGCGCGCCGGCGCCGAGGTGACCACCTCGATGGCGCGCGACAGGCCCGCGCCGCTGCGCTCGCCCCACTGCAGCGCGAGCGGCAGCAGCAGTTCGAGGCCGGTGGCGCCGGGTTCGGCTTCGGCAAAAGGCAGGGTCTTGGCGTCGGCCTCGACCGGCGTGTGGTCGGACACCAGCGCGTCGATGGTGCCGTCGGCCAGCGCGGCCGAGAGCGCGTCGCGGTCGCCCTGCTGGCGCAGCGGCGGGTTCAGGCGCGCGCGGCTGTCGAAGAAGCCGATGTCGGTGTCGGCCAGGTGCAGCGAGTTGATGCTGACGTCGCACGTGATCGGCAGGCCCTGCGCCTTGGCCTCGCGCACCAGCGCCACGCCGCGAGCGCTGGAGATGCGGCACAGGTGCACGCGCGCGCCGGTGCTCTTCATGAGCTCGATGATGGTGAAGATGGCGATGGTCTCGGCCGCCACCGGCACGCCGCCCAGGCCCAGGCGCGTGGCGAGCGCGCCGCTGGCGGCCACGCCCTTGCCCAGGTCGCGGTCCTGCGGACGCAGCCACACGGTGTAGCCGAAGGTGCTGGCGTACGACAGCGCGCGCTGCAGCACCTGCGTGTCGGCCAGCGGCACGTCGGCCTGGCCGAAGCCGATGCAGCCGGCCTCGGTGAGCTCGGCCATCTCGGTGAGCACGCCGCCGGCCAGGTTGCGCGTGAGCGCGCCGAGCGGGAACAGGCGCGCGCACTGCAGCTTTTCGGCGCGGAACTTGAGCATCTCGACCAGGCCGGGCTCGTCGAGCACGGGGTCGGTGTCGGGCGGGCACACGAGGCTGGTCACGCCGCCCGCGATGGCCGCGGCCATTTCGCTTTCGAGCATGCCTTCGTGCTCGTAGCCGGGCTCGCGCAGGCGCGCGGCGAGGTCGACGAGGCCGGGGGTGACGATGCAGCCCGTGGCGTCGAGGGTGCGCTCGGGCTTGAAGCCCGCCGGTGCGCGTCCGATGCCGGCGATCTTGCCGTCGGCGATGGCGATGTCGATTTGTTTGTCGGTGCTCGAGGCGGGGTCGACCACGCGGCCGTTGGTGATGAGGATGTTCATGCTTCGTTCCCTGCCACGATGCTCATCACGGCCATGCGGACCGCGATGCCGAAGGTGACCTGCGGAAGGATCACGCTCTGCTTGCCGTCGACCACGGCGGAGTCGATCTCCACGCCGCGGTTGATCGGGCCCGGGTGCATCACGATGGCGTCGGGCTTGGCCAGCTGCAGCTTTTCCTGCGTGAGGCCGAAGGTCTTGAAGAACTCCTGCGACGAGGGCAGCAGCGCGCCGCTCATGCGCTCGTTCTGCAGGCGCAGCATGATGACGACGTCGCAGTCCTTGATGCCTTCTTCGAGCGTGTGGCACACGCGCACGCCCATGCCGGCCATGTCGGCGGGCACCAGCGTCTTGGGGCCGACCACGCGCACTTCGGCGCAGCCCAGCGTGGTGAGCGCGTGGATGTCGGAGCGCGCCACGCGCGAGTGCAGCACGTCGCCGACGATCGCGACCGTGAGGTTCGAGAAGTCTTTCTTGTAGTGGCGGATCGTGTACATGTCGAGCAGCCCCTGCGTCGGGTGCGCGTGGCGGCCGTCGCCGGCGTTCACCACGTGCACGTGCGGCGCGACGTGCTGCGCGATCAGGTACGGCGCGCCCGACTCGCTGTGGCGCACCACGAACAGGTCGGCGGCCATGGCGCTCAGGTTGGCGATGGTGTCCAGCAGCGACTCGCCCTTGGTGGCCGAGGAGCGCGCGATGTCCAGGTTGATGACGTCGGCCGACAGGCGCTTGGCCGCGATCTCGAAGGTGGTGCGCGTGCGCGTGCTGTTCTCGAAGAACAGGTTGAACACGCTCTTGCCGCGCAAGAGCGGCACCTTCTTCACCTCGCGGTCGCTCACGCTCGTGAAGTTGGCGGCCGTGTCGAGGATGTGCGTGACGATGTCCTTGGGCAGGCCCTCGATCGACAGCAGGTGGATCAGCTCGCCGTTCTTGTTGAGCTGCGGGTTTCGCTTGTAGAGCATTACTTGTTGTCCTCCACCTTGAGGCTGAAGGCGCCGTCGTCGGCGCGCGCGAGAGCGAGCAATTGGGTGTCGGGCAGCTTGAGCGTCGTTGCCGCGAAGTCGGCGGCCACGGGCAGTTCGCGGCCACCGCGATCGACCAGCACGGCGAGCCGCACACAGGCGGGGCGGCCGAAGTCGAACAGCTCGTTGAGCACCGCGCGGATCGTGCGGCCGGTGTAGAGCACGTCGTCGAGCAGCAGCACGTCGGCGCCGTTCACGTCGAAGGGCAGCGCGGTCTGCGCGCTGGCCGAGAGGCCGCGGCGCGCGAAGTCGTCGCGGTGCATGGCCGACGAGATCACGCCGGGAGCACCGGCCAGGCCCAGGTCTTTTTGCAGGCGCTCGACCAGCCAGGCGCCGCCGGAGGTGATGCCCACCAGTTTCGTCTCGGGGCGCATCAGCGCCTTCGCGCCGGACAGCAGCGTCGTGTAGAGCGCTTCGGCATCGGGGATTGAACTCACGGGAGACTCCTCAAAAACTGTTCCAGGATGATGCAGGCGGAGGCGGCGTCGGCATCGCGGGCGCCGGACGACAAGGCCTCGGTGGTGCTGTAGCGCTCGTCCACCTCGAACACCTGGAGATTGAAACGGCCGCGCAGCTGGCGCGCGAACTTCTGCGCACGGCGGGTGTTCTCGTGCGGGGCGCCGTCCGGGTGGTAGGGCACGCCGACCACCAGGGCGTCGGGCTGCCATTCCTTGATGCGCGCCTCGACCTGGGCAAAACGGGCATCGGCCCCCTCGGCCTTGATGGTGGCCTGCGGGGTCGCCGTGCGCAGCAGCCGGTTGCCGCTGGCCACGCCGGTGCGCTTGGCGCCGAAGTCGAAGGCCAGGAAGCTCTGGAAATGCGCGGGAACGGCGGCGGGGACTGGAACAGGGGCGGATGCAGGCGCGTCGGACATGACGTCGCTCATGCGTGACCCGCGTCGGGAGACAAGGTCCAGGCTTCGAGCCCCAGCAGCATCAACGCCTTGTCGTACCGCTTTTCCACCGGCGTATCGAAGATCACGGCCGGGTCGGCCAGCACGGTGAGCCAGCTGTTCTCGGCCAGTTCGGACTCCAGCTGGCCCTCGCCCCAGGCCGAATAGCCCAGCGAGACCAGCACCTTGCGCGGGCCGGCGCCGGTGGCCAGGGCCTCCAGCACGTCCTTGGAGGTGGTCATTTCGAGCCCGCCGGGGATGGTCATGGTCGAGGCGTAGACCGATTCCTCGGGCTTCTCGGCCTGGGTGAACACCGGCTCGTGCAGCACGAAGCCGCGCTCGGTCTGCACCGGGCCGCCCTGGAAAACGGGCGCGTCGCCCAGTTCGGGGCGGGCCAGATGCAGCTCGATCTTCTCGAACAGCACCTTGAGGTTGATGTCGCTGGGTTTGTTGATCACCAGCCCGAGCGCACCGCGCTCGCTGTGTTCGCAGAGGTAAACGACGCTGCGGTTGAAAGTTTTGTCTTCCATCCCCGGCATCGCGATCAGAAAGTGATGCGTCAGGTTCATCGGGGCAGAATCGGCAGCCATATGCCCCCGATTTTACTGGCCGTCGATAAGACCTATCCCAAAGGGCTCATGTGGTTTCGCCGGGACCTCCGGGTGGACGACAACGCAGCGCTGTACCGGGCGCTGCGGGCCTGCCGGCAGGTGGTGTGCATTTTCGTGTTCGACCGGGCAATCCTGGACGCCCTGCCCCGGGCGGACCGGCGGGTCGAATTCATCCGCGAATCGCTGGTGGAGCTCGAAGCCGAGCTGCGCGGCCTGGGCAGCGGGCTGATCGTGCGGCACGCGGTGGCCGCCGAAGAGATTCCGGCGCTGGCCCACACGCTCGACGTGCAGGCGGTGTTCGCCAACCGCGACGACGAACCCGACGCCCTGGCGCGCGACGCCCGCGTGCTCGGCGCGCTGGCCAATACGGGCATCAGCTTCCACACCTTCAAGGACAGCACCGTCTTCGACCGCGACGAGGTCATGACCAAGGCCGGCCTGCCCTACACGGTGTTCACGCCGTACAAGCGGGCCTGGCTGGCGAAGGTGGATTCGTTCTTCCTGAAGTCGTACCCCGTGCGCAGCCACGCCGACGCGCTCGCCCCGCCACCGCCGGCCCTGAACGGGCCGGTGCCCACGCTGGGCGAGATCGGCTTTGAAAGCACCAACCTCCAGACGCTGGAGATTCCCACCGGCACGCGCGGCGCGGGCGCGCTGTTCGAAGACTTTTTCGAGCGCATCGACCGCTACGACGAGGCGCGCAACTTCCCGGCCGTGCGCGGGCCCAGCTACATGGGCGTGCACCTGCGCTTCGGCACGGTGTCGATCCGGCAACTGGCCAGCGTGGCGCACCAGCTGGCGCTGCAGGGCAACACCGGCGCCGCGACCTGGCTCAGCGAGCTGGTCTGGCGCGACTTCTACTTCCAGATCCTGGCGCACTTCCCGCACGTGCACGCGAACGGCGAATCGAAGAGCTTCCGCCCCGAGTACGACAAGATCGCCTGGCACCACGGCAAGCACGCCGACCAGCTGTTCGACGCCTGGTGCGAGGGCCGCACCGGCTACCCGCTGGTCGATGCCGCGATGCTGCAGATCCGCCAGAGCGGCTACATGCACAACCGGCTGCGCATGGTGGTGGCGAGCTTCCTGTGCAAGGACCTGGGGCTGGACTGGCGGCGCGGCGAGCGCTACTTCGCGCTGCACCTGAACGACTTCGAGCTGGCCTCGAACAACGGCGGCTGGCAATGGGCCAGTTCGACCGGCTGCGACGCCCAGCCCTACTTCCGCATCTTCAACCCGGTGACGCAGAGCGAACGCTTCGACCCCGAGGGCAAGTTCATCCGCCGCTACCTGCCGCAGCTCGCGGGGCTGTCGAACGTGGCGATCCATGCGCCGTGGATGGCCTCGCCGGTCGAGCTGGAGGCGGCAGGCGTCAGGCTGGGCGAGAACTACCCGAAGCCCGTGGTGGACCACGCCGAGGCGCGGGAGAAGACCATGCAGCGCTATGCGGCGGCGCGGGCCAAGGCGCTGCAAAAGCCGTAAGCCAAGAAAAAAGGGCCCCGAAGGGCCCTTTTCTTTTGCGCACCGACTGCCGGCGCGGCCGAGGCCGGTCAGGCCACCGCCAGCGCGGCCGGCTCGCTCGTGTAGGCACGCACCAGGCGCAACAGCTCCTCTTCCGAGTACGGCTTGCCCAGGTAGTGGTTCACGCCCAGGTCGCGGGCGTACTCGCGGTGCTTCTCGGCGATGCGCGAGGTGATCATGATGATCGGCAGCTCGGCCAGGGCCACGTCGGCGCGGATGTTGCGGGCCAGGTCGAAGCCGTCCATGCGCGGCATCTCGATGTCCGACAGCACCACCGCCGGGCGCTCCTGCTGCAGCCGCTCGAGCGCCTGCAGGCCGTCGGCCGCGAGCGACACGCGATAGCCTTCGCGCTGCAGCAGGCGCTGCGTGACGCGGCGCACGGTGATGGAGTCGTCCACCACCAGCACGAGCGGAATCTGCGGCACCACCGGGGCAAAGGCGGCCGGTGTCTGCGGCGCGCCGGTGTCCACCGAAGCGGCATGCGTCGGCGCGGCCAGCGCGGCGGTCTGGCGCGCACGCGCCTGGTCGCCGTGCACCGCGGCCAGCGCCACCGGGTTGTAGATGAGCGCCACCGCGCCCGAAGCCAGCACCGAGATGCCGGCCAGGCCGGGCAGCCGCGCGAGCTGCGGGCCGAGGTTCTTCACCACGACTTCCTGGTTGCCCAGCACTTCGTCCACGTGCAGGGCCACGCGCTGCGCCGCGCTTCGCACGATCACCAGCGTGTTGTTCTTGGTGGCGGCGTGCTCGCTGCGGATGGAGTGCTGCAGCAGCGCGCCGGCCCAGTAGAACGGCACCTGCTCGCTGCCGAAGGCGAAGCTGTGGTTCAGGTAGGCGGCTTCGAGGTCGGCACCGCTCACGCGCTGCACGAGTTCCACGAGGTTCGATGGCACGCCGATCGACACCTCGCCCGCGCGCAGCATCACCACGTGCGTCACGGCGGTGGTCAGCGGCAGCACCAGCTTGAAGGTGGTGCCCTGGCCCGGCGTGCTGTGCGTTTCGATGCGGCCGCCGAGCGCGGCGATCTGCGCGCGCACCACGTCCATGCCGATGCCGCGGCCGGCCAGCTCGGACACCTGCCCTGCCGTCGAGAAGCCGGGCTTGAAGATCAGCTCGGTGGCTTCTTCGGGCGACAGGTCCTGGTCGGGGCCGAGCAGGCCGAGGGCGCGGGCGCGTTCGGCGATGCGCTTCTGGTCGAGGCCGGCGCCGTCGTCGCGGAAGCTCACCGACACGTCGTTGCCTTCGTGGTGCAGGTCGATGACGATGAGGCCGCTGGCGTCCTTGCCAGCCTTCTCGCGCGCCGCCACATCCTCGATGCCGTGCGCCACGCAGTTGCGCAGCAGGTGTTCGAAGGCGGGCGTCATGCGGTCGAGCACGCCGCGGTCCATTTCGATGGAGCCGCCGACGATGTCCAGGCGCACCTGCTTGCCGGTGTCCTTCGAGGCCTGGCGCACCACGCGGTACAGGCGGTCGGAGATGCCTTCGAACTCCACCATGCGCGTGCGCAGCAGGCCGCGCTGCAGTTCGCGCGTCTGGCGTGCCTGCACGCTCAGGTCGTCTTCCGTGGCCTGCACGGTCTTTTGCAGCGTGCGCTGCACGGTGGCCACGTCGTTCACCGACTCGGCCATCATGCGCGTGAGTTCCTGCACGCGGGTGAAACGGTCGAACTCGAGCGGGTCGAAGCTCTGCTGCGAATCCTTGGCCTGTGCCAGGCGCGACTGCATCTGGCTTTCGGCCTGCACCTCGATGTCGCGCAGCTGCTGGCGCAGGCGGTCGAGGTTGCCCGTGAGGTCGGCGAGCGAGCCGCGCAGCTGGCCGAGTTCGGCCTCGAGGCGCGAACGCGTGATGATGACCTCGCCGGTCTGTGCGACCAGGCGGTCGAGCAGCTGGGTGCGGATGCGCACTGCCTGACCCGAGGCCGCGCGCAGCGGCGCGAGCAGGGCCGGCGCGGGGCGCGGCAGCAGGGACGACGGGGCTTCCACGGCGGATTCGGCAGAAGCCGCTTCGGCTTGGTCGTCATTCGCCGACTCGCGAACCTCGGGCGCCGCCTGCACGCGCTGGATGGCGGGTGCGGTCGGGCTGGCGGTGGCGATCAGCTGGGCCACTTCGACCTGGGCGGCGTCGTCGGCCGCGCGCAGGGCGTCGAAGGTGTGTTGCAGCGTGTCCAGGCGCGTGAGCAGTTTCTCGATGTCGGCCCGCTCCGCCCCCTGGGAACCCAGGAGCTCGATCTCGGACTCCATGCGGTGCGCGCGCTCGCCCAGGCGCATGGCGCCGGCCAGCCGGGCACTGCCCTTGAGCGTGTGCAGCGTGCGCAGCACCGAGGCGCGCGGCGCGGCGTCGTCGGGGTGGTGCGACCACTGGCGCAGCGCCTCGCCCAGCTGGGGCATCAGTTCGGCAGCCTCTTCCTCGAAGATCGGGAACAGGTCGACGTCCACCGCGTCGGCCAGGTCGATGGCGTCTTCGTTGTCGTCCAGTACCACGTCGGCAAAGGCGTCGTTGGCGACGACCTGCTTGGGCAGCAGCGTCTCGAAACGGGCCGCGGCAATTTCGGGCGGCATCGGCGCGGCGGCGATTTCGCGCAGCGCCTGCAGCGTGGCTTCGGACGGATCGCGCAGGAAGCCGACGGCGAACTGGTGCAACAGGCGACGCAGCTCGTCGGCCGCGGCGACCAGCACGACGCCCTGCTCGCGCGTGCCGCTGCCCTGCATCTGCAGGTGCTGCAGCGCCGATTCGAGCAGGCGGGCCATGCCCGAGAGGCTGTGGAAGCCGACGGTGGCCGAGCTGCCGGCCAGCGAATGCGCCAGCGCGATGGTCGAGTCGGGCAGGCGCTCGTGGGTTTCGAGCGCCCATTCGCCGACATCGGTCGCCAGCTGGCGGGACCATTCGTCGGCTTCGTTGAGGTAGACGTTGTACAGCGCGATGCCGATGCGCAGCGGGCCGATCACCTTGACCTGGTCTTCGGCGCTCGGGGCGATGGAAGACTCGGGCTCGGGAACCGCCTCGGCCAGCACGGGCTCGGGCTCCGACACGGGTTCCGGTTCGGTCACGACGGCGGCTGGCAGCTCTTCGACGACAGCGGGGGCCTCGGGGGCAACTTCGATGGCCGCCGACACAGGTTCCGGCTGCAGTTCAGCCGGCACTTCCAGCGCCGGCAGTTCTTCGGCCGCTTCGATGACCTCGACAGGTGCCACCGTCTCGGCGACAGGCTCAGCAGCAGCCAGCGGCAGCGGCTCCGGCGCCCATTCGAGATCGGGCAGGCCCGATGCGGTCGGCACCGTCGCTTCGATTTCCGGGACGGGCTCGGGTTCGGCGTGCGACACGGCAGGCTCGGCCGGTGCATGCGTCTTCGGGGGCGCGAGGAAATCGAACTCGTCGCCGCTGGGCAGCACGTCGAGCGGTGCGGGCGCGGTGCTCTGCTTGCCTTCGAAGTCGAGGAAGTCGGTGGAGGCGAAATCGTCGTCGGGCTCGGGTGTGACAGGCTTGGTCGGTGCGTGTGGCGCTTCTTGCGCCTGCTGCCAATCGGAGAAGTCCAACGTGGCGTCAGGGACTGCGACATCTTGCGGCGTCAGCGACAGGTCGGGGAGCTCAGGCAGCTCCGGCAGTGCAATCGGCGCCGGCTCCGCGGCGATGTGGCGCGCGGCCACCGCGAGCGCTTCGGCGTCGGCCACGCGCACCGGTGCGGGCACGGGCTCGCCGGCCAGCAGCGCATTGGCCACGCGGCTGAACGGTGCCGAGTGCCAGGTGCCCGCATCGCCGGCGGCGATGGCTTCGACCCACTGGCTGAAATCGCGGAGCATGCGCTCGGTGCTCGACAGCAGCTCGGGCGTGGCATCGCGCTGGTCGGCCAGCCACGTGTTGAGCACCTGCTCGAGCGACCAGGCGGCATCGCCGAAGTCGGTGAGGCCGACCATGCGCGAGCTGCCCTTGAGCGTGTGGAACGCACGGCGCAGGATGGTGAGTTCTTCGGTGTCGCCGGGACGGTTGCCGAGCGCGGCGATGGCGGCCAGGCCGTTGCCCACCACTTCGCGGGCTTCGTCCAGGAAGATGTTCTGCAGGTCGTCTTCTTCGAGCTCGGTGACCTCGGTGTCGGGCAGCGCCGACGGGCCCGTGATCTTGGTGGTCCAGCTCTCGGCCTTGCGGCTGAACTCCTCCAGCGGCGACGGCTTGGTCTTGCGGTTGGGCGTGGCCAATGCGGCGAGCTTGGAGGCGATCTGCGCGTCGACTTCCTCGATGCTGAGCACGGGCTCGGCGGCCGGTGCGGCAGCGCCTTCGGCCGGGGCCGCGGCATCGATGGCCTGGCGGCCCATCAGCGGCTTGAGTTCGCCCGCTTCGGCGTCGAACACGAACAGGCGCTTGGCCAGCGCGGGCTGGTAGCCCAGCATGTCGATGAGGAAACCGAGCGCGCCCAGGTTGTTGCCGAGCGCGTCGAAGGTGGCCATTTCCTCGACGGGCGAGCGGTTGACCTGCAGCATCTGCTCGACGTCGTCGCGCATGCGTTGCACGGTGTGCGCGGCCTGCTCGAGCCCCAGCACCGAGAACACGCCGCGCATCTGCATGAGCTGCGTGGGCACGGTGCGCAGCAGCGGCTTTTCGGCCGGGCGGCGGAAATACTGGTCGAGCGACTTCTCGAGTTCGCTCAGGTGGCTGCGCAGCTCGTCGACCACGGTGCCCATGGTCTGGCGGTCGCTGACGCGGCGGTACAGGTCCTCCATCCACGGCTCGAGCGGCTCGGAGCGGCCGCCGTCGCGCACGCGCTCGATGCGGCCGGCCAGCTGCAGCGTGCGGGCCGTGAGCTGCGGGTCGCTGGGGTCGAGGTCTTCGAGCGCGGCTTCGAGGTAGAGCACCGAGGTGGCGACTTCCATCGCCAGTTCGGTGTCGGGCGGCTGGCCGGAACGCACCGAGGCGTCCACGGCGTGCGTCAGCGCCTGCACCATCGGCTGGCTCGGCGGGTGCAGCTTCAGCAGCGATTCGCCGAGCTGCGCGAAGGTGTCGGCCACCTGCCGCGTGCGCGTGATGTCGCCGCCCGAGAGCGCCGACCACATTTCCTTGGCGGTCTCGATGCGCTTGCGCGCCTGCGAGAGCACCAGCGGGTCGAAGCGGCCGAACTGCACCACGGTGTAGTCGACGCGCGGTTCCTGCGTCACGCCCCAGGCGCTGCGCACGGTGCGCAGCGTGGCGGCGTCGTCCTGTGCGCCGGGCACAGCCTGGGCGCAGAAGAAGAGCAGGTCCTGGCCGAGGCGGTCGGACACCACGCTGTCGCCGCGCGCCAGCGTGGCGTACTGCAGCAGCACGCGCGAGGCGGCGCGCTTGACGTAGGTGTCGGCGGGAATCAGGCCCAGCGCGAGGGCTTCGAAGAAGCCCGCGGCCAGCGTCCAGAAGCTCGCGACGCGCGGCAGCAGCGCACCGCGCCCGAGCCCCAGGCACAGCGCATGCAGCCGTCGCGCGGCCTGCGCGTCGCCACTCTTGACCAGCTGCAGCACCTCGCGGTCGAGCCGCGAACGCACGGCCGGGTCATAAGCGAGCGCGGCTTGCGTGAGGGCTGGCTTGACCTCGACCCAGCGCCACGCCGTGCTCCACAGGTCCGCCGGATGGACGCGCTCATTGCCGCCCAGCTCCAGCACGTCGCGGTACTGCGGGAACAGCGCCACCGACGACACGGCCTTGCCGGCCAGCAGTGCGCTGAGGAAATCGGTGACGGCAAAGCCGGCACGCTCGATCTTGTGCACGGCACTCTCGGTACAGCGCTGCGGTTCGGCGATGAAGCCCTGCACCGCGAATTCGATGGTGCCGAGCACCAGGGCGGGCGAGCTGTGGCCGACCATCTGCAGCGCGCCGACGGCCTGGTGCAGTTGCTGGCGGGCCATCTGCAGCGGACCGCTCTCGGGCTCCGTGGCACTGCCCACGTCGCGCACGAAACGCCGCAGCGACTTGCCGACACCGTCGAGGGACTTCTGGATTTCTCCCAGCACCCAGGCCAGCGGCCCGAGGTCTTCGGTGGCCGGCATGTTGCCGGCGAGGGGGGCCGTGGCAGGGGTTTGAATCGACACGTGGTTGCTCGCCGTTCTTATCTATCTGTTGTCACGCGATCTTGAAACGGGCCACCGAGCGACGCAGTTCTTCGGCCATCTGCGAGAGCTCGCGCACCTGCTGGGCCGTGGTCCGCGTGCCTTCTCCGGTCTGTTCCGTCACCGCAAAAATGTGCTGGATGTTGGCGGCCACCACGTTGGCCGAATCGGCCTCGCGGGAGGCGGACTGCGAAATCTGCTCGATGAGGTCAGCGAGTCGGCGCGACACGCGGTCGATCTCGGACAGCGCGGTACCCGCGTTGTCGGACAGCTTGGCCCCTTCGACCACACCCTGCGTGGAACGCTCCATGGCGCCCACCGCGTCCTGCGTGTCGGTCTGAATCGCCTTCACCAGCGCCGAGATCTGGCGCGTGGCGTCTGCGGAGCGTTCGGCCAGTCGCTGAACTTCTTCCGCCACCACCGAGAAGCCCCGGCCGGCTTCACCGGCGGATGCCGCCTGAATGGCGGCGTTCAGGGCCAGCACGTTCGTCTGTTCGGTAATGTCCGAGATCAGCTCGGTGATTTCGCCAATCTCCTGCGACGATTCGCCCAGGCGCTTGATCCGCTTGGAGGTTTCCTGGATCTGGTCGCGGATGGAGTTCATACCGCCGATGGCGTTCTGCACGGCCTGCAGACCCGACGATGCGGCTTGCAGCGACTGGCGCGCCACCGTGGCGGACTCTTGCGCTTGCGAGGACACGCCGTTGATTCGCTCGGCCATGGTCAGCACCGACTGGCCGGTTTCACGAATTTCGCGCAGCTGTTCGGTCGAGGCGGCGAGCAGTTCGGTCGAGGTGTTTTCCACCTGCGACGTCGTTTGCGCCACGCGGGTCGCCGTGTTCTGCACGTTGCCCACCAGCAAGCGCAGTTCTTCCACCGTGTAGTTCACCGAGTCGGCGATGGCGCCGGTGATGTCCTCGGTCACGGTCGCTTCCTGCGTCAGGTCGCCTTCGGCCACCGTTTGCAGTTCGTTCATCAGGCGAAGAATGGCGGCCTGGTTGGCGTTGTTCACGCGGCCGGCTTCTTCGGACGCCTGCTCGGCAGCCAGACGCTCGCGTTCGGCGACGGCGGCACGTTCGCGGCCTTCGCGCACCTGCACGAAACCGATGGCGCCGGCCAGAGCCAGGGCGGCCAGCGACAGCACGAACAGCAGCACGATGGTCCCGGCGCCCAGGCCGGTACGTGCGGACAGCTTCTCTTGCAGTTCGCCCAGCGACTTACGCAGCGGCTCGCTGTCGGTCAGGATGGACGCCTGCGCTTCGCGCGCGGCCACCAGACCTTGCAGGTTGCCCAGAATGGCGGAAGCCTGTGTGCGCATCTGCTCGTAGGTCTTCAGGATGGCTTCGAGCTGCTGGCGGGTCTGCGGGTCTTTCGAGCCGGGGAAGCGCTGCTGCGCGTTGCCGTCGAGCAGGCCGCGGGTGGTTTCCTGGAAGGTGTTCAGGTCCTTGCCCAGCAGGAACACGGCGTCGGGGTTCACACCCTCGACCGTGAAGAACTCGTTGGTCGACTTGCCGATGCGCTGCGTCAGCATCACGAGCTGGCCGGCGGCCGAGATCTCGGGCAGCGTGGCGTTCTGCTGCATCTTCAGCGACGCGACGGTTTCCGTCATTTCGAGCAGCGTGGACGACTGCTGGTTGATGTCGCGCAAGGCGGCACCCACCTGCGTCAGGATCTGGCGCTGGGCCAGCACGGCCTTGGCGCTGGTGTCGGCGCGGGCGACCAGCGGGTTGATCTTGTTCATCTCCTCGTCGTACTGGTTGCCGACGGCTTCCAGGCGCAAGGCGTCGTCGCCGTTGGTCAGGCCCTGCACGCGGCGCGAGAGGTCGTCGGCGCTGTCCTTCACTTCGACGAACGCCGAGGCGCTGCCGACGAGGGCCTGCGAGATCGACTTGGCCAGGCGCTGCGACTGCATCAGCGACTGGCCGGTGGCCGCCACCTGCTGCGCCAGGCGTTCCGCGCGAAGGATGGCGGAGCCGGCCACCAGCAACAGCGCCAGCACCACGATGGCCAGCATGATCGCCAGCACGCGCTGCTGCTTGGCGGGGTTGGCGCCCATGCCGCCGCCCGCGGCGGGGGCCAGCGGCACCGCTTCGAGCGTGGCCGCGTTGGCGGCTTCGACGGACGCCGGGTCGCCCAGCGCGTCGATGCCGCCGAAGCCGGTGTCGGCTGTGGCGGCGGATGCCCCCTCGCCCTTCTTGGCGAGGCGGATCGTTTTTTCGTCCGGAACCTGAACCGTGTCGACATCGTCGAGCGATATCGAACCGGAGCCGTCGACGCGGGCCTTGTCGTTCCCGTTGGTCGCGGGGAGTAATTTCTTGAACTTGTCGGCGATCGAGCTCACGGTCGGTCCTTCAGGTGGTTGCCAGTGCCATGTGCCGAAGCACTACGCACCAATACTCAAAAACTGGGGTTGCTGCGAAAGCGCCTGCAGGTTGACTTCCTGCCAGCGCTCTCCTGCTGCGTCGGTGTACAGATGCCCGTGCCAGGCCGGGGCCTCTGCGCCCGGGGCGTCGGCGGCCGTGAAGGCCTCCGCACCCCGCAACCCCGCCAGTCGATCGACCAGCAAAGCGCAGTTGACTTCGAGCAGCTCGTTGAATGCCACGAGCCGCGATTGGATGCGTGCCGCCTCGGTGGCGGCGGGGGCGCCCGGCGCACCGGACGCAAACGCCGACAGCTGCACGACGCCGTACAGGCCGCCGCGCAGGTTGGCGACGCCGAGGAACCAGGGCTCCGTGTAGGGCACGGGCTGGGGCGGCGTCCAGGGAAAGATTTCGCCGGCGTGCGCCAGCGGAAAGAGGTACTTGCCCTCGCCCGCCTCGACCGCCAGCCAGCTCGCGGCCACGCCTGTGGTGCGCGCGGCCTGGAGGCGGCTCGCAAGCCGGGACTGGAAGGCGCGCAGCGCGTCGCGATTCGCCATGGAGTGCGCAGGTTCCCGCTCAGGCGAGCGCGCTGATCTTGGACATCAGATCGGCCGCGTTGACCGGCTTCACGATGTAGTCGCGTGCGCCCTGGCGCATGCCCCAGACACGATCGGTTTCCTGGTTCTTGCTGGTGCACAGGATGATCGGGATGGCCGCGTACTTCGGGTCGCGGGCGATGGCGCGCGTGAGCTGGAAGCCGTTCTGGCCGGGCATGACCACGTCCATGAGGATCAGGTCGGGGTGGTCTTCCTCGAGGCGGCGCATCGCGTCGTCGGCGTTTTCGGCCGTCTTCACGGAGAAACCGTTCTTCTGGAGGAGGTCGGTCAGGAACACCAGTTCCGTCTTGGAGTCGTCGACGACGAGGATTTTTCGAATGGGCATTACTGCACTTCCTGTTGAACAATGCCAAACTGCTGCACGGCCTGCAGCAGCTGGTCTTTGGTGAATGGCTTGGTGAGATAGTCCTGGGACCCGACCATGCGGCCGCGGGCCTTGTCGAATACGCCATCTTTCGAAGACAGCATGACGACCGGGACATTGGAGAAATGCGCGTTGCGCTTGATGATGGCGCAGGTCTGATAGCCGTCGAGGCGAGGCATCAGGATGTCGCAGAAAATCAGGTGAGGCTTGTGGTCGTTAACCTTGGAGAGCGCGTCGAAGCCGTCTTCCGCGAGAAGAACCTCGTGCCCACCCTGCTTCAGAAAAATCTCGGCACTGCGCCGGATGGTGTTGCTGTCATCGATGACCAGCACCTTGTAACCAGATCCATTCGGGCCCATTGCAAACGCTCCTGCTCATGAGACTTGGATGCCCGCCGCGCCGAACATCGACGCAGATCGCGTAGCCCTATGCCATGCTTGTCAGATCTCAACCATTTCGAAGTCTTCCTTGCGCGCACCGCACTCAGGACAGGTCCAGTTCATCGGCACATCGGCCCAGGCCGTGCCTGCCGCGATGCCGTCTTCCGGTACACCAACCGCTTCGTCATAGATCCACCCACAAATCAGGCACATCCAAGTTTTCGTGTTCATCGGAGCTTAAAGTCCTTGTTCATTAAATGCAACGAGTGTATCTATGCGTATCTCACTGGCAGACCGTAAACGTCGCGCCTATGCCACCATCCAGGGGATTTCGCTAGGCGTATGACCATCTACTTACATCCAGACGAGACCGCCCGCAAACCGGGCAATCTTAACGACCCCTCGCAGGACGACGAGGCGCTGAGCGAACGCGACCTGAATCCCCCCTGCGTGCTGGTGTTCAATGCCAGCGATCCGAGCGGCGCGGGCGGCCTGGGCGCCGACGCCCTGGCCATGGGATCGGTGGGCGCTCACATCCTGCCGGTGGTGACGGGCGCCTATGCGCGCGACACGGCCGAGATCTTCGACCACTTCGCCTTCGAGGAAGAGGCCGTGGCCGAGCAGGCGCGCGCCATCCTGGAAGACGTCGAGGTCCAGCTGATCAAGGTGGGCTTTGCCGGCACCCCCGAGGCGCTGAGCACCATCGCGGAGACCGCCGCCGACTATCCCGACGTGCCCGTGGTGGCCTACATGCCCAACCTGTCGTGGTGGGACGAGAACCTCATCGAGGCCTATCTCGACGCTTTCCGCGACCTCGTGCTGCCCCAGACCACGGTGTTGGTTGGAAACCACAGCACCCTGTGGCGCTGGCTGCTGCCCGACTGGAGCGGCGAGCGCCCGCCCGGCGCGCGCGACATCGCCAAAGCCGCCGGCGAGTTCGGCGTGCCCTACACCCTAGTCACCGGCATGGTCTTGCCCGACCAGTTCATCGACAACGTGCTGGCCTCGCCGCAGTCGGTGCTGGCCAGCGAGAAGTACGAACGGCTCGAAGCCGTCTTCGCCGGCGCCGGCGACACGCTCTCGGCCGCGCTCGCTGCCCTGCTCGCCAGCGGCACCGACCTCGTGGCCGCCACGACCGAAGCGCTCGCTTACATGGACCGCTGCCTCGACGCGGGCTTTCGCCCCGGCATGGGCCACGTGCTGCCCGACCGTCTGTTCTGGGCCGAGCCCGAGGACGACGAAGACGATGACGACGCGCCCGACACTCCCCCCGATTTCGCTTTACCCCCGCACGACACGCGACACTGATGACTGACCAGAACGACCTTCTTTTCGAGCGCGCCCGCGCCGTGATCCCCGGCGGCGTGAACTCGCCCGTGCGCGCCTTCAAGGCCGTCGGCGGCACGCCCCGTTTCATCCAGCGCGCGCAAGGCGCCTATTTCTGGGACGCCAACGACAAGCGCTACATCGACTACATCGGCTCCTGGGGTCCGATGATCCTGGGCCACGGCCACCCCGCCGTGGTCGAGGCGGTGCAGAAAGCCGTGCTCGAAGGCTTCTCGTACGGCGCGCCGACCGAGCGCGAGATCGAGCTGGCCGAAGCCATCCTGGCCCTGGTGCCGTCGATGGAAATGGTGCGCCTCGTGAGCTCGGGCACCGAGGCCGCGATGAGCGCACTGCGCCTGGCGCGCGGCGCCACCGGCCGCAAGACCATCGTCAAGTTCGAAGGCTGCTACCACGGCCATGCCGACGCGCTGCTGGTGAAGGCCGGCTCCGGCCTCGCCACCTTCGGCAACCCGACCTCGGCCGGCGTGCCGCCCGAAGTGGTGCAGCACACGCTGGTGCTCGAGTACAACAACCTGCAGCAGCTCGAAGAGGCCTTCGCGCTGCACGGCAAGGACATCGCCTGCCTGATGATCGAGGCGATCGCCGGCAACATGAACTTCGTGCGCGCCACGCCCGAATTCGCCAAGCGCTGCCGCGAGCTGTGCACGCAGCACGGCGCGCTGCTGATCTTCGACGAGGTGATGACGGGCTTCCGCGTCGGCCTGCACGGCGCGCAAGGCGTGCTGGGCATCACGCCCGACCTCACGGTGCTCGGCAAGGTGATCGGCGGCGGCATGCCGCTGGCGGCCTTCGGTGGCCCGCGCGCCATCATGGAACAGCTCGCGCCGCTGGGCCCGGTCTACCAGGCCGGCACGCTGTCGGGCAACCCGGTGGCCACCGCCTGCGGCCTGGCCACGCTGAAGGAAATCTCGAAGCCCGGCTTCTACGAAGCACTGGCCAAGAAGACCCGCACACTGGTCGACGGCCTGAAGGCCGCCGCGGCCGCCGAGGGCCAGCCCTTCAACGCCGACAGCGAAGGCGGCATGTTCGGCTTCTTCCTGATGAACGAACTGCCGCAGAACTACGCGACGGTGATGACCACCGACAACGCGCAGTTCAACGCGCTGTTCCACGGGCTGCTCGATCGCGGCGTGTACATCGCGCCGGCACTCTATGAAGCAGGCTTCGTGAGCGCCGCGCACAGCGAGGACGACATCGCGGCCACCATCGAGGCGGCGCGCGACATCTTCAGTAAGCGCTGACGCGCGCCCTCCCCGCTCAGGCGGGGTCGATCGCCGCCACCGGCCCGGCCTCGGCCTCGGCTTCGAGCACTTCGGCCGCGGCCAGACAGAGGTCTTCGCGGAAGCGGTCGCTCACGAGCTGCACGCCCGTGGGCAGCCCGTGGCGCAAGCCCATGGGCACCGACAGCCCCGGCAATCCCAGGATCGCGGTGGACAGCAGCGGGCTCTGCGCATCCAGGATCTCCCGCATCGCGGCGCTGCCGCGCTGGTCGGCGTCGACCGGGAACGGATGGCGCCACGACACCGGCATCAGCAGCAGCGGATGGCGCTGCAGGAACAGCGCCCATTCGCGCATCAGCCCGGTGCGCGCGGCCAGGGCGCGCATGTAGCTCACCGTGTCGAACTGCGGCGCGTGCGCGTCCATGGCGCGATAGGCCTGGCGGATGGTGTCGTCGCCGTCGCGCATCAGTGCCTCTTCCACCAGCAGCCGGCTGTCGGCCATCGTCAGCGACAGCCAGAGGTCGGCCGTCTCGCGCAGGCGCGGCGGCTGCGCAGGCTCGACACGGTAGCCGGCGCGCTCCAGCCGGCGTGCGGCGCGCTGCAACGCATCGGCCACTTCGGGGTCGCAGGCGTAGCCGGGCAGCTCGGTGCACAGCGCCACGCTGACGGGGCTGCTCGACGGGGCCGACTCCAGCGGCGCGGGCGCCCACCACGGATCGCGCACATCGCGTTGCGCCATCGCGGCGAAGGCCAGCCGCAGGTCGCGCACGCTGCGCGCCAGCGGCCCCTGTACCGACGTGAGCTGGACCACCATCGGCCGCTCGCCCGCCCCTGACGGGTTGAAGGCCGGCACGCGCCCGAAGCTCGGGCGCAGGCCGTACACGCCGCAGGCATAGGCCGGGTAGCGGATCGATCCGCCCTGGTCGTTGCCGTGCGCGATGGCGCCGATGCCGACCGCGACCGCCGCCGCCGCGCCGCCGCTTGAACCGCCCGGCGTGACGTCGGCGTTGTACGGATTCAGCGTGCGCCCGTGGGCCGCGTTGTCGGTGAACCAGCGCATCGAGAACGCGGGCGTGTTGGTGCGGCCGACCACGATCGCGCCGGCGCGCTGCAGGTTCGCGACCACCGGGCTGTCGTCCTTCGCCACGACGCTGCGGTAGGCCTCCACCCCGTTGGTGGTGGCATGCCCGCGCTGGTCGACGTTGACCTTGATGGTGACCGGCACGCCGTGCAGTGGCCCGGTCGCCTCGCCCTTCGCGAGCACGGCATCGGCCTGCGCCGCCGCGCCGAGGGCCTCGTCGGCGCAGCCATCGACCACCGCGTTCACCCGCGGGTTGACGGCCTCCAGGCGCGCCAGGCTGCTGCGCACCGCTTCGACGCACGAGACCTCGCGTGCCTTGATGCGCTGCGCCAGGTCGGCGGCTTCCAGTTGCCAGAGTTGCATGCGTTGTCTCCTTGGGAAAATTGAAATCGATCGATCGGCCGCGCGTCAGTCGCCCTTGACACCCGCGCGCCGCACGGCGTCGGCCCAGCGCGGCTTCTCGCGCTTCATCAGCGCGCTGAGTTCCTCGGGACTCGAAGGCAGCGCCTCGATCGACAGCGCGGCGTTGGCGCGCACCACGGCCGGGTCGGCCAGCGCGGTGCGCAATGCGGTGTTGAGCCGGTCGACCGTCTTGCGCGGCGTGCCCGCCGGCGCCATCAGTGCGCCCCAGGCCACCACCTCGAAACCGGGCACGCCGCTCTCGGCCACCGTCGCCACCTCGGGCAGCACGCCGGCGCGCTTGGCGCTGGTCACGGCGATCGCCTTGACCCGGCCCTGCTGGATGAACGGCAGCACCGCCGAGATGTTCTCGATGGTCACGTCGAGCTGGCCGTTGACCATGTCGCCGACCGCCTGCGTGCCGGTCTTGTAGGGCACCTGCACCATCGTCAGTCCGGTCTCGGCCTTGAGCAGCTCGCCGGTCAGGTGGCCCGCGCTGCCGATGCCGGGCGAGCCGGCCGAGAGCTTGCCGGGATGCTCGCGCCCGTAGGCGATGAGCTCCTGCAGGTTGCGCACCGGCAGGTCCTTGCGCACGATCAGCACGTAGGCGTTGCTCGAGATCAGGCCGACCGGCACCAGGTCTTTCTCGGGCGCGTAGGGCAGCTTCGAGAAGAAGGCCGGGTTGATGCTCAGCGTGACGAGGTTGCCGTAGCCGACCGTGTAGCCGTCCGGCGCGGAGGTGGCCAGCGCCTGCGTGCCGACGATGCCGCCGGCGCTGGGGCGGTTGTCCACCGCCAGGGCCTGGCCCAGCTCGCGGCCCATCGCATCGGCCACGGGCCGCACCGCCACGTCCACGCCCGACCCGGCGGCGTAGGGCACGATGAATTTCAGCGGACGCTCGGGAAACTGGGCCGAGGCGCCCATCGAGGCGCCCAGGGCAACGGCGGCCAGCCCGGCCAGGACGGTGCGGCGGGTCCACGCGAATGACAGTGCAGGCACGAAGCGATCTCCTGTGAGAGTCCCGCCGCTCACCATGAGACGACCGGTGCGCAAAGTCTAGAAATCGGCCGCGCGCCGGAAAAGACAATCGCTTGTCGCGATGACAACCTGCGTTTGTCTGGGGATCACCCGGTGGCGCCGGGCGGCAGAATGCGCCGCATGAAGGACCACCAGCTCAAGGCCTGGCTGCGGCTGGCCGACACCGGCAGCATCCGCGCCGCCGCGCGCAGCCTGCACCTGAGCCAGGCGGCCGTGACCAAGGCGATCCGCGAACTCGAGGCCGAGGTCGACGCCCAACTGGTGCTGCGCAGCTCGCGCGGCATCGAGTTCACCGAGTGCGGCCGCCAGCTCACCGTGCGCGCGCGGCTGGCGCACCAGCAGCTCGAACTCGCGCGCCAGGACATCCGCATCCTGCAGGGCAGCCAGCACGGGCGCGTGGCCGTCGCGGTGACGCCGATGGTGTTCCTGGGCGTGCTGCCCGAGGTGGTGCGCGCCTTCCGCAAGGCGATGCCGCATGCGCAGCTCAAACTCTTCGACGGCCTGATTCCCCAGGTGCTGCCGCTGCTGCGCGAAGGCACGATCGACTTCGCGGTGGCGGGCCCGGTCGCCGCGGCGCTCGACGCCGACTTCGCGTTCGAACGGCTCGACATGATCGAGATGGCGGTGCTCTGCCGGCGCGGCCATCCGCTGAACCGCGCCACCCGCTGGGAAGAAGTGGCGGGCGCCGAATGGCTGATGCACCTGGCGCCGGGCAGCCAGCACACCTTCTTGCTCGAGCAGTACGCCGCGCAGGGCCTGCCGCTGCCGGAGCACCGCATCGAGGTGGCGTCGTTCGGCGTGAGCTGGGGCCTGCTGACCCGCAGCGACGCGCTGATGGTCGGGCCGGCCGGCATGCTCACCATGCCGCCGTATGCCGATCTGGTGGAGCGCGTGCCGCTCGCGATGCCGGTGCCGCCGCTGGAGCTGGGCATCGTCTCGCCGCGCGGCAAGCCGCTGTCGCTGGCGGCGCTGCGGCTGGCCGAGCTGTTTCGCAAGTACCTGGCGCGGCCCGCCTGAGCGATGTCATCGTTTTCGCGATCGCCGCGTGTATATTGCGCCGGCGTTCGCGGGGCCGTGCCCCCGCGCGCAGACCCAAGGGAAGCCGTCATCGCAGCCACCATCGAAGCCGCGAGACAGACCAATTTCAGGATGCCCCGCCCATGACCCCCTTGCGCATGCTGCCGCTGCTGAGTGCCCTTCTTTTGCCCGGCCTCGCGCTGGCGCAGTCCTTCGAGCCGAAGAACATCTGGGTCAACCCCGGCTTCTACTCGGCCCACTTCGACAGCGGCAAGGGCCTGGAAAACGCCAACCCGGGCCTGGGCTTCGAGTACCCCCTGAACGACACCTACCGCGTCACGGCCGGCACCTTCCACAACAGCAACCGGCGCCAGTCGCACTACGTCGGCCTGTACATCCTGCCCTTCGAGTTCTACGGCGTGAAGTTCGGCGCGGTGGTGGGCGGCTTCGACGGCTACCCGGACTATCGCAACGGCAACTGGTTTCCGGCCATCATTCCGACGGCCGCCATCGAGGGCAAGAACTGGGGCCTGAACATCGCCTACGTGCCGACGATCAGGAACCGCCTCTACGGCGCGATCAGCTTCCAGCTCAAGTACCGCTTCGGCACGCACGAGTAGCGGCCACAAAAAAGGCCAGGGCCGCGTGAGCGACCCTGGCCTTGTTCGGGCAGGCCCCGCAGGGCCGCAGGCTCAGTGCCGGAAGTGGCGCACGCCCGAGAACACCATCACCACGCCGCGCTCGTCGGCCGCGTCGATCACTTCCTGGTCGCGCATCGAGCCACCCGGCTGGATGACGCAGCCCGCGCCCGCGTCCACCACCACGTCGAGGCCGTCGCGGAACGGAAAGAAGGCGTCGCTCGCCACGGCCGTGTCCTTGAGCGACAGGCCCGCGTGCTCGGCCTTGATGCTGGCGATGCGCGCGGAGTCGAGGCGGCTCATCTGGCCGGCGCCCACGCCCATGGTCATGCCGTCGGCGCAGAACACGATCGCGTTGCTCTTGACGTACTTCGCGACCTTCCAGGCGAACAGCAGGTCCTGCAGCTGCTGCGGCGTGGGCTGCTTCTTGCTGACCACCTTGAGGTCAGCCAGCGCCAGCTCGTGGTTGTCGGCGGTCTGGATCAAGAGGCCCGAGCCGACGCGCTTGACGTCCATCGCGTTGCGGCCGTTGTCCCAGTCGGTGGCACCACCCTGGGGCAGCGCGATCTCGAGCACGCGCACGTTGAGCTTGGCCTTGGTGGCCTGAAACACTTCCAGCGCTTCGGGCGTGTAGCCCGGTGCCATCAGCACTTCGACGAACTGCTTGTTGACGGCCTGCGCGGTGGCCAGGTCGACCGGGCGGTTGAAGGCGATGATGCCGCCGAAGGCCGAGGTCGGGTCGGTCTTGAAGGCCTTGCTGTAGGCCTCGAGCGCGTCGGCGCCCACGGCCACGCCGCAGGGGTTGGCGTGCTTGACGATCACGCAGGCGGGCACGTCGAAGCTCTTGACGCATTCCCACGCGGCATCGGCGTCGGCGATGTTGTTGTAGCTGAGCTCCTTGCCCTGTAGCTGCTTGGCCGACACGAGCGAACCGGGCGCCGGATACAGGTCGCGGTAGAACGCAGCCTGCTGGTGCGGGTTCTCGCCGTAGCGCAGGTCCTGCACCTTCACGAAACGGCCGTTGCTCTGCGCGGGGAACAGCGAGCGCGTGGGCGCGGGCTGGCCGATGCTGGCGTCGAAGTCGATGGCCGAGAGGTAGTCGCTGATCGCGCCGTCGTAGTCGGCGATGCGGTTGAACGCGGCCACCGAGAACGCGAACTTGGTCTTGTCGCTGAGCTTGCCGTCGGCCTTGAGCTCGGCCAGCGCCACGGCGTACTGCGAGGCGTCGGTGAGCACGCCCACGTCCTTCCAGTTCTTGGCGGCGCTGCGCACCATGGCCGGGCCGCCGATGTCGATGTTCTCGATGGCGTCCTCGAGCGTGCAGCCGGGCTTGGCCACGGTGGCTTCGAACGGGTACAGGTTGACCACCAGCAGGTCGATGGTGTCGATGCCGTGCTCTTTGATGGCGGCAACGTGCGCGGGCAGGTCGCGGCGCGCCAGCAGGCCGCCGTGGATCTTCGGGTGCAGCGTCTTCACGCGGCCGTCGAGCATTTCGGGAAAGCCGGTGTGGTCGGCAACTTCGGTCACCGGCAGGCCGGCGTCGGCCAGCAGCTTGGCGGTGCCGCCGGTGGACAGCAGCTTGACGCCCAGGCCATGCAGGGCCTGCGCGAATTCAAGGATGCCGGTCTTGTCGGAAACGGAAAGGAGTGCGGTCTGAGCCATGGGATATGCCGTGGAGTTATTTCAAAAGTTTGTGCTCGACCAATTTCTTGCGGAGCGTGTTGCGGTTCAGGCCCAGCCATTGGGCGGCCCGGGACTGGTTGCCTTCGGCGCGCGTCATGACGACGTCGAGCAGGGGTTTCTCGACCACGCGCACGAGCATCTCGTACATGCCGTCGGGTTCGGTGCCCCGCAGATCGCGAAAGTAGCTGTCCAGACTGCTGCGAACGCAGTCCTCGATGTGTTTCTTGCTCATTGCTTCTTCTCTTTTTCTCTTCGCTCAATCGACGGCGCAGGCCGTCTCCTCTTCTCCCGCCGGCTCCTCGTCTGCCGTCGGGGCGGGCATGCGGTCCATGCGGTCCGCAAGCCCCTGGAAATAGTCGTCGACCGCGCGCAGCTGGCCGGCGCAGTCTTCGATGGCGTTCATCCGTGCGCGGAACGCCTCGCCATCGGGCAGCGCGCGCACATACCAGCCGATGTGCTTGCGCGCCGTGCGCACGCCGCTGAACTCGCCGTACAGCGCGTAGTGCTCCACCAGGTGGTCGAGCAGCAGCCGGCGCACCTCCGCCACCAGCGGCGGCGCCAGGTGGGTGCCGGTGTCCAGGAAGTGCGCGATCTCCCGGAAGATCCACGGCCGGCCCTGCGCGGCGCGGCCGATCATCACGGCGTCGGCGCCCGTGGCCGCGAGCACGTCGCGCGCCTTCTCGGGTGAGCGGATGTCGCCGTTGGCCACCACCGGCACGCGCACCGCGGCCTTCACGGCGGCGATGGTGTCGTACTCGGCGTGGCCCTTGTAGCCCTGCTCGCGCGTGCGCCCGTGCACCGTGAGCATCTGCACGCCGGCCGATTCGAAATCGCGTGCGAGCTTCACCGCGTTGCGGTGGTCTTCGCTCCAGCCGGTGCGCATCTTGAGCGTGACCGGCACGTTGAATGGTTGCGCCGCGTCGACCACGGCCTGGACGATCTCGAGCGCCAGCGGCTCGTCGCGCATGAGCGCCGAGCCGGCCCACTTGTTGCAGACCTTCTTGGCCGGGCAGCCCATGTTGATGTCGATGATCTGCGCGCCGCGCTCGATGTTGTAGACCGCGGCCTCGGCCATCATGGCCGCGTCGGTGCCGGCAATCTGCACCGCAATGGGGCCCGGCTCGCCGTCGTGGTTGGCGCGCCGCGAGGTCTTCAGCGTGTTCCAGAGTTCCTTGCGCGAGGTGACCATCTCGCTGACCGCATAGCCCGCGCCGAGTTCGCGGCACAGCATGCGGAAGGGCCGGTCCGTCACGCCGGCCATGGGCGCGACGAACAGCCGGTTTTCCAGCGTGTGGGTGCCGATCTGCAAGGTCATGGGAAGGAGTGCTGTGCGGGTCGGCTGCTGAAAAATGAGGCACGATTGTAGCCACGTGGCATTTCAGCGACTGAAACGATTTACGCCTTTTTGCGCTTGCGACACAGGCGTAAACACCAGTATTTCGCGGGGCCTTCTCCCACGCGGTTGCGACGTGAGCGCTGCCTATACTTCGCCGACCTTATGCAAGCCTGGCTCGACGCACTCCTGGCGCTCCTCGCGCTCCCCCAGTACGGACTTTCGACGCTGTTCATCGCGGCCTTCGTGTCGGCCACGCTGCTGCCGGTGGGCTCCGAACCGATCCTGTTCGGCCTGCTGAAACTCAACCCCGAGATGTTCTGGCAGGCCATCGCCGTGGCCACCGTGGGCAACACGCTGGGCGGCGCGGTCGACTGGTGGATGGGCTACGGCGCGCACAAGGTGGCCGACAAGTACTCGCACTCGAAACACCACCTGCGCGTGCTCGGCTGGCTCGAGCGGCTGGGCCCGAAGGCCTGCCTGCTGAGCTGGCTGCCGATCGTGGGCGACCCGCTGTGCGCGGTCGCCGGCTGGCTCAAGCTGCCGTTCTGGCCCTGCGTGGGCTACATGGCGATCGGCAAGTTCCTGCGCTACGTGACGATGACCTACGCGCTTCTTTACGTCTTCCCGTCATGAAGCGCGCGGTCGAAAAAACTCAGCTCAGCAGTTCGTAGGGGCCACCGCGCTCCAGCGCGCGCTTGTAGGCCGGGCGCGCATGGATGCGCTCCAGGTAGGCCATGAGCTTGGGCCGCCGCGCATCGAGCCCGCCGCGCGCCTGCGAGGCTTCGACCACGAAGCTCATCTGGATGTCGGCGCCCGTGAATTCATTGCCCGCGAACCACTCGCTGCGGCCGAGTTCGGCCTCCATGAAATTCAGATGGCCCGTGATGTTCGGATGAATGAAGGCCGACTTCGCCTTCGCCGCGATGGCCTTGGCGATCGGCTTGGCAAAGAAGGGCATCTTGCTCGTCTCGATGCGGTCGAACACCAGCTTGAGCAGCAGCGGCGACATCGCCGTGCCTTCGGCGAAGTGCAGCCAGTAGCGGTAACGCAAGGCTTCGGGCGAACCCGGCGCGGGGGCGAGCCGGCCCTGGCCGTAGCGCTCGATGAGCGACTCGATGATCGCGCCCGATTCCGCCAGCGTCGCGCCGTCGTCGGTCGTCACCACGGGCGACTTGCCCAGCGGATGCACGGCCTTCAGCGAAGCGGGCGCCAACATGGTCTTGGGGTCGCGCTGGTAGTGGACGATCTCGTAGGGCAGCTCGAGTTCTTCGAGCAGCCAGAGCACACGTTGCGAGCGCGAGTTGTTCAGATGGTGGACAGTGAGCATGGCAAATGAAAGCCTTCCGGCGGAGGATGCAGCGGGCGCGCAGTCTAACCACAACATGTGCGGGCTTCAGGCGCCCGCTGCGACAGCGTCATCGCCTACGGCAAACCGTAGGGCCGCTTCCTACACTGACCCGGATGGCTCCTCACTTCACGCGGCGCCGCCGCATCTCGCTGTTCATCGCCGGACTCTGGCTCGGCCTTGCGGCCTGCCAGGCCTGGGCACTCACGCCCGAGGAGGTGTTCCGCAAGGTCGCGCCCGCCGTCTGGACCGTGAAGGGCGAACGCGGCAACAACCAGACCGCCATCGGCAGCGCGGTGGCCGTGACCTCGGGCGCGCTGGCCACGGCCTGCCACGTGGTCGACGGCGCGGTCGCCGTCACCGTGGAGCAGAGCCCGACCACGCTGCGCATCGCCCGCATCGTGCGCGACCCCGACCCGTCGCGCGACCTGTGCGTGCTCACGAGCGAAACGCCGCTGCAGCTGCCCGCCGTGCAGATCGTGCCCGCCGCCGAGTTGCGCGTCGGCCAGCGCGTGTTCGCCGTCGGCAGCCCGCATGGCCTCGAACGCACGCTGAGCGAGGGCCTGATCTCGGCGCTGCGTCCGCGCGCGCCCGGGCAACTGCCGATCGTGCAAACGTCGGCGCCCGTATCTTCAGGCTCCAGCGGCGGCGGGTTGTTCGACACCGAGGGCCGGCTGGTCGGCGTGACCGACAGCGTGGCGCCCGGCGGCGCGAACCTTGGCTTTGCCTATCCGGCGCAATGGGTGATGGAACTGCCGCAGCGCGTGACCAAGGAGCTGGCGACATGGCGCGATCTGCTGAAGACCACCGGCGTGGTGTTCGGCCCCAACGGGGAACCCGCGCCTTCCGGCCACGCCGAGCTGTCGGACCTGCAAGCCCTGCCGCCCATCGGCGCCGACCCGACCCCGGTGCGCAATGCCTACCGCCAGTTCCTGCTGCAGGCGCGGCCCCGCATCTTCCTGATCACGAGCGACCAGAAGTTCGGCACTGCCACCAGCTCGGCCGCGCTGACCGAGCATCTGAAAGGCTGCACCGAACGCAAGGTGACGTGCGCGGCCTATGCGGTGGACGACACGGTGGTGTGGGGCAAGCAGAAAACCAACTGATCGACGAGGCAAGCGACAGCGAAGCCCCTTCGTGAAACACCGAGGAACCGGCTTCGCCGGGCCTCAGGTGTTGCCCCCGGTAGGGGGTTGGCGTAGCGACACGAAGTGCGCGCAGCCTGGGGGCGAGCTCAATTACGAGCTGAACAGGAAGTTCATCACGTCGCCATCCTTGACAACGTATTCCTTGCCTTCCGAACGCATCTTCCCCGCGTCCTTCGCGCCTTGCTCGCCCTTGAAGGCGATGTAGTCGTCGAACGCGATGGTCTGGGCGCGGATGTAGCCCTTTTCGAAGTCGCCGTGGATCACGCCGGCGGCCTGCGGGCCGGTGTCGCCGATGTGGATGGTCCAGGCGCGCACTTCCTTCACGCCGGCGGTGAAGTAGGTCTGCAGGCCCAGCAGCTTGAAGGCCGCGCGGATCAGTCGGTTCAGGCCCGGCTCTTCCTGGCCGATTTCGGCCAGGAACATCTTCTTGTCTTCGTCGTCCATCTCGGCCAGGTCGGCTTCGATCTTGGCGCAGATGGCGACCACGGGCGCGCCCTGCTTGGCGGCGTACTCGCGCAGACGGTCCAGGTAGGGGTTGTTCTCGAAACCGTCTTCCGACACGTTGCCGACGAACATCGCGGGCTTGGCGGTGATGAGCGTGAAGCTCTTCACCAGCGGCAGCTCTTCCTTCGTGAACTCGAGCGCGCGCACCGGCGTGTTCTCGTTCAGCGCAGCCTGGCAGCGTTCGAGCAGGCCGACGAGCTTCTGCGCGTCCTTGTCGCCCGAGCGGGCCACCTTGGTGTGACGGTGCAGCGCCTTCTCGACCGTGGCGAGGTCGGCCAGGCACAGTTCGGTCTGGATCACCTCGATGTCGGAGATCGGGTCGACCTTGCCGGCCACGTGGATCACGTTCTCGTCGTCGAAGCAGCGCACCACGTTCACGGTGGCGTCGGTCTCGCGGATGTGCGCCAGGAACTTGTTGCCCAGGCCTTCGCCGGTGCTGGCACCGGCCACCAGGCCGGCGATGTCGACGAACTCGACGATGGCGGGCACCACGCGCTCGGGCTTGACGATCTCGCTCAGCTGGTCGAGCCGCGGATCGGGCACTTCCACCACGCCCACGTTGGGCTCGATGGTGCAGAACGGATAGTTTTCCGCTGCGATGCCGGCCTTGGTCAACGCATTGAAAAGGGTGGATTTACCGACGTTGGGCAGGCCGACGATGCCGCATTGCAAACTCATGGGAGGTCCTCTTGGGTAACCCCCGATTTTAGGCTGACCGGGTTCTCCCCCGGGTCGGGCGCCCTTCCCGCCACGCCGGCGCGCGTTTTCCGACGTGCCCGACCCTGCCCGAAAGCCCTCTGGCAGCGGCTTCGAGGGCTGAAAGGCTCAGGGTTTGACCCGACTGGCAAACGTTTGCGCAAACGTTTCCCTCGATTAACATCGGGGCCCCCGGCACAGACCGGCGTTCCGCTCTGACCCCTCATTTCAGGAGACATCCACCATGAAGTTCACCCGCCGTACCCTGCAAAGCGCTGCCGCATTGACCTTGCTGGGCGCCATCGCCGGAACGCCCGCCTTCGCGCAGGACAAGCCGAAGGTCGCGCTGGTCATGAAGTCGCTGGCCAACGAGTTCTTCCGCACCATGGAAGACGGCGCCAAGGCGCACCAGAAGGCCCACCCCGCGCAGTACACGCTGGTGGCCAACGGCATCAAGGACGAGACCGACACCGCCGCCCAGATCAAGATGGTCGAGCAGATGGTGGCGCAGAAGATCAACGCGCTGGTCATCGCGCCGGCCGATTCGAAGGCGCTGGTGCCGGTGATCAAGGCAGCCATCGACAAGGGCATCCTGGTCGTGAACATCGACAACCGGC
Source organism: Variovorax sp. GW822-FHT04E09 (assembly GCF_058800845.1). Classification (NCBI taxonomy): domain Bacteria; kingdom Pseudomonadati; phylum Pseudomonadota; class Betaproteobacteria; order Burkholderiales; family Comamonadaceae; genus Variovorax; species Variovorax sp. GW822-FHT04E09. The sequence continues at coordinate 111,861 of NZ_JBXAMR010000007.1, forward strand.
TGGACGCCGACGCCCTGAAGGAAAAGGGCATCCAGGTGCCCTTCGTCGGCCCCGACAACCGTGCCGGCGCCAAGCTGGTGGGCGACGCACTCGCCAAGGAGCTGAAGTCGGGCGACAAGGTCGGCATCATCGAAGGCGTGTCGACCACCTTCAATGCGCAGCAGCGCACGCTGGGCTACCAGGACGCCATGAAGGCCGGCGGCATGACCGTGGTCGGCGTGCAGTCGGGCCAGTGGGAAATCGACAAGGGCAACACCGTGGCCGCCGGCATGATGCGCGAGCACCCCGACCTGAAGGCCCTGCTGGCCGGCAACGACAGCATGGCGCTGGGCGCCGTGGCCGCCGTCAAGGCCGCGGGCAAGACCGGCAAGGTGCTGGTGGTGGGCTACGACAACATCGGCGCCATCAAGCCGATGCTGAAGGACGGCCGCGTGCTCGCCACCGCCGACCAGTTCGCCGCCAAGCAGGCCGTGTTCGGCATCGAGACCGCGCTGAAGGCCATCGCCGACAAGAAGAAGCAATCGGAAATGCCGGCCGAAGTGAAGACCGACGTGGTGCTCGTCACCAAGTCCTCCAAGTAAGCCGCTTCGCTCCCCCTAAAAAGAAGAAGACCTCGTTTTGACTGCCGCACCCGACGCCGCCATGAATCCGCCCTTACCCACCGCCGTGCTCGCACTGAGCACGGTCGGCAAGGACTACGCGGCGCCGGTGCTCGACGGGGTTTCTCTTGAACTGCGCGCCGGCGAGGTGCTCGCGCTCACGGGCGAGAACGGCGCGGGCAAGAGCACGCTGTCGAAGATCGTCTGTGGGCTGGTGCAACCCACGCGCGGCGGCATGCTGCTCGATGGCCAGCCCTTCGCGCCGGCCTCGCGCCGCGATGCCGAGCGGCTGGGCGTGCGCATGGTCATGCAGGAACTCGGCCTCGTCACCACGCTGTCGGTGGCCGAGAACCTGCTGCTCGACCGCCTGCCGCACAAGAGCGGCTGGATTCGCCGCGCCACGCTGCACGAGCTGGCCGAGCGCCAGCTCGCCAAGATCGGCCTGGACGGCATCGACCCGGCCACGCCGGTGGCGCGGCTGGGCATCGGCCAGCAGCAGATGGTGGAGATTGCGCGCAACCTGCAGGACGACACGCGCGTGCTGGTGCTCGACGAGCCCACCGCCATGCTCACGCCGCGCGAAACCGCGCACCTCTTCGAGCAGATCGAACTGCTGAAGCTGCGCGGCGTGGCGATCGTCTACGTGTCGCACCGCCTCGAAGAGCTGCAGCGCATCGCCGACCGCGTGGCGGTGCTGCGCGACGGCAAGCTGGTCGATGTGCGCGCCATGGCCGGCGTGCGCGAATCCGAACTGGTGCAGCGCATGGTCGGGCGTGCGGTGCACGAGCACGAAGGCCGCGCGCGCCGCGTGGCGGGCCCGGTGCTGCTGAGCGCGCGCGGCATCGGCCGGGCGCAGGTGGTGCGCGACGTCGATCTCGAACTGCGCGCGGGCGAAGTCATGGGCCTGGCCGGGCTGGTCGGCTCGGGCCGCACCGAACTCGTGCGGCTGCTGTTCGGCGCCGACCGCGCCGACCGCGGCGAGGTCGTGCTGCACGACGGCACGCCCGCCGCACAACCCGTGCGGCATGCGCGCAAGGGCTGGCGCTCGCCGATGCAAGCCATTCGCGCGGGCATCGGCCTCGTGACCGAAGACCGCAAGTCGCAGGGCCTGCTGCTCACGCAGCCGATCCGCGTCAACGCCACGCTGAGCGACCTCGGCGCGATCTCGCATGCCGGCTGGCTGCGCCGCGCCAAGGAGCGGCAGATTGCGCGCCGGCTGGTGGAGCTGCTGCGCATCCGCTCGCGCAGCATCGAACAACCCGTGTCCACGCTCAGCGGCGGCAACCAGCAGAAGGTGGTGTTCGCGCGCTGGCTGCACCGCGAATGCAAGGTGCTGCTGCTGGACGAACCCACGCGCGGCGTGGACGTGGGCGCGCGCGCCGACCTGTACGCCGAACTGGACCGCATGACCGACGCCGGCAAGGCGCTCCTGATGGTGTCCAGCGACCTGCGCGAGCTGATGGCCATGTGCGACCGCATCGGCGTGATGAGCGCCGGCCGGCTGGTCGCGGTGTTCGAGCGCGGCGAATGGAGCGAACAGTCGCTGCTCGCCGCCGCCTTCAGCGACGCCACGGGCCGCGTGCCCGGTTCCCCGGCGGATTCCGCCCCTTCCGCATCCGCCCCGACTTCCGCCGACGCCTGACGACCATGAACGCAGCCTCTCCCTCTTCTCCTGCTTCCGCCGCCACCGGCAAGCCGCCGTCCGCGCTCAAGGGCCAGCTCGGCACCTACCTGGGCCTCACGGTCGTGCTGCTGGGCATGATCGCGCTCTTCGGCTCGATGAGCGAATACTTCCTCACGCGCGAAACCTTCATCTCCATCGCCAACGAGATCCCGGCGCTGGCCGTGATGGCGGTGGGCATGACCTTCGTGCTGATCATCGCGGGCATCGACCTGTCGGTGGGCTCGGTGCTCGCGCTGAGCGCGGCCGTCACGGCCGCCGCCATCCTCGAATGGAAGCTCTCGGTGCCGCTGGCCGCCCTGCTGGGCCTGGCCACCGGCCTCATCTGCGGCACGGTGACGGGCGCGGTGTCGGTCGCCTGGCGGCTGCCGAGCTTCATCGTCTCGCTGGGCATGCTCGAAGCCGTGCGCGGCGGCGCCTACCTGGTCACCGACTCGCGCACGCAGTACGTGGGCGACGCCATCTCGGGCCTGGCCGCGCCGTGGATCGGCGGCATCTCGGCCGCCTTCGTGCTCGCCGTGGCGCTGGTGGCCGTGGGGCAGCTGGTGCTCACGCGCTCCGTGTTCGGCCGCCATGTCGTGGGCATCGGCACCAACGAGGAAGCCATGCGCCTGGCGGGCATCGACCCGCGGCCGATCCGCATCATCGTGTTCGCCGTGACCGGCCTCTTGGCCGGGCTCGCGGGCCTGATGCAGTCGGCCCGCCTCGAAGCGGCCGACCCGAACGCGGGCGTGGGCATCGAGCTGCAGGTGATCGCGGCCGTGGTCATCGGCGGCACCAGCCTCATGGGCGGGCGCGGCTCGGTGGTCAACACCTTCTTCGGCGTGCTGATCATCGCGGTGCTCGAGGCCGGCCTGGCGCAGGTGGGCGCGAGCGAACCGAGCAAGCGCATCATCACGGGCGCGGTGATCGTGGTGGCCGTCATCATCGACACCCTGCGCCAGCGCCGGGCCGATCGTCGACTGGCCTGAGCCTCAAGGAACCCACACAACCATGGCCACCATCAAGGACGTCGCACTCCAGGCGGGCGTTTCCGTCACCACCGTGTCGCACGTCGTCAACGACACGCGCCACGTGAGCGCCAAGGTGCGCGAGCGCGTCGAGCTGGCGATCCGCGAACTGGGCTACGTGCCCAACGCAATGGCGCGCAGCCTCAAGAGCAACACCACCTCGACGCTGGGCATGCTGATTCCCAACAGCTCGAACCCCTACTTCGCCGAGATCGTGCGCATCGTGGAAGACCGCTGCTTCGGCGCCGGCTACACGCTGGTGCTGTGCAACACCGACGACGAGCCCCGGCGCCAGAGCGTGTACCTGCAGGTGCTGGCCGAGCGCCGCATCGACGGGCTCATCGTGGTGTCGACCGGCGCCGACGAAGACGACTCGCTCGCCACCCAGCTACGCGGCCTGCGCATTCCCACCGTGCTGGTCGACCGCGAGATCGCCGACCCGGCCTGCGACCTGGTGGAAACCGCCCACATGCAGGGCGGCCTGCTCGCCGTGCGGCACCTGCTGTCGCTGGGCCACAAGCGCATCGCCTGCATCGGCGGTCCGCTGGGCGTCACATCGAGCGAGCAGCGCATCGAAGGCTGGCGCATGGCGCTGGCGGAGACCGGCTCGGCGCCGAACGCCGACGCGCTGCTGTGGCGCGGCGGCTTCACCAGCCAGGGCGGCTACGAGGCGATGCACGCCATCCTGCGCACCGAGCAGAAGCCTTCGGCCGTGTTCGTATGCAACGACCTGATGGCCATCGGCGCGCTGCGCGCCGCGCATGAAAGCGGCGTGCGCGTGCCCGACGAACTGTCCATCGTGGGCTTCGACGACATCGAACTGTCGGCCTACACCAGCCCGCCGCTCACCACCGTGGCCCAGCCCAAGGAGCGCATCGGCGCGCTGGCGGTCGACATGCTGCTGGAGCGCATGGGCGGCAAGCGCCGCGACGCGCGCAAGGTCGTGCTGCAGCCCGAGCTGCGCGTGCGCGCCTCGACCGCGCGCCACGCGGGCTTTCGCGAAACCGGCGTGACGCCCGCCGCCTCCCCCACCGCCACATCTTCCAAGTCCCGCACCTCGTGAGCCTTCAGCCTCTTTCTTCCTCCACGCCACCGCGCATCGTGGTGCTCGGCAGCCTGAACATGGACATCGTGCTGCGCGTGCCGCACGCGCCGGCCGCGGGCGAAACCCTGCTGGGCCGCTCGATCGACGCCATTCCCGGTGGCAAGGGCGCCAACCAGGCCGTGAGCTGCGCGCGCCAAGGCGCGCAGGTGCAGATGATCGGCTGCGTGGGCGACGACGCGCATGGCGCGGCACTGCGCGATGCGCTCGCGCGCGACGGCATCGACACCGCCGCGCTGCGCACCGTGCCGGGCGAGCCGACCGGCACGGCGCTGATCCTCGTGGAAGACAGCGGCCAGAACCGCATCGTGATGATTCCCGGCGCCAACGCGCGCGTCACCATCGACGAGGCCTCGCTGAGGCAGCAGGTGCAGGGCGCGGCCTTCCTCGTCGCGCAGTTCGAAACCCCGATGGACCAGGTGACACGCGCCATCAACGCCGCGCACGACGCGGGCTGCGCGGTGATGCTCAACCCCTCGCCGGTGCAAGCCATCGCCGAGGCACTCTGGCCCCGCATCGACACGCTGGTGGTCAACGAGATCGAGGCGCAGACCCTGTCGGGCCAGAACGCCGACAGCCCCGAAGAAGCCGCGCAGGCCGGCCAGGCGCTGCGCGCGCGCGGCATCGCCCGCGTGGTCGTGACGCTGGGTTCGCGCGGCGCCGTGGCGGTCGACACCGACGGCGCGCGCCACCATCCCGCGCCGAAGGTGCAGGCGGTCGACACCACCGCCGCCGGCGACACCTTCCTGGGCGCGCTCGCCGTGGCGCTGGGCGAAGGCCAATCTTTCGACGAGGCCGTGCGCCTGGGCATCCGCGCCGCCGCGCTGTGCATCCAGCAGCCCGGCGCCCAACCCTCCATCCCGCTGCGCGACGCCGTGCTGCGCAGCCCCCTGCCCCCCGACTGGATCACGCTGTGAAACGCTCTCCCCTGCTGCACGCCGAACTCTCCCACGTGATCGCCTCGATGGGCCACGGCGACATGCTGGTGATCGGCGACGCCGGTCTGCCGATTCCCGACGGCCCGCGCCGCATCGACCTGGCCGTGGCGCGCGGCGTGCCGGGGATCACCGATGTGCTGAAGGCGGTGCTGTCCGAGATGCAGGTCGAAGCCATCGTGGTGGCCGACGAAGCGCTGCAAGGCGATGCGAAGGCGCTGCCGGGTTGGTACCCGCAGTCGCTGGGCATCGCGCCGCAGACGGTGTCGCATGAAGAACTCAAGCGCCGCAGCGCGAAGGCCCGCGCCATCGTGCGCACGGGCGAATGCACGCCCTACGCGAACATCATCCTGATCGCCGGCGTGAAGTTCTGAGGCTCTGAGCGACTGCCCACGGTCTGTCTGGGGGTCAGATCGGGCATTGTTCAGGGCGCGCCCCCGCCGACGGGGCACCTTGCTCCGCGAATGTCCTCCGGCCTGCGGCCTCCCCCTTGATTTCGCTGCGCAAGGCACCCCATCAGCGTGATCGTTGTTCGCAGCAGTCGTTGATCGCCCGCAACGCAGAGCGTGCCCTCGTGCGCAGGGCATCGGGTGCTCCCCGCAGCGAAATCAAGGAGGAGGCCGCAGGCCGGGGGACATTCGCGGAGGGGAGTACCCGGTGTCCTGTGCACGCCCCCCGAGTTGACCGCACGCCGCTCAGGCGCGCGCCATGCCCTTCACTCGAAGCGGTAGTTCGCGCCGACGGACTGCCCCACCTTCAGCATGTGCTCCACGCCCTGCACCACGATGCAGTTCATGCCGAAGGTGATGCCGCCGTCCACGCGCGCGTCGGCGCGGTAGGTGCGCAGCATGTCGCCGACCTCGGGGCTGCTGAGGGCGGTGGCCGGGTCGATGTCGGGAATGGGGCAGCGCGTGCAGGGCTTGACCGGGCGCAGCTCGGCCTCGCCCTCGCCGGTGGTGACGTGCAGCGCGTCGGCCCGGTCTTCGTCGTGCGACTCGATGCCGGCCAGCACGATGTTCGGGCGGAAGCGCTCGATGCCGACCGGGCCGTGGCCGGCCGCTGCCAGGCGCTCGTTGAGTTCGGCGATCGAGCCCTCGCTGGCCACCAGCAGCGGAAAGCCGTCGGCGAACTGGTTCAGCGCCTCGACGCCGTCGGTCCACTTCAGGCTCGACAGGCGCTGGTGCTCGGGGTCGAAGCGCACCAGGCGCAGCGTCTGCGGCTTGCCGGGCTCCGAAAGAAAGTCGCTGAACCACTGGGCGGCGATGTCGCCCATGTCGTAGGCCGCCACCTCGTCCTTCCACACGCGCACGCGCACCGGCTGCTCGACGCGGTCGAAGGCCAGGTGCAGCGCCAGCATGCCGGGCGCGCGCAGCACGACCTCGGTGTGCTTCATCTGCGGCTGGATGAGCGCCATGCGCGGCAGCTGCCGCTGGGTGACGAACTCGCCCTGCGCATCGACCACCATCCAGGCCCGGTCGAACTCCAGGCCGGTTTCGGTGAGCAGCATCTCGTCGAGCTCGACGCCGGCGCACGACTTGACGGGGTACACGAACAGGCGGGCGATGGTGGCCTGGAGATCGAAAGCGGGCGGCTGCGACACGGTGGGGGTTCCTTTGAAATCGCTGGCCATTCTCCCGCATGAACGGGTATCGGCGCCCGCGCGCGAGGCAACTCCTACAATCATCCGATGGCCCTTTCTCCCGAAGTTTGTATCCGCGGCGCCGGCATCGTCGGCCGCACGCTGGCGCTGCTGCTGGCGCGCGAACGCGTGCGTGTCGCGCTCGTGGTGCCGCCAGCGCCTGCGGGCAAGGAAGACATCCGGGCGTACGCACTCAACGCGGCGTCCCGCACCATGCTCGAATCGCTGCGCGCCTGGCCCGACACGGCCCATGCCACGCCGGTGCACGAGATGCAGGTGCACGGCGACGACGGCGGCCGCGTGCAGTTCAGCGCCGCGCGCCAGAAGGTCGAGGCGCTGGCCTGGATCGTCGACGTGCCCGCGCTCGAACAGCAGCTGGCCGACGCGGTGCGCTTCCAGCCCCTGATCGACGTGGTGACCGAGCCCGTGGCCGCGCCGCTCACGGTGGTGTGCGAAGGCAAGGCCAGCGCCTCGCGCGCGGCACTGGGCGTGAGCTACGAGGTCACGCGCTACCCGCAGCACGCCATTGCCGCGCGGCTCGAGGCCGCGCACACGCACGACGGCATCGCGCGCCAGTGGTTCAACGACCGCGGCGAGGTGTTCGCCCTGCTGCCGCTGGGCGGCGTGCACGGCAAGACGCTGGCGCTGGTGTGGTCGGTCGACCAGCTGCGCGTGCCCGAGCTGGTCGCGCAAGGCGCCGAAGAATTCAATGCCGCCGTGAGTGAGGCCAGCCACGGCGAGCTGGGCTCGCTGCGGCTCACGAGCGAACGCGCCGTGTGGCCGCTGTCGCGCGCCATCGCCGACCGCTGGTCCGGCGCGATGCCCGGCCAGCCCACCCAATCGTGGGTGCTCGCGGGCGACGCCGCCCACACGGTGCATCCGCTGGCGGGCCAGGGCCTGAACCTCGGCCTGGCCGACGCGGCCGCGCTGGCCGACGTGATCCGCACCCGCGACTACTGGCGCAGCGTGGGCGACGCCCGCCTGCTGCGCCGCTACGAACGCGCCCGCCGCGCCGACGTGCTGCAGATGAGCCTGGCCACCGACGGATTGCAGCAACTTTTCTCGCACAACCTGGGTCCATTGCCTGCGTTGCGCAACTGGGGCATGCGCGGTTTCGATCGCACGCGCTTCGTGAAGCACTGGATCACCGCACAAGCCATGGGCCTGAAGGCCTGACGCCCCGCGCCCACCAGCCCTCCACCTTTTTCCCGAAACCTTCCCGATGACCTTCGTCCGCCACCTTCTCGTCGCCGCCTGCGCGCTGCTCACGCTCTCCACCGCCGGCGCGGGCGAGGCCGAAATCCGCAAGAACCTGCCGACGCACATCCCGCAGCTGCCGCCCATCGAGGAAGTCACCAAGACGCCCGTGCCGGGCCTGTACGAAGTGCGCGTCAACGGCAGCCAGATCCTGTACACCGACGAGCAAGGCGGCTACCTGCTGCAGGGCAGCCTGATCGACGCCAAGACCCGGCGCAACCTCACCGAGGAGCGCGTCGAGAAGCTCACCGCCGTCGCCTTCGACAAGCTGCCGCTGAAAGACGCGATCAAGATCGTGCGCGGCAACGGCAAGCGCAAGGTCGCGGTCTTCGAAGACCCGAACTGCGGCTACTGCAAGCGCTTCGAGAAGGACATGAAGAAGGTCGACAACGTGACCGTCTACATGTTCCTGTACCCCGTGCTCGGCCCGGATTCGACCGCCAAGTCGCGCGACATCTGGTGCAGCAAGGACCCGGGCAAGGCCTGGGCCGACTGGATGGAAGGCAACGTCAAGCCCGCCGCCGCCGCCACCAGCTGCAACGTGACGGCGCTGGAACGCAACGTGGAGTTCGGCCGCAAGTACAACATCACCGGCACACCCACGCTGATCTTCACCGACGGCAGCCGCGTCCCGGGCGCGATCCCCGCCGAACAGGTCGAGAAGCAGCTCGCCGCTGCCAACTGATCCGATGGCGACGACCTCCGCTTCCCGGCGCGCAGCCGCGGCTGCAACCGCCACGCCCGCTGTGCATTGCCGCGTCGAGTGCGCCGACCTGCATGCGCGCCTGTTCGCCGTCACGCTGACCATCGCCGCGCCCGCCGCGCAGCAGCGCGTGGCGCTGCCGGTGTGGATTCCGGGCAGCTACCTCGTGCGCGAGTTCGCCAAGAACCTGCAGGGCCTGCGCGCCACGCAGGGCCGCCGCAAGCCGGTGCTGACGCAGCTCGACAAGTGCAGCTGGCAGATCGATTGCGTGCCAGGCCAGCCGCTGGTGCTGCACTACCAGGTGTGCGCCTACGACAACTCGGTGCGCACCGCCTGGCTCGACGCCACGCGCGGCTTCTTCAACGGCACCAGCGTGTGCCTGCGCGTCGAAGGCCAGACCGAGGCGCCGCACGCGCTGGAGATCGTGCCGCCCGCGCTGCCGGCCGACGCCGCGCGCTGGTCGTGCGCCACCGCGCTCGTGCCGACGAAGGCCGACAAGCACGGCTTCGGCAGCTACCGCGCCGCCGGCTACGACGAACTGGCCGACAGCCCGGTCGAGATGGGCGCCTTCTGGAGCGCCGAGTTCGACGCCTGCGGCGTGCCGCACCGCTTCGTGATCGCGGGCGCCGCGGCCTCGTTCGACGGCGAGCGCCTCATTGCCGACACCAAGGCCATCTGCGAAGCCGAGATCCGCTTCTGGCACGGCGACAAGGCCGGCAAGCGGGGCGGCCCGAAGCTGCCGATCGACCGCTACGTGTTCATGCTCAATGCGGTGGACGACGGCTACGGCGGGCTCGAGCACCGCCACTCCACCGCGCTCATCTGCAACCGCCGCGACCTGCCGCTGCGCGGCGAAAAGAAGAAGCAGCCCGAGGGCTACACCACGCTGCTGGGCCTCATCAGCCACGAGTACTTCCACACCTGGAACGTCAAGCGCATGCGCCCGGCGGAGTTCGCGAGCTACGACTACAGCCGCGAGAACTACACGCAGCTGCTGTGGTTCTTCGAGGGCTTCACGAGCTACTACGACGACCTGCTGCTGCGCCGCGCCGGCCGCATCGACGACGCGGCGTACCTGCGCCTGCTCAACAAGACCATCAACCAAGTGCTGCAGACGCCCGGCCGGCTGGTGCAGCCGGTGGCCGACGCTAGCTTCGACGCCTGGGTCAAGTACTACCGCCAGGACGAGCAGACGCCCAACAGCACCGTCAGCTACTACACCAAGGGTGCGCTGGTGGCGCTGTGCTTCGACCTCACGCTGCGCCAGGAAGGCAAGGGCACGCTCGACGACGTGATGCGCCACCTCTGGACGCACAGTAACGGCGGCCCGATCAGCGAAGCCGACATTGCCGCCGCGCTCGAAGCCGTGGGCGGACGCTCGTACGCCCCCGAGCTCGCGCGCTGGGTGCATTCGACCGACGAACTCCCGCTGGCCGACCTGCTGCGCGCGCACGGCGTGGCCACGCTCGACGACCCCTCGCAACCCGCGCAGGCGCTCGGCTTGCGCGTGGCCGAAACCGGCGGCAGCGTGCAGATCAAGGTGGTGCTGCGCGGCGGCGCCGCCGAAAAGGCCGGTTTCTCGGCCAACGACGAATGGCTTGGCATCGAATTGCCGGCCGTCGGTGGTCGCGGCAAGGGCACGTCGCAACCCGCGCAGGCCTGGCGCCTCACCAAGCTCGACGACCTGGCGCTGTACCTTGGCGATGCCACCAAATGCACCGCCCTCGTCGCGCGCGACCGCCGGCTGCTGCGCCTGCCGCTCACGCTGCCGACGGGCTCGACCACGTGGCGGCTGTTCTCGCACGACGCGGCCAAGATCTCGGCCTGGCTCGCAGCCAAGCCGTAATTTCCTTTCAGGCCGGGTGATCGACGGCCGCCGCCAGCGGCGGCCGCACGAACAGCATCGGCTGCGGCTCGCCCACCAGCACGCAGGGCTTGCCGGTGCGGCGGCAATGGTCCTGCACGCGCCAGTAGGCGCCGTGGCTCACGCAGCCGGTCTGGCAGATCACGAGGTCGGCGGCACGCAGGCCCGCCTCGAGCGCCGCGGGGTCGTCGGCCTCGTCGCCGCCGTCGTGGTGCAGGTAATGGCCGCCGGCAATCTCCACGAGCTGGCGCGCCAGCGAAGGCGCCTCTTGCGCCGCTTCCGAACGGCCCACGCACAGCACCGACTTGGCCCGCAGGTCGGCCGGCACCTGCGACCCCGGCGGCAAGGCATGGTGACGCCGGCCGCCCGGCGCCAGCAGCGCATTCAGGCGCTGGGGCAAGGCGCTGCCCTTGGCCGCGCGCGCCGCCAGTTCCTCGCGCACGATGGCAATCGCCGAGTCGCGCGCCACCAGTGCGCCGCGCAACCGCACGATCTGCGCCTCGAGTCGCTCGACCCGGGCGGCCTGCTCCACCAGCAGGCGCGAGCAACGCTCCTGCACCCGGGCATAGGCCCGCAGCAACACGGCATGTTCTTGCATCGGGAAGTCCATGGCGGCCATTTTAGATGAGAACAATTCTCAAATGAAACACCCGCGCGTCAGCGAGCCCGAAGCCCGGCTGGGTATAGTGGGACGCGTTTTTTTCCCCACCTCCCCCGGAGACAGCGACACCATGAGCTACGAAAACATCGACGTGCGGACCGAAGCAGGCAAGGTCGGCATCATCACCCTCAATCGCCCCAAGGCCCTCAATGCGCTGAACGACGCGCTGATGACCGAACTGGGCCAGGCGCTCAAGGCCTTCGACGCCGACGACGCCATCGGCTGCATCATCCTCACGGGCAGCGAGCGCGCCTTCGCGGCCGGCGCCGACATCGCGGCGATGGCCAAGTACAGCTTCATCGACACCTACAAGGGCGACTACATCACGCGCAACTGGGAAACCATCCGCTCGATCCGCAAGCCCGTCATCGCGGCCGTGAGCGGCTTCGCGCTGGGCGGCGGCTGCGAACTCGCGATGATGTGCGACTTCATCATCGCGGCCGACAACGCCAAGTTCGGCCAGCCCGAGATCAAGATCGGCGTGATCCCCGGTGCCGGCGGCACGCAGCGCCTGCCGCGCGCGGTGGGCAAGAGCAAGGCCATGGACATGGCGCTCACTGCCCGCATGATGGACGCCGCCGAAGCCGAGCGCGCGGGCCTCGTGAGCCGCGTGGTGCCATTCGAGAAGCTGGCCGACGAAGCGCTGGGCGCCGCGCTGATCATCGCGGGCTTCTCGCAGATCGCCGTGATGGCGGCCAAGGAATCGGTCAACCGCGCCTTCGAGAGCGGCCTGAGCGACGGCGTGATGTTCGAACGCCGCCTGTTCCACGCGCTGTTCGCCACGCAGGACCAGAAGGAAGGCATGGACGCCTTCCTGGCCAAGCGCCAGCCGGACTTCAAGAACGCCTGATCAGGCTGATCGTCGCGGGCCCGGCGACCGCAGCAGCGGTTGCCGTCAGCGGGCTCGCGACAACGCCGTGCGCAGCGCCTCGAGAGCCTGCGCCGGCGGCGTGCCGATGGATGCGGGGCCGCCCGGCTGCGGCGTCCACCGCACCTGGTCGCCCGCGATCTCGAGCACGGCCAGCAACGCGCCGTCGCGCCGCAGTTCGATGCGCGCCTCGACCGGCACACCCCATTCCCCGCCCGCCACGGTGGCCGCGCGCGCCACGGTGTTCACCAGTGCTGCGAGGCCTTCGGTGTCGCCGCGCATCTGGCGCGTGGTGGTGCCGGCGCGCGTGATGTCGAGGGTGGTCCAGCGGTCCAGGGCCGTGAAGCCGCCGCTCACCACGGCTTCGGTGGCTGCGCGCGGTGCCGCCTTGGCGGCGGCCGACGGAGCCGGCGCGGCTTGCACGGGAGCGGCGCGGCGCTGCATGCCGGCGACGTTCGCGCTGGCACCGCCTTGCGCAGCGAGCGACGACGCCGTGTCTGCGGACTCGCGCTGCATCGGCGCTGGCGCTGCTGGCGCTGCTGGCGCTGCTGGCGCTACGGCCGGCGCCGGCGGTGCGGCTGCGTAGGGCATCGGACTCTGGCCGACATCGGCCATGGGCGGCGCGGCCGGCATGGGCGCAGATGCGATGGCCGGCGCAGCAGGCGCAGGCACGGGCGCCGGGGCTTGCGCCATCGGGGCCGCGGGCGCCGCCTTTTCCATCGCCCGCGCTTCGTCCTTCTGGACCGACACCGCAGCAGCAGGGGCTTCGCGCCGACGCGACGCTTCACGCGTTGTTTCCTGTACGTCGCGCTGCTTCAGGGTTTCTTTCGCATCGCGCGCCGCTTCGCTGCGCTGCGCAGCGGGCGGTGTCATGTCCGCCGTTGCGGCCGGTTCAGCGGCTGGCGCAGGTGCTGCGGCTACCGCCGGTGCTTCGGCCGATTGCGCAGGCGCAGGCGGTGCCGACGCCGGCGCGGGCGCCCCGGCCACTTGCGCCTCGCCATCGAGCCGCGCGTCGGGCACCGGCTCGCGATGCCACAGCACGGTGACGAAGGTCGCCACGAGCACGGTCGCGAAGGCCGCGTTCCACGGCATGCGCGAACGCGGACTGCCGCCGCCGAGCAAGCGTCGCCACCACGGCGCGGCCTGCACCGCAGGGCCGGCCGCCGGCGCGGAAGCCGCGGCGAGGTTGTGCGCCATCTTCAGGATCGCCTCGCGCGTGTGGGCCGCGGGCACGGCGTCGCGATCGGGCGCGTGGTCCAGCGCGCGACGCAGCCGCGCGTCGTGCAGGTCGTGGTCGTCCATGCCGGTGCTCATGCGCGCTGCTCCAGCACCGACAGGTAGCGTTCCATGCAGCCGCGCAGCTTCTGCAGCCCGTAGCGCAGGCGGCTGCGCACGGTCTCGAAGCCGATCTCCAGCTTGGCCGCGAGCGCGTCGACGGTGAGGCCGTCTTCATGGTGCAAGAGAAAAGCCGCGCGCTGCTCGGCCGGCAGTTCGTCGAGACAAGCCAGCAGCCGACGCCCGGCGGCACGCCAGAACGCCAGCTCTTCGGCCGACGGGTGCGCCGACAAGTCGGTGGCCCCGTGCACGCCGCGGTCGAGCGCGGGCACCGCGTCGCCGTCGTCGTCGGTCGCGTGGCCATCGAGCGTCACCTCGCGCCCACTCACGCGCAGGCGGTCCATCGCGAGGTTGTGCGCGATGGTGAAGGCCCAGGTGCGCCAGGTGGCGCCCTGCGGCGAGAAGCTGTCGCGCGCCGAGATGATCCGCACCCAGGTGTCCTGGAACACCTCGTCGGCCTGCGCGGCCAGCCGCGCGCCGAGCAGGCGCTTGACGAAGCGGAACAGGCCGCCTTCGTGGCGCGCATAGAGCACGTCGAAGGCGGCGGCGTCGCCGTGGGCGTAGGCCAGCATCAACTGATCGTCGGGCATGGCGTCGCGCTCGGTGGCGGTGCGGGCAGCAGCAGAAGGGGCGCGTGGCAGCGCAGACATCGCAGGATTGTCACCCGAGCTTGTACGGCCCATGGAGGCGATCGGGGTTAAGTCGCGATGCGATCCGACGCATTCGATTGCAGAAAAATCGACCTGAAAACGCCGGGAGTTGAACTGGGCCCAAAGCCTGGGCTATAATTTTGGGCTCGGTGCTGAATTGCACTGACGGCTCTTTAGCTCAGTCGGTTAGAGCGATGGAATCATAATCCACAGGTCCGCGGTTCGAGTCCGTGAAGAGCCACCAACACAGCCTCCCCGCCTCGGCGGAATGGCTCAAAAAGCCCTAAGTTTTCAACGACTTAGGGCTTTTTTCGTTCAGGCGTCCGATGCCGTCTCGCCCACCCGCACCCGGTCCAGCCGGAACGCCTCGGGCTCGCAGTGCACCAGGCGCCAGCCGTGGGCGCCGTGCAGTTGCAGCTCGTCCATCACGTCCGTCAGCGTGCCGATGAGTTCGTTGCCCCAGAACCTGCGCGCGCCGCGCACGGGGTTGAGCATCTGCCGCAGCCGCGGAATCGACAGCACGCGCTCGGCGTTGAAGAAGAACTCCAGCGCGAGGTCGAAGGTGACCGGGTCGACGCGCTGCGTGCGGCCCGCGAAGCTCACGCTGCGGTCCATCGGCTGGAAGCTGTAGGCGCCCCACACGAGCGGCGTTGGCATCGCGCACGCCAGGCCGCGCGTCCGGAGCGACAGCAGGATGGTGCGGTAGAAATCGTCGAACGCCGGTGCCGCCGCGGGCGGGCGCCCCCGCAGGTGCCGCGTGGGCGCGGGCGCCTCCTGCGCCAGTGGAACGATCTTCGTCCCCATCAACGACAGCACGTCCGGCGCCTCCTCGCTCGCCGCCTCGGGCACGTCGGCCAGGAACAGCAGGTTCAGGCGGTCGCCCAGCGTCGCCAGTTCGTCGATGCTGGTGAAGACCAGCGGCGCCACGCCCAGCGCGCGCAGCACGCGCCGCGCGTACTCGCGCTCGCGCAGCGCATGGCCGAGCACGCCGATGCGGCGGGCGGGGCGCGCCAGGGGCTCCGAGGGTGCGGCGAAGAAGCGGCTCATGCGGGTGCCCCTTCACAGTCCGCTGCGGCAACAACATGCACGAGGCAATGCGTTCGGGGGCTCGGGCCGCGGTTCGCGACCCCGGTGATCAGGACCGGCATGGGTGCTCGAAATTCTCAAAAGAATGAATGAAGCCGCGTCCGCTGCGCCCGCGCTTCATGCCGCATGCGATGCGGCACAAGGCAGCGGGCCCACTGAGGCAACCCGGCGCTCACCCATCCTAGGAAGGCCCGCACGGCCCGTACATAGGACTGTTCCGAAAAACCCCGCCTTTCGCGCCCCTCAGAGCACCTTTGCGCCGCGCAGCCAGTCCAGCAGCATGGCGGAGTCGGCGCGCATGCGCAGGTCGGCCACGTCGTCTGCTGCCGCGTCGATGCTCGGCGCGGTCGGCGGCACGGTGTCCACGGTGAAGTTGAACGGCTTGGTCGGCTCGCTCACGTTGCCCGCCAGGTCGGTGGCGACGGCGGTGATGGCGTGCGCGCCTTCACCCAGGCCGGCCGTGGGCGTGACGCTCCACGTGCCGTCGGCCTTGACCACGGTCTCGCCCAGCAGGGTCGAACCGTCGTACACCTTCACGGTGCTGCCGGCCTTGCCCGTGCCCTGGATTTCAGGGCGGGTGTCGTCAGTGGTTCCGTTGAGCGCGATGCTGCCCTTGTTGGTGCCCTGGTCGTCCAGCAGCGTGTCGATCGACACCGTCACGCCCGAGTTGTCGACCACGATGTTCAGGGGCGCGCCCTGTCCGCTGCTGTTGCCCGCCGGGTCCACCACCTCGGTGGTGAGCGCGTGCGGCCCGTTCGCCAGCGGCGCGTTCGGCGTGAAGCTCCAGTCGCCGTTGCCATCGACCGGCGCGCTGCCCAGCAGCGTGCCGTTGTCGTAGACCTTCACGGTCGCGCCCGGCTCGGCCTTGCCGTTGAAGGTGGGCTTGGTGTCGTCGGTGGTGTCGCCATTGGCGAGCGGACCCGTCTTGGCACCCACGTCGTCCAGCACCTCGAGGCCCGTCACCGGACCCGGAGGCGCGGTGTCGACCACGAAGTTCCAGATGCCGGTGGCGTCGCTGGTCTGGCCCACGGAGTTCGTGGCCGTCGCGGTGATGTCGTGCGGGCCGTCGGCCAGCGCCGTCTCGGGCGTGTAGCTCCACTTGCCGTTGGCGTCGGCCACGGTCTGGCCCAGCAGGGTCGTGCCGTCGTAGACCTTGATGGTGTTGCCGGCCTGCGCCGTGCCGATGATGGTCGGCTTCGCGTCGTCGGTGACTTCGCCCTTTTGCAGCATGTGCACCACGCCCACGTCGTCCTGCACGTTCTGGATCACGGGCACGCTTGGCGGCACGCTGTCCAGGGTCACGGTGTAGGGCGCGCTCGGTGCGGTCGCGTTGCCTGCGGGGTCCACTTCGATGGCGGTGAACTCGTTGCTGCCTTCCAGCAGCGGCGTGGTCACTGGCAGCGTCCACTTGCCATTGGCCTCCACGATCGTGCGGCCCAGCTCGCGGCTGCCCGTGCTGTCCTTGACCATCACGATGATGGTGTCGCCGGCCGTGCCGGTGCCGCTGATGACCGGGCGGCTGTCGTCCGTCGTCGCGCCCGAGGTCACGTTGCCCGTGATGCCGCCCACGTCGTCTTCCACGCCCGTGATGGCCAGCTTGCTGGCATCCGGCGGCGTGTAGTCGGTGTTCACCACGAACTCGGCCGAAGGCGCGCTCGTGTTGCCCGCCTTGTCGGCGGCGGTGGCGGTGAACTTGTGTTCGCCTTCTGCCAGCGGTGTGGTCGGCGTGAGGCTCCACTGGCCGTTGGCGTCGACCCTGGCCTCGCCCAACCAGGTCCCGTTGTCGTACACGGTCACGAGGCTGCCGGCTTCGGCCTTGCCCCAGACCGTGGGAGAGGGATCGTCGGTCGTCGATCCGTGATTCACTGAACCCTGCACGGCACCCACGTCGTCGGTCACCCCGCCGATGCTCGGCGAGAAGGGTGCCACGGTGTCCACCGTGAAGTGGAGGCACGCTGTCCAGGATCACGGTGTAGGGCGCGCTCGGCGCGGTCGCATTGCCCGCCGGATCGATTTCGATCGCGGTGAACTCGTTGCGACCTTCCAGCAGCGGCGTGGTCACTTGCAGCGTCCACTTGCCGTCGGCGCCCACGACCGTTCCGCCCAGCTTGTGGGTGCCCGTGCTGTCCTTGACCATCACGACGATGGCGTCGCCGGCCGTGCCGGTACCGCTGATGACCGGACGGCTGTCGTCGGTGGTGGCACCCGAGGCCACGTTGCCCGTGATGCCGCCCACGTCGTCTTCCACGCCGGTGATGGCCAGCTTGCTGGCGTCCGGCGGCGAGTAGTCGGTGGTCACCACGAACTCGGCCGAAGGCGCGCTCGTGTTACCCGCCTTGTCGGTGGCGGTGACGGTGAACTTGTGTTCGCCCTCAGCCAGCGGCGAGGTCGGCGTGTACACCCAGTTGCCGCTGGCGTCGGCCACGACCTTGCCCAGCTCCACGGAGCCGTCCTTGATGATCACGGTGCCGCCCGCTTCGGCCTTGCCCGACAGCGTGGGCGACGGGTCGTCCGTCACACCGCCGTTGACCAATGCACCTTGCTTGGACCCCACGTCGTCCGTGACCGACTCGATGCTCGGTGCGGTCGGCGCGACGGTGTCCACAGTGAAGTTGAACGCAGCCGTCGGCTCGCTCGTGTTGCCGGCCTTGTCGGTAGCCGTGGCGGTGATGGCGTGCGCGCCTTCACCCAGGTCGGCCGTGGGCGTGACGCTCCACGTGCCGTCGGCCTTGACCTTGCCCGGCGGCGTGGCGTCGACCACGAAGTTCCAGATGCCGGTGGCGTCGCTGGTCTGGCCCACGGGGTTGGTGGCCGTGGCGGTGATGTTGTGCGTGCCGTCGGCCAGGTCGGCTTCGGGCGTGATGCTCCACTTGCCGTTGGCGTCGGCCACGGTCTGGCCCAGCAGCTTCGTGCCGTCGTAGACCTTGATGGTGTTGCCCGCTTGCGCGGTGCCGATGATGGTCGGCCGCGCGTCGTCGGTGACCTGGCCCTTCTGCAGCATGCCCTGGTGCGGGCCCACGTCGTCCTGCACGTTCTGGATCACGGGCACGCTCGGCGGCACGCTGTCCAGGATCACGGTGTAGGGCGCGGTGGGCGCGGTGTGGTTGCCCGTGGGGTCCATCTCGATGGCGGTGAACTCGTTCTTGCCTTGCAGGAGCGGCGTGCTCACCTGCAGCGTCCACTTGCCGTCGGCCTCCACGATCGCGCGGCCGAGCTCGCGGCTGCCCGTGCTGTCCTTGACGGTCACGATGATGGTGTCGCCGGCCGTGCCGGTGCCGCTGAGCAGCGGACGGCTGTCGTCGGTCTTGCCGCCCGAGGCCACGTTGCCCGTGACTTCGCCCACGTCGTCGGCCACGCCCGTGATGGCCAGCTTGCTGGCATCGGGCGGGGTCACGTCGATCTCGAAATCGAAGGGGTCGGAGGGCTTGCTCTCGTTGCCGGCCGGGTCGCGCGCGATGACGGTGATGGAGTGGTCGCCCTCCTTCAGGTCGGTCGACGGCGTGAAGGTCCAGGCACCGTTCTCGTCCACGTCGGTGGTGCCGATCACGGTGTCACCGTCCTTGATGACGATGGTGTCGCCCGGCGTGCCTTCGCCATGGAACTCGGGCTGGCGGTCGTCGGTGACGCCACCCGGGGTGATGGGGCCCTGGTACTCGCCCATGTTGTCGTTGGCGCCGCCCACCTGGGGCTGCGCGGGCGGGGTGATGTCGACGACGAAATCGAACGGGTCGGAGGGCTCGCTCTCGTTGCCCGCGGGGTCGCGCTCGACGATGGTGATGGAGTGCTCGCCCTCGCTCAGGTCGGTCGGCGGCGTGAAGGTCCACACGCCGTCCCCGTTCACTTCGACGCGGCCGATTTCCTTGCCGTGGTCCTGCACGATGATGGTGTCGCCCGGGGTGCCCTGGCCGTTGAACTCGGGACGCTGGTCGTCCGTCGCGCCGCCCGGGGGCACGCGGCCCTTGATGGGGCCCACGTCGTCGATGACGGCGCCGGGGCCTTCGCTGCTGCCGCCGTCCCACTCGGGCTTGGGCGGCGGGGTGGTGTCGACGGCGAACTCGAACGGGTCCGAAGGCTCGCCTTCACGGCCGGCTGGATCGCTCTCGGTGATGGTGATGGAATGGTTGCCCTCGCTCAGGTCCTTCGGTGGCGTGAAGTGCCACGCGCCGTTGCCGTCCACAAGGGTCTTGCCGATTTCTTTGCCGTTGTCGTACATGGTGATGGTATTGCCGGGTGTGCCGGTTCCGAAAAAATCAGGTCGCGTGTCGTCGGTCTGGCCGCCGGGTTGGATCTGGCCCTTGATGGGGCCGACGTCGTCGTAGGCACCGCCGATGCCGTCGAAGCCGGGCTTGCCGGGAGGACGCACGTCGGGCGGGGGCATCACGGGCGGAAGGCTGGGCGCGGTATCGCCGTCGCTGCCGCTGGCCGCGGCAATCGCGCCGAGGCCGAGCGCAGCCAGGCCGCCGGTTATCAGCAGGGGCAGCATGCCGCCGAAGGCGTCGTTGCCGGCCGCTTCGGTGCCGGCCAGGTACGGCGCACCCGCGCCGTACGAATCGCCGCCCAGCGCCACGGGCGCCGACTGGCCTTCGGCCAGCGCGTAGATGTCGCCCGCGCCATCGGTGCGCGCGTAGGCATACAACTGGCCGTCTTCGGCCACGCCGTACAGGCCCACGGGTTCGGACTGCGCGTAGTAGCCCTCGAGCACCAGGCCCGGGCTCGTCTCGCCTTCGAGCGTGATCTGCAGGTCGTTGCCCACGCGCGTGAGCGTCACGTTCTCGGGCGCGAAACCGTCGTCGCCCTTGAGCAGGTACTTCGCGCCCTTCTGGACCTTGATGCGGACCGGCGCCTTGCCGTTCGTTGCCGCTTCCACCGTGTGATCGATGTTCCTGCCGTTGCTGTTGACGACGACCTTCGTCTTCTTCGTTGCCATGTGATTCCTAGTGCTTGCTGAATGAAAAACGGGACCGCAGCGGCACGCGCACGCGCGGCGCCAGCTCATACGGTTTGTTGACCGATGACTTTAGGAAGACGGTCCCGTTCCATCCATCGGACGAGTCCGAAAGCGGGTGCGGCAGACATAGGCACAGGGCGAAACTGTGAACAAAGCCCCCAGGAGTTCGTACAAAGCACAAGGCCCTCGCGAGTCAGCGACTCGCAAGGGCCTTGAAGAAGACAGCGCCGCAGCGCGAAGCGGTCAGCGTCCGAGGTCTTTGGCGGACACGCCGCCGATGCCCCAGTTTTCCTTGGGCATGTCGTGCAGCCACACGCGCACGTTCTCCTTCGGTGCGTCGACGGCCTCGACGATGGCGCGGGTCACTTTCTCGATCAGCGCGCGCTTCTGTTCTTCGGTGCGGCCTTCGATGAGGTAGATCTGTGCAAAGGGCATCGTGTACTCCTGTTCGGTTCTTCAGTGCTTGATGCAGGTCAGACGAAGCGCAGGCCCACGCTGCCCATGCCCTGCACCTTCAGCGTGACGGCATCGCCCGCCTGCACGGCCACGGCCTCGGTGATGCCGCCCGACAGGATCAGCGTGCCCGCCGGAATCTCCTCGCCGCGCGCGCCCAGGTGGTTGGCCAGCATCGCAATGGCCGCGGCCGGGTGGCCGAGCACGGCGGCGCCCGCGCCGAAGGCCACGGGCTGGCCGTTCTTCTCGAGCACGATGCCCACGGTGCGCAGGTCGACCTCGCTCGCGGGCACGGCGCGACCGCCCACCACGAAGCGCGAGGCCGAGGTGTTGTCGGCCACCACGCTCTTCAGGTCGAACTTGAAGTCGCGGTAGCGGCTGTCGATCACCTCGATGCCCGGCAACACGAAGTCGGTGGCCGCGAGCACGGCGCCGATGTGGCAGCCGGGGCCGCTGAGTGCACGCTTGGTGACGAACGCGATCTCGGGCTCGACCTTCGGATGGATGAGCTCGCTCACCTTGCACTCGCCGCCTTCGGGCAGCGCGTAGTTGTCGGCCATGAAGCCGAAGACCGGCGTGGTCACGCCCATCTGCTTCATCTTGGCGTGCGAGGTGAGCCCGGCCTTCAGCCCGATGATGCGGTGGCCGCGCGCGAGCTTGCGGCGGCGGATCTCGTTCTGGATGGCGTAGGCATCGTCCCAGTCCATCTCGGGATGTTCGTCGGTGATCTTAGGCGTGTCGCGCGCCTCGAGCTCGCAGGTCTCCAGGTGCTCGGCGAGCGCGGCGATGGTGTCTTGGCTGAGCTTCATGCCGCCACTCCTTCCTGTTGTTGCAGCGCCGCCTGGCGTGCGCGGGCCAGCGTGATCGCCGTGTCTTCGATCATGTCTTCCTGCCCGCCGACCATGCCGCGCCGGCCCAGCTCCACCAGGATCTCGCGCGCCGGCACGCCGTATTTCTTCTCGGCGCGCTTGGCGAACAGCAGGAAGCTCGAATACACGCCCGCGTAGCCCAGCGTGAGCGAGTCGCGGTCGACGCGGATCATGTGGTCCATGATCGGCACCACGCGGTCCTCGGCCACGTCCTGGATGCGGAACACATCGACGCCGGTCTCGATGCCCATGCGGTCGCACACCGCCACGAACACCTCCATCGGCGTGTTGCCCGCGCCCGCGCCCAGGCCTGCGGCAGCGGCGTCGATGCGGTTGGCGCCGGCCGCAACGGCCGCGACCGAATTGGCCACGCCCATCGCGAGGTTGTGGTGGCCGTGAAAGCCCAGCTCGGTGTCGGCCTTAAGCGCCGCGCGCACGGTGCCGATGCGCGCCGTGACGTCGTCCGGCAGCATGTGGCCCGCCGAGTCGGTCACGTAGATGCAGTTGGCGCCGTAGCCTTCCATGAGCAATGCCTGGCGCACCAGCGTCTCGGGCGAGGCCATGTGAGCCATCATGAGAAAGCCCACCGTGTCCATGCCGAGCCGGCGTGCCATGGTGATGTGCTGCTCGGACACGTCGGCCTCGGTGCAGTGCGTGGCCACGCGCACGGTGTGCACGCCCAGGCCGTGCGCCATGCGCAGGTGGTCCACGGTGCCGATGCCGGGAATCAGCAGCGCCGACACCTTGGCCCGCTTCATGAGCGGGATCACGGCGCCCAGATACGCCTCGTCGGAATGCGCGGGAAAGCCGTAGTTGACCGAGCTGCCGCCCAGGCCGTCGCCGTGCGTCACCTCGATCAGCGGCACGCCCGCTTCGTCGAGCCCGCTGGCGATGTGCGTCATCTGTTCGAGCGTCATCAGGTGGCGCTTGGGGTGCATGCCGTCGCGCAGCGTCATGTCGTGCAGGGTGACGCGGCGGCCCTTCAGATTCGTGTTCGTCGTGGTGGTCATGGGTGTGCTCCTAGGCCACGGCGGGCTCGGGTTGCGGGAGGCTGGCGAGCATCGCTTCGGCGAACATTTCGGCCGTGCGCGCCGCGGCGGCGGTCATGATGTCGAGGTTGCCGGCGTACTTGGGCAGGTAGTCGCCCAGGCCTTCCACCTCCAGGTAGATCGACACGCGGTGGCCGTCGAACACCGGCCCGTTCACGAGCTTGTAGCCCGGCACGTACTTGCGCACCTCGGCGATCATCTCGTGCACCGAGGCCGTGATGCGCGCCTCGTCGGGCGCGCCTTCGGTGAGGCAATGCACCGTGTCGCGCATGATCAGCGGCGGCTCGGCCGGGTTGACGATGATGATCGCCTTGCCCTTGGCCGCGCCGCCCACGCGCTCGACCGCACCGGCCGTGGTGCGCGTGAATTCGTCGATGTTCTTGCGCGTGCCCGGGCCGACCGAGCGGCTCGACACGGTGGCCACGATCTCACCGTAGGCCACGGGCTGCACGCGCGACACGGCCGCCACCATCGGGATGGTGGCCTGCCCGCCGCAGGTGACCATGTTGACGTTGGCCGGCCGCGCGCCGCCCGCCATCAGCAGGCTCTTCAGGTTGACCGGCGGCACGCAGAACGGGCCGATGGCCGCGGGCGTGAGGTCGATCATGAGCACGCCCAGCGCGTTGAGCTTGGCGCTGTTCTCGGCATGCACGTAGGCGCTGGTGGCGTCGAACGCGATCTGCACACCGTCGGCCAGCACATGCGGCAAGAGACCGTCCACGCCCTCGGCCGTGGTCTTCAGGCCCATCTCGCGGGCGCGCTTGAGGCCGTCGGACTCGGGGTCGATGCCCACCATCCACACGGGTTCGAGCACCGGGCTGCGTTGCAGCTTGGCGAGCAGGTCGGTGCCGATGTTGCCGGGGCCGATCAGCGCGCACTTGATCTTGGTTGTTGTCGTCATGGGGTTGTCTCCTTCAATGGAAGCGCACCGAGCAGCCGCCGAGGCCGCCGATCGAGACGCGGAAGTTGTCACCGGCCTTGGCGGGGAACATCGCGGCGAGCGCGCCCGACAAAATCACCTCGCCCGCCTTGAGCCCGATGCCCAGCGCACCGAGCGTGTTGGCCAGCCACGCGACCGCGTTCACCGGCGAGCCGAGCGCGGCGGCGCCCGCGCCGGTGGCGATGATTTCGCCGTTCTTCTCCAGCACCATGCCGCAGGTCGCCAGGTCGATGCGGCGCGGATCGACCGCGTTGTCGCCGAGCACGAACACGCCGCAGGAGGCGTTGTCGGCCACGGTGTCGGCGATCTGGATCTTCCAGTCGCGGATGCGCGAGTCGACGATCTCGAAGCAGGGCATCACGCACTCGGTGGCGGCCAGCACGTCGGCGTTGCCGATGCCGGGGCCCATGAGGTCGCGCTTGAGCAGGAAGGCGATCTCGCCCTCGGCCTTGGGCTGGATGAGCGTGGTGCTGTCGATCGACTCGCCCTCGCCGACGACCATGCCGTCGAGCAGGTAGCCGAAGTCGGGCTGGAACACGCCCAGCATGTTCATCACGGCGCGCGAGGTGACGCCGATCTTCTTGCCGACGACGCGCTCGCCGGCGTCGAGGCGGCGCGCGATCATGCGCTGCTGGATGCCGTAGGCGTCGGCGATGGTGATGCCTGCGTGCCGGCTGGTGAGCGGGTCCACGACGCCGCGCTCGCGCAGCGCGTCGTAGAGCTCGTCGCCGAGCCGTTGGATGAGGGTGGGGTCCATGGTGGGTTCTGTCCTTTGCTCTGTCTCGGGTGAATCAATCAATCGGTCGATCGGCTTCGTTCAGGAAGTCGCCGACCAGGCGGGCGAAGCGCGCGCTGTGCTCGATCTGCGTCCAGTGGCCGCAGCGGCCGAACACATGCAGCTGGCTGCGGGGAATCCACTGGCTCAGCGTGAGCGAGGTGGCCAGCGGAATCACCTGGTCTTCGCGGCCGTGGATCAGCAGCGTCTCGTGCGGCAATGCGCGAATGGCGGCCTCCGGGCTCGCCATGGCATCGACCCAGCACTGGCGCGGCGCCGGGAACATCGCGCCGAAGGTCTCCTGGAAGCCGGGCCGCATGCTGGCTTCGTAGCGCAGCTGCGCGAGCTCGTCGGTGACGAGGGCGCGGTCGAACGCGAACACGTCCATGATCCGGCGCATGTTCGCGAACGAGGGCGTGTAGCCCCACACCGCATCGAGCCCCGGCGTGATCGCGAACGGCACGCCCACGCTGCCCATGAGCACCAGCCGGCGCACGCGGTGCGGCGCGCGGATGGCCAGCGCCAATGCCAGCGCACCGCCGAAGGAGTTGCCCACCACGTCGGCGCGTTCGATGTCGAGCGCGTCGAGCAGGTCCAGCGCCTGCCGCACCCAGGCGTCCATCGTGTAGGCCACGCCGGGCACGCGCTCGGTGAAGCCGAAGCCGGCCATGTCGGGCGCGATCACGCGGCGCGTCTGCGCGAGCACCGGCAGCACCAGCCGCCAGTTGGCCCACGCACTCACGCCCGGGCCCGAGCCGTGGATGAAGAGCACCGGCGCGCCCTCGCCCAGGTCATGCACGTTGGTGTGGAAGGCACCCGTGCGGATGCTGTTCGCGATTTCGGGGTTGCTCACCGCCGGGCCCTCACAGCTTGATGCAGACGTTGCGAAGTTCTGTGTAGAACTCGAGCGAATGCACGCCGCCTTCGCGGCCGATGCCCGACGACTTGGCGCCGCCGAAGGCCGTGCGCAAATCGCGCAGGAACCAGCTGTTGACCCAGCAGATGCCGACTTGCACCTGCTTGGCCACGCGGTGGGCGCGGCCCAGGTTCTCGGTCCACACGGTGGTCGCCAGGCCGTAGTCGGTAGCGTTGGCCAGCGCGATGGCTTCTTGCTCGGTGTCGAAGGGCGCGATGTGGCAGCAGGGGCCGAAGATTTCCTCGCGGATCACCGAGGCCGTCTCGGGCAAGCCGGTCCAGATGGTGGGCTGCACCCAGTGGCCCTCGGCCAGCGCGCCGGGCATCGAGGGCACGCCGCCGCCGGTGACGACGGTGGCACCTTCCTTCACGGCCTTCGCGTAGTACGACAGCACCTTCTGCTGGTGCTCGCGCGAGATCAGCGGGCCGATGCCCACGCCGGCTTCTTCCGACGGGCCCGGCTTGAGCGCCTCGGCCCTGGCCTTGAGCGCCGCGACGAACTTGTCGAAGATCGGCCGCTGCACGTAGACGCGCTCGGTGCCCAGGCACACCTGGCCGCAGTTCTCGAAGGCCGAGCGCGTGATGCCGGCCACGGCCTTGTCGAAATCGGCGTCGGCGAACACGATGCCGGCGTTCTTGCCGCCCAGCTCGAAGGACACGGGCCGCACGCCCTTGGCGGCCGCGCCCATGATGGCCTCGCCAGTGCGCGTCTCGCCCGTGAAGGTGATGCCGTCCACGCCCGGGTGCGCGGTGAGGAACTCGCCGGCCGAGTCGGGCCCGAAGCCGTGCACCACGTTGTAGACGCCCGGCGGCATGCCGACCGCGTTCATCACCTCGCCCAGCAGCGTGGCGGTGGCCGGCGTTTCTTCCGAGGGCTTGACCACCACCGTGTTGCCGCAGGCCAGTGCGGGGCCGACCTTCCAGGTCATGAGCAGCAGCGGCAGGTTCCACGGGCACACGACGCCGATCACGCCCAGCGGCGAGCGCACCGCGTAGTTCAGCGCCTGCCCACCGTCGGGCGTGGCCATCTCGAAGCTCTCGGTGGGCACGTTCTTCACGATGTCGGCAAACACCTTGAAGTTGGCCGCGCCGCGCGGGATGTCGACGTGCGAGGCCAGCGCGTGCGGCTTGCCGGTGTCGGCCATCTCGGCCGCCAGGAAGTCGTCGAAGCGCCGGTTGATCTCGTCGGCCACGGCATGCAGCAGCTCGACGCGGCGCGCGACGCTCATGCGGCCCCACTCGCCGTTGAGGGCTGCACGCGCGGCGCGCACGGCCGCATCGACCTCGCTGCGACCGGCCTCGTGCACCTTGCCGATGACGCGGTTGTCCACCGGCGCGCGGTTGTCGAAGGTCTTCGTCGTGGCGACGAACTCGCCGCCGATGAAGTTCATGAACTGTTTCATCGCACCGTCTCCTTCAGGTCACCACGCTCAGGAAGTTCTCGTTGAGCTTGCGGTCGTGATAGAAGATCGCGCGCCCGAGTTCGTCGTCGGTCCACACCAGCGGCGGCTTGTCGGGGTAGAAGATGTAGCCGCCCGAGAACACCTCGTTGCGGTTGCCGCTCGGGTCGAAGAAGTAGATGGTTTCGCCGCGCGTGATGCCGTGGCGCGTGGGGCCGATGTCCAGCGACACGCGCTTCTTGGTGATGATGTCGGCCGCCTTGAGCACCTCGCCCCAGTTGTCGAGCAGGAACGAGGCGTGGTGGAACTTGTTCTTCTCGGGGTGGCGGATGAAGGCGATGTCGTGCGGCTTGGTCGAGCAGGTGAGAAAGGCCGCGATGTACATGCGCTCGGGGCCGGCCACCACGCTCTCGGCCAGCTGGAAGCCCAGCACCTCGGTGAACAGCTTCATGGTGCCGTCGAGGTCATCGCCGTACAGCAGGCAGTGGTCGAAGCGCGAGGGCGCCATGCCCTTGAGGTCGTCGGGATAGACCTCGGGGTTTTCATACGGCATGCCGTTGCCGACCTTCTCCTTCTCGGCGAAGAGCTCGATGGCATGGCCGGTGGGCACGGTGAAGCGAAAGCGCGGGCCCGTGCGCAGGTGCTCGCCGGCTTCGATCCACTGCATGTCGGTGGCCAGACCGCTGGCCTTCAGGTCGGCGGCGAGCCGGTCGAGCGTGGCGGGCGAATCGACGCGAAAGCCCATGAAGTCCATGCCGGCCTCGTCGGCTTCGCGCAGCACGACGCTGTGGTGGTCGTGCTCGTCCCAGGCCTTGAGGTAGATGCGGCCCTGCGCATCGCGCCCGGTTTCGATCAGGCCCAGCACGTCGCGGTAGTGCGTGAGGGCGGCCCCGAGGTCGAGCACGCGCAGTTGCACGTGTCCGGGGCGAATGACGCCAGTGAGTGCCATGGAAGTCTCCTTTGGTGGGTGAGGGAAAGGTTCAGGTGGGGGAACGAGGAACGGCGGGCTGCGACGCGGCCAGGCGCCGCTCGATGCAGCGCGCCAGCCTCTCGACGGCGCGCAAGGCCAGGTCGCTCTGCGGGTACGCGCGGCACGCCAGCACGTAGCCCTGGGCTTCTTCTTCGGCGCTGACGTGGCAGCGGCTCATGCGCTCGCGGCGCACGGCGCCCGACTCGATGCGCACCTTGCACACGCCGCAGCCGCCGCCGCGGCAGCCGACCGGGATGCCCTTGCGGCCGAGCTGCTCCATGCCGCCGAGCAGGGTCTGGTCGGCGCGGCATACGTAGTGCTCCTGGGTGTTGCCGATGGCGACGGAAAAGCGCATGACCGGCTCCACGTCACAGTGCCTTGAACAGCGGGCTGCGCGGCGCTGCAGAGGCCGCATCGGCGGCGGTGAAGAACTTCTCGGTGTAGATATCGCGCTCGAACAGCCGCCCCTGCATCAGCGTGGCGATGCAGGCCTCGGTCATCGGTGGCGGCCCGCACAGGTAGGCCTTGTGGCCGCGGAAGTCGTTGGCGAAGTGGGCCTTCAGCGCCTCGTGCGCAAAGCCGCGCGCGCCGTGCCAGTCGCTGTCGGCCGGCAGGTCGGACAGCACGGGCACGTAGGTGAAATTCGGGTGCTGCTCGGCGAGCTGCTCGAAGAGCTCGCGGTAGTACAGCTCTTCGGTGTTGCGCGCGCCCTGCACCAGCGTGATCGGCAAGGTGCAGCCTTCGGCCAGCAGGTCGAGCACCATCGACTTCGGACTCGACAGGCCCGAGCCGCCGGCCACGAAGATCATCGGCAGCCCCGCCGACTTGCGCACGAAGAAGCGGCCATTGGGTGCGGTGAAGCGCAGCCGCTGGCCCACCTGCAGTTCGTCGTGCAGCCAGCCCGTGGCGCGGCCGTTGGGCACGCGGCGGATGTGCAGCTCGACGAGGTGGTCGTCGGGTGCGTTGGCGATCGAGAAGGCGCGTGCGCCCTCCACGCCCGGCACGTGCAGCATCACGTACTGGCCGGCCTGGAACGGCGCCGGCCGGTCGGTGCGCAGCCACAGGCCGCGGATGGTGGGCGTGAGCATGCGGGCCTGGACCAGCTCGGCGTCGAAGTCTTCCAGCGGCAGGAACTGCGCGTCGGGGTCTTCGTCGATCTCGGCCTCGATGACCAGGTCGGCCTGCGCCATCGCGCAGCACGCGAGGATCTTGCCGTCGTCGCGCTCGAAGTCCATGAGCGCGAAGTTGGACGCGTCGCCGTGCTCGCACTCGCCTTCGAGCACCTGCACCTTGCAGGTGCCGCACACACCGTGGCCGCAGGCGTGGGGCAGCCACACGCCGGCGCGCAGGCAGGCGTCGAGCACGGTTTGTCCGTCGCGCGCCGCCACGGCCTGGCCGAGCGGCTCGATCATGATCTGGAAGCTCATGGCAAAGCCCTCCGGTACTCAGCTGAACGAGCCGCCGATGCCCGTGAGCCCGGGCGTGCGAAAGCGCAGCGCCGACTTGTGGACCAGGCCGTTGTCGGCCAGCGACTTCGCCGCGTCGGGCGCGAAGGGCTTGCCGGAGTCGAACCATTCGACCTTCGACCAGTCGACCTTCTCGAAGTCGGGGTGGCTGCCGTACACGCCGGGCAGCACGTCGCTGATGAGCGCGCCGAAGGGCATGGCCGCGGGCAGTGGCAGGCACACGGGGGCGCAGAAGAGCAGGTGGTCTTCCCAGCCGATGTAGAGCAGGCGGTTGCCGTGGAAGCGGTCTTCGCTGTCCATGACGGTGCCGGTGTAGCCGGGGGCGAGTGCAACAACAGACATGTCGGTCTCCTTGTTTCGGGGTGAGCGCCGCCCACGCCGTGCGTGGGGCACGGCGGGAGCGCGGGGGTCGATGAGGGGTGGTGGCGCCTGGATGCTCAGGCCACCTTGGGCTCGGCCGCCGACAGGTCCTGCCCTGTCCAGCGTTCCCAGTTGGCCTTGTCGGGCGAGGTGTTGAACTCGCCGTTGTCGGCGCCAACGTTGATGTGGTAGTAGTCCAGCACGGCCGCCAGCGGGTTGAAGCCTTCCACCGTCGGGTCGGTGCCCTCGGGGAAGCAGTTGCCCTGGTAGATCTGGTGCACCGGCAGCCAGGCCTGCACGTACTTCTCGGGCTCGCCGTCGAACACGTCCTTGCAGCCGTCGGAGCAGAAGTGGTACTTCATGCCGTGGTAGCTGCTCTCGCGATAGCAGATCTTGGTCGGGTCGTCAGGCTCGGTGAAGGCCATCGGGATCTGGCAGGTCTGGCACAGCATGGGCAGCGTGTTGTTGAACCAGCGCTTGCCCTGCTTCTCCTGCTCGGCCAGCCACTCGAAGCGCGGGCGGTACAGGCTGTCGAAGGTCTCGGGGTACTTCTCGGCCAGCCAGCTCATCTCGTCGGGCTTGGGTGCCCAGACGTTGAAGTTGGCGGCGTGGCCGTAGTTGTTGAAGATGGCCCAGGCCTCGTGCGAGATGCGGCTCTTTTCCTTCGAGGCCACCTCGTGGTACTTGGGCATGCGGATGCCGTAGCGCGCCAAGTCCTCGAACAGCGCGCCGCCGTTCTTCTCGAAGTACATCTCCCAGGCCTCGGACCAGCTCATGACGCGCTTGGGCAGCATGTAGTCCATCATCATCGCGACCAGCGTGAGCAGGCGGTAGCCGCGCCAGAACCACTTGTCGACCCACTTCTGCACGATGGGCACGTTGTCGGGGTCCTGCTCGAGGATGAACTTCACCACCTCCAGGCCCAGCGTCATGTGGCGCGACTCGTCGCTCTGCGCCGAGAAGCCGAAGGTGACGGTGGCCATGTCGCCGTTGTAGGCGGCGCCGCTCATGAAGGGCATGAACAGCAGGTTGGTCAGCACGTACTCGAAGGAGAACGAGATGGCGGTGATGAACTCGAAGGGCCCCGCGCTCATCGCGTCCTCGAAGTAGCTCTTGGGCACCGACAGGTACCACACGCGGTCGTGCATGTGCTGCGGGTCGTGCAGGCCGTGGAAGTACTTGTTGAAGTGGCTGATGGTGTGGAACTGCGTCTGCGCATGGCGCAGCTCGTCGATCGACTGCATCTGGCAGGCCACGCGCGCGCCCACGCCGCGCAGCGAACGCCCGGCCATGGCATAGCCGCGGTGCGCCGCGTACTCCAGCGGCGAGACGCCGGTGAGGAACAGCTTGAGCGTGTTCAGGTAGCGCGGGTCGCTGATGTTGAACTGGCCGTTGTTCTGCTGGAACGCATCGATGATGGCGTAGAGTTTTTTCTCCTTCTCGCCCTGGAACTTCCAGTAGGCGTCCATCGTGAGGCGGAACGGGTCTTCCCACTTATCCCAGTCGTGGATCTTGATGCCCTCGAACTTGTCGAAGGGAAACACGTCGTCCATCGACTGATAGGTGGTCTCCCAGCCGAGGCCGCGCGTCATCATGGCGTAGCGTTCCTTCAGGCCGAGGCGCGGGGTGGCGGGGGTCTTTGCTGCTGCTTGGGTGGTCATGGCGTGGTCCTTGGTCGTGGTCCGGTGGGGGCTGGGCTCAGGCGCCCCAATGGAGGGTGAATTCGTCGTCGGTTTCTTCGATGCTTCCGGACAGCGAGATCAGGCTCAGGTGCAGTTCCTGCAGGTCCCAGCGGCGCCCGACCAGGGCTTCGACGCTCTCGCGGCGGATCACGAGGCGGCCGGGCGCATCGATCTTCACCATCGCGGGGTACTCGGTGACGGTGGCCCCGGGGTTGTCGGCCACGATGGCCTCGACGATGGCGCGCGCGGCCTCGCCGGTCTGCAGCGCGATGAAGACGGGCGGTCGGGACACTTCGGCGGTGGCGGTGGTCATGGGGTGGTCTCCTTGGTTCGATCGATTCGGTCGTCAGGCGGCAGCGCCCGTGCGCACCAGCCGGGCCACGCGCGCATCGAGCGCGGTGTGCAGCGTCTTGAGCACCTCGGCGCCCTGCGCGCCCAGGGCCAGCGCGGCCAGCGGCGCCAGCGCCTGCACGGCCTGGTCGCGCCAGCTCGCGTACCACTGCGCGAGCAGCTCGGCGTTGGCGGACGACTCGTCGGCGGCGGTCTTCAGCGTGGCGTCGACCCAGCGCACGTTCTCGTCGAACCACTCGTTCATGAACTCGGTCAGCATCGCCAGCGCGTTGCCGGTGGCGGCGCTGTGCGCGTTCACGTAGTGGCGGTAGATCAGCGGGTACAGCAGGCCGTCGAGCACGAGGTTCTGGGCCACGAACACCTCGAACCAGTCCTTGGTGACGAACAGGTTTTCCATCAGGCGGCGCACGCCCTGCCAGGCCGGGTGCGCGAGCCAGGCCTCTTTACCGGCGTCCAGCGCGCGGCCCGAGTTGGCGTCGATCTGCAGGCCGACGCGCGAGAGGTACTGCGCGATGCCCAGGCGGTCCATGGCCGCGTAGATGAAGGGCTGCGTGATCGCCGTGCCGTAGCCATAGCCGCAGCAGTAGCTGTGGTTCATGTTGGCGCCCCACTCGTAGTGGCGCAGCGGCACCAGCACCTGCTGCAGCGACTCGCGCACGCCCGCATCGGCCTGGGCCAGCAGCTGGCGCTTCTCGGCGAACTCGAACTGGCGGTCGGCGCCTTCCCCCTGGCGCGCGCGGGTCATCGTGTACACGCCGTAGTAATAGTGGCGCGGGTCCTTGAAGCTGTACCAGTCGGCCATCACGAGGGCCGTGCGGCGCTTGTCGTACAGCGCGTGCTGCGGGTCCCACAGCGGCCGGTAGTGGAAGTTGGCGGTGGGCTGCATGTCCAGCGTGGCCTCCTGGTAGCGCGAGGCCGGCTTGTCGCCGAGCCGCCGCGCCACGTGCGAGAAGGTCTGGCGGATCGGCCGGATGTCCGAGGTCTTGATGTCGACTTGCACGGGGTGTCTCCTTGGTTGTCGCGGAAAAAAATGCGAGGGGTCGTCAGTGGTCGATGCCGGGCGCGCCGAAGCGCCACTTCATGCGCTCGAAGTCCAGCCGCGCGCCCTCTTCGGTGCTCAGGTGGCGCACCGCGTGGCGCGCGCAGAACTCGCGGAACTGGTCGAACTGCAGCACCAGCTCCACGGCCAGCTCGGGGTCGCCGATGGCGAACTCGAACTCCACGAAGCGCGTGCCGCGCGTGCCGGTGACGCGCACGAAGCACGGCTGGCCGGTCATCTGTGCGGCGCTGCCGCTGCGGGGGTCGGGCTGCATCGAGGACATCGCTTGTTCAATCCATCAACAGGTGGACGGCACCAGCGCCGCCCGGCCTGATAAGGGCAACGGGCGTGCCAGCGTGGCTAAGTGATTGATTTGCATGGGCCCGCTGCGCCTGCGGGCCCGAAGCACCGGGAAGTCCCGGATGCTGGTTTGATCATTTGCTGCGGTGCAGCTTGATCAAATGGTGAAAACCGGAAAACGCCGGCCTGCGTCCGCTCAGGACGTCGGCAGGCCTTCCTTTTTCAGCCGGTAGGCCAGCTGCGGGCGCGTGATGCCCAACAGGCGCGCGGCCTGCGACAGGTTGCCCTTGGCGCGCTGCATCGCGGTCTGCATGAGGCGCTGCTCGAGCGAGGCGATGTCGATGTTCTGCTCGAGCACGCGCTGGCACAGCGCATCCAGTTCGCTCGCGTCGGCGCCCGAAGCCGAAACGCCCGTGGCGACCTTGCCGCTGGCGTCGAGCTGGTTGTCGGGCGGCGCGCCCGGCGGCTGCATCCACAGGTGGCAGGCCTCGATGTCGCCGTGGTCGGGCGCCAGCAGCACGGCGCGCTCGATCACGTTCTCGAGCTCGCGGATGTTGCCGGGCCAGGCGTGCTTGTGCACGTCGAGCGCGGCCTTGTCGGTGAGGCCGCGCAGCTTCTTGCCGTACAGCGCGCTGTACTTCTCGACGAAGCGCGCCACCAGCGCCGGGATGTCGGCGGTACGCTCGCGCAGCGGCGGAATCTGGATCGGGAAGGTGTTGAGCCGGTAGAACAGGTCGGTGCGGAACTTGCCCGCCTGCATGGCCTGCTGCAGGTTGACGTTGGTGGCGGCCACGATGCGCACGTCGACCTTGGTGGGCTGCTCGGCGCCCAGGCGCTCGACCTCGCCGGTCTGCAGCACGCGCAGCAGCTTGACCTGCGCGGCCAGCGGCAGGTCGCCCACCTCGTCCAGGAACAGGGTGCCGCCGTGGGCGCGTTCGAAGCGCCCGGCGCGCGCATGGTGGGCGCCGGTGTAGGCGCCCTTTTCCACGCCGAACAGCTCGGCCTCGATCAGGTCGGCCGGGATCGCCGCGCAGTTGACCGCAATGAAGGGCTGCTTGCCGCGCGGCCCGTTGTCGTGCAGCCAGCGAGCGAACACTTCCTTTCCCACGCCGGTCTCGCCGAGCAGCAGCACGGTGATGGCGCTGTCGACCGCGCTGCGCATGAGCTCGAAGGCGGCGCGAAAACCCGGAGACACGCCGACCAGCTTCTGGTCGTACTCGCGGCGCGGCTGCAGGCGGCGCAGGTGCTGCAGGCCGAGGTTGAAGTCGATGAGCTTCTCGGCCACATGGTGCTGGCGGAAGTACTCGAGGTAGTGCTCGTCGTTCCACGCCTCGGCGGCCTGGCCGACGATGCGGCAGCGGCTGTCGCCCATGCTGGTGCATTCGACTTCCTTGAACACCACGAGCCGCCCCATGAAGGCGGTGGTGTAGCCCGAGGCGTAGCCGATCTGCGACCAGCACTGCGGGTCTTCCCCGTAGCCGAAGTCGGCCACGTGGGCTTCGCATTCCCAGGAGTTCTCCCAGAGGAACTCGCCGTAGAAATGCTTGGTGGCCACGTCGAGGTCGACCTGCACCTTCTGCACCGAGACGATGCCCTCGATGGAATGCAGGCGCGGCCCGAGCATGAAGGCGTCTTCGGCCCGCATGCCGGCAAGGCGCTCGCGCACGGCCACCTCGCCGTCGCGCAGGCCGGAAGCAAAACCCATGCGCACCAGCAGGCCGCGCGCGCGCTCGATGCCCAGCGAGTCGAGCAGTTCGCGGCGCAGTTCGGCGAAGGCCCGGGCATGCATGAGCAGCATGCGCTGCTCGTCCAGCCAGATATGGCCCGAGCCGGCGCTGAAGCGCAGGAGAGAAAGAAGTTCTCCCACCATGTCCCCTTTACTTGTCTGGAATCCGTTCCTCCTACATTCTCCTGCAAGGACGGACGACAAGGCTGCTCAATCAACAGGCAACGTGGTGCGAAGCCGCGCCAATGCTCGCTCTGCGGGTCCGCCTCCTCAAGCAACCCACAGAGTTATGCACAGAAAGAACGAACAACTGTCATCAGGTTGACTTGGCCGCGACGTAGCCCTTGAACTGCTCGCGCAGCTTGGTCTTCAGCAGCTTGCCGGTGGCTGTATGCGGCAGGCTGTCGACGAAAGCCACGTCGTCGGGCAGCCACCACTTGGCCACGCGCTGCGAAAGAAAAGTGAGCAGTTCCTCGCCCGTGACCTCTGCGCCTGCACGCTTCACGACGATCAGCAGGGGCCGCTCCTGCCACTTCGGATGCGCGATGCCGATCACCGCCGCCTCGGCCACGGCCGGGTGTGCGCTGGCCGCGTTCTCCAGGTCGATCGACGAGATCCACTCGCCGCCCGACTTGATGACGTCCTTGGCGCGGTCGACCAGTTGCACATAACCGTCGGCATCGATGTTGGCCACGTCGCCGGTCGGAAAGAAGCCCTCGGCATCGAGCACGTCGCCGCCTTCGCTGCGGAAGTAACCGCTCGCAATCCACGGACCGCGCACATGCAGGTGGCCGAAAGCCACGCCGTCGTGCGGCAGGCGCTGGCCGTTCTCGTCGACGATCTTGAGTTCCACGCCCCACACGCCGCGGCCCTGGCGCATCTTGACCGTGGTCTGCTCATCTTTCGGGAGCGCGAGGTGCTTGGGCAGCAGGTTGCCGATCACGCCGATGGGGCTGGTCTCGGTCATGCCCCAGCCCTGCACGAAGTCGGCGCCGAAGTCGCGCTCGAAGCGTTCGATCATGGCGCGCGGCGTGGCGGCGCCGCCCACGCCGATGCGCTTGAGGCCGATGGCGCGGGTGTCGATCTCGGGGTGGGCGTCGAAGTACTGGAACAGCATCAGCCACACGGTGGGCACCGCCTGCGAGAAGCTCACCTTCTCGTCGCGCATGAGCTCGTACAGGCTCTGGCCATCCAGGTGCGGGCCGGGCATGACGAGCTTGGCGCCCACCATCGGCGCCGAGTACGGCATGCCCCAGGCGTTGGCGTGGAACATGGGCACGGCCAGCAGCAGCGTCATCTGCGAGCACACGCCGAAGGTATCGGGCGCGCATTCCATCAGCGAATGCAGCACGGTGGAGCGGTGCGAATACAGCACGCCCTTGGGATTGCCCGTGGTGCCTGACGTGTAGCAAAGCGAGGAGGCGGTGCGCTCGTCGAACTCGGGCCAGGTGTAGTCCTCGCTCTGCGCGCCGATGAGCTCGTCGTAGCACAGCAGGTTGGGCACGTCGATGGCCGGCATGTGGGCGCGGTCGGTCATGGCGACGAAGGCGCGCACGCTCTTCAGTTTGGAGGCGAGCTTCTCGACCAGCGGCGCGAAGCTGGTGTCGAAGAACAGCACCTTGTCTTCGGCGTGGTTGACGATGTAGTCGATCTGCTCCGGAAAGAGCCGCGGGTTCACCGTGTGCAGCACCGCGCCCGAACCCGACACGCCGTAGTACAGCGCCAGGTGCCGGTAGGTGTTCCACGCCAGCGTGCCCACGCGGTCGCCGGGCGCCACGCCCAGCGCCTTCATCGCATTGGCCACCTGCTTGGAGCGCCGCTGCACCTCGCGGTAGTTGGTGCGGTGCACCGGGCCTTCGACGGTGCGCCCGACGATCTCGACGTGGGGGTGGAAGGTGGCCGCGTGGTCGATCAGCGACGAGATCAGCAGCGGGCGGTCCTGCATCAGTCCGAACATGGTGTGTGTCTCCTGTGGTTCTTTTGAGCGTGCGTCTGCCAAGGCTACTTCACGGCAATCGAATCGCCCATGGGCTCGAACTCCTTGCCGTTGAACTGCACCAGCTGCAGCGTGTTGAACGGAAAGTAGTCGGTGGCCGAGGTGTTCAGCGCGATGCCCGGCAGCAGCATGCCGGTGCGCATGTTCTTGAGCGTGGTGGCCTGCTTGAGCACGTTCTCGCGCGTGAGGTTGTCGCCCGAGGCCTTGAGCACCGTCTCCATGGCCTGCGCCACGCCGTAGCCGTACACGCCGGCGGCGTTGTTCACGTCTTCGTTGGGTGCGTACTTCTTCATGAAGGCGAGGAACTCCTGCGTGGCCGGGTCGTTGGCCCAGCGCGGCTGCGCGGCGTCCTTGAAGAAGGCCATGGCCATGATGCCCTTCGACTTCTCCAGGCCCGCGGGCTCCAGCGTCATCTTCACGTAGGCCGACACGTAGGTGAGGTACTGCTGCTTGGGCTTCCAGCCGATGTCCCAGGCCTTGCGGATGGCCTGCGCGGCGAAGCGCGCGGTGGCGAAGTTGACGAACACGTCGGCGCCCGACGACTGCAGCTTGATGATCTGCGAATCGACCGTCGGGTCGGCCACTTCGAACGAGGCCTCGGCCACCACCATCGAGGCCTTGTCGCCCAAGCCCTTCTTCAGGCCCTTGAGCAGGTCCTTGCCGAAGTCGTCGTTCTGGTAGAGCACGGCGATCTTCGCGTTGGGCATCGTCTTGAGGATGTTCTTCGCGTAGAGGCTGCCCTCGCCCTCGTAGCTGGGCATGTAGGGCGTGGTCCAGGGGTAGGCCTTGGGGTCATTGAAGCGGTCGGCGCCCACGCCCAGGAACAGGTGCGGCACCTTCTTGGCGTTCATGTAGCGCTGGATCGCGGCGTTGGAGGCCGAGCCCAGGTTGCCGTACACGGCGAGCACCTCGTCCTGCTCGACCAGCTTGCGCACCACCTCGGTGGTGCGCGGCGGCGTGTACTGGTCGTCGTAGCTGATGAGCGTGACCTTGCGGCCGTTGATGCCGCCCTTGTCGTTCACCATCTTGAAGTAGGCCTCGTTGACCTTGCCGACGATGCCGTACGACGACACCGGGCCGCTGTAGGGCATGGCCATGCCGAGCTTGATCTCGGTGTCGGAGGCGCCGGTGTCGTACTTCTTCTGCGCGAAGGCCGCGCCGGCGGTGAACAGGAGGGCCGCGCCGCCCAGGGCGGCGGCCAGTCGAACGATGGAGGTCATGGAAGCTTCAGTGGAAAAACGAAAAGGGAGAGATCAGGAAAGAAGCGCTCAGTCGCCGAGCACCTTGCCGAACGGCTCGTAGCGTGTGCCGTTGAAACGCACCAGCTGCATGCGCTCGATCGGGTAGAAGTCGGTCGGCGAGGTCTTCACCTCGATGCCCGGATAGAGCATGGGCGGGCTGTACTGCAGATTGGCCGCCACCTTCATGATGTTGGCGCGCGTGAGGTCGTCGCCCGCCTTGCGCAGCACCTGCTCCAGCGTCTGCGCCGACGAGTAGCCCAGCACGTTGAGCGAATCGCTCAGGTCGCCCGAGGGGTAGTACTTGCTGAACCAGGTCTTGTAGTCCTCGTACTCCTTGGCGCCCTTCCACATGTCGTCGGCCGGGTCGCGCAGGTAGGTGGCGGAGATCACGCCCACCGCGTTCTCGGGGCCGGCCGGCTTGATCACCGCCGACACCGACACCGACACGCTCGACAGGTACTGCGTGGGCTTCCAGCCGATGTCGGCCGCCTTGCGGATCGCCTGCGCCGCGAACTTGGGCGTGGTGATGCTGAAGAAGGTGTCGGCGCCCGAGGCCTTCAGGTTGACCATCTGGCTGTCGATGGTCGGGTCGGTCACCTCGTAGGTCGACTGCGCCACGATCATCGTCTTGGCCTTGTCGCCCAGCGCCTCGAGAAAGCCCTTCAGGAAGTCCTTGCCGAAGTCGTCGTTCTGCATGAGCACGGCGATCTTCGCGTTGGGCTTCGTGGAGAGGATGTGCTGCGCGTAGATCTTGCCTTCGGTCTGGTACGTGGGCTGCCAGCCCATGGTCCAGGGGAAGGCCTTCGGGTCGCCGAAGCGCGTGGCGCCCGTGGCCACGAACAGCTGCGGCACCTTCTTGGCGTTCATGTAGCGCTGGATGGCGAGGTTGTGCGCCGTGCCCAGCGGGCCGAAGAGCACCAGCACCTCGTCTTGTTCCACCAGCTTGCGCGCCTGCTCCACCGTCTTGGAGGGGTTGTAGGCATCGTCCAGCGAGATGAACGTGACCTTGCGGCCGTTGATGCCGCCTTCGGCATTGAGCTTGGCGAAGTAGCCCGCCGCCGCCTTGCCGATGGTGCCGTAGGCCGACACCGGGCCCGAGTACGGGACGATGTGGCCGATCTTGATCTCGGTGTCGCTCGCGCCCGGGTCGTAGCGCTTCTGGGCCTGCGCCGTGAAGGTCGCGGCGAGGCCGAGCGTGGCAGCCAGGCCGGCGCCCAGCAGGCGGCGACGCGTGCCGGGGCGGGCGGAAATGAGGGAACGTGTCATGGTGTTGTCTCCGTCGTTCTCGTGAAAAAGAAGCTGCGGCCGCGGGCCTCTCACTGGCCTCGTATCGGTCTCTTGCGGACCTCGTGCGGCGTTCGGGCTGGATGGTAGGCAGCGCCCCCTGCGCGTCACATCGTCGGAACGGACGATTGAGAGCGGCTGAGGGTTGCCCCTAGCATGGACCTCGACACGGAGACACACCCACCGCCGCGCAACGCGGCGCGCACCGAAGGCAAGCACCGCATGGACCTCACGCTCAATCCCCGCTACGAAGCCTTTCGCGACGAGCTGCGCGCGTTCCTGGCCACGCACTGCCACCGCTCGGCCTTCGCGCGCACCGCCGAGCGCCCCGACGCCGACGCCCTTGCGTGGCAGCGCCTGCTGCTGGACCACGGCTACGCGGGCCGCACGGTGCCGCGTGAGTACGGGGGCCACGGCGCGGTAGCCGACGTGATGGCGTCGCACCTCATCACCGAGGAGTTCGCGCGGGCCGGCGTGGCACCACCGCTGGGCAACCAGGGCATCTCGATGCTGGTGCCCACCTTGCTCGAGCTGGGCACCGAGGCGCAACGGCGCGAGTGGATCGGCCCCACCTTGCGCGGCGAGGTGGTCTGGTGCCAGGGCTACTCCGAGCCCGGCGCGGGCTCCGACCTGGCCTCGCTGCAGACGCGCGCCACCGAAGACGGTGGCGACTTCGTCATCAACGGCCAGAAGATCTGGACCTCGACCGCGCACGTGGCCGACATGATCTTCTGCCTCGTGCGCACCGAGCCCGGCGCCGCGAAGCACGCGGGCATCAGCTACCTGCTGTTCTCGATGAAGACGCCCGGCATCGAGGTGCGCCCGCTCAAGACCATGACGGGCCACGCCGAGTTCAACGAGGTCTTCTTCACCGACGTGCGCGTGCCGCAGCACCAGATCGTGGGCCAGCGCGGCGACGGCTGGAAGGTGGCCAACGCCACGCTCAAGCACGAGCGCGGCTCGCTGGGCAACCCCAACCTCACGACCCAGCGCTACCAGGAGCTCGCCACGCTGATGCAGGCCGAGACCGTCGACGGCACGCGCCTCATCGACCAGCCCGTGCTGCGCGACCGCCTGATGCGGCTGCAGGGCCAGGTGCTGGCGCAGAAGTGCCACGGCCTGCGGCTTCTCACGGCCGCGGCCAGAGGCGAAGACCCGGGCCTGGCCGCGCTGGTCGTGAAGCTGCAGGGCTGCGAGCTGCGCCACCAGCTGGCCGCGCTCGCGATCGACGCGCTGGGCGAGCTGGGCCTCCTGATGCCCGGCAGCGCGCACCTGCGCGCGCAGGCGCTCTGGCAGGAGCGCTACATGTTCGACCTGGGTTTGATCATCGGCGGCGGCACCGCGCAGATCCAGAAAAACATCATCGCGGAACGCGGGCTCGACATGCCACGCGAACCGCGCCTTGCCTGATCGCCATCGGAAGAAAGCACGCCATGGAATTCGCCCTCTCCGCCGACCAGAAGCTGCTGCAGGACAGCCTGCGCCGCGCGCTCGAACGCGCCTGCCCGCTCGATCGCGTGCGCCGCGTCGCGGCCGACGACCTGCCGCTGGACCGCGAGGTCTGGCGCACGCTGTGCGAGGTCGGCGTGCCGGCCCTGCTCGTGCCCGAGGCCTTCGGCGGGCTCGGCCTGTCGCTGCTCGACGCTGCATTGGCCGCCGAGGAACTGGGCCGCCATGTCGCGCCCACGCCTTTTCTCGGCACCGCCGTGCTCGCACCGCTGGCGCTGCGCGAGGCCGGCAGCGCCGCGCAGCAGGATGAATGGCTGCCGCGCCTGGCGGCTGGCGAATGCATCGCCGGCGTCGCCATCGCCGAGGCCGTGGCCGGCGCGCGCGATGGCGCGGGCGTGACAGCCCACGCCAACGGCACGCTCGACGGCAGCGCGCTCTTCGTGCTCGACGCGGGCGCGGCCGATGTGTTCATCGTGGCCGACCGCGCGGGCGGCCTGCACCTCGTGCGCGCCGATGCACAAGGCCTCACGCGCGGTGCGCTGCGCAGCATCGACGCCACGCGCCCGCTCGGTGAGTTGCACTTCGCACAGGTGAAGGCAGAACGACTTCCCAACAGCGGCCCCGCCACGCTCGCGCGCCTGCGCAGCGCGGGCTGGGCCCTGCTCGCCGCCGACACGCTCGGTGCCGGCGAAGCCATGATCGGCCAGGCCGTGGCCTACGCCAAGGAGCGCCGCCAGTTCGGCCGCGTGATCGGTTCCTTCCAGGCCGTGAAGCACCTGTGCGCCGAGATGGCCGCCGCGCTGGAGCCCGGCCGCGCCCTCGTCTGGTACGCGGCGCATGCCTTCGACGCATTGCCCGAAGAAGCCGCGCTGCTCGCCGCGCACGCCAAATCGCACCTGAGCGAGACCGGTACCTTCGTCGCCCGCACCGCCACCGAGGTGCACGGCGGCATGGGCATCACCGACCTGCTGGGCCTGCATTACTGGTTCAAGCGCATCGGCTTCAACCGCCAGCTGCTCGGCGGCCCCGAGCGCGTGCGCCACCTGGCCGCCGAGATGCAGGGCCTTGTCGCCGCATGACCTCCCCACCCATGACCACACCATCCACCGCCCCCCGCATGCTCGAAGGCCTGCGCATCGTCGACCTCACCACGGTGATCTTCGGCCCCTACTGCACGCAGATCCTCGCGGACCTCGGCGCCGAGGTGGTCAAGGTCGAGCCGCCCGAGGGCGACAGCATCCGCATCATCGGCACGCCGCCCGTCACGCCGCTGATGAGCCCCGTGCACCTGCGGCTGAACCGCGGCAAGCGCTCGGTCGACTGGGACCTGAAGAGCGAGGACGGTCGCGCCGCGATGCGCCGCCTCATCGAGACCAGCGACATCTTCATCCACAACGTGCGCAGCGACGCCATCGCGCGCGCGGGCCTCTCGTACGACGACGTGCGCGCCATCCGCCCCGACATCGTGTACGTGCACTGCACCGGCTTCGACCAGCGCGGGCCGTACGCCGCGCTGCAGGCCTACGACGACATCATCCAGGCCGCCTCGGGCATCGCCTCGCTGCCGCCCAAGGTCGACGGCAACCCGCAGCCGCGCTACGTGCCGATGACCATGGCCGACAAGGTCTCGGGCCTGCATGCGGCGTATGCCGTGCTCGCCGCCGTGGTGCACCGGCTGCGCACCGGCGAGGGCCAGCAGGTGGAGGTGCCGATGTTCGAGTCGCTCGCCAGCTTCAACCTCGTGGAGCACCTGTGCGACAAGACCTTCGTGCCGCCCACCGGCCCCGCGCTGTACCCGCGCCAGATCGACCCCATGCGCCAGCCCATGCGCACGCGCGACGGCTACATCGCCATTGCGCCCTACCTGGACGACCGCTGGCTGCGCTTCTTCGAGGCCGCCGGCCACCCCGAGGTGCTCGAGGCGCCCGAGCTGGCCGACAAGGCGCTGCGCCGCAAGCACATGAGCCGCATGTACGAGGCCGCCGCCGCCATCCTGCCCGAGCGCACCACGGCCGAGTGGCTCGA
Source organism: Variovorax sp. GW822-FHT04E09 (assembly GCF_058800845.1). Lineage (NCBI taxonomy): Bacteria > Pseudomonadati > Pseudomonadota > Betaproteobacteria > Burkholderiales > Comamonadaceae > Variovorax > Variovorax sp. GW822-FHT04E09. The sequence goes on from NZ_JBXAMR010000007.1 coordinate 154,489, forward strand.
CATATTGAAGAAGGCCAACGTGCCCGCGATGCGCGTGAACGACATCGCCGACCTGCCCGACGACCCGCAACTGCAGGCCGCCGGTCTTTTCCGACAGCGCACGCACCCGACCGAAGGCGCGTATCTTGAAGTGCGCCCGCCGGTGCGCTTCTCGGGCTATGCCTACGCCGACCTGTCGCACGCCGCGACGCCCGGCCAGCACAGCGCCGAAGTGGCACGCGAGCTGGGCGTGACCCTCATGAACGAACGAAAGAACGCCGCATGACCATGACTGTCTACGACGCCGTCGCAAGCCGCCGCTCGGTGCGCGAATTTCTCGACCGCCCCGTGCCGCCCGACACCCTCCGCCGCGTGCTGCAGGCCGCGCTGCGCGCGCCCTCGGGCGGCAACCTGCAACCGTGGCACCTGCATGTGGTGGGCGGCGAGCGCCTGGACGAACTCAAAGCCCTCATGCGCACCCGCGTGCAGGAAACGCCCGGTGGCGAAGGCAGCGAGTACGACATCTACCCGCGCGAGCTGGTGGCGCCCTACCGCGACCGCCGCTTCGCCGTCGGCGAGGCGATGTACGCGCGCCTGGGCATTCCGCGCGAGGACAAGGCCGCGCGCCTGAAATGGTTTGCGCGCAACTTCCAGTTCTTCGGCGCGCCGCTCGCGCTCTTCTGCACGGTGGATCGCCGCATGGGCCCGCCGCAGTGGTCCGACCTGGGGATGATGTTGCAGAACGTCATGCTGCTGCTGCGCGCCGAGGGCCTGGACAGCTGCCCGCAGGAATGCTGGGCCATCTACCCGCAGACCATCGGCCGCTTCATCGACCTGCCGCCCGAACGCATGCTCTTCACCGGCATGGCCATCGGTTATGCCGACCGCGACAAGCCCCTCGACGCCCTCGAGACCGAGCGCGCGCCGCTGGGCGACGTCGCTGAGTTCATCGGCATCTGAAGAAAGCAGTTGCACATGGACGATTGGGAAAGCGCCTGGGCGCCGATGGTGGCGCGCGTGGGCGAAGACTTTGCGAACGGCGTGATCCGCTGGGGCGCCGACGTGATCGAGGCCGGCGCCGTGCGCCGCTATGTCGAAGTGCTGGAGTTCGACTGCCCGCTGCATCAAGGCCCAGATGCAGTGGCGCCATCGACCAGCCTCGCGAGCCTCACGCTGCCGCCCATGTGGGCCCCGGGCCAGCCGCCCGTGTTCACCAGCGAGGCGCGCAACGCCGAGCCCGAACGCAGCCCGCTCAAGGGCACGCGCCCCGAGGGCATGCCGCCCACCACCGCCTACATGGCGACCGACTACGAGGTCGACTACCTGCAACCCGCGCGCCTGGGCGACCGGCTGGGAAGGCGCGGCAACCGGCTCGTGCGCTGCGAACCCAAGGCGACCAAGGTAGGAAAAGGCGCCTTCACGACATGGGAGTACGACATCGTGAACCAGCGCGAAGAGGTCGTGGCCCGCTGCCGCTTCGGCATGTACCACTACCTGCCGCACTAGAGAACAGACGCCCGACGCCATGCGGCCTCCCGCACTGGCGCACGGCCACCCGTGCACAGGGCACTGGGTGCTTCCCGCAGCGAAATCAAGGAGGAGGCCGCAGGCCGGGGGACATTCGCGGAGGGAAGTACCCGGTGGCCTGTGCACGCGCCCTGAACAAAGAAAGCAACAAGATGAACTGGCAAGAACAACGCCACTGGAACGAAGTCAACGAGGGCGACACCTTGAACCCCCTGCCCTTCCCCCTCACCGTCTACCGCCTCGTGATGGCCGCCGGCGCCAACCGCGACTTCAACGCCATCCACCACAACACCGAGCACGCCCAATCGACCGGCGCCCCCGAGATGTACGCCAACGTCATGCTGCTGCAGGGCATGTGGGAGCGCGCGATTCGCGAGTACATCGGCACGGCCGGCGTGCTGCATGCCATCCGCGGCTTTCGCATGAAGTCGTTCAACACCGCGGGCGACACCGTCACCGTGCGCGGCCAGGTCGAGCGCAAGTGGATCGACGACAGCGCCGACGCCGCGCATCGCCATCGCCTCGACCTGCGCCTGTGGAGCGAGAACCGCCACGGCGTGTCGGTCGGCCCCGGCATTGCCGTCGTGAGCCTGCCGCCCTGACATCGCACCCACGCAGAAAAACCATCGGAGACAAGACAGACATGCACAGCAGATTCACCCGCCGCCACGCCCTCACGCTGGCCGCCGCCCTGGCCACGAGCAGCGCCTTCGCGCAGCAGCCAACCTGGCCCGACAAACCCATCCGCATGATCGTGCCCTACGCCGCAGGCGGCGGCACCGACGTGTTCGCGCGCATCGTCGCCGAGGGCCTGGGCAAGCGGCTCGGCCAGAGCGTCATCGTCGACAACCGCCCCGGCGGCAACGGGCAGATCGGCATCACCGCCGTGCAGCGCGCACCGGCCGACGGCTACACCGTGCTGTTCTCGCTCACCTCCATCATCCAGAACCCGCTGCTGTACCCCAACGCCGGCTTCGATCCGTTCAAGGACTTCGTGCCCGTGTCGGAAGCGGGCCGCCTGCCCATCGTCTTCACCGTGAGCAACAAGCTCGGCGTCGACACCCTCGACGGCTTCGTCAAACTCGCGCGCGCCGCGCCCGGCAAGTACTCGTACGGCTCCTACGGCAACGGATCGAGCGCCCACCTGTACGCCGAGGTGCTGCAGGACGCCGCGGGCATCCAGCTGCTGCACGTGCCCTACAAGGGCGAAGCGCCGGCCATCACCGACCTGCTCGGCGGCACCGTCGATGCCGTGTTCGTCTCGGCCAAGGGCGTGGGCCCGCACGTCGCGGCCGGCAAGGCGAAGTCGATCGCCGTGGTCGGCACCGCACGCGCCCCGCTCGCGGCCGGCGTGCCCACCTTCAAGGAACAGGGCTTCGCCGGCATGGAGTCGGTCGGCTGGTTCGGCATCTACCTGCCCGCCGGCACGCCGCAGCCCATCGCGCAGCGCCTGTCGACCGAAGTGGCCCAGGTGGTGCAAAGCCCCGAGCAGGCGGCGCGCATCGAAGGCCTGGGCGTGATCCCGGTCGGCAGCACGCCCGCGCAGCTCACCGCCACCATGCGCGCGGACCATGCGCGGTGGAAGCAGGTGATCCAGGCCAAGAACATCAAGCTCGATTGAGACCGCACGCCATGACACGTCTTTCCTCCACGCTCGGCCTCGCACTCGCAGCCTTGCTCACGCTGCCCGCCGCCGCGCAACAGCCTCCGGCCGACTACCCCTCGCAACCCGTCACGCTCGTCGTGCCCTTCCCCGCCGGCGGCATCACCGACAACATCGCGCGGCTGGTCGCGCAGGAACTCGGCACCGCCTGGGGCAAGCCCGTGGTGGTCGACAACCGCGTGGGCGCCAGTGGCACCATCGGCGCCGCCGCCGTCGCGCGCGCCCCGAAAGACGGCCACACCGCCCTCTTCACCATCACCACGCACGTGCAGATGCCCGCGCTGCAGCGCAAGCTCTCGTACGACGCGGTGAAAGACTTCGCGGCCGTGTCGCAGATCGGCATCTCGACCTCGGCATTGGTCGTGACGCCCGACGTGCCCGCGAAAACGCTGGCCGAACTCGTCACGCTGCTCAAGGCCGAGCCCGGCAAGTTTTCGTACGGCTCCACCGGCGTGGCGACCACCTCGCACATCTACGGCGAGCTGTTCAAGAAGGAAGCCGGCGTCGACATGCCGCACGTGCCCTACAAGGGCGCCGCGCCGATGGTGACCGACCTGCTCGGCGGCCACATCCGCGTGGCCGTGCTCGACACCGGCACCGCCCTGCCCTATCTGCAAAGCGGCAAGCTGCGCGCGCTGGCGGCGCTGGGCACGCAGCGCTCGGCCACGCTGCCGCAGGTGCCGACCTTCCAGCAGGCGGGTTACGCGGGCTTCGAGCCCTATGCGTGGATTGCGCTCTTCCTGCCGGCCGGCACGCCGCAGCCGCGCGTGGACAAGATGTCGAAGGCCGTCGCCGCCATCATCGCCAAGCCCGAGGTGCAAAAGAAGATGCGCGACATGAACATCGAGCCCGTGGGCAGCACGGCCGCCGAATTTTCCGTGGTGCTGCGCCAGGACGCCGACACCTGGAAGCGCGTGATCGACAAGACCGGCATCCGCCTGGAGGACTGACCGATGACGCCCCCTCCACTTTTTCGCGGCGCCCTCGAAGGCGTCAAGGTGCTCGACCTGTCGTCCGTGGTGCTCGGCCCGCTGGCCAGCCAGATGCTGGCCGACATGGGCGCCGACGTCATCAAGGTCGAGGCGCCACAGGGCGACCTGGCCCGCTCGGTCGGACCCGCGCGCCACAAGGGCATGTCGTCGCTGTACCTGTCGTGCAACCGGAACAAGCGCAGCCTCGTGCTCGACCTGAAGCAACCCGCCGCGCGCGAGGTGCTCGACACGCTGGTGCGCGGCAGCGACGTGCTCGTGCATTCGGTGCGCACCGATGCAGCGGCGCGCATCGGCATCGACGCGGCGCGGCTGCTGGAACTCAACCCGCGCCTCGTGAGCGCGCACGTCAAGGGCTTCTCGGACGAGGGGCCGTATGCGGGCCTGCCGGCCTTCGACGACATCATCCAGGCCGCCTCGGGCCTGGCGCAGCTGCAATCGATCTACACCGGCGAGCCGCGCTATATGCCCGCGCTCGTGGCCGACAAGACCACCGCGCTGTACGCCGCCTACGCCATCGTCACCGCGCTGTTCCACCGCGAACGCAGCGGCCAGGGGCAGGCGGTCGACGTGCCGATGTTCGAGACCATGACCGCCTTCAACATGGTGGAGCACCTGTGGGGCCACACCTTCCAGCCACCCATCGACGACATGGTGTACGGCTCGATCCGCTCCGGCGTGCGCAAGCCTTTTCGCACGGCCGACGGCTACATCGCGCTGGTGCCCTACACCGACGCGCAGTGGCTGCGCTTCTTCGAGGTGGTGGGCCGGCCCGAGCTGCGCGAGGACGAACGCTTTGCCACACTGGCCGCGCGCGTGCGCAACCACACCGTGGTGTTCGGCGAGCTGGAGCGCGCCACCGGCGCGCGCACGACAGCCGAGTGGGTCGCGGCCTTCCGCCAGGCCGACATTCCGGCGATGCCGATCCAGACGCTGCAGCAGCTGCCCGACGATCCGCAGCTGAAGGCCAGCGGCCTGTGGCACGACGCCGAGCACCCGACCGAAGGCACGCTGCGCTTTCCCGGCGTGCCGTTCACGCTCTCGGCCACGCCGGGCGGCGTGCAGCGGCTTGCGCCGTCGCTGGGGGAGCACACGGACGAGGTGCTGGGGGAGTTCGGGTTCGAACGCGCGGCGGTCGATGCGCTGGTGACCGCCGGCGTGGTGGCACGGGCCTGAGGTCTATTCAAGCTTCAGGTTCATGTCCTTGATGAGCCGCGACCACAGCAGGTTCTCCCGCCGCACCGCTGCCATCAACTCACCCGGCCCTTCACCCGAAGGCTCCAGCCCCAAACCGATCATCCGTTCCTGAAGATCGGGCTGTGCCACGGCCTTTCGCACCGCACCGGCCAGCTTGTCGATGGCCGGTTGCGGCGTGCCGGTGGGCGCGAAGAAGCCCCAGAAGCCGCCGTGCTCGTAGCCCTTGAAGCCCTGCTCGGTGAAGGTGGGAATCTGCGGCGCGAGCGGCATGCGGCGCGTGCCGAACACGCCCAGCAATTTCGCGCGGCCCGACTTCGCGTGCGGCAGCGCCTCGCCCATGGTGACGAAGCCGCCCTGCACCTGGCCGCCGAGGATGTCGATCATCAGCGGCGCGCCGCCCTTGTAGGGCACGTGCGTCATCTGCAGGCCCTCGTCGCGCATGAGCTTCTCACCATAGAGGTGGCCCGACGAGCCCTGCCCCGCCGAGCCGAAGCTCAGCTTGCCGGGCTGCGCCTTGGCCATGGCGACGAACTCGCGCATGCTCTTGGCCGGCACGCCCTCGCCCACCGCGAACACGAGCAGGCCGTAGTTCGACAGCGACACGGGCGCGAAGTCTTTGAACACGTCGTAGCCGGGCTTGGCCATCAGCAGCGGCGCGAGCACGAAGGAGTTGACGGCGAACAGCAGCGTGTGGCCGTCGTCCGGCGCCTTGGCCACGAAGGACGCGGCAATGGCGCCGTTGGCACCGGGCTTGGGGTCGATCAACACCGGCTGGCCCAGCGGCTTGGCGATGCGCTCGCCGATGGTGCGCGCGATGCCGTCGACCAGCCCGCCGGCCGCCGAGGACACGATCACCTTGATCGGCTGGGTCGGGTAGGCGTCGGCCGCCTGCGCCTTCGGCAGGGCACCGAGCGCGGGGGCCAGCAGTCCGCTCGCGCCCCATTGCGCGAATCGACGTCGTTGCAGCATGGAAGAAGTCTCCTGTTGGTTTTCTTGACGATGAAAGCGGTTCAGCCCGCCGCGCCCCACACGGCCAGCGCATCGAGCGCCTCGACCGTGCGGCCGTCCACCCGCAGCGGGTTGACTTCGAGCGAGACCAGGTCGGGGCCGAGCGCGAGCGCGGCGTTGCCGATGGCGGCCACGGCTTCGGCGATAGCATCGCGGTCGGCCGCGGGTGCGCCGCGCCAGCCGTCGAGCAGGCGCGCACCGCGCAGCTCGGCCAGCATGTCCTTCACCTCGGCGGGCGTCACGGGCAGGAGGCGCAGGCTGGTGTCGCGCAGCGCCTCGACCCAGATGCCGCCGAGCCCCACGGCGAGCGCCGGGCCCCACTGCGGATCGCGCACGGTGCCGACGAAGAGCTCGAGCCCACCCTGGCGCATCGGCGCGACGAGGATGCCGTCGATCTCGGCCTCGGGCCGCGCCGCGCGCACGCGCGCATCCATCGCCTGCCAGGCCGCGCGCACCGCGTCGGCGCCCTGCAGGTTGAGCGCCACGCCGCCGACCTCGGTCTTGTGCGCGATCTGCGCCGAGGCGATCTTCAGCACGACCGGGCCGCCGAGTTCCTGTGCAATGCGCGCGGCCTCGTCGGCGCTGCGCGACAGCCGCACGGGCACTACGGGCACGCCGCGCTGCGAGAGCCACTCGAGCGTCTCGCGCTCCGAACGCAGAGGCTGCGCGGGCGGCGTGGCCGGCACTGCAGCAGCGACACCTTGCGCGCCCTGACGCCGGCGCAGCGTTTCCGACCAGCGACGCACCGCGCCCGCCGCACTCATCGCATGGTGGATGCCGCAGGCGATGTGGCGGATGCCGGTCTCGGCGATGAGCTCGCGCGACCGCTCGCTCACCTGCATCACGTAGTGGCTGCAGACGATGGCCGGCACCGGGCTGGCGGCCAGCCCACGCGACACCTGCGCGAGCACGGCGCGGTTCAGCGGCGTGTCGTTGGCCGGCGCGTTGGGCACGTCGGCCACGACGATGGCGGCGCCCAGCGCGGGGTCGCGCACCAGCGCTTCGAGCGCGTTGCCGAACAGCTCGGGCTGCAGCATGGCGGCGCCGGTCACGTCCAGCGGGTTCTGCGGCGTACCGTAGCCCGGCAGCACCTCGCGCAGCGCGGCCTCGGTGGCGGGCGCGAGCGGCGTGAGCGCCAGGCCCTCTTCCTCGGCGCGCTCGGCAAAGATCTCGCACATGCCGCCCGACATCGACACCGCCGCCAGCCCGCCGGCCGCGAAGGGCCCGGTCATGCTGGCGAAGGCGGCGGTGAACACCAGGTCTTCGATGGAGCGCACGCGCATCAGGCCCAGGCGCTGGCACATGGCGTCGAACACGCGGTCGTCGCCCACCAGCGAGCCGGTGTGGGCCTGCGCGGCCTGCGCCGTGATCTCGCTGCTGCCCATCTTCAGCACCACGATGGGCTTGGCCACGGCCAGCGCGCGTTCGGCCGCGGCGGCAAAGCGCTGCGGGTCGCGCACGGTCTCGGCGAACACGGCGATGGAGCGTGTGTGCTCGTCGTCCACCAGGTAGTCGATGACCTCGGCGATGTCGATGTCCGACTCGTTGCCGGTCGACACCATGCGGCTCAGGCCGATGCCGTGCACCTGCGCCATGAACGACAGCTGCCCCGCCAGCGCGCCGCTTTGCGACACGATGCCCAGCGTGCCCGCCGGCAGCGGCTCGCGCAGCGAAGCGGTCCACACGGCCGAGCGGTCGACGTAGTTGACGAAGCCCAGGCAGTTCGGCCCGAGGATGCGCAGGCCGCGCGATCGCGCCTTGGCCGTGAGCTGGCGCTGGCGCTCGCGGCCTTCCTCGCCGGCTTCGGCGAAGCCCGAGCTCAGCAGCACGGCGTTGCCGATGCCCGCGCGCTGCAGGTCGGCCAGCGCGTCGTCGAGCGCGTCGGCCGGCACCATGAGCAGCGCCGTGTCGACCGGCTCGCCGATGGCCTCGGCCGAGGTGGCCGCCGCCATGCCATGAAAGCTGCCGCCGCGCCGGTTGACCGGGTACAGCTGGCCCGCGTAGCCCAGCGTGCGCAGGCTGGCGAGCGCCGCGTTGGACCACACCGAGCGCTCGGTGGCGCCGACGAACGCGATGGCCTTGGGGTGGAGGAAGCAGTGAAGAGAAGAAGAGGAAGAAGTCATGGCGGGAAGAAAGGTCGGGTTCAGTCGTCGAGCTTGATGCGCAGGTCGCTCACGAAGCGCTTCTCGTCGGCGTAGGTCTTGTGCGCCCAGGCCGTGTAGGCGGGGCTGTCCATGTAGAACCGGACGTAGTCGTTCAAGTCGAGCGTGCGCAGGAACTCGGGGTCGTCCACGGCCTTGCGGAAGGCCTCCTGCAGCGCCTGCACCACCTTCGGGTCCATGCCGCGCGGGCCGGCGATGCCCCACGATCCGTTGGCCACCACGTCGTAGCCCAACTCCTTCACGGTCGGCACGTTCAGCCGCGTGGGCGAGCGCGCTTCGTTGAAGGTGGCCAGCAGGCGCACGCGCCCGCCCGCCACGGCGGCGCCGAAGCCGGCCTCGGAGACCGCGTCCACATGGCCGCCCATGAGCGCGTTGTACAGCTCGGCCGCGCCCTTGAAGGGAATGAAGTTGAACTTCACGCCGGCCAGCGCGGCCAGCCGCTCCATCGACACGTGCGAGGTGCCGCCGCGCCCGGTGGTGCCGTACGACACCTCGCCCGGCTTGGCCTTGGCCGCGGCCAGCAGCGCGTTCAGGTCTTTCCACGGCGCGTCCTGGCGCACCGTGATGCCCAGCGTGGCGGCCGTCACGTTGGCCACGTAGGTGAAGTCGGTGGCGGGGTCGTAGCTCACCTTCTGCAGGTGCGGCAGCCGGTACAGCGAGCTCAGCATGAGCGACAGCGTGTAGCCGTCGGGCGCGGCCTTGCGCGCCATGGTGGTCGGCGCCAGCGTGGCGGCCACGCCGGGCTGGTTGAGGATCACGATCTGCTGCTTCAGCTCGCGCGAGGCCGCCAGGGCCAGCGCGCGCGCCTGCACGTCGGTGGCGCCGCCCGCGGGGTACGGCACCAGCAGCGTGATCGGCTGCTTGCCGAACAGGCCCTGGGCGCGCGCCAGGAAGGGCAGCGCGGTGCCCGCGGCGGCGAGCGCGGCGCCGTGGATCAGGCGGCGGCGCGCCGGGTCGGTCGGGAAGGAATGCATGGCTTGTCTCCGGTCGGTCGAACAGTCGAATCGTTCGTTCTTCGGCGATGGTCGCGCGCAGTCCTTGGCCGGTCACCGTCGCTTCGGACGACTTTGGCCGCCGCAGCGCTTTCGATCCCGTCGCTTCCGACGATGCCGGCTCGGCGCGTCCCTTCCATACTCGGCGCACAACAACGAACCGACCGACGGAGACCGCAGTCCATGGACCTCACCCAGCCCCTGCACAAGGCCCTGCAGGAACGCCCCGGCGCCACCGCCCTCGTGTGCGGCGAGCGCCGCAGCACCTTCGCCCAGTTCGTCGACCGCGTGGCGCGGCTCGCGGCCGTGCTGCAGTCGCTGGGCCTGCAACCCGGCGACCGCGTGGGCCTGCTGGCGCTGAACTCCGACCGCTACGTGGAGTACCTCTACGCCACCTGGTGGGCGGGCGGCGTGATCAACCTCGTCAACATCCGCTGGAGCGCGCGCGAGGTCGCGTACTCGCTGGATGACTGCGACACGCGCATCCTGCTGTCCGACGCGCACTTCGGCGCCGTGGCGCAGCAGCAGCGCGAACTCTCGCGTTCGCTGAAGACGCTGGTGTACTTCGGCGACGGCCCCGCGCCCGACGGCATGGCCGATGCCGAAGCCCTCATGGCGCAGGCGCAGCCCGTGCCCGACGCGCGGCGCGGCGGCGCCGACCTGGCCGCCGTGATGTACACCGGCGGCACCACCGGCCTGCCCAAGGGCGTGATGCTCACGCACGGCAACCTCTACACCGGCCAGCTCTCGGCCAACATGGCCGCCACGCGCCCCGCCGAGGCCGTGGGCCTGAACATGGCGCCCATGTTCCACGTGGGCGGCACCGGCCTCACGCTGCAGCTGATGATGCGGCTGTGCACGCAGGTCATCATTCCGGCCTTCGACGAAGTGAAGGTGCTCGAGGCGATCCAGAACGAGCGCGCCAGCGAGACCTTCATGGTGCCCACCATGCTCAAGCGGCTCATCGAGCACCCGCGCTTTGCCGAGTTCGACACCACGCCGCTGCAGCTGGTGCTGTACGGCGCCGCGCCCATCGACGACGCACTGCTGCTGCAGGCCATCGACAAGCTGCCGCGCGCGGGCTTCTGCCAGCTCTACGGCATGACCGAGCTGTCGCCCGTGGTCACCGTGCTGCCCACCTGGTGCCACCACCCCGACCAGCCGGCCGCGCGCCGCCGCTCGGCCGGGCGGCCCGTGCCCATCGCCGAAGTGCGCATCGTCGATGCCGAGGGCCAGCCTGTGCCGAACGGCACCGTCGGCGAGATCGCCGCGCGCGGGCCGATGGTGATGGCCGGCTACTGGAACAAGCCCGAGCAGACCGCCGAGGTGCTCCGCGATGGCTGGATGCACACCGGCGACGGCGGCGTGATGGACGCCGACGGCTTCGTCTACGTGGTCGACCGGCTCAAGGACATGATCGTGAGCGGCGGCGAGAACATCTACTCGGCCGAGGTCGAGAACGCCATCACCCAGCTGCCGCAGGTGTCGATGTGCGCCGTGGTCGGCGTGCCCGACGACCAGTGGGGCGAGCGCGTGCATGCCGTGGTCGTGCTGCGCGCCGGAGAAAGCCTGAGCGCCGAGGCGCTGGTGGCGCACTGCAAGACGCTGATCGCAGGCTACAAGTGCCCGCGCAGCGTGGAGTTTCGCGAAGAGATTCCGCTGTCGCCGGCAGGAAAGATGCTCAAGTACAAGCTGCGCGAGCCGCACTGGGAAGGGCGCGCGCGCAAGGTGGGGTGACGCGCCGGCGGTGTGTGTGCGGATGTGTGCGGGTGTGTTTCACCTGCTTGGGGTATGGTGGCGGGCCGCCACCTGCACCCACTGCGACATGCACCGCCGCCTCCTCGCTCTCGCCCTGCCCTGCTTTCTGCTCCTTGGCCTCTCGCCCGCCTTTGCGAACGGCAGCCTGCAGTGCGACGGCCGGCCGTACGCGGTCGAGATCCAGTTCAGCCTCTCGACCGGCCAGCTGACCGAGCTGATCGTGGCGAACACCGCCTCCGGTGCCGACGAGACCGAGCGCTTCAGCCTGCAGCAGCGCTTCGTCGACCATCGCCGCCAGTTCATGCGCGCGCGCGGCACCGGCCTGGACCGTCCGCAAGTGGCCGTGGCGCTGCGCGTGGCCGGCGCGACCGGCACGCTCAGCTACCGCGGCGCGCAGTACGAGTTGCGCTGCAACTGGACCGCGCTGGGCTGATCCACCCTGTCGTGCGTTCACGCTTCGCATGCCGCAAGACCGCACCCTTCTCTATGCCGGACGCGGGTTCGAGGTGGCGCATGTGCGCCTGCACGCACCGCAGGGGCCGGCGTGGAGCGACCTGTACACCGTGGCCTCGCCGCGCGTCGTCTTCCCCATCGGGCGCACGCGGCTCGACGTGCGCTCGGGCGATCACACCTGGCTGACCGACGCGCTCACCGCCATCCGCTTCGGCGACGCCGCCGCCTACCGGCTGCGCCCCGAGACCGCGACCGTGCGGCACAGCCTCGTGGTCAGCGGCCATGCGTCGGTGAGCCCGGCCCACGGTGAAAGCGCGGCGGGCGTGAGCGTCTGCCTGCTGACCCCGCAGGCGCTGTACCGCATGCACGCGGCACGGCGCCAGCTGCCGGACACCGACGGCGCACAGGCCGCGGCCCTGGTGGCCGCGCTCGTCGCCGAGCTGGGCAGCGCGCCGCACCAGGCGCCCTGGCACGGCGCCGTCGCACGCGCACGGCAGCTGCTGCTGACCGAAGGCAACGGCCCGGGCGCGCGGCCTGCTCTCTCGCTGGACGAACTGGCCGAGGCCGTGTCGCGCTCGCCCTTTCACCTGGCGCGGCGCTTTCGCCAGCAGACCGGCCTGAGCCTGCACCAGTACCGCCAGCACCTGCGGCTGGCGGCGGCGATGGAGCGGCTGGCCGACGGCGAACGCGACCTCGCGGGCCTCGCGCACGACCTGGGCTACTGCAGCCAGAGCCACCTGGGTGCCGTGTTCCGGCGCAGCGTCGGCGTCACGCTCGGCGAGGCCCGTCGCGTGCTCGGGCCGGCCGGCGCAGCAGGCGCACGAATCTGATAGCTTTCGCGCCGGCCGGGCCACAGACTGGCCCGATGACGACATCGCCTCGCACCCTCTGGACCGGCGCGCTCGCCGCGCTGGCCGCCGCCCTCATCGGCAGCGCCTGGCAGCTGCTGTCGCGCCACGGCGTGACCGCCACCGCGCTCGGGCCGATGGACCTCGCGCTGCTGCGCTACGGCATTCCCGCGCTGCTGCTCAGCCCGCTGTGGCTGCGCGGCAGGCTCGTGCCGCCGGGTGCGTCGCGCGGCGCGCTCGTGCTGCTCGTCGTCGGCAGCGGCCTGCCCTTCGGCCTGCTGGTGCTGGCCGGCGCGCAATGGGCGCCCGCCAGTCACATGGGCATCTTCATGGCCGGCAGCCTGCCGCTCTTCACCGCGCTGGGCGCGTGGGTCTACCGGGGCGAGCGCGTGCATGGCCTGCGCCTGCTCGGGCTGGCCGCCATCGCCGTCGGCATGGCCGTGTTCGCGGCGGGCAGCTTCGGCGAGGGCCTGCGCCAGCAGCACTGGCGCGGCGACCTGCTCTTTCTGCTGGCGGCCCTGCTGTGGACCGTCTACTCCCTGGCCTTCGGCCGCTGCGGCATGAGCGCCTGGCAGGGCGCAGCCTTCGTCAACGGTGCGTCGACCCTGCTGCTGTTGCCGCTGCTGTGGCTCGCCGGCCCGCCGCGCCTGTTCGCCGCGCCATGGACCGACATCGCGATGCAGGCCGCGGGGCAAGGCGTGGTCGCCGGCCTGCTGGGGCTGGTCGTCTACGGCGTGGCGATCACGCGGCTGGGCGCCGCACGCGCCGCGCTGTCGTCCGCGCTCGTGCCCGTGCTGACCACGCTCGGCGCGGCCTGGTGGATGAACGAGCCCGTCACGCGCCCCGCGCTGCTGGCGCTGTCGTTCGTGGTGCCCGGCGTCGTGCTCGCGAGCGGCGCGCTGCGGTGGCGGGTGCCGGCGCCGCGCGACAGCGAACGGCAGGCCCCGGGGCAGAATGCGGCGGCGCCCTTGCCCACTTCCGAAAGCACTCGCCCATGAAGAAAAAGATGAATCGCCTTCGCACCGCCGCGCTCGTGGCCGCCTCGTTCGCGTCGCTCTTCGCCTTCTGCGGCGCGGGCTGGGCGCAGCGACCGGAGCCGCAGCAACAGCCGCAAGCACAGCAGCAACAACCGCTGCACCGCAGCGTCGTGCGCGTGCCCACGCCCTTCGTCGAGAACGGCGCGCCCGTCACGCTCGAGATGGTCATCTACAAGCCCGACGGCGCCGGCCCGTTCCCCACCGTCGTGTTCAACCACGGCTCCACCGGCATCGGCAACGACCCGGCCTTGTTCAAGCAGACCTGGGCGCCCGAGCGAACCGCCCGCTGGTTCACGCAGCGCGGCTGGCTCATCGCCTATCCGCAGCGGCGCGGACGCGGCCAGTCGGACGGCCTGTACGACGAAGGCTTCACCGCCAAGCGCGAGCACTACAGCTGCGAGCCCGCCATCGCCCTGGCCGGCTTCGACCGCGCCGTGGCCGACCTCGACGCCGCCGTCGCATGGCTGCAGCGCGACCCTGACGTCGACACCCGCCGCATGGAAATCGCAGGCCACTCGCGCGGCGGCATCCTCGCGGTTGTGTATGCGGGCCTGCACCCCGACATGTTCCAGGGCGTCATCAACTTCGTCGGCGGCTGGATGGGCGACAAGTGCCCCGGCAACGCCGCCGACGCCATCAACCCCGCCACCTTCCGCCGCGGCGCGGCCTTTGCCAAGCCCACGCTGTGGCTCTACGGCGAGAACGACCCGTTCTACGCGATGTCGCACAGCCGCAAGAACTTCGAAGCCTTTCGCGAGGCAGGCGGCAAGGGGCGCTTCGAGAGCTTCACGCTGGAGGGCGGCGCGAGCGGGCATGGGCTGCTCGGGCAGCAGGGGCTGTGGGGGAAGGCGGTGGAGGCGTATCTGGCGGCGCCGTGAGGTGGTGCGGCACCGTCGTGCGCTAACGGCGCAGGTCGGCTGCCGCGGCGTTCAACTGCGCGATGAAGTCAGGAAGAGGAATGCGTGAACCCAGGCTTCCGTCCTTCCCGGGGAACGCAACGCAGAGGTGCTCCCGGCCTTCCTCGCGGTCGAGCAGCAACAGGAACTGGCCATCGAAACTCAGTTCCGCGACGAGGTGCTCGTGCGCCGTGTCGCTCAGGATGGTCGTTTCCCATTTCTCGTTTTTCATGTCTGCTTTGCGGAAGAAAGATGACGATGCCGTGCGCTGTGGGTTGAGGCCCGACAGGGCCGGATGATAGGTCTGCAAATCCACCCTCGCGCGAGCAGCAGTGGCCATGGCTATACTGCGCCGGTCACGTCAACACAGGGCGTGATCGGGCTTGGACTCCCGTTGAAATCACTGCGACGTAAAGCCGCAGCCACCCCGCAGGGTCTGCGGCTTTGTCGTTCGTGCTTCCTGTTTAGGCGGCTCGATGGGCGGGCGCGAGCCCGGCCGGTTTCACGCAAGTGGTTTCCCGGTAGTCCAACCCGTCGAGCCGCCGCCCCCGCTTGGACTCGGGTGCGTCGGTTTCAGCAAACCGAAACCCTTGGAGGCCATTCATGGCTGCATCTGCATCTCCCCGCGCGCGCGCGCACGCGTCTTCGCTTCCTGCATCTTCTGAAACCGCCAGTGCCGAATCGCTCGCGCTGCAGGCGTGCGATAACGTCGACAGTCTGCATGCGGTGCAACGCGCCTACGCGTGCATCGAGAAGCTCATCGTTCCGCAGCGTGTGGGGGAGACGGAAGAGGTCTTTCCGACGCGTACGGAGTTGGGGGCGCTGGTGCGGCTGGTGAATGAGGAGCTGCAGCGGCGGATCGAAGCGGCCGATGCAACGACTCAGTCACTGCGTGCGGCGCTTGGTGAAGGCGGTGTGCAATGACCGACCTCAGCGCCATCGATTACTCGCGATACAAGACGTTCACCATTTCGCCTCTTGCCAAGGCGAGAACTTCATCGAACGTATCGACCTCGAGCACCGAATAGGTCAGCTCTTGTCCACTCGCCAACGCTGCGCGCTCAGGCAACGGCGTTGTTTCTGCTTCGACTATTTTTCTGATGCCTGCGAAAAGGTAGCTCGCCCTCTTTTCGTTCAGTTCCAAATGCCCGTCAGCTCCTGAGTCCTCGTTTGCTATGGCGATGATTTCCGCCTTGGCTCTTGCCTCGTCTGAGTCAGCTGCATTGATGACGTACACGTTCTCATGCACGAGGAAGGAGTCTTGGCTCTGATCAATCAGCTTGAAGTAGAACAGTGCGTGTGCCGCGTACCACATAGCAGTCCCTCTGGAACGAAATTCAAAGAACGTTTGGCCTTGTGCTCGGAATCGGTAGCCAACTCCTCCAAGGATTCACGAGCCCATTCTTCTCCCATCGCAGCGGCACGTCGGTACCAGATCTTCGCCAACTTGGTATTGCCTTCACCTCGATAGTGCGAACCAAGCGCCGTCGCCCCATACGCACTCCCTCGCCTGAACGCGGATCTATAAAGCTGCTTGGCGAGCAGAGCGTTCTTGGCAACGCCTTCGCCTGCGCTGTACAAGTTTCCGAGATTGACTTTGGCCTCTGATGAGCCAAGCGCGGCAGAACGCCGGTAGTACCGAATTGCAGCCACCAAGTTACCGGATTCGTGGGCTTCGCACGCGGCCTCCAACAGAACACGAGCATCGTGGCGATCTTTGGGATTTATCGAAAAAACTATCCTTCTTTTCTTCATGTTGCACCGCAATTTTTCAACGAATCTCCAGTCCAGAGCGGCGACGACACCACGGCCGTTCGAGAACTCTTCGGACGAAAGGTGCGAAGGGTCGGCCCGAAGCACCCAGCCTATGCCGGCCTTGACAGGTTGGGAAAAACCTCGACGCCGATGTGAACACCAAGTCTTGCAGCGAGCGCCATTGTCTCTGGTGAAAGATCACTGCCAATGTTGATGGCTCCCGGCAGCTGCGCAATCACTTGCAATTTGCCGCCAGAAGACAACAAGCGCACAACAAACTCGTGCGCTTCCTCCAGCCATTCCAGAACATCGTGGATCTCTTCGAAGAAGAGACGTTTTCCCTCAGTCCATGAGGTATGACTCCACATCGCACCCGGGGTGAAATGGCGCTCTCCAGCATTCCAAGCGTGCGTAGATCCCATATTCAAGGCGACGGTGATCTCATCGACTGACATGGACGGGTGAGTGATGAGCAATCGAATGCTGTAGTGGCAGGCCGTTTCGTTCTCGGTATCACTCGAATTTTCTTCATCCATCACTGACCACCTCCATGCTTTCGGACTTCGACACGAGCGTGCCAGCACATCAACTTTTCAATCGCGAAACGGCGACAACGATTTCTGCCTCGCTCTTTGACAGGAACTGCTCGAACTCACGCACCCAGTCGTCCACCGTCAACGTTTTCATCTCAAGAATTTCTCAACTCATCTGACACGTCATCTACTTGCCATCTCGCTCGCCCTCTTGAAATTCAGGCGAGCCTTCCGTCCGATCTGATCTCTACGTGTACGGACAAGGAAGTAGGCTGCCGCGGCTTCCAAAAATCGCCCCTGATCAAGAAGTGCGTTTCCAAGGTTCACCGACAACGCCGCTCGATCTTTTCCACTCAAACTCTCAATCTCTAGCCCCTTCCGAAAGAACCTCTCCGCGAGCTTCGGTTGCTTCATAGCGTCGTAGCAATTTCCGATTGCCAGAAGACTTTGCGCGTCCAGCACGTCCGCTTTGTAAGCTCGCTTGTATGCCGTTACTGCTTCTTTGAAGTTCTCAAGCTTGAACTCTGCACTCCCAAGGCAGTACCAGGCGTGATTGCGATCCCTGGCATATGGTCTGCGTAGGCGTCTGGTCCTTGGATCGATCAAGCGCTGTCGCACGTGATCAGCCTGCCCACCCTTCAGCAGCGAGTGAATCGAATCGAAAGATTCTTCCTCAGCGATCAAGATATCCCTTCCACATGGCGACGCAGAACTCGGCGGGTCAGAACGTTCCCACCCCTTTTCAGGAGCATCGCACCTCTTCACGGGGTTTTCATGTACGCGGCATTTTTCCAGAGAAGTTCAGATGAAGCGATGCCAAGAGCAGCCGACACTTGCTCCAGCCAATGCTCCCAGTCATCCAGCTTCGAGCAAAAGAATAATTCCACGATGCTCTCGGGACGACTCTTGTATTTGCAGAGGTAGAAGCGAAACCCGTCTTCCAACTTCAGATAGGCGATTTCGCACTCTTCCAAGTCGTCGATCTCGTGCTCGAAGCCAAAGTTGAATTGCTTCGCAAGAGTCGAGAGGCTCGATGAAATCGTCGCAACGTGTGCCGTATTGAAGCCAAACGACTCAACTCGATCTTGGAAAATTGAAGGCGGTTTCATGCAGTCACTTGCGATCATTGCCGACACACAGGCAGGTTCACCACGGCGGTCCATATCAGCCCGCTCGTCGCGCATGCGGATGTACTTCGCCTACCACTCGGCTTGGCTCGCCAAACGAGCGAGGCAAATGCTCTGGGTACTAGAAAAATCCGAATGATGGCGTCGCCTTTAATTGAACAATGTCCGACACAGCAGCCCTCGAGAGGTTGCCGTCCTGCGACTCACCGGACGTCATGGCCGGCAAGTAGAAGTGGATATCGACGAACTCTGCCTTCACTTGGTCTCTGACCTGGCAAAGATGTTCTACTCCACCAAGATGTTCAAGAAGAGCAGGCAGCATGTTGCACAGTGCATGATCGTTTGCGAAGGACATCGAAAAAGCGACATAGGACCGAGTCAATAGCGTCTTGACGCCTTGTTTGACTGGCTCGCCTCGGTTGCCAACGCTCTTAGGAACTCTGCCAACCAAATCAGCAACATCTTGAGCTGGCGCTCCAAAGCCTCTGAGCGTCAATGAAACTGATTTCTCTCGGTCAAGCGTCATGTCGGTAGCTACTCCTTATCAGATCCATTCACGCTGAGGATCAGCGCAATCTGTCATCAGCGTTTTCCGGAGCCGTAAGAATGACGTGCCCCAAGACAATCTTTTTGGCAAATAGCGTAGAGAAGCACCAGGTTCCAGTCAGGCCTTCAACTCTGGTTAGCTTCTCGTCGAAGAGGCCTCGTCTAACAGCTTGGACTAGCCGCTTTGAGCGGGCTGCCAACGGAGCCTCTGTCTGAAACTTCTCAACCCAAGCGGCGACAGCGTCCACCTCGTTGTCGGCATCTACCTGAGACAGGTATGTACCGCCATCAAACTCCACAGAGAAGGTGTATTTCTTCATCGCTTCCATTTCGCATGTCGGCTCTTCAGTTCCAGGCACTTCGCTTTCAATCACTAATTGACGCCAAGCACTGAATGGTGCCACCCGTCGGAGTCAAGGGCCCTTCCTGATGGGGCTACCTGACCCGCCGATCGCTCGAAAACTCTTCGGGCAGGATGAGCAAGGCTCAGCGGGAAAGCTGAGCTGTCCATGATCGCGGAGCCGTCTTAGGGTATGGCAATTCGATACCGAGCCCCGCGCAGGTAGCGTTGCAAGAAACGCGCGCTGCAGAGAGCTGCTCCCACAACATCTGAATCTCCGCAGCCAAATCTTCTGGATCATCTGGCTGCTTGGATTCCACGAGATTTCCCATCTCTTCAAGACGGCGCACCAGACCATTCAACGTGTCGCGTTGGATGACCACTCCCGGGTAGTTGCGCTCTGGGAGTTGGACGACCGCAAAGTTGACCGGGCGTCCCAGGAGTTCAAGCTTTTTGATCATGGCTACCGCCAGTTCGGCTGCTGAGGCTACTCGGATCGCCACCTCCCGCCCTAGCGACTAAGGAGTGGCAGGCGGCTTTTTTTTGCTTGTTGAAGGTCAGGGGCAACGAGCAAGACCTGACCTTGAACCCCGCTAACTGCTGTATTCGAGAACGGGCTTCCCGAGCGCAGCAAGGTACAAATCGCAGTTGACTCGTAGCTCTTCAACCGTTTCGCCCGCAGGAACCGCTGGTTCCGCGCTGTGACCCTGCATCCTGCCGTCTTCATGGTAGTAAACCTCGTAGATAGCAAGCGCGCCGTCTCGGCTCATTACTCGATATTCCCAAGTCATAGATCCTCACTTGTGGCAATCGACGATGACATGGATAGTCACCGCACCGTCTTTAGCGCTAGATATGACGCGTTCTGCACCGCGTCCTTTGCCGCTACCACCAAGGTCAATTGCATATTTACCCGCCAAATCGCCTCGAAAGAACGAGAGTCTGACCCCGATTTTCCCGGGGCCGGAATCGCAGATCGGGCTGCAGGCCGCATGAATGCTGTATTTTTTCAATCCGATGCGGTGAGGTGCCGACAAAAGTGCCGACAAATCTCGGAGTGTCCCGGCTTGTTGTGCGATAGAGACGCTGTGACCGTCTGTGGCCTCGCCTTGACGTGATCCCGAGCAAGCGCGTCATGGCTCTTGGGCGGGGGCGTTCCGTTCAATCGGCTCGCGCGTGCGTAGCGGCATCTTCTTTCTACTTCTGCGCAGCCACCCCAAGCACCACGCCACAAGTAGCGTGGGCGGCAGCGCTATACCAGCACAAAGCACTCCGACCACGATTAGCACCTGAGCCAGTGTTTCCCCCGGCTTTCGAAGGTCGTAGTACCGTTTGAGTACGCCAACGGAGGGGGCTCTGGTGTCATATGCAACTTGCTGCGCAGCCCCAATATAAAACTTCACTCCCTCTTCGTCGGTTTTGCTTGTGCTTACCCGATATGTCGAACTGCCTACCTGGTACTTGTAGTTCACCCAGTAGGAGTCGTGCCCTTTACGTTTGCCCTGAAGCTTCGTTGTGCCGTCGTAGATAGCGGGGGCAAAGCCGGGCGATTCCGCAACTTGCTTCTTGGTGAGATACCCCCGCGTCTCGTCTTCGCCGAAGAGGTAGAAGGAGAGGGAAAAAAATGCCAGAAAAAGGACAAGAATCTTCATGTAGGACTCGTCATGCGGCGAAGTTCGCATCTCCAAATCTCGGATGTTTTGAGATCGCTCTTTCTCCTCCAAGAGATCTTGTTGTTAGATTTAGCGTGAAGCATCCGGGCCGGTGTCGACAAATCTCGGCCTTGGCAATCGTGATCATGGGCATGCAGCGTTGCACGGACCGCCGAAGAGTCCAGAGCGTTCGCTCAAGGCAAGAAGCTGGTTGAGCGCCATCCGTTCCTGACGGGGCTACTCGGACCGTCGATTGTTCGGAAGCTGTTCGGGCGATGAGAAACGAGGGCCCAGCGGAAGGGACTGGGGCATCGCCGAACAGCTCAGGTATCTTGAACCAACTCAAGGCACTCTCGAGGGACACCGAAGGAATGCCCGCTATAGCGAGCACCTTCATCGTCACCCGTGGTAGCTCCGAAACCGATCCATAGATAACCATAGCTGTCGATTTCTTGGACGATTGCGATCTGGCCGACGCAGGCATGCATCTCTGCCTGCTCATCTTCTGGAAGGTCGTGCAATAGCCATTCTGGAAGGTCAGCCAAGCGGACACGACTTCCAACTAGAACGTCATCTTTCATCTCAACATCCTCCTGAATATTGCTCCCCCTTGGGACCTGTGCATTTACACGATACGTGCTTCGGTTGGCATTGAAGATTCGAGGTTGCGTTCCCCTTTGCAATGTTCCTGGCAATACCTAAATCGTTGGCCTCACCCCCGCCAAATGCAAAGCGCTTCGCCGGGTCGGTCGGGCAGTTTCCAGGGATATTGTCATTGCAATCAGCACGCGCTTTACAGGACCATTGACCCGCAGTCCGGCCAGGCCACCAAATATCTCTAGGGACTGGCGTTGCGTTTTGCTGATTCCCCCACCAAAGGGCACCTGCTGCTAGCACTGCGCCAGCAGCCTCGCACCCGCCTGCGGCACAGACTCCAGGAATCACCAATAGTGGAACAATGAGACCCGTTGGATCGGTATGCATCAGCGGATTTTGATATGCATACCCAAACCGATTCCACCCACCATCGAGTCCAATAGGATCCGGCTGGCTGTACCGCCCCGTCCTCGCGTCATAGCTGCGGAAGTAGTTGTAGAACAACCCCGACTCCTCATCCGCATACTGCCCCGGATACCGCAGGTTGAACTTCACCTCCGAGATCCCTGTCGTGCCCGGATTCGGCGTTACATCCAGATTCGCGAACCGGTTCTTCGCCACCGTCGGCTTGTCTTCCCCGAACGCGCTGTAGCCCCACTGCCATGCCGCTTGCCCACTCACATCGGTGAGCTTGCGCGGCGTGTTCAGGTGGTCGCTGTGCACCGCGTAGGTCGCGCCGTTGATCACCGCCGCGATCGGCATTGGGCCGTTGGCCGTCGGCAGGTAGATGTACTGCGCCTGCCCGCCGCTGTTGGTGCCGCCGCTGCCCACTTCGGCGATCAGCGTGCCTTGCTCGTCGTAGGCATACGTGTAGCCCTGCTGCTCGGCCTGGTTCGTCGCGGGGCTCCACAGCCGGGTGAAGAAGGCGATCAGGCTTTGCATGAACCCCGGGTCGGCCTCGTCGCCCTGGCTCGGCGGGTACAGCGGCTCGGTCTTGAACACGCGCTGGCCCAGCGCGTTGTGTGCGTAGCGCGTGGTGGGGCTGATGTCGGTGGCGCCGGTGGTGGCGGCGGCCAGCCGGCCCTCGGCGTCGTAGGCGTAGCTGCGCAGGCCGTCGGTCACAAGGTCGCCGTTGGCGTTGTAGCCGTAGGTGACGCTGGTGTTGCTCGCGCCGCTGATGGTTTGCGCAAAACCCGTCAGACGGTTACTTGCGGCGCCCACGGTGTAGGTGCGCTGGGTGCTCTGGCCGCCGAGCACGCGCGTGTTGCTCGCACGGTTGCCGTTGGCGTCGTAGCCGAAGCTGGCGGTGTTGCCCGTGGCATCGAAGCTGGTGATGCGACCGACCGGGCTGTAGCCGACGCTCCAGGTGACGTTGCCGTTCGCGACGGTGGTGTGCGTCGGGTCGGCGTCGCCCGGGCGGTACAGGTTCTGCGTGAGGCTGGTGATGCGGCCCGCGGTGTCGTACACGTAGCTGCTGAACTCGGTGCCGGTGAGCCGACCCGCGGTGTCGTACACGCGGCTGGCGGCCACGGACGCGGGCGGTGCGGCGGCAAAAGCCCATTGCCACGCGGTGGGCTGGCCGAGCGGGTTCCATGCGATGCCGGTGACGAGCGGGCTGCCGTTCCAGTTCAGGCCCGCGAGGCGGCCGGTGGCGTCGTACAGGTGGGTGAGCGTGGGGCCGTTGGGGTAGCCGATGCTGGCCAGCGTGCCATTGGCGTTGTAGCCGTAGCTCACCTGCTGCACACCACCGTTTGCGAGCGTCTGCTTCTTGAGCGTGACGCGCCCGAAAGCGTCGCGGGTGTACTCGGTGGTGCCGCTGCGGTCGATGACTTCCGAGAGGTAGCCCTTGCTGGTGGCCGTGTGGTCGTAGCGCAACGTGGTCGTCTTGCCGTCGGCGAAGACGAGGCTGGTCGGACGGCCGAGCAGGTCGCGCGCGATGGTGGTGGCCTGCCCCATGGCGTCGGTGATCTGGCTGGGCAAGCCGAGGCTGTCGTACTGGGTGCTGGCGCCGCCCGTGTCGGCGCTGGTCTCGGCGGTGGCGTTGCCCTGTGCGTCACGGGTGTAGGCGGTGGCCACGCCCTTGAAGTCTTTTGCTTCGGTGACGGCGTCGAGGGCGTTGTACTTGAGGGTGGCCGTGGCATTGGCCGCGTCGGTCACCGCCTTGACGCGGCGCAGGCTGTCGAGGCCGTACTGGGTGCTCTGGTTGAGGCCGTTGGTGGTGCGGGTCAGTTCGCCGTTGGCGTCGTAGCCGAAGGTGTTGGCCTGATTGGGGCCTTCCGTGGCGGCCGAGAGGCGGTTGATGTTGTTGACCGTGCGCGCCACGCTCCAGGCCACGTTGCCGGCGCTGTCCTTGATCTGTTCGGCAGTGCGGTTGCCCATGCCGTCGAGCGTGTAGCTGCCGCTCTCGCCGCGGTTGTTGCTCCAGCCCGTGAGGCGATGGGCGGCGTCGTAGGTGTAGGTGAGCACGAGGCCGCTGGGCAGCGTCACCGATTCGACGGTGCCGAAGGGCTTGTAGGTCAGCGTGGTGGTCTGTGCACCGGCCAGGCCCGCGCCGACGGTCTGGGTCAGCAGGCGGTCGCGAAGGTCGTAGGTGTAGGTGGTGACGAGGCCGTTGGGGGCGGTGGTGCTCGCTACCCGGTTCGCGTTGTCGTAGGTGTAAGTGGTGACGTGGCCCAGCGCGTTGGTCGATGTGAGGGTGTTGCCTCGGGGGTCATAGGTGTAGCTCGTGACCGCGCCATTGGGCTCCGTGGCTGTTGCCACCAACTGTTGGGCGTTGTAGGTCCACTGCCAGAGCTGGGCCTTGTTCGTGGCGGTGTCGGTTACCGTTCTTGAAAGCGTGTTGCCTGCGGTGTCGTAGGTGTAGGCGGTGGTGCGGCCGGGTTCGGTGACCAGTGCGGGGAGCGAGAAGGTGGGATGCCACTGGGTCGTGGTGGTGCGGGCATCGGGAGTGCCTGCGGCGTGGACGACGGTGGTGGGCAAGCGGCGGGCGACGTCCCAGGTGGTGGTGGTGACTGTGCCTTTGAAGTCGGTTTCGGATGTGATGAGGCCGTTGGCGTCCTGGATGCGGCTGGATGCATCGGATTCGCCGAGGCCTGAAGGCAGAGAGCCGCTGGTGACTGCAAGCTTACCCTTGGTGGTGCTGTAGTTGTAGGTGCGGGCGGTGCCCAGCGGGTCGAGGATCGAAGCGGAGCTCGCGCTTGGATAGCTGACTTGGTAGCGGTCGACCGTGCCGGCCAGTACCGAATCGATGGCGCGACCTTGGCCGTCGTAGGCGAAGGTGGCGAAGCGCGCGCCTGTCTCGTCGAGGATGCCTGTGAGGGCATGCGGGAACGTGGCGTTCTCGTACAGGAAGCTGCGGGTCTTGGTGTCCGGGTAGGTGACGACTGACAGCCGCCCTGCGGTGTCGTAGGCGTAGGCAATGACGCGCAGGTCAGGCGTGGTGACGCTCACGAGCTGGCCTGCGGCGTTGTAACCCAGAGTCAATGCGCGGCCGAAGCCGTTGCTGATAGTGGCGAGCTGACCCGCGCCGTTGTAGGTGTAGACGGTGGCCCAACCGTTGCGCGGGGCGAGGGTCTGCAACTTTCCGTCGGCAGTAAAGCTCAGAACAGCGTCGTCATCATTGCGGCGATAGGTCCAACTTCCATTGGCTTCTTGCACAAGCGTGTCAGCGCTATTCGTTGCACTCCAACTCGAAACCCCGGCAGCCTTGAGAAAGGTACGTAGCCATCCTTCTGAACCGACAATGGAGACGGCAGCGGGCGCAGATTTGGGGGTTGCCGTGAGGCTCACCGCATGGTTGTGTTCCCACGCTTTTCCGAACACACCGGGCTGTCGGGTAAGTTCGATACCCCAATTACTCCTGTATGTGCGAATAAATGAGATCGGCGCCGGACTAGAGTCCTCAAGATCAACTTCAGTTCTATTCTTCTCTGCAGTGGCGGGAAATATTGGATGCGGTGTCTTTTGACCAGCGACGCTGTTGAAGCGACATGACGGAGGTTCGAGAGCGGCGGCGCTCTTTGTCCAACACCCATCTCTATCGACTCTTCCGCCGAAGGGACACTCCATCGAGCGAAACAACTGGTGTCGCCCGAGTTGCGGAGGCCCTGGAGGGGTACATACTCCTCCCGATTTCCCAGAGATCACAGTCCTTGATTCGACGCAAAGCCTGTCCCCTTCTCCTCCAAAATTACCGACCGTCCCTCCTTGGCAAAGATCGGGCGCTCCGGCGATCAAGGTTCCGATCGGTACAGTCGTCACTTCTAGCGAGCACAAGGAGTTCCCGAGGGTCCTCGTCACATCTTGGCGAATGTGCTCCGTGATTACGTCAGTTGCCTCGCTGACGGTCGAGACCTTCTTGGGGATACCGTTGGCGTACCACGTCCAGCCAATTTCTCGAGGCGGGCTACAAGTTTCCCCATCCTTAAACACCACACACGCGGTGGCGTGAGCCGGAGTTGAGACCATGACCAGCAATAGTGTTGCGATCATTGCCCCCATGGCACTCCTCAAAAACAAGAAGACCGTTTGGTAAGTATCAATCAGCGTCGAAGTAGGTAGCGGCCACGCCACAGTGGATTTTTCAGGACCTCGCAGCTCGACATTGAATCGCAGCGCACCTCTAGGGATACCTCGAAACTTCCAAAAAAACATAACTCCCTCGTTCCCGTATTCAGAGCAACGCGCAGATATCTCTCTCGCGCGTCACCTGCGATGTCACCATCTTCAACTACAAAATGTTTCAAGATAGTCGAAGAGGTTCAAGCGGACAACGAGAGTTTGAGAAGAGGCAACTTGGCGTTCAGCTTCTGAAACAGAAAGTACGCGCAATCTTCAAGCACCTGTTGTCCGCAAACGACTGAAATCGCAAACTACGCGGCTTCGCATTTGTGTCCCCAAATTGAGCACAATCCCCCCATGCCAAACATCGCCTCCATCCTCAAAGCCGAAATCTCCCGTGTCGCTCGCAAGGAAGTGCGAGCGGAGATCGAAACCCTCAAGAAGGCCTCCGTCGCGCACCGGGCATCGATTGCCGACTTGCGCCGTCAGGTGAGCGCGCTTGAAAAAGAATTGCGCAAGGTCGCCAAGGGCTCCGCGCGTCAGGCATCGGCCGCGGCCGGTGCTGCGGGTGACGACGCCGACGCGGGCGGCCCCAAGCGCCGCTTCAGTGCCAACCGGCTGGCCGCGCACCGCGCCAAGCTCGGGCTTTCGGCGGCGATCTATGGGCAGCTGGTCGGCGTGTCGGGCCAGACGATCTATCACTGGGAACAAGGCAAGGCGCGCCCGCGCGCGGCGCAGCTGGAGCGACTGGCCACGGTGCGGGAACTCGGGGCGCGCGAGATTGCAGAGCGGCTGGAAGCGCAGTAAGTAAGTCACGGGCCGCACAGCATGAAACTCGGCTACACCATCGTCTACGTTCCCGACGTCGCTCAGTCGCTGAAGTTCTTCGAGCAAGCCTTCGGCCTGCCCACGCGCTTCCTGCACGAATCGGGCACTTATGGCGAACTCGAAACTGGCGAGACCACGCTGGCGTTCGCCGCGCATGCGCTCGGCGATTCCAACTTTCCGGGTGGGCATGTCGCCGCCTCTGAATCCGCGCAACCGCTGGGCATGGAGCTGGGCCTCGTGACGCCCGACGTGCCCGCCGCGCACAGCCGTGCGCTGGCGGCCGGCGCCACGCAGCTGTCGGCACCGGTGACCAAGCCTTGGGGACAAGTCGTCTCGTACGTGCGCTGCCCCGACGGCACGCTGGTCGAGCTGTGCTCGCCCATCGGCGGCTGACGGGCGCCCTGCCCCGCGCCGGCCGGTTGGCGGCCGGTTAATCGATCAACGCCACCGCCCGCCGCGCAAACCCCGCGGCCTGCGCGCCCACCTGCACCGCATCGGCCGCTGCCGCGCTCCCGCTCTTCGCGCGCGCCGCGATGCCTTCGAGGATCACGGCAAAACGGAACAGCGAGAACGCCAGGTGGAAGTTGGTCACCGGCTCGGCGCAGCCGCCGGCCTGTTGGTAGTGGGCGACGTACTCGGCCTGCGTGGGAATGCGTTCGGCCGCGAGGTCAATGCCCTGCATGCCTTCGAACTCGTCGGCGCCGGTGTGCCAGGCCATGCAGTTGTAGGCCACGTCGGCCAGCGGGTGGCCCAGGGTCGACAGCTCCCAGTCGAGCACGGCGATCACGCGCGGCTCGGTGGGGTGGAACATGAGGTTGCCGAAACGGAAGTCGCCGTGGGCAATGGTGGTCTGGTCGCCCAGTGGCAAGTTGGCGGGCAGCCAGGCGATGAGACGCTCGATGTTCGCGTCTTCGCGCGTGCGCGACGCTTCCCACTGCCGGGTCCAGCGGGCGATCTGGCGTTGGAAGAAGTTGCCGGGGCGGCCGTAGTCGGTGAGGCCGACGGCTGCCAGGTCGACGGCATGCAGGTGCGCCAGGGTTTCGGCCATCGCGAAGTAGTAGGCGCGGCGCTCGGCGGGCGCGATGCCGGGCAGTGCGTAGTTCGACAGCACGCGGCCTTCGAGCTTTTCCATGACGTAGAAGGGCGTGCCCACCACGGCGCGGTCGTCGCAGTACAGCACGGTGCGCGGCACGGGCACGTCGGTGTCGGCCAGCGCGCGCAGCACGCGGTACTCGCGGTCGACGGCGTGGGCCGAGGGCAGCAGCTCGCCGGGCGGCTGCTTGCGCAGCACCAGCGCGCGGTTGTCGAAGTCGACGAAGAAGGTGGGGTTCGACTGCCCGCCGCCGATGCGGGCCAGGCGCATCGGGCCTTCGAGCGCGGGCAGTGCCTGCCGCAAATAGCGCTGCAGGCGTTCGGCGTCGAACTCGAGGCCCGCCGGGGCCGTTGAATCGGTGGCCCCGCTCATGGCCGACGGAACACGGGCTCGCGTTTCTCCATGAACGCCTTCACGCCCTCGGCGAAGTCGGGCCGGTCGATCAGCTCGCGCTGGCGCTCAGCCTCGTGGCGCATCTGGCCGACGAGCGACTGGCTCGCGGCCGATTCGTACACGGCGCGGATCTCGTGCGCCGCATGCGCGGGCAGGCGCGCGAGCCGCTGCGCAATGGCCACCGCCTGGGCGCGCAGTTCGGCGTCGTCCACGCAGGCCCACACGAGGCCCCATTGCGCGGCCTGTTCGCCCGACAGGCGCTCGCCGAGCAGCGACATGCCGACGGCGCGCGCGCGGCCCACGAGCCGCTCGAGGAACCAGGTGGTGCCCAGGTCGGGCACGATGCCCAGGCGTGGCATGAAGGGCAGGTAGAAATAGGCCGATCGCGCCACCAGCACGACGTCGGCCGCCAGCGCCACGCCCACGCCGGCGCCCGCGGCGGGGCCGTTGATGGCGTTCACCACGGGGAAGGGCATGCTGCGCAGGTCTTCGATAAGGCGGTTCGACATCGCTTCCATCGCGTCGGCCGTGCGCTGGCCCAGGCTGCCGGGCGCGGTTGCGTCCATGCTGCCCAGGTCGGCGCCCACGCAGAACGACTTGCCGACGCCGGTGAGCACCACGGCGCGCACCTCGCCTTCGTCGTGCAGCTGCGCGAGCCGCTGGCGCAAGGCCTCCTGCAGCGGCTGGGTGAGCGGGTTGAGGCGCTTGGGAATGTTGAAGCTGAGGATGGCGACGTCGCCGTCTCGCTCGTACAGAAGGGGGTCCTGGTCGTCAGGCTGGCTCATGGGTGGGCTCCGAAGGGCGTGAGTAGATAAAGGGGTTCACTTCATGTTCAGCGCGGGCCCGACCGGGTCGAGGTCCACGCCGTTGAAGCGCACGGGCTGCATCGATGCATAGGCGTGCAGGTCGGCGGCCGAGTTGGCCATGGCCACGCCGGGCAGCAGCATCGAGATGCGCGGGCTCTTGAGGGTGCTGGCGGCCACGCGCACGCTCTCGCGTGTGGGGTTGGCGCCGGCCTCGCGCAGCACGTGGGCCATGAGCTGCGCGACGATGTAGCCCGACACGCCACTGCCGTTGCTCGGGTCGACGCCGCTGGCGTGGGTCTTGAGCAGCTCGAGGTACTCGAGCACCTCGGGGTCGCGGCTCCAGCGCGGGCTCATGGGCTCCTTGTAGACGGCGAGCGCGACCACGCCCTTGGCCTTGTCGGCGCCCGCGGGCTCGAAGGCCATCTTCACGGAGGCGGCGGCAAAGTTGAGATAACGGTCGGGCGTCCAGCCCACGTCGGCGACCTTGCGGATGGCCTGCGCGGCGGTGCGCGCGGTGGCGGCCATCACGAGCACGTCGGCGCCCGACGACTTGAGCTGCACCACCTGGGAGTCGACAGTGGGGTCGGTCACCTCGAAGGTGGCCTGCGCCACGATCCTGGCCTTGCCCTGCTTCGACAGGCCTTCCTGCAGGCCCTTGAGCACTTCACGCCCGAGGTCGTCGTTCTGCATGAGCACGGCGATCTTGGCGTCGGGGCGGTTGTCGATGATGTGGCGCGCGAACACGCGGCCCTCGCCCTGGTAGCTGCCGAGAAAGGGCACAGTCCACGGGTACTTGGCGGCGTCATCGAACTGCGAGGCGCCCGACTGCACGAACAGCTGCGGCACTTTCTTGGCGTTCATGTAGCGCTGGATCGCCATGTTGGGCGCGGTGCCCAGGTTGCCGAAGATGGCGAGCACCTGGTCTTCCTCGACGAGACGGCGCGCCACCTCGACGGTCTTGGGCGGCGAGTACTGGTCGTCGTAGATCAACAGGCGCACCTTGCGCCCGTGGATGCCGCCTTGCTCGTTGAGTTTCTTGAAATAGGCCTCGGCCACCTTGCCGACCACCGAGTAGCCCGACACGGGCCCCGACAGCGGCATGGGCATGCCCAGCACGATCTCGGCGTCGCTCACGCCGGCTTCGGGCTTCTTCTGGGCCAGGGCCGGCAGGCTGATGCAGAGCGTGGCAAGGCCGGCGGCCAAGGCCGTGCGGCGGGAAAGCGGATGAACCATGTCGCGTGTCTCCTTCTGTGTTGCTGCGTGGCCGGGTGGCCTGCGTCGTCAGTCGTCGTCGGAAAGCGGTTCAGGCGGTGGTGGCCCGGTTCGGCCCCATGTAGCCGAAGAGATGGCCCGCCACCTTGCGCATCTGGATCTCTTCCGAGCCCTCGGTGATGCGGTAGCGGCGGTGGTGGCGGTAGATGTGTTCGAAGGGCTTGTGGCGCGAATAGCCGATGCCGCCGTGCACCTGCATCGCGCGATCAGCGGCCTCGCACACCAGGCGGTTGGCCCAGTAGTTGCACATCGAGACCTTGTCGGACAGCTGCTTCTCGACCTGCGGCTTGGGCATCTGGTCCATCTGCCACGCGGTCTTGCGGATCAACAGGCGCAGCATCTCGACCTGCGTGGCCAGCTCGACCAGCGGAAACTGGATGCCCTGGTTGCGCGCCAGTTCCTCGCCGAAGGGCTTGCGCTCGCGCGCGTACTTCACGCTCTCGCGCACGCAGTAGTCGGCGGCGCCCAGGCTCGACGCGGCCTGGCGGATGCGGTTCTCGTGCACGAAGTGCTGGGCAATGGCCAGGCCGCCGTCGAGCGGGCCGAGCACGGCGTCCTCGGGCACCCACACGTTCGTGAAGCTCACGCGCGGATGGTCGGTGGGCATGTTGAAGGTCCAGAGGTACTCCTCGATCTTCACGCCCTCGGCCTTCGCGGGCACGAGCAAGGCGCTGATGCCGCGCGCGTCGCCGTCGCGCCCGCTCGTGCGTGCGAACAGCACGCAGTGCGTGGCGGTGTGCATGCCGGTGGTCCACATCTTTTCGCCGTCGATGCGAAAGCCGGCGCGGCCGTGGCGTGCTTCGGGCACGGCGCGGGTTGCCATGTGGGTGGCGTCGGAGCCGTGCTGCGGCTCGGTGAGGCCGAAGGTGAGGCGCACGCGCTCGTCGAGCATGCCCTGGATGAGTTCGTCGCACTGCGCGGGCGTGCCGAAGTCGCGGATGGCGAGCACGAAGGGGTTGTTGGCGACGATCGAATGTTCGTTCTGCAGGTCGTTGTGCAGGCCCAGGCCGCGCGCGGCGAAGTGCTCGCGGATCACGGCCATCCAGAGGTTGCTGCCGTCGCGCCCGCCGAATTCGGCCGGCAATGCAAAGCGCAGGTGGCCCGCGCGGTCGGCGCGGCGGCGCGCCTCGGCCAGCAGTGCTTCCCACTCGGGGCGCGGCAGGCCGCCGTTCTCGAAATCGGTGCGGGCCCATTCGCGGCGGTGGTCGAAGAAGCGCTCGTTGTCGTCCTGCGCCTGCAGCGGTGCGATCTCGCGGTCGATGAAGGCGTCGAGCTCGGCGAGGTAATCGACGAGGTCGCGGGGCAGGTCGAAGTCCATGGCTCAGTCTTTCTTCTTCGTGCCGGCGGCATAGCCGGGCTGGTCGATGGCGAGCTTGTCGTGCGTGGTCTGGCGCAGGTGGTCGATCAGGCCGGGGGTGGCGGCGTCGAGTTCGCCGGTGGCGATGCGGGTGCAGAGCAGGCGGTTGGCTTCGGCCAGGTCGGTGGGTGCGCCGGGGCCCAGCAGTGCGTACAGCCGCGCCAGTTCACTTGCCTGCGCCGCGGGGCCGAGCTGCACTTCGCGCCGCACGATGTCGAGCGTGTTCGCGGCCACGCGCGCGTGGAACGCGACCTGCCCTTCGGTGGCCGGCACCACCTGCTCGCGCAGGAAGGCGGCGACGGCCTCGAGCAGTTCGGCGATGTCGGGGCGGTCCTGCATCAGACGGCCTCTTCCTCGGGGGCGAGCAGCGCCAACAGGTCCGACTCGGCCTCCGAGGCGCGGCGGCCGATGGCGGCCTTCTCGACATCGCGCTCGCGACCGCTGAGCCAGGCATGCACCATGGCCTCGCAGACGATGCCCCACTTGAGCGTGCCCAGCACTTCCCACCAGCGCACACGATCGGCATCGACCAGCCCGCCTTCGGCCGTGTAGCCCTCGAACAGTTGCTCGCGCGTGCCGAAGCCGCCCACGGGCAGCGCGCCGTGGCCGAAGCGCCAGGAGCGCACGCACATCCAGCCGAGGTCTTCCATCGGATCGCCGACGTGCGCGAGTTCCCAGTCGAGCACGGCGCGCAGGCCCTCCTCGCCGACCATCAGGTTGCCGTTGCGGAAGTCGCCGTGCACGAGCACCGGCGCGGGCACGTCGGCCGGCGCGTTTTCGCGCAGCCAGCGGAACGCGAGTTCGAACACGGGGCGCGCGGTGCCGTGGCTGCGGTGCAGGCCGATCTGGAAGTCGAGCTCCGCGCGCGCGGCGGCCGTGCGCAGCGGCGGCAGGTGGTGCGCGGGCAGGCGGTGGATGCGCGCCATGGCGGCACCGCACTGGCGCGCGAGCACGCGGCGCGCACCGGCCAGGCGTTCGTCGCGCACGATGCGGCGGCCCAGGGTCTCGCCCTCGATGCGGTCCATGACGAAGCCTTCGCCGAGCCCGTCGGCCGGCTGCAGCACATGGCGCACGCCGGGCACGGGCACGCCGCCTGCGCGTGCGGCCTCGATGAGCTGCGCTTCCGCCGCCAGGCCCGCGGTGCCCAGGGCGCGCGCGCCGCTGGCATCGGCCGCGCGGCGCAGCACCAGCGGCCGGGCCGGGCCCGCGCCGGTCGTCGCCACATCGAAAGCCCAGGTCTGCTGGCTGGCGCCGCCCGAGAGCCGGCGCACGGCCTTCACCGCATGGCCGCCGGGCACGAGCCGTCCGGCCAGCCGCTGCAGTGCGTTCGCGATCAGCGTCGCGTCATCGTGCACGGGCGAAGCGTGCCTGGAGCTTGCGCAGCAGCCCGACCACGCCGCCGGGCATCGCGAACATGAAGGCGATCAGCACCACGCCGTACACCGCCCAGGGCGCGGCCTTGGAGACCTTCTCGGCCAGCGAGGGCACGAACATGATGAAGATGGCGCCGAAGATCGCGCCGTACAGCGTGCCCACGCCACCCACCACGATGCCCACCAGCAGCGAGATCGACAGGAAGAGCGTGAACGAATCGGGCGCCACGAACTGCACCGCAATGGCCGACAGCGCGCCGCCCACGCCGGTGTACGCGGCCGACACGCCGAAGGTCATGGCCTTGTAGTGGCTGTTGTCCACGCCCATCGCCTCCGACGCCATGGCGTGGTCGCGGATGGCGCGCATGGCCCGGCCGCTGCCGCTTTGCAGCAGGTTGTGGGCAATGAAGAACATCACGACCGCGACGAACAGCGAGAACAGGTAGAGCCACTGGTCTTCGTTGAGCGGCAGGCCGAAGGGCGCGGCGGGCTTCATGAGCACGATGCCCTGCACGCCGCCGGTCCAGGCCTCGAGGTGCTTGTACTTGAGCAGCTGCGGCATCGCCACGCCGAGCGCGAAGGTGGCCAGCGCCAGGTACAGCCCTTCGAGCTTGAGCGCGGGCCGCCCGAACAGGTAGCCGACGATCAGGCACACCACGGCCGCCGCCGGCACCGTGAGCCAGTACGGCACGCCCGCATGCTCCATGAGGATGCCGGTGGTGTAGGCCCCAATGGCATAGAAGGCGCCGTGGCCCAGCGAGATCTGGCCGTTGTAGCCCGTGAGGATGTTCAGGCCCAGCAGCGCAATGGCATACGAGATCACCATGGTCGCCTGGAACAGCTGGTAGCCGCGCGCCACGAAGGTGATGCCGATGGCCAGCACGATCAGCAGACCGACCCACAGGAGCGGCGAGCGCGAGGGCTTGGCGGTGCGTGCATTGGCCGACGCACCGAGCGGTGCCATGGCCGTCGGCAAGGAAGAGGCTTGAGGGGAGTTCATGCGATCAGACTCGAGTGACCAACTTGCGGCCCATGAGGCCGGAAGGCTTGACGATGAGCACGCCGACGATCAGCACCAGCGCCACCGACAGCTTGAGTTCGGTGCCCACCACGTAGGTGCCGATGAGGTTCTCGAGCACGCCGACGATGAAGCCGCCGAGCACCGCGCCCACGGGGCTGTCGATGCCGCCGATGAGCGCGCCGGCAAAGGCGTAGAGCAGCACGCCGGTCATCATGTGCGGGTCGAGAAAGACCACGGGCGCGACCATCATCCCGGCCACCGCGCCGATGGCGCCGGCCAAGCCCCAGCCCAGCATGAGCATGCGACCGACGTTGATGCCCACCAGCCGCGACGAGGCCGCGTTCTGCGCCGCGGCGCGCATCGCCAGGCCCAGCGGCGTGAAGCGGAAGAACGCGAACAGCAGCAGCACCACCAGCAGCGTGACGCCGATGGCGCCCATCTCGTGCGCCGACATCATGGCGCTGCCGAACCACGCGTCCGACGGGAACGGGCTCGGGAACTGCTTGATGGTGTAGCCGAAGAGCCAGCCCGCCAGGCTGTGGAAGATCACCAGGAGGCCGATGAACACCACCACCACCGACAGCGCCGGCTTGTCGTGCATGGGCCGGATGACGGTGAACTCCACCACGGCCGCGAGCACGAAGGACAAGGCCACCGTCGCCACGAAGGCGGCCCAGTACGGCAGGCCGGCCTGCATGAGGCTCCAGGCGATGAAGGTCGAGAACATCGCCATCTCGCCCTGGGCGAAGTTGATGTGGTGCGTGGCCTGGTAGATCATCACCAGCGCCAGCGCAACGCTGGCGTAGATGCCGCCGGTGGCCAGGCCCGCCAGCAGTTGGTGCAGGAATGCGTTCATCGGTGTGAGGCCCTTATTCGCCCAGATACGCTTTGCGCACGGCGTCGTTGCGGCGGATGTCGGCGGCGGTGCCCGAGAGCACGATGCGGCCGGTTTCCAGGAGGTAGGCCGAGTCGGCCAGGTCGAGCGCGAGCTTGGCGTTCTGCTCGACGAGCAGGATCGACACGCGCTCTTCCTTGTTGATGCGCCGCATGATCGAGAAGATGTCTTTCACGATGAGCGGCGCGAGCCCGAAGGAGGGCTCGTCGAGCAGCAGCAGGCGCGGCTTGCCCATGAGCGCGCGGCCGATGGCCAGCATCTGCTGCTCGCCGCCCGAGAGCGTGCCGGCCTGCTGGGCACGGCGCTCGCGCAGGCGCGGGAAGTAGTCGAACACGCGCTCCATGTCGGCGTCGATGCCGTCCCTGCTCGCGCGGGCGTAGGCGCCCAACCGCAGGTTCTCTTCGGTCGTGAGGCCCAGGAAGGTGCCGCGTCCGTCGGGCACGTGACCCACGCCGGCCTTGGCGATCTGCTCGGTGGAGCGGCCGTCGATGCGCTGGCCGGCCAGCATGATGCGGCCCTCGGTGCTCACCATCATCTGGCACAGCGCGCGCAGCGTGGTGGTCTTGCCGGCGCCGTTGGCGCCCAGCAGCGCCACGACCTGGCCGGTGGGAATGTCGAGGTCGATGCCTTGCAGCACGCGCGTCGGGCCGTAGGCCGCGTGCAAGCCGCGCACTTCGAGAATGTTCGTCGTCATGCCATCGCCTCCGCTTCTGCCTCTTCGCCCAGGTAGGCGCGGATCACCTCGGGGTGCGCGCGCACCTCGGCCGGCGTGCCCTCGGCGATCTTCTTGCCGAAGTTCAGCGCCACCACCTTGTCGGACACGCCCATCACGAGGCTCATGTGGTGTTCGACCAGCAGCACCGTCACGTTCAGGCGGTCGCGGATGTCGCGGATCAGCGTGCCCAGGCTTTCGAGTTCTTCGTGGTTCAGGCCGCAGGCCGGCTCGTCGAGCAGCAGCAGCTGCGGCTCGGCCGCCAGTGCGCGCGCCAGCTCGACGCGCTTTTGCGTGCCGAAGGGCAGGTCGGCCACTTCGCGTTCGGCCACGGCCTCGAGGTCGAGAAAGTGGATCAACTGGTCGGCCCGCGCCCGTGCCTGCGACTCGATGGCCGC
The DNA here is from genome assembly GCF_058800845.1 of Variovorax sp. GW822-FHT04E09. Classification (NCBI taxonomy): domain Bacteria; kingdom Pseudomonadati; phylum Pseudomonadota; class Betaproteobacteria; order Burkholderiales; family Comamonadaceae; genus Variovorax; species Variovorax sp. GW822-FHT04E09. The sequence continues at coordinate 190,256 of NZ_JBXAMR010000007.1, forward strand.
CACGCCGGGCAGCCGGAAGGCGTTGCGCAGGAAGCCCGCGTGGTGCTTGCTGTGGCAGCCCACCAGCACGTTGTCGCGCACGGTCATCGTGCGAAACAGCGCCAGGTTCTGGAAGGTGCGCCCGATGCCCAGGCCCGCCATGCGGTGGCGCGGCAGGCGCGTGAGCGGATGGCCGTCGAACTCGATGCGGCCGGCGCTGCACTCGTACAGGCGCGAGAGACAGTTGAACAGCGTGCTCTTGCCCGCCCCGTTCGGCCCGATGAGGCCGCAGATCTGGCCCCGCCGCACGTCGAACGAGACGCCGTCGAGCGCCACGATGCCGCCGAAGCGCACCGACACCGCGTCGATGCGCAACAGGGGGGTGTTCTCTTTGTCTCCGCGATCGGTGTCATGAATCATGCGTCGATCTCTTTTTTTGAGGGAACGGAAAAGGTCAGCGCCGCCCCCGCGGGCGCTGCCAGGTTGGCGGCGCAAGGGCCGCCCGGCTTCGTCAGAGCCGTTCGATGATGGTCACATTCGCCATGCCGCCGCCTTCGCACATGGTCTGCAGGCCGTAGCGCTTGCCGCGCTGGCCCAGGGCGTTCACCAGCGTGGTCATCAGCTTGGTTCCCGAGGCGCCCAGCGGGTGGCCCAGCGCAATGGCGCCGCCGTTCACGTTGATGCGGGCCGGATCGGCACCCAGCGCCTTGAGCCAGGCGATGGGCACGGGCGCGAAGGCTTCGTTGACTTCGTACAGGTCGATGTCCTCGATCTTCATGCCGGCCTTTTGCAGCGCGCGCTGCGTGGCGGGCAGCGGGGCCTCGAGCATGATGACCGGGTCGTGGCCCAGCACGCTCATGTGGTGGATGCGCGCCAGCGGCTTCACGCCCAGCGTCTTCAGGCCGCGCTCGTTCACGACCATGAGGCCGCTGGCGCCGTCGCAGATCTGGCTGGCGGTGGCCGCCGTGCAGCGCCCGCCTTCGGCGATGAGCTTGACGCCGGCGATGCTCTCCAGCGTGGCGTCGTAGCGGATGCCTTCGTCGGTGGTGTGCAGCTCGCCGGTCTCGGTGCCGTCGGCCATGCGCACGGCCACGGGCACGATCTCGCGCTCGAAGTGGCCGGCCTTCGTGGCGGCGATGGCGCGGTGGTGGCTTTCGAGCGCGTAGCGGTCGAGCGCGTCTTTCTCGATGCCGTAGTTGCGCGCGATCATCTCGGCGCCGGTGAACTGGCTGAACTGCACGCCGGGGTAGCGCTTCTCCATGCCCGGGCTCACGTAGAAGCCCAGGTTGTTCTTCAGCGGCAGCGTGGTGGGCAGGCCCATGGGCACGCGGCTCATGCTCTCGACGCCGGCGGCGATGACGATGTCCATCGTGCCCGACATCACGGCCTGCGCCGCGAAGTGCAGCGCCTGCTGCGACGAGCCGCACTGGCGGTCGACTGAAGTGGCGGGCACCGACTCGGGCAGGCGCGAGGCCAGCACCGCGTTGCGCGCCACGTTGGAGGCCTGCTCGCCGGCCTGGCCGACGCAGCCCATGATGACGTCCTCGATCAGGGCGGGGTCGGCGTCGGTGCGCTCCACGAGGGCATTGAGCACCTGGGCGGCCAGGTCGGCCGGGTGCCATCCGGCAAGGCGGCCGTTGCGGCGGCCGCCGGCGGTGCGCGCGGCGGCGACGATATAGGCTTCGGGCATGTGAAATCTCCGGTGATGGGTTCGGTTCGGCAGTCCAGCGCATTGTTGGCGCCGCGCCGCCGCGCAGCGTCGTCGGAACCGACGATTTTGGGCGGCGGCGCCTTGCGCCCCTACGCTCTCAGGCCTTGGCCAGGCGCTTGGCCATGCTCCAGCGGTGCACCTCCGACGGGCCGTCATAGATCCGGAAGGCCCGCATGTCGCGAAAGATGCGCGCAGCCACGGTCTCGTCCGACACGCCGCTCGCGCCCAGGATCTGCACCGAGCGGTCGACCACGCGCCACTCGGCCTCCGAGCACAGCACCTTGGCCACGCTCGACTCGTGCCGGCCCTTGCCGCCCTGATCGAGCACCCAGGCGCAATGCCAGATGGTCAGGCGCGAGACGTGCAGGTCCATCTCGTTGTCGGCCAGCATGAAGCCCACGCCCTCGTGCTCCACCAGCGCATGGCCGAAGGCCTGGCGGCGGCGGGCGTAGTCGGCGGCGAGCTCGTGCACGCGGCGCGCGGCGCCGAGCCAGCGCATGCAGTGCGTGAGGCGCGCGGGCGCCAGCCGCACCTGCGCGTAGCGAAAGCCCTCGCCGATGGCGCCCAGCACGTCGGTGGCCGGCACGCGCAGGCCGTCGAAGCGCACCACGCCGTGGCCGCCGGTGAAGCAGCTGTCGAGTGCGTCGATCTGCCGCTCGATGACGATTTCGGGCTGGTCCATGTCGGCCAGGAACATGGTCGACGACCCGTCTTCCATGCGCGCCATGATGATCGCGAAGCCCGCGCCGGTGGCGCCGGTGATGAACCACTTGCGCCCGGTGATCACGTAGTGGTCGCCGTCGCGCACGGCCACGGTCTGCATCATCGACGGGTCGGAGCCGGCGCCGGGCGGCGGCTCGGTCATGCAGAAGCACGAGCGCACATGGCCGTCGATGAGCGGCTGCAGCCAGCGCGCCTTCTGCGCCGGCGTGGCCACCACCTCCATCAGGTGCACGTTGCCTTCGTCGGGCGCGTGGATGTTGAGCGCCACCGGGCCGAGCGGCGAGTAGCCCGCCTCCTCGAACACGATGGCCTTGTCGACATGCGACAGGCCCAGCCCGCCGTGTTCCTTCGACGCATGCGGCGTGAGCAGGCCGGCGCGGCGCGCGCGCGCCACCAGCTCGTCGCGCAGCGCCTCGGCGGGGCCGTGCGAATCCTGCCGGGGGTCGGATTCGAGCGGAATCACCTCCTCGGCGATGAAGCGGCGCGTTCGTTCCTGCAGGTCGAGCTGGGCCGGGGTGAGGCTGAAGTCCATGGGGACGCTCCTTCTTTCTCTGTGAAATTCAAGGATGGACGGATTGAAGACAATGCGGCGCATGGTGCCGACGCGGGCGCGGGTTTCGAGTCGTGAGCGGGACAAGCCCGCCGGATTCGTCCGTTCCGACGATGCCGCGGCCCGGCCTGCGCCCAACACTGACACGCCATGAACACACCTGCAACCGACAACGACGCCGACACCATCCTCCTGCTCACCCGTCCGCAGGACGGCTGCGCCTGCCTCACGCTGAACCGCCCGCAGGCCATGAACGCCCTGTCGCTCGCGCTGCGGCGCGCGCTGGTGCGCACGCTCGACACGCTCGCGCAGGACGACAGCGTGCGCGTGCTCATCCTCACCGGCGCGGGCCGCGCCTTCTGCGCCGGCCTGGACCTGCGCGAGATCGACCCGGGCGCCATCACCGGCGACGCCGGCACCGACGTGGCCACCGCGCTCACGAACTTTCCGCGCCCGGTGATCGGCGCCGTGAACGGCGCGGCCATCACGGGCGGCCTCGAGGTGGCGCTGGCCTGCGACCTGCTGATCGCGTCGAGCGAGGCGCGCTTTGCCGACACGCACGCGCGCATCGGCGTGATCCCGGGCTGGGGGCTGTCGCAGCGGCTGTCGCGGCTCATCGGCATCGCGCGGGCCAAGGAGATGGCCTTCAGCGGCAACTTCGTCGGTGCCGAGCAGGCCGAGCGCTGGGGGCTGGTCAACCGCGTGACGACACCCGATCAGCTGATGCCCCAGGCGCTGGCGCTGGCCGCCGACATCGCGAGCGCGCTGCCCGAGATGCTGCCGGTCTACAAGCGCCTGATCGACGACGGCCATGCGCGCAGCTTTGCCGAAGGCATGGCGCTGGAGCAGGCCGCCACGCGCGACTGGGCCGCGTCGCTCACGCCCGAGGTGCTGCGCGCGCGGCGCGAGGCGGTGCAGGCGCGCGGGCGGGCGCAGAAGGGCTGACGACGGCCCTTCGCACTGGCGTCAGCGCGGCGCCATCCGGATCGCGCCGTCCAGCCGCACGCTCTCGCCGTTGAAGTAGCCGTTGGTGATCATCAGCTCGGCCAGCGTCGCGTACTCGGCCGGGTTGCCCAGGCGCTTGGGAAACGGCACCGAGGCGGCCAGCGCGGCCTTCACGTTGTCTGGAGCGCCCTGCAGCAGCGGCGTGTTGAAGATGCCCGGCAGGATGGTGTTCACGCGGATGCCCTCGCCCATGAGGTCGCGCGCGATGGGCAGCGTCATGCCGACCACGCCGGCCTTCGAGGCGGTATAGGCGGCCTGGCCCATCTGGCCGTCCTGCGCGGCGACCGAGGCGGTGTTGACGATGGCGCCGCGCTCGCCGTCTTCCAGCGCATCGAGCGTGAGCATGCCGGCCGCCGACTTGGCGATGCAACGGAAGGTGCCCACGAGGTTGATCTGGATGATGCGGTCGAAGTTGGCGAGCGGAAAGTGCTTGATCTCGCCCGAGGTCTTGTCGCGGCTCGCGGTCTTCACCGCGTTGCCGGTGCCGGCGCAGTTGACCAGCACGCGCTCTTGCCCGTGCGCGGCGCGCGCCTTGGCGAAGGCCGCGTCGACCTGCTCTTCCGACGTGACGTCGACCTTGCAGAACACACCGCCCAATTCCTTGGCCAGGGCCTCGCCCTGCTCCACGTTGAGGTCGAACAGCGCGACCTTCACGCCATGGCTGGCCAGGCGGCGCGCGGTGGCGGCCCCGAGGCCCGAGGCGCCGCCCGTGACGACGGCGGCAATGCTGGAATCGAGTTGCATCTCTTGTTGTCCTTGGATAGAGAGAGAAAGGAAGAAAGAAAACCGAAACGCCTGCCGTTCAGACCGGGTAGTAGCGCAGCTTGCGCACCGCCATCTCGCGCATGCGCGCCGTGGGCACATACGGCGCGCCGAGCGCCGCATGTTTGTCGCACAGCGCGACCACGCGGTCCAGCCCCAGCCAGTCGGCGTACTTGAGCGCGCCGCCCGCATAGGCCGGAAAGCCCACGCCGAGCAGCAGCGCCATGTCGAGCTCGGCCGGCGTGGCGACCACGCCGTCTTCGAGCGCGTGCGCGGCCTCGACCACCATCGGCAGCATCATGCGTTCGACGATCTCCGCGTCCGCGAAGTCGCGCCGCCCTTGCGGCTGCAGCGTGGCGACCAGCGCATGCGCCTCGGGCGCGGCCGACTTGCGTGGGCGGCCCGTGGGGTCGTTCTCGTAGCGGTAGAAGCCGGCGCCGTTCTTCTGGCCGTAGCGCTTGTTCGCCACCATGAGCTTCACGGCATTGCGTTCCAGGGCCGGCATGCGTTGCGGGTAGCCCGCGGCGATCACGTCGCCCACGTGCGCGCCCACGTCCATGCCCACCACGTCCTGCAGGTAGGCCGGGCCCATGGGCCAGCCGAAGGCTTCCATCGCGCGGTCGACCGCCTCGAAGTCGGCGCCATCGGCCACCAGCTGCACGAAGGCGTTGATGTACGGCGTGAGGATGCGGTTGACCAGGAAGCCCGGGCAGTCCTTCACCACGATGGGCGTCTTGCCCATGGCCACGGCATAGCCCACGGCGGTGGACACGGCGGCGTCGCGCGTCCTCGCGCCCTGGATCACTTCCACCAGCTGCATCACCGGCACGGGGTTGAAGAAGTGCATGCCGACAAAGTCCTCGGGCCGCGCGAGCGGCTGGGCGATGTCGTCGATGCGCAGGCTCGAGGTGTTCGAGGCGATCACGGTGCCGGGCTTGACGCTGCCTTCCAGCGCGGCCAGCACCTTGCGCTTGACCTCGAGGTTCTCGACCACGGCCTCGACCACGCAGTCCACCGCGTCGAAGCCGGCCTCGTCGAGCTGCGGCACGATCGACGCTTGAATGGCATCGGCCTTGGCCTGCGCGAGCCGGCCGTTCTTCACCTGCTTGGCGAGCTGCTTGCCGGCCTCGGCCATGCCCAGGTCGAGCTGCGGCTGCGCGATGTCCTTCATGCGCACCGGCGTGCCGCGCAGCGCGCTGGTGTAGGCGATGCCGCCGCCCATGATGCCGGCGCCGAGCACGGCCGCCTGCTTCACCGGACGGCCTTCGCGCGCGTGGCGCTTGTAGAGCTTCTTGAGCGCCTGGTCGTTGAGAAAGGCCTGCACCAGCGAGGCGGCGGCCTGCGTCTTCGCGACGCGGCCGAAGGCGGCCGACTCGAGGTCGAGCGCGCCGGCGCGGTCGCGGCCGGCGGCCTCGGCCATCATTTCGAGCGCAATGAGGGCTGCGGGCTGGTGCTTGCCGCTGCGCGCCGCCACCTGCGTGCGCGCGGCCTCGACCAGCGCACCGGCCTCCTGCTTCGACAGCGTCAGCGGCGCGCGCTTGCGTTGCTGCGCCGCCTGCCAATCGACCTCGCCGCGCACCGCACGCTGCAGCAGCGCGAGCGCGCGCTCGCGCAGGGCCTCGAGCGCGGCGACCTCGTCGGTCACGCCCGCGGCCAGCGCGGCCGGCGCCTTGGCCGGCTTGCCGCTCGCCACCCAGTCGATGGCCGTGGCCAGGCCCGCCAGGCGCGACAGCCGCACCGTGCCGCCGAAGCCGGGGAACAGGCCCAGCTTCACCTCGGGCACGCCGACCTGCGCCGTGTCGGCCATCACGCGCAGCGGCGCGAGCATCGCCAGCTCCAGCCCGCCGCCGAGCGCGAAGCCGTTGATGGCGACCACGCTGGGCACGGCCAGGTCCTCGAAGGCGTTGAACAGCTCGTTGCTGGCGCGCACGCCGCGCGCGATGTCGGCCTCGGCCTGCTGGAAGGTGGCACCGAACTCGGTGATGTCGGCGCCGACGATGAACACGTCTTTCGCGCTCGTCACGAGCACGCCGCGCACATCGGGCGAGGCCGCGATGCGTTCGGTGGCCTGGCGGAACTCGTCGACGGTGCGTGCGTCGAGCTTGTTGATGGCCTCGCCGCGCCGGTCGAAGCGCAGCTCCACCAGCCCGTCCTGCAACGGCAGGACTTCGATACTTTCGCCTTGGAACAAAGGGGGTCTCCTCGCGGCCGGCGACGCGCCAGCCTGTGGGAAAAAGTTTAGGGACGCGCCCTGCGCGCAGGCATCGTCCGAAGCGACGATTACAGGCGGCCGCGCGCCTGCAGGTAGTCGCGCACCGCCTCGGCGGCGGGGTCGCCGACCACGGCGAATTCGTCGGTGAAGAAGATCGGCGAGGCGGCCAGGTCGATGAAGCGGCGCTCGTCCGCGAGCAGCTCGGCGCTTGCGCGGCGGGCTTCTTCGCGCCGCGCGCCGGTGCGCGCCTCGAGGCTGTCCCACCACAGCTCGGCCACGCCGTCGAAAGGCGCGGGGCTGCCGCGCGGCACGGCCAGCGGCTGCACCAGCGCATCGTCGAGCGTGTGCGACTGCACGTAGCGGCGCAGGCCCAGCACCTCGGCGCGCTCGGCGACGAGCGGTGCGTGCACGTTGCGCCAGTGGTGCTGGAACTGCGCGCGGTCCAGGTGCGGCAAGCGCCGCAGGCAGAAGACGAGCTTGATCATCGGCGCATCCGGATCAGCCCTTCCTGCGCCACCGAGGCCACGAGCCGGCCGGCGCGGTCGAACAGCGCGCCGCGGCAGAAGCCCCGCGCATGCTCGGCCGAGGGCGAGTCGGCGTCGTACAGCAGCCAGTCGTCGCAGCGGAAATCGCGGTGGAACCACATCGCGTGGTCCAGGCTCACGCCCTGCACGCCGGGTTGCTGGAACGCCAGGCCGTGCGGCTGCATCGCCACGCCCATGAAGCTGTAGTCGGAGGCGTAGGCCAGCATCGCCTGATGCAGCAGCGGGTCGTCGGGCAGCGCGTCGGCGGTGCGCAGCCAGAGCTGGCTGTGCGGCGGGCGCGGGCCGGCCGTGACGGGGTCGCGCGGATCGACGTAGCGGAACTCGATCGGTCCTTCCACGCGCACGCGCGGTCCGGCGCGCGGCGTGAGGTCTTCGGGCGGCGGCGCCTCGGGCATCGCGCACTGGTGCGACACGCCCGCCTCGCGCCGATGGAACGAGGCCGACATGTGGAAGATCGGCTCGCCATGCTGGATGGCGACCACGCGCCGCGTCGTGAAGCTCGCGCCGTCGCGGATGCGATCCACGTCGTAGACGATGGGCGCGGCCTTGTCGCCCGCGCGCAGGAAGTAGCCGTGCAGCGAATGCGCCGCATGCCCGTCGACCGTGCGGGCCGCGGCCATCAGCGCCTGCCCGAGCACCTGGCCGCCGAAGACGGCGGGCGCGCCGATGTCGGTGCTGGTGCCGCGAAACAGGTTCTTCTCGAGCTGTTCGAGCTGCAGCTGCGCGACCAGCGACTGCAGCGCTTGCGCGCGGCCTGGGCTCACGCGGCCTGCTCCACGGGATAGAACAGCGCGTTCGATTGCGCGCGCTGGCGCAACGCGGCCGTGGGCTCGAAGCGCTCGCCGTGGCGCTGTGCGAGTGCATCGCAGCGCGCGACGAAGGCGGCGAGGCCGACGGTTTCGATGTACGAGAGCGTGCCGCCGGTCCAGTCGGGATAGCCCAGCGCGAGCACGGCGCCGAGGTCGGCCTCGACCGGCTGCTTCAGCACGCCTTCTTCGAGGCAACGCGCCGCTTCGAGCGCGAGCAGCGACAGCAGGCGCTCGCCGACGGCGCGTGCGTCGGGCTGCGATGCAGTGGCTTGTCCCGGTGTTGCATCGGCAACCAGCGGACTCTCGCCCAGCCCGGCCTGCCGCGCGGCGTTCGCGATCAGCGCAGGCGACACGCCCTCGCTCAACAGCGCCGCACCCTCACTGCGGTACAGCTGCCGCAGCCGCTCGACATACGCAACGTTGACCGCACTCAAGTCGCCCTTGCGCCGCAGCGCCGCGCCCCGGTTCACGAACAGCGTGCGCATCAGGTTGCGCGCCACCGGGCCGGCCAGCAGAGGGCCGAAGCACTGCGCCTCGACCGCCAGGCCCGCGTCCATCGGCAGCTGCGTGCCTTCGTACACGGCCGACAGGATGGCCAGCGGCGCCGGCAGCTGGTCGTGCGTGTCGCGCCGCACCTGCGCCAGCGTGGCGCCGAAGCTGGCGCCCGCGTGCGGCGCCAGTGCGCCCGCGCCGCCCGGCACCTGGAAGCCTTTCACGTCCCACGGCTGCTGGCCGGCGTCGGGATGGTCGAGCACCCAGCGACGGGCCACGGCCACGAGCTGGTCGGCCGGCGCGAGCGCATCGACCACGCCCAATGCCAGCGCTTCGGCCGGCGCCACATGCCGGCCCGACAGCAGCAGCGGCAGCGCGCGCGCAATGCCGATCAGGCGCGGCAGCCGCTGCGTGCCACCGCCCACGGGCAGCAGGCCGACCGTGACCTCGGGCAGCCCGACCACCGCGCGCGCTTCGTCGAGCAGCACGCGGTGGTGGCAGGCCAGCGCGAGTTCGAACCCGCCGCCCAGCGCCACGCCGTTGATGGCCGCCGCCACGGGCTTGCCGCAGCGTTCCAGCTCGCGCAGCGCGCGCCCGCCGGGCGCGATCGCCTCGATGGCCTCGGCTGCGCCGCCGCCCGTGGCATGAAAGCCCACGAGGTCCTTCAGGTCGGCCCCGGCCATGAAGCCGCTGGCCTTGCCCGAGGTGATGACGGCGCCGCGCACGTCGGCGCGCTGCGCGATCTGCGCCACGGCCTCGCGCAGTTCGGCCGTGAAGCCGGGCGTGAACACGTTCATTGGCCGCTCGGGCACGTCGAGGGTGAGGAGCGCGACGCCGTCGGCATCGACCTCGAATCGGATGTGGGAAGGCATAGGAAAAAAGGAAAGAGAAGACGTGCTGCTCAGACGCGCTCGATCACCAGCGCGGTCGACTGCCCCGCCGCGGCGCACAGCGTGACCAGGCCCAGGCCCGCGTCGCGCCGCTCCAGCTCGTCGAGCAGCGTGCCCGTGAGGATCGCGCCGGTCGCGCCCAGCGGGTGGCCCAGCGCGATGGCGCCGCCGTTCACGTTGATGCGCGCGGGGTCGATGTCGAAGTGGCGTGCATAGCGCATCGGCACCACCGAGAAGGCCTCGTTCACTTCGAACAGGTCGATGTCGCCGATGGCCAGGCCGCAGCGCGCCAGCAGGCGCTCGGTGGCCGGCATCGGGCCACCCAGGCTCAGCAGCGGCTCGTCGGCGCACGAGGCGCTGCCGACGATGCGCGCGCGCGGCACGAGGCCGTTGCGCGTGCCGTAGTCGCGGTTGCCCAGCAGCACCGCGCAGGCGCCGTCGACGATGCCGCTCGAGTTGCCGCCCGTGTGGATCGCGTCGATGTGCGACAGCTGCGGGTAGCGCTGCAGCAGGATCGCTTCGTAGCCCTGCGCGGCCACGCCAGCGAAGGCGGGCTTGAGCTTGGCCAGGTCGGCCATCGTGGTGCCGGGGCGGTTGGCCTCGTCTTTCGCGAGCACGGTGCGACCGAGCCGGTCGCGCACGGGCACGAGCGAGCGGTCGAAGCGGCCCTCGGCCTGTGCCACGGCGGCGCGGCGCTGGCTTTCGACGGCGTAGGCATCGACCGCCTCGCGGTCCACGCCGTCGAGCATGGCCATGAGGTCGGCCGCCACGCCATTGGGGATGTAGGGATAGCGCTGGCCCACGGCGGGGTCGGTGTAGACCGCGCCGCCGTCGCTGCCAATGGTCACGCGCGACATCGACTCCACGCCGCCGCCGATCACCGCATCGGCCTGGCCCGAGGCCACGAGGCCGAAGCCCATCTTCAGCGTGTCGAGCGCCGAGGTGCAGAAGCGGTTGAGCTGGAAGCCCACCACGCTGTCGCCGTAGCCGGCCGACAGCAGCGCGACGCGCGCGATGTCGGCGCCCTGCTCGCCCACCGGCATCACCACGCCCAGGCCCACGTCCTCGATCTGCGCGGGGTCCAGCGCATGGCGTTCGCGCAGCGCCTGCAGCACCTGCGTGGCCAGCTGCACCGGCGTGATCGGGTGCAGCGCACCGTCGGCGCGGCCCTTGCCGCGCGGCGTGCGCACGTGGTCGTAGATGAAAACGTCGTCGGTCATGGGCAGGGCGCCGCCCGGGTGCGCAAGGCCACCGGATGCAGGGGAATTCAGTTTGTCTGCGGCCAGTTTAGGAAGCAGAATCGGTTGCCGGAATCGTCGGAAGCGACGGAATTTCCAGGCACTCACTCCCCCTTCGCGATGCCTGCTCCAGCCCCCGTTCCCCCTTCTTCGCTCCGGATTCTCGAGACCAAGCTGAACCCGCCGGCCTTCGTGGCCACGCAGGTGCCGCGCACCGCCATCAGCGAAGAAATCGCGGCCGCCACCGTCAAGCTCGTGCTGGTGCGCGCACCCGCCGGCTTCGGCAAGACCACCGCCATGGCGCAGATTCGCGAGCGCATGGACGCGCAGGGCATCGCCACCGCATGGCTCACGCTCGACCGCGCCGACAACGACGTGTCGCGCTTTCTCAACTGCCTGGCCGAGGCCGTGCAGCGCATCGGCGTGGACGAGCCCGCAAGCCACGCGCCCTTCGACGCCGTGGCCGCGCTGGCCGCGCACGACTCGCCCTTCACGCTGTTCCTCGATGACTTCGAGGTGGTGCAGGAGCCCGCCGTGCTGGGCCTCGTGCGCGAGCTGGTGGAACACCTGCCGCGGCGCGGACGGATCGTGATCGGCTCGCGCAGCCTGCCCGACCTGGGGCTGGGCCGGTTGCGCGCGCGCGGCCAGCTCATCGAGATCGACACCGACCGCCTGCGCTTCTCGCTGGAAGAAACCAGCGCCTTCATCGGCCTGCGCCAGGCGCATGCGCCGCACGCCGCCGCGCAGCCGCCGCAGGCGCTGCCGGCCGACCTGCTCTCGCAGCTGCACCGCAAGACCGAAGGCTGGGTGGCGGCCATCTGGCTGGCGTCGATGGCGCTCGAGCGGCACGGCATCGAGACCGGCTTCATCGAACGCTTCTCGGGCTCCGACCGCGCCGTGGCCGACTACCTGGCCGAGGACGTGCTCGCGCACCAGCCGCCCGAGATCCACGACTTTCTGCTGCGCACGAGCATCCTGCGCCAGCTCGACGCCTCGGTGTGCCAGGCGCTCAACCCGCGCGGCGACAGCGCCGTCATCCTCGAGCAGCTGGCCGCCGCCAACCTGTTCCTCACGCCCGTGAGCGGCGATGCCGGCGGCGAGGTGCGCGCGTGGCGCTACCACAGCCTCTTTGCCGACTTCCTGCGTGCGCAGCTGGCGCGCGAGCGGCCCGGCGAACTCGCGCGGCTGCACCTCGCGGCCTCGGGCTGGTACGAGTCGCACGGCCGGCCCGTGCCCGCCATCGACCACGCCATCGAAGGCGGTGACCACCCGCACGCGCTCACGCTGCTCGACAGCTACGCCGAGCAGTTCCTCGAGCAGGGCCGCATGCGCATGCTGGCGCGCTGGTTCTCGGCCATCCCTGAGCATCAGCTGCGCGAGCACCCGTTTTTGCAGCTCATCGCGCTGTGGGCCACCTGCTTCACGCACGGCCCGTGGGACGCGATGCGGCTGCTCGAACAGTCGGGCTGCCTCGACAGCCCCATTCCCGAGGTGCGCGCCAACGCCCACACGCTCATTCCGCTGCTGCTGGCGATGGAAGACCAGCACGACGCGGCGTATGAAGCCGGCCGCGAAAGCCTCGCGCGCCTGCCCACCGGCCTCGCCTTTGCCGAGGGCGTGCTGCTCAACGCGATGGCGCACATCCTCGCCGTGCGCGGCGACCAGCGCGAGGCGCAGCGCCTGCTCGAGGCCGCGCGGCGCGAACAGGGCAACAGCACCTTCAACCGCATGTACACCGAGTCGCTGGCGGGCCTGTTCGACCTCACCGAAGGCCGGCTGCGCCAGGCCACCGCGCGGCTGCGCATGGCGGTCGACTCCACGCATGCCGTGTCGTACAACCACAGCCACGGCAACGCCTGGGCCGGTGTGCTGTACGCGGGCGCCGTGTACGAAACCAACCAGCTGGTGCAGGCCGAGCACCTGCTGAACGTGTACCTGCCGCTGGCGCGCGACGTGGGCCTGCCCGACCACATGATCCTGAGCCACGTCATGCGCTCGCGCATCGCCTTCCACGCGGGCGACATCGACGCCGCGTTCCAGGCCCTGACCGAACTCGAATACCTCGGCCACCACCGCCAGCTGCCGCGCGTGGTCGCGGGCGCCAAGCTGGAGCGCGCCCACATGCTGCTGCTGCAGGGCAACGGTCCCGCCTCGCGCGACGAGCTGCAGCGCGCCGACGACCCCGAGCTGTGGGAGCGCGAGCGCCGCCAGCGCCTGCCCGCGCACGACCTCGACTACCTCGCGCTCGCGCGGGCGCGCTGGGACATCGCCTTCGGCGACGCGCGCGCGGCCCTCACCGTGCTCGACGCCGAGCTGCACGCCGCCGTCGCCGCCAACCGCAACCGACGCGCCCTCAAGCTGCGCGTGCTGCGCGCACTGGCACTGCAGCGCGCGGGCGACCTCGCCACCGCCATCGAAGAGATCGGCGCCGTGCTGCAGGCCGCGAGCCAGGAAGGCTTCGTGCGGCTGATCCTCGACGAAGGCCCCGCCGTGGGCACGCTGGTGCACCGCTACGCCGCCGCCATGCAGCAAGAAGCTGGGGCCGTCGCGCCCGTGCTGCGCAGCGACCCGATCCTGGCCGACTACCTGCAGCGGCTGCTGCAGGTGCTGGGCCCGCCGCCCTCGCCGATCGACGCCGAGGCGCCTTCGGGCGACGCCACCAAGGAGCCGCTCACGCGCAAGGAGATCCGCGTGCTGCAGCTGCTGGCCGAGGGCTACTCGAACAACGCCATGGGCGAGAAGCTGTTCGTGTCCGAGAGCACGGTGCGCACGCACCTGCGCAACATCCACATGAAGCTGGGCGCCAAGCGGCGCACGGAGGCGGTGGCGATTGCGCGCAAGCTGGGCGTGATCCGCTAGCCCAAAAAAAGGGCCCGCCCGCCGACACATGGCAGACGGGCCCAAACCCTCGCCTTTCGTCAGAACGACACGTTCAGATTCGCCTTCACCGACTGGTCGCGCGCCTTGCCGCCGAACTGCCCGCCATACGACACGCCGAAGGTCGCGCGCGGCGAGAACGCGAAGTCCATGCCCAGTTGCAGCACCGCCGCGTTCTTCGCGACCGCGACGCTCGCGATGTCAGAGAAGCCCGTGGCGCCCGGCAATGCGACGCTGCTGAACGGCGTCAGGTCGCCATAGGCGCGGCGCCAGCCGACCATGCCCTTGAGCGTGGCGTCGACGCTGCCCAGGCGCACGGCGGTCGATGCGCGCAGGCCCAGCGTCGACAGCCCGACGTTCGCGCTGCCGCTGCGCGCCTGCAATGCCGCCCACGTCCCGCGCTCCGAGAACGCGTCGGTGTGCAGCGTGACGTGCGCGAGGTTCGCGAAGGGCTCCAGTGCCACATCGCCGGCCGCCAGGCTGTAGCCCACTTCGCCGAAGACCTGCGTGGTCGATGCGTCGTGGTTGCTCTTGAGCGAATCCGCCAGGCCCGCCACGCGCGCCTGGCGTGTGGTGTCCACGTCGTGCCGCGCATAGGCCGCGCCGGCGCGCAGGGCCCACGGGCCGAGCGTGGTGCCGCCGTACAGGCCCAGGTGGTAGCTGGTGGCATCGCCCGAAGACGAGCGCGCGTCCACGTCGACCTTGCTGCGGCTGTAGCCGCCGGCCACGCCCAGACGCACGTTGTCGCCCACGCGGGTGTCGCCGCCCATCAGCAGGCCGTCGACCGAGCGATCGAGCCGTGCGGCGTTGCCGTCGCCGCGCGCGCGGCCGGTCGAATGCAGGGCCTGGCTCCAGAAGACCGTCTCGCCCGTGGTCGGTGCGGCCATGTGCGACTGGCCGGCGCCGTCGTTGATCTTGACCTGCGCCGTGGACGCGCCCGCCGTGCCGGCCGAGGCACGCAGGCGCTCCAGCGCGGCCTCGCGCACGAAGCGGCTGTCCTCGATGAGCGCGGTCTTCGCGGAGGCATGCACTTCGCCCGACAGGCTGTCGAAGGCCGTGCGTGCGGCCGGCACGCTCTCCAGCTGCAGCGCGGCGGCCAGCGCCGGGCTCCAGGCAGCCGCGCCATCGAGGTTCGCCCCCATCGCACGCTGGTTTCCCGACTGCGCGACCGAAGCGAACGACACGCTGTTGCGCATGGCTTCCGTGTAGACCTGCGTCGCGGTGTAGCCCAGCTTCGGCGAGAGGAAGAGGTAGTCCTTGGCCACGCTGAAGTCGGCGAAGGTGCCGCTCACGCCGCCTTCGGCGTTCAGCAGCGTGTAGCGCGCACCGAGAACGTAGCCGCCGAGCACGCGCACCGTGCCGCCCTCGAGCGTGGCCCGGCCGCTGACGTCGAGCCGGTCGGCCTGCGCATCGGTGCCGCTCAGTTCGGCTTCGAAGGTCGCGCCCGGCGCGAAGCGTGCGTTGCCGGCCACGTGCAGCGTGCCGATGGAGTTGCCCGGCGCCACGACACCGCCCGCCGCGATGGTGGTGCTGCCAACCGTGCCGGTGCCCTGCAGGCGCCCGCCCGACAGCACGGCCATCGTGCCGCCCAGCGTGCCGTTCACCGACAACATGCCCTGCGCCACCGAGGTCTTGCCGGTGAAGGCGCCGGAGTCGCCGGTGAGCTCGAAGCGGCCCGCGCCCGCCTTGACGAGGCCGCCGCTGCCGCTGAAGCGGCCCGCGAACTGCGTCGAACGGTCGTTGCCGCCGGTGGTCAGCGTGCCGGTGCCCACGGCGACGTCGCCCGCGCCGGCCAGCGAGCCGATGGTGGCGTCGAAGCCGTTGAGGTCGAGCCTGGCCTTGCCGGCCACCGTGAACGCGCTGGCGTTCGACAGGCCGGTGGCCGAGCCCGCGCGCAGCGTGCCGCCCTGCACCCAGGTCGCGCCGGCGTAGCTGTTGGCGCCGCTCAAGGTGGTGACGCCTTCGCCGGTCGTGCCGCCCGTGGTGCGCAGGTCGCCCGCGCCGGTGATGTTGTAGGTGAAGTCGTAGGCGTCGCCGCGGTCGATGGCGAAGCTGGCGCCCGCGTCGATGGCCACGTGGCTGGTGATGGAACCGGTGGTGCCGCCCTCGCCCAGCGCGAGTTCGCCGGCCTGGATGCGCGTGTCGCCCGAGTAGGTGTTGGTACCCGTGAGCACCAGCCGCCCGGCGCCGGCCTTCACGAGGCTGCCGCGGTAGTCTTCGTCGGTCTTGCTGCGCAGGTGGGTCAGGCGGTCCCAGTCGACGTTGATCGCCATCGCCCGGTCCTCGACCGCCGTCATGATGTCGTCTACGGGAACCACCAGGTACGCCGATATCTCGGCCCATTGGGGATCTCCCGGGCCGGCAAGCCGGCGAAAGATTTCAAACCGCCCGGCGGTGCCCTTCGCCAGGGGATTTGCCTTTGCGGCGGCCAGCGCCTGGGCGTAGTCACCACCCGACAGCATGGCCGTGCGCAGGGCCTGGAGCAACGCGACGGCCTCCTCGCCCTCGGGCCTGAAGGTGTCCAGGGCCACCGGTCCCTTCATGAGCGCGCCCAGGCGTGCGATCTCGGCGGCCTCTTCCTGCTTGCGCTGGACCAGCCCCGTTTCCGAGATGTCGTGGCGCCACGTATCGGCCATCCCGCCAGGCATGTCGATGACCGTGCGCTTGAGCAGCTGGCCCGGCCCCTTCATGGCGTTCTCGAGGTTGACGAGGCCCCAGCCGATCACCTCGTCGGGCGCCGTCTGGCGCGTGCCGTCGAGCTTCGTGGCCGTGGTGAGCAGCACCTGCAGCGCCTGCTCGTTGGTCATGTACGGAAAGCGCTCCATGATGATGCCCAGGGCCCCCGTGGCATGCGGCGCCGCCATCGAGGTTCCGGTGTAGGTCCCGTAGGCCCCGTCGAACACCGTGCTCGTGATGCCGGACCCGGGGGTGGCCACGCACCAGTACTTGGCGATGCCGCACTTGTTGAGGGAGCCGTTCTGCAGGTAGCCCTTCTTGTCCCACCTTTCCATGGCGCCCGTCACCGTCAGCCAGTGCCCCTCCACGTCGGGCCTGAAATACGGCAGCGCCCCGCGCGCCGCCGGGTTGGCCTGCCCCTGGTTGTCGGCAGCGAACACCTGGATGACCCCTTCCTTGCCATCGGCCTGGGGCTTCGTGGCATCGATCGCGGCATCGACCCAGGACAGCCCTCGCAGGTACTGCAGATAGTCAACGGTGACCGCCTGCGTGGTGCTGAAATTCGAACGCTCAGGATTGCCCCAGCTGTTGTTGACGACCCGCACGCCCGCGTCGCGCATGCCCTGGTAGAGATTGCGGAAGTTCTCGGTCGATGCATGCGCGTAGCGGTCCGGCCCCAAGCGGGCCCCCGAATACAGTTTGTCGCCTGCATTGGTGTTGCCCACGACCACCTGGGCATTGAACGCCACGCCGTGCATGTTGTTCGGGACGTTCTGGCCGTCCCGGCTGGCGCCAACGGTGCCGCTCACATGGGTGCCGTGGAAGCCATACCCCCCCGCGTTGCCGTTGAGCTCGGAACCATCCGCCGCGAACTCGCTGTACGCCCCGTTGGACGTCGCCGTCACCAGCGCCGTGAAGCGCGTGAGCGGCAGCTCGCGCGTGTGGCGCAGGTCGAAGCCCGAGTCGATGACGCCCAGCTTCACGCCCTTGCCGGTGAAGCCCGCCGCATAGGCGTACTCGGTCTTCATCGCCCCGAGCCCCCAGTCGGCCAGGAACTCCTTCGTGCGCCAGCTGGCCGGGTCGCCGATCATGCCGGGGTCTCCCGGATAGGCCTGTGCGCCGGCCGCGGTGGCCAGCATCGAACCCCACACGCACACGGCGGCGCAGGCCACGGCCCTGCGCTTGAACTTCGGTGATCTCGTCATGACGGAACGAACCCTCTCTGTCTTGGAATGGAATGAAAAGACCGTCGCCCTGCCGGTGAAGCCACGTCGTGAAGACGTCGCGCACGGGCCGGTTAACGGTCGTTAAATTCTGGAAAGAGAGGTCGTTCTTTGTGATCTCGTCGGTGCTTGTTCCGATACTTTGGAATCCTGACGCTGGAGTTTTTCCCTAGGTTGCGGCGCTTCAGGCCGCCAGCCGCTGCCGCTTGTCCTGCGCGTCGCGCCCCGCGATGTGCGCGCGCGCGCGTTTCCAGTCCTCGTCCTGCCACTGCGACATGCGCGAGAAATTTCCGCCCGTGGCCTGGAACTGCGCGCCGTCGATGGCGATGGTCTGGCCGTTGACGTACTCCGAGCCCGGGCCGAGCAGGTAGGCCGCAAGGTTGGCCAGCTCGGGCATGCGGCCATTGCGCTCCATCGGGTTGCGTTCGGCCTTGTGCTCGCCGCCGCCGGGGTTCAGGCGCGCGCTCATGCCTTCGGTGGGGAACAGGCCCGGCGCGATGGCGTTGAAGCGGATGCCGCGCCCGGCCCACTCGACCGCGAGCGATTGCGTCATGGCATGCAGCCCGGCTTTCGACATGGCCGAAGGCACGGTGAAGGGCGAGCCGTTCCATACCCAGGTGGTGAGGATCGACAGCACCGACGCGGCCTTGCCCTCTGCGAGCCAGCGCTTGCCGCATTCGAGCGTCATGCAGAAGCTGCCGCGAAAGACGATGTTCGAGATGGCGTCGAAGGCGCGCGGCGACAGGTCTTCGGTGCGGCTCACGAAGTTGCCCGCGGCGTTGTTGACGAGGCCGTCGAGCGCGCCGCCGTCGGCCCAGATTTCATCGAGCATCTCGGTGATCTGCGCGTCGTGGCGGATGTCGCAGGTCTTGGGCGTCACGCGCCCGCCGTGCAGGTGCATCAGCTCGGCCGCCGTTTCTTCGAGCACGGGCGCGCGGCGCCCGCAGATGTACACGTGGGCGCCGAGCAGCAGCAGCGCCTCGCTCATCACGCGGCCCAGGCCGCTGCCGCCACCGGTCACGAGGTAGCGGCGGCCGGCCAGCAGGCCGGGCTTGAACATCAGGTCGTCGAGGGTCATGGAAATCCTTGTGTGCGGTCCGTTGAAATTCGGAATGAAGCTCAGCGTCCCGTGTAGACGGGCGCGCGCTTCTCGAGGAAGGCGGTCATGCCTTCGCGGAAATCGCGGGTCTGGGTGCACAGCACCTGGTTGCGGTCTTCCATGGCGACGACCGCTTCCATGCTGCCGGCATCCACGGCAATACCGAGCGCCTCCTTGGTCAGGCGCAGCGCCACGGGCGTCGCGTTGAGCATGTCGTCGGCCAGCGCTTGCGCCTCGGCCTGCAGCGCGGGCAGCGTGTCGACGCGGCTCACGAGGCCCAGCGCGTACGCGCGCTGCGCGTCCATGAAACGGCCGGTGAGCATGTACTCGGCCGCCACCGAGCTGCCGACCATGCGCGGCAAAAAGTAGCTCACGCCCACGTCGCAGGCCGACAGGCCGATGCGGATGAAGGCGGCGTTCATGCGCGCGTCGGGCGTGGCCAGGCGCACGTCGGAGGCCAGCGCGAGTGCAAAGCCGCCGCCGCTGGCCGCGCCCTGCACCACGCTGACGATGGGCTGCGGGCAGCGCCGCATGGCCAGCATGATGTCGCGGATACCCTTCTGCTGTTCGAGCATGTCGGCCACGCCGAGGTCTTCGCCACCCACCTGCTCCTTCAGGTCGAGCCCGGCGCAGAAGGCGCGGCCCGCGCCCTGCAGCACGACCACGCGCTCGGGGCTGCGTGCGTTCAGGCCTTCGAAGTAGTCGCGCAGCGCGCGCACCAGCGCCGGGTCGAGCGCGTTGAGGCGCTCGGGGCGGTTCAGCGTGAGCCAGGCGACCTCGCCGCGCCGCTCGACCTGCAGCACCTCGTTCATCGCCGTCACAGCGCGCGCGAGATCACTTCTTTCATGATCTCGTTGGTGCCGCCGTAGATGCGCTGCACGCGCCCGTCGGCGTACATGCGCGCGACCATGTACTCGGTCATGAAGCCGTAGCCGCCAAAGAGCTGCAGGCACTCGTCGACCACGCGGCCCTGCGTCTCGGAGGCCCAGAGCTTGGCCATGGAGGCGGTGGCGGTGTCGAGCTTGCCGGCCACGAGGTCTTCCACGCAGCGGTCGATGAAGGCGCGGCCGACCTTGATCTGCGTGGCGATCTCGGCCAGCTTGAACTTGGTGTTCTGGAACTCGGCGATCGGCTTGCCGAAGGCCTTGCGGTCGCGCACGTAGTCGAGCGTGGCCTGGTAGGCGCCTTCCATGGTGGCCAGCGCGTTCACGCCGATGATGGTGCGCTCGTACGGCAGGTCGCTCATGAGCTGGAAGAAGCCCTGTCCTTCCTGGCCGCCGAGCAGCGCGTCGGCCGGCACGTGCACGTCGTCGAAGAAGAGCTCGGAGGTGTCCTGCGCCTTCATGCCGATCTTGTCGAGCACGCGGCCCACGCGGTAGCCCTCGCAGCCTTCGGTCTCGACGATGAGGATGGAGGTGCCCTTGGCGCCCTGCGTCGGGTCGGTCTTGGCCACGACCAGCACCACGCCCGCAAGAAAGCCGTTGGTGATGAAGGTCTTGGAGCCGCGGATGCGGTAGCTGCCGTCGGGCTGCTTCTCGGCGCGCGTGCGCACGCCCTGCAGGTCGGAGCCGGCGCCGGGCTCGGTCATGGCGATGGCGCCGACCAGCTCGCCGCGCGCCATGCGCGGCAGGTAGCGTTGCTTCTGTTCCTCGGTGCCGTGGTTCAGGAAGTAGTGCGCCACGATGGTGTGCACCGAGCTGGCCATGCCGGTCAGCGCGCGGCGCGCCTTCTCTTCGTAGAACACGGCCTCGTGGCGGAAGTCGCCGCCCGCGCCGCCGTAGGCCTCGGGGATGTCGGAACACAGCAGGCCGAGCGCGCCGGCCTTGCGCCACACCTCGTGGCCCACGTGGCCGCGCTTGCGCGCCTCTTCGTCGTGCGGCACGACTTCGGTCTCGACGAAACGCACCACGTTGTCGCGGTATAGCTCCAGTTCTTCGTCGCTCCACGAGCGGCGGAAATCGATGGGCATGGGGTGTCCTTCAGTGTCTTGGAATGAGGGGAATGGGGTCAGCCGACGCGGCGTTCTTTACCCGCCCAGAAAGGTTCGCGCAGCTGGAACTTCTGCAGCTTGCCGGCGGCCGACAGCGGCAGCGCCTCGCGGAACTCCACGCTGCGCGGGCACTTGTAGTTGGCGATCTGGTCGCGGCAATGCGTGATGACGTCGTCGGCCATGAGCGGCATGCCTTCGCGCAGAACGATCACGGCATGCACGCGCTCGCCCCACTTGTCGTCGGGCACGCCGATGACGGCGGACATCAGCACCTGCGGCATCTGGGCGATGGCGTTCTCGACCTCGGCCGAGTACACGTTCTCGCCGCCGCTCACGATCATGTCCTTCATGCGGTCGACCACGAACAGCAGGCCATGCTCGTCCATGTAACCGCCGTCGCCGGTGTGCATCCAGCCGCCGCGCAGCGCCGCCTCGGTCTCGGCGGGCTTGTTCCAGTAGCCCTTCATGACCATCGGGCCGCGCGCGACGATCTCGCCGACCTGGCCGGGGGGCAGCTCGTTGTCCTCGCCGTCGACGATGCGGATCTCGGCCACGGGCACCGGCGTGCCGGCCGCGCGCAGCAGGCGGTTGCGGTCGGGGCCGGGCAGGTGGAAGTGCGGCATCAACACGGCCACGGTGGGCGACAGCTCGGTCATGCCGTAGGCCTGCGAGAAGCTGGTGGCGGGCAGCGCGGCCATGGCCTGCTCGAGCAACGCGACGTCGATGGGCGCGGCGCCGTACAGCAGCATCTGCAGGCTCGACAGGTCGAACTCGGCAAAGCGCGGGTGCTCGATCACGCGCTTGATCATGGTGGGCACCAGGAACATCTCGGTGGCGCGCGCGGCCTGGATGGCCTGCAGGATCGCCACCTCGTCGAACATCGGCACCACGTGCTGCGGCACCAGACGCAGGATGCTCTGCAGCGACAGCCCGCAACCGGCCACGTGGAACATGGGCACGGCGATGACGACGGCAGCGTTGCGCGTCTCGCGCGGCACCGCGGCCACCGAGCTCAGCGCGTTGATGTAGAGGCTGCCGTGCGTGAGCATCACGCCCTTGGGCCGGCCGGTGGTGCCGCCGGTGTACATGATGGCGGCCAGCTCGTCGGCGCTGTGCGGCGCATCGTCGATGGGCTGCGCGTCGGCCAGCAGCGCCTCGTAGCCGACCATGCCCTCGGGCACGGGGCCGTCGCCGCAGTACACCACGGTGCGCAGCGACGTCGATAGCTTGCGCAGCTCGCCGGCCATGGGCGCGAACAGGTCGTCCACCAGCAGAATGCGCGTGTCGCAGTCGTCCAGCGAGTAGGCGACCTCCTTCGGGTTCCAGCGGATGTTCACCGGGTTGATGACGCCGCCGCCCCACCAGGTGCCGAAGAAGAACTCGACGAAGCGGTGCGAGTTCAGGCTCATCATGCCGACGCGGTCGCCGCGCGCCATGCCGAGCTGCTGCAGCACGGCGCCCAGGCGCGCCACGCGGTCAGTGAGGGTCGCGAAGTCCAGGCGGTGGTTGCCGCAGACCACGGCGGTCTCGTGGGCCTTCTCGCGGCGGCCCTTGTGCAGGGGCTGGGTGAGGAACATGGTGTCGTCTCCTTGGTGGTTTTTTTCGTCAGGCAACCCGGCGTGCGTGGCCGGCCCAGTGCGGCTCGCGCAGGCGGTACTTCATGACCTTGCCGGCGCCCGAGATCGGCAGCGCGTCGACGAACGCGACGCTGCGCGGGCACTTGTAGCCGGCGATCAGTGCGCGGCAATGGGCGATGAGCGCTTCGGCATCGGCCTCGGTGCCCGTCTTGCGCACCACCACCGCATGCACGGCCTCGCCCCAGCGCTCGTCGGGCACGCCGATGACGGCGGCGGCGGCCACGGCGGGGTGGCGCGCGAGCGCGCCCTCGACCTCGGCGCAGTAGATGTTCTCGCCGCCGCTCACGATCATGTCCTTGTAGCGGTCGACGATGAAGACGAAGCCGTCGTCGTCCATGCGGGCCGCGTCGCCGGTGTGCATCCAGCCATCGCGCAACGCGGCCGCGGTTTGTTCGGGCAGGTTCCAGTAGCCCTGCATCACGCACGGGCTGCGCACCGTGAGTTCGCCGACGGTGCCGCGCGGCACCTCGCGGCCGTCGCCGTCGCACACGCGCAGGTCGATGCCCGAGAGCGCCTGCCCGGCCGAGGCCAGCTTGCCGAGCTTGCGGCCTTCGGGCGAGTGGTAGTGGCGCGTGAGGTAGCTCACGCCGGCCGACAGCTCGGTCATGCCGTAACCCTGCGCGAACTCGGCCTGCGGAAAGGTGGCGAAGGCGCGCTCCAGCAGCGCCTCGGTGATCGGCGAGGCGCCGTAGCCCACGAAGCGCACGCTCGACAGGTCGGCCTGCGCGGTGCGCGGGTCGTCCACCAGCATCTGCAGCATGGCGGGCACGGCCATGAGGTTGGTGGCGCGGTCGCGCTCGATGGCCGCGAGCATGCCGTCCACCGAGAAGCCCGGCAGGATGATCTGCGCGCAGCCCATGAGCACGCCGCGCAGCAAAAACGACAGCCCCGCCAGGTGAAAGAGCGGCGCCACCTGCAACAGCCGCGCGCTGTCGTCGAAGAAGGCGCCGAGCATCGAGACCTGCGCGTTGATCACCAGCGCCGCGTGGCTGAGCATCACGCCCTTGGGCCGGCCGGTGGTGCCGCCGGTGTAGAACACGCCGGCCAGGTCGTCGCCGCCGCGCAGCGCGTCGGGCACGGGCTCGCTCTCGCGGACCAGCGCTTCGTAATCGGTCATGCCCGTGGGTGCCTGGCGCTCGCCCATGTAGACCCAGGTGGTGACGGCGCGCGCGGCGGCGCGCAGCGCGTCCGCCGTCGCCAGGAACTGGTCGTCCACGAACAGGATGTGCGTCGCGCAGTCGTCGAGCGAGTGCGCCATCTCGGCCACGCTCCAGCGCGTGTTGACCGGATTGACCACGCCGCCGGCCCACCACACGGCCAGGTAGTACTCCAGCGTGCGGTCGGCGTTGAGTGCGAGCACGCCCACGCGGTCGCCGGGCTGCACGCCCAGGCGGCGCAGCCCGCCCGCCAGGCGCGCGACGCGTTCGCCGAGTTCGCCGTACGTGCGCGTGCGGCCCTGGAACACGGTGGCGACGGCGCGCGGGCTGCACTGCATGGCGCGGTGCAGGGCCTGCGTGAGGCACAGCGGCGGTGGCGTGGTGGGCATGGACAAGGCTCCTGTCGGTGCGGTGCGGAAATGCCATGCATGCGCGAACGCGCATGCCCGGAAAACGAGGACGTCAGCGTGCTTCGGCCACGGGCGCTGCCGCGCCCCAGCGCTTCAGCAGCGCCGGCCCGTCGTCGGGCGACACGGCCGGTGGCACGACCGGCGCGGTGCGGCTGAAGCGCGGCGCGGGCGCGGGCTGCACCACGCCGCCCACGGTGGCGAAGGTGCCGCGCGCCACGTTGTGCGGGTGCTGCGGGGCCTCGTCCCAGTCGAGCACGGGGGCGAAGCAGGCGTCGCTGCCTTCGAGCAGCACGCACCACTCGTCGCGCGTGCGGGTGCGGAACACGTCGGCCAGGCGCAGCTTGAGCAGCGGCCAGCGGTCGGCGTCCATCTGGGCGTCGAAGGCGGGGTCGTCGACCAGGCCGCAGCGTTCGCGCAGCAGGGCGTAGAACTGCGGCTCGATGGAGCCGATGGCCACGTACTTGCCGTCGGCGCAGGCGTAGGTGTCGTAGAAGTGGGCGCCGCCGTCGAGCAGGTTCTCGCCGCGCTGGTTGCTCCACTGGCCGGCCGACTTGAAGCCGTACATCATGGCCGACAACAACGCAGCGCCGTCGGTCATGGCGGCGTCGACCACCTGGCCCTGGCCCGAGGCCTTGACCTCGTGCAGCGCAGCCAGCAGGCCGAAGGCCAGCAGCATGGCGCCGCCACCGAAGTCGCCCACGTAGTTCAGCGGCGGCACGGGCGCCTCGCCCGAACGCCCGATGGCGTGCAGCGCGCCGCTGATGGCGATGTAGTTGATGTCGTGGCCGGCCGCGTGCGCCAGCGGGCCGTGCTGGCCCCAGCCGGTCATGCGGCCGTAGACCAGGCGCGGGTTGCGCGCGAGGCATTCGGCCGGGCCCAGGCCCAGGCGTTCCATCACGCCGGGGCGGAAGCCCTCGATGAGGATGTCGGCGCGCGCGATGGCGTCGAGCACCGGCGCGGCGGCGTCGGGGGCGCGCAGGTCGACCTCCCAGGTGCTGCGCCCGCGCGCCAGGATGTCGTGGGGGTCGCGCCGCGTGCCGGGGCGCGCGATGCGAAGCACCTCCGCGCCCATGTCGGCGAACAGCATCGCGCAAAAGGGGCCGGGGCCGATGCCGGCCATCTCGACGACCCGAAGTCCTTTCAGGGGTCCTGCCATGTGTGTCTCCTCTGGCGCGCACCCGGCGGCCTGTTGTGTGAAGGCATCTTGGCGCGCGGGCGCCGGCGTCGCATCGTCGGAAGCGACGAAAGCGCGGAAAGACGTTTCAACGCCCCGTGAAGACGGGTGCGCGCTTGGCCGCGAAGGCGGCGGCGGCCTCGCGGAAATCCTCGGTTTTCAGCGCCAGCACCTGGGCGCGGTTCTCGACCTCGAGCGCGGCGTCCAGGCTCGGTGCCTCGAGGTTGGCCCACATGAGCTGCTTGGTGTGGCGCGTGGCGTAGGGGCTGTTGCGCAGCACGTCGGCGGCCAGGGCGAGCGCGCGCGGCAGCAGGGCCTCGTCGTCGACCAGCGCGGCGACCAGGCCGATGCGCTCGGCCTCGTCGGCAGGCACGGGGCGACCCGTGAGCATGAGCTCGAAGGCGCGCGAGGCGCCCACCAGGCGCGGCAGGTGGTAGCTGATGCCGCACTCGCCGGCCGTGAGGCCGATGCGCACCGCGCCCACATGGAACGACGCCGAGCGCGCGGCCACGCGGATGTCGGCGCCCAGCGTGAGCGCAAAGCCCGCGCCCACGGCCACGCCGTTGACGGCGGCGATCACCACCTTGTCGAGCGCGCGCAGCCGCCGCACCATGCCGGCGAACAGTTCCTGTCCCGCCATCAGGTCGGCCACCGAGGGCTCGCCGTCGAGCGGCTGGTCGTCGCGGCGCGTGAGCGGCGTCGTGAGATCCCAGCCGGCGCAGAAGCCGCGCCCGGCGCCTGTGAGCACCAGCACGCGCACGCTGCCGTCCTGCGCCAGTGCGTCGAGCGCGGCACACAGGCGCCGCACGGTGGGCTGGCTCAGTGCGTTGAGGCGCGCGGGGCGGTTCAGCGTGAGCAGCGCGATGCCTGCGCGGCTGCGGTCGATGAGGATGTCGTCGTCTGCTTCGCTGTCGGGCATGGCGGTCTCTTCTTTGTTCAGCGGCCGCTCCAGCGCGGCGCGCGTTTCTCGATGAAGGCACGCGGGCCTTCCTTGAAGTCTTCGCTCGCGGCCACGCGCTCGAAGGCGTCGCGCGTGAGGGCGCGCAGCGCGGCTTCGTCGAGCCCGCTGTTCGCCTCGCGCGCCACGCGCAGGCTCTGGCGCACCGCCACCGGGCCGTTGCGCGCGATCTCGGCGGCCAGCGCCAGCGCGGCTTCGCGCAGCCCCTCGACGTCAGACACGAGGCGGTTGACCAGGCCGAAGCCGTGCGCGCGCTCAGCATCGAGCTGGCCCGCCGTGAGGATCAGCTCGAGCGCGATGTTCGGCGGAATGGCGCGCGGCAGCCGGTACAGCCCACCCGCCGCGGCGATCAGCCCGCGCAGCACCTCGGGCAGGCCGAAGGCGGCCTGCCGCACGGCCACGACGAGGTCGCAGGCCAGCACGAGCTCGGTGCCGCCGGCCAGCGCCTTGCCGTTGACGGCGGCGATCCACGGCTTGCTGCGCTCGCGGTACACGAAGCCCGCGAAGCCGCCGCGCTCGGTGCGCAGCGCGCTGCCGCGCCCGGCCGACACTTCCTTCAGGTCGGCGCCCGCGCAGAAGGCTTCGCGGCCGGCGCCGGTGAGCACCACGGCGCGGATGTCGTCGTCGGCCTCGGTGGCATCGACGGCGGCTTCGAGCCCCGACGCCACATCGCCGTTGACGGCGTTGCGCGCCTCGGGGCGGTCGATGGTGACGAGGGCGACGTGGCCCGGCAAACGTTCGACGGTGACTGCGCTCATGACACGCTCCAGTTCAAGAGATCGTCCGCACTGGCCGTCATCGTGCCGCTGCAACCGACAGGGCTGCGGTCGAGGTCGGTCAGCACCTTCAACGAAGCCGCATCCGTGGCCTCGACGCGCGCCATGAGCCGTTCGCCGGCCGGCGTGCGCGCGATCACGATGCCCTGCGAGGGCTGGCCGTCGCGGCCGTAGACCACGGTGAAGGTCTCCAGCGTGGCGGCGCCCGCGTACTGCAGCACCAGCGGCGGCACCGGGCCGCGCCGCGCATCGGCGGCGGCCTGCACGTCGTAGTCGGGCTTCGGAAGCCCTTGCGGCGGCGGGCTGGAGCCCAGCACCAGCGCGTGGTGCTTGGTGACGTACTCGCCCTGGCCGTAGAGCAGCGCGGCCTTGCCCTTCGGCGCGGCGCGCAGCGCGCGCACCAGGCCCGCGGCGGCGTGCGTCATGTAGTCGTTGAGCGGCGCGCCGAAGAAGCTCAGGCCGCCGGTGGAGGTCATGCGCGCCTCGGGCGCCAGGCCCAGCGTGCGGCGCGCCATCTTGGGCACGATGGGGAAGCAGCTGTACAGCTCCAGCATCTCGAAGGCCGAGGCGTCGCCGCCGACCTGCGCGAGCACGGTTTCCATCACGAGGTCTTGTGCGTGCGAGCGGTGGTACTGGTCGCGCTGCAGGTAGTCGCGCGGCTCGCGCGCGGCGGCGCCGTCCCACACGTAGACCCAGCGGTCTTCGGGAATGCCGAGTTCGCGCGCATGGCCCACGCTGGTGAGCAGCACGGCCGCGCCCATGTTGACCAGCGGGTTGGCCACCATGTGCTTGGTGTAGGGCCAGGCAATGAGGCGGTTGGCCGCGTCGACGCGGGCGATGTCTTCGGGCGTGAAGGGCTTGCGCAGCCAGGCATAGGGGTTGGCGGCGGCCACCTCGGAGTAGCGCGCCCACAGGCGCGACGACTCGTCCTGCGCCTGGCGCGGCGTCTGGCCCCAGTGGGCGAGCGCAGCGTTCTCGTAGAAGGGGTAGATGGTGGTCGGCATGGCCGCGCCGAGCCGGATCGCCACCGGGTGGCAGATGTCGGTGCCGCGCACCAGCTTCACGCTGTCGTCGCGCGGGGTCCAGTCGAGCGCGATGCCGAGCTTGGCGGCGGCGTCCACCGTGTAGCGCGCCTCGGCGCCGGTGATGGCGGCCACTTTGCTCTCGCCGCGCGCGATGCGCAGCGCGGCCTCGTGGATGTAGCGCACCGGCGCTTCGCCACCGGTGACGCCGTAGACGCTGCGCGCCGGGTTGCAGCCCAGGCGCGCGTTGAGCAGCGCGGGCGCGTCGGTGTAGGGCCACGAGTACTCGCAGACGACGTCGAGCGAGTCGAGGCCGGCCAGCAACGCGGCGGCGCCGCTGTCCTGTGCGGCGGCGCGCATGGCGCGCGCCATCAGCTCGATGGGTTCGAGGCCTTCGGCGGCCTCCTTGGTGCGGTGCGTGATCTCGCCGACGCCGACGATGACCGGCGTGCGGTCGTCCAGTGCTGTCATGGGGTTAGTGCTGTGAGAGGGGTTGTTGTGGTTGCTGCAGCTGCGCCACGCGGCGCAGGTGCCACGCGGGCGGGCCGAACTGGCCTTCGATGAGGGTGGCGCGGCGCACGTAGTGGCCGACGGCGAGTTCTTCGGTCATGCCCATGCCACCGTGCAGCTGCACCGCGCCCTGCCCCACGGCGCGGCAGGCCTTGGCGACCGCGACCTTGGCGGAGGACACGGCGCGTGCGCGCGAGGCCGCGTCGGCGCCCGCGGCCAGCGCCTCGCCCACGCTGGCGGTGAGCGCGTCGGCCTGCTCGAGCGCCATGTGCATGTCGGCGAGCCGGTGCTGCAGCACTTGGAAGCTGGAGATCGGCACGCCGAACTGCTTGCGCTGGCGCACGTAGTCGAGCGTGTCGCGCATCAGCCGGCGCAGGATGCCGATGGACTCGGCGCAGACCGCGAGCGTGGCCTCGTCGAGTGCCTGCTCGATCTGCGGCAGCGCTGCGCCTTCCTCGCCGAGCAAGGCATCGGCGTTCAGGCGCACCGCGTCGAAGGCGATGTCGGCCGCGCGGCCGCCGTCGCGCGTGCGGTAGGCACGCAGCCGCACGCCGGGCGCGTCCTTGGGCACGACCAGCAACGACAAGCCCTTGTCGCTGCGCGCCGTGACGATGACATGGCTGGCCCACGGCGCGGCCTGCACCACGGCTTTGCGGCCGTCGAGCCGCAGCCGGCCGTCGGCCTCGCGCACGAGCGTCGTGCGCACGTCGTCGCGGGCATGGCGGCTGTGCGGCTCGTCGTGTGCGAAGGCCAGCACGGCCTGCCCGGCGACGACGCGCGCGAGCAATGCATCGGCCTGCGCGCCCGGGTGGCGCTGCAGCAAGCCGGCGCCGATCACCAGCGTCGAAAGATACGGCTCGGCCGCGAGCGCGCCCCCCAGCGTGGGCATCAGCGCAAGGTGCGCGGTCAGGCCAAGGCCCAGTCCGCCCTGCGATTCGGGCAGGGCCGCGCCCAGCAGACCCAGGTCACTTGCCAGGCCTTGCCAGAACGGCGGCGGTGCATCGTCGGCGGCGGCCAGCGCATGAAGTCGCTGCTCGAAGCCGTGCTGGTCGTCGAGGTAGCGCGCGAGGCTGTCGCGCAGCATCGCGAGGGTGTCGTCTTGTTCGGTGAGGGTGGTCATGGCGAGCGGTCCTCAGCGTGATTGCAGGAGCTGCGCCGCGATGATGTTGCGCTGCACTTCGTTGGAGCCGGCGTAGATCGATGCGGCGCGGTCGTTGAGGTAGGCGGACATCGAGAACACCGCCTCCTCGGGCACGGCCAGCGCGCCCTGCAGGCCGTCGTCCAGCGGCAGGTCGGCCGCCGCGTAGTGGGCGGCAATCTCCACGCCGAGTTCGGTCAGGCGCTGGCGCAGCTCGGAGCCCATCACCTTGCCCATCGAGGGCCGAATGCCGTGCGGCTCGCCGCGGGCCTGGGCGCGCAGCGACTGCAGCTCGGTGGCTTCGACGGCGTCGATGGCGCAGTCCATCTCGGCCAGGCGCAGCGCCATTTCGCGCGCCTCGTCGGTGGCGGTGTCGCCCGCGGCGGCGAAGGCACTGTCGGCGGCGGCGCGCAGCCGGCGCAGACGCGCGCGCAGCATCGGCGCCCAGGCCCCGCCGCGCTCGTGCTGCAGCAGGTACTTGGCCACCGTCCAGCCCTGGTTCTCCTCGCCGATGAGGCCGCTGGCGGGCACGCGCACGTCGTCGAAGAACACCTGGTTGAGCTCGTGGTCGCCCGAGATGCTGATGATCGGGCGGATGGTCAGGCCGGCCTGGGGGATGTCGAAGCACAGGAAGCTGATGCCCTGCTGCGCCTTGCCGCCCGAGGCGGTTCGCACGAGGCAGAACATGCGGTTGGCGTACTGCGCGTGGGTGGTCCAGATCTTGGTGCCGTTGATGACGTAGTCGTCACCGTCACGCACCGCCTTGCATTGCAGCGACGCCAGGTCGGAGCCCGACTGCGGCTCGGAGTAGCCCTGGCACCAGTAGTCCTCGCCCGAGCGGATGCCCGGCAGCCAAGCCTGCTTCTGCGCCTCGGTGCCGAAGGCGATGATCACCGGCGCCACCATGCCGGGCCCCATGGGCGCGCGCGGCGGCGCGTCGGCCGCGGCAAGCTCGCTCGCGAAGAGGTAGTGCTGCATCGGCGTCCAGCCGGTGCCGCCGTGCTCCACCGGCCAGTGCGGCACACTCCAGCCGCGTTGGGCCAGCACGCGGTGCCAGCGGTTGCCGTCGGCGTAGTCGGTGAAGATGCCGGAGCAGCGGCGCCCTGCGGCGCGCAGCTCAGGCGTCAGCTCGCGCGCGAGAAAATCGCGAACCTCGTCGCGAAACGCGGTCTCCGCCGCGCTGAGGGTCCAGGCCATGGTGTTGTCTCACAGGGTTCACACCCGGCAAGTGTGCGGCGCGCGCGCCGGCGCGGCATCGTCGGATCGGACGAACGTGGGCGCCCCCACCGCGGCGGTGAGCGCTTTTTTCTTCAGTTGAAGCCCATGCCGGGCCGAACGTTCAGGCGGCGACCGCTTCGCGTGCCGGCACCGCTTGCGTCCCGACGGGCATGTGCTGCGCCCAGTCGATGATCTCGAGCGTGCCGTCGGCATGCTCGGCCAGCGCGGTGAGGCTTTCCACCCAGTCGCCGTCGTTGCAGTACAGGATGCCGTCGATGTCGCGCATCTCGGCGTGGTGGATGTGGCCGCACACCACGCCCTGCGCGCCGCGGTTGCGGGCCTCGCGGGCCACGGCGTTCTCGAAGTCGCCCACGTAGCTCACGGCGCGCTTGACCTTGCCCTTGAGGTACTTCGAGAGCGACCAGTACGGCAGCCCCATGCGCGCGCGCAGCGAGTTGAGGTGGCGGTTGAGCTTGAGCGTGAACTCGTAGAGCGAGTCGCCCACGTAGGCCAGCCACTTGGCGCACTGGATCACGCCGTCGAACAGGTCGCCGTGGATGATCCACAGCTTGCGGCCGTCGGCGGTTTCGTGGATCCATTCGTCGGCCACGTCGATGCCGCCGAAGTTGTGGTTGAGGTACTTGCGGGCGAACTCGTCGTGGTTGCCCGGAATGAAGATCACGCGCGTGCCCTTGCGCGCCTTGCGCAGCAGCTTCTGGATCACGTCGTTGTGCGCCTGCGGCCAGTACCAGTGGCGCTTGAGCTGCCAGCCGTCGATGATGTCGCCGACCAGGAACAGGGTCTCGCACTCGGTGTGCTTGAGAAAGTCGAGCAGCGCCCTGGCCTGGCAGCCGGGCGTGCCCAGGTGCAGGTCGGAGATCCAGAGGGTGCGATAGCGCAGCGCCGGACGCGCCGCATCGTCGTCCTCCGGCTCGGGAGGCTGGATCGCGGTGTCGCGCCAGGCGCGAAGGAAAGCGTCGTCGCGTTGCATGGTCCGGCAGGTTCGCAGCCGCGCGTGACCGCACGATGGCGACTCCGTGACATCCCGGTGACGCGTGGCACCAGGGCAACGCCACAATCGGACGATGCGCTCTGGCCAGATCATCGTTCTCGTGTCCCCCGTGTTCTTTTTACTGATCGCGATCGAGTTCGCGGTCGGCCGCGCGCGCGCCCGGCGCGGCACCGGGCAGGACACCTACCGCCTGGCCGACGCCGTGAACAGCATCGGGCTGGGCATGCTGAGCCAGATCAGCGCGGTGCTCACGGGACTCTTGCGCGTCGGCATCTACACCGCCGTGTACTCGGCCGTGGCGCTCTTTCCGCAAGACGCGGCGCGCGAGTTCTGGACCACGTGGTACGGCTGGCTGCTGGCGCTGGTGTTCTACGACTTCTGCTACTACTGGCTGCACCGCATGGGCCACGAGTCGGCCGTGCTGTGGGCCGCGCACGTGGTGCACCACCAGAGCCAGCACTACAACCTGTCGACCGCGCTGCGCCAGACCTCGAGCGGCGCACTGCTGGGCTGGCTCTTCTACCTGCCGATGGCCGTGGCCGGCGTGCCGCCGCTGGTGTTCGTCGTGGTGGCGCTCATCGACCTGCTCTACCAGTTCTGGGTCCACACCGAACAGGTCGGCAAGCTCGGCTGGTTCGACCGCTGGTTCTGCTCGCCCTCGAACCACCGCGTGCACCACGCGGTGAACGACCGCTACCTCGATCGCAACTACGGCGGCGTGCTGATCGTGTGGGACCGCCTCTTCGGCACCTTCCGCGAGGAGGACGAGCGCTGCGTGTACGGCACGCGCGGCGAGCTGAAAAGCTGGGACCCGCTGTGGGCCAACGCCGAGGTCTACTGGGCGCTCGCCAGGGATTCATGGCATGCGCGCCGCTGGTCCGACAAGCTGCGCGTGTGGTTCAAGCCGCCCGGCTGGCGCCCGGCCGACGTGGCGGCGCGCTACCCCAAGCCGGCTTTCGACATCGAGAAGGTGACGCGCTACGAGCCCGTGGTGAGCCGGGGCGTGCAATGGTTCGCGGGCCTGCAGTTCCTCGCGCTGCTGGCCGGCGTGACGGTGTTCCTCTGGTACTCCGACGCCCTGCCGCTGCCGCAGGCCGCCGTCTGGCTGGCCGCGCTGACGGCCGGGCTGTGGGCCGTGGGCGCGGTGCTGCAGAGCCGGCTCTCGGTCACCGAGGTGCTGCTGGTCGAGGCCGCCGCGCTGGCCACGGCGAGCGCGGCCCTGGGCATCGGCTGGCTGCACCTCCTCTTCAAGCCCTTGGCCCTGGCCATCGCCATCGCCTTCGCGGCCCGCCGCGCGCAACGCCAGCCCGGCGGCATCGCGCGCTTCGATGCGCTGTTGCTGACCGGCCTGGTCTTCTCGCTCGCGGGCGACGTGCTGCTGATGGGACCGGCGAACCTCTTCGTGCCCGGGCTCGTGTGCTTCCTGCTCGCGCACCTGGCGTACATCGCGCTGTTCCGCATCGGCGTCGGCCTTTTCCCGCGGCCCCGCGCGCTGGCGGCCACCTTGCTGATCGGCGCGGGCATGTACGCCTTCCTGTGGCAGGGCGGCCTGCCGGTGGCGCTGCGCATTCCGGTCGGCTTCTACGTGGTGGTGATCGCCTGCATGGCGGCGCAGGCCATCGGGCGTGCGGCGGTGCTGCGTTCCAGCGACCCCACCGCGCTGTGGGTGGCGGTGGGCGCCTGCTTCTTCATGCTGAGCGATGCGCTGCTGGCGATCAACCGGTTCGTGTCGCCGCTGCCGCTGGCGTCGCTGTGGGTGCTGGCGACGTACTACACGGCGCAGATGCTGATCGTGCGGCACGTCCGGCGGCCGACGGCCTGACTTTCTCCCTCCCACAGAGGGGAAGGAGCAGGCCCTCGACCTAGTCAGCGCAGCGCTGAATCTCCACCGTCGAGTGCCGGATCTCCTCGTGCATCGAGAAGCACGCCCGCACCTGGTCCGCCGTGAGCGTGGCCGAATGCGTCACCACCGTGAGCGCGCAGGCGTACGCATCGCGGCCGACGCGCCAGACGTGCAGGTCGGCCACGCGGGTTTCGGAATCGGCCAGCATCGTCTCGACGCCTTCGCGGATTTCGGCGGTGACGGGGTGGTCCATCTCGCGATCGAGCAGGACCTTGCCGGTTTCCTTCAGCAGGCCCTTGGCCCAGACGGCGACGAGCACGGCGCCGACGATGCCCATGGCCGGGTCGAGCCAGGACCAGCCGTAGAACCAGCCGCCCAGCAGCGCCGCGATGGCGAGCACCGAGGTGGCGGCGTCGGCCACCACGTGCAGGTAGGCGGAGCGCAGGTTGAGGTCGTGGCCGTGTGCGTGGTCGTGACCGTGGTGGTGGTCATGCCCGTGCCCGTGGTCATGGCCGTGATGGTCGTGCGAATGCCCCAGCAGCCGCGCACAGACCAGGTTCACCACCAGGCCCAGCACCGCGATCGAGATGGCCTCGGGGTAGTGGATGGCCACGGGCGACCACAGCCGCTCCAGCGAACCCACCACCATGAGCGCGGCGACGCCGAGCAGCAGCAGCGCGCTCGCGAAGCCGCCGAGCACCTCGATCTTCCAGGTGCCGAAGGCAAAGCGCGGGTCGCGGGCGTAGCGCCGCGCGGCGGCGTAGGCAAAGGCGCTCAGGCCGATGGCCAGCGCGTGCGAGCTCATGTGCCAGCCGTCGGCCAAAAGCGCCATGGAATTGAACCACCAGCCGGCGCCGATCTCGACCACCATCATGGCGGCGGTGATCCACATCACGAGGCGGGTGCTGCGTTCGGCGGCGGCATTGCCGGCGCCGAAGTGGTGGTCGTGCTGCCAGGCGCTCAGGTCGTGGGTGTGCATGGTTTTCTCTTCAGGCGCCGAACAGGTCCGGGCCGTCGGCGCGGCCCGAGGGCGGCACCACGCCCAGGTGGCGGTAGGCCGCGAGCGTGGCGATGCGCCCGCGCGGCGTGCGTTGCAGGTAGCCCTGCTGGATGAGGTAGGGCTCGATCACGTCCTCGATGGTGTCGCGCTCTTCGCCGATGCTGGCGGCCACGTTGTCCAGGCCGACCGGGCCGCCGTCGAAGCGGTGGATGACGGCCTCGAGCAGCTTGCGGTCCATGAGGTCGAAGCCCTGCGGGTCGACGTCGAGCATGGCCAGCGCCTTGTGCGCGATGTCTTCGGTGATGCGGCCGTTGCCCTTGACCTCGGCGTAGTCGCGCACCCGGCGCAGCAAGCGGTTGGCGATGCGGGGCGTGCCGCGCGAGCGGCGCGCGATCTCGAAGCCGCCGGCGGCGTCGGTCTCGACCTTGAGCAGGCCGGCGCTGCGGCGCACGATGAGCGCCAGTTCTTCCGGCGTGTAGAACTCCAGCCGCGCCACGATGCCGAAGCGGTCGCGCAGCGGGTTGGTCAGCATGCCGGCGCGGGTGGTGGCGCCCACCAGCGTGAAGGGCTGCAGGTCGAGCTTGATGCTGCGCGCCGCGGGGCCCTCGCCGATCATGATGTCGATCTGGTAGTCCTCCAGCGCGGGGTACAGGATTTCCTCGACGACCGGGCTCAGGCGGTGGATCTCGTCGATGAAGAGCACGTCGTTGGGCTCAAGGTTGGTCAGCAGCGCCGCCAGGTCCTTGGGCTTTTCGAGCACGGGGCCCGAGGTCTGGCGCAGGTTGACGCCCAGCTCGGCCGCGATGATGTGCGACAGCGTGGTCTTGCCCAGACCCGGCGGGCCGAACAGCAGCACGTGGTCGAGCGCCTCTTTGCGCTTGCGCGCCGCGCCGATGAAGATCTCGAGCTGCTCGCGCACCTTGGCCTGGCCGACGTACTCGTCGAGCAGCTTGGGCCGCAGCGCCCGCTCGATCGCCTCCTCGTTGGGCGAGGCGGGGGCGGCGGACACCACGCGTTGCGGGGCGGGGGCGAAATCGTCGGTCTGGATGGTCATTGGGGGTGGGTCTTCGGGGGCAAGTTTAGTCCCGGCGCTGCGCCGGGCCGCCCCCAGCGAGCGAGCGCCCCCTCGGGGGGCCGCGAGAGCGCGAAGTGCCGAGCGTGGGGGCCATGTTTCACACTGGCAGAATGCCTGCAGAACATAACAAGAGAGGGAAGTCAGAACGTGTCCATCTACGAACTGAAACCGCGTTTCCAGGCCTTGCTGCGACCGCTCGTGGTCCGGCTGCATGCGATGGGCGTGACGGCCAACCAGGTGACGCTGGCGGCCTGCGTGGTGTCGGTCGTGCTCGGGCTCTGGCTGTTCTTCGCCGCGCCCTCGCTGGCGGCCTTCGGCCTGATCCCCGCCTGGATGTTCCTGCGCATGGCCTTCAACGCCATCGACGGCATGCTGGCGCGCGAGCACCACCAGCAAAGCAAGCTGGGCGCCTTCCTCAACGAACTCACCGACGTGGTCTCCGACGCCGCGCTCTACCTGCCTTTCGCGCTGGTGGCGCCGTTCGCGCCGTTCTGGGTCGGCACGGTCATCATGCTGGCCGGGCTGAGCGAATTCGCCGGCGCGCTGGGCCCGACGGTGGGCGCCTCGCGCCGCTACGACGGGCCGATGGGCAAGAGCGACCGGGCCTTCGTGTTCGGCGCGCTCGGGTTGTATGTCGCCCTCGGCGGACCGCTGCCGGGCTGGACCGCCCTCCTGATGCCATTGCTGGCCGCGCTGGTGGCCTGGACGGTCGTCAACCGCATCCGCCGCGCCCTGGCCGAGGCTGAAGCGCCCGCCGCCTGAAACACCCCCATACAAATAAGTAAAGAAGACCCTTCTTCATGACCCTTTCCACACCCCGCGTCGCCGCCGAACATCATTTCCGCACGCACGACGGCGAATCGCTGTTCTACCGCCACTGGCCGGCCACGGGCGCCGCGCGGCGCGGTGCCGTGCTGCTGTTCCACCGCGGCCACGAGCACGGCGCGCGCATGGCGCACCTGGTGGACGAGCTGGACCTGCCCGACTTCGACTTCTTCGCCTGGGACGCGCGCGGCCACGGCCTGTCGCCGGGCCAGCGCGGCTACAGCCCCAGCTTCGGCACCTCGGTGCGCGACGTGCAGACCTTCGTGCAGCACATCGCCGCCGCCCACGGCGTGCCCGAGCACGACATCCACGTGGTGGCGCAGAGCGTGGGCGCGGTGCTGATCGCCACCTGGGCGCACGACTACGCGCCCAAGGTGCGCGGCCTCACGCTGGCCTCGCCGGCCTTCAAGGTCAAGCTCTACGTGCCGTTCGCGCGGCCGGGGCTGGCGCTCATGCACAAGCTGCGCGGGCTGTTCTTCGTGAACAGCTACGTGAAGCCGAAATTCCTCACGCACGACCCCGCGCGCATCGAGAGCTACAAGAACGACCCGCTGATCTCGCGCCCGATCGCCGTCAACATCCTGCTGGGCCTGTACGAGGCGGCCGACCGCGTGGTGGCCGACGCCAACGCGATCACGCTGCCGGTGCAGCTGCTCATCTCGGGCGCCGACTGGGTGGTGCACCACAAGCCGCAGCACCAGTTCTTCGAACGGCTGGGCAGCGCCGTGAAGACGAAGACGGTGCTGCCGGGCTTCTTCCACGACACGCTGGGCGAAAAAGACCGGGCGCCCGCGGTGGCGTCGATCCGCGAATTCATCCTGCAGCGCTTCGACGAACCGGCCGTGCCGGTCGACCTGCGCGAGGCGCACCTGAACGGCAACACCGCCGACGAGTCGCGCGCGCTGGCCGAACCGCTCTCGCCCCTGTCGCCACGCGGCGCCTACTGGGCGATCACGCGCGGCGGGCTGCGCGTGGGCGGCGCGCTGTCCAGCGGCATCGCGCTGGGCCACGCCACGGGCTTCGACTCGGGCAGCACGCTCGACTACGTCTACCGCAACCAGCCGCAGGGCAAGGGCGCGCTGGGCCGCTCGGTCGACCGCACCTACCTGGACTCCATCGGCTGGCGCGGCATCCGCCAGCGCAAGATCCACGTCGAAGAGCTGCTGCGCATCGCGATGGAGCGGCTGGTCGAGATGCACCGCGAGGTGCGGCTCATGGACATCGCGGCCGGCCACGGCCGCTACGTGCTCGACGCGGTGCTGGCCAGCCCGGTGAAGGCCAGCTCGATCCTGCTGCGCGACTACAGCGACATCAACGTGCGCGACGGCACGGCCCTGATCGCCGAAAAGGGTCTGGAAGACGTCGCCCAGTTCGTGCAGGCCGACGCCTTCGACCGCATCAGCCTGGCGAGCGTGACGCCGCGGCCCACGCTGGCCGTGGTGTCGGGCCTGTACGAGCTGTTCCCCGACAACGAGATGGTGCGCCGCTCGCTCGCGGGCGTGGGCGACGCGGTGGAAGACCGGGGCTACCTGGTCTACACCGGCCAGCCCTGGCACCCACAGCTCGAAATGATCGCCCGCGCGCTCACCAGCCACCGCCAGGGCGAAGCCTGGGTGATGCGCCGGCGCACGCAGGCCGAGATGGACCAGCTGGTCGAAGAAGCGGGCTTCCGCAAGATCGACCAGCGGGTTGACGAATGGGGCATCTTCACGGTGTCGCTGGCGGTGCGCGTCGCGCAATGACCGCCCGGCGCGCGCCCCGGCCGTGGAAACGCGCCGCCGCGTGGCTGGTGTTTTTGGGGCCGCTGTTCTACGCGACCTACGGCTTCGCCAACTGGTGGGCCACCACGCGCGCCAGCGTGCCCTCGATGGCCTTCGACTGGGAGCGGCAGGTGCCCTTCTGGGCCTGGACGATCTTTCCGTACTGGACCATCAACGTCTTCTACGCGCTGTCGCTGTTCCTGGCGCGCGACCGCCACACGCTCGACCGGCATGCGCTGCGGCTGGTGAGCGCCACGCTCATCGCCTGCACCTGCTTCATCCTCTGGCCGCTGCACTTCAGCTTCGGCCAGCCGCCGGTGGAGGGCGCGCCGGCCTTCCTGTTCAATGCGCTGCGCGGCTTCGACCAGCCCTACAACCAGGCGCCGTCGCTGCACATCGCGCTGGCCGTGATCCTGTGGGACTGGTACCGGCGCTTCATCCGGCCGCTGTGGGCGCGGCTCGTGCTGCATGTGTGGGCCTTCGCGATCTGCGCCTCGGTGCTCACGACCTGGCAGCACCACTTCATCGACATCCCGACCGGCGCGCTGCTGGGCATCTTCTGCGTCTGGCTGTGGCCGATGGCGCGCCGGGTGTCGATGCTGCGCGCCTGGCGCCTGGCACGCGATCCGCAGCGGCTCAAGCTCGCGGGCTTCTACGCCGTGGGCGCGGCGCTGTGCCTGGGCGCAGCACTGGCGACCGGCGACGTGGCGCTGTGGCTGGCGTGGCCGGCGGCGGCGCTCGCGCTGGTGGCGCTCAACTACCTCGGCTTCGGCGCGCGCGGCTTCCAGATGGACGGCCACGGCCGCATGGGCTGGGCGGCGCGCTGGCTGTTCGCGCCCTACCGCCTGGCCGCGGCCTTCAATGTGTGGCTCTGGACGCGCAAGCTGCCGGCCTCGGTCGAGGTGGTACCCGGCCTGCGCCTGGGCCGTCGCCCCACGCAGGCCGAATGGCTCGCCGCCGGCCAGCCCCGGCTCGTGAGCCTGTGCGCCGAGCTGCAACTGCCGGCCGGCGTGCCGCCCGCCCGTGCGCGCTGCGTGCCGCTGCTCGACCTGGTGGTGCCGCCGCCCGTGCGCCTGCGCCGCGCCGCGGCCGTCATCGAAGGCCAGCGCCGCGCGGCGGCGGCCGACGGTTCGGCCGTGTGGGTCTGCTGCGCGCTGGGCTTCTCGCGCAGCGCCGCTGCCGTGATCGCCTGGCTGGGCCGCGACCACGGCCTGGCGCAGGCCGAAGACGCCGTGCGCCGCGCCCGCCCGCAGATCGTGCTGCACGCCGCCTGGCGTGCAGCGCTCGCCCCCACCCCCGACACAGCCCCTTCCCGCCATGACTGACAACGAACGCGCCACCTGCACCACCCTGGCCGGCCTGCTGCGCGCGGCGGCCATGCTTGCCCTCTGGGGCTTCGCGCTCACCTGCATCGCCGCCCTGGTGCTGGCGCTCACGCTGCGCGGGCTCTCGAACACCGCCATCCTGGCCTTTGCCGCGGTGATGGTGCTGGGCGTGCTCGAACGCTACTTCGCCTTCCGGCTGCGGCTGGACCAGGCGCTGTTCGAAGGCCTGGCCAACGGCCAGATCGCTTCGCTGGGCGCGATGGACAACGCCCTTTCCGTGCTCGGGCTGCGCGACCCACCGCCGCAGCCCAACGCCCGCGCGCTCGCCGACCGCGTGCAGGGAACCCGCCAACTGATGCAGCGCCACGCCATCGTGATCGCCTGCCAGAACGCGCTCTTCCTGCTCGCCCTCATGACACAGGAACTCGCTTGAACAACGACAACGGCAACAACAAGAACGACAGCAGCAGCGACGACAGCGCCCGGCCAAGCGCCATCGTGCGCCGCGGGCTCGCGGTGGTGGCGGGCCAGCTCATCATCGGCGCGGCCGGCCTCTTGACCGGCGTGCGCGCCATCTGGTCGGGCACCACGCCCAAGGCCGAGCAGACGCTGTACTTCGCCAACCACACCAGCCACGGCGACTTCGTGCTCTTGTGGGCCACGCTGCCCTCCGACCTGCGCGCGCTCACGCGGCCCGTGGCGGGGCAGGACTACTGGGAGGCCTCGAAGCTGCGCAACTTCATCGGCAAGGACGTGTTCAATGCGCTCATGATCCGCCGCGACGGATCGGGCCAGGGCGGCAACCCGGTCGACCAGATGAAGGAGGCGCTGGAAGGCGGCGACTCGCTCATCATGTTCCCCGAGGGCACGCGCAACACGGGCGACGACATCCTGCTGCCGCTGAAAAGCGGCCTCTTCCACCTGGCGCGCGCCTGCCCCACCGTGCGGCTGGTGCCGGTGTGGATCGAGAACCTCAAGCGCGTGCTGCCCAAGGGCACGCTGGTGCCGATCCCGCTGGCCTGCACGGTGCGCTTCGGCGCGCCGATCCAGCTCGAGGAAGGCGAAGACAAGACCGCCTTCCTTGCCCGCGCACGCACGGCCATGCTCGACCTGCGCCCGGAGTACGACCGCATCGAACAAAACGGAGGGACCGCCTCGTGATCGAAATGTCCCCCTTCGCCTGGACCACCTTCAAGCTCTTCGGCGGCGTCTTCGGCGTGCTCGTGCTGGCCTCGGCCATCGGCGCGCTGCTCAAGTGGCGCGTGGCGCACGGCCAGCCGCACTCGGTGATCGACAACCTCAACTCGCGCGTCAACGCGTGGTGGGTGATGGTGGCGGTGATCGGCCTGGCCTTTGCCTTCGGCAAGGGCGGCGTGATCGTGCTGTTCTACCTGATCTCGTTCTATGCGCTGCGCGAGTTCATCAGCCTGGCCTACACGCGGCGCGGCGACCACGGCGCGATCGCGCTGGCCTTCTTCGTGGCGTTGCCGGGCCAGTACTTCCTGATCTGGATCGACTGGTACGGGCTGTATTCGATCTACATCCCGGTCTACGCCTTCCTGCTGCTGCCCATCCTGGCGGCCGTGGGCGGCGACACGCAGCGCTTCCTGGAGCGCACCTCGAAGATCCAGTGGGGCCTGATGGTGTGCGTGTTCTGCATCAGCCACGTGCCGGCGCTGCTCACGCTGCAGATTCCGGGCTTCGAGGGCCGCAACCTGCTGCTGATCGCCTTCCTGGTCATCGTGGTGCAGGGCAGCGACGTGCTGCAGTACGTGTGGGGCAAGCTCTTCGGCAAGCGCAAGGTGGCGCCCGAACTCTCGCCCTCCAAGACGTGGGAAGGCCTGATCGGCGGCGTGGCCAGCGCCACCGCCATAGGCGCGGCGCTGTACTGGGCCACGCCCTTCAACCCGTGGCAGGCGGCGCTCATGGCCTTCATGATCTGCCTCTTGGGCTTCTTCGGCGGGCTGGTGATGTCGGCCATCAAGCGCGACCGCGGCGTGAAGGACTGGGGCTCCATGATCGAAGGCCACGGCGGCATGCTCGACCGGCTCGACTCGGTGATCTTCGCGGCGCCGATCTACTTCCACGCGCTGCGCTACTGGTGGGTGCCATGAGCCCGGCGGCGAAGAAGACCGCGGTCAAGACCGACCGCATCGTCGACGACACGCCGCTGGAATGTGCCGACGCCGCCGCGCTGCTGCGTTGGTACAAGAAACACCACGCCACGCACGCCGGCGTCTGGCTGCGCATCGCGAAGAAAGCCAGCGGCATCGCCTCCGTCGACCACCCCGAGGCGCTGGAGATCGCGCTGTGCTTCGGCTGGATCGACGGCCAGCGCAAGAGCCAGGACGCGCAGTTCTTCCTGCAGCGCTTCACGCCGCGCACCGCGCGCAGCATCTGGTCGAAGATCAACCGCGACAAGGCATTGAAGCTCATCGACGAGGGCCGCATGCAGCCCGGCGGCCTGGCCGAGGTGGAGCGTGCCCGCGCCGACGGCCGCTGGGAGGCGGCCTACGACGCCCCGAGCGTGGCCACCGTGCCGCCCGACCTGCAGGCCGCGCTCGACGCCAACCGCAAGGCCAAGGCCTTCTTCGCCACGCTCGATGCGCGCAACCGCTTCGCGGTGCTGTTCCGCACCCAGGGCGCGAAAAAGCCCGAGACGCGCGCCCGGCGCATCGCGCAGTTCGTCGAGATGCTCGCCAAGGGCGAGAAGATCCACCCCTGAGCCCGCGCGCTGCGGTGCGCGCCGCTCACTGCGGCCCGGTGCCGGTCGCGATGACCGCGAGCTGGTCGGGGTCCACGATGCGGATGCGCTTGTAGCTCATGTCGATCACGCCTTCCGCGACCAGCCGCCCCAGCTCCTTGTTGATGGTCTGGCGCGACAGCCCCAGCATCGCCGCGAGGTCGTTCTGCGACAGCCGCACCGGCAGGCTCGCCGCCGCCTCCACCTGCATGCCGTAGAAGTGGATCACGCTCATCAGCGTGGCGGCCACGCGCCCGCGCACCGAGTTCAGCATCTGGTTCTGCAGCAGCACCACGCTCAGCCGCTGGCGCTTCAGGCCCAGCCGGGCCACGCCGCGCCACAGCGCGGGCTCGGCGTCGAGCACCGCGATCACGGCGTCGCTGGGCAGGTGGACGATCACCGAGTCTTCGTGCGCGTGGTAGTCGTAGGGCAGCGGCACGTCCTCGAGCAGGCGCACCAGCGGCGCCACCTGGCCGGGCCCGAGCAGCGCGTTGACGTACTTGCGCCCCTGCGGGCTCATGCTGCTGATCTCCAGGCAGCCTGACACCACCGCCAGCAGCTCGCGCTTGTGGCGGTCGCGCGCCAGCACCTGCGTGCGGCGGCGGTAGCGCACCAGCCGCGCCGACTTCATGAGCTCGGCGCGGCGCGCGTCGGGCCATTGGGAGAACAGCTCGTTCCAGCGCAGCGCGCGGTCGAGCAGCTCGGCGCTGTCTTCGGCGTCGGGAGGGGTGGTTGCAGGTGGTCGGGTCAGCGGGTTCTCCCTGCCCTGGTGTTCACGAATCTGTCAAAGCGTTGACAGATTCGGGGGCCCTTCATTTCTATCGTAAGCCCCGGACATCGACAAGCACACAGGCGGCACCGCCCTGCACCCGCAGGCGACCGGCCACACCGGAGACAACCCAAATGAAGAAGACAGCCACCGCAGCCCTCGCGCTCGCGGCCTGCGCCCTTGCGTCCGCGCAAAGCACCGTGAGCGTCTACGGCACGCTCGACCTGTACGTGGCGCACGCCAGGTCGGGCCCCGCCTCCTCCATGCGGCTGGAGGACGGCGGCCAGACCGCCTCGCGCATCGGCTTTCGCGGCACCGAGGACCTGGGCGGCGGCCTGGGCGCGCACTTCACGCTCGAAAGCGGCTTTGCGCCCGACACCGGCAACGGCACGCTGCCCGGCCCCGCGATGTCGTTCAGCCGCCAGTCCTTCGTCGGGTTCTCGGCGCCGTGGGGGCAGATCGACGCGGGCCGCATGTACACGCCGATGTTCTACGCGCTGTTCAAGGCCGACCCCTACGGCCTGAACTCGGTGTTCTCGCCCATCAACCTGGTGGCGGCCACCGACGCGCAACCGGGCCTCACGCCCTTCGCGGCCCGCGCCAGCAACATGGTGCGCTACCGCACGCCGGCCAGCATGGAGTTCTTTGCCGACCTGGCCTACGCACCGGGCGAATCGAGTGCGCCGAGCCACCAGAGCGGCAACGTCTACGGCGGCAACATCGGCTGGGCGCGCAAGCCCTACTACATCGCCTACGCCTTCCAGCGCGC
The DNA here is from genome assembly GCF_058800845.1 of Variovorax sp. GW822-FHT04E09. Classification (NCBI taxonomy): domain Bacteria; kingdom Pseudomonadati; phylum Pseudomonadota; class Betaproteobacteria; order Burkholderiales; family Comamonadaceae; genus Variovorax; species Variovorax sp. GW822-FHT04E09. Next base: position 234,158 of record NZ_JBXAMR010000007.1, read on the forward strand.
GCGCTCGGGCACCGGCGCGGCGCCGGTGGCCTCGCCCGCCACCACGACCTACCAGGCGCTGACCGGCTCCTACGAGCTGCCCTCCATCGGCCTGCAGCTGTACGCCAGCTACGTGCGCAACGCCTCGAGCCTGCCCCACGTGCCGACCGCGAAGCTGGTGAACCTGGGCGCCACCTACAACGTGACGCCGGCCTCGAACCTGATCTTCGGCGCCACGCAGCGCAAAGTGGCCGAGAGCGAACGCTCGCAGCTGGCCTGGACGCTGGGCTACGACTACTACCTGAGCAAGCGCACCGTGGTCTACGCGCGCTGGCTGCGCCTGCTGAACCGGCACGGCGCCTCGGCCTCGCTCGCGACCATCCCGGTGGTGGCCAACAGCGGCAACGACGTGCGCGTGCTCGCCACCGGCATCCGCCACAACTTCTGACTTCCGAACCCTTCGCCATGCCCATGGACTTTTTCTCTTCGCAAACCGAATCCCTGTCGGCGCTGTTCGCACCGCGCGCCATCGCGGTGGTCGGCGCCTCGTCCAACGCGCAGAAGATCGGCGGCATTCCCGTCGACTACCAGCGCCGCTTCGGTTTCGAGGGCGCGCTCTACCCGGTCAACCCGAACGCCGACCGCATCCAGGACCTGCCGGCCTACCCGAGCCTGCGCGCCATCGGCCAGCCGGTGGACCTGGCCATCCTCGCGGTGCCCTCGGCGCTGGTCGACGGCGCGCTCGACGACGCCATCGCGGCGGGCGTGAAGGGCGTGGTGCTGTTCTCCTCGGGCTTCGCCGAAGTGGGCGCCGAGGGCGCGGCGGCGCAGGCGCGGCTGGGCGACAAGGCGCGTGCCGCGGGCGTGCGGCTGGTCGGCCCCAACTGCCTGGGCTTCATGAACATCGCGCGCCACGTGTACGCCACCTTCTCGCCGGCGCCCGGCGTGGGCCGCGTGATGCCGGGGCGCATCGGACTGGTGAGCCAGTCGGGCGCGTTCGGCGCCTATGCGTATGCGATGGCGCGGGCGCGCGGCGTCGGCCTGTCGCTGTGGGCCACCACCGGCAACGAGGCCGACGTGCAGGTCGCCGACTGCCTGGCCTGGCTCGCGCAGGACCCCGACACCGACGTGATCATGGCCTACATGGAAGGCTGCCGCGACGGCCCCCGCCTGCGCGCGGCGCTGGCCCTGGCGCAGGCCAACGGCAAGCCGGTGGTGATGGTCAAGGTCGGGCGCACCGCACTCGGCGCCGAGGCCGCGGCCTCGCACACCGCCGCGCTGGCGGGCGACGACGCGGTGTACGACGCGGTGTTCCGCCAGTACGGCGTGCTGCGCGCGCGCAACCTCACGGAGTTCTTCGACCTGGCCCACAGCGCGGCCGTGGCGGGCCGCCCGCGCGACCGCTCGATCGGCCTGTTCACGCTCTCGGGCGGCGTCGGCGCGCTGATGGCCGACGAGGCCTCGGCCCAGGGCCTGGACGCCCGGCCGCTGAGCGAGGCCGCGCAGGACACGCTGCGCCGCTGGGTGCCCTTCGCGGCGCCGCGCAACCCGGTCGATATCACGGGCCAGGTGACCAACGACATGACGCTGATCGATCGCACGGCCCGCGTGATGCTGGACGACCAAGGTTTCGCCTCGTGGATGGGCTTCCTGGCCGCCGCGGGCGCGTCGGACGCGTTCTGGCCGGTGCTGCGCTCGCTCGTGGCGTCGCTGCGCGAGGCGTATCCCGACACGCTGCTGGCGGTGAGCACGCTGCTGACGCCCGAGCGCCGCGCCGAACTCGAGGCCATGCGCTGCCTGGTGTTCGCCGACCCGTCGGACGGCATCCGCACGATCGCCGCGCTCGCGGGGCTGAAGCCTGCGGCGGCAGCGGTTGCGGCGCCCGTTTCGACCCAGGCGCCGTTGACGCTCGCGCCCGGCACGATGTCCGAGCCCGATGCGCTCGCGCTGCTCGCCGACGCCGGCGTGCCCGTGGTCGCGCACCGCGTGGTGCGCAGCGCCGACGAAGCGGCGGCCGCCGCCGAGGCGCTCGGCGAGGCGGTGGTGGTGAAGATCGTCAGCGCCGACATCCCGCACAAGTCGGACGTCGGCGGCGTGGCGCTCGGCCTGCGCGGCGCGGCGCAGGCGCGCGCGGCCTTCGAGCGCACACGCGACCACGCACTCACCGCGCGGCCCGAGGCGCGGCTCAACGGCGCGCTGGTGGCGCGCATGTTGACCGGCGGCGTCGAGTGCATCGCGGGCGTGCACCGCGACCCGGTGTTCGGGCCGGTGCTGATGTTCGGCCTGGGCGGCATCCACGTCGAGACGCTGCGCGACGTGTCGCTGCGCGCGCTGCCCATCACGCGCGACGACGCGCTGGCCATGGTGCGCGAGCTGCGCGCCTTCGCGATCCTGAACGGCGCGCGCGGCCGGCCGCCGGTCGACCTCGATTCGATCGCCGACGCGCTGTGCGCGCTGGCCGACTTCGCGCAGCGCGCAGGCGACTCGCTCGACAGCGCCGAGATCAACCCGCTGATCGCGCGCCCGCAGGCCGAGGGCGGCTGCGTGGCGGTCGATGCGCTGGTCGTCGGCCGCGCGCCCTGAAGCACAACAACCACCGGAGACATCGCATGACGACGACATCGAAGAACGGACTCGGGCGCACACTCGGCGCGGGCGCGGCACTGGTGCTCGCCGCAAGCACGGCGGCGGCAGCCACGGAGGCCCCCTTCCCCTCCAAGCCCGTGCGCATCATCGTGCAGTACCAGGCAGGCGGCTCGACCGACATCCTCGCGCGGCTCGTGGCCGAGGGGCTGTCCAAGCGGCTGGGCCAGCCGGTGGTGGTCGAGAACCGCAGCGGCGCGGGCGGCATCATCGGCACCGACTACGTCGCCAAGAGCCCGCCCGACGGCCACACGCTGCTGCTCACGGTGCCGGGCCCCGTCACGGCGAACCTGGTGCTCTACAGCAAGCTGCCCTACGACCCGCGCACCGACCTGCGCATGGTGTCAGACATCGCCACCACGCGCACCGTGCTGGCGGTGCACCCTTCGGTGCCGGCGACCGACTTCAAGAGCCTGATCGCCGCCGCGAAGGCTTCGCCCGGCAAGTACTCGATGGGCTCGTGGGGCCCGGGCACGCAGCCGCACCAGGTGCAGGTGTACATGGACAAGGCCTACGGCCTGCAGACGATGCACGTGCCCTACAAGGGCGAGAGCCCGATGGCGATCGACCTGATCGGCGGCGTGATCCAGATGACCGTGGGCTCGGTCACCACGCTGCAGCCGTACATCAAGGCCGGCAAGCTGCGCCCGCTGGCCGTGGCCGGCCCCCGGCGCGCCCGCGCGCTGCCCGACGTGCCCACCTTCGCCGAGCAGGGCTACGCCGACGAGGTCTACGCCATGACCGGCCCGACTTCGCTGATGGCGCCCGCGAAGACGCCCGACGCCATCGTCGAGCGCCTGGGCCGCGAGGTCAGCGCGGTGGTGCGCCAGCCCGAGGTGAGCCGGCGCATCGAGGAGCTCGGCGCCGAGCCCGTGGGCAACCTGCCGCCCGAAGCCGCCGCGGCCTACAAGGCCTTCCTGCCCGTGACGCTGAAGCTCACGCAGGCCACGGGCGTGAAGCTCGACTGAACCGCCTTCCCCCTCCCCTTTTTTTCGAACCCCGAGGTCTTTCCCATGAACGCTCCCGCTCCCGTGCCCGACATCGCCGCCGCCCGCAAGGCGCTCGCCCGTTCCATCGGCCTGGCCGCCTTCGTCTACGGCTATCCGCTCACCGAGACCTACCGCACCTGCGCCATGCAGACCGCGCCGCGCGCCGAACGCCGCAGCGGCGCGTCGGCCGGCTCCGACGTGCGCGCGCCGCTGAACACGCTGCACCACGCGCCGCGCCCTTCCACCCACGAAGACCGCGACGTGGTCACGCCCGCCAACGACCTGCTCTACACCATGGCCTGGCTGCACCTGGCGCACGGGCCGATGCTGCTGACCGTGCCTGCGTCGGCACGGCACCCGGGGCGCTACTTCGTGCTGCCGCTGTACGACGCCTACACCGAGAACTTCGAGAACCTGGGCCCGCGCAACTGCAACCCCGAGGGCGAGACCGTGGTGCTCGTGGGCCCCGGCGGCACCGTGCCGGAATCGCTTGCCGGCCACCGCGTGGTGCGCTGCCCGACCGACCTGGTCTGGCTCATCGGCCGCATCCTGGTGGGCGACGAGAGTGACTGGCCGGCGGCGCGCGCGCTGCAGTCGGAGATCCAACTGAAGCCCGCGCCCGGCACCGTGCTGCAGGGCCGCCCGGCCGCCATCGAACAGTGGGCCGGCCCGCACGAAGACGCCATGGCCGCCGCCTTCGAGCACGGCGAGCCGGCCGCAGACGTGGCGCCGCGCTTCTTCACCAACGTGTGCCATGCGCTGGCCGAGGCGCCGGGCCGCGTGGAAGACCGCGCGCTCGTGGCGTGGTTCGGCCAGGGCGGGCTGCTCGCGAACGCCGCGTTCTCGTGGGACGCGCTGGAAGCACCGCTGCGCGAAGGCCTCATCGAAGGCTTCGCCGAGGGCGTGCAGCTGGTCGGCGCCGTGGGCCGCAACCGCCGGCCCAAGCCCTGGTCGATGACGCCGGCCACCGGCCGCTACGGCAACGAGTTCCTCGGCCGCGCGCGCACCGCCTACCTGGGCCTGGGCGCGCTGGCCACGAGCGAGGCGGTGTACGCCGCCGCGCACCACGACGCCACGCAGGAGCCGCTGGACGGCCAGCGCCGCTACACGATGCGCTTCGAGGCCGGCGACCTGCCGCCCGCGGACGCCTTCTGGTCGGTCACGCTCTACGACACCGACCGCTTCCTCTACCCCAACGACATCCGCCGCCACGCCATCGGCGACCGCACGCCCGGGCTGAAGCGCAACGCCGACGGCAGCCTCGAGCTGGTGGTGAGCCACGCGCGCCCCGCCGACGCCGCCAACTGGCTGCCCGCGCCGGCCGGGCGCTTCTACCTGATCCTGCGCATGTACTACCCGCGCGAAGGCGTGCAGGGCTGGCGCATCCCGGCGCTGCAGGCACAACAGGGCTGAGCACGATGCAACCGCACACCGACGCCACCCTGCAAGCCCTGGCCGAAGAGGCCGTGGTCTACGCCTACCCGCTGTACGAGATGTGCCGCATGCGCGCAGCCACCTCGCCGCAGCGCACCGATGCCGCCGGCGAGGCGCCCAAGCCGCTGCGCTGGTGCAACGTGTTCACGCACGCGCGCCAGCTGCTGGGCGCGGGCAAGAGCCGCGTCGTCACGCCGAACAACGACACGCTCTACACCAACGCCTGGCTCGACCTGGGCGAGGGCCCGCTCGTGATCGACGTGCCCGACACCGCCGGGCGCTACTACGTGCTGGGCCTGCTCGACTTCTTCACCAACCCCTTCGCCCACCTGGGACAGCGCCTCACGGGCACGGCGGCGCGCGCCTTCGTGGTCACGCCGCCGGGATGGCGCGGCACGCTGCCCGCGGCCTTCGACGCGCCGGGCGCGCGCATCGAGGCGCCCACGCGCTGGCTGTGGATCATCGGGCGCCTGCTGGTCGACGGCCCGCAGGACGTGCCGGCCGTCAACGCGCTGCAGGACGGCTTTCTCGTGCGCACGCTGGCCGACTGGGAAGCCGGCCGCGCCTCGGCACCGCGCGCCTTCGATCCGGCCTGCGACCCGAAGGCGCCGCTCACGGCCGCGCACTTCGCCGCGCAGGTGAATGCGGCGCTGCGCGACAACGCACCGCCGGCTGGTGATGCCGCGCAGCTCGCGCGCTATGCATCGCTCGGCATCGGGCCTGCTGCAGGCGCGCTCGACGACGGCCAGCGCGCCGCGCTGCAGGCCGCGCTCGACACCGTGCTGCCGCGGCTGCGCGAGGCGCAGTCGGGCCGCACCACAGCCTCGGGCTGGGTGCAGATGCCACTGGTGGAAGGAAGCTTTGGTGACGACCACCTGGCGCGCGCGCTGATCGCGCTCAAGTACATCGGCATGCTCGAAAGCCGCGAGGCCACCTACCCGATGGCCTGGCACGACGCCGCTGGCGAGCCGCTCACCGGCCAGCTCTGCTACACGCTGCGCTTCGCGCCCGACGCGCTGCCGCCGGTCGACGCCTTCTGGTCGCTCACGATGTACGACACGCGCGACTACATGCTGGTCGACAACCCGATCGACCGCTACGCCGTCGGCGACCGCACACCGGGACTGCGGCGCGACGCGGACGGCGGGCTCACGCTGCACATCCAGCACGCACCGCCCGAAGGCGAGGCCGCGCGCGCGAACTGGCTGCCGGCCCCCGAAGGCAGCTTCTACCTGTGCCTGCGCGCCTACGTGCCGCGCGCCGAACTGCTCGACGGCCGCTACCAGCTGCCGCCCCTCACCGTCACCAAGGATTCCGCATGAGCGCCACCGCTGAAAAACCCCAGGCCACAGAAGAAGAAAAGCCCTTCCTCATCGTCGGCACCGGCACCGAGACCGTCGCGCCCGGCCTGCACATCCTGCGCGGGCAGGGCCAATCGTTCGTGGCCGAGACCAACGTGGGCCTGGTCGTGATCGACGCCGGCCCGGGCGGCTCGGTGACGCAGGGCATGATCGACGCGCTGCGCCAGCTCAGCGACGCGCCGGTGCATGCGCTGTGCTTCAGCCACGGCCACATCGGCTACAACGCCGGCGTGCCGATGTGGCTGGCCCATGCCGCCGCGCGCGGCGATGCGCCGCCGCGCATCATTGCGCACCGCAACGTGCCGCGCCGCCTGGCGCGCTACCGCGAGACGCTGGCCCTGCAGCACCGCATGGCCGAGATCCAGTTCAACCGCCCCGCCGGCTTCTTCGACCACCGGCTGGTGACGCACCCGCCCACCGAGACCTTCGACGACGTGCTGCAGATCGGCAGCGGCGAGCGCTGCATCGAGCTGCGCTGGGCGCCCTCGGAAACCGACGACGCGATCGCGCTGTGGAGCCCGGCGCAGCGCGTGCTGTACGGCGGCGCGGCGCTGATCGACTCCATTCCCAACATCGGCACGCCCTTTCGCACGATGCGCGACACGGTGCGCTGGGCCGACACGCTGGAGGCGCTGGCGGCGTTGAAGCCGCGCAAGGCGGTGCGCGAATTCGGCGCCACGCTCGAGGGCGAAGACCAGGTGCAGCACGTGCTCGTGCACACGGCCCGCGCGCTGCGCTGGGTGCGCGCGGAGGTGGTGCGGCTCATGAACGAGGGGCTCAACGAGCGCGACATCCTGGCGCGCATCCGCTTTCCCGACGAGCTGTTCGCGGTCGAGTGGATGAAGCCCACCTACGGCGACCCGGGCTACATCGTGCGCGACATCTACCGCTCGGAGAACGGCTGGTGGGACCGCAACCCGACCTCGCTGCACCCGGCCGCGCCCGAGGCCATCGGCCGCGCGGTGGCCGACGCGATCACCGACAAGCGCGGCGTGATCGACCAGGCACGTGCGCTGGCTGTGGCCAAGCAGTGGCAGCTCGCGCTGCACGTGATCGACCTGCTGGCCACCGCCGAGGGCGACGCCAGCGAGATCGCCGAGGCGCGCTCGCTCAAGGCCGAATGGCTGCGCGAGCGGGCACGCGAAGTGCCCAGTTACGTCTCGCGCAACCTGTATCGCGTGGGCGCGGACATGATCGAACAAGGCACGCAGGCGCGCTTCGGCATCCGCTGAAGCCTTTCCATCGGAGACACGGACCATGACAACGACAACACCATTCCGCTTCGGCCTGCGCACGCTCGCCGCCTGTTCCCTGGCCGCACTGGCAACGGCCAGCCACGCACAACAGACCGACAGCTACCCCGACAAGCCCGTGACGCTGGTGGTGCCCACCGCGGCGGCCGGCGGCACCGACACCATCGCGCGGCTGATCGGCGACGGCCTCGGCAAGATCCTGAAGCAGCCCTTCGTGGTCGACAACCGCCCGGGCGCCAACGGCATCCTCGGCAGCGAGGTGGTGGCGCGTTCCACGCCCGACGGCTACCGGCTGCTGTTCACCTACGCCGCGACGATGGTGGTGAACCCCAGCCTCTACAAGAAGCTGCCCTACGACCCGCTGAAGGACTTCATGCCGATCGCCCAGGTCGGGCGTGGCGGCAACCTGCTGCTGGTGCGCAAGGACCTGCCGGTGAAGACGATCCAGGAGTTCGTCGCCTATGCCAAGGCGCGCCCCGACAAGCTCAGCTACTGCTCGTGGGGCAACGGCTCGGGCGGCCACCTGGCCATGGAAAGCCTCAAGAAGCAGGCCGGCCTCGTCATGACGCACGTGCCCTACAAGGGCAGCGGCCCCTGCGTGCAGGACCTCGTGGGCGGCCAGGTCGATGCGGCCTTCGCCGACATCTCCTCGACCGTGGAGATCGTGCGCGCCGGCCGCATCCGGGCGCTGGCCAACAGCGGCCCCTCGCGCATCCCGATGCTGCCCGACGTGCCCACCATGACCGAGAGCGGCTACCCCTTCACCACCTACGCCTGGTACGGCCTGCTCGCGCCGGCCAAGACGCCGCCCGCCGTCGTGAAGAAGCTCAACGAGGCCGTGAACCAGGTGCTGCGCGACCCCGCGGTGGTGCGCCGCATGTACGAGCTGAACTTCAACGACCTGCCCCAGAACACGCCCGAGCAGTTCACCGCCACCATCCGCAGCGACCTGCGCGACTGGGGCGCGCTGGTGAAGGACATCGGCCTGACGCTCGAATGAACGCCTGAGCGGCCCTGACCAAGGGTAAGCAACATGGTCGGGCGGCGGCGCTTCCCACACACTGCGCCGTGACAGGCACGGTTTCTGCTCATCGGCTGCGCGATGGCAACTGCGCCAGCGCGCACCATGACCGAGCTTCTTCACTTCAGCCGACAACTCACCGCCGAAGCCCAGGCGCAGGCCTCGGGCGTGGGCGCCTGGGACCAGCACTACGAGCAGCTGTCCAACGGCCGCTTCGAGGGGCTGGCCGAAGACCTGCACCTGGACTTCGTGCAGGTCTTCCACGAGCGCGCCAACCAGACCGTGCTGCAGCGCGGCCGGGGCCGCCCCGGCGCCATCGCCTTCGCCCTCACCGAGACGGCCGCCCCGGGCAGCTGGTACTGCGGCCACGACCTGGGCGGGCGCCAGCTCAGCGCGCTGCCGCCGCGGGGCGAGTTCGAGCTGCTGGCCGGCGCCGGCATGGACCTGATGGCCGTGTGCGTCGACACCGAGCCGCTGGCCAAGCTGGCCACCACCCTGTTCGGACCCGACTTCGAGCTGCGCATGCCGGCGCCCGCGCCGGTGCAGCACCCCGGCTTCGACGAAACCGCCTTCACCCGCCTGCTGGGCGCCGCCCTGTCGCTGGCGCGCGACAACCTCGCGCAGCTCGAACAGCCGGCCGCGCGCCACATGCTGTCGCTGTCGCTGGCCGACGCGGTGCTGCAGTGCATGGGCTCGAAGGCTTTCGAGGCCCGGCTGCCCGCCAGCACGGCGGCGCGGCGCCACATCGTGGCCAAGGCGCGCGAGTACATGCAGGCGCACGCCGACGAGCCCATCAGCGTGCCCGACCTGTGCGCGGCCACGGGCGTGTCACGCCGCTCGCTGCAGTACGCCTTCGAGGACGTGCTGCACCTGAGCCCCGTCACCTACCTGCGCGTGATGCGCCTGAACCGCGTGCGCTGCGAGATGCAGGCCTGCCGCGAGGACACCATCGGCGACATCGCCGCGCGCTGGGGCTTCTGGCACCTGTCGCGCTTTGCCATCGACTACGCGCGCCTGTTCGGCGAGCTGCCGTCCGCCACGCGCGCGCGGTGGTTTGCCAAATCTTGATAACGCCCGCGCCGGCGGCGCTCTTACCTTCGCGGTTGTCCACCACAACACGCGAAGAAGGATGCAGCCATGCGCAGCAGCTACCACCGAACGCCCGGCCGCGGCGCCGCACGGCGTCTCCTGGGCACCGCCCTGGCCTCTGCCCTGGCGCTCGCCCTCGGCCCCCTGAGCACTGAACCGGCCCGGGCCCACGGCGGCGCGGCCCACATGGTGCCGCTGAAGAAGACGGTGGAAGACTTCGGCGGCACGCTGCGCTGGGACAGCTTTGCCAACGTGTTCACCGTGGCGCGCAACGGCACGCTGGTGCGCCTGAAGCCCGGCTCGAAGACGGCGCTGGTCAACGGCCAGCCGATGCAGCTCGATGTGCCCGTGGTCATGCGCAAGGGCGCGGCCTACGTGCCGCACGACTTCGTGAACCAGGTGTTCCAGTCCAGCCTGGACAAGACCTTCGTGGTCGAGCGCGTGCCCAACCCGCTGAACCCGCTGACCGAGGCCGAGATCCAGGCCACGCTCGAGGTGCTGAAGGCCTCGGGGCGCCACAAGGCCGGCCTGCGCTTCACCGAGATCAGCGTCAAGCGCCCGCCCAAGGACGAGGTCTGGAACTTCGCGCTCACCGGCCAGCCCGTGCGCGCGCCGCGCCAGGCGGCCTTCGTGGCGCTGGACGGCAAGAAGGTCATCGAAGGCACGGTCGATCTCGCGGCGCGCACGCTCATCGCGTGGAAGCCCATCGAAGGCGCGCACGGCATGGTGCTGCTGGACGACTTCGCCACCGTGCAGAGCGCCATCGAGGCCAGCCCCGACTACGCCAAGGCCCTCGCCACGCGCGGCATCGCCGACGTGAAGAAGGTGGTGGCCACGCCGCTCACCGTGGGCTACTTCGACGGCAAGGATTCGCTGCGCCAGGAAGACCGCCTGCTGAAGGTGGTGAGCTACCTGGACGTGGGCGACGGCAACTACTGGGCGCACCCCATCGAGGGCCTGGTGGCGGTGGTCGACCTGGAGCAGAAGAAGGTCATCAAGATCGAGGACGGCGGCCTCGTGCCCGTGCCGCTCAAGCCCACGCCCTACGACGGGCGCGACCGCGCGGCCACGCCCGCGCCCAAGCCGCTGGAGATCACCGAGCCCGAAGGCAAGAACTACACGATCACCGGCCACACGATGCACTGGCGCAACTGGGACTTCCATGTGCGGCTCGATTCGCGCGTGGGCCTGGTGCTCTCTACCGTCACCTACAACGACAAGGGCACGAAGCGCAAGGTGATGTACGAAGGCTCGCTGGGCGGCATGATCGTGCCCTACGGCGACCCCGACACCGGCTGGTACTTCAAGGCGTACCTCGACTCGGGCGAGTACGGCATGGGCACGCTCACCTCGCCCATCGAGCCCAACAAGGACGCGCCGCAGAATGCCGTGCTGCTGGACGCCACGCTGGCCGACTACACCGGCGCCCCCACCAAGGTGCCGCGCGCCATCGCCGTCTTCGAACGCTATGCCGACCCCGAGTTCAAGCACCAGGAGATGGGCAAGCCCAACATCAGCACCGAGCGGCGCGAGCTGGTGGTGCGCTGGATCAGCACGGTGGGCAACTACGACTACCTGTTCGACTGGGTGTTCGCCGAGAACGGCACCATCGGCATCCACGCCGGCGCCACCGGCATCGAGGCCGTGAAGGGCGTGAAGTCGCGCACCATGCAGGACCCCACGGCCGCCGAGGACACGCGCTACGGCACGCTGCTGGACCACCACATCGTCGGCACCACGCACCAGCACATCTACAACTTCCGCCTCGACCTCGATGTGGACGGCGAGCAGAACACGCTCACCGAGGTCGACCCGGTGGTGCTGCCCAACACGCGCGGCGGCCCGCGCACCAGCACCATGCAGACGGTGCAGCGCACGGTGCGCACCGAGCAGCAGGCGGCGCAGAAGTTCGACCCCTCGACCATCCGCCTGCTGAGCAACCCGTCGCGCAACAACAAGGTCGGCAACCCGGTGTCCTACCAGCTGGTGCCGTACGCGGGCGGCACGCACCCCATTGCCAAGGGCGCGAACTTCGCGAAGGACGAGTGGATCAACCACCGCCTGAGCTTCATGGACCGCCAGCTCTGGGTGACGCGCTACGACCCCGAAGAGCTGTTCCCCGAAGGCAAGTACCCGAACCGCTCCAACAAGGACACGGGCCTGGGCCAGTTCACGGCCGACAACCAGGAGATCGTGAACACCGACAACGTGGTATGGCTCACCACCGGCACCACGCACGTCGCGCGCGCCGAGGAGTGGCCGATCATGCCCACCGAGTGGGTGCATGCGCTGCTCAAGCCCTGGAACTTCTTCGACGAGACGCCGACGCTGGGGCTGAACCGGCCTGCTGCGAAATGACAGCCGCAAGCAACGAGGCCATCGGCCGCTACGAAGACCTGATGACGCTGCCGCCCGCGCTGCAGGCGCCGACCTACCGCCAGATGGACCGGCTCTACGCGACGCGCGCGATCCGGCGCGGCACGCAGGTGCATCCGCTGCCCGAGGGCCCGCCGGTCGACGCGCAGCGCTTCGGCATCGACGGCTTCATGGCGCGCAACCACACGGCCGGCCTGCTGGTGATCAAGGACGGCCATGTCGTGCTCGAGCGCTACGCCATGGGCAACAACGCAGCGACGAAGTGGCTGTCGTTCTCGGTCGCGAAGTCGCTGACCTCCACGCTGGTCGGCGCGGCCGTGAAAGATGGCCACATCGCCAGCCTCGACGACCCGGTGGTGCGCTACCTGCCCGCGCTGAGTGGCTCGGCGTATGACGACGTGACGGTGAAGCAGGTGCTGCAGATGAACTCGGGCGTGGCCTGGAACGAGGACTACCTCGACGCCGACTCCGACCGGCGCCAGCTGATGCGCGTGCAGCTCACGCGCGAGAAGGGCGCGGTGTTGAAGTTCATGGCGCAGCGCCCGCGCGTGGCGCCGGCGGGCACGCGCTTCAACTACAGCACCGGCGAGACCTGCCTGGTCGGCGAGATCCTGGCCAGCGCGATCCGCCGGCCGCTCAGCGACTACCTCTCGCAAAAAATCTGGGCGCCCTTCGGCATGGAGGCCGATGCCTACTGGCAGCTCGATGCGGTCGATGGCCAGGAGTTCACCGGCAGCGGCGTGAACGCCACGCTGCGCGACTTCGGGCGCTTCGGCCTGTTCGTGCTCGGCGGCGGCGTGGCCGGCGGCCAGCGGGTGCTGCCCGACGGCTGGGTGGCCGATGCCACGCGCGTCGACGCGGCCAGCCACCTCGCGCCCGGCACGCTCCCGGGCTTCGAACCGATGGGGTACGGCTACCAGTGGTGGACCTTCCCGACCGGCGCGAAGGCATTGCCCGAACTCGACGGCGGCCTGTTCGCCGCGCTCGGCATCTTCGGCCAGCAGGTCTACATCCATCCGAAGGAACGGCTCGTGGTCGCGGTCCACAGCACCTGGCCGGCGCCGATCCATCCGCCGAGCCTGGTCGAGACCGATGCGCTGCTCGGCGCATTGACCGCCGCGCTGCGCTCGTGAACAGAGCGTGGCACGCGCCACGCTCTGCACTGCGTCAGGAGAAGATCACCTGCGCGTCGGTGTACTCCTTCAGCCCTTCTTCCGCGAACTCCACACCGAGCCCCGAAGCCTTCACGCCGCCGAAGGGCGCGTTGGGCTGGATGGCGCCGTGCTTGTTGATCCACACCGAGCCGCACTCCAGGCGCGAGGCGATGCGCTTGGCGTGCTCGATGTCCTTGGACCACACGGAACCGCCGAGGCCGTTCTCGCTGTCATTGGCGGCGCGGATGGCCTCTTCGACGTCGGTGTAGCGGATGACGGGCAGCGCGGGCCCGAACTGTTCTTCGTCGACCAGCGCATCGCCGTTCTTCAGGCCCGCGACGATGGTCGCGGGGAAGAACAGGCCCTCGCCCGGTTCGCCGCCGGTGAGCACCTGGCCCTTCTTTTTCGCGTCGGCCACGAGCCGCGCGACCTTGTCGAACTGCATGCGGTTCTGCACCGGGCCGAGCACGTTCTTCTCGTCCATGCCATCACCCATCGGCACCTGCCTGGCAAAGGCCGCGAGGTGCTCGCACACCTCGTCGTGGATGCTGGCGTGCACGTACAGGCGCTTCATGGCGGCGCAGGTCTGGCCGTTGTTGAGGAACGCGCCCCAGAACAGGCCTTCGGCAATGGCCTTGGGGTCGGCGTCGGGCAGCACGATGCCGGCGTCGTTGCCGCCGAGTTCGAGCGTGAGCCGCTTCATGGTGCTGGCGGCCGACTGCATCACCTTCTTGCCGGTGGCGCAGGAGCCGGTGAACACGATCTTGCGGATGACAGGGTCGCTCGCCATGTCGGCGCCGAGGTTGGAGGTGCGGTCGTCGCAGCTCACGCTGTTGACCACGCCTTCGGGCAGCACTTCGTTGAGCAGCTCGACAAAGCGCAGCGTGGCCAGCGGCGTGTACGGCGAGGGCTTGATGACGACCGTGTTGCCCGTGCGCAGCGCCGGCAGCACGTGCCACACGGCGATCAGCACGGGGAAGTTCCACGGCGTGATCGAGCCGACCACGCCCACGGGCTTGCGAAAGATCTCGACGTGGCCCTGCGCGTTGTCCTGCAGCACGCGCGGCGGCAGTGACAGCGCCGCGGTGGCGCCGGCCCAGGCCGCGGCGCCGCCCAGCTCCCAGCGCGAACCCAGGCCGTTGAGCGGCTTGCCCTGCTCCAGCGTGAGCAGGCGCGCCAGCTCTTCGGCGTGCGCGCCGATCTTCTCGGTGACGGCGCGGCAGGCGGCGGCCAGTTCGTCGTCGGACTTGCGCGACCAGCTCGTGAAGGCTTTTTGCGCGGCGGCCACGGCGGCGGCGAGGTCGTCGCGCGAACCGTTCGGCGCGGTGCCGATCACCTGGCCGTTGGCGGGGTTGCGCACTTCGAAGGAGGCCGTGCCTGGCACCGCGCGACCGCCGATCGTCATTCTTGTCTCTTGCATTGCTTTGTCCTGGTTGGGTTGACGCTGGCGCGCGCCGCCGCAGGGCGGGCGCGCCAGGTCACTGTAGGAAAAGCAGGGGCCGACGTCTTGGAGCCAGGCGTCAGCGAATGGACTCAGGCGTCAGTGCGTCAGGGGTCCAAGCGCCAGGCGCCCCGGCGGCACGCCGTAGCGCTTGCGGAACTCGCGGTAGAAGAACGACAGGTCGTTGAAGCCGCAGTCGTAGGCGACCACCGCGATGGCCGGCGCGGGGCCGCCCTGCCGGGCCGCCGCATCGAGCGCGGCGCGCGCCGCCGCCAGCCGGGTATCGAGGATGTGGCGGCTCGGCGAAACACCCAAGGCCTCGAAGGCCCGCTGCAGCAGCCGCGGCGACACGCCCAGGTGCCGCGCCAGTTCGCCCGCGTGGAAGGCCGGGTCGTGGAACTGCAGCGCCACGTGGTCCATCGCGCGGCGCAGCACGCCCTCGCCGGCGTTGCGCGACAGCAGCGCCGGCGCCTGCCGCGCGCGCTCGACCAGCACCGAGCCGAAGACGCCGAGAAAGGCCTCGACCAGGTGCGCGTCGTCGGACTGTCCGCTGTCGAGCAGACGCGCGAGGATGGCGCGCATCGCGAAGCCCAGCGCGTCGCCGCGCCGCACGCACACACCGCCCTGCAGCGTGGGGCCGAAGCGCGCGAGCATGTCGGCGCGCGGCAGGTGCACCGACACCTGCTGCGAGCTGGCGCCGTCGTAGACGAACTCCGAGGGCCGCGCCGAATCGATCAGCACGATGTCGCCGGCCTGCACCGCGATCTGCTGCGCGCCCTGGCACATGAGCGCGCCGCCGTGGTCCTGGAACACGAGGAAGAAATGCTCGCGGTCGTCGCGCCGGATGGCCTGCGCGTCGCGGTGCACGCGCTGCAGGTTCTGGCCGATGAGCGCCACGTCGACACCGCCGGCGCGCCGCACCTCGATGCCGCCCGAGACGGTCTGCTGGCGCGGCATGGGCACGGGGGTGAAGTTGCCGCACACGGCCTGCAGGCGCGGGCCGACGAGCTCGAACGGCATCTCGGCGCGCATCCGCGGCGTGAGGGGGCCGCCGCTCAGGTGCGCGGGCGAATCGAAGAAAGAAGCGCTCACAGAGGGTGTCTCCTTGCAGGGCGCCGGGCCAGCGCTCAGTCCTCGTCCATGACCCGCGAGCGGCCGAACCAGAAGCCGAGCACCAGGCCGACTGTGCCGGCACCGATGCCGCCCCACAGGCTCAGGAAAGTGTAGACGTTGTAGCGCCCCGGATGCTGCGCGAGCGCACTCGCCAGTGCGGGTTCGTTCAGGCCGCCGAGCCCGCGCGCGGCGGCGTAGTCGAAGCCCGCGGCACCCAGGAAATGCGGTGCCACGAGGATCGGCAGCGCCGTGAAGAACGGAAACCACGCGCCGCGCATCCGGCGCCAGCGCATGAAGATCGCCGCGACGAGCAGCACCGCGCCGACCGCGACGGTGCCGAGCGCGAAGGGCTGGCGCGCGAGCGGCAGCAGCCAGGGCCAGATCCACGGCAGCGGGTACAGCGGCCATTCGGCGCGCGGCGCCAGCCCACCCGGCCGCGCGACGACCGACCAGCCCAGCGTGTCGAGGCCGCTGAACACCAGTGCCGACACGCAGGCCACGGCCGCGACGAGCAGGCACACGCTGCGAAACGGCGAGGCGCTGCCCTGCAGGAAGCCGGGAGAGGGCTCGGGCGGCAACGCCGGCGACCGGGGCCAGCCCGACTGCCAGTGCCGCACGACGATCGACGTCGGCACCGGCGGCGGTGCCACGTCACCGCGCACCAGCCAGTCGATGAACAGGACGCCGACCGCGAAGGCCATGACCGCCGTGAGCCATGCACAGACGCCCGGCATGTCGACGAAGCCGGCCGGCGTCAGCATCGGCAGCTGGCCGTAGGCCACGCCGGCGAAGCCGTAGAGCCAGATGATCGGCACCGACAAGGCCATGGCCGTGTGCATCAGCACGGCGTCGGTCTCGGCCGACTCGTGGCGCAGCGCCTGCGCGCGCGACCACGCCTCGCGCCAACTCACTTCGCCAGGGCTTTCAGTGCCATCTTGATGCCGTCGCTCACGCTCGCGTCCTTCGGCAGCGCCTTCAGCGCGAGCGCGGCTTCCTTGTCGCTGTAGCCCAGCGCCACCAGCGCCTGCAGGATGTCGGCCTGCGCGTCGGACGCGGCATGCGCCGGCAGGCCGATGTCGGCGCCCAGCTTGCCCTTGAGCTCCAGCAACAGCCGCTCGGCGGTCTTCTTGCCGATGCCCGGGATCTTCACGAGCCGGCCCAGCTCCTGCGTGGTGATGGCCTGCGCCAGCTCGCCCACGCTCATGCCCGAGAGCAGGCCCAGCGCGGTGCGCGGGCCCACGCCGGTGATCTTGATGAGCTGGCGGAAGGCCGCCCGCTCCTCGGCGGTGCCGAAGCCGTAGAGAATCTGCGCGTCCTCGCGCACGACGAAGTGCGTGAGCAGCGACACCTTCGCGCCGACGTTGGGCAGGTTGTAGAACGTGCTCATCGGCACGTCGACCTCGTAGCCGACGCCGTTGCAGTCCACCACCACCTGCGGGGGATTCCGCTCTGCGAGCGTGCCGGTCAGTTTGCCTATCATGGGTGCCCTTTTTCCTTGAAATGTCCGGCGTGATTCTGCGACACACCTTTACCCCCCTGAACAATTCGCGCCTCGGCCACCTGTGCGGCCCGCTGGATGCGCACCTGCGCCGCATCGAGGACGCCCTGGGCGTGAAGATCGCGCACCGCCACGAGCAGTTCAAGGTCGACGGCCCCAAGGCCCCGGCGCAGCGCGCCATGGAGGTGCTGCAGGCGCTGTACGAGATCGCCCAGCGCGCCATCGACCCGGCCGTGGTGCAGCTCACGCTGGCCGGCGACGGCTCGATGAGCGACGAGGACGCGGCCATGCTCGTCACGCGCCGCGCCGACCTGCGCGCCCGCACACCCACGCAGGCGCTGTACCTGGACAACATCGCCAAGCACGACATCACCTTCGGCATCGGCCCGGCCGGCACCGGCAAGACCTACCTGGCGGTGGCCTGCGCGGTCGATGCGCTGGAACGCGCGGCGGTGCAGCGCATCGTGCTCACGCGCCCGGCCGTGGAAGCCGGCGAGCGGCTGGGCTTCCTGCCGGGCGACCTGACGCAGAAGGTCGACCCCTACCTGCGCCCGCTGTACGACGCGCTGTACGACCTCATGGGCTACGAGAAGGTGCAGAAGGCCTTCGAACGCAACGTGCTCGAGATTGCGCCGCTGGCCTTCATGCGCGGGCGCACGCTGAACAACGCCTTCGTGATCCTCGACGAGGCGCAGAACACCTCGGTGGAGCAGATGAAGATGTTCCTCACGCGCATCGGCTTCGGCGCCAAGGCGGTGGTGACGGGCGACGTGAGCCAGATCGACCTGCCCAAGCAGCAGCTCAGCGGCCTGATCGACGCCGAACGCGTGCTCAAGCGCGTGGCCGGCATCGCGACCACGCACTTCACGAGCGCCGACGTGGTGCGCCACCCACTGGTGGCGAAGATCGTCGATGCCTACGACGGCCAGCGCAAGCGCTCGGGAGGCCACTGACATGGCGGCCTCTCTGCTTCCGGCCCTGTCGCTGTCGCTGCAGTTCGGGCGCTTCAAGGGCGTGGAGCGGCACCGCGCCGCGCTGCCGCGCCACAGCGTGACGCGCTGGATCCGCCACGCGCTGGACATCGACGGCGAGATCACCGTGCGCATCGTCGACACCGAGGAGGGCCAGCGCCTGAACCGCGAGTTCCGCGGCAAGGACTACGCCACCAACGTCCTCACCTTCGACTATGCGCAGGGCCCGGTCGTGATGGCCGACCTGGTGCTGTGCGCGCCCGTGGTGGCGCGCGAAGCCAAGGAAAACCGCAAGACGCTCTCCGCGCACTACGCACACCTGCTGGTGCACGGCACGCTGCACGCGCAGGGCTGGGACCACGAGACCAGCGAAGCCGACGCGGACGAGATGGAAGCGTACGAAATCGAGATCCTCGCGGGCCTGGGCATTCGCAGCCCGTACGGGCGCTGAGCGGAGGTCGCGATGGCGTCGGGCACCGATCCCTGGCTGCCGCGCTGGCTGCCGCTGCTGCGCGCATGCGCCGGCGACGGGCCGGTGCTCGAACTGGGCTGTGCAGCCGGTCGCGACACCGCCACGCTGGTCGAGGCCGGCTTGCGGGTGGTGGCGGTCGAGCTGTCGTCTGACGCGCTGACGCAGGCGCCGCAACGCGTGCCCGAAAGGGCCGAGTTTCACTGCGGCGATTTCCGCGACGCTTGGCCGCTCGCGGAGGGCGCCACGGTCGGCGTGGTGCTCGCGAGCCTGTCGCTGCACTACTTCGCGTGGGACGAGACGCTGGCGCTGGTGCGGCGCATCCACCGCGTGCTGCGGCCGGGTGGCGTGCTGCTGTGCCGCCTCAATTCGGTCAACGACCGGCACCACGGCGCGCGCGGCCCGTCGGTCAGCGGGCGGGACGAAGACTTTTTCTACACGGTGGACGGCATTCCCAAGCGCTTCTTCGACCGCGCCGCGGTCGAGCGGCTGTTTGCCGACGGCTGGCAGCTGCAGCACCTCGAGGAGGTGCGCGTGCTGCGCTACGACGAACCGAAGGTGGCGTGGGAAGCGGTGATCCGCCCCGCGCCGTTCACGCCGTCATCTGCAGCGGGATCGTGACCGGCCCGTCGTTCAGCAGGTGCACCTGCATGTCGGCACCGAATTCGCCCGTTGCCACCACCGGGTGCGCGCCGCGCGCCTGCGCCACGAAGTACTCGTAGAGCCGGCGGCCTTCGTCGGGCGGCGCCGCGAGCGTGAAGCTGGGGCGGTTGCCGCCGCTCACGTCCGCGGCCAGCGTGAACTGGCTCACGACCAGCAGGCCGCCGCCGATGTCCTGCACGCTGCGGTTCATCTTGCCGGCCTCGTCCGAGAAGATGCGCAGCTTGAGGATCTTGGCGAGCAGGCGGTCGGCCACGCTGTCGGCGTCGCCGCGTTCGGCGCACAGCAGCACCAGCAGGCCGGCCTCGATGGCGCCGACGGTCTGGCCCGCGATGTCGACGCGGGCGTGGGCGACGCGCTGGAGCACGGCTTTCATGAATGGTGGTCCTCGAGTCGGGTGGCGCGCGCTTCCATGGTGAGCGGCAGCAGTTGGATGGTCACGCGCAGGCCGGGCACGGCGTCCATGAGCGACTGTTCCAGCTCGTCGCGCAGGTTGGCGGCGCGCTGCAGTGTCCAGTCGCCGGGCACGTGCATGTGCAGGTCGGCAAAGCGGCGCTGGCCGGCGCCGCGCGTCACCATGTCGTCGAAGCGCAGGCGGTCGCCCTCGGCATGGTTGGCGGCGAAGGCGTCGAGGGTGGCGCGCACGGTGGCGAGCGTCTCGGCGTCGAGCGCCTCGTCCATCAGGCCCTGCGACGAGCGCCACACGAGCTTGAAGCCCTCGCGCACGATGTTGAGCGCCACGCCGATGGCGATCAGCGGGTCGAGCCAGAGCCAGCCGCTGAAATGCACGGCCACGATGCCGACCAGCACGCCGACCGAGGTCCACACGTCGGTCATCAGGTGGCGCCCGTCGGCCTCCAGCGCAATGGAGCGGTGCGCGCGCGCCGCGCGGAACAGCACGAACGCCAGCGCCGCGTTGAAGCCCGAGCTGATCACCGACAGCGCCAGGCCCCAGCCCAGCTGCTCCAGCGGCTGCGGCGACAGCAGCCGCAGCACCGACACCCACAGGATGGCGACGGCGGCGGCCACGATCAGCAGGCCCTCGAAGCCGGACGAGAAGTACTCGGCCTTGTGGTGGCCGTAGGGATGGTCCTCGTCGGCCGGGCGCTCGGCGATGGTCACCATGGCCAGCGCGAACATGGCGCTCGCGAGGTTCACGCAGGACTCCATGGCGTCCGAAATCAGGCCCATCGAGTTCGTCAGGTAGCCGGCCCATCCCTTCAGGAGGATGGTGATCAGGGCCACCGCGACAGAGACGCGAAGCAGCGTTTTAGGGGTCAACGTCATGCAGAAAGAACAAGATCAGGTAAAAAGGGCCTGTGCGGGCGGGCATTACGTCGCAGGAATCGGCTGAATTATCAGCCGCGTGACCATATGTAACGCCTTCGCCTTAATATTTGCGCTCATTGCGAAGCAATCAGTCACAGAGAGGCAAATGATGAAGAAATTTTTGACCGCCGCCCTCGGGCTCGCCATCGTCGGCGCAGCCACCCTGGCCCAGGCCCAGGCTCCCGCTGCGGCGCCCGCAGCAGCCGCGCCCCAGCAGGCCGGGTTCGTGAAGACGGTGCGCGGCAACGTCCAGCTGCTCGACAGCGCCGGCGCCACGCGCACGGCCGCCCCCGGCGACGCGCTGGGCGCGGTCGATCGCATCGTGACCGGTCCGGATTCTTCCGCAGCCGTCGTGCTGCGCGACAACACCACGCTGATGGTCGGCCCGTCCTCGCGCATGGACCTGAAGGAATTCCACTTCGACGGCACCACCCGCGACGGCGGCATGCTCGTGTCGCTGCTGCGCGGCTCGATGCGCATGATCACCGGCCTCATCGGCAAGACCAACCCCGACGCCGTGCGCGTCGAAACCCAGACCGCCACCATCGGCATTCGGGGCACGGACTTCATCGTGCAGACCGACGGCCAACCCTGAAAAGATGCAGACACTGTTACGCCGCTCCTCCCTTCTTCTCGCGACCACGATCGCCCTGTTCCTGGCCGCCTGCTCCTCGCCGGGCACGCGCGTGGTGCTGCTGCCCCAGGCTGACGGCACGCCCTCCGCCGTGGTGGTGCGCGCCAAGGACGGCGAAGAAGTGCTTTCCAAGCCCTACCAGCGCGCCACGGCCGCGGTGGGCGCGAGCGGCGCACCGGTGGTCGACCAGGCCGATGCGGCCAAGGTCCAGGCCGAGAACAAGCCCCTGTTCGACATGCGCCCGCCGCTTCCGCAGCGCTACACGGTGTTCTTCGAAGTGGGCACCACCACGTTGACGGCGGCGTCGCAGCAGATCATGACCGAGGCGCTGGCCGCCGCGCTGGCCCGCAGCGGCGGCGACATCGTGGTGACCGGCCACACCGACACCAAGGGTGCCGGCGAGCAGAACGACCAGCTGTCGCGCCGCCGCGCACAGGAAGTGGCCCAGCTCTTCGTGGAGCGCCAGTTCCCGGCGAACCGCATCGAGGCCGTGGGCCGCGGCGAACGCGACCTGGCCGTGCCCACCGCCGACGAGGTGGACGAGCCCCGCAACCGGCGCGTGACCATCGAGGTGCGCTGATCCTGCGCGCCGGCTCCCATTGAAAAAGGCCCCGAGGGGCCTTTTTTTCTTGCGATCAGCTCAGGGTCACCCGCGCGAACTTGCGCTTGCCGACCTGCACCACGTAGCTGCCCGCAGGCAGCTTCAGGCCCTTGTCGGACACCACGACCGAATCGATTCGCACGCCGCCGCCGTCGATCAGGCGGTTGCCCTCGCCCGACGACGACGCCAAGTTAGCCTGCTTGAGCAGCTGGCCGATGCCCAGCGGGGCGCCGCTCAGCGCCACCTCGGGAATCTCGTCGGGCACGCCGCCCTTGCTGCGGTTGATGAAGTCCTGCTCCGCCGCGTCGGCCGCCGCCGCGCTGTGGAAGCGCGAGGTGATTTCCTTGGCCAGCGCCACCTTGGCGTCCTTCGGGTTGCGGCCGGCCGCGATCTCGGCCTTCAGCGCCTCGATCTGCGCCACCGACTGGAAGCTCAGCAGCGTGTACCAGCGCCACATCAGCGTGTCGGAGATCGACAGCACCTTGGCGAACATGCTGTTGGCGTCCTCGCTGATGCCGATGTAGTTGCCCTTGCTCTTGGACATCTTCTCGACGCCGTCGAGCCCTTCGAGCAGTGGCATAGTGAGTATGCACTGCGGCTCCTGGCCGTATTCCTGCTGGAGGTGACGGCCGACGAGCAGGTTGAACTTCTGGTCCGTGCCACCCAGCTCGAGGTCGCTCTGCAGCGCCACCGAGTCGTAGCCCTGCATCAGCGGGTACAGGAACTCGTGCACCGAGATCGACTGGCCGGCCTTGAAGCGCTTGTTGAAGTCGTCGCGCTCCATCATGCGCGCCACCGTGTACTTGGCCGCCAGCTGGATCATGCCGCGCGCGCCCAGCGGGTCGCTCCACTCGGAGTTGTAGCGGATCTCGGTCTTCGACTCGTCCAGCACCAGCTTGGCCTGGGCGAAGTAGGTCTCGGCGTTGGCGCGGATCTGCTCGGCCGTGAGCGGCGGGCGGGTGCTGTTGCGGCCGGAGGGGTCGCCGATCAGCGAGGTGAAGTCGCCGATCAGGAAGATCACGCGGTGCCCCAGGTCCTGGAGCTGGCGCATCTTGTTGAGCACCACCGTGTGTCCGATATGAATATCCGGTGCGGTCGGGTCCAGGCCCAGCTTGATGCGCAGCGGCTTGCCGCTGGCTTCCGCCTTCTGGAGCTTCTTGATCCACTCGTCCTGCGGCAGCAGCTCGTCAGCGCCGCGGAGGGAGATTTCGAGGGCTTGTCTTACACCATCGGAGAGGCTGGTGGATGTAACAGATTCGGCGTTCATGGGCTTTTTTGGCGGTTTTTCCGGTGGCCGAAGCTATACTCAGCCCGACTTTTCAAGCGCCGGATTCTAAGCGGCGCTTTTTTTCCGCACCGTCTCCTGCCGCCCTGAACGCACTGGGCCTTGCAGCACGGACCTGCAGAACCTGAGTTGGAATCCACAGTTTGATCAACGGCATTCTCGCCGCCGAGGAGCTTCTCGCTTCCCGCGTGGCCTACACATTCCGGACGTACCCCAAGCAGATCACCGCAGCGATCGCTGCGATGCTGCTCAGCGCCGGCACCCTCGCGGTCGCCTCGCTCGGTCCCGACGCGTCCGACCTCCCCATCCAGCAAGTGCTCGAAGCCACCGCGCCGGTGTCTTTCGCCGACCAGTCGGCGTCGCTCGAGAACTTCAGCTTCACGCTGTTCCGCACCGACGTCTCGCGTTCCAGCGACACGGCCGAGGCGCTGATGAAGCGCCTGGGCATTTCCGACCCCGCCGCCACCGCCTTCGTGCGCGGCAACGCCGAAGCGCGCATGGCGCTGTTCGCGCGCGTGGGCCGCACCGTGACGGCCGAAGCCACGCAGGAAAACCAGCTGCAGAAGCTCAGCGCCCGCTGGATTCCCGACGCCGACGGCGGCTTCAAGCGTTTCGTCGTCGAGCGCACGCCCACCGGTTTTGTCGCCCGCACCGAGCGCGACATGCTGACGCCGGGCACGCGCCTGGCCAGCGGCACCATCCGCAGCTCCCTGTTCGCTGCCACCGACGACTCGCGCATTCCCGACGCGGTGGCGAGCCAACTGGCCGACATCTTCGCGGGCGACGTCGACGTGCGTTCGCTGCGCAAGGGCGACCGCTTCGCCGTGGTCTACGAGACCTTCGAAGCCGACGGCCAGGCGCTGCGCAGCGGCCGCGTGCTCTCGGCCGAGTTCGAGAACAACGGCAAGGTCCACCAGGCCGTCTGGTTCCAGCCCCCGGGCGCGGGCCAGAAGGGCAGCTACTACCGCCCGAACGGCGACAGCCTGCGCAAGGCCTACCTGGCGTCGCCGGTCGAGTTCTCGCGCGTGTCCAGCGGCTTCGCGATGCGCATGCATCCGATTTTGAACAGCTGGCGCCAGCACAACGGCATCGACTACGCGGCGCCCACGGGCACCGCGGTGCGCACGGTCGGTGATGGCACGGTCGATTTCGCCGGCACGCAAAGCGGCTACGGCAACATCGTCATCATCAACCACCGCAACAACCAGCAGACGGCCTACGCCCACCTGAGCCGCATCAACGTGAAGGCCGGCGAGAGCGTGAGCCAGGGCCAGACCATCGGCGCCGTCGGCTCCACCGGCTGGGCCACTGGCCCGCACCTGCACTTCGAATACCGCGTCGGCGGGGCCTACCAGGACCCGACCACGATCGCGCAGGAAGGCGGCGCACCGATCACCGCCGCCCTGCGTCCGGCCTTCGAACGCATCGCCGTGGGCGCCCGCACCGAGCTGGCCGCCGCCTTCTCGGTGATCCAGGCCAGCGCCGACTGAGCCTCGCTCCCCTGGGCATGGCCGCCGCACCGCAGCCGCCGCAGCAACGCTTCATCGGCCTGATGTCGGGCACCTCGCTCGACGGGGTCGACGGCGTCATTGCCGATTTCTCCGACGACGGCCACCTCGCGGTGATCGGCCACGCCAGCGCCGACTTTCCCGCCCCGCTGCGCGCCGAGCTGCTGGCGCTCAATACCCCCGGCGACAACGAACTGCACCGCGCGGCCCTGGCCGGCAACGGCCTGGCGCGGGCGTATGCCGACGTGGTCGCGCAACTGCTGGCCCGCACCGGCACCGCCCCGCAAGCCGTCACTGCCATCGGCGCCCACGGTCAGACCGTGCGCCACCGGCCGCTCGAGTTCGACGGCACCGGCTACACGCTGCAGGTCAACAACCCTTCGCTGCTGGCCGAACTGAGCGGCATCGACGTGGTCGCCGACTTCCGCAGCCGCGACCTCGCGGCCGGCGGCCAGGGCGCCCCGCTGGTGCCGGCCTTCCACCAGGCCCTGTTCGCCCGGCCCGACGCGCCCGTCGCCGTGCTGAACCTCGGCGGCATCTCCAACCTGAGCTTGCTGCCCGCCACGAGCGCGCCGGCGGGCACTGCTGCCCCCCTGCTGGGCTTCGATTGCGGCCCTGCCAACGCGCTGATGGACCACTGGTGCCAGCGCCACCTCGGCCAGCCCTTCGACCGGGGCGGCCAGTGGGCGGCCAGCGGGCGCGTGCTGCCCGAGCTGCTGGCCCGGCTGCAGGCCGAACCGTATTTCACCAAGGCGCCGCCAAAGAGCACGGGGCGCGATTTATTCCACCCGGACTGGCTGGCCGGCCATCTGGGTACAGCAACCTGGGCGTCTGCCGATGTGCAGGCCACGCTGGCCGAACTGACCGCCAGCACCTGCGCGGTGGCCCTGAGAAGCTATCAAAAAGAGAGCGCCTTGCTGATCGTCTGCGGCGGCGGCGCACTCAACGACCACCTCATGGGCCGCTTGCGCGCCCTGCTGCCCGGCGTGCAGGTGCAGGCGTCGTCGGAACACGGCCTGCCGCCCCAGCAGGTCGAGGCGGCCGCCTTCGCGTGGCTGGCCCGGCGCACCGTCCGGCGCGAACCCGGCAACCTCGCGAGCGTGACCGGCGCGCGCGGGGCGCGGGTGCTCGGCGCGATCTACCCGGCCTGATCTGCGTCAGCCCTGGCCGGAGACCTCCGGCTGTGCAGGCTGTGCCGCCCGCACTTCTGCCGGCAGATGCCAGAAGATCAGCGCCGAAGCCACCGTGATGAGCCCCATGGTCGCGAACGTGGCCTGGAACGCATCGAGCGTCTGCACCGCCGTGGCCGTGCCGAACACGCCGTTGTAGCCCGCCAGCACCGCGCCGGCGGCGGCCACGCCCAGGCTCATCGCCAGCATCTGCACCATCGACAGCAGGCTGTTGCCGCTGCTGGCCATGCCGCCGTCGAGGTCCTTCAGGGTGATGGTGTTCATGGCCGTGAACTGCAGCGAGTTGACCGCGCCGAACACCAGCAGCTGCAGCAGGTGCAGCGCCACCGGCTGCCCCGGCGCCGTGAGGCCGAAGCTGGCCATGGTGCAGCCGACCAGCACCGTGTTGGCGACCAGCACGCGGCGGTAGCCGTGGCGCGTGATCAGCGGCGTGGCAAAGCGCTTCATGGCCATGCCGGCCAGCGCCACCGGCAGCATCATCAGCCCGGCGCGCACCGGCGAATAGCCCATCGACACCTGCAGCAGCAGCGGCACCAGGAAGGGCATGCAGCTGCTGCCCAGGCGCGAGAACAGGTTGCCCAGCAGGCCGATGCTCAGCGTCGGGATGCCGAACAGCGCGGGCGAGAACAGCGGCTCGGGCGTGCGCGCCGCGCGCAGCCAGTAGGCGACCACGGCGGCAAAGCCGAAGATCAGCACCGCCATCACCCCGCCCTGGCGCAGCCCGAGCCCCGACACGCCGTCGACCGCCAGCGAGATCGCCACCATGCCGAAGGCCAGCAGCGCGTAGCCCACGCCGTCGAAGCGCTTCTGGAGGGCGCCGCGCAGGTCCGGCATGTAGCGCAGCGTGGCGATGCAGCCGGCCAGTCCCACCGGCACGTTGATCAGGAAGATCCAGTGCCAGGAGGCGTACTGCACCAGCCAGCCGCCCAGCGTGGGCCCCAGCAGCGGCCCGATGAGCCCCGGAATGGCCACGAAGCTCATCGCCTGCAGGAACTCGCCGCGCGGCACCGTGCGCAACAGCGCCAGGCGCCCCACAGGCAGCAGCAGCGCCCCGCCCAGGCCCTGCACCACCCGCGCCGCCACGAGCTGCCCCAGCCCCTGCGAGAGCGCGCACAGCACCGAGCCGGCCGCGAACAGCACGATGGCGCAGAAGAAGATGCGCCGCGTACCGAAGCGGTCGGCGATCCAGCCCGAGGCCGGGATCAGCATCGCCATGGTGAGCGCGTAGGCCACCACCACCGACTGCATGCGCAGCGGGCTCTCGCCAAGGCTGGCGGCCATGGCGGGCAGCGCCGTGTTGATGATGGTGGCGTCCAGCGTCTGCATGAAAAAGCCCACGGCCACGAGCCACAGCAGGCTCTTGCGGGCGGGATCGACGGGAACGGCGGTTTCGGGACTCATCGGGAAAGCGTGGACTCAGGAAAACGACGGGCAGCAAAAAGCCGCCCGGAGGCGGCTTTTTCGAGGGGGCTGGTCAGCAGCATCCAGGCATCAGGCCGAGAAGCTGGAACCGCAGCCGCAGGTGCTGGTGGCGTTCGGGTTCTTGATGACGAACTGGGCGCCCTGCAGGTCTTCCTTGTAGTCGATCTCGGCGCCGAGCAGGTACTGGTAGCTCATGGCGTCGATCAGCAGCGACACACCGTTCTTGGTCATGGTGGTGTCGTCTTCGTTGGTGATCTCGTCGAAGGTGAAACCGTACTGGAAGCCCGAGCACCCGCCGCCCTGCACGAACACGCGCAGCTTCAGGTCGGGATTGCCCTCTTCGGCGATCAGGTCGGCGACCTTGGCGGCCGCGCTGTCGGTGAAGACGATCGGCTCGGGCATCTGGGTCTGGATGTTTTCGGCAACAGCGCTCATGGGGTGAAACTCCTTGGGGGGCCGCTTGGGCGGCCAATGGGACGGATGCTACTGCAATGCCGCAATCTCGGCAGGCCGACTGTGGCGAGCACCCATCGCAAGTGGGGTCGGGCGCCGCATCCGCCAAGAGCACCCGGGGGACGCGGCCACGAAAAAGCCGCCCGAGGGCGGCTTCTTGTCTCGCAACGCGCAGGGGATCAGCGCTTGCTGAACTGCTTGCGGCGACGGGCGGAGTGCAGACCGACCTTCTTACGTTCGACTTCACGTGCGTCACGCGTCACGAAGCCGGCTTGGCTCAGGACGGGCTTCAGCGAAGCGTCGTAGTCGATCAGGGCACGGGTGATGCCGTGGCGCGTGGCGCCGGCTTGACCCGATTCGCCGCCGCCGTTCACGTTGACCATCACGTCGAAAGCTTCGAGGTTGTTGGTCAGCGCCAGGGGCTGCTTGGCGATCATGATCGAGGTTTCACGGCCGAAGAACGCTTGGATGTCCTTGCCGTTGACCGTGATCTTGCCGGTGCCTTTTTTCAGAAACACACGGGCGACGCTGGATTTGCGACGGCCGGTGCCATTGTTCCATTCACCAATCATTCTCAAGGCTCCTTACAGTTCCAGCACTTTGGGCTGTTGGGCGGTATGCGGGTGCTCAGCACCACCGTACACCTTGAGTTTCTTGATCATCGCGTAACCAAGCGGGCCCTTGGGCAGCATGCCCTTGACAGCCTTTTCCAGGGCGCGGCCCGGGTGCTTGTTCTGCATGTCGCGGAAGTTCGTCGCCGTGATACCGCCCGGGTAGCCCGAGTGACGGTAGTACACCTTGTCGATCGACTTGGCGCCGGTGACGCGCAGTTGCGCGGCGTTGATGATGACGATGTAGTCACCGGTATCGACGTGAGGCGTGTAAATGGCCTTGTGTTTGCCGCGCAAACGGAGAGCAACTTCGCTGGCTACTCGTCCGAGGACCTTGTCGGTCGCGTCAATCACAAACCACTCGTGCGTCACGTCAGCGGGCTTGGCGCTGAACGTTTTGGTCATGAGTTTTTCTCTTGAAAGAGGGTTTGGCGAGCCCTTTTCCACGGTCGGCGTTCCTCTGATGGGAATCTCTTAGGTGGGTTTTCACGCCTTCCGCCCAATGAAAGGGTGGCTGGCATGCCTTCGCCGCGGGGCTACAAAAACGCTGCGAAGCCCGCGATTATATGAAGAAATGGCCGAACGGCCAATTTCCGGGCTTCCGGGGGCCTCAGCGCTGGATGCGGACCAGCTCCAGGCTCTCGTTGGCCCCCGAGGAGACCCCGCGCTGGTATTCGCCCTCGAAACGGACGACCCGGCCCAGCTCGGGGCTGTACCAGGCGGCGCCCCGAAAGCGCGTGCTGGCGCCGGTCAGCGGCAAGCTGGTGGTGCTGGAGGCGAAGATCCAGCCCTCGTAGCCGATGCGCATCACGTTCAACTCCACCCCGTCCACACGCATCGTCTGCTCGCCGCCCACCGAGGCGGTGAGTTCATGCCGCAGCCGGTCGCCGGTGGTCGTCACGTAGTCGAGCTGCCAGCGCATGCCGGGCTGGATGTCGTCCTTGCGCAATGCCCAGCCGCCCGGCGGCGACGCGGTGTCGAACAGGCCGCCGGCCGGCGACGTGATGGAGACCACCTGCCCGTTGGTCTTCTCGATCCGGCTGCCAGCATTGAACGACACCTCGTCGCCGCTGACCCGGTCCACCCGGTAGATCACCGGCGCCCGGTTGCCCGTCAGCCGGTCCGTGCGCACGTACTCGAGCGCGTCGCCGGCGCGCAGCGGCTCGGTCAGCGGGATGCCCGCCCCACCGGCGTCGGCCACCCGTCGGGCGGCAGCGCCCGCAGGCTCCCGGGCCCGAGCCGCCAGCTGCGCCTGGGCGCGGGCTGGCAGTTCCGCCAGGAACTCGGCCGGCATGGCGAAATTCAGGTTGCCGCCGTCGCGGGCGGCGAAGGTGGTGATGCCCAGCAGGCGGCCGTCGCTGTCGAACAGCCCGCCGCCGCTCGATCCGGGCGCAATCGCCGCCGTGGTCTGCAGCAGCCGCGCCTCGCCGTCGCCACCGCGCAGGCCCGACAGCAGGCCTTCGCTGAGTGTGTTTTCCAGCCCGCGCGGGTTGCCGATGGCGTACACGCGCTGCCCCACCCGCGCACCGCCGGCGGGCGCCAGCGCCACCGGCGGCGCCGTGAAGTTGGCGACCTTGATCTGGCACAGGTCGCGCCCCGGGTCCGGGTATTCGAGCGTGGCGCCGTAGGTGACGTTGTCGCGCCTGACCACGAAATTGCTGGCCTTGGCGAGCACGTGGCAGTTGGTGACGAGCCGGCCGGGCGCGATCACCACGGCGCTGCCGGCGCGCAGCGGGCGTTCCTGCGCGTCGAAGGTGCGCACGGCCCAGACGCTGCCGGTCAGCTTGGCGAACAGGGCGTCGGGCTCCAGCGCGGCGGCGGGGCCGGCAGCCAGCAGGGCGCCCGCGGCGCACAGCCACGGCGCGGCGTTCTTCCACATCGGCTTCACGGCTTGGCGGGCAGCAGGCCGCGCAGGTCGTCCATCGAGACGCGGGCGTCGGGCGCGGCGGACGGTGCTGCGGGCGCGGGGCGCGCCGGAGCGGGCGGCGCAACCGCCACGGGAGGCGGCGGTGGCGCGACCACGGCCGGCGCGGGCGCAGGCACAGGCGCTGCCACGGCCGTCTTCGGCGCCGGCGCAGCCGCCATCTCGGTCGTGCCGATCTTCATGCCGACGGTCGCTTCATCGCCGGTCTGCGCGCTGCGGTCGAAGCTGCGCACCTCGCCGAAGATCAGCCGGATCCAGCTCGGGTAGTTGAAGCCCGCGCCGGTGCCGGCGTCGATCGCCACGCCGACCAGGCCGCCGATCATCACGTTGCCGACCAGGCCCACGTTGGCGCGCGAAATCGCCTGGCCGCGGGCCGGCGGCAGGCCGGACTGGGTGCATTCGATGTTCAGGTTCTCGCCCGAGCGCCGCACCGGCAGGGTCAGGCCGGAGCGCACCACCGCATCATTGCGGTCGTTCGAGACCCGGCAGCGGGCGCCGTCGACCACCTTGCCCTCGGGCGACAGGGTCTCGACCTTCACGTTCTGCGTGGTGCCGTGGGTCACGGAGGCGCAGCCCGTCAAAATAGACAAAACACCCGCGCCGACGCACAGGCCCCAAAATCGCCATCCGGCTCCTCGCATTGCTGCCCCTCGTTGTGTTTTGTAAATCAATGTAGCGCCGCGCGAGTCTAGCGCTCCCCTTTCCACTTTTTCAGGCCTCATTCCATGTTCAGTTACCGCCACGCGTTCCATGCCGGCAACCACGCCGACGTGCTCAAGCACACGGTCCTGATTGCCACCCTCGACCACCTGCTTGAAAAAGACGCCGCGCTGACCGTCGTCGATACCCACGCCGGCGCCGGCCTGTACCGGCTCGACGGCGACTACGCCGGCACCAGCGGCGAAGCGGCCGACGGCGTGCTGCGCTTCTTCGCCGCACCGGAGAAAGCCCCCGACACGCCCGCCCCCACCGCCAAGTCGACGGGCAAGAAACCCGCAGCCCCCGCCGAAGAAAAGCCGGTCGCCGAAGCCATCGCCCGCTACCTGAGCGTGATCCATGACTTCAACCCCAAGGGCGGCGCGCGCGTCTACCCCGGCTCGCCGTTCATCGTGCAGCACCTGCTGCGCGACCACGACAAGCTCAAGCTGTTCGAGCTGCACCCGACCGACGCCCGCACGCTGGACGCCAACATCGCCCAGCTCGAGGCCGGCCGCCGCATCGCCGTGCTGCGCGACGACGGCTTCGGCAGCGCCACCAAGTTCCTGCCGCCGCCCTCGCGCCGCGCGCTGGTGCTGATGGACCCGAGCTACGAAATGAAGACCGACTACGGCCGCGTGCTCGACTTCGCGGCCGAGGCGCTCAAGCGCTTCGCCACCGGCACGTATGCCGTCTGGTACCCGATCATTCCGCGCCCCGAGGCGCACGACCTGCCGCGCCGCCTGAAGACGATGGCGACCAAGGCCGGCAAGCCGTGGCTGCACGCCACGCTGACGGTCAAGTCGAGCAAGATCACGAAGGACGCCGCCTCGGGCGAAACGCAGCGTCCGGGCCTGCCGGCGAGCGGGATGTTCCTGATCAACCCGCCCTACACGCTGAAGGCGCAACTGGCCGAGGCACTGCCCCAGCTGGCCGAGCGCCTGGCCCAGGACCGCAACGCCGCCTACTCGCTCGAGAGCGGCGGCTGAGGCCGGCCGCTCAGCGGCGCTTGCGCGGCGGCACGATCACCCGCTTGCGCGCAGGGGCCGGCGCACGCACGCGCGACGTCGGCGCCTCGGGCAACAGCGCGGGCTGCAGATCTTCCGCCGCCACGGCCTGGCCGCCGCAGCGCATGCCCTCGCGGTCGATGACCGACAGCGCCACCTGCTTGATGCCCATGCTCGTGAGACCGATGCGGTCGGCCGCGGCGCGGCTCAGGTCGATGATGCGGCCCGGCGTGAAGGGCCCGCGGTCGTTGACGCGCACCAGCACCTCGCTGCCGTTGACCAGGCTGCGCACGCACACGCGCGTGTTGAAGGGCAGCGTCTTGTGGGCCGCCGTCATGGCGCCCATGTCGAAGCGCTCGCCGTTGGCGGTCTTGCGCTGATGGAACTGGATGCCGTACCACGACGCGCCACCACGCTCGAAGATCTCGCGCGGCTCATCGCCGGGCACGCCATCGTCCAGCGACTCGCCGGTGCCGGACACCGCGAGGTCGTAGCGCACCGACGGCACGGCCGAGCGCGGGGCCGCGCCGGGCGGCACGGCCAGGCCGCGTCCCAGCGGCTGCAGCCGCTTGCCGGACGCCGCCGGCGCGGCGGCGGTGTCCGCGTCTTTCTCCTGCGTGGCAGGCGGCATGGTGCACCCTGCGAGCACGCAGGAGACCGCGACGGCGACCGCGCGCAGCCCTCTCAATCCAGGCGCTCCAGGATCGCCAGCGTGGCCGCCGACTGGTTCATCGTGTAGAAGTGGATCGCGGGTGCGCCGCCCGCTTGCAGGCGCGCGCACAGGTCGGTCACCACGTCCAGGCCGAAGGCCTTGATGGAGGCCGTGTCGTCGCCGAAGCCCTGCAGCCGCAGGCGGATCCAGCGCGGGATCTCGGCGCCGCAGGCGTCCGAGAAGCGCATGAGCTGCGTCGAGCTCGTGATGGGCATGATGCCCGGCACGATCGGCGTGTCGAGCCCCAGCTTGCGCGCGTCGTCGACGAAGCGGAAGTAGGCCTCGGGGCTGAAGAAATACTGCGTGATAGCCGAGTCGGCCCCCGCCTTCATCTTGGTGGCGAAGGCTTGCAGGTCGGCTTCGGGCGAGCGCGCCTGCGGATGCACTTCGGGGTAGCAGGCCACCTCGATGTGGAAGTCGCGGCCGGTCTCCTCGCGGATGAAGGCGACGAGGTCGCTCGCGTACTGGAACTCGCCGCCGATGCCGTAGCCGCTGGGCAGGTCGCCGCGCAGCGCCACGAGGCGCTTGACCCCCATGGCCTTCAGCTCGGCCAGCTGCTCGCGCACGGTCGCGCGCGTGGCGCCGATGCACGAGAAGTGGCTCGCGGCGTCCACGCCCTCGGCCAGGATCTCCTGCACCGCACCGAAGGTGCCCTGGTGCGTGGAGCCGCCCGCGCCGTAGGTGACGGAGCAGAACTGCGGCTTGCGCGCATACAGCTGCTGGCGCACGGCGCGCAGCTTGACCGCGCCTTCAGGCGTCTTGGTCGGGAAGAATTCGAAACTCAGCGGAAGGCGCACCTGCGTCTCCTTAGGAACCGTCGCCCGCCTTGGCAGCAGCGCGAACGGCGTGAATGAAAAACTCGCGGTTGCCGTCGCCCCCGGCGATCGGGCTGTCGAACCAGCGCAGCACCTTCAGCTCGAGCGCCGCGCAGGCGTCGTGCAGGCGCTTCTCGACCACAGCGTACATCGCCTCGTCGCGCACGATGCCGCCCTTGCCGACCTGGCCGGGCTGCAGCTCGAACTGCGGCTTGACCAGCATCAGCAACTGGCCGTCGTCAGCCAGGAACTGCACCACGGCCGGCAGTACCAGCGTGAGCGAGATGAAGGACAGGTCGCCGACGATGAGATCGAAGCGCGGCTCAGGCGGGGCTTCGACGACTTCGAGCGCCTCACCCACCTCGTCGTCCTCGCCCTCGTCCACCTGCAGGTCGGCCGGCGACAACGCCCGCGCATTGACGCCTTCGATGGCGACCACGCGTTCGTCCTCGCGCATGCGCGCATGCAGCTGCCCGTGGCCCACGTCGACGCCCACCACCTTGGCGGCGCCATGCTGCAGCAGGCAGTCGGTGAAGCCACCGGTCGACTGGCCGACGTCCAGGCAGAGCTTGCCCGTCGGGTCCACGCCGCTGGTCTTCAGCGCGCCTTCGAGCTTGAGGCCGCCACGCGACACGTAGCGTGCCTCGGCGGCGTCGGCGAGTTCGAGCTCGGCCGACTCGGGCACTTCGTCCTTGTTCTTGGCGACGTTGCGCCACGCGTCGCCCGTGCCCGCGTCACGCCAGCGCATGCCGCCGGCGATGAGCCGCACGGCTTGCGAACGCGACGCGGCCAGGCCGCGCTCCACCAACAGTTGATCGGCGCGCACGCGGATCAATAGCGGTAGGTGTCCGGCTTGTAAGGGCCGTTCTTGTCCACGCCGATGTAGGCGGCCTGGGAGTCGGTCAGCTCGGTGAGCATGGCGCCGACCTTCTTCAGGTGCAGGCGCGCGACCTTTTCGTCCAGGTGCTTGGGCAGCACGTAGACCTTGCCGGCCTGGTAGGCGTCGGGCTTGGTGAACAGCTCGATCTGGGCGATGGTCTGGTTGGCGAACGACGACGACATCACGAAGCTCGGGTGGCCCGTGCCGCAGCCCAGGTTCACCAGGCGGCCCTTGGCCAGCAGGATGATCTTCTTGCCGTCCGGGAAGGTGATGTGGTCGACCTGCGGCTTGATCTCTTCCCACTCGTACTTCTCGATCGACGCGACGTCGATCTCGTTGTCGAAGTGGCCGATGTTGCAGACGATGGCCTGGTCCTTCATGGCGGCCATGTGCTCGTGGCGGATCACGTCGCGGTTGCCGGTGGTGGTCACGAAGATGTCGGCCTTGTCGGCGGCGTACTCCATGGTCACGACCTTGTAGCCTTCCATCGCGGCTTGCAGGGCGTTGATCGGGTCGATTTCGGTGACCCACACCTGCGCCGACAGTGCACGCAGGGCCTGGGCCGAGCCCTTGCCCACGTCGCCGTAGCCGGCCACGCAGGCCACCTTGCCGGCGATCATCACGTCGGTCGCGCGCTTGATGCCGTCCACCAGCGATTCGCGGCAGCCGTACAGGTTGTCGAACTTGCTCTTGGTGACCGAGTCGTTCACGTTGATGGCGCGGAACAGCAGCGTGCCCTTGGCGCTCATCTCGTTCAGGCGGTGCACGCCGGTGGTCGTCTCTTCGGTCACGCCGATGATCTCGGCCGACTTGCGGGTGTACCAGGTGTCGTCCACAGCCAGCTTGGCCTTGATGGCGGCGTAAAGAATGCGTTCTTCTTCGCTGGTCGGGTTGGCGAGCACGCCCAGGTCTTTTTCAGCGCGCTGGCCCAGGTGCATGAGCAGCGTGGCGTCGCCGCCGTCGTCCAGGATCATGTTCGGGCCTTCGCCCTTCGAGCCCTTGGGGCCGAAGTCGAAGATGGCGTGGGTGTAGTCCCAGTAGTCCTTCAGCGACTCGCCCTTGATGGCGAACACCGGCGTGCCGGCGGCGGCGATGGCGGCGGCGGCGTGGTCCTGCGTCGAGAAGATGTTGCACGAGGCCCAGCGCACTTCGGCGCCCAGGGCTTGCAGCGTCTCGATCAGCACGGCCGTCTGGATGGTCATGTGCAGCGAGCCCGTGATGCGCGCGCCCTTCAGGGCCTGGCCCTTCGAGAACTCTTCACGGATGGCCATCAGGCCGGGCATCTCGGTTTCGGCGATCTTGATTTCCTTGCGGCCCCAGGCGGCAAGGGACAGGTCGGCAATCGCCTGGTCGGCGGTCGAGACGGGGGTGGGCTTGAGTACAGCGCTCATGTGAACTCCAAAACTGGTTTGAAAGATGCCACTGCGTACGGGGAAGAAAGACTCACCGCGAGAACAGCGGGTGAGCGTGGTTGCGATGTGGTCCGAGCCTCACGCCTGACGGCGCTGCAACGCTCCTCGGAGCGCCGGATTGTAGTCGCGGCCGCCCGGCCCGCCAATCGGCCGGGGCATCCCACATCACGGAAAGCGCGGACGCCCGCGAGGCCGGGCCGGGCGGCGCGGGCCACCCCGGGAAACTCCGCAGGCAAATCCGCGCTTGGAGCGCCCTGAGCCGCGCCGGCCCGGCGTATCGTGGCGGCGGGCCCCGGCCGCCCGGCCGCTGCCTGCATCCACCCGTTCGATTGTTTTCATCACCCGACACAGGAGATTCCGCACCATGGCCACTGCCAAGAAAGCCGCCGCGAAAAAAACCACCGCCAGCAGCGCCGGCGCGAAGCAGGCGGCGCCGTCCGCCGCGGACATGCTCGATCCGATGAAGAACCTCAAGGGCATGGCCGAGCGCCTGCAGAACCTGAACCTCACCGGCGGCGCCGGCAAGCTGCTCGACAGCGGCCGCAAGGACCTGCAGGCACTGATGCAGGCCAACGAGAAGTCCTACCAGGGCCTGCAGACCGTGGTGCAGCGACAGACCGAAATGATCAAGACGGCCATCGCCGAATGGCAGACCGCCGCCAAGGCGATGCCGGGCAAGGACCCGAAGGAAAACCTCGCCAAGCTCGACGAGCTGGGCCGCCAATCGTTCCAGCGCGCCGTCGACGACATCAAGGAACTGGCCACCCTGGCCGCCAAGTCGCAGGCCGACGCCTTCGACGTGGTGCGCCAGCGCATCCAGGCCAACGTGGACGAGGTCACGAAGCTGCTGCAGCGCAAGTAACAAGAAGAAAAGAAAGGCCCGCATGACCGCCGTCGCGCCCCGCACCGAACGGCGCACCCGCGCCAACGGCATCGAACTGGCCTGGGACAGCTTCGGCGACCCCGAGGCGCCGCCGCTGTTGCTGGTCATGGGCCTCGGCGCCCAGATGGTCGCGTGGGACGACGCGTTCTGCGCCGGCCTGGCGCAGGCCGGCGGCCACCATGTGATCCGCTTCGACAACCGCGACATCGGCCACTCCACCCACCTGCCGCACGCCGGCGTGCCCGACATCCAGGCGCTGATGCTGCAGGCCATGGCCGGGCGCCCGCTGCAGGTGCCCTACACGCTGCGCGACATGGCCGACGACTGCGCCGGCCTGCTCGACGCGCTGGGCATCGCACGCGCCCACGTCGTGGGCGCGTCGATGGGCGGCGCCATCGGGCAGGAGATGGCCATCCACCACCCGGGGCGGATGCGCTCGCTCACCAGCATCATGTCGAGCACCGGCGACCCGGCCCTGCCGCCGCCCACGCCCGAGGCGCTGGCGGTGCTGTTCGCGCCCGCGCCGACCAGCTTCGAGGCCTACCTGCCGCACCACGCCAAGCTGTGGCGCGTGCTGCGCGGGCCCGACGCCTTTCCGCTCGACGAGGCGCGCGACGCCGAACGTGCGCAGCTCGCATTTCTGCGCGGCCTCAACCCAGGCGGCGTGGCGCGCCAGCTGGCAGCCGTGTTCGCGTCGGGCAACCGCAAGCCGGCGCTGCGCGCGGTGCAGGTGCCCACGCTGGTGATCCACGGCGACGTCGACCCGCTGGTGCCCGTGGCCTGCGGCATCGACGTGGCCGAGGCCATTCCCGGCGCGACGCTGCTGCGCATTCCGCGCATGGGCCATGCGCTGCCGATCGCGATGTGGCCGCAGATCATCGAAGCCATCGCCGCGCACACCGCACGGGCGGCGCGGCGCGACGATCACTGAAGAAAAAAAGAGACACGACAACGACCCCAGACGGAGGTGTTTTTCATGAGCCAATTTCCGTCCCTCGATCCCATGGCCCTGTGGCGCGAGCTCACGGCCCAGTGGGAAAAAAGCACCAACGAATTCGCCAACGAAGCCATGGCCTCGGACCCGTTCCGCCAGGGCATGCACGGCGGCATGAACGCCTCGCTCACCGCGCAGAAGGCGGTGGGCGACCTGATGGCGCGCTACCTCACGCTGCTGAACCTGCCCACGCGCGCCGACCTGCAGGCGCTGGGCGAGCAGCTGCACCGCATCGACGACCACCTGGCGGGCATCCGCCGCGCGCTGGAAGGCGGGGCCGGGCCTGCCGCGCGGACCGCCGATGCAGCTGCTGCGCCGCCCCGGCCGCGCCGCACCAAGCAGCCGCCCGCGGCGGCGGCAGCGCCTGCACCGGCCGCCAAGGCCGCCGCCGCCAAGAAACGCCCCGCCGGAAAGCGCCGCCCATGAGCGCGCCGCCCGACACCTTCCAGCTGCCCGACATCCGCGGCGAGATCGAGCGCACCATCCAGCGCAACATCAAGGGGCTGGACTTCCTGACCTCGACCGCGCCCGCCGTCGGCCTCACGCCCAAGGACGAGATCCACCGGCGCGGCACGCTGAGCCTGTACCACTACCGCCCGATGGTCGACGAGATCTACCGCGTGCCGGTGCTCATGGTGATGGCCACCACCAACCGCGCCTACATCTTCGACCTCGCGCCGGGCCAGAGCATGGTCGAGTATTTGCTGCTCAAGGGCTACGACGTCTACGTGATGGACTGGAACGCACCGCGCCCCGACGAGAAGCGCCTGCGCATCGAGGACTACGTGCTCGACTTCATTCCCGATTCGATCCGCCGCGTGCAGGAAGACTCGGGCGAGGACGACGTGACCATCGCCGGCTACTGCATGGGCGGCGTGCTCTCTACGCTGTACGCGGCGCTGCACCCCGGCGGGCCGATGAAGAACCTGGCGCTCTTCACCACGCCGATCGACTTCAGCCGCATGAAGCTCTTTCATGCGTGGTCCGACCGGCGTTTTTTCGACGTCGACCGCCTCATCGACACCGTGGGCAACGTGCCGCCCGAGATGCTGTTCGCCTCCTTCGACATGCTGCGCCCCGCCGGGCGCGGCGCCGGGCTGGTGCAGCTGTGGGACAACATGGCCAACGACGAGTTCGTCAAGTCGTACCGCATGTTCGACCGCTGGGGCGCCGAGATGCTGCCGCTGGCCGGCGAGTACTTCCGCCAGACCGTGAAGGAACTCATGTGGGACAACAAGCTGCACAAGGGCGAGCTGGTGCTCGGCGGGCGCCCCGTGCTGCTGAAGAACATCACCGTGCCGGTGCTGCACGCGCTGGCGCAGCACGACCACATCGTGCCCTACGAGGCGGGCCAGCCGCTGATCGCCGGCATCGGCTCCACCGACAAGGAAGAGGTGGTGCTCAAGGGCGGCCACGTGAGCCTGGCGGCCGGCACCAACGCCGTGCGGCGGCTGTGGCCCAAGCTCGACGAGTGGCTGGGCTTGCGCTCCACCTGACGAACACAACCATCCCCCTACGCTCATGACCGCATCTTCTTCCCGCACCTACCCGCGCACCGTTTCCCACGCGGACGGCGACATCGCCCTGCGCCTGATGACCGGCGCCGACGCCCCCGCCGTGCTGGCCTTCGCGCAGGCGCTGCCGGCGCACGACCTGCTCTTTCTGCCGCGCGACATCACCGAGCCCAAGGTGATGGCCGCCTGGGTCCGCGCCATCGAGCGCGGCGACATCGACAGCGTGCTCGCCGTGCGCGACGGCGCCGTGCTGGGCTGCGCCGCCGTCATCCGCGACCCGCATTCGTGGTCGGGCCACGTGGCCGAACTGCGCGTGCTGGTGTCGCCCGCGCTGCGCGGCGGCGGCCTGGGCCAGCAGCTGGCGCAGGAGGGCTGCGCGCTGGCCTTCGCCCACGGGCAGGAAAAGATCGTCGCCCAGATGACCGTCGACCAGCGCGGCGCCATCGCCGTCTTCCAGGCCCTGGGCTTCCGGCCCGAGGCCCTGCTGACCCGCCACGTGAAGGACCGCGAGGGCAAGGCGCACGACCTCGTGGTGCTGAGCCAGGACGCGGCGCAGGTCGAGGCGCAGATGCGGGCGTACGGGGTGACGGAGGCGTTTTAGGCCTACAGCCCAGGGTTGGCGGGGCGGCCTCCTAAAATCGGGGGATTCCCCTGCAGATTGCCCACCTTGTCTTTTCTCGCCGAAACCCGCCGCCGTCGCACCTTCGCGATCATTTCCCACCCTGACGCCGGCAAGACCACGCTGACCGAAAAATTGCTGCTGTTCTCGGGCGCGATCCAGATCGCCGGCTCGGTGAAGGCCCGCAAGGCCTCGCGCCACGCCACCTCCGACTGGATGGAAATCGAGAAGCAGCGCGGCATCTCGGTGGCCTCGTCGGTGATGCAGATGGTGTACCGCGAGCACGTGATCAACCTGCTCGACACGCCCGGCCACAAGGACTTCTCGGAAGACACCTACCGCGTGCTCACCGCCGTCGACTCGGCGCTGATGGTGATCGACGCGGCCAACGGCGTGGAAGCGCAGACGCGCCGGCTGATCGAGGTCTGCCGCCAGCGCGACACGCCCATCATCACCTTCGTCAACAAGATGGACCGTGAAGTGCGCGAGCCGCTGGACATCCTGGACGAGGTGGAGCGCGAACTCGGCATGCCCTGCGTGCCCATGACCTGGCCCGTGGGCCAGGGCAAGAGCTTCCGCGGCATCATGAACCTGCGCACCCAGGCGATGACGGTGTTCGAGTCGGGCAGCGAGCGGCTGCCGCACGACTTCGAGACCATCCCGCTGAGCGAGCGCGACACGCTCGTCAAGCGTTTCGGTGCCGACTTCGAGCACGCCATGGAAAGCATGGAACTGGCCACCGGCGCCTCCCCCACCTGGGACCGCGAGGCCTTCCTGGCCGGCAAGCAGACGCCGGTGTTCTTCGGCTCGGGCGTGAACAACTTCGGCGTGATGGAAGTGCTCGACGCGCTGGTCGACCTGGCGCCCTCGCCGCAGTCGCGCACCAGCACCACGCTGGTCAACCGCCAGCCGGTGGTGAAAGAGATCCAGCCCGAGGACAAGGACTTCGCGGGCGTGGTCTTCAAGGTGCAGGCCAACATGGACGCCAACCACCGCGACCGCATCGCCTTCGTGCGCATGGCCTCGGGCAAGTACACGCCGGGCATGAAGCTGAAGGTGCAGCGCACCGCGAAGGAGCTGCGCCCCACCAGCGTCGTGACCTTCATGAGCCAGCGCCGCGAAGCGGTGGAAGAGGCGTATGCCGGCGACATCGTGGGCTTCACCACGCACGGCGGCGTGCAGCTGGGCGACACCATCACCGACGGCGCGAACCTGCAGTTCACCGGGCTGCCCTTCTTCGCGCCCGAGCTGTTCATGACCGTGATTTTGAAGAACCCGCTGCGCACCAAGCAGCTGCAGCAGGGCCTGGCCCAGCTGGGCGAGGAAGGCGCGATCCAGGTCTTCCGCCCCGAGGTCGGCGGCCCGATGCTGCTGGGCGCGGTCGGCCAGCTGCAGTTCGAAGTGGTGCAGCACCGCCTGAAGGCCGAGTACGACGCCGACGTGCGGCTCGAAGGCTGCCAGTACACGGGCGCGCGCTGGATCACGGCCGACACCCCGG
This sequence comes from Variovorax sp. GW822-FHT04E09, assembly GCF_058800845.1. NCBI lineage: Bacteria > Pseudomonadati > Pseudomonadota > Betaproteobacteria > Burkholderiales > Comamonadaceae > Variovorax > Variovorax sp. GW822-FHT04E09. The sequence continues at coordinate 275,596 of NZ_JBXAMR010000007.1, forward strand.
CCGAGCTGCGCGAGTTCGTCCACGCCTACCCGGTGCGCATGGCCAAGGATGCGGCCGACACGCTGGCCTTTTTGTGCACCTCGCCGTACGACGTGCGGCTGGCGCAGGAGCGTTTTCCGAAGATCCACTTCCATCCGCTGCGCGAGCACGCGGGCCTGGCGCTGCAGAGCGCCGGCTGATCAGCTGCCCGACGAGGTGTAGTGGCGCAGCCCGAGGCGCCACGCACCGAATGCCGCCGCGAGGAACACGAAGCCCGCGAGCGGCGACACCCACCCCACCCAGGCCGGCGCGCCCAGCGGATCGGGCTTGCTCAGGATCACCAGCACCGGGTAGTACGCCACGCAGGCCAGCGGCACGATGAAGGTCAGCACGCGGCGGAACCACTGCGCATAGAGCGCCAGCGGGTACTGCGCCGCCTGCACGCCGCCATAGGTGAGCACGTTGGCGATCTCCAGGCTCTCGACGGTCCAGAACGACAGCGTGCCCTGCAGCACGAGGATGCCGAGGAACAGCGCGATGCCACCGGCCAGGGCGAACATGGCGATTGCCACGGCGCTGGGGGCCCATGCGATGTCGGCCTGCACGGTCGCGAAGGCCAGCACGAGCAGGCCCTGCAGCAGACGGCCCAGGCGGCTGATGCGCACGTCGTGGCCCATGAGCTGCAGCGCGAGCGGGCGTGGGCGCAGCAGCAACCGGTCGAAGGTGCCGGTGCGCAGGAACTCGGTGCCCAGCACGTCGAAGCCGCGGCCCAGTGCGTCGGCGAGGGCGAACATGCAGTTCACGAGGCCGTAGAACAACGCGACTTCGCCGATGCCCCAGCCCTGCACCTCGCCGAAGCGATGGAACAGCGCCCAGACGGCGACGACCTCGATGCCTGTGCCGAGGAACTGGCCCAGGGTCAGCAGCAGTGCGGACGCGGGATACCTGGCCTGGCCGCTGATGGAGGCGGCCATGAGACGGAAGAAGAGAGGGAGGGCGCCCATCTTCAATGGCCCTCGCGGCCTGTGTCGCCGTGGTTCAGGGCGCGTGCACAGGCCACCGGGTACTTCCCTCCGCGAATGTCCCCCGGGCTTCGCCCTCCTCCTTGATTTCGCTGCGGGAAGCACCCAGTGTCCTGCGCACACTGAGCGCGGTCGTGGTGCGGGTCGGTCCACCGCTGTGCGGATTGCGTCATGCCGCTCCTTGCTCGTAGCAGATGTCCAGCCGGACCAAGGCGCCGCGGACATCGATGCGATCGGCGCGGAAATAGAAGCGGCCGCGGTAGCTGTCGAGGTGAAGGGGCGTGGTGACCGGATCGCCCCAACTCGTCACCGAGAAGCCCTGCCCTTGCAGCCACCGCAGCAGGGTATCCAGGCGCTGCGGGTCGGCGTCGACGCAGATGTCGGCGTCTGCGGGCGGCGTGCCTTGTGGGTCCTGCTGCCAGCGCGCGAAACTGCCGAACAGCGTGAAGACGTGTCCTGCGGCGCGCATGGCATCGAGCAGCGCGGCCGTGGCCGGCAGGTCGATGCGCTCACGCTGCTTGCGAAAGACCAGCGCGTGTTCGTGGCGCCGGTCGGTGCGGGCATCGGTGTCGCTGTCTTCCGCGTCGTGCGGATAGACCAGCACGCGCTCCTCCTCCATCGTGAAGAGCGAACCCAGGATGCGGGCGAGATCGAAGGCCAGCGGCAGCACGCGATCGCCGATCCGGAGGTTCTCCACCATCGCAATGCAGGCGCCGCCCTCGCGCAATCCGGCGCGGACGCGGTGGAAGACGTTGCGCAGGCCGTCGAGGTGCTGCGCGTAGCTCGGGCTGTCGTAAAGCTGGGAGGTTGCCTGCGCACCGGTCCAGCGGCACCCGAAGTAGGGCACGTTCGTCAGGCACAGGTCGAAGGGCGGGAGCGCGGCGTCTTCGAGCGCATCGCACGAGGCGTGCAGGAGCGTCGTGCCGTGGGCGAGGCCGTGGCGTTCCAGCCGCTCGCGGATGAGGTCGATGCGGCCTGCATCGACTTCGCAGCCCAAGGCCCGTCGGTCCTCGAGGCGTGCCGCGAGCAGCGTCGTGCCGAAGCCGGCGAACGGATCGAACACCGTGTCGCCCGGTTGCGAGAACCGGCGCACGAAGGGCAGCATCTGCTCGAGCCATCCGCAGTCGCGCCCGCCCATCGGGTCCCGCGCGCGCAGGTCGTCCGGCAGCCGGTAGCGCGGCGATTCATGGTCGAGCATCAGCCAGCTGTGACTGCTCATGGGCAGGCCTTCGCGGTGCGCGTGTCGAGCAGCACGTCGTGCCCCGGCTCCCAGCCGGCGCACAGCTGTCCGTCGGCAAAGTAGACGAGCTTGTAGACATCGCCGGTCGCGTGGCGCGCGTGCATGGCGCCGTAGTCGGCGCTTTCGAAGACGACCGTCAGGCCGCTGTCGGTGCGCAGGCGCAGGTTCCAGAAGTAGTAGCCCTCGGTGAGGCTTTCGAGGGTCCACCCGCGCGAGATGTCGGGCGCGTCGAGGCAGGCCGTCAGCAGCGCGTCCATCGAGACCCGCTGCGTGCGCAGGTAGCGCGCGGTGGCGCTATCGCGATAGCCGTCGTCGAGCCGCGAGAACTCCCGGAAGACGACGGTCCCGGCGCCGCATTGCCGTGCCCACGCGAGGTACGCGGCCACGTCGGTCGGCTGCGCGACGCCGCCGCGCTGGAGGATGCACACGAGCCGCAGCGCCACCGCATCGGCGAGCTGGCGCGCGGTGCGCTCGAACACGGCGGGATCGCCGATGGCCACCTCGGGCCGGAATCGCATGATGGCCTGGTTGACCGCGCCGTCGTGGTGATGGCGGGACAGCTCCAGCCAGCTCATTCCGAAGCCTTGCAGCGCGCGCCGCAGCACCTCGCCCTGCGGGCCGGCAAAGCCTGCGCCGTTGGTATAGAGCACACGGTCCTCGACCACCGGGCCCTGGCTTTCGCCCGCGGCCAGCGTGTGCAGCAGCCGAAGCATCCAGTCGGCGTCGTCGCTCGTTTCCAGGCCCGAGAGCGACCACGACAGCGGCACGCCGCGCAAGGCGCGCAGCGCACGGGACAGGCCGTCGAAGTAGTCGGGCGCCGGACGCAGCCGGGACGCCGAGGTTCCGCCCTCGGTCTTGCGCAGGTTTTCCGAGCAGAAGCCGCAACGTGCCGAACAAGGCTTCACGGAGGCGTACGGCGTGAACGTGAGGGGCTGCGCAAGGCGCCGCGCGACGCCGCCGATCGTGTGCGTGTGCCAGCGCGCGGCCTCGTGCGAAGGCGGCGTGCGAAGCGTCACGCCGCGCACGGAGCGGCGAAGGCGTTCAAAGAGTGGGGAGCTGGCGCTGCGCGGCAGATCGGCCACGGCGATCTGGTCGATCGCGCAGGTCACGGCCCGCGCCGCGAGGGGCGCCGGCGCATCGGCTTCAACGGGAATGACGGGGCGCATGGCAGGGGCGGGGTTGTCGCACCCGCCACCATACGACAGCGCTGCCTCCGAGGGCGGGAGTGGCTCCCTGCGCGCGCCCATCACCCTAGCCACCTTGCACCTGCAGACTGCGCATCGTGCGCCCCATCGCCATCCGCCCGAACGCGACCAGCGCGACGATCCAGAAGCACTGCAGCCCCAGCGCGCCCAGCGCATGCGCGCCGCTCAGCTGCCCGAAGTACAGCCGCGCCGGAATGTCGAACAGCCCCGCCAGCGGCTGCACCAGCAGCGCGGTCTGCCAGGCGTCGGGCAGCAGCGCCAGCGGCAGCAGGTTGCCCGAGAACACGATGACCACGGGCGTCGCCACCGCCTGGATGCCGCGCTCGTTGAGCGCTGCCGTGGTCGCCACGTTGAGCAGCATCACCATCGCAGTCGAAAGCAGGAGGCCCAGCACCACCGACAGCAGGAACGCCGCGCCGGCCACCGCGTTCGCGGGCAATTGCCAGGCCCAGTCGCCCAGCCCCACCAGCGGCAATGCGACCGCCGCGAAGGCCGCCATCAGCGCCACGCGCGGCAGCAGGCGCGCCGCGATCCAGCCTGCGGTGCGCGCGAACCACAGCGCGTAGGCGTCCACCGGGCGCAGCCGGTCGTAGGCCACCGCGCCGGTGCGCACGGCCTGTGCCACTTCGGGGTCGCCGAGCCAGGGCATCAGCACCAACAGGCCCTGCGCAAGCCAGGTGTAGGTGATGGCCTGGGCCAGCGACATCGACGAGGCGGCGCCCGCGATGGCGCTGCCGCTGTAGAACGCGGCGAACACCATCACCTTGATGCCGCCCCACCAGCACTGCGTGGCAAAGCCCGCGAGCGCCGCGGTGCGGTACTGCAGCATCTGCAGGAAGCGCGAGACGAACGCCGCGACATACGGCCGGGCGAGATCGCGCGGGCCCATGGCCGGCCTCACGCCTCGGCCGCTCCGTGCATGGCGTAGAAGCGCGCGATCACGGCTTCGATCGCGAGGCCTTCGAGGCGGATGTCTTCCACGGCGTGCGCGCCGGCGATGCGGGCGATGAGCGCGGGCGCGGGGGTCTGCTTGGGGTCGAAGTCGAGCACCAGCGTCTGGCCGTCGCGCGAATGCACGGTGGCGCCGTCGACCTGCGCAGGCAGCGTGGCGTCTTGCGCAAAGTCGACCACCAGCCGGCGCTCGGCCATCACCTGCGCGCGCAATGCCTCGACGGGGCTGTCGGCCAGCACGCGGCCGTGGCCGATGACGATCACGCGCTGGGCCAGGGCCTCGATGTCGTGCATGTCGTGCGTGGTCAGCAGCACGGTGGTGCCGCGCTCGCGGTTGGCGCGGCGCACGAAGTCGCGCACGGCGAGCTTCGAAGGCGCGTCGAGGCCGATGGTCGGCTCGTCGAGGAACAGGATGTCGGGTTCGTGCAGCAGCGCCGCCGCGATCTCCGCACGCATGCGCTGGCCCAGCGACAGCTGACGCACCGGCTGGTCGAGCACGCGCTCCAGGTGCAGCAGCGCGACCAGCTCGTCGCGCGTGCGGCGGTAGCGCTGCGGGTCGACGCGGTAGATGTCGCGCAGCAGGTCGAAGCCGTCGCCCACGGGCAGGTCCCACCACAGCTGCGTGCGCTGGCCGAAGACCACGCCGATGCGCGCCACGTGCCGCTCGCGGTCGGCAAAGGGGTCGCGGCCGTCGACTTCCACGCGCCCGCCGTCGGGCCGCAGGATGCCCGAGAGGATCTTGATGGTGGTCGACTTGCCCGCGCCGTTCGGCCCGATGAAGCCCAGCAGCTCGCCGCGCTCCAGCGCGAACGACACACCCGACAGCGCCTCCACCGTGCGGTGGCGGCGCTGCAGCAGGCCTCGCAGCGCACCGCGCAGACCGGGGTCGCGCTCGGACACCCGGTAGGTCTTGCGCAGGTTGTCGACGAGGATGTGAGGCATGGTGGAAGGTGCCGCGCCGGCCCGAAAGCGCGGCGGGGGCGGGATGCTACACGAAAGCGCCGGTACGATCACGGGCCCTTTCGAGAATCCTGTCCATGTCTTCGCCTCCCCTGCCCGCCTCACCCCACCACCTGTTGCCGCTCACGCGCTGGCCCGCCGACGCGCGCGCGGCGCTGGTCGGCGTGTTCACCGACATCGACGACACGCTCACCACCGATGGCGCGATCACGCCCGATGCCTTGAATGCGCTGGCCGACCTGAAGGCCGCCGGCCTCGCGGTGGTGGCCATCACCGGCCGGCCCGTGGGCTGGAGCCTGCCTTTCGTGAACAGCTGGCCGGTCGATGCGATCGTGGCCGAGAACGGCGCGGTGGCGCTGCGGCCGGCGGCCGATGGCGGTGTCGAGAAGCGCTACCAGCAGGACGCCGCCACGCGTGCCGCCAACTTCGCGCGCATGCAGGCCGTGCTGGCGCGCATCGAGCACGAGATTCCGGGCGCCGGCCGTGCCACCGATTCGCCGGGGCGCGAGACCGACATCGCCATCGACCACAGCGAGTTCGTGACGCTCGACGACGACACCATCGCGCGCGTCGTCGCGCTGATGCGCGGCGAGGGCATGCACGCGACCGTGAGCAGCATCCACATCAACGGCTGGTACGGCGACAACGACAAGCTCGAAGGCGCGCGCTGGATCGTGCGCGAACTGTGGGGCCGCACGCTCGACGACGAGATGGACCGCTGGGCCTACGTGGGCGACTCCACCAACGACCAGCTGATGTTCCGCAGCTTCGCGCACAGCATCGGCGTGGCGAACGTGGCGCGCTTCGTGCCGCAGCTGGAGCACCTGCCGCGCTACGTGACGCAGGGCGAGCGCGGCGCGGGCTTCGCGCAGGCCGCGCAGGCGGTGCTGTCGGCGCGCTGAGCCACGCACGCCGCGCGGGCGTCGCGCACGAAAAAAAGGCCCGCGCAGGGCGGGCCGAATGGACCGGTTGAACGACCCTTGGAGAAACTTGCAGGGGTGAGGGTCGCGCGATGCGCGACCCTTCAGGACATCAGAACGTGTGGCGGATGCCGAACTCGTAGCCCATCGAGCTCTTGGCCTGCAGCGCGGTGCGGTTGAACGTGGTGGCGTACGACGGGCCTGCACCCACCGTGAGCGCCGCGCCGTTCTTGTTGCTGACGCGCGCGACCGTACCGTACAGCGCGGTGCGCTTGGACAGGTTGTGCACGTAGCCCAGCGCGAGCTTGCTGGCCTTCGGGTCGGCGTTGTTCACGCCGAAGACGGGTACGCGGTTGAAGTCGTACTTGACCTGCGAATACGACGCGCGGATCACGCCCGGGCCGACCGGCACGGTCACGCCCAGCAGGTAGCCGGTGAGGTCCACGTCCTGGCCGGGCGTGAAGATGTTCAGCGCGTTGCGCTCGTCCTTCGAACGCGAGATTTCGCCGAACAGCTTGGCCACGCCGAAGTCGTAGGTCGCGCCGAGGTTGAAGGTCTTGACCTTGCCCGGGCGTGCCACGGCGGCGGCGCCGCTGCCGGTCGTGAAGCTGGTGTCGTTCTGCGCGTAGCTGGCAGCGATGTCGAACGGGCCCGTCGTGTAGCCCAGGCGACCGCCGATGTGGCGGCCGGTGTTGGTGCTGGCGGCGGTGTCGGGCGACAGGCGCGTCTGCTCGGCCAGGCCGTAGGCCACGTTGCCGTAGAAACCGCCCAGGCGCGGCAGGAAGTACTGCACCATGTTGCTCGCGCGCTTGTAGGTGCCGTTGCTGCCGTAGCCGCTGCCCGGCACGCTGGCTTCGTTGGCGTCGATGATCAGCGAGCCGCCGATGCCGGTGTCGCCGAACGGGTCGAACTGCTCTTCGTTCATCACCGTCGCGGTCTTGTCGCGGCCCAGGCGCAGTTCGCCGAAGCTGCCTGCCAGGCTCACGGTCGAGCGGCGGGTGAAGTTCGACACGCCGGTGGCGCCGTCGTCATTGGTGATCGGGGCTTCGAGCCAGAAGCTGGCCGACAGGCCGCCGCCCAGGTCTTCCACGCCGCGGAAGCCGAGGCGGCTCGAGCTCAGGCCCGAATTCGCCAGCTCGGTGCGGCTGGCCTTCACGCTGTAGGCGGGGCCGAAGGGGGTGGTCGAAACGCTCTTGTTCGCTACGTTGCGGTAGGCGGCATCGACCACGCCGAACAGGGTCACGGTCGATTGCGCCGACGCGGCGCCGCAGGCTGCGATGGCAGCCAGAACAAGCAGGGATTTTTTCATTGGTGTCACTCCAGGAGGGGGATGTCGCTGCGCCGAGACCGGGCGCGACTTTGGGACGTCCGGGCCTTGTTGCCGCGAGACTGGGTCCGAGTTTTCCTGCGCTGGAAGACAAAGGGATTACATAGGGTTAACGCCTAGATTACGGAGGGATATAGGGGGTGAGTTCAGGACAGCGGTCGCGGATCGGGGTAGGCGCCGCGCACGCCTCCCCTTTTCCGGCGGGCGCTTACTTCTCCTTCGCCAACCCCAGCTTGTCGATGATCACTTTCTCGCGCACCACCGTGTCCTGCGCGAACTTGGTGTACGTGGCCGAGCTCATGTAGTTGGGCAGCATGTCGTAGCGGCCGAGCGAGGCCACGTAGCTCGGTTCTTCCATCGCCTGCTTGAACGCGTCGTGCAGCTTCTTCACGACCTCGGGCGGGGTGCCCTTGGGCGCGCCGATGCCGAAGGGCGAGTTCTGCACCACGTCGTAGCCCAGCTCCTTCAGCGTCGGCGCGTCGGGGAACTTGGCCAGGCGCTTCTCGCCCCAGGTGTTGAGCACGCGCAGCTTGCCGGCTTCGACCTGCGGCGCGAAGCCGGTGCTGTCGGCCGCGGCCATGAGCTGGCCGCTGACCACCGCGAGCATCAGGTCGGCGCTGCCCTTGTAGGGCACGTGCTGCAACGTGATGCCGGCCTTCTGCGCCACGATCTCGGTCGTGAGGTGCGGGCTGGTCAGGTTGCCGGTCGAGCCGTAGGTGAGCTTGCCGGGGTTGGCCTTGGCGTAGGCGACGAAGTCGGCCCAGGTCTTGAAGGGGCTGTCGGCCGGCACGACGATGCCGAAGGCATAGCCGGTGACGTTCAGCACGTAGCTGATGTCCTTGAGCGGGTCCCAGTTGATCTTCGTGGTGTAGCCCAGGCGGAACACGCCCAGCGGAATCTGCGCGACGGTGTAGCCGTCGGGCTGCGCGGTCTGCAACGCCTGCGCGGGCAGCGTGCCGCCGGCGCCGGGCTTGTTGTCGATGATCACGGGCTGGCCCAGGATCTTGCTGGCGTTGTCGGCCAGCTGGCGCATGGTGATGTCGGTCGGGCCGCCCGCGGGAAAGGCGATCACGAGCTTGATGGGCTTCGCGGGAAAGGCCTGTGCAAGCACCGCCAGCGGCGCAGCGAGGCCGCAGGCGGCCAGCGTGGCGGCACGGAGAAGGGAACGGCGAAACATGACGGAAGGCTCCTGAAGCGTGGATCGAGCCGCGCATTGGGCCCTGCCCCGCCCGGTGCAGCAATCGGGGCTCACCCGACTGCTGTCGCCGGGGCTACTCGCCCGCTCAGCCCGCGGCTTGCGCGAAGCCTTCGAGAACGTTGACCGCGTTCACACCCACCTCGGCGACCGCATAGCCGCCCTCGAACACGAACACGGTGGGCAGGCCCGCGCGCGCGAGGTCTTCGCCCATGCGCAGGTAGTCGCCGCTTTTCAGCTTGAAGCCCGAGATCGGGTCGCCCTCGAAGGTGTCGACGCCCAGCGAGACCACGAGCGCGCCGGCCTTGACCTTTGCGATGCCGTCGAGCGCCGTCTTGAGCGCCGCGCGCCAGGCTGTGAAGTCGGTGCCGCGCGGCAGCGGCAGGTTGTGGTTGAAGCCCTCGCCCGCGCCCGCGCCGCGCTCGTCGGCATGGCCCAGGTAGTACGGGTAGTCGGTCAGCGGGTCGCCGTGCAGGCTGGCGAAGTGCACGTCGCTGCGTTCGTAGAAGATCGCCTGCGTGCCGTTGCCGTGGTGGTAGTCGACATCGAGCACGGCCACGCGTTCGACGCCCGCATCGCGCAGCGCCTGCGCGGCGACGGCGGCGTTGTTGACGAAGCAGTAGCCGCCGAAGAAGTCGGCGCCCGCATGGTGGCCCGGCGGGCGCGTGAGGGCGAAGGCGCTGCGCTCGCCGCCGAGGACGCGCTGCGCCGCCGTCCACGCGCAGGCGGCGCCGTGGCGCGCGGCGGCCCAGCTGCCCGCCATCAGCGGCGTGCCGGCATCAAACGAAAAAAGGCCCAGGCGCGCGGGAAAGCTCTGGGGCAGCACGTCGGTGCGCATGCCGCGTGTGGGCCAGTACGACGGCAGCGCGTCGCGCGTGGCGTTGGCGGCATCAAGCGCCACCCACTCGTCCCAGGCATGGGCGATGAAATCGAGGTAACGCGGCGCATGCACCTTCGCCAGCAGCGCGTCGTCGAACGCGTCGGGCGCCTGCAGCGGGCCGAGGCCGCGCCGCTCGAGTTCGTGCCTCACATGGTCGACGCGGGCGGGCACCTCGAAGCAGGGCACCAGCTCGCCCCGGAACATTTCGACTTGGCCTTGGTGCAGGGCGTGCTGGTCGTTGTAGATGGTGAGCATGAAGCGGCGAAGGGCGTGACGACAGGGCCTGCCATCATGCCGCACGCCGCAGCACCGCCCGGCGCCGCCCCGAGGCGGTGAGACCGAACAGGTCCTTCGGGTCGTCGAGCTCGGGCACCAGCGCGATCTGCCGGCCCACGCCGCGCTCCAGCGCCAGCTGCTGGATGCAGCGCAGCGCCGTGTAGTCCTCCAGCGCGAAGCCGACCGAGTCGAACACCGTCACCTGCTCGGGCCGCTCGCGGCCCGGCACTTCGCCCAGCAGCACGCGCCACAGCTCGTGCACCGGGAAGTCGGGCGCCAGCTGCTGGATCTCGCCCTCGATGCGGGTCTGCGGCTCGTACTCGACGAACACGCGCGCGCCGCGCAGCACGTCGGGGTGCAGCTCGGTCTTGCCGGGCGAATCGCCGCCCACGGCGTTGATGTGCATGCCGGGCTCGATCATGTCGGGCGTGAGCACGGTCGCGTGGCCCTGGTAGGCGGTGATGGTGGTCACGATGTCGGCGCCGCGCACCGCCTCGGCGGTGGAGCCGGCGCGCACGATCTCCATCGGCGTGCAGGCCGCGAGGTGGCGCACCAGCTTGTCGGTGGCGCGCGGGTCGATGTCGAACACGCGCACCTGCTCGATGCCCAGCAGCGCATGGAAGGCCAGCGCCTGGAACTCGCTCTGCGAGCCGTTGCCGATCAGCGCCAGGCTGCGCGCATCGGGCCGCGCCAGCGCCTTGGCGGCCATGGCCGAAGTGGCGGCCGTGCGCAGCGCGGTGGTGAGCGTGAGTTCGGACAGCAGCACGGGATAGCCCGTGTCGACCTCGGCCAGCACGCCGAAGGCCATGACCGTGGGCAGGCCGACCTGCGTGTTGTGCGGGTGGCCGTTGACGTACTTGAAGGCATAGGCGCCGTCGTCGGCCACGGGCATGAGCTCGATCACGCCCAGGTGCGAATGGCTGGCCACGCGCGCCTTCTTGTCGAACTCGCGCCATCGCAGGAAGTCGTCGCGCAGCGCGTCGGCCAGCGTGACGAGGAATTCCGGGACGCCGGTCTCATCCACCAGGCGAACCAGGCTGTGAACATCGATGAAGCGGGTCATGGCGCGGCTCCTTGCGTAGCCCCCGGCACGGCGCTTCATCCGTTCACACGGTCTCCACCATGGCTGATTCAGGATGCGCCTGCGCCAAGGGTTCAAGCCATTGTGCGCCTGTGCGCGTCAACGTGCCAACACGGCCTTTAGAGCTACGCCAGTGTGCGTACCCAATCGCACCACCTCCTCCGGCGGCGCCGCCGCCACGATGCGCCCGCCGGCGTTGCCGCCTTCGGGCCCGAGGTCGAGAATCCAGTCGGCTTCGGCGATCAGGTCGAGGTCGTGCTCGATCACCACCACGCTGTGGCCGCCGTTCACCAGCCGGTGCAGCACGTGGATCAGCTTCTCGACGTCGGCCATGTGCAGGCCCACGGTCGGTTCGTCGAGCACGTACAGCGTGTGCGGCGCCTTCTGGCCGCGGCGCGTGATGTCGTCGCGCACCTTGCTGAGTTCGGTCACCAGCTTGATGCGCTGCGCCTCGCCGCCCGACAGGGTGGGCGACGGCTGCCCCAGCGTGAGGTAGCCCAGGCCCACGTCCTTCAGCAGTTGCAGCGGATGCGCGATGTTGGGCATGCTGGCGAAGAACTCGACCGCCTCGTCGACCTCCATCTTCAGCACATCGCCGATGCTCTTGCCGCGCCAGCTCACGGCCAGCGTCTCGGGGTTGAAGCGCGCGCCGTGGCAGACCTCGCAGGGCACCTTCACGTCGGGCAGGAAGCTCATCTCGATGGTGCGCACGCCCGCGCCTTCGCAGCCCGGGCAGCGGCCTTCGCCGGTGTTGAAGCTGAAGCGCGCCGGGCCGTAGCCGCGCGCCTTGGCCTCGAGCGTGTCGGCAAAGAGCTTGCGGATGGTGTCCCAGAAACCGATGTAGGTGGCGGGGCAGCTGCGCGGCGTCTTGCCGATGGGCGTCTGGTCGACCTCGAGCACGCGGTCGATGACCTCGTAGCCGTCGACGCCGCGGCAGCCGGTCCAGGCCGGGCGCTTGCCCGCGGCGTCGGCGTCGCGGCCGGCCTTGGTCATGCGCTGCACCACGATGCCCTGCACGCTGGCCAGCAGCACGTCGCGCGCGAGCGTCGACTTGCCCGAGCCGCTCACGCCCGTGACCACCACGAGGCGGTGCAGCGGCAGCGTGGCGGTCACATCCTGCAGGTTGTGCAGGTCGGCGCCGTGCACGGTGAGCCAGTTGCCGCTGTCTTCCGCCTTCGGATCGGGCGAGGGAATGAGGCGGCGCGCCTGCAGCGGGTGCTTGATGGCGTCGCGCAGGTAGCGGCCGGTCTGCGAATCGCCGGCCTTCTGGATGTCGGCCACCGTGCCCTCGGCCACGAGGCGCCCCCCGCGCTTGCCGGCGCTGGGGCCGATGTCGATGATGTGGTCGGCGCGCCGGATGGTGTCTTCGTCGTGCTCCACCACCACCAGCGTGTTGCCCTTCTCGCCGAGCTTGTGCAGCGCGTTCAGCAGGATCTGGTTGTCGCGCGCGTGCAGGCCGATGGTCGGCTCGTCGAGCACGTAGCACACGCCCTGCAGGTTGCTGCCCAGCTGCGCCGCCAGGCGGATGCGCTGCGCCTCGCCGCCCGAGAGCGTGGGCGCGCCACGGTCGAGCGTGAGGTAGCCCAGGCCCACCTCCTCGAGGAATTCGAGGCGGCTCTTGATCTCGGGCACGAGGTCGCGGGCGATCTCGGCTTCGCGGCCGTTGAGCACCAGCCCTTCGAACCACTGGCGCACCTCGGTGACGCTCATGCGCGCCAGCTGGGTGATGCCGATGCCGCCCGAGCCGTCGGCCGCGGTGCCGAAGCCCACGGCGCGCGCGGTGGCGTTCAGGCGCGTGCCCTCGCAGGTCGGGCAGGCCACGTCGGCGAGGTCTTCCACCTCGGGTTCGGCGAAGGTCTGCTCGCGGCCCTTGCTGTCGTCGTCGCGGATCGAGTCATCGAAGACCTTGCGCTGGTCCTTGCTGAGCTTCACGCCCGTGCCCACGCAGTCGGGACACCAGCCGTGCTTGCTGTTGTAGCTGAACAGGCGCGGATCGAGCTCGGCATAGCTGGTGCTGCACACCGGGCAGGCGCGCAGCGTGGAGAACACCTGCACGCGGCCGATGCCCACGGCGGACACGCCGGCCATCATGGCGGCGCGCAGGCCGTCGAGTTCGCTCAGCACATGCACCACGCCCTTGCCGTGCTCGAGCGCCCTGGTGAGCGCCGCGCGCAGTTCGTTCTCCTGCGAAGGCAGCACGTCGAGGCTGGCCACGGGCAGCTCGATGCTGTGTTCCTTGAAGCGGTCGATGCGCGGAAAGCCCGTGGTCGGCAAAAAGTCGCCGTCCACGCGCAGGTGCGTGAAGCCGCGCGGGCGCGCCCAGTCGGCCAACTCGGTGTACACGCCCTTGCGGTTGCTCACCAGCGGCGCGAGCAGGCCGATGTGCTGGCCCTTGAAGTTGCGCATCAGCTGCGCGGCGATGCTGTCGGGCGTCTGGGGCTGCACGGCCGCGCCGTCGTGCACGCAGTGCTGGATGCCCAGCTTCACATACAGCAGGCGCAGGAAGTGCCACACCTCGGTGGTGGTGCCCACCGTGCTCTTGCGGCCGCCGCGCGACAGGCGCTGCTCGATGGCCACCGTGGGCGGAATGCCGTACACCGCGTCCACCTCAGGCCGGCCCGCCGGCTGCACGATGCTGCGCGCATAGGCGTTGAGCGATTCGAGGTAGCGGCGCTGGCCTTCGTTGAACAGGATGTCGAAGGCCAGCGTCGACTTGCCCGAGCCGCTCACGCCCGTCACCACGCTGAACTTGCCGCGCGGGATGTCGACGCTGAGGTTCTTCAGGTTGTGCTCGCGCGCGTTGACGATTTCGATGGCGTTGCCGCCCGGCGCCGTCTTGGCGTTGGCGATGTAGCGGCGCGCGGCGCGTTCGGCCACCTTGTAGGCGCCCGGTCCGACGGCGAGCTCGTAGTCGGCCAGCGCCGCGCCGGTGAGCGAGGCGCGGTTCTCGCGCAGTTGCTCGGGCGTGCCCTCGGCCACCACCTGGCCGCCGGCGTCGCCGCCTTCGGGGCCGAGGTCGATGAGCCAGTCGCTGGCGCGGATCACGTCGAGGTTGTGCTCGATGACGATCAGCGAATGGCCCGCGTCGAGCAGCTTGCGCAGCGCGCGCATGAGCCGCGCGATGTCGTCGAAGTGCAGGCCGGTGGTCGGCTCGTCGAACAGGAACAGCGTGCCCTTGCGCGCCACCATCTGGCGGCTCGCGGTCGAGCTCTTGGCCGCTTCGGCCAGGAAGCCCGCCAGCTTCAGGCGCTGCGCCTCGCCGCCCGAGAGCGTGGGCACGGGCTGGCCGAGCTTCACGTAGTCCAGGCCCACGTCGACGATGGGCTGCAGCACGCGCAGCACGTCGCGGTCGGTGTCGAACAGCGCCGCGGCCTCGGCCACGGTGAGCTCCAGGATGTCGGCCACGTTGTAGCCGCGACCCTTGCGCTCGATCTTCACTTCGAGAATCTCGGGCCGGTAGCGCTTGCCGTCGCAGTCGGGGCAGCGCAGGTACACGTCCGACAGGAACTGCATCTCGACGTGCTCGAAGCCCGAGCCGCCGCAGGTGGGGCAGCGCCCGTCGCCGGAGTTGAAGCTGAACTTGCTCGCGGTGTAGCCGCGCTGGCGCGACAGCGCCGCGGTGGCGAAGATCTCGCGGATGGCGTCCCACGCGCCCACGTAGCTCGCGGGATTGGAACGCGCGGTCTTGCCGATGGGCGACTGGTCGACGAACACCACGTCGCCCAGGTGATCGGCGCCGAGCATGCGGTCGTGCGCGCCCGGCGTCTCGGTGGCCTTGCCGAAGTGGCGCATGAGCGCGGGCGCCAGCACGTCCTGGATGAGCGTCGATTTGCCCGAGCCGCTCACGCCGGTCACGCACACCAGGCGCGCGAGCGGAAAGTCGACCGTGATGTTCTTCAGGTTGTGCTCGCGCACGCCTTCGAGGATGAGCCGGTGCGTGTTCTCGCTCACGAGCCGCTTGAAGCCCATGCCGATCTTCTTGCGCCCGCCCAGGTACTGGCCGGTGAGCGTGTCGGCGTCGCGCAGCTGGTCGGTGCCGCCGTCGAACACGATCTGTCCGCCGCGTGCGCCGGGGCCGGGGCCCATGTCGATCACGCGGTCGGCCGCGAGCATCACGGCCGGGTCGTGCTCGACCACCACCAGCGTGTTGCCCGCATCGCGCAGGCGCAGCATGGCCTCGGTGATGCGGTTCATGTCGCGCGGGTGCAGGCCGATGCTGGGCTCGTCGAGCACGAACAGCGTGTTCACCAGCGAGGTGCCCAGCGCCGTCGTGAGGTTGATCCGCTGGACCTCGCCGCCGCTGAGCGTGCGGCTCTGGCGGTCGAGCGTGAGGTAGCCGATGCCCACGTCGTGCAGGTAGCGCAGGCGCGTGGTGATCTCTTCGAACAGCAGCTTCAGCGCCTGCGCCTCGCCTTCGCTGGCGGGGCTGCCGTTGCCGTGGTGTTCCACGCGGTCGAAGAACTTGCGCAGCCGCTCGATGGGCAACAGCATCAGGTCATGCAGGCACAGGCCGGGCAGCGCCTCGAGCTGCGCGCGGCTCCACTTCGCGCCGGTGGGCAGGAAGCGCTTTTCAGGCGGCAGCACCGCGTCGGCGTCGTCCTTGCTGCCGATGCGCCACAGCAGCGGATCGAGCTTCAGGCGCGCGCCGCTGCACACGGGGCACGGCGTGTAGCTGCGGTACTTCGACAAGAGCACGCGGATGTGCATCTTGTAGGCCTTGCTCTCCAGGTAGCCGAAGAAGCGGCGCACGCCGTACCACTGCTTGTTCCAGTTGCCGTCCTTGTAGTTGGGCGTGCCCTCGATCACCCAGTGCTTCTGCTCCTCGGTGAGCTTGTTCCACGGCGTGTCGCGCGGAATGCCGGCGGCCTCGGCGTGGCGCATGAGGTCGTCCTGCGCCTCTTTCCACGCGGGCGTCTGGATGGTCTTGATGGCGCCGGCGCGCAGCGTGAGCTTGTCGTTCGGGATCACGAGCCCCAGGTCGACGCCGATCACGCGGCCGAAGCCACGGCAGGTGTCGCAGGCGCCCACCGCCGAGTTGAACGAGAACATCGACGGGATGGGGTCGGTGTAGCGGATGTCGCTTTCGGGGCAATGCAGGCCGGTGGAGAACTTCCAGACGTCGGTCGGTGCGTTTTCCTCGGCGCCAGTCGCATGCACGGTGACGCGGCCGCTGCCGCGCTTGAGCGCCACCTCGATCGCTTCGACCACGCGCGCGCGCTCCGCGCTCGAGATGCGGAAGCGGTCGGCCACCACGTCGAGCACCTTGCGCGGGCCGGTGGGCGTGGCCACCTCGCGCTCGGCCTGCACGCGCGTGAAGCCGCTGGCCGACAGCCACTGCGTCACTTCGTCCGCCGTGGTGCCGGCCGGCAGCTCGACCGGGAAGGTGATGACGATGCGCGGGTCGCCCCCGGCCGCCGCGCGCTCGGCGATCTGTGCGTAGATGCTGTCGGGCGAGTCGTGGCGCACCGGCAGCGCGGTCTCGCGGTCGAACAGCTGGGCCGCGCGCGCGTAGAGCAGCTTCAGGTGGTCGTTCAGCTCGGTCATCGTGCCGACCGTGGAGCGCGAGGAGCGCACCGGGTTGGTCTGGTCGATGGCGATGGCGGGCGGCACGCCCTCCACCTTGTCGACGGCGGGCTTGTCCATGCGGTCCAGGAACTGGCGCGCGTAGGCGGAAAAGGTCTCCACGTAGCGGCGCTGGCCTTCGGCGTAGAGGGTGTCGAACACCAGGCTCGACTTGCCCGAGCCGCTGGGCCCGGTGACCACGGTCATCTCGCCGGTGCGGATGTCGAGGTCGAGGTTCTGGAGGTTGTGCTGGCGCGCGCCGCGAATCCGGATGGAGCCCTGTGTCATGAGTGCCTTGGGGGGTGGGGCAAACATTCTAGGGAGTGCTTCGTGACGCTTCGGCCCACGCCGGCGCATGGGCGGCGCCCGCGCAGGGGTTTGTCTGGATGCGTCCTAAGACACTTTATGAAACAAATGCGACATTTGTTTTCACAATTGTTCAGCGAGTCTCCCGAAGGCTCCGAAAGGCTTTCATGACGAAGAAGAAAGTGGCAGGTTCACGGCACGCGCTCGGCGTGGCCGCCCTGCTGGCGCTGTACGCGATGGGCGCCTCCGCCCAGATCGTGATCGGCCAGACCGCCGGCATGACCGGCTCGGTGGCCGCGAGCGTGAACGAGACCATCGGCGGCGCGCAACTGGTGATCGACGCGGCCAATGCCCAGGGCGGCATCCACGGCGAGAAGATCGAGGTCATCCGCATGGACGACGCCTTCGACGTCAAGCGCGCGGGCGATAACGCGCGCGTGCTGATCGAGGACAAGAAGGTGCTGGCGCTCTTCATGAGCCGCGGCACGCCGCACTCGCAGGCCATCATCCCGTACCTGGACAAGAACGAGGTGGCGCTCATCGGCCCCTCGACCGGCGCGATGGTGCTGCACAAGCCGCTGCAAAAGCACGTGTTCAACGTGCGCGCCACCTACCAGCGCGAAGCCGAGAAGGCGGTGCAGCACCTGCTGACCATCGGCCTCACGCGCATCGCCGTGGTCCACGTGACCGATTCGTTCGGCGCCGACGCGCTGCAGGGCGCGATGAACGGCTTCACCAAGGGCAAGGCCCAGCCGATCGCGACCGTGCCGGCCGACCGCGAGAAGCCCGACTACAAGACCATCGTGCCCGCCATCATGAAGGCCGACGCGCAGGCGGTGGTGTGGATCGGCTCGGGCGTGGCGGTGGTCGACGGCATCAAGGCGCTGCGCGCCGCGGGCTCGGCGGCGCAGGTGGTCACGCTGTCGAACAACGCCTCGTCGGGCTTCATCAAGCAGCTGGGCGACGCCAGCCGCGGCGTGATCGTGACGCAGGTGTTCCCCAGCGAACGCTCGATGGGCCAGCCGATGGTGAAGGAGGCGCTGACGCTCGCCCGCGCCAAGGGCCAGGGCGAGCTGTCGCCGGCTGCGCTCGAAGGCTTCGCCTCGGCCAAGGTGCTGGTGGAGGCCTTGCGCCGCGCGGGCCCCAAGCCCACGCGCGCCAAGGTGCTGGCGGCGCTCGAAAGCCTCAAGGGCTACGACCTGGGCGGAGGGCTCGAGGTGAGCTACTCGCCGCAGGACCACAGCGGCATCGACTTCGCGGACCTCGCGATCATCAGCGAAGGCCGCTTCAAGCGCTGACGCGCGCCCCGTTGCGTTACTTCGCGGCGGAGGCCGCGGCGGCCGGTGCCGATGCGCCAGGCGCCGGCGTGGCCGCTGGTGCGGGGGCGTGCGTCGTGTCGCCGCCGTGCTTCTCGCCGGACATGTCGATCTTGTCGCCGCCCATCGAAATCACATACAGGGCAATGGCGGCGAAGATGACGAAGCCGACAACGATTTTCCACATGGGTACTGTCTCCTGAGAAGTTGCAAAGGGGGAGGAAGAGGGCTCAAGAAAAAGGCCTCATGCCGCGGGGCATGAAGCCTCTTTGTTGAACGGAGGGCAGCCGCCGCGCGGCCCCCTCCAGATGCCGCCGAGGATCAGTCGTTGGCGTAGATGTCCACGTCCTTGGTCTCGCGGATGAACAGCGTGCCGATCACCAGCGTGATGCCCGCGATGATGATCGGGTACCACAGGCCGTTGTACATGTTGCCGGTCGAGGCCACGATGGCGAAGGCGGTGGTCGGCAGCAGGCCGCCGAACCAGCCGTTGCCGATGTGGTACGGCAGGCTCATCGAGGTGTAGCGGATGCGCGTGGGGAACATCTCGACCAGCATCGCGGCGATCGGGCCATAGACCATGGTCACCAGCAGCACCAGCCAGAACAGCAGCACGATGGTCAGCACCTTGTTGATCTTGGCGGGATCGGCCTTGGACGGGTAGCCGGCGACCTTCAGGTCTTCGGCCACGCCCTTCTTGAAGGCGGCGATGGCCTTGACGCTGGTTTCGTCGAACTTGGAGTTCGCGACCACGCCGGTGGGCGCCTCGACGGTCTTGTCGCCGATCTTCACGACGGCCGCGGAGCCGGGCGCACCGGCCACGTTCTCGTAGCTCACCGAGTTCTGCACGAGGTAGCGCTTGGCGATGTCGCACGAGCTCTTGAAGTCGATCTCGCGGGCCACCGGGTTGCCCTGGAACGAGCAGGTCTTCGGGTCGGCCGTCACGGTGACGCCGGCCGTGGCTTGTGCGCGGGCCAGGTCGGGGTTGGCGGCTTCGGTCAGCATCTTGAAGACCGGGAAGTAGGTGACCACGGCCAGCAGGCAGCCGGCCATGATGATCGGCTTGCGGCCGATCTTGTCGGACAGCGTGCCGAACACCACGAAGAAGGGCGTGCCCAGCAGCAGCGCGGCGGCGATCATCAGGTTGGCGGTGGTCGCATCGACCTTGAGCTGCTGTGTCAGGAAGAACAGCGCGTAGAACTGGCCCGAGTACCAGACCACGGCCTGGCCGGCCGTGAGGCCGATCAGCGCCAGGATCACGATCTTCAGGTTCTTCCACTGGCCGAAGGATTCGGCGAGCGGTGCCTTCGAGGTCTTGCCCTCGGCCTTCATCTTCTGGAAGGCCGGCGACTCGGACAGCGTCAGGCGGATCCACACCGAGATGGCCAGGAGCAGGATGGAGACCAGGAACGGAATGCGCCAGCCCCACTCGCCGAAGGCCTGCTCACCGAGCCAGGTGCGCACGCCCAGGATCACGATCAGGCTCAGGAACAGGCCGAGCGTGGCCGTGGTCTGGATCCACGAGGTGTAGGCACCGCGCTTGCCGTGCGGCGAGTGCTCGGCCACGTAGGTGGCGGCACCGCCGTACTCGCCGCCGAGCGCCAGGCCCTGCAGCATGCGCAGCGCGATCAGGATCACCGGCGCCGCGACGCCGATGGTCGCGTAGCTGGGCAAGAGGCCGACGATGAAGGTCGACAGGCCCATGATCAGGATCGTCACCAGGAAGGTGTACTTGCGCCCGATCATGTCGCCCAGGCGGCCGAACACGATGGCGCCGAACGGACGCACCAGGAAGCCGGCGGCGAACGCCAGCAGCGCGAAGATGAAGGCCGCGCCCGCATCCAGGCCGCTGAAGAACTGCTTCGCGATGATCGCGGCGAGCGAACCGTACAGATAGAAGTCGTACCACTCGAACACGGTGCCGAGCGAGGAGGCGAAGATGACCTTCTTCTCCTCCGCGGACATGGGCCGGGGGGCCGGATGCGGCACTCCCCTTGAATCTAGCGTGGCTGCCATCGTCGTCTCCTGGTGTGTATGTATGCGTCCATCGGTTCCCGGCATTCGGGACCGTGGGGCATTCTTGGAGGCGCGACTGACCCGAGGCTTTCGCGAAACTGAACGGGCGCTTACGGTTTAGGGTGAAACCCGCGCTGCTCGTTTCAGCTTGTAAGAAACAAGGACCCTGCGCGGGTTTGTCCTCAGTCCTTGCTGCGAAGCAGCAAAAAAGCCTCAGCTCTTACGCAGCAACGAGGGCCGCTGGTCGGCGCCGGTCCATTGCGGGCCGTCGAACCAGGCGTCGCCCTGCAGGTAGGCGCGCAGCATCGCGAGGCCGTCGAAGCCCCAGAACAGGCGCCCGTCGACCACGTAGCAGGGCACGCCGAACACGCCCTGCGCCACGGCCTCGTCGGTGTTGCGCTTGAGCAGGGCCTTGTTCTCGTCGCCGTTCACGTCGCGCTTCGGCTGCAGCTGCGCCGTGAGCGCGGCCAGCCGCGTGGCATCGCCCGCCTCTTCGCCGCCGCGCCACACATGGCGAAAGAGGGTCTCGGCCGCCAGGCGGCTGATGCTGCCGTCGTCGCCCGTGGCCACGGCCAGGCGCAGGTGCGGCAACGGGTTGTACGGGTGCGAGGCCGGCATCTCGATCGGGATGCCGTGCGCCTGGCCCAGCCACAGCACGTGGCGGTAGGTCCAGCTGCGCTTGGATGGAATCTCGGCCGGCCCGAGCTGGCCGTGGTGCTTGAGCAGCGCGCCCAGCAGCACGGGCTTGTAGGCCACGCTCACGCTCAGGCCTTCGAGCGCCTCGGGCAGGTGCTCGAACGCCAGGTGCGCGTAGGGCGAGATGAAATCGAGATAGAAGTCGATGTGCTTCATGCGTCGTGGTCTCCTGTGGTGGGTTCGGGCACGCGCCAGATGCCGGCCTGGGCCCGCAGTTCGATCGCGCGCCACACCTGGCGGCGGCTGTCGTCTTCCATCTTGCTCCAGCCGGCGATCTCGGGGATGGTGCGCAGGCACCCTTCGCAGAAGCCGCTCAGGCGGTCCATGCGGCACACCGACGAGCACGGCGAGGGCACCTCGCCGTCCATGCGCTGCACGGTCCCGGCGCGCTCGGCGAGCGCATGCGCTTCGTCGAAGTTCACACCACGTCGGCCACCGGCGCGCCGGTGAGCTTCTCTAAATCGTTCGGGTGCAGCTGGAACACGGCGTGCGGATGGCCCGCGGCGGCCCAGATTTCCTCGAAGCGGAACAGCTCGCGGTCGATGAGCACCACCGGCTTGGTCACATGGCCCACCGGCGACACGCCGCCGATGGTGAAGCCGGTGCGCGCCTTCACGAAGTCGGCGTCGGCGCGGCCGGTCTTGCCGACGATGGCATCGACCTTCTTCTCGTCGACGCGCTTGTCGCCCGAGGTGATGACCAGCACCGCCGCCTCGTCGCTCTTGCGGCGGAAGATGATGCTCTTGGCGATCTGCCCGACCGAGATGCCCAGCGCGTCGGCGGCCTGCTGCGCGGTGCGGCAGGCGTCGTCGAGCATGCGGGGTGCATGGGGATGGCCGGCGTCCTGCAGCACGCGGGAGACGCGCTGGACACCTTCAGGGAGGGAATGGAGTTCGGAGCCGCACATGGCAAGTTCTTCGAGGTTCGTGGGGGCGTTCGCCCTGCGTTGCAAGGCCCCGAGCATACGGAAAAGCCCCGCGCACCGACGCCGCCGCCCCCATCCGCCCTTCAACCCCGGCGCACCAATGCGGAGAGCGCCGGCGCACGACGCCCGTGCGCGGCGTGCCGGCCCCGGTCCGCTTTCGGTGCGCCACCGGCCGATGAGGCCCGCCGCACGGGCTTTTGAGCGCGGCACGCTTATTGCTGAACACGGTGGCGACCCACCGGCCTCTGCGGCGGGTTCGCAGTGCCTCCGCTAACGACGGCGGGGTTCAAGCGCACCGATGGCCGCCCGCCGCCGGTTCGTCTGCTCCAACCCATTTCGCATCCGTTCCGTCGCGGGGGCCCCAACGACGCTGTCTGTTCGACAGTGGCTGCGGGGGCGCCTTCCAGGGCCGGTTGCGTGCAGGACCCCCAATGAAGATCGCAGTCATCGGCCACGGCATGGTCGGCCACAAGTTCCTCGAGCAACTCCACACGCTCGGCATTCCCGGCGCACAGGTCACCGTGCTGTGCGAAGAGCCGCGCCCGGCCTACGACCGGGTGCACCTGTCCGAATACTTCTCCGGCAAGACGGCCGACGACCTGTCGCTGGTCGAGCCCGGCTTCTTCGAGCGCAGCGGCTTCACGCTGCGCCTGGCCGCGCGGGCCGTGGCCGTCGAACGGCGCAACAACACCGTGACCACGGCCGACGGCGAGGTGATCGCCTACGACAAGCTGGTGCTGGCCACCGGCTCCAACCCCTTCGTGCCGGCCGTGCCGGGCCGCGACCGGCCGAACTGCTTTGTCTACCGCACCATCGAGGACCTGGACGCCATGAAGGCCTGCGGCGCGAAGTCGCGCAGCGGCGTGGTGGTGGGCGGCGGCCTGCTGGGCCTGGAATGCGCCAAGGCGCTGCGCGACATGGGCCTGGAAACGCACGTGGTCGAGTTCGCACCGCGCCTGATGGCGGTGCAGGTCGACGAAGGCGGCGGCCGTGCATTGCGCGGCAGCATCGAGGCGCTGGGCCTGCACGTGCACACCGGCCGCAACACGGTGGAGATCGTCGACGGCGCGAGCGCACGGCACCGCATGGTGTTCGCCGACGGCACGCACCTGGAGACCGACATGATCGTGTTCTCCGCCGGCATCCGCCCGCGCGACGAACTGGCACGCCAGAGCCTGCTGGCCGTGGGCCCGCGCGGCGGCGTGGCGATCGACAGTCACTGCCGCACCAGCGACCGCAACGTCTACGCCATTGGCGAATGCGCGGCGTGGAACGAACAGACCTTCGGCCTCGTCGCGCCGGGCTACGACATGGCCCGCGTGGCCGCGCGCCACATCGCTGGCCAGGACGACGCCGCCTTCACCGGCGCCGACCTGAGCACCAAGCTCAAGCTGATGGGCGTCGACGTGGCCAGCATCGGCGACGCGCACGGCAAGACGCCGAAATCGCGCGCTTACCAGTACATCGACGAGCGCAAGCAGGTCTACAAGAAGATCGTGGTGAGCGAAGACGGCAAGCAGCTGCTGGGCGCGGTGCTGGTCGGCGACGCCGGCGAGTACGGCACGCTGCTGCAGCTGGCGCTCAACGGCATCGTGCTGCCCGACGAGCCCGAGTTCCTGATCCTGCCGTCCAGCGACGGCAAGGCCAAGCCGGGCCTGGGCGTCGATGCGCTGCCCGACAGCGCGCAGATCTGCTCGTGCAACAGCGTCACCAAGGGCCAGATCTGCGAGGCCGTGGGCCAGGGCGTGTGCACGCCCGCCGAGATGAAGGCCTGCACCCAGGCCGGCGCCACCTGCGGCGGCTGCGTGCCGCTGGTCACGCAGGTCATGAAGATGGAAATGGCCAAGCGCGGCATGGCCGTGAACAACCACCTGTGCGAGCACTTCCCCTACTCGCGCCAGGAGCTGTACCACCTGATCCGCGTGGGCGAGATCCGCAGCTTCGCCGACCTGCTCACGAAGCACGGCAAGGGCCTGGGCTGCGACATCTGCAAGCCGACCGCAGCGAG
This sequence comes from Variovorax sp. GW822-FHT04E09, assembly GCF_058800845.1. Taxonomy (NCBI): domain Bacteria; kingdom Pseudomonadati; phylum Pseudomonadota; class Betaproteobacteria; order Burkholderiales; family Comamonadaceae; genus Variovorax; species Variovorax sp. GW822-FHT04E09. The sequence continues at coordinate 299,461 of NZ_JBXAMR010000007.1, forward strand.
CATCTTCGCCTCGTGCTGGAACGAGTTCGTGCTCAAGAAAGACCTGGCCGGCCTGCAGGACAGCAACGACTACTTCCTGGGCAACATCCAGAAGGACGGCACCTACTCCGTGGTGCCGCGCATGCCGGGCGGCGAGGTCACGCCCGAGGGCCTGATCGCCGTGGGCCAGGTCGCGAAGAAGTACGGCCTGTACACCAAGATCACCGGCGGTGCGCGCGTGGACATGTTCGGCGCGCGCGTCGAACAACTGCCGGCCATCTGGGAAGAACTCATCGCCGCCGGCTTCGAGTCGGGCCATGCCTACGGCAAGTCGCTGCGCACGGTGAAGAGCTGCGTGGGCTCCACCTGGTGCCGCTACGGCGTGGACGATAGCGTCGGCCTGGCCGTGGAACTGGAGAACCGCTACAAGGGCCTGCGCGCGCCGCACAAGATCAAGTTCGGCGTGTCGGGCTGCACCCGCGAATGCGCCGAGGCGCAGGGCAAGGACGTCGGCATCATCGCCACCGAAAAGGGCTGGAACCTCTATGTGTGCGGCAACGGTGGCATGAAGCCGCGCCATGCCGAGCTGCTGGCGAGCGACCTGAGCAAGGCCGACCTCATCCGCATGATCGACCGCTTCCTGATGTTCTACGTGCGCACGGCCGACCGCCTGCAGCGCACCAGCACCTGGCGCGAGAACCTGGAGGGCGGCCTCGACTACCTCAAGGGCGTGCTGCTGCAGGACACGCTGGGCCTGGGCGCCGAGCTCGAGGCGCAGATGCAGCACGTGGTCGACACCTACCAGTGCGAATGGAAGACCGCGGTGAACGACCCCGCCACGCGCCAGCGCTTCCGCTCCTTCGTCAACAGCGAGAAGCCCGACGAGCACATCGTCTTCGTGCAGGAGCGCGGCCAGAACCGCCCCGCGCGCCCCGAGGAACGCCGCGAGACCAGCGCCGCCTGAGCGACCCACAACGAAGGAAACCCCATGACCACCGACACCCTGAACTGGACCGCCGTGTGCGCCGCCGGCGACATCCTCCCCGACACCGGCGTGTGCGCGCTGGTCGACGGCGTGCATGTCGCGATCTTCCGCGTCGGCCAGGAGCCCTCGCTCTTCGCCATCGACAACGTCGACCCGAAGGCCGGCGCCAGCGTGCTCTCGCGCGGGCTGGTCGGCAGCCTGGGCGAGCGCATCGTCGTGGCTTCGCCGCTCTACAAGAACCACTTCGACCTGCGCAGCGGCGAATGCCTGGAGGCGCCCGAGCACTCGGTGCGCGCGCATGCGGTGCGCGTCGAGGACGGCCGCGTGCTCGTCGCGCTGGCCTGACGCCGCTTCGCCCTCTTCCGATTTTTTCAGCCTCTCTCCAAGGACCCCGAATGGCCTACCTCGCCCCTGCCGAATTCGTGACCAAGATGGTCGACGCCGGTGAATCCAAGCTGCTGATGTCCACGCGCGACACGCTGATCCGCTCGTACATGGCCGGCGCCATCCTCGCGCTGGCCGCGGCCTTCGCCGTGAGCATCACCGTGAACACCGGCAACGCGCTGGTGGGTGCGATGCTGTTCCCGGTCGGCTTCATCATGCTGTACCTGCTGGGCTTCGACCTGCTCACCGGCGTGTTCACGCTGGCGCCGCTGGCCGTGCTCGACAAGCGCCCCGGCGCCACCTGGGCCGGCGTGATGCGCAACTGGAGCCTGGTGTTCGTGGGCAACTTCGCCGGCGCGCTCACGGTGGCGGTGTTCATGGCGATCATCTTCACCTTCGGCTTCAGCGAGGCGCCCAACGCCATCGGCGAGAAGCTCGGCCACATCGGCGAAGGCCGCACCGTCGGCTATGCGGCGCACGGCGCGGCCGGCATGCTCACGCTGTTCATTCGCGGCGTGATGTGCAACTGGATGGTCTCGACCGGCGTGGTCGCGGCCATGATGTCGACCACCGTGTCGGGCAAGGCCATCGGCATGTGGATGCCCGTGATGGTCTTCTTCTACATGGGCTTCGAGCACTCGATCGTCAACATGTTCCTGTTCCCCGCCGGCCTGATGCTGGGCGGCAAGTTCACCTTCATGGACTACCTGATCTGGAACGAACTGCCCACCGTGATCGGCAACCTCGTCGGCGGCCTGACCTTCGTGGGCCTCACGCTGTACGCCACGCACTACAAGACGGCGGCCAAGCGCGTCGCCGGCTGAGCCACCGCATCGTTCGCATGCCCGCGCCGCCGCGCAAGCAGCTGCGCGTGACACTCGGCCAGCATTCGCTGGCGGGGCTTCACGCGCCGGTCAACCAGGACTTCCACGGCGCCATGCTGCCCGAGGGCGCGCTGCGTGCGTCCAAGGGCATCGCCGTGGCGCTGGCCGACGGCATCGGCTCCAGCCGCGTGAGCCAGGTGGCGAGCGCGGCGGCCGTGCGCGGCTTTCTCGACGACTACTACGCCACCTCCGACACCTGGTCGGTGCAGCGCGCGGCGCAGCGCGTGCTGGGCGCCACCAACGCCTGGCTGCACGCGCAGACGATGCGCAGCGACGCGCGCTTCGACAAGGACAGCGGCTACGTCTGCACCTTCAGCGCGCTGATCCTCAAGGGCCGCGACGCGCACCTGCTGCACGTGGGCGACGCGCGCATCCACCGACTGCACGCCGGCGCGCTCGAGCAGCTCACCGAGGACCACCGCGTGCGCGTGTCGTCGGTGGAGTCGTACCTCGGGCGCGCGCTGGGCGCGGGCGCCCATGTGGAGATCGACCACCGCTGCTGGCAAGCCGAGGTCGGCGAGGTCTACCTGCTGGCCACCGACGGCGCCTACACGCACCTGGACGCGGCCGCCGTGCACGAGGCGCTGGCGCTGCACGCCGACGACTTCGACGAAGCAGCACGCTGGCTCGCGGAAACCGCGCGCACCCGGGGCAGCACCGACGACATCACGGTGCAGCTGCTGCGCATCGACGAGCTGCCCGACGCCGCCGCGCCGCCCGCGCAGCTGCAGCGCGAAGGCCTGGCGATGCCGCCGGCGCTGGCGCCGCGGGCCCGCTTCGAGGGCTTCAGCCTCGTGCGCGAGCTGCACATGAGCGCGCGCAGCCACGTCTACCTGGCCACCGACGACGCCACCGGCCAGCCCGCCGTGCTGAAGCTGCCGTCGGTCGACCTGCGCGACGACCCCGGCTACCTCGACCGCTTCGTGCTCGAGGAGTGGGTGGCGCGGCGCATCGACAGCCCGCACGTGCTCAAGGCCAGCGCCGTCGAGCGCCCACGCGCGCACCTGTACGTGGCCATGGAGTACGTCGACGGCCACACGCTCGCGCAATGGATGATCGACCACCCCCGGCCCGACCTGGACAGCGTGCGCGGCATCGTCGCGCAGCTGGCGCGCGGGCTGCAGGCGCTGCACGGCAAGGAGATGCTGCACCAGGACCTGCGGCCCGAGAACGTGATGATCGACCGCGCCGGCACCGTGAAGATCATCGACCTGGCCGCGACCCACGTGGCCGGCCTGGCCGACGGCAGCGGCGAAGCCCGCGCGCTCGCCATCGAAGGCACGCTGCAGTACACCGCGCCCGAGTACTTCACCGGCCACGGCGGCAGCGCGCGCTCCGACCTGTTCTCGCTGGCCGCGATCGTCTACCAGATGCTGTGCGGCCAGCTGCCCTACGGCCTGCAGGTGTCGCGCATCCGCACGCAAGCCGATGTGGGGCGGCTGCGCTGTGTGCCCGTGCGCCACCTGCGGCCCGAGCTGCCCGCCTGGGTCGATGCCGTGCTGCAGAAGGCGCTGCACCCGCAGGCCGCGAAGCGGCAGCAGGCGGTGTCGGAGTTCGCGCACGACCTGCGCGCGCCGGGCCCGGAGTTCTGGAGTGCGCGGATGCCGCCGTTGATCGAGCGCCGCCCGGTGCTCTTCTGGCAGTGCACCACCGTGCTGCTGGCCGCGGCGGTGGTGGTGCTGCTGGGGCTGCGCGCCTTCGGGCGCTGAAAAGAAAGAAGGAAGGCTCAGCCCGCGCGCTTGGTGCGGATCGCCTTCGAGGCGCGCGAGTTCGGTTCGCGGCCCAGCGCTTCGCTGATGTACACGCCCGCGTCGATGAGCTTGTCCAGGTCGATGCCGGTGGCGATGCCCATGCCGTGCAGCATGTAGACCACGTCTTCGGTCGCCACGTTGCCCGTCGCGCCCTTGGCGTAGGGGCAGCCGCCCAGGCCGGCCGAGGACGACTGGAAGTTCCACACGCCCAGCTCGAGCGCCGCCAGCGTGTTGACCAGCGCCTGCCCGTAGGTGTCGTGGAAGTGGCCGGAGATGGCGTCGACACCGAAGTGCGCCAGCGTGGCCTCCATGGCCGCCTGCACCTTGCGCGGCGTGCCCACGCCGATGGTGTCGGCCACGTCCACGCGCTGCACGCCGATGCCCTTCATCAGTTGCGCGAGGTAGCCGACCTTGGCCGGCGCGATCTCGCCTTCGTAGGGGCAGCCCACGGTGCACGACATCGCGCCGCGCACGGCGATGCCCTTGGCGCGCGCGGCCTCGACCACGGGCGCGAAGCGCTCGATGCTCTCGGCGATCGAGCAGTTGATGTTCTTCTGGCTGAAGGCCTCGCTCGCGGCGCCGAACACCACGATCTCGTCGGGCCATTCTTCGCGGGGCGCGGCGATGGCGGCCTCGAAACCCTTCATGTTGGGCGTGAGCACCGAGTAGAGAACGCCCGGCTTGCGCACGATGCCGTGCATCACTTCGGCGTTGTCGGCCATCTGCGGCACCCACTTGGGCGAAACGAAGCTGGTGACCTCGATCTCTTTCAGGCCGGCGTCCTGCAGGCGGTGCACGAGGCCGATCTTGACCTCGGCGGAGACGGATTGCTTTTCGTTCTGGAGGCCGTCGCGCGGACCGACGTCGACGAGCTTGACCTGGGTGGGGAGTTTCATGGGATGTCTCTGGTGTCGCTGTCGCGGGAGGGGGATGAAAAACCGGCTTCGATTGTCCGACACATGGGCTTGCGCTGCTTGGTACACAAGTCGCGGAAGGTAGCAATGCGCGCCTGTGGGGTTGCAAATGGTGCCAACCGGTCGGCCCCGCAGGAAAACAGCCGCTAGACGGTTTCGCGCTGCGCGAAACCGTCGGGCAGATCGCCCGTGGCGTCGGCCTCGCTCACATCGACCGCCTCCACGCGCGCACCGGCCGGCCCCTGGCGCGCCCAGTGCACCAGCGCCTCGACCGCATCGGCCTCGCCGGCCACGAGCGCTTCGACCTTGCCGTCGCGCCGGTTGCGCACCCAGCCGCGCACGCGGAGCCGCTGCGCGGCCTGCACCATCGACCAGCGATAACCCACGCCCTGCACGAGGCCGTGGACGACGAGATGGCGGGTGATGGTGGCGTTGGCGTTCATGGCAAGTGGGTCAGTACGACTTCGGCAGCCCCAGTGCCTTCTCGGCGATGAAGTTCAGGATCATCTGCGGGCTGACCGGCGCGATGCGCGGGATGTAGCTCTCGCGCAGCAGGCGCTCGACATGGTATTCCTTCGCGTAACCCATGCCACCCAGTGTGAGCACGGCGTTCTGGCAGGCGTCGTGCGCCGCCTCGGCCGCGAGGTACTTGGCGGCATTGGCCTCGATGCCGCAGGGCTCGCCCGCGTCGTACAGCGTCGCGGCCTTGAGCATCATCAGGTCGGCCGCCTCCAGGTTGGCCCAGGCGCGCGCGAGCGGATGCGCCACGCCCTGGTTCTGGCCGATGGGGCGGCCGAAGACGACGCGCTCCTGCGCGTACTGCGAAGCGATGCGCAGCGCGGCGCGGCCGATGCCGATGGCTTCGGCCGCGATCAATATGCGCTCGGGGTTCAGGCCGTGCAGGATGTATTCGAAGCCGCGCCCTTCCTCGCCGATGCGGTCTTCCTCGGGCACTTCGAGGCCGTCGATGAAGAGCATGTTCGAGTCGACCGCCGCACGGCCCAGCTTGTGAATCTCGCGCACCTCGACCTTGCTGCGGTCCAGCGCCGTGTAGAACAGCGTGAGGCCCTGCGTGGGCTTCTTCACCTGGTCGAGCGGCGTGGTGCGCGTGAGGATCAGCATGCGGTCGGCCACCTGCGCGGTCGAGATCCAGATCTTGCGGCCGTGCAGTACATAACTGCCGTTCGGCTGGCGCACCGCCTGCGTCTTGAGGCTCGTGGTGTCGAGCCCCGCGTCGGGTTCGGTCACGGCGAAGCAGGCCTTCTCGGTGCCCGCGATCAGCGGCGGCAGGAAGCGCTGGCGCTGCGCCTCGGTGCCGAACACCACCACCGGGTTGAGGCCGAAGATGTTCATGTGCACCGACGAGGCGCCCGACATGCCCGCGCCCGATGCGCTGATGGCACGCATCATCAGCGCCGCCTCGGTGATGCCCAGCCCCGCACCGCCCTGCGCCTCGGGCATCGCGATGCCGAGCCAGCCGCTGTCGGCGACGGCGCGGTGGAATTCGTGCGGGAACACGGCGCGGTCGTCGTGGTCGCGCCAGTAGTCGATGGGAAAGTCTTCGCACAGGCGCTCGATGGCCGCGACGAGCGAGCGCTGGTCTTCGTTCAGGGAGAAATTCATTCGCTGTCTTTCGTGGGTTCCGGCTGCAGCGTGACGCCGCGCGCGAGCATGCGGTCGATGGCGTCGTCCGCATAGCCCGCTTCGCGCAGCAGCTCCACGCTCTGTTCGCCGATGCGCGGCGCGGGCCGGCGGATGGCCGCGGGCGTGGCGCTGTAGCGGCCGACAGGCGCGAGCGTGCGGATGCGGCCTTCGCTCGGGTGGTCGAACTCGGGGAAGAAATCGACGGCGCGCAGGTGCGGGTCGTCGAGCAGGCTCTCGGTGGTGTGCAGGCGCGCGACCGGGATGTCGGCGGCTTCGAGCAGCGCCATCCATTCGTCGCTGCCGCGCGTGGCCATCACCTCAGCGACGAATGCGTAGACCGCGCCGATGTTCGCGGCGCGCGCCGTGTGCGTGCCGAACATCGGCGAGCTGCGCAGCTCGGGCCGGCCGATCACGTCGAAGAAGGCCTGCCAGTGCTTGTCGTTGTAGATGAGCACGCCGAGGTAACCGTCGGCCGTGGCGTAGGGCTTGCGGTGCTCCGCGAGCAGGCGCGCGTAGCCGGTGGGGCCGAGCGGCGGCTCGAAGCTGTGGCCGCCGAGGTGGTCGCCCATGACGAACTGGGAGAGCGCCTCGAACATCGGCACTTCCACGGCCTGGCCCTGGCCGGTGCGCTGCGCGCTGAGCACGGCGGCGAGCAGTGCGATGGCGGCCTGCAGGCCCACGGCGCGGTCGGCCAGCGTGACGGGCGCGTAGCGCGGCGCACCGCCGCTTTGCTGCGCGAAGAGCGAGGCGACGCCGGCCGCGCCCTGGATCAGGTCGTCGTACGCAGGCTTGCCGGCATACGGGCCTTCTTCGCCGTAGCCGAAGGCGCCGAGGTACACGATCTTCGGGTTGACCGCGGCCACGGCCTCGTAGCCGAGCCCCAGCCGCGCCATCGCCTGCGGGCGCGTGTTGTAGATGAGCGCATCGCAGCCCGCCGCGAGCCGCAGGCAGGCCTCGCGGCCCTCGGGCTGCTTGAGGTCGAGCACGATGGAGCGCTTGTTGCGGTTCAGGTGCATCGCCATCGCGCCCATGCCGGCATGGCGCATCGGGCCGACGGCGCGCAGGTTGTCGCCCGACGGCGGCTCGACCTTGATGACGTCGGCGCCGAGGTCGCCGAGGGTCTGCGTGGCGTACGGGCCCATCACCACGGCCGTGAGGTCGAGGATGCGGATGCCTTCGAGAGGGCCGAGAGAACCGGTCGCGCTCATTCGGGTTGGATGCCCGCGGCCTGGATCAGCTTCTTCCACTTCGCCAGCTCGGACACGGTGAACGCCCCGAGTTCCTCCGGCGTGCTGCCGAACGCATCGAAGCCCAGCTTCGTCACACGCTCGCGGAAGGCGGCGCCGTTCGCCATCTCCGACAGCGCCTTGTTGAGCTTCAGCACGACCTCGCGCGGCGTGCCGGCCGGCGCGAACACGCCGTTCCACGAAGTGATGTCGAAGCCCTTGAGCTCGGGCGTGTCGGCCAGCGGCGGCAGTTCGGGAAAGAGCTTGGTGCGCTCCTGCGTGGTGACCGCAATGGCGCGCATCTTGCCGGCCTTGACCGTGGCGAGCCCCGCGGCAAGGTCGACCACCATCATCGACACCTGTCCGCCGATGAGGTCGGCGATGGCCGGCGGCGTGCTCTTGTAGGGCACGTGCAGCATCGGGATGCCGCTCATGCGCGACAGCGTGGCGCCGCTCACGATGCCGGTGCTGTTGCCGCTCGCATAGGTGAGCTTGCCCGGATGCGCGCGGCCCCAGGCCAGCAGCTCGGCCACGCTCTTCACGGGCAGGTCGTTGTTCACCACCAGCATGAACGGCAGGTTGCCCATGCGGCTGACAGGCGCGAAGTCTTTCACCGGGTCGTAGGGCAGCGACTTCATCAGGCTCGGGTTGGCCGAGTGCGTGGTGTTGGTCGTCATGAAGAGCGTGTAGCCGTCGGGCGGCGCCTTGGCCACCAGCTCGGCCGCGATCACGCCGCTGGCGCCGGCCCGGTTGTCGACGATCACCGAGGCCTTGAGCGCCTCGCCCAGCATCTGCGCGGTGATGCGCGCCACCGCGTCGGTGCCGCTGCCGGCCGCGAAAGGCACGATGAGCTTGATCGGCTGCTTCGGGTAACCGCCGTCCTGCGCGAAGGCCCAGGGCACGGCGCCCGCCAGGCCCGCCGCAGCGCCGATGGAAATGAAACGGCGGCGGCTTTCCACCGCGACTGTTTCTGTCGCGTTCTTCGTCTGCATGGTTGTGTCTCCGGGGTTGTCGTTCAGGGCCGGATCACGCGCTCCGGCGATTCCTCGTACGGCGGGCTGTAGATCACCAGCACGCGCACCGGCTCGTCGCTCACCACCGTGAAGGTGTGCATCGCGTCGGCCGGAAAAAAGCAGCTGTCGCCAGGATGCAGCTCCTGCCGCTGGCCGCCCACCTCGGCGACCGCGCGGCCTTGGAGCATGTAGCAGACCTGTTCGATGCCCGGGTGCGCATGCGGCAGCGCGCCCTTTCCCTTCTGGATGTGGCCCACCAGCACCTCGAGCTGCTTCGCCCCCACCGTCTCGGGACCGATCAGGCGCTTGTTCAGCGTGCCGGTGTGGTTGGCGGGGTGGTAGCCGGTGATCTCGTCCTCGCGGACAAAGTAGCGTGCAGCGGTTGCGGTCATCGGGGGTTCTCTGTCTTGGGTTCGATCGCGAGGCACGCCGAGCGCAGCATCGCGGCGATGTCGTCGATGCGCGCTTCCATGCGGTAGCGCGGGCCGGCCACCGAGATCGCGTAGGCCTCGCCGCCGATGCGCAGCGGCCAGGCCAGGCCGATCAGGTCGGGAATGCTTTCGCCCAGGTTGCCGTACCAGCCGCGTGCGGCGCCGCGCTGCAGCTCGGCCTCGATGGCGTCGGCGGTGGTGAGCGTGGCGTCGGTGAGGGGCGCGAGCGTCATGCCCTCGAGCAGCTTGCGGCGCGCTTCGGGCGCGAGCGTGGACAGCAGCGCGCGGCCCAGCGAGTTGGCGTACGCGGGGCGCGTTTCGCCCGACTCGGCCGTGTAGCGGATGCGCTGCGGTGCGCTCAGCACGTCGAGGTACACGACGTGCTCGGCATCGCGGAACTTGCCGAACACCACCGTTTCGCAGGCGGCGTCGCGCAGCTCCTCGAGCGTGGCCTTCACCCGGTCGAGCACCGGGTCGTGCGCGGCGATGACCTGCGCCATGGCCAGCAGCCGCCCCGTGGGGTAGTAGCCCTGGCGGCGGCCGGTCTCGTACATGTAGCCCTGCTCTTCGAGCGTGCGGATCAGGCCCAGGCAGCTGGACACCGGCATGTCGAGCAGCCGCGCCATCTCGGACAGGGCCAGCGGCTGCTTCTCCCGGGCAAAGAGCTCGACGATCTCGATCACGCGGAACGCTGTTTTCACAACCATGAAGAAATTTTCTCGTATGTGAAAAACAAAAGCGTCGGGGTTTTCCCCCGCCGGCCGCGTGTCAGCCGGACCGTCGTCGTCGGCGCAGGGCCGTCAGTAGCCGCGGACGGGATCGACGATGCCGGCGATCGGCAGGCCCTGCTCCATCGCGCGGATCTTCCCGCCGATCTGGGCGATGGACTCCTCGCGCAGCGTGCGCGCCGAGCCGTGCGGCGTGACGGTGATCTTCGGGTGGCGCCAGAAGGCGTGGTCGGCCGGCAGCGGCTCGACCTGGAACACGTCGAGCGTGGCGCCCGCGAGCTGGCCGGCGTCGAGCATCGGGATCAGGTCGTCTTCCACCAGGTGGCCGCCGCGCGCGATGCTGATGAGGTAGCCCTCGGGCTTGAGCTTGCCCAGCGTCGTGCGGTTCAGGATGCCGCGCGTGGCTTCGGTCAGCGGCAGCAGGTTGACCAGCACGCGCGTGGAGGCCAGGAACTCGTCGAACTGCGCTTCGCCGCTGAACACCTGCACGCCGTCGAGCGCCTTGGGCGAACGGCTCCAGCCGAGCACCGGAAATTCGAACTGCGCCACGGCCTTGGCCACGCGCTCGCCGAGCACGCCCAGACCCATGATGCCGACCGGGAAGTCGCGCCGCAGCTTCGGCTTGCGGTAGCTCCACTTGCCCTCGCGCGCATCGGCCTCGTACACGTCGAATTCGCGGAAGTGGCGGATGAGCGTGTGGCACACGTACTCGGCCATCTGCACCGACATGCCCGCGTCGTCGAGCCGCACGATGCGCGTGTGCGCCGGCACCTTGAGCTTGAGCAGCGCATCGACGCCCGCGCCGATGTTGAACAGGCCGCGCAGGTCGGGCTGCTCGTCGAGGAACTGCTGGGGCGGCGCCCACACCACGCCGTGGTCGGCCTGCGGCGCGCCGGGCGTCCAGGCTTCGATGGTGGCTTCGGGGAGTTCGGCCTTCAGGCCATCGATCCAGGGATCGGGACGGTTGTCGGTGAGGTAGACGGAGATTCGCATGGGCGCCATCTTAGAAGGCACCGGCTTGTTGCGTCGCGCGCCATCTCCTATGCTCGACCGCATTCAGCCACCCAGGAGACACCTTCCATGATCAAAGTCAGCGTGATGTACCCCCACACCCCCGGCGCGCGGTTCGACCACGACTACTACCGCGACCAGCACATGCCGATGCTCAAGGCCCGCATGGGCGACGCCTGCCTCTCGTACACCATCGACAAGGGCCTGGGCGGCGGCGCACCGGGCTCGCCGCCCACCTACGTCGGCATGTGCCACGTGTTCGCCGAGTCGGTCGAGTCCTTCCAGAAGGCCTTCGGCCCGCACGTGAAGGAGATCATGGGCGACGTGAAGAACTACACCGACATTGCGCCGGTGATGCAGATCAGTGAAGTGGTGGTGGGCTGACGGGCGCTTGCCCCAGGTCCGTCGGAACGCGGGCCATCAACCCCACGCCCGGCACGTAACCCCGGTCCGCTTCGTCGAGCTGCGTCGGGTCGACACTCCACGCATCGGCAAGCGCCGTGACGTCCTCTTCGCCGGGCACGACGCTACGGCCAGTCGGACGGACCTGGCGGTCGGCGTCGCGCCGCGACATGCCTGAGGCGACCAGCGCTGCCTCCCGTGCGAATTCATCCTCGAGCAGGTCCGAGAGCCGATCGCGCGCATCGACCGGCGACAGTCCGCTGAGCACGGCAAAGCCCAGTGCGGCTTCCTCGGCGCTCTGTGCGCCCACGTTCGCATACACCTCGCCGCTGCTGCCTGCATAGCAGAACTGCCGCCCGGGCTCGCCGCGGCGTGCGCGCGCCCAGGTGACGAAGTCGGCGACACGGTGGCTGCCAAAGAATTGCGCTTCGCCGAAGTGGTCCTTCAGGCGCGTGAAGATCACGTCGAAGGCCTGCCCGATGCCTTCGAGGCGGTCCTCCGGGTACACGGCGGGATACGGCAGGCCGTCCCCCACGAGCAACACCCAGCCCTCGACGGGCGGTGATGCGAACACCCAGGGGGCCTGTCCGCCAGACGTTCGGCGGTAGGCCGCCGCGATGCCGGTGTGCCAGTTGGCCGGCCCTTCGGACGCCCATCCGAGGGCATCGAGCACTTGTGCGGGGTCCGAGGCTTGCACGGCAAACCAGCAGACCTTGTAGCCGAAGGGCTCCGGCAGGTCCGGTGTCGCGTCGAACTGCGGCGGAGGTGCCTCGACGGGTGGCGCGGGCGGGTTCCGTGGTGGGCGCTTCAAGGGCTTCGGCGGCGTCGGGGGCGCCGAGGCCCATGGGGCGGCGATCAACCGCGCCATGGGCTGGGCGGGTTTGACGTCGAAGGTGTAGCGCAGTGCAGGGGGCGCTGCGGGCGGTGGCGCCGGTTCAGGCGCAGCCGGCACAGAGGCAGGCACCGCCCCATCGTCCTGCGCCTTCCCCAGGCCCAGTCCCGCAAGAAACTTCCGAAATCGCCCCGCCATGCGGCCCCTCCTTCTTGTCGTGCGGCCGCGCTGTGTCGGGCGCGGCCGGCGCGCAGTGTCTCACGCCACCTTGGCGCGGCGACGACGCCACAGCACCCGCACCAGCCATCCCACGGGCAGCACCACCAGCAGCAGCCACGGCAGCGCCGCGGCCACGAAGGTGATGAGCGCACCCACGCTTTCGGCCAGCACGTCGCCGGCGTTGCGCAGCGCATGCGCCATCGGGCTGTAGCCGTCGCTGCCGCTCACCAGCGCGCGCTTGGGCGTGAACTGGATCTGGATGTGCTGCTTGCTGGTCTGCTGCGCCAGCACCTTGCGCTGGGTGGCGATGGCGTCGAGCTCGGCCTGCGTGTCCGACAGCGTGCGCTGGATCGCCAGCAGGTCGGCCATGGTGCGCTTGGTGACGGTGTCGCGCAGCATGACGCGCAGGCTGTCGCGGAACTCGGTGCGGTTCTTGATGCGGGCCTCGACGTCGATCACCTCGGAGGTCTTGTCCTCGCTGGTGGTGGTGTGCGAGACCACGTTCGCCACGCCGGCCAGGCCACCGAGCAGCTTGTCGACGTCGGCGGGTTCCACGCGCATCTCGAGCAGGGCGTTGCCCGGCTGCTGCGGCGTCTCGCGCAGCAGCGAAGACGACAGCAGCTCGCATTTCAGCGTGCCGCACAGGTCGCGCACCTTGCCCCAGGCGTCGGCCAGCTGTTCGGCCGGCACTTCGACGCTCAGGTCCTGCCGCACGGCCAGGAAGCGCTGCAGCGCGGTCTCGCTACTGCCGCCCCGCGCCTCGTCGGACTGCGACGCGGCGATCTCGGCCTGCGGTGCGCTCGCCCGCTGTGCTTTCATGGCACCGCCATAGCCCATCGGCGGCGCCGGCATGGACGCGGAGGCCGGCGCGGCCGATTCGGCACTGCGCTGGCGGTCGCAGCCGGCCAGCGACAGGGCGGCCGCCAGGGCCAGCAGGACAGCGCCTGCGCGGTGGCGCACGGCGGCGCGGGAGGTCGATATGGAAAGGGTGCGGCGGCTCATCAGGACTCCTTGAAAAGAATGACTACCACCGCTGATACGGGCGAGCGCCCGGATCGGGGTTAAGCGGCAGCCGCCATTCGCAACAATTCGTCGCCCTCCGCCACCTGCTCGCCCGGCGAGAACATCAGTTCTTCCACCGTGCCGTCGGCCGGCGCGGCGATGGTGTGCTCCATCTTCATGGCTTCCATCACGGCCAGCGGCTGGCCGCGGCTGACCTTGTCGCCGGCCTTGACCGCGAAGGACACGACCTTGCCGGGCATCGGCGCAGTGAGGCGGCCGCCTTCGGCGTGGGTGTCGCCCGCATGGGCGAGGCGGTCGATGGCCGTGAGGCGCGTGGCGCCCTTCGACGCGAACACGTGGGCGGTGGCGCCGTCCAGGTGCACGTCGAGGGTCTGGCGCGTGCCGGCGAACTCGAGCTCGAACTCGCCCGAGGGAAAACGCCCGATGGTGAGCGGGCCTTCGACACCGCCCACTTCGAGGTGCAGGCCGCCGTCGCGGCGGTAGGTCAGCAGTGCGCTGTGCTCGGCGCCGCGGAACTCGAAGTCGAAGCGGCGCTTGTATTCGCCATGCGCGCGCCAGCCGTCGCGGCGCTCGAAGGGGTCGGGCAGCTGCGTCGGCCACTCGGTGACCAGCGTGCGCGTGATGGCGGCGGCGGCGGCCAGCGGCAGGCCCAGCGGCTCACGGTCGAACAGCACGGCGCGCTCGCGCTCGATGAGCGCGGTGTCGAGGTTGGCCGTCGAGAACGACTCGGTCGCCAGGATGCCGCGCAAGAACTGCACGTTGGTCGACACGCCCACGATCTGCACCTGCGCCAGCGCGGCATCGAGCCGGGCCAGCGCCTCGGCGCGCGTGCTGCCGTGCACGATGAGCTTGGCAATCATCGAGTCGTAGAAGGGCGAGATCTCGCCGCCTTCGCGCACGCCGTCGTCGATGCGCACGCGGCTGCGCTGGAAGGCGGTGGCCTGCGGCTTGCGGTACACGCGCAAGGTGCCGGTGGCGGGCAGGAAGTTGTTGTCGGGGTTCTCGGCGCAGATGCGCGCCTCGATGGCGTGGCCGTGGATCTGCAGTTCCGATTGCTTGGCGGGCAGCGGCTCGCCCGAGGCCACGCGCAGTTGCCACTCCACCAGGTCGAGGCCCGTGATCGCTTCCGTCACCGGGTGCTCCACTTGCAGGCGCGTGTTCATCTCCATGAAGAAGAAGTTCATCTCGCCGCCTTCGCGCTGCTCGACGATGAACTCCACCGTGCCCGCACCCACGTAGTTCACGGCGCGCGCCGCGGCCACGGCCGCTTCGCCCATCTGCTTGCGCATCGCCTCGGTCATGCCGGGCGCAGGCGCCTCTTCGAGCACCTTCTGGTGGCGGCGCTGCACCGAGCAGTCGCGCTCGAACAGGTAGACGTAGTTGCCCTGCGTGTCGCCGAACACCTGGATCTCGATGTGGCGCGGGCGCTGCACGTACTTCTCGATCAGCACCGCGTCGTCGCCGAAGCTGTTGATGGCTTCGCGCTTGCACGAGGCCAGTGCGGCCTCGAAATCGGCGGCCTTGTCGACCGCGCGCATGCCCTTGCCGCCGCCGCCGGCGCTGGCCTTGATGAGCACCGGGTAGCCGATGCGGTCGGCCTCGCGCTGCAGCAGCGCCGGGTCCTGGTCGGCGCCGTGGTAGCCGGGCACCAGCGGCACGCCGGCCTTTTCCATCAGCTGCTTCGACTCGGCCTTCAGGCCCATGGCCTTGATCGCCGAGGGCGGCGGGCCGATGAAGGCCAGGCCGGCGTCGGCGCAGGCCTGCGCGAACTCTTCGTTCTCGCTCAGGAAGCCGTAGCCGGGGTGCACGGCTTCGGCGCCCGTGGCCTTGGCGGCCTCGAGGATCTTTTCCCAGCGCAGGTAGCTGTCCTTCGGGGCGCTGCCGCCGAGGTACACCGACTCGTCGCAGGCGCGCACATGGTTGGCGTGCGCATCGGCATCGGAGTACACCGCCACGGTGCGAACGGCCATGCGACGTGCGGTTGCTGCGACACGGCAGGCGATCTCGCCACGGTTGGCGATGAGGATCTTCTTAAACATTCGGAGTGTCTCCCGGAGGATTCTTTTTCAGTTGAAAGGCGGACGTGACGCCCGGATCGGGCCGGCCACTGAAGATGCGTGCCACGCGGCTGAACAGCGCGCGCAAGAAACGCCAGCTCTTGCGGATGAGCCACACGCTGAGCACGAGCACGAAGACGAACAGCACCAGAAAGACCAGCGGATGCGCCACCGCGAGCCACAGCCCGGCCGGCACCATCGAGTCTTCGACCAGCGAAGCACCGACGTTCGAGAACGGCTCGGGCGAGGTGTTGATGGCCGCGCGCGTGGTGGCCTTGGCCGCATGCGCCGTGGCCGCGAAGCCGCCGCCCAGCAGCGCCGCCACGACGGCCATGGCGCCATGGTCGGCACCGAACACGCTGGCCGCGAGCGCCGCGCCGGCGGGGATGCGGATGGCGGTGTGCACCACGTCCCACAGCGAGTCCAGGCCCGGGATCTTGTCGGCGAAGAACTCGACGAACACCATGAAACCGCTGACCGCGAGCACGATCGGATGCGCGAGCATCTGCAGCCCCGCAGGCAGCGGCACCCAGCCGAAGTAGCCGACCAGGCCGGTCAGCAGCACGACGAGGTACAGACGCACGCCGCTGGCCCAGCCGATGGCGGCGGCCAGTGCGAGCAGTTGCGGCATGTCGAGTGCGTTCATGGCGGTCCTTGGTTGGCTGTCAGCCGGCGAGCCAGGACGGCTTGCGCTTCTGCAGGAAAGCCTGCACGCCCTCGCGGCCTTCGTCGCTGGCGCGGATGTCGGCGATGCCTTCGACGGTCTTGGCGATGAGCGCGCTGTCGATCTCGCGGCCGGCCACGTCGGCGATCAGCTGCTTGCAGGCGCGCACGGCGGCGGGGCTGGCGCCGGTGAGTGCCTTCAGCAGCTCGTCGACCTTGGCGTCGAGCGCGTCGGCGGCCACCACTTCATGCACGAAACCGATGCGGTGCGCCTCGGCGGCGGTGAAGCGTTCGGCCGTGAGGAAGTAGCGCTGCGACGCGCGCGGGCCCATGGCGCGCAGCACGTACGGGCTGATGGTCGCGGGCACGAGGCCGATCTTCACTTCGCTCAGGCAGTACCACGCGGTGTCGACGCTCACGGCCATGTCGCACGCGGCCACGAGCCCCATGCCGCCCGCGTACACATCGCCCTGCACGCGCGCGATGGTGGGCTTGGGGCACTCGGCAATGGTGCGCAGCATGTCGGCCAGCTTGCCCGCGTCGGCGAGGTTCTCGCCCCGCGTGTAGTCGGCCATGCGGCGCATCCAGTTGAGGTTGGCGCCCGCGCAGAAGGCCGGGCCGTTCGCGCCGAGCACGATGGCCTTGACCTGCGGCGCGGCGCCGGCTTCAAGGAAGGCCTGCGTCAGCTCGGCGATCACGACGTCGTCGAAGGCGTTGCGCGCGTCGGGCTGGTCGAGCCAGATGCGTGCGACCGCGCCGTCGATGGCGAGGTTCAGCTTGGTGAAGGTGCTGCTCATGCGGTGCCCCTCGTCACATGCGGAAGATGCCGAACTTCGGTTCGGGGATCGGCGCGTTGCGCGACGCAGCCAGGCCCAGTGCCAGCACGCGGCGCGTGTCGGCCGGGTCGATGATGCCGTCGTCCCACAGGCGCGCGGTGGCGTAGTAGGGGTGGCCCTGGTCTTCGTACTGCTGGCGGATCGGGGCCTTGAAGGCCTCTTCCTCGTCGGCGCTCCAGCTGCCGCCCTTCAGCTCGATGCCGTCGCGCTTCACCGTAGCGAGCACGCTCGCGGCCTGCTCGCCGCCCATCACGCTGATGCGCGCGTTGGGCCACATCCAGAGGAAGCGCGGGCTGTACGCACGGCCGCACATGCCGTAGTTGCCGGCGCCGAAGCTGCCGCCGATGATGATCGTGAACTTGGGCACGTTGGCGGTGGCCACGGCCGTCACCATCTTGGCGCCGTGGCGCGCGATGCCTTCGTTCTCGTACTTGCGGCCCACCATGAAGCCGGTGATGTTCTGCAGGAACACCAGCGGGATCTTGCGCTGGCAGCACAGCTCGATGAAGTGCGCGCCCTTCTGCGCCGACTCACTGAACAAGATGCCGTTGTTCGCGATGATGCCCACGGGCATGCCCTCGATCTCGGCAAAGCCGCAGACCAGCGTGGCGCCGAAGCGCGCCTTGAATTCGTGGAACTCGCTGCCGTCGACGATGCGCGCAATGATCTCGCGCACGTCGAAGGGCTTGCGCGTGTCAGTGGGGATCACGCCGTACAGCTCTTCGCGCGGGAAGTCGGGCGCGCGCACCGCGGCGCCTTGCGGCGTGTCGGCGGCCTTCGCATTGAGGTTGGCCACTGCCGAGCGCGCCAGCGCCAGCGCGTGCAGGTCGTTCTGCGCCAGGTGATCGACCACGCCCGACAGGCGCGTGTGCACGTCGCCGCCGCCCAGGTCTTCGGCCGACACGACCTCGCCGGTGGCTGCCTTCACGAGCGGCGGGCCGCCCAGGAAGATGGTGCCCTGGTTCTTCACGATGATCGATTCGTCGCTCATCGCCGGCACGTACGCGCCGCCGGCCGTGCACGAGCCCATGACCACCGCGATCTGCGGGATGCCCTGGGCGCTCATGTTGGCCTGGTTGTAGAAGATGCGGCCGAAGTGATCGCGGTCGGGGAACACCTCGTCCTGGTTCGGCAGGTTGGCGCCGCCCGAGTCCACGAGGTAGATGCAGGGCAGGCGGTTCTGCTCGGCGATCTCCTGCGCGCGCAGGTGCTTCTTGACCGTCATCGGGTAGTAGGTGCCGCCCTTCACGGTGGCGTCGTTGCACACGATCATGCAGTCCACGCCGTTCACCCGACCGATGCCCGCGATGATGCCGGCGCCCGGTGCCGACTCGGCCCCCTTGGCATCGAGGTACATCGCATGCGCGGCCAGCGGCGCGATTTCGAGGAAGGGCGTGCCCGGGTCGAGCAGCTCGGCCACGCGGTCGCGCGGCAGCAGCTTGCCGCGCGCCGTGTGCTTGGCGCGCGCGGCCTCGCCGCCGCCCTGCTCCACTTTCGCGAACTGCTGCTGCAGGTCGTCGACCAGCGCGCGCATGGCGGCAGCGTTCGCCTGGAAGTCTGCGGACCGTGCGTTGAGTTTGGTTTCGAGTTTGCTCATGCTGTCTTTTCTTGGCTGAGACCGAGCTGCTCGGTCATGGCGTCGCGGATCTTGAATTTCTGGATCTTGCCGGTCACCGTCATCGGGAACTCGGAAACGAACTGGATGTACTTGGGCACCTTGTAGTGCGCGATCTGGCCCTTGCAGAAGTCGCGGATCTCGGTGTCGGTGGCCGTCTGGCCGGGCTTGACGATGATCCAGGCGCACAGCTCTTCGCCGTACTTCTTGTCGGGCAGGCCGACCACCTGCACGTCCTGCACCTTCGGGTGGCGGTACAGGAACTCTTCGATCTCGCGCGGGTAGATGTTCTCGCCGCCGCGGATCACCAGGTCCTTGATGCGCCCGACGATGTTCACGTAGCCCTCGGCATCCATCGTGGCGAGGTCGCCGGTGTGCATCCAGCGCTCGGCGTCGATGGCCTCGCGCGTCTTGGGCTCGTCCTCCCAGTAGCCGTGCATCACCGAGTAGCCGCGCGTGCACAGCTCGCCCGACTGGCCCGGCGGCATGATCGCGCCGGTCTCGGGGTCGATGATCTTCACCTCGAGGTGCGGCTGCACCGTGCCCACGGTCGACACGCGGCGGTCCAGCGGCGTGTCGGTGCTGCTCTGGCAGCTCACGGGGCTGGTCTCGGTCATGCCGTAGGCGATGGTGATCTCGCCCAGGTGCATCTCGTTGACCACGCGCTTCATCACCTCGATGGGGCACGGCGAGCCGGCCATGATGCCGGTGCGCAGCGTCGACAGATCGAACTCCTTGAAGCGCGGATGGTCCAGCTCGGCGATGAACATCGTGGGCACGCCGTGCAGGCCCGTGCACTTCTCGGCCTGCACGGTCTCGAGCACCGTGAGCGGGTCGAAGCCGTCGTTCGGGTACACGATGGCCGAGCCGTGCGTGAGGCAGGCCAGGTTGCCCAGCACCATGCCGAAGCAGTGGTACAGCGGCACCGGAATGCACAGGCGGTCGGCCGGCGTGAGCCTCATGCACTCGCCGATGAAGAAGCCGTTGTTCAGGATGTTGCGGTGCGTGAGCGTTGCGCCCTTGGGAAAGCCCGTGGTGCCGCTGGTGAACTGGATGTTGATCGGGTCGGTGGCCTTCAGCGTCTTCTGCGTGGCGGCCACGCGCGCGTCGGCCGCATCGCCGCCGGCCAGCAGCTCGCTGAAGCGGCGCATGCCGGGCTGCTCGTCGCCCTGGCCGGGCTTGTCGATCCAGAAGGTGTGCTGCAGCAGCGGCAGCTTGGCCGGGCCCAGCTCGCGCAGCATGCCCAGGTAGTCGCTGGTCTTGAACTGCGCCATCGTCACCAGCGCCTTGCAGCCGACCTTGTTGAGCGCGTACTCGAGCTCCGAGGTGCGGTAGGCGGGGTTGATGTTCACGAGGATCAGGCCGACCTTGGCGGTGGCGATCTGCATCAGCACCCAGGGCACGTTGTTGTGCGACCAGATGCCCACGCGGTCGCCGGGCACGAGCCCCAGGTTCAGCAGCGCGCTGGCCAGCTTGTTCGACGCGGTCTGCAGTTCGCGGTAGGTGAAGCGCTGGCCTTCGTGGCGGCTGACGAGGGCTTCGCGTTCAGGCTGCTTCTCGACCATGTCGTCGAAGAAGTCGCCGATGGCTTGCTCGATGAGGGGGACGTCCGTGGCGCCTTGGGCCAGGCTCTGCGTCAGTGGCATCGTCTTGTCTCCTTGTCTGGCGCCCTCTCCCTGCGGGGAGAGGGTGGGGTGAGGGTGTGCAGCGCGGCTTATGCGGTTTCGCTGAACAGCTCGCGACCGATCAGCATGCGGCGCACTTCGCTCGTGCCCGCGCCGATCTCGTACAGCTTGGCGTCGCGCCACAGCCGCTCGACCGGGAAGTCCTTGGTGTAGCCCACGCCGCCCAGCGTCTGGATCGCCTCGCCGGCCATCCAGGTCGCCTTCTCGGCCGAGTACAGGATGGCGCCGGCCGCGTCCTTGCGGAAGGTGCGCGCATGGTCGTTGCGGTCGCAGGCCTTGCCCACGGCGTACACGTAGGCGCGGGTGGCCTGCCAGGTCGAGTACATGTCGGCGATCTTGCCCTGCATCAGCTGGAACTCGCCGATGCTCTGGCCGAACTGCTGGCGCTCGTGGATGTAGGGGATCACGGCGTCCATGCAGGCGGCCATGATGCCCAGCGGGCCGCCCGAGAGCACGGCGCGCTCGTAGTCCAGGCCGCTCATCAGCACCTTGGCGCCCATGCCTTCGCCGCCGAGCACGTTCTCTTCGGGCACTTCGCAGTTGTCGAAGAACAGCGGGAAGGTGTTGGAGCCGCGCATGCCGAGCTTGTCGAGCTTGGTGCCCGCCGAGAAGCCCTTGAAGTTCTTCTCGACGATGAAGGCGGTCATGCCGCGCGCGCCCATTTCGGGTTCGGTCTTGGCGTAGATGACCAGCGTGTCGGCGTCGCCGCCGTTGGTGATCCACATCTTGCCGCCGTTGAGCACGTAGTAGCCGTCCTTCTTGTCGGCCTTGAGCTTCATGCTCACCACGTCGGAGCCGGCGTTGGGCTCGCTCATGGCCAGCGCGCCCACGTGCTCGCCGCTCACCAGCTTGGGCAGGTATTTCTTCTTCTGCGCTTCGCTGCCGTTGCGGTGGATCTGGTTCACGCACAGGTTGGAGTGCGCGCCGTACGACAGGCCCACCGAGGCCGAGGCGCGCGAGACTTCCTCCATGGCCACGATGTGGGCCAGGTAGCCTAGCTCCGTGCCGCCGAATTCTTCCTTCACCGTCATGCCGTGCAGGCCCAGCTCGCCGAGCTTTTGCCACAGGTCGTGCGGGAACAGGTTGTCGCGGTCGATCTCGGCGGCGCGGGGCGCGATTTCGTTGGCGGCGAAGTCCTGGATCGCGCTGCGCAGCGCGTCGATGTCGTCGCCCAGGTCGAAGTTGAGGCCGAAATCGTGCATGAGTCTTGTCTCCTCTGAAAGGGTCGGCGCGCAGGGCTGCCCGCGCGGATGGCGCTTGAAAAAACGCAGCTTACGCCTCGTGGCGCCGCAATTGGCGCCACAATGGTTGCAAATTGCGCCACGAGCGATGCCCTCCACCACGTCGTCCCCCGCCTTCCTGCGACCCGCC
This sequence comes from Variovorax sp. GW822-FHT04E09, assembly GCF_058800845.1. Taxonomy (NCBI): domain Bacteria; kingdom Pseudomonadati; phylum Pseudomonadota; class Betaproteobacteria; order Burkholderiales; family Comamonadaceae; genus Variovorax; species Variovorax sp. GW822-FHT04E09. Next base: position 321,114 of record NZ_JBXAMR010000007.1, read on the forward strand.
CGCGCCGTCACGCCGATGGCCTTCGTGCGAGCCATCGTGCAAGGGTATGCCCGCTACGGCAAGGACCCGGCGCAGGCCCTGCAGGCGGCACAGATCGCGCCGCGCGAGCTGGCCCGCCCGGGCGCCCGGGTGACGGCCGCGCAGTTCGAGGCGCTGTCGGGCCACGCGATGCAGGAGCTGGACGACGAGGCGCTGGGCTGGTTCTCGCGCCGCCTGCCCTGGGGCAGCTACGGCATGCTGTGCCGCGCCTCGCTCACCTCGCCCGACCTGGGCGTGGCCATGAAACGCTGGTGCCGCCACCACCGCCTGCTGACCGAGGACATCACGCTCGCGCTGGAGGTGGCCGGCGGCGTGGCCACGCTGCGCATCACCGAGAACCGCCCGCTCGACCCCGCATTCCGCGAGTTCTGCCTGGTGACCAGCCTGCGCTTCATGCACGGCTACGTGTGCTGGGCGATCGACTCGCGCATCTCGCTGCGCCAGGCCACCTTTCCGTTCGCGGCGCCGCCGCACCGCGACGCCTACCCGCTGATGTTCACGCCCGACGTGCACTTCGACGCGCCGCAGGCCAGCATCAGCTTCGACGAGCGCTACCTCGCGCTGCCGCTGCTGCGCGACGAGCGCGCGCTGCGCACCATGCTCAAGCGCGCCCTGCCGCTCACGGTGCTGCAGTACCGCCGCGACCGCCTGCTGGGCCAGCGCGTGCGCGAACTGCTGCGCGCGCGCGCCGGCGAGGCCACCACGGCCGAGGCGCTGGCAGGGCTGCTGAATGTGTCGGGGCGCACGCTGCACCGGCAGCTGCATGAAGAGGGCACCTCGCTGCAGGTGCTGAAGAACGAGGTGCGGCACGAACTGGCAGTCGAGCAACTGCGCCGGACCACGCGGCCGATCAAGCAGGTGGCGCTGGCGGTGGGCTTTCGCAACGAGAAGAGCTTTTCGCGTGCGTTCCTGCAGTGGACGGGGCACGCGCCTCGGGATTTTCGGCAGCTGGGGCTGTAGGGCGCTTGTTCAGGGCGCGTGCACAGGCCACCGGGTACTTCCCTCCGCGAATGTCCTCCGGCCTGCGGCCTCCCCCTTGATTTCGCTGCGGGAAGCACCCAGTGTCCTGCGCCCACTGAGCGCTGTCGTTGTGCCGGTCGATGACCAACCGCACTGCCCAACGCTCACGCCGATGGGGTGCCTTGCGCAGCGAAATCAAGGAGGAGGGGCGAAGCCCCGGGGGACATTCGCGGAGCAAGGCTCCCCGTCGGCGGGAGCGTCGCCCTGAATAACGGAACTCAGGCCGGCGTATCGATCAACGCCAGCGCATCGGCGATCGACTGGCTGTCTTCCGGCCGCACCAGCTTCGCGACCTGTTGCCCGTCGCGCAGGAACACCAGCGTGGGCCACAGCCGCACGTTGAACGAACGGCCCAGCGGGCGGCCGCTGCCGTCTTCCACCTTGATGCGGCGCACGTTCGGGTACTGGGCAAAGGCCTCGGCAATGTTCGGTTGCGCGGCCTTGCAGATGCCGCACCAGTTGGTGCCGAACTCCACCACGGCCGGGCCCTGGAGCGCGTCGATCTCGCTGCGGTCGGGTTGCTCGGTCTGGTACTCGGAGGTCATGGGCGGGGTCCTTGCGAATTCGTGGGAAGGAGCGCGTGAAGGCGACGGGCGCGCCACACGCTGACGGGCGTCATTGCACCAGAAACTCAGGCCGCCTGCAGGCCGTAGCCGGCCAGCAATGCGGGCAGCCCGGTCATGTCGCTGAACACGGCCACGGCGCCCGCGGCGCGCAGCGCGCCCGGGCCGCTGTGGCCCGACTCGCCCGTGCTGTAGCCGAACACCGTGGCGCCCGCGGCCACGCCGGCCATTGCGCCGGTGACCGTGTCTTCGACCACCGCGCAGCGCGTCGGGTCGACGCCGAGCGCTTCCGCCGCGGCCAGGTACACGTCGGGATGCGGCTTGGAGCGCGGCATCTCGTGGCCGCTGAAGATGCGGCCCTCGAAGCAGTCGAGCAGGCCGACCTTGGCCAGCTGCAGCTCGACCTTGTGGCGGTCGGCGCCCGAGGCGCAGGCAATGCGGCCCTTGAGGCGCGCATGGATTTCGCGGATGGCGGCGGGTGCATGGGGAATGGCGACGAGGTCGCGGTCCAGCGCCTCGTTGCGACGGGCGCGGAAGCCGCGCAGCCAGTCGTCGGTGATCTTGAAGCCCGTCTTGGCCTCGATGAGCGCCGTCTCGTCCTTCACGGCCTTGCCGGTGAAGATGTTCATCGATTCCTCGGCCGTGAGCTGCCAGCCGAGCTCGCCGAGCATGTCGGCGAGCACGCGGTTGGTGATGGGTTCGGAATCGACGAGCACGCCGTCGCAATCGAAGAGAACGGCGGAAAAGGGGAAAGGGGTCATTGCGAGGCAGGAGTTCAGGGGTCTGGCCCCATGGTAGCAACGCACCCTTTCCGCACGGGGAGACTCAGGCTATCGGGTCATTCACGGCCTCAGGCGACGGGGCGGATAGGGATGTACATCTCGCCGCCGCCGGCCATGAATTCTTTCGACTTCTCTTCCATGCCCTCGGCCATGGCAGCCGCCTCGGCCACGCCCTTCTTGGCCGCGTACTCACGCACTTCCTGCGTGATCTTCATCGAGCAGAACTTGGGGCCGCACATCGAACAGAAGTGCGCCACCTTGCTCGAGTCCTTCGGCAGCGTCTCGTCGTGGAATTCGCGCGCCGTGTCGGGGTCCAGGCCCAGGTTGAACTGGTCTTGCCAACGGAACTCGAAGCGTGCCTTGCTCAGCGCGTCGTCGCGCGAGCGCGCTCCCGGGTGGCCCTTGGCCACGTCGGCCGCGTGCGCGGCGATCTTGTAGGCAATGATCCCCTGCTTCACGTCGTCGCGGTCGGGCAGGCCCAGGTGCTCCTTGGGCGTTACGTAGCAGAGCATCGCCGTGCCGGCCCAGCCGATCATCGCGGCGCCGATGGCGCTGGAGATGTGGTCGTAGCCCGGTGCGATGTCGATGGTCAGCGGGCCGAGCGTGTAGAACGGCGCCTCGTGGCAGTGCTTGATCTGCTCGTCCATGTTGGCCTGGATCATGTGCATCGGCACGTGGCCCGGGCCTTCGATCATGGTCTGCACGTCGTGCTTCCAGGCGATCTGCGTGAGCTCGCCCAGCGTGCGCAGCTCGGCGAACTGGGCCTCGTCGTTCGCATCGGCACCGCTGCCGGGGCGCAGGCCGTCGCCGAGCGAGAAGCTCACGTCGTAGGCCTTCATGATGTCGCAGATGTCTTCGAAGTGCGTGTAGAGGAAGCTCTCCTTGTGGTGCGCGATGCACCACTTGGCCATGATCGAGCCGCCGCGCGACACGATGCCCGTCATGCGGTCCGCCGTGAGGTGAATGAACGGCAGGCGCAGGCCCGCGTGGATGGTGAAGTAGTCGACGCCCTGCTCCGCCTGCTCGATGAGCGTGTCGCGGTAGATCTCCCAGGTGAGGTCTTCGGCCACGCCGCCCACCTTTTCGAGCGCCTGGTAGATCGGCACCGTGCCGATGGGCACCGGCGAGTTGCGCACGATCCAGTCGCGCGTGGTGTGGATGTTCTTGCCAGTCGACAGGTCCATGACGTTGTCGGCGCCCCAGCGGATGGCCCACACCAGCTTCTCGACCTCTTCCTCGATGCTCGAGGTGACGGCCGAGTTGCCGATGTTGGCGTTGATCTTCACCTTGAAGTTGCGCCCGATGGCCATCGGCTCGACCTCGGGGTGGTTGATGTTCGCGGGAATGATCGCGCGGCCACGGGCCACTTCGTCGCGCACGAACTCGGGCGTGATGATGCGCGGAATGCTCGCGCCCATCGGGTTGCCCGCCACGCGCTTGGCACGCTCCTCGTTGGCCAGGTACTCGGCCATCCACTCGCGCTTGCCGTTCTCGCGCAGGGCCACGTACTCCATCTCGGGCGTGACGATGCCGCGGCGCGCGTAGTGCATCTGCGTGACGTTGGCGCCCGACTTGGCGCGACGCGGCGTGCGCTGCAGCGCCGAGGCACCGGCGCGCAGCTCGGCCAGGCGCTGCGCGTCGCGGTCTTCGTTCTTGGCGCCATCGTCCAGCGCGTGGTGCGTGCGGCCTTCGTAGCTTTCGGTGTCGCCACGCTCGATGACCCAGGCGCTGCGCACGTCGGGCAGGCCGCGGCGCACGTCGATCTCGACCTTCGGGTCGGTGTAGGGGCCCGAGGTGTCGTACAGGGAGACGGTTTCGCCGTTGGTCAGCGCCACGTCGCGCACGGGCACGAACAGGTCAGGCCGGCTGCCCGGAATGACGCACTTGTGCGACGCGGGAAAGGGTTCGCGCGTCAGCGACAGCAGCGAGGTGAACTTGTCGGGGGCATTCATCGGGAGGCACTCCTTGTTGAGGGAAAGGGTGCTCCGCAATCGCTCGTGGACCTCGGGAGGCCCGCCACCGGAAAAGGGAGTGACGGACCGAAGTCAGGGAGTGCAGCTCTTCTTACGCCGGTATGACCCGGATCAAGTTCGCGGGTCGGCAGCTTTGCCATCTCAGCACGCCACATGCGTGCACCCCGGAGCGGGGCCGATTGTGCGGGCCGAAGCCCGCCGCCGTCAACCCGGGGGCTGGTGCAGGTCGCCGTCGACGTAGAACCAGCGCTCGTCCTCGCGCACGAAGCGGCTGCGCTCGTGCAGGCGGAACGCCACGCCCGTCGCGCCGCGCTGGCGGGCGACGAACTCGACCTCGGCGTGGTCGGCGTCGAGCACCGAGCGCGAGCGGATGTCCAGCCCCAGCCATTTGACGCCCGGCTCGAACTCGACCGACGCCGGCCGCTTCGACGCATGCCAGGTGGCGAGCAGGTAGTCGGCACGCGCCAGCACGAAGGCCGAGTAGCGCGAACGCATCAGCGATTCGGCGTCGGGCGCCGGCGTGTTCTCGAAATCGTCGAGGTAGCGCCCACAGCACAGGGCGTAGCCGATGGGCTTGTCGCGACGGTCGGTGCGGCCGCAGGGGCAGGGGCCGGGAGTGGGGTCGGTGGCGCTCATGAAGGGCTCTATTGGAACACTTGGCGCGGCAGGGGCTGAAGGTGAGGGCGACATGGGCCTCCAAGCCCCTCCGCGTGAAATTCGGTAAGGCGTTAGAACGCCGTACCTATCGCAGTCAAGGCGCCAATGATCGTGCCGAGTCGAGAGTCGGCCCTCCCAGGAGGAACGGCTTTCAGCCATGCGCCAACATCGTGAAACTTGTTTTGTCCACGTTTGATGCCGCTATGAAGTAGGGCTCCCTTGCTAAGAGCGGTATTCATTGCCTCTGACGATCGACGGCTTCGGTGCGCCACATGATTTCGCAGCACGATCACGGCATCAACCACGGCCTTCTGCTGCGAGCTAAGCGAGGTGAACTTATGCGCATGAGCCGCCACCAGCATCTTTTTTGCGCCGACTTCCAACTTGGCGAAGTTGGAAAACGTGATGTTGTTCCCGCTGGTGTTCGCCAGCCGCTGAACGTCTTCTTTAGTCAGGTGACGCGGGAAAGAAAGCGAGGCAAACGAAACGTAGACATTCGATGGTGTGCTTGCACTGTTCACATGTGCTTCAAAGGAGTCTTTCAGGTGTTTTTTGAAGCGCGTCGCGTCGCCGTTGATATAGGCGATAAACATGTCGCTAACGAAGCCCTCCCACGCGACCGCAGCGGCCAGCAGACTGTGTTCGGTTAGCCTAGATTGATCGGATGCCGTCGATAACGCCGCCATGCAAGCGTTGTGAAACCTGCCGAGCTCGACAAGCTGCTTCAAGAAATCATTTCTCACATCCGTTGGCGATATTTTTCTCATGGAGGCCCTCTTCGCTTTTTTTCCGGTCCACAGCTCTCTGATTGCCCTACGCCTGCTGGCCTCTTGTATCTCCTATCCGGCCCCCGCAGATCACACCGCTGCAATGACTATCCGCGACTTACGAGTGTCTCGGGTAGCAAATGCCCTCCGGGCCCATGTATGGTCTTGGTGTCGCCTAGGTCAAATTTGACTTGAACGCGAAAGCCGAGTCCGGCCCCATTCGGAATCATCGCCTCCACTGCTCCAGCACCGAATATCGAGTGAACAACGCGGCTACCAACCTCCATCTCGCTTTCTCCGACGAAAGTGAGTTGCACATTCTTAGGGGAAAATCCGGGCTCCTTAGTGCGAGCCTTTTCTCTTGCCTTCTCAATGGCGTCGGCTTCACTGTCGGCAGCGATCTGCACTGAAATGGTCTTGGTCTGCACGACCTCCACTTCAGCGCTGTAGTATTTAGTCATGTGTTCTCCTGTAGCAGCACTGTACTAAGCAATTGCGGGTCGGTGCGCCCAAGAGGCATATTTTGAGACGGCCTTCCTTTTTCTGCACGAGCCTCGAGCCCGCGCTACAACTCAGTCAACGCCTCGCACTGCGCTTCAATTCGCGCGTGCAGAAGCCCCAGCGATGCCGCAAGAAGCCGCTGCAGCGAACTGCGCTGACATGCATCGAAAAGTGGCGCGGCGCCTGCATCAGAAGTAGCGGCGTCGCGTCGATCCTCATCCCAGCCGAGCAGCTGTACCAACGTCTGAGCGCCCTGCACTACATCACGCGCATCGTTGACGAAAGCAGCATGGCTTTGCAGTGAAGGAGAGAGCCCTTCGCCCTCAACCCATTCAAAGGGCTTAAACAAGGCAGCGGGTCGTTGAGGCGCGCAAGGGCAACCGGTGTCGGTACCCGTATTTGAAGCAGTGGCCATAGGCCTCCAAGGATGTCGATTTGCAACAACCGACGCACCCGCTGCTAAACGAGGGCGGCGGCTCGAACGGGTTAGCAGACCGGGACATCCTTGCGGAAACCGGCAGGGCGCGAGCCCTCCCATTCGAGCCGCCTAAAAAGGAGCACGAACGAAAAAGCCGCAGACCCTGTGCGGTAACTGCGGCTTTCGTCGCAGGATGTCAGCGGGCTGCTAAACCCGGCCCCGCTCATCACGAGGCGAAGGCAATGTAAGCGGTCTCGAAGAGCCCCGTCAAGCTCCAGCGATTGGCACGGGCCTACCGAAACATCACCCACTCAGGCCGCATGTTGAACCGCACCGGCAAGATGCTCACACCAAGCCCGCTGGTCACATACATCCGCTTGTTGTCCTTATGCGCGATCCAGCCATAGGCCCACTCACGCGGCGCACGCCCGGGCACCACCAAGGCGCCGTAGCCCGGCACGCTGATCTGCCCGCCGTGTGTGTGCCCCGCCACCACGAGCCCCTGCGTACGCGGCATGCCGGCGAAGCTGAAGGGGTCGTGCATCATGACCAGCGTGGCGGCGCCGGGTGGCACGCCGGCCAGGGCCTTGTCGGGCTGGGAATGGCCGGTGGAGTCGTCGCCGATGCCGACCACCCAGAGGTCGTGCCCGGGCAGGCGCACCGAGGCGTTCTCCAACACGCGGATGCCCTGCGCGGACAAGGCCTTGGCGGTGCGTTCGCCGTCGTGCCACCAGTCGTGGTTGCCGAGCACCGCGTAAACGCCCTGCGGCGCCTTCAGGCGGCCGAGCACGGCGGCCATGGCTTCGATGGAAAAGTCTTCGTCGTCGCCGGAGCCCGCAAGAAAGTCGCCGGGCAGCAGGATCACGTCGGGCTGCGCCGCGTTGATCTGGTCGACGATGGCGGCGGCGCGGTCGGCGCTGGTCACGCGCCACAGCGAGCGCGTGCTGAGGTGCCAGTCGCTGGCCACGGCGACCTTCAGGCCAGCCGGGGGTTGCCACTGCGCCGAGCCCAAGGGCTCGACACGCGCGGCCACCCAGTGCGGCTCGATGACGACGCTCCAGGCGGCCAGCGCCGCGAGCACGAGTGCCGCGGCGATCGGGCCCCAGGGTCGGCCGCGGCGCCGGCTCACGTGATCGATCAGGCGAGCGCGCGTTGAATCAGCAGCTTCTGGATGTCCGACGTGCCTTCGTAGATCTGGCACACGCGCACGTCGCGGTAGATGCGCTCCAGCGGAAAGTCGTTCACGTAGCCGTAGCCGCCCAGGGTCTGGATGGCGGCGCTGCACACGCGCTCGGCCATCTCGCTGGCGAAGAGCTTGGCCATGGCGGCTTCTTTCAGGCAGGGCCGGCCGGCGTCGCGCAGGCTGGCGGCGTGCCAGATGAGCTGGCGCGCGGCTTCGATCTGCGTGGCGCATTCGGCGAGGCGAAAGCCCACGGCCTGCTGGTCGAAGATGGCGCCGCCGAAGGCCTGGCGTTCCTTGGCGTAGGCCACGGCCACGTCGAAGGCGCTGCGGGCCATGCCCACGCTCTGCGCGGCGATGCCGATGCGGCCACCCTCGAGCGCACCGAGCGCGATCTTGTAGCCCTCGCCTTCGGCGCCGATGAGGTTCTCGGCCGGGATGCGGCAGCTGTCGAAGTTGATCTGCGCGGTGTCGCTGCTGTGCTGGCCGAGCTTGTCTTCCAGGCGCGCGACGTTGTAGCCGGGCGCGTCGGTGGGCACGATGAACGCGCTCATGCCGCGCTTGCCGGCGCCCTTGTCGGTCACCGCGATGACGATGGCGACGTGGCCGTTCTTGCCGCTGGTGATGAACTGCTTCACGCCGTCGATCACGTAGCCGTCGCCGTCCTTGCGCGCGGTGGTGCGCAGGCTCGAGGCGTCGCTGCCGGCCTGCGGCTCGGTGAGGCAGAAGGCGCCGAGCATCTGGCCCTGGGCCAGCGGCTCGAGCCACTTCTTCTTCTGCTGCGCGTTGCCATAGCGCATGAGGATGGCGTTGACGGGGCAGTTGGTCACGCTGATGGCGGTGCTGGTGCCGCCGTCGCCGGCCGCAATCTCTTCGAGCACGAGTGCGAGCGTGAGGTAGTCGAGGCCCGCGCCGCCATGCTCCTCGGGCACGCAGATGCCGTAGGCGCCCAGCGCGGCCAGGCCCTGGTGCACTTCCTTCGGAAAGCTGTGGTCGCGGTCCCACTTGGGGGCGTTGGGCCAGAGCTCGGCTTGCGAAAAATCGCGCACCGCGTCGCGGATGGCTTCCTGGTCTGCGCTGAGCAGCATGGCGTTGTCTCCAGTTCTTTCTTGTCGGTGGGTGCGTGGCTTACTTGCCGGCGCCCAGGTCCATGATGAGACGCGCGGCCATGTACAGGCGGCGCGGAATGGCGCTGATGTCCACGTACTCGGCCTTGTCACTGTGGTAGCCGAAGCCCGGCAGGCCCAGGCTTTCGATCACGGGCTTGCCCGAGAGTGCCGCGTAGGCTGCGTCGGTGCCGCCGCCGGTGCGCTCTTCGACGCCCACGCTGCCGCCGGCTTCCTTGTAGAAGCCCACGGCCTTGTCGACCAGCTTCTTGCCGCCCTCGCCCGCGTTGAAGGCCGGGCGGCCGCGCGTGACGAGCACCTTGACGTCGGCCTCGGGCAGCTTCTTCTGCTGCGCCTTTTCTTCGAGGGTCTTCATGGCGGCGTCGAAGTCTTCGTTGCGTGCGTAGCGCACGTCGGCGTTCAGCGTGGCGCTGGCCGGGATGATGTTCGACACATTGCCGGCCTTGGCAATAGTCCAGTTGAAGCGCAGGTTCTTCGACTTGTCGTCGATGCTCATGGTGCGCAGCACGAGGTCGGAGGCCTCGACCAATGCATTCACGCCCAGCTCGGGCGCGGCGCCCGCGTGCGAGGCCTTGCCGGTGATGTTGACCTGCACGTAGGCGATGCCTGAGGTGCCGAGCGACATCTTTTCGTCGCCGGCGCTGGTGGGCTCGAACGAGAGCACGTAGTCGGCCAGCTTGGCTTCTTCCTGGATCAGGTCGCGCGAACCGAAGGAGCCTTTTTCCTCGTCGGTGTTGAACAGCACGGTGATGGTGCCGTAGTCGCGCACGCCGTAGTCCTTGAGCAGCTTGAGCGTGTGCAGGATGACGGCGTTGCCGCCCTTGTCGTCGGCGATGCCGGGGCCGTAGGCCTTGTCGCCTTCGATGCGGAACGGCGCCTTGGCGAGCGTGCCCTTGGTGTACACGGTGTCCATGTGCGACATGAGCAGCAGGTTCTTGCCGCCGCGGCCCTTGAGCTTGCCGACGATGTTGTCGCCGACCACGAGGCCGACCGACTTGCTGCGCGTGACGGTGAAGCCGAGGTTCTTCAGTTCGCCTTCGAGGTACGCGCCGGCGGCGGCCATGCCTTCGGCGTCACCGGTGCCGGTCTCGATGTTGACGAGCTTCTCGAGCGTCTTGATCACCGCCGGCTGCTCGTCGGTGGCGGCCTGGAACAGCACGTTGTCGCGCTTCTGGGCCCAGGCGCCACCTGCCACGAAGGCGGTAGCGAGCACGGCGGCAACGGCGGTACGGTGAAGGGATGGGCGCATGAAATCTCCTGCTCTACGCATGGTTTTGTTTGAACTGTCCGGGGTGGAAAACCGTCCGGCGCCCTCTCCCGGGCGCCGGCGGCTCCTGGCGTTATAGCAATTCGAGCGCGACGGCGGTGCCTTCGCCGCCGCCGATGCACAGCGTGGCCACGCCGCGCTTCTTGCCGCGCGCCTTCAGCGCGTGCAGCAGCGTGACCATGATGCGCGCGCCGCTGGCGCCGATGGGGTGGCCCAGCGCGCAGGCGCCGCCATTCACGTTGACGATGTCGTGCGACACGTCGAGCTCGTGCATGAGCGCCATGGGCACGACGGCGAAGGCCTCGTTCACTTCCCACAGGTCGACGTCCTTCACGCTCCAGCCGGTCTTGGCGAACAGCTTCTGCACGGCACCGACCGGCGCGGTGGAGAACCACTCGGGTTGCTGCGCGTGCGTGGCGTGGCCGACGATGCGCGCCAGCGGCTTGGCGCCGATCTTCTTGGCATGCGACTCGGTCATCATGACCAGCGCGGCGGCGCCGTCGTTGATCGACGAGCTCGAGGCGGCGGTGATGGTGCCGTTTTCTTTCTTGAACGCGGGCTTGAGCGTGGGGATCTTGTCGAGCTTGACCTTGCCCGGGCCTTCGTCGATGGAGATGACGGTGTCGCCGCCGCGGCCCTTCACGGTGACGGGCGTGATCTCGTCCTTGAAGGCGCCCGATTCGGTGGCGGCCTTGGCGCGCTGCACGCTGGCGATGGCAAAGGCGTCTTGCTGCTCGCGCGTGAAGTTGTACTTGGCGGCGCAGTCTTCACCGAAGGTGCCCATGGAGCGGCCCGGCTGGTAGGCGTCTTCGAGGCCGTCGAGCATCATGTGGTCATAGATCTTGTCGTGGCCCATGCGGTAGCCGCCGCGGCCCTTGAGCATGAGGTAGGGCGCGTTGGTCATGCTTTCCATGCCGCCCGCCACGATGACGTCGTGCGTGCCGGCCAGCAGCAGGTCGTGCGCGAGCATCGCGGCCTTCATGGCCGAGCCGCACATCTTGCTGAGCGTGACGGCGCCCGCGCTGTCGGGCAGGCCGCCCTTGTAGGCCGCCTGGCGTGCCGGGGCCTGGCCCTGGCCGGCCATGAGGCAGTTGCCGAACAGCACTTCACCCACGCTCTCGGGCGCGATGCCGGCGCGCTCGACGGCCGCCTTGATGGCCGCGCCGCCCAGGTCGTGCGCGGAGAGGGACGAGAAGTCGCCCTGGAAGCCACCCATGGGGGTGCGGGCGGCGCCGACGATGACGATGGATTCGGACATGGAGGTCTCCTTCAGGGATGTGAAAGTGAAGTCAAGAAAAAGCGAAAACAGAAATCGGAAACGGGCGGTCAGAAATGCGTCGCGTGGCCTTCGTGCTGGAAGCGTTGCGACTCTTCGTACGGGAACACGTCGAGCATCTGGCCGGCCTGGATGCGTTCCTTGTGGTGCTGCCAGAAGGCGGCGTCGAGCAGGTCGGCGTGGTGCGCCATGAAGGCGGCGCGCACGTCCTTGTTGCCCAGCAGAAAGGGCTCGAAGGTCTCGGGGAACACGTCCTTCGGGCCGACCGAATACCAGACCTCGCCGCTCATCTCGTCTTCTTCGTTGCGCGGCGTGGGCACCTTGCGGAACTTGCAGTCGGTGACGTATTCGATTTCGTCGTAGTCGTAGAACACGACCTTGCCGCCGCGCGTGACGCCGAAGTTCTTCCACAGCATGTCGCCGGGGAAGATGTTGGCGGCCACCATGTCCTTGATGGCATTGCCGTACTCGATGACCGCGTGCTCCAGCTGGTCCTTGGCGCGCCGGGCCTGGGCCGGGCTCTCGGGATGGGCCAGCGTGTCGAAGGCTTCCTGCAAGTAGATGTTCAGCGGGATCATGCGGCGCTCGATGTAGACGTGCTTGAGCACGACCTCCATCTCCCCGTTGCCGTCGCGGTCGCCGATCTCGAGCTGGCTGGGCGCGAACTTGCGAATTTCTTCGATGAGCTCGGGCTCGAAGCGGTCGAGCGGAAAGCCCACGTTGCTGTACTCGAGCGTGTCGGCCATGCGGCCCACGCGGTCGTGCTGCTTCACGAGCATGTACTTGCCCTTGATCTGCTCGCGCGTGGTGTCCTTCTGCGGCGGGTAGAAGTCCTTGATGACCTTGAACACGAACGGAAACGACGGCAGGTCGAACACCAGCATGACCATGCCCTTGATGCCGGGCGCGATGCGAAAGCGGTCGCTCGAATAGTTCAGGTGCGACAGGAAGTCGCGGTAGAACAGCGTCTTGCCCTGCTTGGCCAGGCCGAGCGCGTTGTAGATCTCGGCGCGCGGCTTGCGCGGCATGAGCGAGCGCAAGAACTGCACCCAGGCCGAGGGCACTTCCATGTCGACCATGAAGTAGGCGCGTGCAAAGCTGAACAGCATCTGCAGGTCGTCTTCGCCGAACAGCGCCGCGTCGATGTAGAACTTGCCGTGGGTGTCGTGCAGGATGGGCAGCGAGAACGGGATCTCGGTGAAGCCGTTCATGATCTTGCCGACCACGTAGGCGCCCTTGTTCCGGTAGAACAGGCCCGACAGCACCTGCAGCTGGAAATTGGCGCGCAGCTTGACCTGGTGAAAGCGGTTCAGGATGACGTGCGCCACGCGCTCGGCGTCGCGCCGCTTGTTGGCGTAGCTGCCCTGCAGCGCGAAGTCGTCGAGCATCTGCTCGATGATGTCGGGCAGCGTGGCCTGCGAGGGGTAGTACGGCCGGTAGGTGGGTGCGCCGCGCGGCTCGATGTACTCGGTGCTGATGGCCGGGCGCACGAAGATGAAGTCGTTCTGGAAGTAGGCCCGGTGCAGGATCTTCGTGGTGACCGAGTTGAAGAAACTCTCGGCCAGCTCGGGCTGGTGGTGGTTCACCAGCAGCCCGATGAAGTGCAGCTTGACCTGGTGCCAGACCTCCATGGGCTGGTCGCCGGCCTTGAACTCTTTTTCGAGCCGGGCCACGGCCTCGTTCACGCGCAGGTCGTAGAACTCGATGCGCTCGCGCTGCGCCCGCTGCTGGCCGTGCCAGTCGGCGGTCTCGAATCGGTGCTTGGCGCGCGCCGATTCGGCCCGAAACAGCCGGTAGTGCCGGTTGAACCCGTCGATCATCGCCTTCGCGATATCGTAGGCCAGCGGTGAATCGAGGCGCTGCGGGAACATGGCGGCAATACCGACGGGGGCGGCGATGGCAGCGGCAGCGAACTCAGGCGGCTGGCGGCGTCTCGGTGCCTTCGGTGCCGTCGGCACCCGCCTGCGCCGACGGCGAGGCGCCGGCCGGCTTGCTCCACTTGTAGCGGATGCGCTGCACGGCGGCCTTGTAAATGGCGTCGAGCGGCTTGTCGCCCTCGACACTCAGGCCGAGGTCTTGCAGCAGGCCGTCGTGCACGCCGAAGGTCCAGCCGTGGATGCGCACCTTCTGGCCGCGCGCCCAGGCGTCGACCATGACGGTGCTGACGGCCACGTTGACCACCTGCTCGGCCACGTTGAGCTCGCACAGCGCGTCGACGCGCACGTCTTCGGGCAGGCTGTCGAGCATCACGCTGTGGCGGTCGCGCACGTCCTGGATGTGGCGGATCCAGTTGTCAGCCAGGCCGATGCGCTTGCCGCTGAGCGCAGCCTTCACGCCGGCGCAGCCGTAGTGGCCGACCACCATGATGTGCTCGACCTTCAGGTGCTCGACCGCGAACTGGATCGCCGAGAGCGCATTGAGGTCGGAGTGCACCACGATGTTGGCGACGTTGCGGTGCACGAACACTTCACCCGGCTCCAGGCCGGTGATCTGGTTGGCGGGCACGCGGCTGTCGGAACAGCCGATCCACATGTAGCGCGGCGTCTGCTGCTTGACAAGGCCGGTGAAGAAGCCGGGCCGGTCACGCTCCATCTGGGCGGACCAGGCACGGTTGTGGGCAAAGAGGTCGTCGAGGTTGTCGGAGGGCATGGTGGTCTATTGTCAGTGAGTCGTCGTGTCGGGCGTGTTTTCGCCACCTCGGGCGTCCTGGACGGCCTTGGCGGCCTTCTGCGCCCTGGTCAGCGTGGCGCGGCCTTTTTTCTCGTGCTCGCGCACTTCGGCGAGGTTGGCCTGCAGCTCGGCCAGCTGCGCCTCGAGCTGCGCGCGGTGGGCGCCGAGCACGCCCAGGAATTTTTCCAGCTGCGGCACGGTGTCGCGCGGGCTGTCGTACATGTCGAGGATGTCTTTCGCCTCGACCAGCGTCAGGCCCAGGCGCTTGGCGCGCAGCGTGAGCGTGAGCCGCGCCCGGTCGCGCGCGCTGTACACGCGCTGCAGGCCGGCCCGCTCCGGCGACAGCAGGCCCATGTCTTCATAGAAGCGGATGGCGCGCGTCGTGAGATCGAACTCCTTGGCGAGCTGGCTGATGGTGAAGGTCTGCGCGGGCATGGGCGGCAAGGGTTGCGGGGGCGACAGCAGGTTGGCGGCGCATTCTCTACAATGATGCCTCAACCCATGACGTTTACGTAAACGTCAATCATACATGAACCTCCTCGAACGCGAACTCCACTACCCCCTGGGCGACACCCTGCCCGCCGCCGGCGAAGCACTGGAAGTCGCGCCCGGCGTGCGCTGGATCCGCATGCGGCTGCCCTTTGCGCTGGACCACATCAACCTCTGGTTGCTGCGCGACACGATCGACGGCGTCGAGGGCTGGACGGTGGTCGACTGCTGCATCGCGCACGACGAGGCCCGCGCGCAGTGGGAGCAGATTTTCGAGACGCAGCTGCAGGGCCTGCCGATCCTGCGTGTGATCGTGACCCACATGCACCCCGACCACATCGGCCTGGCCGACTGGCTGTGCCAGCGCTGGAACGCGCCGCTGTGGATCAGCGCCACCGACTACCACGTGGCTCGCGTGCTGTGCAGCGCCGGCGACACGCTCGCGGGCGGCGACGCGGCGGCCGACTTCTTCGCCTCGCACGGCCTCACCAACCCCGAATCGATCGCCAAGATCCGCGCGCGCACCAGCTACTACACCAACATGGTGCCCAGCGTGCCCGCCCGCTACGTGCGCATGATGGACGGCGACATCGTCCACATCGGCGGGCGCGACTGGCGCTGCATCAGCGGCTACGGCCACGCGCCCGAGCACATCGCGCTGTACTGCGCCGAGCCGAAGCTGCTGCTGGGCGGCGACATGATGCTGCCGCGCATCTCGACCAACGTGAGCGTGCACGCGGGCGAGCCCGAGGCCAATTCGCTGCGCCTGTTCCTGGACAGCATCGACAAGTTCAAGGCCCTGCCGGCCGACACGCTGGGCCTGCCCTCGCACGGCAAGCCCTTCACCGGCATCCACCGCCGCGTCGACCAGCTGCAGGAGCACCACCGCGACCGCCTGGCCGAGCTGCTCGAAGCCTGCCTCGCGCGCCCGATCACGGCGTCGGAGGGCCTGCCGATCCTGTTCAAGCGCGAGCTCGACCTGCACCAGATCACCTTCGCCATGGGCGAGACCGTGGCCCACCTGCACCTGCTGTGGTTCTCGGGGCAGGTGAAGCGCACGCTCGATGCCGACGGCATCTACCGCTTCGGCGCAGCCTGAGGCCCCCCGGCTTTTCACTTCGCTTCGCTGCGTGTAACTCCCCCCGAGGGGGAGGCGCGGCTCGCCTTGGGGCGGCCCGGCGGCGGCCGCATAGACTCTGGGAATGACAATGTCGAACACGCTGGCTGAGCTGCGCGCCGGCCGGCTGGCTGGCGCACGACGACTGGACCTCTCGTGCGGACTCACCGAGTTCCCGCGCGAGATTTTTGCGCTCGCCGACACCCTCGAAACACTGAACCTCACGGGCAATGCGCTCAGCGCGCTGCCGGACGACCTCGGCCGGCTGCACCGGCTGCGTGTGCTGTTCTGCTCCGACAACCGCTTCACGGAACTGCCGGCGTCCATCGGCCAGTGCCGCCAGCTCGACATCGTGGGCTTCAAGGCCAACCGCATCGCCCACGTGCCCGCCGAGGCGCTGCCGCCCTCGCTGCGCTGGCTGATCCTGACCGACAACGCCATCGAAGCATTGCCCGACACTCTCGGCGACTGCACCCGCATGCAGAAGCTGATGCTGGCCGGCAACCGCCTGCGCGCCCTGCCGCCGTCGGTGGCCCGCTGCCGGCAACTCGAGCTGCTGCGCCTGTCGGCCAACCGTTTCGAGGCGCTGCCCGAGTGGCTGCCCACCCTGCCGCGCCTGGCCTGGCTGGCCTGCGCGGGCAACCCGTTCGATGCGCCGACCGAAGACGCCGCCATCGACGCGCCCACCGTGCCGCACGTCGACTGGCGCGACCTCACGCTCGGCCCGAAGCTCGGCGAAGGCGCCTCGGGCGTGATCCACCGCGCCACGCTAGCCACGGCCGATGGCGCCGAGCTGCCCGTGGCGGTGAAGCTGTTCAAGGGCGCCGTCACCAGCGACGGCTGGCCGCACAGCGAGATGGCGGCCTGCATCGCGGCCGGCGCGCACCCGACGCTGATCGCCGCGCAAGGCCGCATCGACGGCCACCCCGACGGCACCGAAGGCCTGGTGATGGCGCTGGTGCCGCCCTCGTTCCGCACCCTGGCCGGCCCACCGAGCCTGGCCTCGTGCACCCGCGACGTCTACGCCGACGACGCGCGCTGGACGACCGACACCGCGCTGCGCATCGCGCGCGACATCGCGTCGGCCATGGCGCACCTGCATGCGCGCGGCCTGCTGCATGGCGACCTGTACGCCCACAACATCCTGTGGCACGCGCAGAACGGCGGACGGCTCGGCGACTTCGGCGCGGCCTGGATGACCGGCGCGCTCGACCCGGCACTGGCGAAGGCCCTGCAGAGCGTGGAAATGCGCGCCTTCGGCTGCCTGCTCGAAGAGCTGGCCGAGCGCTGCGACGATGCGGCTTCTTCTTCGCCCTTGACCACGCTCGCGGCGCGTTGCCTGCAGCCCGAAGTGGCGGCACGGCCGTCGTTCGCCGAGGTGCTGTCGGTGCTGGACGCCGCCGCGCCATGACGCGCCCCCGCTTCCCCGTTCCGATGCCCACGCGCGACGGCGTGAGCCCGAGTTGTGTCTCGCTGCCTTACGGCCCCTGGCCCACCATCGCCGACTTTCTCGTCGAGCGTTTTCCCGCCATCTCGCGCGAGGCCTGGCTCTCGCGCATTGAAGCGAACGACGTGTGCGACGAGCACGGCGTACCCATCACCGCGACGCGGCGGTACGAATCGCCGCTGCGCGTGTACTACTACCGCGCGCTCGACGCCGAGACGCCCATCCCTTTTGAAGAGTTGGTGCTGCACCAGGACGACGACCTCGTGGTGGTCGACAAGCCGCCCTTCGTGCCCGTCACGCCCACCGGCAAGTACGTGCAGCAGAGCCTGCTGGTGCGCCTGAAGCGCAAGCTCGGCCTGGACGACCTCGTGCCGCTGCACCGCATCGATCGCAATACCTCGGGCCTGGTGCTGTTCTCGGTGCGCCGCGAGACGCGCGGCGCCTACCAGGCGATGTTTCCCGAGCGGCGCATCGACAAGCACTACGAGGCCGTCGTGCCGTGGCACGAGGGTGTGTCGTCGGTGCCCGCCGTGTACCGCAGCCGGCTGGTGGACGACGACCATTTCATGCGCATGCGCGAAGCGCCCGGCGAGCCGAATTCCGAAACCCGCATCGTGCTGAGGGAGGCGCGCGACGGCCATGCGCTGCTGGAACTCTCGCCCGTCACCGGCCGCAAGCACCAGCTGCGCGTGCACTGCCAGGCGCTGGGTTTGCCGATCGTGAACGATCCGTTCTATCCCACGCTGCAGCCTGCGGGGAACGACGACTTCGACAGGCCGCTGCAGCTGCTGGCGCGGTCGCTGGCTTTTGTCGACCCGCTGAGCGGCGCCTTGCGCACCTTCGAGAGCCCGCGCCGGTTGGCGCTGCCTTCTGCTCCTGCTGCAGCTGCCGCCTAGGTGACGCGGCGCGGGCGCGTCGCGGACTAAGCTTTCTCCTGACGGGAATTGAACTTCCTCTCTTCCACCACTCAGGAGACAAACGCACATGGACACCACCCAACTCTTCTCGCTGAAGGGCCGCAGCGCCTTGATCACCGGCGGCTCGCGCGGCATCGGCCGCATGATTGCCGAGGGCTTTCTGGCACAGGGCGCGCGCGTGTACATCTCGGCGCGCAAGGCGGCGGCTTGCGATCAGACGGCGAAGGAGCTGTCGGCTTTTGGGCATTGCGTGTCGCTGCCGGCTGATGTTTCTACTGTGGAAGGGGCTCAGGCGCTGGTCGATGCTTATGCGAAGCATGAAGGGGCGCTGGACATCCTGGTCAACAACGCGGGGGCTGCCTGGGGGGCGCCTTATGAAGAGTTTCCGGAGAGTGGCTGGGACAAGGTCGTCGACCTGAACTTGAAGACGCCCTTCTTCCTGACCAAGGCGCTGACGCCGATGCTCAAGAAGGCGGCTACGGATCATCTGTCGAAGGTGATCAACATTGCTTCTATTGACGGGATTTCTGTGAATCCGCAGGAGACGTACTCCTATGCGGCCAGCAAGGCGGGGTTGATTCAGTTGACGCGGCGGATGGCGTTGCGGTTGGCGCAGGATCGGATCGTGGTCAGTGCGATTGCTCCCGGAGCGTTCGCTTCGGATATGAACAAGGATGCGCGGGATCATGGGGATGAGGTCAAGGGACGGATTCCTGCTGGGCGCATCGGCACTCCCGAAGATATGGCTGGTGCCGCCATCTACCTCGCCTCTCGGGCTGGAGACTATGTGATGGGGTCTACATTGGTTGTGGACGGTGGGGTTACGCACGCTCGCTAGATTTTTGGACTGCGTTGTGAGGTTGCTTCCCGGGGCCGGGTCTCGGCCCGGCGGCCGACCTACTTTTCTTTGCTTCGCCAAAGAAACGTAGGCAAAAGAAAGGCGA